>JAWSUY010000014.1:0-88235 GCA_033852175.1 Agarilytica sp.
CGCCAGGGAATGAACGCTTACGGCTGGGATAAGGAGTCGTGGTTTTGTCTTGATTCAAATGCAAATATAGGTACTTGTGCCACGTCATCGTCATCACCGTGCAGTGGTAAGCCGTTGTTTGTAATATCTAAAGATGCGTCGAGCGCGATATTCTCGACAGTTTTAGCTGCTAGGATGAGCGAAAAACCACTAACCGTAACGGTAGATGACTCCTTTAAATACGGCCCGTTCTGCTACGCAAGAATAATTGATATTTGAGAGGTTTCTAACAATGCATGCATCGCTGACAATTTTAAGCGTTGCTTGAAAAGCAAAAAACTTAAAATCGCAGGATCTTTCTGCGTTAGCAGTCAATACTTAGGAGTACTAAATGTTAAAAATAATTATTTCGACAATGTTTTTTCTATGCGCAGCAAATACTTATTCTTCAAGTCAATATTACGATTTGACTATAAAAGAAATTTCATTGGGCTATGCTGGAGAAGGTTTTTATTTGGGAGTCAAGGAGGATATCCAAATTTCTGATGAGTGCGCAAATGCTTCATTTTTAATGGTTAGCTCTTCACCTATGTTCAATGAAAATTACTCAATGGTGCTTGCAGCATATATGTCAGGGAAGAAAGTCGGCTTATATGTAAATGGGTGCTCAGGAACAAGAATGAATTTAAAAGCGGTCAGAGTTAAAGACAGCTAGCAAAACTATCTTGAATTACATCAAATTAACGGGACAGGCATGTTTACGTTTTAAAATTATCAAGGAATCATACAGTGAAAAAGTATATATTTATCGTGTTGGCTTTAATTTCAATAGAGGGGTGCGCTCTAGATGATATTTCAGAATTGGCGAATATAGACGACGGAAGCACCGTATGGGTTTTTACCCAGTTTAACGTGCCTGAAGAAAAAGATGTAATAGAGTCTTACTGGTATTTTGGTGAAGTGTCTCAAAAAATATACACAGATATATCGACTAATAAAATATCTGGCGGATTCATTACGCTTAAAGATGCAAAATATTGGGGTGACGACGACAAGGTATATGCGTATGCCGATGAGGAAAGTGTCGGTGACTTGGTGTTCCGTATTGAAGACGTTCGAAAAATCGAACTGTTAAAGGATGAGCCTGAGGTGCACTCGGATAAAAAAGGTGAGAGCGAAAATTTAGAAAATAATGAGGGTTCAGAGAGCATCGTTGAAGATTCCGAATAGCCCTGTAATCCAATGTTAAATCTGGGATTTCGCCAAATTAACGGGGCAGGCATGTTTATGTTAATTTTGTCGTTGATTGAGGGTTTGGGTGGTCAAGGTGTTGAGCGAACCAATAGTTGGGCGGTGAGATCTCACGATTTTTAGTTTTATATTTTTCCGACGCCATATTCTCTGAAAATATTTGTTGGTGTTGGCGGTGTGGCTATTTACGTAAACCGTGAATGCTATCTAATTTAAAAAAATATCAGAATTTTAAAAAGGAAATTACTATGAATAAAAAACAAAAACTCGCTATAGCTTCTTTGATTTTTCTAACGTCGCTAAATGCTTTTTCAGATGATTTGTCAATGACGTTATTCAGTGACGTTTTTTTTGGTGGAAATTCTGTTGAGTTTCATGGGGAAATTCGTGTTGATGAGGCTTACGAGCCGGGCGCCAGTCCAAATCGTGAATATTATGATCACTTTTCTCCTGTCGGGGTTGATAGGGCATCAAGTATTCGTGTTGAAGATAAGTATTGCGCTATTGTGGCGAGTGGTGAGCACTTTGACGGTGTATGGGAAATGTTTGGCCCAGGGGAATACAGTAGTTTCTTAAATATTAATAATTCGATTTCGTCGGCATTGACGTACAAAAAATACAATAGTTCGTGCAACCCTGCAGTGGACCTTCCTGTTTTGTATGAAGACCTGAATTTTTCTGGGCGGCGTTATCCCTTGGGCTTTCGCAAAGGACATCTTACTCCGGAAGTACAGTCGGGATACTGGGATAGTATTGCATACGATGACGCTGATCCCAACGAAAGTGGTGGCTATATTGCATCAGAAGATTTACGTAAGACGCGTAACGGTGGTTACGTGGTTAGTGGCGGGTTTTCTTCTATGGCCTCTTCGTTAACAGTGCCTGACTGTTATGAGGTTACATTGGCTGGGACTTACGATTATCGAGAATATCGTACGCATACATTTGGCCCTGGAATTTACCCAGACCTTCGTCTGTTCAATATGAATGATATCATTTGGAGTTACGATATTACTCGAATCCCAGAATGCAATAAGCCTGAAGTTATTATTATTCCAATATTGATGTAGAGACGTAACGGTATATCAAGGGGGGGCTCTCCCCCCCTTGGCCTCCCTTTAATCTCCTTCTCCAACAACCGCACCTCACCAGGCATAAACGCCCGATCCATATCACTGACCACATTACCCGAATAAATATTAGCAACAGCCCCATACACCTGCGGCTCTAAAATTATATCTGGATGCAGAAAGCTAGGGTAACCCGCTTTAATAAACAAACTAAATTCTTCAACCGACTCAGAGCCAGAAACTAATCGTGTCAGTTCTTGATGATCAATGGCTTGAATATAGAAGTCCGTACCCTCTGCAGCCTTAAATTCCTCAAAATACGCGAACCAGTCAGAATAGGTTTCGGTTCTGTTATCTTTCGGATCAACGTAATAAAGTAATATCGCTTGCCCGTTTTCGTAGGCGTCTTTTATTTCTTGGTTAAGCTGTGTGGGTAAATGCGTTTTTTCTGAATTATTCGAGAAGCCGCTAAGCGCTAAAAATATTCCCGTTAAGAATAAAAGTCGGAGCATTGGTTTGTTTCCTTAATGAATGACTTGAGGAGTCCTGTGTGAGTGCGGCGTCTATCAGGCGTTGTAATTTGTTTTGTATGTGAAATATTAAAAGTAATCGAGATTGAAATGTTGCGATTTAATCGTGGCTAATAAAAATATAAAAAAGAGTCAGATGCCAAAATGTTTTAATGAACATCATAACCACTCAAAACTAAATTAGTTGGTTATTTTAGTGGGTCGATTAAGATTGAATTTCCAGTGCTGCTTTACGTTTGAACTGTAAGGTTGAAAATCTGGTAAAGCAGCGACTCAATATTCATTGATTCCGTAAGGAGGAAAATACACAATATTGACGTAACTTTTTAAAAAAACGCAACCCCTGAAGTGCAGATGCGCCTATATCTCCTATTTATGACATAAGCGGACTTAAGGTGACTCCATATGCTCAGTTTCAGACATATGGGGGAGTAAAAAAATCTATATGTCCAAAAATTGACATATGGAGGTGGAAACGAATCAATATTACTCCGACGGAATTACCTGACAGATAGCGGTGCTCTTTACGTTGGCACTGATATCAGCACAAGCACCCCTCTAATCCTCCAACGTCGTCTCACCCGTAAAACGAGTCCCGACATTATTCTTTCGTTGCCAGAAGCTCCGAAAACTACCCATGAGTGTTGGAATGCTCAGGATGTAATACAGAAGTTTAAAAGCCCGTAATGATTTGCTGATATCCGTTTGGCCGTATACGTCGCCAGCTAATAGCGAGGTGATATCGCCTTTCATATTGGGTGGTGGATTTTTGGTTAAAAATAGACGTTTCATGGCGGGTGTATTGAAACGCACAATAAACCATGAAAAACGTTGAATCGCACCGTCTACTTTCTTTGCGTAAGTCTTGGCTTCTTTACGAAACACTTTTGGATTCTCGAATGATTTTTCGAGTGTGTCTACGGCAAGTTCTGCACTGCTCATGGCAATAAAAACACCGGATGAAAATACCGGGTCTATAAATGCAAGAGCATCCCCGACGAGTAAACAATCGTCGTAATAAGGTCGAGAGGTTTTGTACGAATAATTCCCCGTGGCTTTAATGTCACCTACTTGTACTGCATTGCCCATTCGCTTTTGTACTGCTGGGGCTTTGAGTATGGTGTCGAGAAAATAATCTTTGGTGCTGGTTTTCCGTTTGGCTAGATATTTGGGGTGGCAAACAGCGCCGACACTCATTAGATCGTTTTGCAGGGGGATCATCCAAACCCATCCCTCTTCAAACCAGTACACCCGGATATTGCCCTCGTGTTCGCCTTCTCCTCGAACGACATTGCTAAAGTGCCCAAAGATAGCAGCACTGGCGTGTGCGCGGTTTCGGTTTTTAGCCGAGAACTGATTGGACAAGAGTGTATGACGTCCGCTGGTATCCACGAGGTAGCGGCATAAAAAAGAATGCAATTTTCCCTCTGGGTCTTTTGCGGTTAAGGCCCACCCGGATGTTGTTTTTTCCGCTTTTAGTACACGCCAGCCCTCATATGCTCTCGCCCCTTTGGCTTCGCATGCTTTCCACAATATATGGTCGAATTCATCGCGTTTGACCTGGAAGGCGTGGGGTGGGCTTTCGCCTGCAGCATCTTTAAAATTGTAAGTTTGTGACTGGCTGGGGTCCATTGCATCTAGAAATTCGGCCCCATTTTTTAGCACGCCAATTTTTTCGACCTGCTCGTAAACACCCAGGGATTTCAATATAGGAAGGTTCATTGGTAAAAGTGATTCACCAATATGAAATCTAGGGTGCGGGTCTTTTTCAAATATGGCCACTGTGCGGTTCTTTTCCGCGAGCAAGCTAGCCACGGTGGTACCGGCTGGCCCGCCCCCGATCACTAGCACGTCAAATTGATTACTGTCAGGCGAAGTTTGAGAGTGCATGGTACTTATTAGTCCAGTTGAGTAAGCGGGCGGCATTGCAGCATAACAGCTTCTAAGAGCCTAGCGTAGGGGGTTTTAAAGGAGTACAGGGTCGTAATTTATACAAATTAGGCAATATTTTCTGTGCGGTTCTTTTGTCGAATTTGAGTGGTTGATTGAACGAATTGGAGGGTTGTTGTACCTTACTGCTCAAATTTCAACTTATGGTCTTGAGCGAAATCAAATAAAGCTCATAATAAAACACGCTAAATGATAAAACTTAAGAGTTTTTCAGACGAATCGATTATTTTTTGGCGAGGGGAAAAGCCTATTTCTCGGCAGAAAATGACGCGCGATGCGCACAAGCTTTCTCAAAGGCTGCGTTGTGATGGTGGATCTGTAATCAATTTAGCCACGGATCGTTATTATTTTAGTTTGCTGTTACTGGCCGCTAGCCTTGAAAACAAAACGGCTTTTTTGCCTCAAGACCGTGCTCCGAACAGTATTAAAACTCTAGAAAGTCGTTACTCACCTATTTTCAGCTGGAAAAATGAAGATATTGAGGCTGTGCTTGATTGTTCGTTTTCCGAACCGGGGGTCGTAGAAAGTCTTGGTTTTGATGATGGGTTTAAGCAAGACTTTGAGGAAGGCTTGGTTGCCATTAAGGCGTTTACCTCTGGGAGTACGGGTATTCCAAAACCGCAAGATAAGACATGGTCAGGCCTCTATAAATATTTAAGAGTATTGAATGAGCGACTCTTTGCTCAAGAACGTAAAAATATTGTCAGCACTGTTCCTGCGCAACATGTTTATGGTTTAGAACTTTCGGTATTGTTTCCGTTGTTTTTTGGGCATGGTTGTTACACGGGTAAAACTTTTTACCCTCAAGACATAAAGGAAGCATTGGAAAAAATGTCAGCAGCCCGCGTGTTGGTGACGGTTCCCGTTCATCTTCGTGCTTGCGTGGAAAGTAATATTGAATGGCCGGAAATTGATCTTATTATTTCTGCGACCGCTCCTTTAGATAAAGCGCTTGCCATTAAAGCCGAAAAAATATTTAACGCGCCTTTGATTGAGCAATATGGTTCTACGGAAACTGGTGCCATTGCTACTCGCCGGACATCCAGTGAGCCACTTTGGCAGCCATTAAAGGGAATTGAGGTTTATCATGATGAAAGTGAGCAGGTGTATGTGCAGGCGGCGCATCTTCCATGTGCCACACCAATGCATGATGCTATTGATATTTATCCGAATGGCTTTGTATTATTGTCTCGACAGCAGGAGATCATTAAAGTTGGCGGTAAGCGAGCATTACTTAGTGAATTAAATTTCCGCTTGCAAGGGATAAAGGGTGTTTTAGATGGGGTTTTTTTTATTCCAGAGAAAACCAGCCATAGAGAAAAACGTCTAGCGGCTCTGGTTGTTGCGCCGGGGCTTGATGCTCAATTTATTCTAGATGAGTTGAGTGAATATTTAGATTATGTGTTTCTTCCTCGGCCATTAAAATTTGTGGATAAATTGCCTAGAACGGAAACCGGGAAGCTAGTAAGAAATGATATTTTGACACTTCTAAAAAAACACTGAATAAGCAACTAGCTATTTCTGGACGGGTACAACCTAAAGTAAGGCTAAATATATTGCTTGAATTGCAGTTGTGTTAATGGGACGTGATATAAAAAAGCCCGGCATTTGCCGGGCTAAGCTCACCCCGGGGAGGGTGAACATGCAGTAAAAAAGAAGGTTTGCTGCGGTTTAGCAAAGTCTTCTTCTTTACTATAGGGGTCGTATTCTTTGGTTGGATATTATATTTTATATCCGATAGCGAGCATAAATACCCAGGGGTCGATCTCTACATCTGCTGTTATATTGCCTAGGCCCGGAACATCTATGGTGGCTTCGGTGTCGATATCTGCGTACCAAATGCTGGCATTTAATAGCCAAGAATCTGTAATTTGATAATTAATACCAGCTTCAGCTGCCAGTCCCCAAGAGTTTTTTAAGTCAAGGTCTGCGTCACCAGTTACACCGACATTCAAACTGTTTAATGCAGTATTTAATTCGCCATCAACCTTTTCATCAAAAAATACAGTGTAGTTTAAGCCCAGTCCGATGTAAGGCTGAAAGCTAGAGGCGTTATCTATAGGGTAATATTGCAAGCTAACAGTTGGAGGTAGTTGCTTGGTTGAACCCGCTTTAACATTAAGACCTGATGCTTCAATGTTATGTTTAAATGGGCTGGCGGCTAATAATTCAATGCCCCAGCTTGGGTTAAGCATGTAAGTAATGGTAAGGCCGAATTGTGTGCTTGTGTCCACGCTTGCTTCTGATACGGGAAGTCCTAAACCAAGGTCTTCGAGGTTTGTTCCATTAAGCGCTAAAGCACTACTGCTATCATTAGGTAGAACGCTTGCGGCTCCCAGATGAATTAACCAATCCCCGGAATCAAAAGCGAAAGTGTTTGCTGACAGTGCTAGCCCTAGCATGCTGCAAACTGTTGCCAGGGGGCTACTCAAGGTGTTCATATTTTATTCTCTATCTATTCAATTTCTTCGGTCAATTTATGGCGGGTATTCAACTATAGGTTGCTCATCTAGCGATTGATCTGGGTCAAGTTTGGTGCATGAAGAAAGAGAAATGGCGGAACTATTTCGCTGGATAGGGTTTGCTTACATTGGTGCTATGAAGCGAAAAACGGAAGGGGGAAGGGGCGTCAAATATTTCGGTACGAAGTTATGGGGCTTAATTGGTTTACTTAAAAATGACATGATCTAATTTGTGTAGAAGGGATATGCCGCAGCTTCTTATAGTTTTCTATTTAAGTGTAAACCTAGAAACCTTGTTCAAAACCCTGCCCACAAATCTGCTCTAACGTCCCATTTTTAGCCCGCTCCACAAGCACCGCCACGCATTTCTCAATACGTTCAAGAATCAATATGGTCGGACTCGATTGATAACCGCCATCGTTTCAGGATGTTTCACTTAGTTGCTCCGGGAGCTTGTTGATGAGGTGGGGCGTCGAAGAAAAATATTTCCATATAAGGACGCCCTGACTTACATCAGTAAACAGGCCTATTATCCTTCCAGAGAATCGACTAATTCTTTTGCTGCTCGCAAACCGATTTTGTCTTTGTTGGCGGCTTTTATGGCATCTATCTTACGGCCTGCGGCAAGGAAGCCTAGTATTTCGTCTTTCAGCTCGGGGGTTAGCACAAAATTCTTTTGCCGTTCGTTTCTTTCCTTAAGGAATTTTTCTGGGTTTAATAGCTTTTCAGATGAATTGTTGGACCATATAGGAACCTTCAAAAAGCTAACGATTTGTTCTGCGGTGTCTGTAATGCTTTTGAGGCTGGGATCTGCAATAAGATGAAGTCGGATTCCGTTCTTTAATACAAGATTGAGCTCTGAGCTAGAATAGCTGCTTGTTTCTATGGTCCCTATTGTACGTTTGTATATAATTTGAAACCCATAGATGTCGCCAAAAGGAATTGTGCTAACGCCTCTTAGTAGTTCTTTATTGTATCGATCAAAGGCGACGGGATATTTTCTACCCCGTCGAACCCGGTGTATGGGGTATAGGACAAAAAGTATTAATGGTGTCAATACAACGCCAAGCCACTCTTCAAAGCTGATAAATTTAAAATATTCCAGCACGGTTGTTTGGGTAATGCCTTTATCGTCAAAATAAGGGTAGGGAGAGGTGAAAAAAAACATAAGGCCCATCGGTATCAATAGATAAAGCCAGCCGGGGATGCTGGACTTCCATTGCGGGACCAATAATGAAATGCCATTCGGTTTTTCCTCCAGCTTGTAATGTTGATGCGCTTTAACCCCGTATGTCATGGGGCTCCACTCTATTTGTGAGGCTATAGGGTCATTAAACTGGCTGGTATCGACTGTTTTATGGTTGCTTAAAAATGTTTTGAGGGCTGTGGAAATTGAATGAAACATTGAATACTCCTGTGGTTGTTTGTCCTTAATCGTTTCGCTGGGTACTTTACCAGAATTAGCTGGGTAAGGAATCATGAATCAATGGGGTTAGACTCGATTGAAACATGGCTCAGCCTCAATTGACGCTATGCTAGCAAGTGCGGTATTCATTCTAGAGCACACAAACCGCAAACTTAAAACCCCGCCTCAAAGCCCTGTTCACAAACCTGCTCTAACGCCCCATTTTCAGCCAGCGCCACAAGCACCGCCACGCGTTTCTCAATACGTTCAATGACCGAGCTGAAAGCTTCTGCAATCTCTTCATCACTCCCTTCAACCTTCGTCGGGTCCGGCAGCCCCCAGTGCAATTTGCGTGTATTACCCATCCACAGCGGGCAGTTTTCGCCTGCTGCAGAATCGCACACGGTGACAACAAGGTCGGGCTGAGCGCTTTGCATGCCATCCCAGGACTCACTCGTTAGCCCGTCAGTCGCAATCGAGCGTTCAGAGAGGTACTTCAATGTAAGAGGGTGGACTTCGCCAACGGGCTGACTGCCAGCGCTTACGGCTGTGACGACGCCTTCGCCTAAGTGGTTGGTGATTGCCTCTGACAAAATACTGCGGCAGCGGTTGTGGGTGCAGATATATAAAATCTTCATGAGAGGCTTCGTTCTAGGCTGGTTTTCGCGTAATTATTTCTGCTGTTCAGTTTAATGGCGCGTTAAATGGAAATGGGTGGGGGTTATAGAAGCTAAGGTTTTAATAGGACTTTGATCTTATGCTTATTCTAGCATTTCCTAAACTTATAAATGAAAAGCGGAAATGTATTTGTATGAGTCGAGCTGTTGAATTAGGGCAATCCAAAGGCGCATCAAATGATGGGGCGGCTGCCACTGTTGGTTCCGTGGTGTTGGATCGAGAAGGTATTATATGTGCCGCTGAGTTTAAAGGTTTCGCGTTTGATGGCGACCACGGGTGGCCTGAAGTGGATATCGTGGGCCTGCCTTTTGCGAGCATCCATGAAATGCAGCATGTATCCATGTCTGAAATGAGTCGTGGTGTTGAGCGCGTGTGTCACGGCTCGGTTGAGAATTTTCGTTACCGCTTCGACCTGCAAGAGTCCTGTGATGGCTGTTTATGTGAATACGAGTTGTTGGCGGACCATGAATCATTGGGTTCGGAAAGCGTTGTGGTGACTTACGCGTATATTTCATCGTCAAATCAAAGTGGTGGTGATGCTTCTGGGTCTGCGGACTCTGCAACCACAGCGCCTGTATCTTCAGATTCCATATCTTCGGAGTCGCATGCTTCGGGCTCAAACTCATCTTCTTTAGAGCCATCGTCTCCCGCTTCTTCATACGGTTCGTCTTCTCCAAATTCTACTTCACTAGGCTCGGTGGGCCCAAGCCCGTCGGACCAAAAGTCACTTGTGCAGAATACTAACCTATATCAGTCCCTTTTTGATCGCGTGCCCATTGGCATCGTTTATCAAAATAACCGGGGCATTATTAAGTTGGTTAACCCTGCGGGTGAGAAAGTATTGGGTGTTCGTCAGGAGGAAGTGTCGAAGATTCGAAAGAAAAATATGCCTTGGGATTGTATCGATGAAAGCGGGGCAGTGGTGCCGCTGGACAAATTCCCCAGCTTTGTAACGTTGGCGACCGGAGAAGCGCAGCAAGATGCTCTGGTTGGTATAAAGCGTAAAGGTGGTGAAGTGTCATGGATTAGAGCCTCGTCTGAACTGGTGTTCGACAGCAACACGGGCAAGCGCATGGGTGTGCAGACAACCTTCGTGGATGTTACGCAAGAGCGTGAGGCGAAAGCGGAATTGGAGGCCCAGAAGGATCGCGCGCAGATGGCCATCGATAGCGCAGAAATGGGCGTATGGGATTGGAATCCCAGTAAAAATACAATGGTCTGGGATGAGAAGCTGTTTCAGATATACGGTTATCAAGGTAAGAGTGTTATTAGCTCTTTGGATGCATGGAAAAAAGCCATTCATCCAGACGATGCTGCTCGCGTAATGCGAGAGGCGTCTGACATGATGGTAACGGGTAAAAAGAAAAGTATTAATTACCGCTCGTTATGGCCCAACGGCAGTGTGAAAAATTTAAGATCCCAAGCGCGGCCCATCAAAAATGCGGAAGGTAAAGTTATTCGCGTTATTGGTGTTACCCACGATGTCACCAATGAAGTGATGGCCGAAAAGCAATTATGGGATCTCGCGTATACCGATGCGCTCACGGGGGCATCGTCGCGTGCAGGGTTAAATTTCAGGCTCTCGCGTTCTGTCGCACGAGCGTTGCAACGTGATGGTCAATTTCTTGTTTTGATGTTTGGTTTAAACCGATTTAAAGAGATAAACGATAATTACAGTTTGTCGGCGGGAGACAAAATTTTATGTGAAATTGCGCGTCGCACCAAGAGTTACATAGGGTCAAACGATACGGTTGCGCGTGTAGGCGGCGATGAATTTATGGTTGTTTTGGAGTATGTCGGGCCGGAGTTTAATCTGGACAGTTTTGTTCATGATTTTCGTGATGAGGTATTTAAACCTGTCCCGTTGAACGAAGGCCTTATGGTGAATTTGTCTGCATCCTTGGGCGTCAGTGTTTTCCCCGATGATGGCGGCGATGCTGCAGCCTTGCAAACCAATGCCGGTATGGCCATGCAGGCAGATCGCATACGTGATGATGAAAATTACGTTCGTTACTCGCCCGCTATGTCGGCAGAAGTATCGCGTAAATTTAAATTAAAATACCAGTTGTTCGGAGCCGTTAAAGAGCAAGAGTTTCAATTATATTATCAACCCATAATTGATTTACATCGCGATAATAAAGTGATTGGTTGTGAGGCTTTAATCCGCTGGAAAGACAGCAGTGGTAATTTTGTTTCTCCCATGGAATTTATTCCGGTGATCGAAGAAAGCGGTTTGATCTATGAGCTTGGTGAATGGATTAATGTGACGGCCATTAAGCAGTGGAAAATGTGGCAGCAGTTAGTACCTGACCTGCAGTACATTTCCGTTAATGTGTCGCCGCGTCAATTGGAACATCCAAATTTCGTCGAGGACCTCATGAAGTTGATTAATGAGTACCAGGTGAAACCCGAAAACTTCCAGTTGGAAATCACCGAGGGTACCTTTTTAAACGAGTCCGTGAATTCCGATGGTATGTTGCAGCAGTTGGCCGATCACGGATTTCGATTGGCAATCGACGATTTTGGTACAGGCTATTCTTCGCTCGCTTATTTAAAACGCTTTAATGTGGATGTTATTAAAATTGATCGCAGTTTTATCATCGATATTGAAACCGACAGTTCTGACCGAGATATCGTGAGCGCAATACTGGCGATGAATAAAAAGCTAGGGTTTAAAACGTTAGTGGAAGGTATAGAAACGGAGAGCCAGAGTCAGATAGTATACGACCTGGGTTGTGATAGTGCTCAAGGGTATCTTTACGGCAGACCCACCTTTGCAGATGAGTTTGCCGAAATGTATATACGCTCGAACGGTCAAGTGCCTTAGGGTGTGACGATTACGTCAGGGCAAGTGTCCTAATATTCAGGGAAGTAAATTTCTTTTTCGAGTAACTGTTCGAAGTCTTTCGGTAAAGGCTCGGATGTCAGCCCATGTTCTTCAGCACATTTTGCAATGGCGACGGCAATCTTCAGCGATACAGGTCGAATCTCTTTCAGTGAGGGATAAAGGCAACCGCTATCAATCTGGTTTTGTGAAACGTTATTCGCCAGAGTGTGTGCCGCTGCAATCAACAAGTCATCGGTAATGCGAGTGACTTTCCCGTAGATAGCGCCCAATCCCAAACCCGGAAAGATATAAGCGTTGTTGCCTTGGCCGGGAACACGAATATTCCCGTCGACATGGACGGCACCAAAAGGACTGCCGCTGGCAAAAACGGCTTTACCGTTTGTCCATTCGTAAGCTTGTTCAGCGGTACATTCGGCATTAGACGTTGGGTTAGAAAGCGCGAAGATAATGGGGTTATCTTTTTGCTCGCCCATTGCACCAATAACCTCTTCGGTAAAGATGCCCGGAGTTCCGGTTGCGCCAATGAGTGAATCGGGCTGAATTGTTTTGACGGCCTCTGCAAAATTCATAGGAGGATAATGCGTGGCAAAGACCTCAACGTGCGGCTTCAAGGTGTCGCGGCAGCGGGTAACAAGCCCCTTACTGTCGATAAAGGTGAGGCGCGCTCGGGCTTCTTCTGTGGTTAAGCCTTCTATCTCCAGTGCTTTCGTGAGCAGGTGCCCAATACCAGTAGCGGCAGAGCCTGCACCGCAAAACATAAAGGTCATCTCCGACAGTTTTTTGCCGTTAATACGCGTGGCGGCAAATAGACCCGCCAAAGCAACCGAGGCAGTGCCTTGAATGTCGTCGTTAAAGCACAGCAACTTGTCATGGTATTTGTCGAGTAAGCGAATGGCATTGGGTGTTGCGAAATCTTCGAATTGCAATAACGCTTTTGGAAAACGATGTTTGACGGCGGTCACAAACTCATCGATAAATTCATCGTATTCTTTGCCGCGAACACGGGGCTGGCGTAAGCCAAGGTACATCGGGTCGTCATCGCGGAAGATGGCGTTCTCGGTGCCGACATCTAAAACGATTGGCATACAGTGTTCCGGGTGAATGCCGGCGCACGCACAGTACAAGGCCAGTTTACCGATGGGGATGCCCATGCCGTTTGTGCCCAAATCGCCAAGGCCAAGAATACGTTCGCCGTCGGTGACAACGATAAGGCGTACTTTATCTTCGTGCCAGTTACCCAGTAATTCGTGGATGTGGCCTTTGTCGCGTAAGGAAATATAGAAACCGGCCGTTTCGCGAAAGATTCGTGCGAATTCCTGGCATGCCTCACCCACGGTGGGGGTGTAGACGATCGGCATTAACTCTTCAATATGTTCGATCAGCAAACGAAAATACAGGCGCTCGTTACGTTTATGCAGGGAAGAAAGAAAAATGTAGCGTTCAATATCGCTAATGTTACGTCTTACGTTGGATAGCGCATGCTCTAGCTGTTGATCCATGGTGGAAATAATGGGAGGAAGCAAGCCGTGTAGGCCATGTTCGTCACGCTCTTCGGGGGTGAAGGCTGTTCCTTTGTTCAATCGGGCATGGGTAAGGACTTCAGGGCCGCGTGACTTCATGTTGGGGTTTCTCATTGCTTATCGACCGGGGCCAAAGCCCGGCGTATTTTCTCATTATCTGCGAAGGCGCGATTTTTCTATAATTGCTATGAAGATGCAAACAAAACCTTAGGTTTTATGCGGGATTCCGTCAATTTATGCCTGTCCATAAACACTGTCGCAGTCGGTGCCTGTTTAAGGTGCAGTAACGGTCGAATTTCAGTTGTGATTTAGTCTGAGGGCTTACCTTTCAAATAATCGGCTAGCTCAGAGTCTGTTTTTTCCCCTTGGGGAATAGAGTCAAGTTTTGACTGCAATAGCTTGACGTATTCATGCATAGATCCGGGCTCTGGCTGCGCCAAATAAAGGGACAGTTGGCGTCTGTAACGTTGTACATGAAACTTGATCTCTTCCGTCATCAGTAATGCATCTTCTAACTCGCGGTAGGCAAATTCGAGCTTTTCATCACTCACCTGATCAAGCCATCGCATGTAGGCGTCGTTAATCAGGCCGCAGCTGTACAAGGTTGTGCGAATCATTCTGGCGATATTTTGCAGGCCAAGCAAAGGCAGTTCGCCGTGTTTGGTGCCGATGGTCGTTGTGAATTGACCGGTAAAAAGGACAAACTTGTTAATCTGCTTGGCGTTGTTTTTGACCATGTTAATGGCCGCAGGAATGAGGTCTGCTGAGACGGTGCAATGCTCAGTGGCTGTTGTGTTGTAAAACAAGGACAATAGGGCAGCGTTATGTTCCCCTTTTTGGGATAAATTCGACATTTGAATAATGGGTATCATGTCGTGCAAGGTGCGATCACGCGATTTGAAATGTTTTCGGTATATCGCATTAACGCCGTCTATGAGGTATAGCAATTGTCCTAATGGACTGAGCTGTAGCGATATTTTGCCGTTCGGGTAGCCCGACCCGTCCATGACTTCATGATGCTCCAGTACTGCACGAACGCACTGATCATCAATGTCGTGTAGGCCGCGCAGTAATTTAGCGCCAAATGCCGGGTGTTGTTGCATGGCCTGCCATTCTTGAGAGCTGAGCGTTCCTGACTTAAACATAATGTCTGGGGACACATCGAGTAAGCCGAAATCATGGCTAAGTGCTGCAATAAAGGCGCTGTTTAGCTCGGCCTGACTCTTTTCTTCGCTTTCGAATATCGTCACGATCATCCACCCACAAAAGAAAGCTTGGTCAAAGATGTCGGGCATTTGTATCGCGAGTACATTCAATTTTTGTCGCAAAATATCGTAATGAGAGAAAGCGTCGATGCACGCTTTTAACGACTCGCTGATATTTCGTTTTTGAAAGAGTTCATTGTATGCCGGGTCCTCAGAGACGAAATTGATAAAGAGGGCATAAATAAGGTCCGCGGTGAAACTGTCTTCTAGAGTGACGGAATTTTCGATGGGGACATCGAGTTTGTGCTCCTTTAGGAATGTCACGCACTCTTGATCGATAGGGCTGTCTTTTTTGACCAGTACAGCCCCTTGGTCTGAGCGAATGTCTTTTAGTGCAAAGACGGGCTGAATCTCGTTAACTTCAGCTAGGTGGGATAAATATTCGTGCATAGTGTCCTTTTTGACGATTGTTCTGTTTCATCAGGGTGCCAGTATTTAGTATAGTCAAAGCTTTGGCCTATACCGCTTAGCAGCTTTGATTCTATGACACAGACTTCTCTTGAAATCCTCCAGCATACTTTTGGTTATGACGCTTTTCGTGGGCGCCAGGGCGATATCGTCGACGCCGTTGTCGAGGGGCAGAATGCCCTAGTGGTGATGCCCACGGGAGGGGGCAAGTCACTGTGTTTTCAAATCCCTGCTCTAGAGCGCCAAGGCATGGGGGTGGTCGTCTCGCCTCTCATTGCCCTGATGCAAGATCAAGTCAGTGCGCTATCGGCATTGGGCGTCAACGCGGCATTTTTAAACTCCAGTTTGGATATGTATCAACTCAATGAAATTGAGGAGTTGATACGTGCGGGTGAAATTCACATTTTATATGTGGCGCCTGAACGGCTGGTGCAGCCTCGGACCATAGAGCTACTGAAAGCGGTACAAATATCCGTATTCGCCATCGACGAAGCCCACTGTGTGGCACAGTGGGGGCATGATTTTAGGGCCGATTATTTACGCTTGAATGTATTGGCTCAGGTCTTCCCCCACGTACCGCGTGTTGCTCTGACGGCTACGGCAGACTCCCGAACGCAAGAAGAAATCGTTAACCGACTTCAGCTGGATCAAAATGCTCAGTTTATTTGTGGTTTTGATCGCCCGAATATTGAATATCGAATACGTTTGAAGGCTAACCCTCGTAAACAATTGCTGCATTTTCTCTCCACAGAACAAAGCGGAAGCGCGGGTATTGTCTATTGCTTGTCGCGCAGAAAAGTCGACGATGTGGCCATTTGGCTCAAAGGCGAAGGTTTTGATGCCTTGCCCTACCATGCGGGAATGCCAGCGCGGGACCGTCAGCAAAATCAAGCCAGGTTTTTACGGGAAGAGGGGGTGGTGATGGTCGCCACCATCGCATTCGGCATGGGCATCGATAAACCCAATGTTCGTTTCGTTGCACATTTGGATATGCCCAAAAGTATCGAAGCCTACTACCAAGAAACCGGGCGTGCAGGGCGAGACGGAGATGCTTCTACCGCGCTCATGTTTTATGGTATGGAAGATGTGGTTAAGCTGACACAAATGCTCGCGAAATCTGAAGGCAATGAACAGCATAAAATGCATGAACGTCAGCGTTTGAATGCGGTGCTGGGTTTGTGTGAAATGACCGCTTGCCGCCGACAGGCATTGTTACGTTATTTTGGTGAGGTACTCGAAACCGGTTGTGGCAATTGCGATAACTGCATCAACCCACCGGCAACGTGGGATGCGACTGAGGCCGTTAGAAAAGCCCTGTCATGTGTTTACCGTACCGGTCAGCGCTTTGGTGCCGCCCATGTTATTGATGTATTGCGCGGCAGTGAAAACGAAAAGATTCGTCAGTTTGGCCACAACAGTCTTTCGACTTACGGACTGGGTAAAGATCTGTCTGTGGATGTTTGGCGTTCAGTCTTTCGTCAGTTGATGGTGTTGGGGCATCTGGATATCGATGTTGGTGGGTTCGGTAGTTTGCTCTTAACGGAAAAGTGCCGCTCTATCTTGCGTGGCGAAGAAAGTATTCAGCTTAGCGAGTACATCAAAACCAAACCCGAACGCAAATCATCGAAAAAATTCGTCGCCGATGTTGCCATGGAAGACCAAGCGCTGTGGAACGCCATGCGACGTTGCCGCAAGGAATTGGCGGATGAAGATAATGTACCGCCCTATGTCGTATTCAGTGATGCAACGCTAAAAGAGATGATTGTAAAACGGCCCATGAATGACAGTGAGTTTTTGTGCGTGAGCGGTGTGGGCGATAAAAAACTGGAAAAATACGGTGAGATATTTTTGGAATTGATTAGAGAGTATGAGTACCAAGATTCTTAATCTTAGCCTTACCCGAGAGTGTCCTTACCTTCGGTTCTGGTAGTCACTTTAAATTTTATCCGTATCGTATTAACGAGTCACTGTTGTTGGGGGTCCTCGGTTTTAACCTGAGGTACGGGAGAGGGCGTTTATCTGATAGTGGCGTTCGTCGATTTGAGAGCAGCAAGAACCTTTAGACGCTCAAGACTTCTTTTAATCGCGTGGCGTTACGACGCGATATTTCCAGTACTTTGCCGTCTTTCATGGTGACTTCGTAGCCATCGCCCAGGCTTTCCGTAATGGAGGTCACCGATTGCAGGTTTACAATAAATTGTCGGTTGGCGCGGAAAAATACTTGCTCGGGTAAGCGTTGTTCTATTTGGTTCAGCGATTTTTTAACAAAAGCTTTTTTACCCTCGAAAAATAACTGCACGTAATTTTTGCAGCTTTCGCAATAGTCGATAGTTTCTACCTTAATCAGATGGCAGTTATCTCCGTCTTTGACAAAAATACGGCTCGTTAACTCTAGGCCTGATTCCTTCGCACCTCCCTGTTCTTTCTCATCTCTCCTCTCTGTTTCTTGGTTTATACGTGTATCCGACGTGAGCTTATCTATGGCTGTAGAAAGACGTTCACGGCTGATGGGTTTCAGCAAATAGTCGATAGTGTGGTGATCAAAAGACTGTATGGCGTATTTGGAATAGGCTGTGGTGAAGATAATACGTGGTGTGTAGTCTAGCTTTTCGAGCAAATCAAAACCGCTGTCGCCGGGCATATGAATGTCCAAAAAGAGCAAGTCTGGGCTTTCTTTTTGTATGATCGTCAGGGCTTCTTCGGCATTCTTAGCTTCACCAATAATGTCGAGGCTAGGATGCTGAGATAACATGCCGATTAGACCTTCGCGTGCTAAACGAGAATCTTCAATGACCAGGGTTCTCATGGCTTCGTTTCCTTTATAGCTCTTTGGGTAAACTGAGTGTTGCCGTAAAACAGCCATTATCTTCTATTGTGGTAATAGATGCGCGACCGTTATAGAGCAGTTGAAGTCGTTGACGTATATTCTCTAAACCGATTCCGCTGCTGTGACTATGAGGTGGTTTTTCCACCGTAGGATTGCGTACGATAATATCGATACTGTCCCAATGCTCAATGCTCTCAATGGTAAGAGTCGATCGCTCCTTAATATTTTCGATTCCGTGGCGTATCGCGTTTTCAACTAAAAGTTGAAGACACATAGGCGGGATCAGGTTGTCATAAAGTGATGGCGATACCGTCAGTTGAAAATCAAGTCGTTCTTCGAGATGCAGTGACATCACCTCTATATACCGATGAACAACTTCCAGTTCTTGTTCCAATAGCACTTTCCCGTTGTCATAGCTTTCTAATGAATAGCGCAATATTTCCGATAGAGCTGTGATCATGTCGTCAGCGACTGTTGGCGCTTCATGAATCTTAAATCGAATGTTATTAAGGCTGTTAAATAAGAAATGGGGATTGAGTTGGCTGGTCAAACTGCTGAGCTTGGCTTCTTTTAGACTATTTTCTAAGCGTAAATTTTTTAGGGTTATTTCTTTTTCTGTTCGTTTTGTTGTGATCCCAACATACATAAACGTCCATATGCTAATAAATAAATGAGTTGATAGGAAATTACTGAATAGAAAAAATATGACCATTCTACGTGTTGTTGTATCGTATTTTTCTAATATTTCGACGGAGGTTAATTCTGTCAGAAAGAATGGAAATAGGATTGCGGCAAGCGAAGCAATCACCAAAACTGATCCGGTAGATGATAGAGCTTGAGATATGAGTAAAAATTTTCCGACGCCTAATTGGCTCCAGTTTCTTTTTCGATAAATATAGCGAAATATCAATACAACCGTGGTGTATAAGAAGGGCCAAATGATGGCTCCAACGGCATTGAATAATTTGGCATCCCGTAAAAAATATGCTGACATTAGTTGCGTCAGTAGGAATATAAATATAAACGATAAATGATACAGCCAGAAGGCACGGTCTCTGGGAAAAAAGTAGGTTTTCATCGCTTGGTCTCTGCTCATGTAAAATTTATAACCGTTAGTCGTTTCAGTTGCTCAATTGGGCTGTTAGGCCAGCTTCTAAACCCTGCCAAGCCCTATAAAGCCAAGAGTATCGCAAAGGTTAGTTGCCTCATGCAAAAAAGGTAATGAATAAACTTAGGGATACAACGTTTGGTTTCTTCGTTTTCATATGCTGCCCCCTGGCAATGGACTGTATCGTTACTCACTTAGCAAGCTGTGAGGATTAAAAGTGCCGAACGGCTGCATTGGGGGACGAAGGGCCGCAACATAGATGACTCGATGTATTGGCGTTCAGGATAGGTTGATTTCTGTTCGTGGTTTCAGCGCTTTGACTGGCGTTTATTTTTTGCGCTCAGCAATCCCTCCTTGCTGAGCGCCCCTTCTAAAAAATCATTTTTCAGAGTTAATTGACCTATCTTTACATGAAGTCCTTTGAGATCAATTTCCGGTTCTTTACTACCCGTGCCTCCAAACGCTTCAGCAGCATTGCCTTGCAGCTGCTTCTTTCAGTCAATTAATGGATTTTGATGAAGATCGAAATGTTTGGATAGTTCAGTTAAGGTCTTATAGCCCTTGATTGGGGCAATAGCCACTTTAGCTTTAGATGCGGGTGAGTGATTTATACCGGGCCGTCTGCTCATGCTGCGTTCTCTTTTAAGGCTTTATCCACGCCATCATGGGAGCAGCTTATCACTTAACTGGGTGTTCAGATTTTCGGGGTCACCTCTTATAACAGCCTGTCATTTATATAAGATTTCGAGATAAAAATGACGCCAGATAAAACATTTTTCAAGATAAAAAGAAAAACCAAATAAATTCAACCGTTGTTGAATTTATTGTTTTATACTTACCCAAGCTAGCAGTATGCAGAAAATAAAATCCGGGAGTAATGTGTGAGACAAAATAACTCGCTTAGCGATTTCGATGTCTGACTGCAATCAAACTTTTATATATTAATATAAACCCAAAAAACGGAGAAAATATAGACACATCCATTACATGCCATTTTATTCGACATTTCTTTCGCCGTGGCATCATGCCACGACAAGAAATATCCCAAACATGACGGTCAGTATAGAGAACATAAATAACAGCCTTAACACACAGGCTAAGCAATTTTATTGCTCTCGACCGAACAAAAAATATTTGAACAATAATTAGAATAAAAGACACCTAAAAGAAAATATTCTTTTGGTTCTTTTGGTTCTTTTGCGGAACTCTTTCGTTTCAAACGATAGCGCATACCCTTTACCTTCAATCGAACCTCCACGTTCATCGTGGGTGGGCTCGTGCGCGCCACGATATAGTGTTCGCGTAATAAAAATTTACTTTTATGAGAAATTACAAACTGTAAATTATTTCTAATGACTAAAGGGGGGGGCGAAAGTATTCCAACAAGATTTAGAGGCGTTTTAATCAGTTGGGCGAACACCTAAATAATACACCCACAATTAAGACCTCTGGCACTAAAAGGATTAAGGCCGTGCCTGCGACAGCTTCTAAAAAGCGTCATTAGGCTCTATTGCCTTTTGATTATTCCAATCCAGGAGATAACCTAACCATGAGCAATACAATAATAAAAAACTCAATTAAGATGTTAATTCCACTTGTTTGCGCACTGCTATTTAGCAGCGCAGCTTACGCAGGAAGTTGGCGATCTCAAGCCACGATCGGTGGGAAGCTAAAAGTTCACGTTTATGTGCCCACTAGCTCCCCCGCCCTCAAGGGAAAACGCGCACTGATGGTCAGCTTGCATGGCTGCGGGCAGACTCACAGCGACTTTAAAACCGGCGCAAATTGGCGCGGTACAGCTGATGATTACGGTATGGTGGTAGCACTGCCAATGGCCTCTAAAGAAGGCTCATACGGTTGGGTTGGCTGCTGGAATTTCCACGTAGGAATGAATGCAAGCCGAACTAAAAGCGACGCGAAGTACTTGATCAATATGGTCAAAGCGTTAATCTCCGATACCTCCCTCAATATCGATCCCAAACAAGTTTATATTACAGGACTATCCTCAGGTGCCGGCATGACCAACCAACTGGCCTGTCTAGCGCCAGATATTTTTGCCGGTGCAGGAGTAAACGCCGGTCCGGCTCCAGGCTCGAAAGGGGACGATTTAAGTTCTCCAGGAGTTTCAGCCAGCCAAGGAAAAACGAACTGTAATAACCTGGCAGGTTCATACAAAAGCCACCTGTATACGCAAGTCTACAACAACGTACACGGTACTAAGGATGGCTCAGTAGCCCCGGCACACGCTCAACGCAATACGGCAATTTTTGAGAGGGTGTATGAGCAGAGCGGCGGCGGCATCTCAGTGTGTAGCACAAGCTCATTATCTGGTGGTGGCGATGTCACCACATTGTGCGATGGTATCGGTCCACGTATCTCCAAAGTTATGGTCAACGGTATGGAGCACGCATGGCCTGCAGGACCAGGCAGTTCTGGTGGAGGGAACTATATCGACCACACTCATATTAACTACCCCGACTACATCACGGACTTTTTCTTTAGTAATAACCGACGTATCAATGGTGGCGGTGGTGGAACACCAACCCCCACACCAACAGCGCCACCCTCGTCATGTAAAAGTGTAAAATCGACAAATAAAGTGCACTTCAATAACAAGCGCGCAACGCGAAACTATGTCGGTTATTACGTCTACTATGCCAAAGGAAGTGGCCAATACCTCGGTGGTACTTACACCTCTAGAAGGCTATACACTACAAACGGTGGAAGTACCTGGAAAAAAGGCAGCTGCCCTTAACCCAAGACAGAAGACACGCTGGCAAGGCCGCTGTATTCCAGTGGCCTTCTTTATATCTGCGCCAACATAAAACGTCACACGCCATTTCTTTCTAATCATGCGCGTCTTATTGCTAAGCTTGATAGCAAATTTCTGAATAGAAAAAACATGATTACTTTAAGTGGTGTTGTTGCGTATTTTTCTAACATTTCGGCGGAGGTTAATTCTGTCAAAAATAATGGAAATAGGATTGCGGATAACGAAGCAGTCACCAAAACTGATCCGGTAGATGATAGAGCTCGAGAGATGAGTAAAATTTTCCGACGCCTAATTGGCCCCAGTTTCTTTTTCGATAAATATAGCGAAATGTCAATACAACCGTGGTGTATAAGAAGGGCCAAATGATGGTTCCAACGGCGTTGAATAGTTTGGCATCCCGTAAAAAATATGCCGACATTAGTTGCGTCAGTAGGAATATAAATATAAATGATACAGCCAGAAAGCACGATCTCTGGGAAAAAGTAGGTTTTCATCGCTTGGTCTCTGCTCATGTAAAATTTATAACCGTTAGTCGTTTCAGTTGCTAAATTGGGCTGTTAGGCCAGCTTCTAAACCCTGCCAAGCCCTATAAAGTCAGGAGTATCGCAAAGGTTAGTTGCCTCATGAAAAAAAGTTAATGAATAAACTTAGGGATACAACGTTTGGTTTCTTCGTTTTCATTTGCTGCCCCTGGCAATGGACTGTATCGTTACTCATTTAGAAAACTGTGAGGATTAAAAGTGCCGAACGACTGCATTGGGGGACGAAGGGCCGCAACATAGATGACTCGATGTATTGGCGTTCAGAATAGGTTGATTTCTGTTCGTGGTTTCAGCGCTCTGACTGGCAGTTTCCACTGCAGCCCAATGTCATGTTGCGTGGACTTGGTGTGTGGGAGCTAGGATGACGTCGTGGTCGAAGGCGGCTATATGAGGAGACTGTTGCCGATCATATCGATATATTTGGTTGGAAAGCGGACAGTGGAGGAAGTCGAACACTTAAGTCATCATTTGTTTTTTCATAAGCCGAAAGTTTTTAATTCAAATTTGTCTGGCTGTACGTATGCACAATTTCAAACTACACGATTTTATTTTCACGGAAATCCAGTTTTCCAAACGACTCAGACGGTTAAGGCTATACAAAGTCACCCGTAAATAAGAAATTTTTTATTGCTGTGAACTTGGACTTTGTTTTTGTCTGAATTATGAACACTAGATAGTGGTTATATCGATTTTAGTTTTTTGTGATGTTGATACCATGCTATAAAAATAAAACCTACTTTGTTATATCGAAGTGTAAAGTATAAAATTGGATACGAACTCCTGTTTGTTTATCAATATTCCGAAGGTGACAGTTAAAACATTTTTGTTTAGTATCGGTACTACGGCATAAAAAATTAATCATTAGTTGATGTTGTATTTTAGGGTCGAAGGATTAGGGATCGAAAGGTTCGAGGTCGAAAAGTTACGGATTAACGCAATAGGGATTAATGGAGGAAGGGAGTTTATAAGGTAGGACTGCGAGATTCAGGGACGAATTTATAATAATCAAATGGATTGAACATAAATAAAAAATATAAAAATAATAGAAGATGGAAGCAAGTTAAAATGAAAGTCATAAAAAACAAAATCATGAGTGATTTATGGGGTAAACGTTCCAGTTTGTCCTCTTATAAAACAGCTTCAAAGTTGGCAATGCTGGGTGCGCTAGGAACACTTTTAATGGGGTGTAATACCGAAACGTTAATTCCTAGTGAGCAACTCGTCGCGACTGAAAATAGCGTATACACCCGAGATGGTCGTTTCTTTGTTGTGGGTAAAGAAGATTTGCTCTCTCAAGCGAGTGCAATTTATGAGGTTATTCGTGAGGGCGATGGCTACACTTATGTGCCGGTTGTGAATAGCCCAGAGCAAAATGGCACAGACTGCTTTTTCTCCGGTATTACTGCCTATAAAAATACTCTTTACGCTGCTTGTAATTACAGCCTGCCTCCGGAGTTAGGTGGTTTTACATCAAATTCTGTTTTAGTCAAAGTAGATACAAAAAAATCCGAAGGTGACGAAGGCTTTGTTGAGGCAACGCCACTGTTAGGGACTTACGTTCAGACCAATGGAATGGCGACGGATTATAGCGGCAATATCTATATATCCAATTCCCTAGCTTTTGTCACAACTTTTATGTTTGGCGTACCTGAAGCGGCTATTTTTAAAGTGACACCATCGAGCGAAGGGCCATTCTCTGTTACTTCAGAGCCGTGGTATCCCGCTATGCCGACTGATGTATTTCCGAACGGAATACAAATCAAATATAACCAGCTCTATTATTCGACAGGACCGAGTTTACAAAAAATGCGTCTGCAGAGTGATGGCACTGCTGGTGAACCCGAAACGGTATACAGCGCAACAACCTGTAACATTATTGATGATTTCGATATATCGTCGGTTGGTTTGATTGCGACGACAGAAATACGTAACCCGGCTCCTCCTTTTGATCCGATCTTGTCGCCGGATGCGCCATGTACTGAGCCGATGCATGGCAAAGTTGTTGTGCTTTCTGGGCATGTGCCTGACCTGGTGTATGAAACGCATCTCTTCGAAGATGGTACTTTACCGAGCAGTCTACGTTTTACAAAAGGTCGACTCTTTGAGCGTCAGGCATTGGTGATGACCGATTACTTCGGCGGCGGCTTGAAATTGGTGACAGACGAATAAGGCTTATACTATTCAGTAGGCGTGGCGCGGTAAATGGGTTGCCGCGCAGTATAAAATTTCAAGGGCTAAGGTCTTAGCCCTTTCTTTCATTCTATTTTTATAATTTCCCGAATCCCGTTTCTTGTAATCCCATTCTTTATCTTCCTCCCATCGCTCCTCAACCGCTTAGTAAGTCATCTCTTCTGGTCTTTTAGGCTCGCATAGTGAAGGGTTTCAGCTATATTTTAGTCATAGTGTAAGAGCCAAACGGCTAGTACCCGTCTATAAGCTGATGCCTACTGCGGGAAAATTTAAACTCCAATTTTTGCACCACTAGATATGGTAATTTGTAATGAGTAAATACCTATATCTAGTAGCGAAAACCTGACCATTTAAATTTTCCTTCGCTACGATTCTGTTTATAGCCGGGCATTAGTGAGGACGGTACTTGTGAAGGGATAATTTGATTTAACCGCTGTCATTACTATAAAGCGAGGGAATAAACCTGGTGAAAAACATGTCTACATATGGCATCAGCGGTAGTTTGTGTGTGAATGAGATCACCTCATTGGTTAATGTTGCCCTTCTACTGATTCAGCAGAAACAATGTAGCCTTACCGCATGAGCGCAGCTAACCATAAAACTGAACTGGAAAAAGTACTCGCGGAGCGAGATGAGCTAAAGCGCTCATTACAACAAAGTGTCGCCATTACCCACACACTGATTCACACCCAAAACCTTGTCGACTCCCTTATTCATAGAGCCTCGGACAGTATTATTGTTCTGGATGCCAATTCTCGTGTGAAAAACTTTAATCGCGTTTCAGAGAAGATCTTTGACTATCGTGAAACTGACTTGGTGGGGAAAACCATAGACCATCTTTTTTACTGGCCAAAGGACTTTCCGGGTGGTATTACGCGATATTTACAAGCAGTGACTCAGGAGCGAGACACTCGCCAGGAGCCACTCATTGGCGTCAAAAAGAATGGCAAACCCGTTCCGTTGGATGTTTCTGTAAGCGTGGTAGGCGGTGAAGGGCAGGGTATGGTGTTGTTTGAAGGTGATCATGAGTCGGATGCGAGCACTGATGACGAGGAAACGCCAGAACTGTTTATGTGTTTTATTCATGACTTAAGTGAAGAGTTAAAGTTGAAGCAGTCACTTGTGTATGCAAAAGAGGCTGCGCAGGAGGCGAATGAAGCGAAATCGGTTTTTCTCGCCAGTATGTCACATGAGATTCGCACGCCAATGAATGCGATTCTGGGCTATTCCCAAATCCTTTTGAGAAACAATACCTTAATTGAAAAAGATCGACATGCGATAAAAACCATTTCCAAAAGTGGTGAGCATTTATTATCGCTAATCAATGATATTTTAGATTTGTCGAAAATCGAAGCAAATAAAATGACCGTCCATACTGCAGGGTTTGACCTGACGGATTTGCTCAATAATATAATTTCAATGTTTTCGCTTCGGTGCGAAGAGAAGGGTCTAGACTTTGTAAAAATTGGTATTGGGCGAGATGTTTGTCATGTTCTTGGCGACGAGAAAAAAATAACACAAACCCTTATTAACCTGTTGGGCAACGCAGTAAAATTCACCGACAGGGGAAGTATAACATTTGAAGTTCGTAATGATGGTCGTGACGAACACTATTTTTCTGTCAGTGATACGGGAGCTGGAATAGAGGCTTCTGCACAACAATCTATTTTTACGCCCTTTAAACAAGATCGAGAAGGAATAGAAAAAGGCGGTACTGGGTTGGGTCTGGCCATCGCAAAAAAACAAGTGGAAATTATGGGGGGGGAATTGCAAGTTGCGTCGTGTGTTGGGGACGGTAGTAATTTCTTTTTTACCATATCTCTTCCTCCGGCGGTTGCTGTTATATCTGCACGTGATGAGAAATATAAACGTGTTGACCATCTGTCAGAGGGGGTTTCCCTTTACGCTTTGGTGGTTGATGACGTCAAAGAAAATCGGGATGTTTTATACTCCGTTCTCACCGAAATCGGAGCAAGGGTGGAAACTGCGAATAATGGTGCCGAATGCTTAGAGTCGGTTGAGAAAGAAATTCCAGATGTAATATTTATGGATATCGCAATGCCGGTTATGGATGGCATTGAAGCTTTTAAGGCGATTGAAAGTCGTTACCCAGAAAACGATATAGTATGTATTTGTATAACGGCTCATAGTTTTGCATATGATAAAAAATATTATTTGGAGGTAGGGTTTGATGAGTATGTAGCGAAGCCATTCTTGTTTGAGCAAATCTATGAAGTTATGCACGAACTACTTCCGGTAAACTATGTGTATTCCGACAAAGGAGGTGATTCCAAAAATGAAGATCCCGAAGGCGGCATTGCCGCTATTGACTATGAATCATTAACATTACCAAATGATATCTATTTGGCCCTAAAAGAAGCCGCAGAATTTAATGTGCTGGATGATATCGAATTTCAGATTCATATAATTAAAGAGCTAGGGAGCGAGTTTGATGATCTGGTCCGGGTTCTATGTGAAAAAGTTGAATTATATGATACGGAATCAATTCTTGAAATACTGGAGAGAATGAATCATGAATGAAGCCTCTCCAAAAATACTGATTGTTGACGATACGCCTCCCAATGTGGATGTTTTGCGTAATATATTATCGCCTATGGGCTACAAAATATCATTTGCATACAGCGGCGAGCGTGCATTAAAAATTGTTCCGCATTTTATGCCTGATTTAATTTTATTGGATGTGAATATGCCTGGTCTGGACGGCTTTGCTACCTGCGAGCGATTGAAAAAAGATGCCAGTATGCGGGATATACCGGTTATCTTTGTAACTGCGCGAACGGAAGTGGAGGCGTTGGGAAGGGCTTTTGAAGTTGGTGGCGTTGATTTTATTACCAAGCCGATTAAAGAGGTTGAGGTTTTGTCTCGGGTGAAAACTCAGGTTGAATTACAGCAATCAAAAAATGAACTTAAGTATCAACTTCTCAGAAATGAGTCGATAGCGCATTACAATAATCTACTGTTACGTTCTGTTGCTGATGGTATATTTAGTTTGAATTCTGGCGGAGAGGTGGTTTTTGTAAACCCTGCCGCTGAAACTTTGTTGGGCTGGGAAGAGGGTGAGTTAATCGGCCAGTACTTTATTAACTTATTCGATTTTTCTGAATCAGAGGTGGCAGCTTGGGAAGATCATGCCATTCATACTTCATGTAGTGAAGGGGAGATGTATGAGGAGGATGAGGTTTCATTATGCCGTAAAGACGGAAAGACATTCTTGGCTTGTTACACTGCTTCGCCTTTATTAGGTGATCAGGATTCATACTCGGGAGTTGTCGTTGTTTTTCGTGATATTACGCAAGAGCATGAATGGACTGACAAAATCCAACATCAAGCGACGCATGATGCATTGACAGGGCTGATTAATCGCAGAGAATTTGAAGTCCGTTTGAAAGATCTTTGTAGAACAGCTGTCGACGATGATAAAAAGCACATTATGCTGTACTTGGACTTAGATCAGTTCAAAGTGGTCAATGATACATGTGGGCATGAGGCTGGAGATGAATTATTACGGCAGCTCACAAAACATATAGAAGATGATATTCGTGGCAGTGATACCTTAGCGCGCTTGGGCGGCGATGAGTTCGGCGTGTTGTTAAATGGCTGTCACCTTGAAGCTGGACTGCGAACGGCCAATAAAATACTCACGAATATTCAGGACTTTCATTTTTGCTGGCAATCCAAATGCTTCGTCGTGGGTGTCAGTATTGGCTTAGTTGAAATTAGCGCTAAACGTCCCTCTGTTAGTGAAATTATGAAACTTGCGGATACCGCTTGCTATGCCGCGAAAGAAGGGGGTCGCAATCGTATTCATACCTACGATGAAGGCGATCAAGAACTGAAAAAGCACCAGGGCGAAATGCATTGGGTCGCTCGTATCAATAAAGCATTAGAGCAGAATGCTTTTGTTATTCATCGCCAATCTATAATTCCTGTTTCGAGTGCGGATGAAGATACTACTGATCATTTTGAAGTGTTGATTCGAATGAATGACGATACTGGAGAGCTGGTTCCTCCGGGGGCATTTTTGCCCGCAGCAGAACGCTACAATATTATCGCGAATATTGATCAATGGGTTGTTACCTCACTGTTCGGATGGTTGAAGTCGCACAATAAAAATGCGGATAAGGATATTCTGTGTTCTGTAAATTTGTCTGGTCATACGCTGGGAAATGAAAACTTCATCGGTTTTTTGGATGAGGCTTTTTCTCAATACGAAATAGATCCTCATTGCATATGTTTTGAAGTTACAGAAACTGCTGCAATAGCCAGCCTCTCCCAAGTTTCGAAGTTTATATCTAAGCTAAGAAGTCGTGGATGCAAATTTGCCTTGGATGATTTCGGCAGTGGTCTATCATCATATGCATATTTGAAGGAGCTGCCTGTGGACTTCTTAAAAATTGACGGGGCATTTATTCGAGATATTTGTAGCGATCCCATTGATTATGCAATGGTGAAGTCCATCAATGAAATTGGTCATGTGATGGGTAAAAAAACAATAGCCGAATTCGTTGAGAATGACGCTATTTTTGAAAAGCTTAAGGAGATAGGCGTTGACTATGCCCAAGGGTATGCAATTGATCGCCCTGGGGCTATGTGACCTGTTGAAGCCATAATAAAAGTTGAAAAGTTTATTGTTTTCGTAAGTACAGTAACAACCGTGACAGACTAACCGCATGTACTGTCGTATAGAAAACCAACGTAGAGATTTTATGCACTATTTAAAATAGTGACGATTAGCAGGGATGCTTCTTGTATTACACACGCTTTCCCCCCCCTATTGTACGTTCAACGGCTACTTCCTTGGTTGCGTCTCCTCTATGACAGCTCGGCTTTACTCCAAGAGTATTTTTTTTCGAATTTAGGGGGCAGCATGAATAAATTTCTAAAGGGGTGTTTCGCCCGTTGAAAATCGTACAGAAACCCCTTTTCCTATAATCTGCTCGCTGGGTTTATTCGATTCTGTCCCGTCGGGTTCTTCCTCTGATAAGAGTAGAAAGGCTGCGTTTGTTATGAGACGCCATTGGTTTGTATTTAAATCCAAGTGCTGAGTCTGTGTGTTTGCAAATGCAGTAATGGGTCTGGCTTCTCCATCATGTTTTGATATGGCCCATAGCTGTGACAGCATTTCGGTGTTTGTAACAGGCGCTTCCCATTTGAGGTACATCCTATTTTTATTTATGACACTGAGCGCTGTTAATACGGCATTGCCTTCCGTGTCCGTGATGACCGTAACATAGTCAAGATGGCTTTCTACCGTTGTTAGCGGGGGGCTAGTCCTTATGGCAGTGATGGGGTTGTATCCAAACATGACAAGCATCAGCGCGATGGCTGCGATACAGGGGCTTCCCCATTGCCAAAAGGATTTCCAATCAAACCTTTGATTATTGTTAGCCGAGTTTTTGTCTGGTGTCGGGTCCATTGTTCGAGTGATTTTTTCGTTGGTTTCTGGCTTGTGTTTCATAAAGTGAATCTCTTAAAACTGAACATCATCTTGTGGTTTTACATGGGTAGCGAATTTGAAATCTGCGGTTATGGTTTCTCTACGGAAGAAAGGCTTGTTGTAAGGTTACACTGACGGCGGGTTCTTAATGATGAGTAACATAAAAACCAACAGAATTAAGGTAGAGGCCGAGTCGGTCGAATAATCGCTTTAGTGTCAGCTGGTCACGAAGGGCGATCAAATTGAGTAATTTTGCATCATTATCGTGCATGTACCAGGAGATCCTATTGGCCTCTTATCAAAATATTAGTGTGATTCTATTCTGTATACGAATTGGGTGCTTAAAAAGTTACGCTTTGTTTTCGTGGTTTAGTGAATATTGCCATTGTTGTCTTAGATAGCGCCATTTTAACGAGAAATTATCGCAAATACCCATCGGTTTGCCGATCTGGGCGCCATGATGCCTGGGAGGTATAACGGCTCATTGTTTTCAATTCCAATGGGTTTTATGATGGCCTTCCAGTCTTGCTATATTCATAGTAATGAAATTAATCTCTGACATATTTTGAACCGGTTCTTATTGCGTGGATTTGTATTGTTTATCCTCCCTTTCGGCGCTTGGGCAGCCGAGGATGATCTATACACTCTGTCTTTAGAAGACCTATTAAACATTGAAATCGGAGTTACAAGTGCTTCAAAGCGTTTGGAGAAGATTTCGGATGCGCCAGCGGTAATCAGTGTTGTAACGGCTGAAGAGATTGCCTTATTCGGGGGGCAAGACCTCGGTGATGTACTGTCACGAATGCTGGGAGTGCAAACTCACAATACTCACGTTAACGGCGTCAATTTTATTGGCATTCGTAGCGACCAACCGGCTGTTGCCGACAATAGCCATGTTTTGGTCTTACTCAATGGCTCGGCGTTTTCCCAAGATAGCTATAACGGCGGCATATTTAACAATGCCAATACGTCAGCTGTGCCCATTAATGCGATTGCACGTATCGAATTGATACGCGGGCCTGGTTCGGTCTTGCACGGCAGTAAAGCGTTTCAAGGCATCATTAACATCGTTACCAAGGACAAGGCGGATGATCGTGCAGTGCTATCCGCAGGACGTGGCCAAATGGATACTGAGTTTTATAAAGCCGAAGCCAGTATAGAACGAGGCGATTTTTCGTTGATGGTAAAAGCCATGAGCGTGAATACCGATGGGCCAGAATTGACATGGAGTGCTGGTGGCACTAATAACCGTTTAACCGAGAACATGATCGAAGATAATTTTGGCGTTTTATTAACGACAAAATATAAAAATATTAAGGCCACGATGTGGTATGGCGAAACAGATCAAGGTTCTACACGCATTAACCCCATCGCGTCTGAAGTTGTGCGCGGTTATTGGCGTAATAAAAAATACTTTGCCAATCTCTCTTACGACAAAGAGTTGAGCCAACATTGGAAGCTATCCACTAAGTTGGCACTAAATGGGCATCGGTCTGGGGTTTCCTTGTGGCAGGAAGACGGTGGCCCGGAAGTCGAATATGAAAGTGATGATCAATCTATAGAATTGAATTTGATGGGGGATATTCATAATGGGAGTAATTTACTGTTGGGCTCGATGGTATCTCGCTTAACGGGCGCGACACCGGGAGCAATATCACCGGTTGACGATTGGCAAGATATTTGGTGGAGTCTTTATGCCCAATACGATTATCAAATAAAAGATTGGGTAAAGCTTACGATGGGTGGGCAGTACAATAAAACAGAAGAGAACAGTAAGTTCGTCCCACGATTGGGGTCGGTTATGCAGTTCACGCCAACACTTGGCATGAAGCTACTTTATGGCGAAGCCTATCGTTCGCCGACGACTGCAGAAAAGGGTGCGAATATCCCTGCGATCAATTTATTTGGTAATCCGAGAATAAAGCCAGAAACCATTCAAACTGTGGATGTACAGTTTTATTATCATAAAGATTCACGTCAGGCGGCGTTAACCTTGTTTAGAAGTCGTCAGCGGGATTTAATTACGCGATTTACCCGTGATGCTGGCATCATCAGTTTTAGGAATGAAGGTGAGGTCACCATAAAAGGTATCGAGCTAGAAGGGAAGTCGGTTTTTTATGAAGACTGGTTTGTTACGGGTGGATTAAGTTACCAAACAAATCGCGACAGTAATGACTTGAAAAACTTTACGATGCAGCCCAACTGGGAAGGACGTTTGGGGATTGGTTATACGGCGAAAACATTCTCATTGGGGATCTATGATATTTGCAAAGGGGCTTATCAAGAGGCAACTCTACGAGAGCCCAGTTACGCTGATATCAATCCACCTTCAACTTCGTTTCATAATATATCGTTAAATTTTACATTACAGCTTGGGGCCATTTTTGACACTGGGTTGTTGAAAAAAACCAGCGTCATCATTAATGCGAGCAATTTGTTGGATAAGGAAGTCTTTCTGCCCACGCTTACGGGTGAGTCCGCAGCCAATACAGCTCCTGCTGAGGAAGGGCGAGCCATATTTGTTGAGTTTATATTTGGGTTCTAAATCCTTTCGATAATCCAAACCGTTGCGACTATGGCAATAGCCGCCGAGCTGGCAGACAAAATGGACTGAGGCGATACTCGGATTCGTTTTATCGCCAGTAAAATGGGAACCATAACGAAAACAATAACGATTTGACCCACTTCGACGCCTAGGTTAAACGCTAATATACTGAGCAACTTCTGATCGTGCGGTAGCCCGAGTTCAGATAATACGCCTGCAAACCCCATCCCATGAAGTAAACCAAAGAAGAATGTGAGCCAGGCAAGGCGTGTGATAAACGAGAATATATTGTTAAGCGCCGAGAATAAAACGGTCGCCGCGATGCCCACCTCGACCCAGCGACTTGAAAACTGAACCCAATCCAATGCTGTGGCCACCAAGGTTAATGAGTGGGCCAGTGTAAAGGAACTGATTATTCCAACGATGGCCAATAAGCGCTGTTTGATTTCAGTGGGGCCGATTCCAATGACGTTAGTCACGATTGAAAATGCTGAGCCAGGGTTGTATTCGGGATTTCTCTTTCTTTCAATCGAGTCTGACCCCATAGAAATCAATGGCATCTCCATCATTGTCAATGTGAATTTCATACAGAGCTTTCTCATCCATTGTGAAATAATTCGGTCCACCATAGGCAGCTTGCACCGGAATGTAGTTGGCCAAAAGGTGACGTAGCCTTCACGACCGGGTTCGTAACTGTGAAATGCGTAGAAATCTGTTCCTTCGACTTGTGGGTATTTTGAAATATAAGGTGCTTCTCGGTGACTAGAAGCAAAGGTGTTTGCCAAAAAAACTGAGCTGAGGACAAGGCCTGCCAGCTGCGTAATGTGTTTCTTCTTCATGACGGTAATTTCTTAATACTTGATAGTCGAAGAGGTAAACGCACAAAGAATTAATTTGGATGCAAAAAAAATCAAAAAGTAATAATTGAGGGGTAAATTACCCGCTCTCTCACTGAAGCGTCGTTAAAGTGTCAAAAAAGTATCCACGTGGTAATCCAGTTGTAAACTGCCTGCGTATAAAGCCTGAATAACCAATAAAAACAGGCCTTATGGATACGAAAAACCACATAAATTTGTTAAGTTCGACGGTTCAGGGTGATCAGCAAGCGTTTGAAGAACTGTATCGCGATACCTCCGGTAAATTATTCGCTGTGAGTTATCATTTGTTGCAACGCAGAGAATTAGCAGAGGAAGCTCTGCAAGAAGCCTTCGTAAGAATTTGGCACAATGCTTCGGAGTACAGTCACGAAAGAGGTTCGGTATTGTCGTGGATGATTAGCATTGTGCGTTATCGCGCGCTGGACATGATGAGAGCGGCGAAAGTGCGAAATGAGCATAGCCGTGATACACGCGACAATAACGATAATTCGCCAGAAATCGATGAAACAATTGAGCGAATGTCTCCAGAAATAGATTTGTCGATCGGACGAGAAAAAGCAACGATCGATCGTTGCATGGAATATTTAGAGAAACCTCAAGCAGATGCGATTACATTGGCCTACTTTCGTGGTTTTACTCACCATGAAGTTTGCCAGAAAATGGAACACCCTCTAGGTTCTGTCAAAAGTTGGATAAGACGGGGTCTTCAACGACTAAAGAGATGTATTGAAACATGAAGTATGAAGATGAAGAATTGCAAAATGCGTTGTCTGCGGAATACGTTCTGGGAACCTTAGACGGAAAAGCTCGCAGTCGTTATGAACGTATGATTATCGATAGCATGATTCTTCGAAGAAATATGTGGCAGTGGGAAAAGAAACTGAACGGCTTAGGGGAAAGCTTGCATGAAGTTGATCCCGATGAAAAAGTTTGGAAAGAAGTTGAACAGCGTTTACGGTTTCGAGATGAAAATGTAGTAGAAGGGCCGTGGAAAAGTGATGTTCAAAAACAAAATCACGAAAATAGTATTGAACCTCGTTCCGATTTAGGGATGAAAAACCTAGGTCAGGTGCACAAACCAGAACCAAAAATAGTATTTGATAAGATTAAAGAACCCTGGTGGAAAACAAATCTTGCTGCCAGCTTCATTCTCGCGGCCTCAATAGTATCTGCCGCTTTGCTTCTGCCCCAGCCTCAAATATTCAATGCCGGATTTGAGCAGCTGGCTGTTGTGCAAGGTAGAGCGTCTGAGACATTATGGCTTATCGAAATTCATGACGACGCATTAAAAATTCGTTCGACCAAAAAAATTCAAGATAAAAGTACACAAGATTATGAATTGTGGATGGTAGCAAGCGATGGCAGAGTACCTGTATCACTTGGATTATTGCCAAAGAAAGGCGTGAAAATGTTACCTAAGCCAGCTGTCTTTGATCACGTTCAAATCGCAGCTTTAGCCGTGAGTCTTGAGCCTTTAGGCGGGTCACCAAACGGTGAGCCGACACTTGTACTTTATACGACTGAGGTAGTGAGTATTTAGGTCCTGTTTAGGTCGTCGAAAGATACGATTGCATTAACTATCTATCGCTAAAGATAGTTAGGCTCATCATGTTTGATTTTATATTCGGTCATTTTAAGCCCTTAGAAAAAAGGTGCTTACTCGCTATCGATCAGTATAGTGATGCCATCTACAGTCCGCAGCCTTATAACTGTGATTTCGCCTTCGGCAAAAATAGGGTTGGGGTCATGCGTATAACGGCGTTCGAGATCAATTGAAAGTTGGCATTCATCGCTATCAGTAATTTCGTCTAGGTGATCGCTGTTCCAATTCCAAAACGGTGAGTGAAAATCAGCAGAATATTCACCTGTATCTTCTAAAGTTTCTCGTGCCGAAAAAGAGTATCCTTCGCATGATAGAACTGTATTAAGATCAATGTTTTTGCTTCGGTTTCCTTCAATCCATTCAATTTCCACTGGATCTGAATAAAATAAGACATCATATTGCCGGGGTGAAGTAATCGTGAATTCTGCGGACAGCGTGACGTTGGCGATTTCTACAGAAGACCCATCTTCACGATTGAAAAATATTTGATATTCGATGTCTGAATTACTTGGTTCTTCGAAATCAAATTTATGCGAAAAGGTAAAGTTACTAGGGTGGTCGATTATTTTTGTGTTATTTCCGTATACAATCTCTATGTGTTCACCATTTGTTAATTCGATATCAGGGCGAGGGTCTTCCCCCTTTTTTTTTGTGTCTTCTAGAATTATATTGATAGTGATAAGTGAGTCGACTCCCCAGTCATTTATTAATAATCGAGCAGCTATTCTGTTTGTTGGCACGTTCGTTGACTGGATGATTTCTCTAGCCGATTCCGAACATCCGTTAACTAACACGATATAAATCCCAAGTAATATAATTCTCATTCGTTCAACCATTAATTTTCTCAACTTTGTGAGTCCATTCTAGATCGATTGAAAATCAATTTTAATACGTAAAATTACGTAATCATGGTAAATATGTTGCTATACAAACAGATAGCTGCTGACTATTTGTTCTCCTTTAAAATAAATTACTGCTGTGGCGGTAAAAACGCTGAGAATGCTTGAATTAGTCCCTTAATCGAATCGGGCAACTGCTCGAGTTGTTGTAAATACTCTTCTTGGGTAAACTCTTCCGCAGAACCTTCGATGACATCATCCAATCGAATGCGTTTGTCTTCTAGGCTGGGATTATTGTTGTTCCAAGCGAGCCATGGCGTTTCGCTTTCCGAATCACTTGGGTTTCCAGTTCGCATAAACTGTCCAAGGTATTGCATAAATGCTGTGGATAACGCTTCGCGGCTTACGCGATTTTCCTCAGACCATGCAAAGTGATGAACATTCTCTTGATCGGTAATGAAATTACCAAACAAAAAGGGAAGGTCCATGGTGTGGAAGGCAGAAAACACTTCGACCCAGGGTGCAGGCATATCATCCCAATTGAAATCATAGCGATAGATATCTGGATTATGCGTACTAGCGTGAGAGACGGTGTTGTCTGTTACAAGATTCCATAAGTAGCTGTACGTTTGGTGGGTGTCTTCGTATACGGGGTAAACTGCCGGATCAATAATATCCGTAGCGCTTAGCGTTGCAGGGTCACTATTGATTAACTCCCATAGCGCGGGGTCACTGGCGCCGCCTTTGGTCGTGAACAGAGGGGCTAATACTCCGAGTATATAGCTGCCTTCGTCTTTGGTTGAGCCGATGATCATGGGGACTTTATTAAATGCGCCTGCGATAACTTCGCTATAGCCTGCAGATGGCAGTACATGGCCATCAATAAAGTTACTCGGTGATTGTGATACCGTGCCTGCCAACGTTTCTACTGAGAGCGTTCGTAAAAGCTCTGCTGTTGCTGTTTGGCCTAGGCTAAACCGTAGAGTGCGTGCTTCTTCTGGGGTCGTTGCATCACCGTTAATAATCAGTAGTTGATCAATAACGCCATCGGTATACCCCTGCCCGAGTTCGGCGGGATAGGCGGCAGGGAAACCAGAAGAGCATAGGGCCTTGTGGTACAGATCGTCGGCTAATGGCGATTGCAATAAACCCCAAACCCCAAAGCAACCAGCGGAATTTCCGGCGATGGTGACATTGCCATTGTCTCCGCCAAATGTTGCAATGTTTTCGTTAACCCAGTCTAGTCCTTGGATCATGTCGAGTAATCCATAATTACCTGAGCTGTCTTCGGCATTGTCATTGAAGAGTGTTGAATTATAAAACCAACCCAATGCTCCTAAGCGGTAATTAATGGTGACCACTACTGCATTGATTTCATTTGCAAGGTGAGCGCCGTTGTAGGTGTCGTATGATCCACTTCCGCGTGTGTTAGAGCCTCCATGAATCCAATAAAATACTGGCAAGTCAGCATCGCTACTGTCCGGACGCCAAACGTTCAAAAACAAGCAATCTTCACTACCGATGAGTTGGCCAAATGTGGCGGGGTCTGCGTCGCCCCAGAGGGTGCCTAATTGGGGGCAAATCGCGCCGAATTCGCTGGCATCGCGAACGCCGTCCCAGGATTCAACTGTCTGAGGGGCACGCCACCGGAAATCATCTACAGGGGCAGCAGCAAAAGGAATTCCTTTATATGCATGAGTGTCGTAACTGCTTTGTGTTCCTTCTAGTTGCCCTGCAGAAATCGTTTTTGTTAACGAGCTGGGATCGTATTGTGAAACTGGTTTTTCTTCTCCTGGGTCGTTCGGTGACGAATAATCTCTGTCACCACCACAGGCCGTCAGGGCTGTGGCGACGATAATCATAGATAAATGCCTAATGTTCATAAGAAATACCTTTTAGTTGATTTCGAATTTTACGTTGTGTTATTTTTCGATTATTTTTATTTTGACCATGTTTATTTAGATTAAGGATGATGTATTTTCTAATATTATTGATTCATCCTATGGCGGATTTCTCTAACGGAAATATCGCTGGTCCATAATAGTTACTTATCGATAAATGACAGAATCACAATAGCAAACTCAATTAGGTATGAGTTGGTTTAGGGGATAAGCGGTGATCCTTGACTTCGAATGGTTTGAATAAAGCCTTTTTCGGGCCAATAATGTATTTGTAATAAATTTGGAGGGGTTACGGGGCTTCCGTGTCATTTCCGTTCTAGTGAACGGAAATGTATAGGGTGAAAGAGGGATGTAGAATTAAGTTAAACGTATATCTGTTTGTATATGCCGAGTTTCAGTTGTTGAATGTCCCTGCACCGATCGAACTAAAAATTAAATTGTTTTCATTATGTTGTTAATGGTTTTTGCCGTAAGTTCAGGAATCTCCAAAGGGAAAAGATGACCAGCATCAACGGAGATGGTTTCAATGTGGGGTATTTTTTTATTCCACCAACGTAAATCCCTCTTGTTAAATGTATTACTTTTACTACCGTAAATAACCGTTCCCGACACACTCGTGCAGAGTTTTGGTATCCGCAGAACTATACTGTTAAATATGTCGGCTTCGATATTTCGATCAAAGGCGAGTTCTACGCCTGCCTCTGAAGGTGTAAAACCATGGTCTAAATAGTCTTGAAAGCAACGCTTTTCAAAATTTTTAAACAGAGGTTTTTGAGAAAGTGATCGAGAGGCTTCGTCTGTCCCCGAAAATTGATGCCTTCTTCTTGATGCTTTATTGACTAGTCCATAACGTTGCCATAAACCCAATATTTTAACTAGCCAGACAAGTAGTCTTTTTCCCTTTGAAAAAATAATTGGGTCTAGCAGTATCAGGTGTTTGAACAGGTCGGGTCGGATTGTCGCGGCAAGAAAAGTGACTGCACCACCAAATGAGTGGCCAATACCAATAACTGGCCCGCTATAGTCTTTTTGAATTGCATGGATCAGTTCTTGTGCGTAGTTTTTAAGGTCTCCGTTAAGAGGGAAGTCCCCATGACCGATCAAGTCGATATAGTGAATATTGTTCGATTCCAGATTTTCAAAAAGATACGAATAGGTCTTCGCTGGGAATCCGTTTCCGTGAGAAAAATGAACTTTATGCATCTCTGTCTCCATATGTAATTGGTACTTCTGGGCCGCGAGCCAATTCACGGCCGGTGTTAAGCCTACCATTTATCCCGGCTTTTCTAAACTCGGCTCAATTTAAATCCAGGTCTTGCTACTCCAAGAGTATTCTTACCTTCCGGCCTGGTAGTAAATCGAGGCCAGGAGTATCCGTTAATCGAGAGCGGCTAGTAGATGCTGAGATTATGAAAATACTTTAAGGGGGAGTATAGGTTGATGTTCGTGACGGCGCCTAAAATTTAGCTGGTGTCAGTTCCTGCTAAATCGGCATGGGGGGGATGAATTCAATGAGATATTAATATAGGTTTATTCAATGAATTCCATCCATGTTGGGTTTGGAATTGCCGCATCTGATATCTCGTAGTTCCAATGAGCATCTTTAAGCGTAAAGCCATTTTCTTCGTAGGTGTTTTTGCAGGGCCCGTTGTACATGGTTTCGGTATGTATCCCCGTTACTGAAGCGTGTTTTTCGGCAGCGATTGATTTAACCTTATTTAGAATAGCTGTTTCGACTTTAAACCCGAAAACTCTACAGCTTAATACAAATATTGACACAGTAACGGTGTCTGATTGCTCCTCTGCAACGAGAACAGAAACACAGCCCATGTCACCAAAATTGTCTTTTAGGTTGGTTGTGATTATGTGGTGTGTGGGGGAGTTATGCCATTTTTTCATTTCGGATAGGCTTGTTCTACTGCCCTGCATATTAAACTGGTTTGTTCTATTAATTAATTCGGTGGCTCTGGGTAAGTCATCGATCGTTGCATCTTTAATACTAATTTTTAGTCCCAAGGTCCCAAAGAGTTCTTCTTCTGACGCTTCAGCGGTTTTGTTGTCTTGAACGAAATCATTTCTTTTTGCCCGCTCCAAGTATAGCTGTGTTCGATCTTTCGCTCCTTTTTCGTCTAACATACTTTCCCAGATGGCAAACATATTCCAAGTTTGTGTGTCTAGAGCATCGAGTACGTTTATCTCAGGATAAGATTTCTTGACGAAAAGGCGTTCATCTACCCTATCATCGATAAATACAAAGTCTTTCATTTTTAGGTTTAGGCTTGCTTGCATTTTTGGAAATGCGCCAATTTTAGGGGCCCAATTTATGTGTTTAAAGACAAAATCATCATCGTTTAATACGCCCCCATCCCAGTGAATGTTTTTAGGGTCGTTTTTAGATGCAATGGCAAGTACTACGCCTTTGTTTTTTAGTCTTTTTAGAAGGTTTTGTTTTTCTATATGATGGGATACTTTCCCCTCACCGATAATGCCGTCCCATAAGGTGTTGTCAAGGTCGCAAACAATGAGTTTTTTCTTCAACAGGTTGATATATGTATCGCAAATTATATCGTACGATTTTGCTATCAATGCACCGATTTTAGCTGGGTGCTGTAATTTTGAATGATAAAAGAACTCGCCTAATTTAATCGCGGATGTAGTTTCTAAATAAAGTTGCTCATCAAATTTATAAAGATGCTTATATGTGCGGTTGTTGTTATCTGTGAGCGCTTCAGAAAGCTTTTTATCGACTAATTCTCTGGCCTTCGTTCGGTTATGTTGTGTGGCAAGATTTCTAATAAATATGTGTTTGTCTGATGTCTCTGAGCGGATTACGGCAGCTGTATTGTGAATAAATATTGGGATCGAGAATTGAGAGGCAAGCTGAGATATTACAGGTGATATGTCATTGAAAATTTTGTCTACAATACTTTTGCGTTTTCGTGATGATAAAAGTGCATTTTTCCAGCCGACAAGTTTTGAAAAGTCGTTATTGAAATCATATGAAAGCGGGCTGTAAAATACGATATCGAAAGAATCTGTATCTAGCTTTGCCAGATCCATTTTTATTTTTATCGGGTTTTTTTCGGTCATAAAGTGGGGGGTTAGCATTACCCCTCTTTTAGCGAGGTGTCCGGTGAGGAATGAAACTACGTCTAAAAATAAGCAGTCACCGATAAATAGAACGCTAAGCTCCTTACCCGATGCGTTGTTCAAATCGGTTAGCAGTGCATCGAAGGCTTTGGTGGCCATCTCAACCTGTTCGGGGAAAACCGACTCGCCAATATGATCTAAAATTATTTCTTTGTCTTTAAGGAGTAACTTTTTAATAGTTTCATATCGATGCAGTGCTGTTGCTCCAGGCTCATATGCCATTTTTGCTTTTTCGCCAATGTAGAGCGCACCAAAACTTTCTTCACCCTTCGATACTAGGGCAACAAGGTAGTCAACTAGACAGATTAACTCATCTTCAACGAAGCTTGATAAGTTGTCTCCAAGCCCTTCAATACGCTCGTTAAAGCGTGGAACTATTTTGGCCGACTCAAGCAAACTGTATGCAATATCGAGCTTGTTTTCATTCATGTATGTGTCGAAGTTCATTACGCTGACCTGATAACCCTTAGACGAATAGGTGGTTTTTAAGCGATGCCGCGGAGCAAGGCTCAGGCGGTTCGGATTTCTGCAGAGCAGTTAAACTGCTCAATATACTTCAAGTGCCCATGGACGTACTTACTAGTCGTGCATTATATGCGAATTCAGTGACTGGATGTCTGAAAATCGAGATCAGTTCAGGGCCTGTTAGAGGTAGTGATATGTTCAAATGCTGCGCCTGCGTATGTTTTTTGATCGGTGCGTGGCAGGGGCTTGCTAGCGGGCTTTATCTCCTCGATAGATTTCAATGGGGATTTCGGTGGGGTCAGACTCGATTGAAAGTAAGCATAGACCCAAAAACGCGAGAATATAGAGTGTTCAATCGAGTCTGACCCCATAGAAATTTTTGATTTGGTATGCCTGCCAGCTGTATATCTCGGTTTTGATCGTGTTGGGAAGGGCAGGTTAGAGTAGGTGTTGAACTCATACCTGTCGGTTGATCATTATAGAAACGCTTGAACAGTAAAAAATTGTTCAGCCTGCCCCCATTAAAACCTCCAATGATATTCAGAGCGTTAGTCTGAATTTTTCCCATCAAGCTGAGTTTTCAAGTTATACAGTTGATTTAATATTGGTCTAACCTTCGTTTTAAGCGCGTATTGATTGTATAGATAAACCCCTATATACAGGCTGAACGCTAAAGCCCAGTAACCCCATAGCCCTGCATCGGGTACATAACTTCCTGTTCGTTGCGTGTAGCCACCGTAGGACGCGAGCAGTATCGCTGCAAACAAGGGTGAGAGATACCAATAGGCAACACTTGTCAGTAATTTAACTTCTTTTTCACGCTTTTCTATTAAACTATTCAGTTTTGCTGCAAGCGTCCAGTCATTAACCGTTGTTAGGCGTAATGTTATGATAATTTTGCAGCCGACAAAAATACCGGCTGCAATCATCGCGGCCATTCCAATCTGCGAGGGTACATTTAAGCCCTCGGTTGTGAGCCACCTAACACTAACGGCGGCAATGACGGCAATAATGGAAAGTAATTCTATTGCCACCCAAAATTTTGATTTTTGCTCAAACTTATCCACGTCGCGACGAATCGTATCAAAGTTATTGGTTTGTGTTGTCATTTCGATTTCCTGTTTCCACGCTTGTTTTAAATCATCTAATTGCATTAGGTTTCCTCCACGTAACGGTCGGAAAATGCTTTCTTTAATCGAGTAATACGCACTTGAACATTATTGATTGGTGCACCGAGGACGTCGGCCATTTGCTGGCCCGAGAGTCCGTCGAGATACATCATTAATACCGAGGCATCAATATCGTTAAGTGAGTTCATAAAGTCTTCCAATATTTCTGCTTGGCATCGCCCGGCTGGGGCTGACTCTGTATGGTTAAATGTTTTTAGCTTTTCAAGCCCTTTACGTACGGTGGTGACTTTGCGAAGGCTGGTCATAGCCGTGTTAAACCCGATACGGTAAACCCACGTTTCGGGGCTAGCATCACCACGAAAGCCCTTGTAGCTGCGCCAAAGCTGTTCAAGAATCTCTTGGTGCAGATCTTCCGCGTGCCCACTGTCGGCATAACGACGAGCGATAGCGCGTATGCGCCCCTGCTGGTTGTTGATCAGGTCTTCGAAATCAGCCTGCATACGGTAATCTTATGGGTTGTTTTATGGGCGCATTCATGGGGTTTAGTATCTTCTTGCCAGTGTTTTTGTTGCTAGTGAATAACTTAGTCGCGCTAGAGGGGTAAAACTTACATTTTAAATTTCAATGGAGTCTGACCCAGTTGAAAATCTAGTGTTTTCTTCCTGCATTCTTAGCTCATAAACTGATAGCATAGCCCCATGAAGACGACTTTAGATCACTTACCCGATCACAAGCAACAAGAGTTGAATTGGGCGTCAGATATCATCACTGAATCCGTTCAGGTGGAGATGCTTATCCTCTTTGGCAGTTATGCCCGTGGGGTTTGGGTTGAAGAGCTTGCCGACGATGGCGTCCACTACCAGTATCAAAGCGATTTTGATTTATTGGCGGTGGTCAAAGTGAGTCTCAAGGGATGAAGATTGAGAGTAAAGATTCGCCGTATAAACGCTTGCACCGAGAAAAAATCGCCAGCTTCGAATAAAATTCACTCTTATTTCTTGAATACAACAAACATCGACAAAACGGAGATATACATTGCTAAATTCTGCGGATGTTAAAAAACTAGAAGAAAAAATAGCAGCGCTTGAAATGATGACCAGCGCTGAATTTAAGGTCATTATATGTGCCCATGCGTGGTTTGGCCTGAAGCGAAAAGCGCGAAAGTTATTCAAAAAATACAAACTTGATAAAACCGTCGATCGTAATGCGGTTTTACTCTTGATTGTGGAAAAGGATCGCGAGTTTCTTATTTATGGTGATGAAGGTATTCATCAAAAGGTAGGGCAGGGTTTTTGGTTAAATGTGAAATCCGAGATGTTAAAGTCTCTCAAACAGGGTGATATTGCGGCGGGAATTTCTATTGGCTTACATATGCTAGCGGATATCCTAGAAGAACACTTCCCATACAAGGATGATACGAATGAAATCTCCAATCACATCATTTTTGAAAAATAGTTACCTGTTTCGCTTCGTTGCCGTCTGTATGTTTGCGACTGTTTCTGCAAATGTTGTGCGTGCTGACTCTTCTGAAGACATTGACTATACACCATACCCTCAACCGGGTTCGGGTTATGTGAGTGATCATGCAAGTTTATTAACGTATGCCGAAGAAGAACGAATCGAGCGATGGCTTTGGCAGGTGGAGTCGCGCACTAACGTTGAGATTATCGTTGTTACTATTGATTCCATGAAGGATTTCCCTGAAACGGATAACGCTTCAATTGAATCGTTTGCGACTGCCTTATTTGATGTTTACGGCATCGGTAATATGCCAAAAAATGACGGAATATTGTTGTTGGTTGCCAAGGGTGATCGAAAAGCGCGGATAGAATTAGGCAAGGCCTATGGTTCAATGCGTAATTATGACGCGACCCGTATTATGGAAGATTATATTATCCCTCAGTTTAAACAGGACGATTACGCCGCTGGAATTGCAAATGGGACAGAAGCCATTATTTTAGAATTTGCCAATATGCGTGTTGGCTTCCCGTGGCGAATTGTATGGTTGGTTATCGGGGGTATAGTCAGTCTTCTTGTTGGCGTTAGCATGCTGAAAAGTGGCAAGCGTGGCTGGGGCTTTGTTTTTATTGGCTTAGCGATTGTTCTGATCTTGTTAGCGATTTTTATTCTTGTCCGTATTCTTCAGCATATGCCAAACAATGATAGTAGTCATTGGAGTTCTGGTGGTATGGGTGGTTTTGGCGGTGGGTCGTCGGGTGGCGGCGGCGCAACGGGGAGTTGGTAATATGCAGTGTCCAAAATGTAAAACACATAAACTTAGTGAAAAAATCTTTAAAAAAGGCAGCTTGATATTAGATCGTTGTGAGCAGTGTCGTGGTATTTGGTTTGATCAAGGCGAGTTGAATGAAGTTCTGAAAAAGAGATCAGCACACTATTTTGAGGTTCCTAAAATAGCCGTGGAAAATGACAATTGTCGTTGCCCAAAATGTAATGTTGGTTTGTATGAATTCTGTTATCCGGGAACGGTTGTTTTTATTGATATGTGCAAATCCTGTGGCGGAACTTGGCTCGATAGCAAAGAGTGGACGGAGATCGATACGGCTCGATTAGAACGCAATAAAATTATTTGCCCTAAGTGTGAGGTAAAGCAAGGGCGATCGCCAACGTGTGGTTCTTGTGGAATTGTATTTAGTAAGTATGGGCGCGAAGACAATGATAGAGGTAAGGCTGGGGGCAAGCGGAGGGCAAAAGTCGATGCGCCGAAGAATGACGTTCATAGCGCATATGAAAAACAGAAACCAGAAGCCAGCTACGCGGATAATATCCCGGGCTTAAAGGGGGGATTGCTGAGGTTTGTCGATCGCTCAATTTCTTCGTTAACGGATTATTAAGCAGCGTTGAGATTAATCTATAAAACACTATTGTTGACGTGCCTTCTTTTTTTAACGCTGCACTGTGGTCTCGCACTCACAAATTTTAATCGGGCCTAACGCACTATTGTCTGAGTTAAGTAGATCGCACTACTCTGAGATCTGCCTGCTCTGGGGCACTAAGGGGAAATGTCTTATCCCCAACATGAATTCGGTATTGTCCTTTCAGGCTCACCGTACCTCAAACACTCCTTGATCGCGGGGCAGGCCCTAAACCTGTCTGTGGGAGATCGGGTGCAGTATTCATGCAGTAAACCGTCTGAGAGATCAATACCAAATCCATATTTAATATTTTATAGGGACAGCAATGAGCCTGACGCTATTGAAGTTTAATTTCGTTTAACCTATAAAAATAGTACAAAATTTAAAATTATCAACTTTTGTGTTGAGCTATTATCAATTTTAAATCTGGTCACTTATGACTCTTGTGAGATCGTTTGCGCCATATGGTTGATTTTGATGTGTTTAATTTCAACTTTCTTCTTAATTATATCTGCACAAAATTACGCTTCCTGTAAATTAACATGTTAGCTAAGTGTGATGTGGCGCACATTGGGGTGCGGAATGTTCTGCATCGATTCGAAGGGGGTAGACAGATAAATGTAATTCCTCTAAAACGCACCTCCGAAATGTAAGGCTGGCTAGATACTCATTAATTGAAATATTTTTAGCCGAGGCGTTTTTTAGATAGTACTTTATCAATGATTGAATTAGTTTTTGAATGGAAGATGTACAATGACAGTTGAAAAAGTTTCGTCGAATCATATTCTTTTGACCGGTGCAACCGGGTTTGTTGGTCGTCATGTCTTATACGAGTTGCTTCGAGAGGGCTTGGTCTTAAAGTTTCGTCACAAAATATTTCTTACTGTCAGAGATGCTGACGTCAGCGCTATTGAGCGTGTCAAAGCGCTTTTCTCGGGCGGAAGCTGCCCTGCATACTTAATGGGTTACTCTGTTGATCTATTGATGTCCATGATCAGAGTTATTCCGGTTGATTTACGATCAGAAAGTCTAAAGGAAGAGTTGGCTGTTATACCGTCGAACGAGTTATATGTACTTCATGTGGCTGCGACGACTAACCTGGCTTCGACGCGAGTCGCTGAATCTGAAGTTGCGGATAACAACATTAATGCAACCTTGAATTTATTAGATGCGATTCAAGGTAAGGCGAAGAAATTTGTTTTTATCAGTAGTTCTTTTGCCTCTGGTGATTTTGAGGGTGAAATTAGCAATGACTATTTACATGATCCAGTTATAGGGGAAAACCGAAATCCTTATGAAAAAGCAAAACTGCTCGTTGAACGAAAGGTGTTCCAGTTTTGCGAGGCGCATCAACTACCTTGGCAAATACTGAGGCCTAGCGCAGTCTGTGGACGATTGTTGGATGCTCCACTTAACTATGTCAGTAAGTTCGACGTGTTTTATGGTTTCGGAAAAATATTCGATTATTTGGCAACGAAGGATAAGTCTGAAGGGCCGATTCGTTTACTTTGTCAAGATCAGAGTCTTCTCAATATTATTCCAGTTGATTACGTGGCGAAAGTTATTGTTAGTGCGTATCGAGAACCCATAATGCAGCTAAATATTGTGCACAAAACCAGCGTGCCTTTTCGAAAGCTTGTCGATTTTATCGCGCGCACGGTTAATTTTACGGATTATGTTTTTGTTGATGAACTACCAGAGGATTTATCTAGGGGCGAACGTTTATATTACAGCAGTGCAGGTTCTATTTTTACCGACTATATGAAATCACCTCTTCAGTGGTTTAATACCGACGCGTTGTATTCACTAATGGGGCGCAGCAAGTCACCTGAAATAGAAGCTCGTTTGCCCGCTCTTTTAGAGTACGCTAGGGCCTGCGATTTTGATTCAAAAAATACGGCCAGAGTTGCTTGGGAGCACGCACAGGAAAAATTGGAACATTTGGCTGGTGTGAAAAAATCTGATGATAGAGATGATGATGGGCGAGTAGAGCGAAGGAAGGTCGTCGCATAGCAAAATAATCGCGCGGTAAAATTATTTCTCCTGAATACAGACGTGCATAAAAAGGTCGCCTTATGACGGCGAAATGAACATGGATGACTAAAGCGTTTCAACGCTATCAGCCTTAATGATGGCGTTGCTCCTGCATAGGATAACTGATGGACATGCATTGAGCCCGATTCCTGATGGGCCTGGAGGCGATTCGGCTTTAAGGGCGAATGTAGTGAGGTAGGTAGACTTACAAGGTTATTTGCTAGAATTGGTTACTGAATTAAGAAATTTATCAAACTGTCATGAGGCGGAAGCGCCTTAGACTCTAGTGGATAAAAAGAAAGCCTGTAAAATACCGGGAAAAAGTAACAAGAGAATAATGATCATGAAAGCCATCGGTTGTGAGACCCCTTTACCCATAACAGAATCCAAAGCGTTAATTGATATTCAGCTACCAATGCCGAGCGCGGAAGGGCGAGATCTGTTGGTTAAAATTGATGCAGTTTCGGTTAACCCTATCGATACGAAAATTCGTCAGATTTTTGAGCCTGAGTCTGGATCTTATAAAGTGTTGGGTTGGGATGCTGTCGGAACAGTTGAGTCTGTTGGCGCTGACGTCAGTTTATTTCAGCCGGGGGATAAGGTGTGGTACGCAGGCGCCATAAATCGCTCGGGGAGTAATGCAGAATACCATTTGGTGGATGAACGCATCGTCGGGAAAATGCCTGAAAGTTTAGAGGCGGTTGATGCGGCGGCCTTACCCCTCACGTCAATTACAGCGTGGGAGATGTTGTTTGACCGTTTGAGCTTTACTGCGGAGAGTACCGGGACACTCCTCATTATCGGAGCGGCTGGAGGGGTAGGCTCTATTATGATTCAGCTGGCGAAAGAACTAACACAGTTAACAGTTATTGCGACGGCGTCGCGAGCTGAAACGAAGGAATGGGTTCGCTCGCTGGGTGCTGACCATGTGATTGATCATCGACAGTCGCTGAGCGATGAGCTGTCGTCTATTGATATTAAGGAGGTTGGTTACGTTGCTAGCTTAACGCATACTGGGGATCACCAAGAGGCGATTGCGGAGGTTATCGCGCCACAGGGGAAGTTGTGTTTAATCGATGACCCTGCTTCTTTTGATATCAAGCTCTTTAAACGCAAGTGTGTTTCTATTCATTGGGAGCTGATGTTTACGCGCTCGTTATTTGAAACTGAAGATATGATCGAGCAGCATAAACTGTTAACCAAAGTAGCGACGATGGTGGATGAAGGTTCGTTACGCTCTACTGTTTCAAACCGTTTTGGTTCTATTAATGCGGAGAATTTAATGCGAGCTCATGCTCTTTTAGAGTCGGGAAAATCTGTCGGAAAAATAGTTTTATCCGGCTTTTAGTTTGCAGAGGGCGGCAGTACGTTAACTGCAGTCCTAAATTCTGAGCAAGGTGTTTTTCTCGGGATTTTTCGCTACTCTTCGGTCAATGTTCTTTTCCCTATTTAGGGATCAAAGAGCTTCAACTTTTTCGGCTCTTCGGTTGCGTTTGATTTCTTATGCTTGTTTTCTTAGTGGACTGTTTGTAGGTTTCTGTTTTCGTTTGGCCTTTTTACTGTTCCAGGGCCGAGGGTGGTTTTGTGGAAGACCTTCCCAAGCCTGAATGGCTAGCTCGTCTGCTAGTGAAAGTTTCGCATACTCTCGCCCTTCCATGTCCAAAGATTCAATCCACTGATAATCTGGGTCGTAGTAAAATTCGAATAGATTGTCCACTGCATCGTTTTGGTAAATAAGGCGCGTTTTATTCCACATAGACTGCGGAGTATTTAACGCAAGATCATAAAGTGTTGTGAACGTTTCTTTAAGTTCGTCGTGCTGTGCATAGGGGAACCGAAAGTTCTGCATGTGAAGGTCATTTTTTGACGCATACGATGCAATATAGCGAAATGACCGGTCAGGAGATATAAAGCCATCAATGTGTACGTAGAGCCATGGTGCTCCTAGCAAATGTGATTTAATCTGATTGCCGATCGCTGTTAGTAGGGGCGATTGTACGGGTTGGTGAGCGTCATGTAAGTGTGGGGGGCGGTTCATGAAATCTCCTTTGTGTTTGTTTCGGTTTAACCTTAAAGCTATTCATATAGGGTTGTAACGACTGTTTCTGACTCCAGCATGTCGTTAATATTTAAGATGGTTTTGCTTGTCGATAATAGTCCCTAAGCAGGAATTTTCGACGTATCTATGGGGTTCTGCCTGTTTCCGTGTTGTCTATTTTTGTTGGATATTTCTGCGTCCATAATTTTAGACAGAGATAATGTTCGATAAAAACATATAAAGTTAGAAGTCGAAAATATTTACTTGTAATCTTGTCGTAGCATAACACTATGCGGAAAAATTGATAAAAATATTTTGACCATATTTTTTCTTTACATGAATATGGAATATTTGTGGTGGCGGGTTAAGGTCAGTTTGCTTGTGTTTAATATTGTGGTTGAGAAAGGGTTAAGGTTTTTGTTGGTTGTGGTGATAAATATGCTTAAAGGCTGGCGTTGCAGGGGGGCGGGAGTGTGGCGCGTAAAAGTATTGAGAGTCTTGGCGACACAATGCGTAATTGTATCGCCTGATACCGTTCAACTAATTCTCTCGTGTTAGTGTATTTTTAATGCAGTTTATATCGCATATTTGGTAGTCACGACTGCGAAATATTTTCCATTTTAGGTGTCATCTGTGAGTTGGTATTGACCCATGGGTTTTCGGTGTGGATGACCGCGCCAATTTTTTTCAATAGCTGATAGATTCCAAAGTATGTACGGTCAAAATAAATTTGGTCGTGTTTTACCGCGTCTAGGTGTTGTATCGCTTGTTTGTGGCTGGGGTCGTGGGTTATGGGTGGCACGGGTAACGTGGAAAAATCAAAAACAGGTTCTTGGAAAGGCAGTGCTAACCAATCTTGAAGAGGGGCAAGTACGGCGTGTACTTGTGACATATATTCATCAAATGTGAAAGCATCTGAAAATAAGGCGAGTTTTTTGTAGCCTATAAATACAGATTTCAGGTCTTTATCGACGATGGAATTTATAAGGAATGATATCTCGCTGGGAAACTCTTCTGCAAAGTGTTTAATACAACCAAAGTCGATTAAGCCAACCTCTCCGGTCTCAAGAAATAGATAATTACCGAAGTGTGGGTCAGCGTGTAGTGCTTTGAGTTCAAAAAAGCTGTAGAGAAATGTATTGAATATGGTTTGGCCGACATGGTTACGTTGTTCTTGGCTGGGTTCAGTTTCTAACCATTTATCGACGTGCAATCCGTTTAGGAATTCTGTGGTTAGAATGCGCTGGCTGCTGTATTCATCAAAGACAGCTGGTATTTTAACGTTAAGAATGTCGAGGTTTTCTTTGAACCAGCGCGTATTATCGGCTTCTTTTTCGTAGTCTGTTTCGTCTCGTAGGCATCTTTTTATTTCATCAATCGCTGAGTTAATCACTTCTTTTTTGGGGAGGTAGTTGGTGGTCATTGCCAGGGTAGACATGAGGACGGACAGTATTTTTAAATCACTGTCGATGGATTCTCTTACTCCAGGGTATTGGACTTTTACGGCTACATTTGTTCCGTCTTGGTTTTTCGCTTTATGGACTTGACCGAGGCTGGCAGCAGCGTGCGCGGTGGAATCGAATTCTTGAAATAGCTTCGATGCTTCTTGCGAAAATTCTTGAATAAACACTTTTCTTATTAGGGCTTTGTTGATAGGTGGGACTTGGTAGCAACTTTTGGCGAGTTCTTTTCGGATACCTTCTGGTAGCAGGTCAGACTCTAGACTGAGCAATTGGGAGGCTTTTAATGCAGTGCCGCGCATTTGGCTGAGACCTTTGAAGAGTATCTTTCCAATTTCTTCTTCATGATCTTGTTGCAGTTTATCTGCATTACCGGACAGCTTTTTTTTCCCAAGGTAACGCAAGTGCTTTGCGCCTGTTTTGCCGATCATCGCAGTGGTTTTAAGTGTTCTGGCGAGCTTTCCTGTGATTAACTTTGCATCTTTCATTGTTGTGCCTCACTGGCTGCAGTTTGTTAACGGTTATGGCAATGTTTTATTTGATCTGGCGTTTTACTGTTTTGGGCTGTGTTCGCTTATCGTGGATTTGAAGTCTTGCATCATGGCGATGATATTTCCGCCGCTGAACATGCCGCGCATAAGGTGGGTTTTAATAATAAAGCCGATGATATCCATGGCTTTATTAATTAACCCGCTTTTAAGGGTCGAGTCGATGACCCCGATTGATAAGTCACACAGTTGGGTGGTGTTACTGAAGGCTTCAGATTCGTCTTTCATCCAATAGAGGGTGATGCCAAACAGTGCATCGGTTAATAGTGTGGCCACGGTCGATTGCATGGGAACGTCGGGGTAATCGTCATTATCATCGAGTTCGTTCAGTAGCTCTTGAAAAGCTTGCTTGTACGATTTGGCAATGCTCAACTCGTCTTTTAATAGTGCGATCGGTGATTTTAAAAATTGACTGAGGCTCAGTTCAACAAACTCTCGATCGGCCATCAGTTGTTCTAGGTAGGTATCGACAAGTAGTTGGAGCTTTTCTGGAAAGCTGTAACTTTTGAGTTCTTCTGTATTGTGAAAAGCCTCTAGAGCGTCGGCGCCACGCAGTTCATAAAAGCCGAGTATGAGTTTGTCCTTGTTGGGAAAGTATTTGTATATGGTGGCGTCGCCAATTTTGGCCTCTCTGGCAATTTGCTTCATTGAGGTTTTGTCGAAGCCGTTAAGCACAAAGAGGTCTGCGGCGGCGTTAACGATTTGGCGTCGAGTGGCGTGTTTTTGCTCTTGAGATACTTTCATTATTGGCGACTCCCTATTCAATATTGTCTTCGGACTTGTCTCTAATGTATACGAACTATCGAATAAGTGCAATATCGGTGTCCGTAATGGGGTTTTTGGGTCGGCAGTCTCAGCTGGGGGCGATGCTGTCAGGGGCGGGTTTGGCAGGTAGGCTATCCGAAGGCCTTCTAAGTGTGTCAATCAAACTATGGAGGCGTAATCCATCAGCTGACCGCGTTCTCGTGTAATTGTGAGGTCCAGCCCGGTACCTCCGTAACGACGTGAGGTGGATATATCGGCTTGCGTAAATGGCTGGAATTATTTTTCTGATCCTGCTTATGTATGTCGATCCCGATCCCGATGTCGTTGTTATTGAAATTCAATGACTCGGTATCTCGGTCATAGGGCAGCGTTAGAGTGACTTCTCCGTTGTGCGTGAATGTTACGGAATAGGCTTAACAGGTTCTTCAACAAGACTTGCTGGAGCCGCGTGGGGATCGGGTTATCGTGTCGGGTAGTGGGAAGTTATATTGGGTGTTGAAGGTAAGGTCTTTTGCTTGGCTTAGCATACGAATGGTAGTTTCAATCCTACGTTACGTAGGGCTATATCTTTGGCGGTGAAAAAATATTGTTACGCGAGAGTCATATCAGTGATTTTAGTTGTTTCATAGCTTCACCAATACTGCTGGGGTCTTTCTCATTTAGTGATTCTTTTTCTAACACGGCAGCGGCATCCGTAATGTCGGGCCGTCCGAGGCTACCGGCAATCCCCTTGAGTTTGTGGGATAGGCGGGCGAGTTCACTCAAGTCGTTGTCCGTAAAAGCTTGTGAAATTGCATCGATATCTTCAGGAAGACGTTTTAAAAATTCGTTTTCGATATCTGACATATCAAATTCGAGCGTCGGTTCTTTCTCTGTTTTGATATAACTTTTTTCTAGGTGTTTTTCTAAAAGCTTATAAAATCCTAGGCGGTCAATGGGTTTTGCGTGATGGCCATCGAAACCGGCTTCTTTATAGATGTCAATATCTTCTTTGGATATGTTAGCGGTGAGCGCGTAAATCGGCAGAGTGCAGCCATTTTTCTGCATGGCCTTTATTGCTTCGACGCCATCCATAACGGGCATTTGTATATCGAGTAATATAAGGTCGAAGGCGTGTTGAGATACAATTTCAACGGCTTCAAGGCCATTGTTAACGGTATAAGGGCGAGCGCCTGTATTACGAATAAACAGTGATATTAATTCACGGTTGTCGGGGCCATCATCGGCAACTAATACGTTTCCACTGAGTGATGGTGGCGGGGCAGCCTTTGTTATTAAATTCGGAGTGCTATTTTTTCCACTGAGTTCTTTAATCCAGGTTACGCTATCAAGATTTCCGGTTTTAATATCAAATACAAAATCACTGCCAACGCCATAATGGCTGGTAACGTCTAATTGCCCACCCATAAGCTGGACTAACTCCCTGGCAATCGTTAGTCCAAGTCCTGTACCGCCATAGCGGCGTGATGTTGATACGTCGATTTGGGTAAAAGGCTGAAATAGATTTTCAATATCTTTTTGATGCATACCGATGCCGGTGTCTTTAACGACAAAATGTAAACTTTCGGTTTGCGGATCACAGTTGACTTGCAGTGTTATTTCTCCGTCATGGGTAAATTTAACGGAGTTGTTGAGAAGGTTGAGTAATACTTGTCTTAGGCGCGTGGGATCACCGGTAATGCGATCGGGTAATGGGAATGTGTATTCAATATTGAAGGTGAGGTCTTTTGCTTGGCTCAGCATGCCTATGGTGGCTTCAATATCCAGAATCAAATCGAGCGGAGGAAATAAAATATGTTCGACTCCGATTTTCCCCGCTTCTATTTTTGACGCGTCGAGAATGTCATTAATTAGGCCGAGCAAGTGTCGGCTGTTACGTAAAATAAACGATGACCACCTTTCTACATCGCTATTGGGGGGAGAGGTGTCCAGCAGCGTTTCAGCAAAGCCCATAATGGCCGTAAGCGGTGTGCGAATTTCATGGCTGGTGTTCGCAACGAATACGCCTTTCGCTAAAGTCGAGGCTTCGGCTGCTTCTTTTGCGAGTACAACGGCGGCAAGTTTGGCTTGCTCAGCTTCGCGTAGTTGTGTTTGTGTGTTTTTGAGTGTGTTGAGTGCGGTTTCAATTTCATAGCGTTGTTGTTCGACGGTGCTGTAAAGCTGGGCATTACCAACCGCTGTGCCCACAACACTGGTGACGGATTCCACCAAGGCAATATCGTTCTCTGTTATTTCAACGGTATCATCCACAGAAAAAAGCCATAGCATTCCTATGGGTTTTTCTTGCCTGCGGATGGGGATAAATAAGAATGTACGGGGGGTTTTTATGAGTTCTAGCGCGATACGATCTTTTTCTGCCATCGGTAAACTCATGACTTTTATCGCATCGTGAAAATAGATATGTTGATTATTTAGAAATGACATTGCGGTAGCCGAGTCGGCTGCTTCAAGTACGTAGCTAATGCTCCGGTAATACTTGTCGAGTTTTGCGTGCAGTTCATTGTGGGACGCTGAGCGACAGGTTAATTTTCTCAGATTGAGTTCGTTGCCGTCCTGCATCCAGACAGCGCTCATATCAAAATTCCACCAAGTTAACAGCTCACGTGTAATGATTTGGTAAATCTGTGCGGTATCGAGTCTCTCTGTAATGTCTGTCATCACGCTTAAAAATCGCTTTTGTTCTGAGGCTGCGGCTTTTATGACGCCCTCTCTCTGCTTCAGTTTTGCGTAACGACGTGCATTGTTGATTGGATTAGAGAAAACAGTTAATAGCTCGGAGATTTTTGTGAGGATGTCTTCCGTAATTTGACCTTCATTGACGAATAATAAGATAGCGCCCTGTGGGGTGTCTGGATTTTTTGTGGGTATGGGCATCACCACCATTTCATTCATTTGCCAGCGATCAAATCGAACTTGAATAACTTCGGGTTCTTGTCGAATGGTTTTTTTACTGAGCATGACGACTTTATTTTTGTTATAGCATGTAACCACCGAGTTCACTTCTGCTAATGAGTAGCGGAATTCGGCATAGGCGGACTCTATTCCCTTAAATTCTCCGGGGAGTTCTATTTTTCTGCATACGAGATATTTTTCATCCCAACTGATAAGGTTAATCAGATAGCCATCAATCTTGCAATTATCTTTCAGCACTTTTCCGCAAAGGTTAAGGACATCATTGAGATCGTTGGTTTGTCCCAAACTTTCGGAGAGTTCTAAATATTCGTGGCTAAATTTGCTGTACATGGTCGATGAATTTCTTCTGATTCAATGCTGAATACTCAGCACTGTAATGGTCGATTGTTGTAGGGTTACGCTGCTGTGTTCGGTGTCATAATACGTGCCAACAAGGCCTAGTCATAAGGTTTGAAAGCTTTTAAGCGAACGCTAAATCAATGATTTTAGTTGTTTCATAGCTTCACCAATACTGCTGGGGTCTTTCTCTTTTAGTGATTCTTTTTCTAACACGGCAGCGGCATCCGTAATGTCGGGCCGTCCGAGGCTACCGGCAATCCCCTTGAGTTTGTGGGATAGGCGGGCGAGTTCACTCAAGTCGTTGTCCGTAAAAGCTTGTGAAATTGCATCGATATCTTCAGGAAGACGTTTTAAAAATTCGTTTTCAATATCTGAGATATCAAATTTGAGCGTCGGTTCTTTCTCTGTTTTGATAAAACATTTTTCTAGATGTTTTTCTAATAGTTTATAAAACCCCAGGCGGTCAATGGGTTTTGCGTGATGGCCATCGAAACCGGCTTCTTTATAGATGTCAATATCTTCTTTGGATATGTTAGCGGTGAGCGCGTAAATCGGCAGAGTGCAGCCATTTTTTTGCATGGCCTTTACGGCTTCGACGCCATCCATAACGGGCATCTGTATATCGAGTAAAATAAGGTCGAAGGCGTGTTGCGATACAATTTTAACGGCTTCTAGGCCATTATTAACGGTATAAGGACGAGCGCCTGTATTACGAATATAAAGGGATATTAATTCACGATTATCGGGGCCGTCATCGGCAACTAATACGTTTCCGCTGAGTGATGGTGGCGGGGCAGCCTTTGTTATTAAATTCGGGGTGCTATTTTTTCCGCTGAGCTCTTTAATCCAGGTTACGCTATCGAGATTTCCGGTTTTAATATAAAAGACAAAATCACTGCCAACGCCATAATGGCTGGTAACGTCTAATTGCCCACCCATAAGCTGGACTAACTCCCTGGCAATCGTTAATCCAAGTCCTGTGCCGCCATAGCGGCGTGATGTTGATACGTCGATTTGGGTAAAAGGCTGAAATAGATTTTCAATGTCTTTTTGATGCATACCGATGCCGGTGTCTTTAACGACAAAATGTAAACTTTCGGTTTTCGGATCACAGTTGACTTGCAGTGTTATTTCTCCGTCATGGGTAAATTTAACGGAGTTGTTGAGAAGGTTGAGTAATACTTGTCTTAGGCGCGTGGGATCACCGGTAATGTGATCGGGTAATGGGAATGTGTATTCAATATTGAAAGTGAGGTCTTTTGCTTGGCTCAGCATGCCAATGGTGGCTTCAATATCCAGAATCAAATCGAGCGGAGGAAATGAAATTTGTTCGACTTCGATTTTCCCCGCTTCTATTTTTGACGCGTCGAGAATGTCATTAATTAGGCCGAGCAAGTGTCGGCTGTTACGTAAAATAAACGATGACCACCTTTCTGCATCGCTATTGGCCGGAGAGGTGTCCAGTAGTGTTTCAGCAAAACCCATAATGGCGGTGAGCGGTGTGCGAATTTCATGACTTGTGTTCGCCACGAATACTCCTTTCGCTAAGGTAGAAGCTTCGGCGGCTTCTTTTGCTTGCACAACGGCAGCAAGTTTAGCTTGTTCAGCTTCGCGTAATTGAACCTGCGTTTTTTTGAGGCTATTGAGTGCTGTTTCAATTTCGTAGCGTTGTTTCTCGACAGTGGTATACAGTTGGGCATTGCCAACCGCGGTGCCCACAACGCTGGTTACTGATTCAAGCAGTGCGATGTCATTTTCTGTTATTTCGACGGTATTATCCACAGATATAAGCCAGAGCATGCCAATGGGTTTGTCTTGTCGGCGAATAGGAATAAATAAAAATGTACGCGGTGTTTCGAATATCTCTAGTGCGATACGATCTTTTTCTGCCATCGGTAAGCCCAAAACTTTGATGGTGTCATGAAAATAGATGTGTTGGTTGTTCAAAAATGACATCGAGGTGGCCGAATCGGCAAGTTCGAGTTTGAAACTGATATCATGATAATACTCTTCGAGTCTTTTATGGATTCTTTTATGGGACTGTGAACGGGAGGTTAAAATTTTCATCTTGAGTTCGTCGCCTTCCTGCATCCAGACGGCGCACATATCAAAATTCCACCAGGTCAAAAATTCGCGAGTAATAATTTGGTAAATTTGTGCGGTATCGAGCCGCTCAGTAACGTCTGTCACCATACTTAAAAAACGTTTTTGTTCAGCGGCTGAAGCTTTTACGACGCTTTCTCTCTGTTTCAATTTTGCGAAACGACGCGCGTTATTGATGGGCTTTGAAAATACTGTCAATAACTCAGAGACTTTACTGAGCATGTCCTCTGTAATGCGCCCCTTGTTAACGAATAATAAGATGGCGCCCTGTGGTTGATCGGGGTCTGTTGTTGGGATGGGAACAACGGCCATTTCGCTCATTCGCCAGCGATCAAATCGAATTTGAATGACTTCTGGTTCTTGTTGAATGGTTTCTTTGCTGAGCATGATGGTTTTGTTTTTTGTGTAGCATTTCACCACCGAGTTTTCTTCTGACAGCGAGTAACGAAATTCGGAATAGGCGGACTCTATACCTTGAAATTTTCCGGGGAGTGCTATTTTCCTGCACACGAGGAATTTGTCGTCCCAGCTGATCAGGTTGATGAGGTAACCGTCAATATGGCAGTCGGATCTTAGGGCTTTTCCGCACAGGTCCAAAACATCGTCAAGCTCGATGGTTTGGCTAAGTTGTTCCAGTAGCGTTAAGTACTCTGAGCTAGAAGTGCTGTACATGGCTTATGTTCCGTACTGGTTGAACCATTCGAGCAGTTCTTTCGCGGGGATTGGGCGACATAGGTGATAACCCTGAGCGATGTTACAACCCATTCCCCCTAAGGCTTTTAAGGTGTTGGCATTTTCAACGCCTTCAGCAACGACACGTAAATTGAGATTGCGGGCCATATCGATGACTGTTTTTACTAAAACTTGGTCGGATTGTTTGTTCATCATTTCCATTACGAATGAACGATCAATTTTGACTTCGTTGACGGGTAGATTTCTGAGCTGTCCGAGGGAGGAATACCCGGTACCAAAGTCATCGATGGAAATTTGTATGCCTGCTTCGTGGAGCTGGTGAAGCGTTTTGAGTGATTCCTGTGGGTTTAACATCATTGCCGTTTCAGTGACTTCGAGTACAAGCCGAGAAGGTTGAAGCCCGTACTGGCTAAGTACTGCAAGTACGCTATCGACCAAGTCGGGTTCGCGAAGGTTTCGTGCGGATAAATTGACGCTGATATCGAGTCTATGTCCTAGTCGGTCGAAAGCAACGTTTTGTTTTAGGGCCTCGTTTAAGACCCAGCTTGTTAGAGGCTTGATAACGCCTGTCTGTTCGGCTAATGGAATAAATTCGTCGGGCGGAATAAAGCCGTGCTCAGGATGATTCCAACGGAGCAGAGCCTCTATGTTAGAGATGCGTTTTGTTTTGATATCAATTTGAGGTTGGTAATACAGAACTAAATGACTTTCTTGAATTGCGTTCCTAAGCTCCCCCATTAACGATAAGCGTCTTTCGCTATAGGGGTCTATTTCTTCTGTATACATGGATACGCGCGGGTGTTTTTGTTGCGCTAATTCTTGAGCGATGTGAGCGCGGCGTAGGAGTGTGTCCATATCATTGCCATGGTAGGGGGACATTGCGAGCCCAATACTTCCGCTGAAATTTAATGACATGCCTTGGTAGTCGATAGGAGTTTCAAGCACGAATAGTAGTTTTGCGATTTCGTCTAGTGCGGCTTGCTCTCCACTTGGGCAGATAAAAGCGAGGGTAAATGTTACGCCATCTAACCGGGTAAGAAATGCAACGTCCCCTTCGTTTTCAACATTGATCGCGCCGTTTATTGCGCGGCTAGCCTCGCTTAAATTTTGGCTCAGTTGCTTGAGCAATTTATTACCGTGTTGGTGGCCGAGGGTATTATTTATCTCCTGAAAACCGTTGAGCATAACGATAGCAATAGCAAAGGGTTTTCCTGGGCTGGTACGAATTAAGCCGGTGACGGCTGTTCGCAGAAGAGATACATGCGGAAGCCCTGTGAGCTCGTCGTGATGGGCGCGATAAAGCGTGCGTTTTTCGGCTTCTCGGCGGCTGCGCATTTCTTTTTCGAGGGCTAGGGTTCTTTGTTGTACGAGTAAATCAAGATGCTGGTTTTGTTTTTGAATTTCGTGATGGAGTTGTTGTGTTTCTAAGTGAGCGCGAATGCGAGCGATGGTAATCGGGATGTTGAACGGTTTTGTAATATAGTCTGTGGCTCCGGCTTCAAAACCGCTGGTGACATCTTCAGTCAAGTCACGAGCGGTGGTGAATACAACGGGAATGTCTGCCGTGCTGTGGTGGCTTTTGAGTAGGCCGCAAACTTCGTGGCCGTCCATATCGGGGAGGCCAACGTCCAATAAAATAAGGTCCGGAGCGGGTGTGCTGCGTGCAATTTCGAGAGCCCTCTCTCCTGTTTCAGCAGACACCACCTCGACAAAGGACTGAAGTGCTCTTTCCAGTATGGCAATTATGAGGGGTTCATCGTCGACAATCAGAACGCGTTGTTTTTTTGGGTTCACAGCACACTTTTGACCCGGTAAGTACCGAGAGTCATATCCTTGGGGTTAAATTTAAGCGTAGTTTGCGTGTATCGTGAGCGCAAGCAGGGGGCTGGCATCGGAGGACTTTACTGATGGTATTCGTGAGGGTTATTCGTTTGTGAAATGTTAAATGTGTTTATCCGAAGAAACCGAAATATGAATATTGATGATGTTTATACCTGCAGTATTGTAATGCCGCTTTTTTTAAGGGTGCTCAGTAGCTCTTGCAGGTGTGATCTGTCTCTTGTCTCGACGGTACAGAGGCAATTTACTGCCGTCACATCTGGCCCCGCGAATGCCCTGTCGTGAGATATTTCTTTAATACTGGCGCCGGTCGATGCGATGGCCTTGGCCAGGCTGGCGAGCCCGCCGGGTCGGTCACTGATGACCGCGGTGAAGCGGCACATGCGGCCATCGGCCACTAGGCCTTTTTCAATAACACGGCTGAGTATTATCGGGTCGATATTTCCGCCGCAGTAAAGCAGTACGACTTTCTTGTTGGCCAACTGCGTGAGTTGGCCAGACAAAAATGCTGCTAGGGTTGATGCTGCGGCGCCTTCGACGACATCTTTTCCCAGTTCAACGTTACGTAGAATTGCGAGGGCGATTTCGTCTTCGTTAACGGTAACGATCTGATCAATTTTATCTTTAGATAATAGGAAGGCATTTTTACCGACGGTATTGACGGCAAGACCATCGGCAAGGGTGTGCTTTGCTTGTACAAACACAGGACCGTTGGCGTTTATCGCGGCTTGGAAGCTAGCGGTTGCCTCGGCTTCGACGCCGATAATTTTTACTTTGGGCTTTAATGCGTGGATTACGACAGACACCCCTGCAATCAGCCCTGCGCCGCCAATCGGGCATACGATGGCGTCAAGATCGGGCACTTGCTCTAGAATTTCTAGCGCCATCGTGCCCTGGCCAGCGATTACGGCTGGGTCGTCGTAGCCATGGATATAGGAGAAACCATATATTGCTGCGAGTTCATTGGCCTTGTCTCGGGCTTCTTGGAATGAGTTGCCGAATAAAATGACCTTAGCCCCGAGTTTTTGGCAGCTTGTGATTTTGATTAGTGGGGCGGCTTCTGGCATGACGACGGTGACGGCAATATTCAGTAGTGAGCCGTGGTAAGCGAGCCCTAGAGCGTGATTCCCTGCAGAGGCAGCAATGACGCCCTTCGTTTTATTATCGTCACTGAGCAGCAGTAAGGCATTTCGAGCGCCGCGCTCTTTGAAGCTGCCGGTGCGTTGTAAGCAGTCCATCTTGCAGTAAATTTTGGCGCCGGTAATCTCGGACAGTGGGATCGATTCTGGGCAGGGCGTCATGGCAATAAAATTGCCTAAACGGGAGCGCGCTTGTTCGATGTCTTGTAAAGTTACGGGCATGAGGGACATGACGGCTCTCGAGGGGGTACAAGGGTTCAGCTAAGTTCGCTTTCAGGGTCCTTTTTAAGTATAAAGTGAAAATGCGAAAGAGCCAGGTGATGAGTGGTGAGACGATTTTGACTATCGTTTTCTAAGCCTTGGGCTTGTGATGTTTAATGGATGTTGGGTTGTAATATGATTTTTGTTGTTCCGCTAGTCGCGATTGTTGCCTTGGTTTATGGGCCTCATTTATGGGTCCGGTATATTTTAAAAAAACACCATAAACCGTTAGAAGGCATGCCGGGTACGGGTGGCGAATTGGCGAACCATTTACTCAAGCGGTTTGAATTAATGGACGCGACGGTCGAAGAAGGGGAAGAGGGAAAAGACCATTATAGTCCCAGCCGAAACGTGGTGAGTTTGAGTCCAGAGGTTTACAAAGGAAAGTCACTTTCTGCTGTTGCAGTAGCGGCCCATGAGGTCGGGCATGCGATACAGTTTAATCGTCAGGAGGCGGTGAGCTTGCTGCGAGGTAAGTACTTAGTCAAGGCTCATAAAATACAACATTATGGCGTCTATTTGTTAATGAGTATGCCGATCGTTGGCGCCATATTTAGGGTTCCCCATATAGCGATTCTGACGGGGGTTATTGGCATTGCCACCATGCTGGCTTCGGTACTGATGTATGTCGCGATACTGCCTGAAGAATATGATGCGAGCTTTAAAAAAGCCCTACCGATATTGGAAGAAGGTTATGTGCCTGAGGAATACCTACCCGCTATTCGTCAGGTATTAAAGGCGTGCGCCTTAACCTATGTGGCCGGAGCTTTGGCCGATATTCTGAGATTATGGCGGTGGATTGCGATTCTTAGGTAAAATACTTTGGTAACCCGTAACCCGTAACCCGTAACCCGTAACCCGTAACCCGATTCAAGACATAATCAGACACGCTTCTCAACTTTGTTCGCAAGCCGGCCTTGGTCGTTGACGAAGCTTGGAAAGCATTCTAAATTAGTGATTCAATTTTGACCTGACACAGTTTGGGATGAATCGACAGATATTGCTTAGTAGTCCGGTGGTTTAATGGTCGAGATGATTGAACCGTAAATATGAACTTAAAAAACGATGCTCTGGAGAATGTATGAAGTACTTATTGATGGTTATTTTGCTTGTTTCTCCTATGCTATGGGCGGCAGACAAACCTTTAAATAAGGCGGTGGTCACGTCTTTATATTCTTTAACCGAAAAAATGGAAGTTCTCGAAGCAAAGTACCCGAAGGTATTTACCGAAAGTGAAAAATTTGGGATTACGGATCAGAATAAGGCCATTCAATTTATATCATCATCGAAAGCCTATCCAGAAGTTAAAAAACTATTGTCTGATTCAGGTTTTAGCAGCCTTGAAGAGTTTTATGATGTTTCGATTCGTTTGATGGGAGGGTTGTTTAGTGTGCGAATGGAAAAAATGCCTACAGGGACGAATATGAAAAGCATGCTTCAATCGCTTGAGCAAAGTATTGAAACCATGAAGAAACAAAATATGCCCGAATCGCTGATTGCCAGCATGGAAGTATCCCTGAAAAAAAATATAGCGCGGATGCAGGAAATGATGATTGCGGCTGAAAAAGCGAGTGCTGCAGATAAAAAGTTTGTGTCCAAGAATATGGATTGGATTATGGCAATGGTGCCGGACGAATCTCAGTTTTAGTGACTTTGTTGGTTAATGGGATTTGCTTGGCAATATCTCAGACCACTATCAACTCCGCTCTAGTGTAATCATACAGTCGGCTCTGAGAGAGCAGCAGTATATTCATTCCTAACTTTTTACAGGCGCAGGAGTACTTTCAGGCTGATGAGGATCTATGGGCGCAGGCCTTAACTCAAGACCGTAACGAAAATAGCAGGATATAAAGAAAGGTAGGCTAGTCTAGAGCGGAATTCTCGTGAAAGGAATATTGGAATAGAGCTCACAATTGTATGCTATGCACTATACTGATAGTGAGGTCGTCGGCCTCGACTCAAGAAAAGATTCTGAAAAATAGGTTTTTTATTCGTATTTGACCAACTCAGTACAGCTGTTATTAGGGCTGTGGCTCCGTAAATGGTCCCAGATGGATTTCTGTAAAGTGGTTCCCAGTGAATGAATTTCAGCAAAATACTCAATATTTGACCGTGATAGGGTGAAAATCTCTGCAGATGGTTGAATCGTTCGGTAAAAGGCCTATTAACATATGAATACGCGGTATTGCTCGGTGGCGATTGTCGATAAAGCCGAGATTTATTCATATCGCTCAAAAGGTGCCGTTAAGGGAGTGGATGTGGTTGCTTACTTTTCTCTTTCCGAAAACGCTAAAGCGGTTAAAGGTTCTGACGAGTTTAGGTACGAATGGAAGGCAGCCACATGGAGGTTTAGCAGTGAAGAAAATCGTAAGGCCTTTAGTGAGTCTACAGAAAAATATGCCCCTCAATATGGAGGCTACTTGCCTTTGCTGTCTCACATGGTTTTGTGACAGCGCCAAGGCCCAATAACGGGAAGATCGTTGATGGTAAGCTTTGTCTCAGTAATAATCGGCGATCGTACAAAAAATGGGTTAATGATTGTGAAAGTAAAGGAAAGTAAAAAAGGCGGATGAAAATCGGCCAGATATGCTTAAGAATTAACCCTTATGAAAAGGGCTTAACCGAGTTTGAATGACTTTGATGACATAATGGTTACAGCTGTGCAGGGTGTTATCAATAGGTAAGATCTTAATTTTTGTTAATGGGAAACGATTCGTCTATTCGACTCTGGTGAATAGACGAATTAAATACTAAAATGCATCATCTCAAAAGATGGGTGAATTTAAAATGGTGGTATTGGTTTGAATACAGTAGTAAAAAAATGGTTTCGTGATAAGAATTTTGGATTTCTGGAAAATGGCGAAGGACCGGATATAATGGTTCGGAAATCGGATCTTCTCAATTGCCAATTTTTAAAAGTTGGTGTGCAGGTTGAGTTTGAATGTCATCCCGAAAAAAGTGGGCTAGTGGCAAGAAAGGTCAAATTGATGCCGGCAAAAAACCACGGACAGGACAAAGGTAATAAACCTTTTCGTTTTGGTGTTATGCAATAAGTCATACCGCCTGGTCGAGGGATGACCAAGTTTCTGTTTGGTGTAAACCAGAATAAAAGATGATTGTTGTAGACGGTGTTTCGTGGTGCGCTTACGCACGACGAGCGGATTGTCCTGCGCGCTGGGCCGATTCTATTTGTTTGCAAAGATAACTCTTTCGTTGTTCCGTCTCTGTTTCCCCTGGGGTTAGTGGTTATATGGTCTACATTTGACGATATTAACTCGATAGCTCTTTTGTTGGCGCGATAATTTTCTCTTCATGCCTCTTTCTCCGGAGTCCAATCCGCCTTGTCGGCCTGTTCAGTGGGCTTGTTTTTAGCTTTCGCTTACAGTTTGTTGGCGGCTGTATTGTAAGGTGCAGATTCTGGGACATGAGTTATGCTTGTAGAGTAGTTATTCATCAACCGACAAGTATTGTATAGCGCCATTTTTATCCAAATATGACGACATCGAGAGATTATAGACCCGTAGTTATTCTGCTTTTGCTTGCGGCATTGGTGGCTGTCTTTTCTCTGCTCGTCGTTGAAAAAAGTAAGCACCACGAGATTGCTGAACAGTCAGATTCTATGATTGATGGGAATGTTTACCATTGGAATATGGTCTTGTCATGGCCTGAAAACTTCCCAGGTTTAGGGTCGGGTGCTGAGCATCTTTCTACTGCGATACGTTTAGCAAGCGGCGGCCGTCTGATTATCAAAGTGCATGGTGCGGGAGAACTTGTCCCCGCACTGGGTGTGTTTGATGCGGTTTCCAGTGGCAGCGTACAGGCGGGTTACTCAGTTTCTTACTATTGGAAAGGTAAGGTTCGAGCGACGCCTTTTTTTACGGCAATACCTTTTGGCATGAGTGTTCTTGAGCACAATAGTTGGTTTTATTATGGCGGTGGCTTGGAACTTTGGCAGAAGATATATGAACCGTTTAATCTGATACCCTTCCCTGGTGGCAATACTGGGCCACAAATGGGGGGCTGGTTTAATAGGGAGATAAATACGCTTAAGGATTTAAAGGGCTTAAAAATGCGTATGCCAGGACTTGGTGGCGAGGTATTGAAACGTGTCGGTGGACAGCCGGTAACCATACCCGGCGGAGAGCTGTTTACTGCACTTAAAACCGGCGTGATTGACGCTACGGAATGGATCGGTCCCTACAACGACCTTGCCTTTGGGCTGCACAAAGCTGCAAAGTATTATTATGCCCCCGGCTGGCATGAACCGAGCGGTGTGCTAGAAATTACTTACAATAAACAAGCCTTTGAAGCCCTGCCTGAAGATTTGCAGCAAATAGTTGTGCATGCCACACGGCAAATTAACCAGGATATGATGAACGAATATACCGCACGTAATCACGATGCGCTTCGCTTTTTAGTTGAAGAGCACGGCGTTGAAGTGCGAAACTTTCCGGATGAAGTTCTGACGGCTTTGCGTAAAGAAAGTGAGCTTATGTTAAAAGAAATGGCTGCAGAAGATGCGCAGTTTAACGAGGTCTATCAATCTTATAATACATTTAAAAATCAGGCGTGGGAGTATTATAAAATTACAGACTTTGCGAATAGTAAAACCCGAGAATAAAATCACCCGTCACCCGTCACCCGTCACCCGTCACCCGTCCCCCGTCACCCGTCACCCGTCCCCCGTCACACCCGTCACCGTCCCTCGTCAGTTTTATATCTTCCCTGGCAGCCAAGTCACAAATTGAGGGAAAAGCGCCACGAGAATCAACAATATAAGCTGTATGGCGATAAACGGAATAACACCTTTATAGATTGCACTGGTGGGAATGGAGTCGGGCGTAACACTTCGTAAGTAGAAGAGGGCATAACCAAAAGGGGGGGTTAAAAATGATGTCTGTAAATTAATGGCAATCATAATACCCAGTAATAAGGGGTCCATCCCCATGGTTAATAATGCTGGCGCAACCAAAGGGACAACAACAAACGTTATCTCGATGAAGTCGAGGATAAACCCTAATAAAAAAATGATGAACATAACCATGAGGGTTGCACCGAATAGTCCACCGGGTAATTGCTCAAAAATATGAGAAATAAATTCTTCTCCTCCAAAGCCTCGAAATACTAATGAAAATAAAGAAGCGCCAATGACGATGGTGAAAACCATCGTGGTTATTCTTGCGGTTGATTGCGCAATATCTTTTAGCATTTGGACGTTTAATTTTCTCTCGAATCCGGCAATTAGAAATGCGCCGATTGCACCGACGGCTGAAGCTTCCGTTGTTGTGGCTTTGCCACTGAGAATAGAGCCGAGCACAAGTGCTATGAGTGTAATGGGGGGGAGTACACTCTTTAATACTTCTCGTAATGAAATATGAAGGTCGGCTTTGTTAGCCGGTGCGGCATTGGGTTTGAATATCGCGACAAGCAGCATATAGGCAATATAAGCAAAAATTAAGAAGATGCCCGGTGCAACAGCGCCAATAAATAAATCACCAACCGAAATGGGGTCAGCGTTGAAAATACCCATATCCATCTGCACTTGCTGATAGGATCGTGATAGGACGTCACCCAATAAAATTAATGCGATAGAGGGGGGGATAATTTGCCCCAAAGTTCCGGTTGCGCAAATTGTTCCTGTGGCGAGTGACGGGCTATAACCGGCTTTTAGCATTGTCGGCAGTGACATTAACCCCATTGTTATCACTGTAGCGCCAACAATTCCTGTGCTGGCTGCGAGTAAGGTTCCGACTAAAATAACAGAAATACCTAGCCCTCCCTTAATGCCGCTAAAGAGAATGGCCATACTTTCGAGCAGTTCTTCCGAAATTTTTGAGCGTTCTAAGGTCGTCCCCATCATGATGAATAAAGGGACAGCCGTTAGGCTAACGTTGGTCATAATGCCGAATAGGCGATCGGGAAGGGCTTTAAGAAGGGCGGGGTCAAAAACGCCGAATACAATCCCGATGCTGGCAAATAATAAAGATGTTCCCGCTAAGGTGAATGCCACTGGATAGCCGAGCATTAAGCTGGCGCAGACAGCCAAAAACAAAAAAAGAGGGATGAGGTCAGACATCTTCAGTGGTCTTTTTAAGTAGAGCTATCGCATTGCGCAGGCATTCCGCCAAGCCCTGTACAAACAGAGTAAAGGCAAAAAGAGGTATTAAGGCTTTTAGTATGTAAACCGCTGGTAGGCCACTGGGTTCCGGCGAAGTCTCTTTGATCTGCCATGACAAGCCTACGTAGCCAAGGCTAACAAGGAAAATTAACCCGCATAATGGCAACAAAAAGACAATGGTACCGATACTATCTATCCATGCACGTGTTCGAGGGGTAAAGTTTCGATAAAGAACATCTACTCGAATGTGCTTGTCTTGTTTAAGGATGTAGCCTGCGCTTAAGAGGAACATTAGTGCTTGCGTGAAAATAACGGATTCTTGTAGTGCTATCGAGCCGACGTTAAATGCATAGCGTAAGAGCACGACCATAAAGGCGATGATGGCCATTAGCAGGGTTAACCAAGCGACGCTACGGCCGATGAACTCTGAAAATTTATCAATAATATCTATGATGACTTGAGAATTTGTCACTCTGATTCGTTGTGCCGAACTGAAAGAGCTTTAGTTCGTGGCTTCCTCCAAGGTATTTTCATTGTTAAGTATATCTCCAGATTATGGCCTACGGTGCGTACTTACTTGCCTTCTCTATATAATTTAGCTAACAAAGTCGGTATTTGCAGGTTTGGTAAGTGTTTAATTTGAAAGGAAAAGTTTGTGATTACTTGCCGACGTGCAGTGCCGCCCTGGGAGAGGGCGATAAATATTGATTGGGGCGCCACGGAATGATTTGAAAAATGAATAAAATCACTAGAATGTGACGGGAGGCGCTATTTTTTCATCATCATGGGGCAAAGTTACCGATATCTGCATGACAAGATTGTGCTTGCTACGGTATATTCCCGCTCCGTAGAGGACGCAATAATTATCTCTTTACGGTCATTGTCTGGCAGGTCTGACTGAATGATAGCTTTATAGTGGTTAGACCGGTGCCAAATAAGCAATGGATGCGATAAGGTTGCCAAGAATACGGGTAATAGGCGCCTAAAGACCAAAGCACAGTCGACATCAAAACCGGCTAATGTGTAAAATGAGGTTAAAAGAGTATGCTCTAAGAGCATATCGTGTATGCTAGCCGTCTGTAGCGGCTTTACAATTTCACTCGGCGTGGCCAGTGACTAATTTTGTTTGACAGTGATTTAAAAGGTGAAAGTAGTATGTTGATTTTAACTCGTCGTATCGGCGAAAGCTTAATGATCGATGATGACGTCACTGTGACGGTTTTAGGTGTACAAGGTAATCAAGTTCGAATTGGTATTAACGCACCGAAAGAAGTGGCCGTACACAGAGAAGAGATCTACCAACGCATACAGCGTGAAAAAGCTGGCCAGCAAGCGCAAGCCGTTGATGCGTCAAACCAACAATTTCCGTCGGATTCTAACCGCTAATTTGACCATACTAGGCAAAACCATCGTTATTTGATGCTCCAAGCCTTCGGTTTCATTCAGTTTTAGACAAAATCCCCAAGAATCTTTAAAAACAGTCCGGTAAGCGCCCGACTGTTTTTCTGTATCTGGTATTCCTGCTTTATCTCACTCTTTCGCCTTTTATGTGAGCTCTGACTCACCTTTCAGAGTGTTGAGCTATGGTTCTTGATTGTTTTACAGCGGGCGGATGGGGCTATATTATTCTTCGATTCTCCTGCTGGTTCGCCATTATCTTTTCTGCCTCTACTTCCTCGACAGCGCACGCGACTTGGTGTGTGCCGTATTTCTTGCCTGGTTGACCTGGGGTGATTGAAAGCGCAATCGGCAAATGTAATAGTGACGCAAATTCCTATATGTAGTGTTTTCTGGTGAAGTTCAACGATATTTGTTTAGCCCTGTTTGTGATCCTCATTTGGGGTGCCAATTTCTCCTTTATTAAGATTGGTCTAGAGGAGTTTCCACCTATCTTATTTTGCGCACTGCGTTTTGCTGTTGTGGCAATACCTGCCGTGTTTTTTGTCCCTTTTCCGAAAGCTTCTATATGGTGCGTTGTGGGGGTTGGGGTGTTTTTGGGGGTTCTAAAATTTAGTTTGCTGTTTTTAGCAATGAGGTCGGATGCTTCGGCAGGGCTTTCTTCGTTGATCTTGCAGGCTCAGGTATTTCTCACGATTGGGCTGAGCGTGTTCATCTTCAAAGAATCGGTTAGTCGTATTCAAGTATTTGGTATTGTTATCTCGGTACTGGGGTTCAGTTTTTTTGTGATGGATAGTAACGGTAATATCACATTGCTGGGCCTGGGGCTGATTCTGCTCGCTGCGTTATTTTGGGCTGTTTCTAACCTCATTATGAAAAAAATGGGCGATGTGAATTTGCTGCATTTTATGGTGTGGGTCAGTGTCATTCCCCCGTTGCCTTTGTTGTGTTTGTCATTCGTTACGGAAAGTTCCGATCCTGTAGGGTTTGTATTGGCCGCTAGTGGTCGAGCGTGGGCTGTTCTTGGGTTTGTAAGCTATTTGGCAACTTTGGTGGCTTTTGCCATTTGGGGTAAGTTATTAAAATCCTATTCGGCCGCTGTCATCACTCCTTTCGCGTTGTTGATTCCGGTGGTTGGAATATTTACGTCGAACATTCTGCTTAATGAGCACGTTGGGTTTTACGAGGGGATTGGTGGGGGGCTGATAATGTTCGGACTAGTGCTTTGCGCTTTAGGTCGCCAATTAAGGGGGCTTCTCGTTAGGGTCTGTCCGGCCATTGGATTGTAGCGATAGCAACTTTATTTTGAGGTGGCCACTAATTGGTCGCTGTAGAGCGGTATACTGGCCGTTATTATGAACATGTATTGAGTAAAAGAATGAACTTAGATTGGGAAGAAAAAACAGTTGGCGAGCACCTTATTCACGCAGCGGTCGTTGATAGTGCTGAAGAAAACAGTCTTAAAGAGGGGCTTGGCGAGTGTGTTGAGAAGGCGACGAGCTTTCTGCATTTGAATATTCATGATGATTCAATGTATTTCATGCTGGGTTGGGACAAGACCACTTCAACCCTTAAAATTAGCGTTGTTGACGAAACTAAATCGACAGGGTCTCAGTACGTGGTGACATGTTGTTTTTCTGCACTGGCTCAAGAGCTTTTGGCTGATTCGGAAGGCGCTGGAGCGAAGGCGGATGATCAAGCTAACGCTATTCGGTATTGGATCAAAGACTACCTCACAACGTGTTCTAGTTATTATCAATATTCACTCGTCGCCTCGTTTTATACCGAGTCGTGGAAAAAGGCTGATTTACTTTAAGGGAGGGGAGGTGGAGACGGGAAAATGGGACGGGGAACGGGAGACGGGGAAACGGGAAACGGGGAAACGGAAGCGGGGAAAAACAGGCACCGCTATTTTTTGTTCGCGGTGCCTACGGTATCGTTGGGTCAATATTAAAATTGATACCCTGGCGTTGAGTTTGAAAGCGCGACTTCTTCCTCATTCATTTCTGCTTCAACATCTTTAAATAACGGTGTGCTGAGATAGCGTTCCCCGGTGTCTGGTAGCATACACAAAATGTTGGAACCGTCTGGTGCAGTTTCAGCGATCTTTAATGCACCGGCCAAAGTAGCCCCTGCAGATATCCCCACAAAGAGTCCTTCTTTTTGCGCTAAGTCTTGTGAGCATTTCATTGCCATTGCGGCTTCGATAGGCAAATAGCTATCGATGCGAGAATGTTCCAGTACTTCGTCTGCTAATAACGGGATAAAGTCTGGCGTCCAGCCCTGCATAGGGTGAGGAGTGAAGTCGGGATGGGTTTTGTCGGGTGAACCGTCAGCAGCGCGTTCTTGTGCGATACCACCGCTTAATATTTTCGCGTTATCGGGTTCGCAGACAATGATCTTGGTATTGGGGCTTTCGGCTTTTAATACGCGTGATACGCCGTTTAGTGTGCCGCTGGTGCCAAAGCCTGTTACCCAGTAGTCGAGTGAAATATCGTCAAAGTCGTTCATGATTTCACGAGCGGTGGTTTTTTCATGAATCTTCGCGTTGGCCGGGTTTTCGAATTGTCTGGATTGCCACCAGCCATTTGCTTCCGCAAGTTCTTTCGCTTTTTTCACCATACCTGTACCTTTTTCAGCTGCGGGGGTGAGCACCACTTTAGCGCCCAAAAAGCGCATAAGCTTGCGGCGCTCTACACTGAAAGATTCAGACATGGTAATTACCAGTGGGTAGCCTTTTTGCGCACACACCATTGCCAAGCCGATACCGGTGTTTCCACTGGTGGCTTCGATTACAGTTTGGCCGGGTTTTAATTCACCACTGCGTTCGGCATCTTCGATTACGCCGAGGGCGAGTCGATCTTTTACCGAGCCCATGGGGTTAAAGGCTTCAACTTTAGCGAAAATATTTACGTTGGCAGGGCCGAGTTTATTGATGCGAATAACGGGAGTGTTGCCGATTTTTTCGAGGACGTTGTTGTATCGAGTACCCATGTTGGTTTCCTGATCAGGTTGTGGCAATTATGGTCGCCCATATATGTAAGGGGCCAAGTGCTTGATGCCGGGGTGGATATTTACATAGCCTTTAACTGCGTAGGCAGAAACGAATCGTACGTCACTCTAATGATTTTGTCTGTGGATTAAATCCAAAAAAACCATTGGCTGAATAAAACTCAATCAGATGGCGTCATTATCCTCAAGGCGCTTGGAGGGCTCCTTGATATTTACGGATGATGTGAGGGGGCGAGCAGGGAGGAATGATGACCTAGAAGGTTTTGTTTTACGCGGCGACACTACGTACGTGTCGGGCTGAACGTTGAGCAGGGCTATATCACCTCTTTAAGCAGGACCAATAACTCTCCAACGAGTGCCGGTTTTTTTTCGCCTTGAATGTGAACAGTAAATTCTTCTGTGATGCGTATGCCATGTTCTGATTCTTCGGCTGCCAGTAGTATGGTCGAGCCTTTTATATGGGCGTTTACCTTCACCGGGTTCATTAGACGCAATTTATTAATGCCGTAGTTAATTACTTGCTCGACGCCTGGGTAGGAGGGGCTTTCTGTATCGACGAGGCCGCGCAGGTGTGAATATAAAGATAGCGTTAGATAGCCGTGGGCAATTGTTCCGCTAAAGGGAGATTGTGTTTTTGCACGTTCTGGATCTGTATGAATCCACTGATGATCATTTGTCGCGAGTGCGAATTGATTAATTTGTTCTTGAGTTATTTTATACCAATCACTTTCGTGGATTTTTTGTCCGCATTGTGATTGTAGTTTTTCTATTAACATTGTCCGTCTGCATCCTTCTATAACGTTGTGAGTTCCGCCCGCAGTCGGTTGGAATGTATTTGTTGGGCTGCTGGTGATGATTGTGGGGTTTGTATGCGTCGCGGATGTTTTTTCTCGGTTATTGGTTTTAACAAACCCCTTTTATCGTGGCAGCGCCTGTCTCTTGGTGTTCGGCAAATAATTAGGAGCTACTGTCTCCGCTGTATGTGTGGCCTATGCCAATTTGCCACGTCATTTTTTTGGCTCAAAATATTTTGAGTCGAGTTTACGTTTGGTTAAAAGCGGAAGACCCTATCGGTTTTTCCACCCTAAAATTTTGGTGTTAGTGGGGAATAACTGCTTTACGCATATTCCAGTCGCAATACTTTTTTATCGACTTTTCCTGTTGCGGTTAACGGCAAGGTTACAATCAGTTTAACGTCGTCGGGTTTCCACCACTTTGCCACTTTTCCATCAAACCATTGCAATAATTGCTCGGCATCAAAGTCTTCTTTATTTTGCGGAACGACCAAAAGCAGTGGCCTTTCATCCCACTTGGGATGCGGTGTCGCAATGACTGCGGCGGAGACTACATTAGGGTGGTTGGATGCAATTTCTTCTAGTATAGATGAGCTAATCCATTCGCCACCAGATTTGATGACATCTTTAGCCCTATCCGTAATGTGCATATACCCATCAGGATGAATGTTGGCAATATCTCCCGTGCTAAACCAGCCGTCCTCGCTAAATTCATTGGGGTTATCCTGCCCAATATAACCGCGAACTACCCACGGGCCTTTAATTTGCAATTCTCCGCAGGCGTTTCCATCGTGTGGAAGTTCGTCCCCCTTCTCATCGACAATACGCAGCTCAACTCCGAAAACTGGAGTACCGGGTGATAGTGTATGAGCATCATTATCGCCGCGATTAATTGTTCCCATGGGGGATGTTTCGGTCATTCCCCAGGCAAGCCTTACGTAACAACCCAGATCTTCCAATGCGCGGCGTAATTTTTCGGAACACGCGGCGCCGCCAATTAATACGCGCATGGAAAAGTTTGGGTCGAGTTTTTGACGCTGCATATGGTTGACCCAGCTTTGCCAAACGGTTGGTACGCCTGCCGCAGCACTAACCTTTTCTTGCTTTATAATTTCAGCAAGTTTTTTCCCGTCTCCCATAAACCTTCCGGGCAGTACCAATTTGGCTCCGGTCATGGCGGCGGCATAGGGAAGGCTCCACCCGTTGACATGAAACATTGGTACGACAACGAGAAGGTTGTCCCCTGCGGAAAGGGATGCTGCGTCGGGAAGTGATAGCGCGAGACTGTGTATGACGGTAGAGCGATGGCTGTATAAAACGCCTTTGGGATTGCCTGTGGTACCGGATGTGTAGCAGCAGGAGCTGGGCGCGTTTTCGTCAATTTTCGGCCAGGTGAAGGTTTCGGCTTCGTTCTGGATCAAGCTTTCGTAATCATGCCACGCCAAATCTTTACGTGTCGAAGTATCAAGTTCGTTAAGTTTATCGGCGTTGCCTAAAACAATAATGCCATTTAATTCGCTGAGCGAATCGAGAATGGGTAATAGCATGGGGATAAATTGTGGATCAACAAAAAGCCATTTCGATTTGGCGTCATTTAATATGTATTCAATTTGGTCGATATAAAGTCGTGGATTGACGGTATGGCAAATGGCGCCTAAACCGGGAATGGCAAAATAGCTTTCTAAATGTCGTTGGTCATTCCAGGCGAAGGTGGAAATAGTATCGCCTTTTTCTACATTTAATCGTTGTATGGCATTGGCCAATTTTCTACAACGTACAGCAACTTGTGCGTAGGTGCTGCGTATCGTGTTTCCATTTGTATCAATGGAGATGACTTCTTTGTCACGAAAAATAGATTCGGCATGTTTTAATATGGAGGGAATAGTGAGCGCGCCTTGGGGGACCAAAAGGGACATACGGTTTCTCCTAATTCGGTTGGCTTATTGCCTTGTGAGGGTTAGTTGTTGAACTAATTAAAATACTGTTTGGTCGAAAATGATATCTGTGGGCGTTGTGTAACTGTTTTTTACTGAATTAATTTATAGCGTAATAAAAATGCACGCCCTTAGAAAATCCAAGGGGCGTACTAAGAGGCGCTGCATCAAAAAAATACACGCCTCTAGATAAATCTAAAAGGCGTGCTAAAAGCACTACAAAGGGTAAGACAGTTAAAAACTGTAGGCGACGCGCATTGTTACCGTCCGGGGGTCACCGTAGTACGCGGTCACAATGGGGAAGCCGCTGTCCCGAAGGTCGTATCCGGTGGTACGGTAGACTTTGTCGGCGAGATTTTTTCCTTCCAGCGATAGGCTCCAACCGGAGTCAGCTGTCAGTGTGAGTGTTGCATTCCAAAGGCCGAACGAATCTTGATAAAGTAATTCGCTTTGGTTAGTCACGGGCTGAACGCCATCGCGCCAGCTGTAACCGAGAATTGCGTCGAGGTCGCCTAGAGTGCCGATAGTCCAGTGTCCATGGGCATGCAGTGAATAGGCCAGTTCTGGTATGTCCGTAAATTCACGATCATCCGCAACGTTAACGCCATTAGTAATGTATTCTTGAAAATTCGCGTCCAGGTAGGCGATGTTGCCTTTTAGGTTGAAGGCCTCAATTGGTGACCAAGTGTAGTCAAGTTCTGCGCCTTGAATCGTGCCTTTACCGGCGTTGGTAAAGTCGCCAAAAAATGAATCGTTGTTGCCGTCATCGTTGCTATCAATCCCCGTAAATATACTCAATTGAATGTCGCGATAGTCGCTGTGAAACACGGCCAAGTTTAATTGGAATTGCTCGGCGATTGTGGTTTTAATGCCAAGCTCATAGGTCACGACACTTTCAGGTTCGTAGGCCTCTTCTGACTCGGGTACTTGAACTGTGTTCGCTCGAGTATTAAAGCCGCCGCTTTTAAAGCCTTTTGCTATGGATGCGTAGCTCAGCACATTCTCAGAGCTTCGATAATCCACACTGATGCGCGGTGATACATCGGTCCAGCGTTCGTCATTGGTAAAGTCGGCGGTGGGATCGCCCAAAATTTGGCTAAAGGTATTGTCGGTATAGCCTTGGTTGAGAACCTCGGCCTCTTTCTTTTCTGTACCAATGCGTAAACCTGCACTTAAGTTCCATTGGCTTGAAAATGCCCAAGTCATGTCGCCGTAAAGTGCAGCGCTTTCGGTGTCGACTTGGCCACTGCTCGATCCGTAAACTGTAAAAATGGGACCGGGTATTTGTGTGGGGGGTGCAAGCCCTAGCGCGGCAAAAGGTAGGCCAAACCGGTTGCGTACTGAGCCACCTGCTTTGGCTTGCATGAGGTATAAACCCATGACAGCTTGAAGAGTTTCGCCGTCGTAATTAAGTTGGAGTTCTTGGCTGACCTGACGATCAAAATAGACTCCATCTACATCGGCAATGGGGTAGGGGCCCAGATCAAAATCAATTGCAGCTTCGGTCTCGCCTTTGCGCCATGCGGTAACGGATTTTATGCTCCAGTCGCCTTCACCGACATAACTAGCGGTGAGTGATGCGCCGTGGCTATCGGTATTGCTTATTTGATTATCAAAACCGTTATTTACATCGTAGCGGTCGTCGCTGACAGGGAGAGGGGCTTCGCCTTCAAAATAGGGTTCAAAGACGTTGCTGATCATACGCTGTGCGCCGCGTACATTAGAGCGATCGCGGGTGCTGTCGAGGGCGAGGGAAATGACCCAATCATCACTGGGTAAATAACTAAGGTTGGCTCGAACAGTGTTTAACTTTTTATTGCTAACGTCTTCGCCTGTCGCTAAATTTTCACCGAAACCATCACGGTTAAAGCTGCCGATGGCGATGCCGCCAAGTAACTTTTCTGAGCCTAACGGACCTGAAATGGCTGCGCGTAAATCGTGTTGCCCGTAAGAACCGAGGGCGAGGTCGGCTTGTCCGCTTAATTCATCCGTGGGCTTTTTAGTGATGTATTTAATTGCACCGCCGATGGTGTTCCTGCCGTAAAGCGTCCCTTGTGGGCCGCGCAACACTTCAATACGTTCTACGTCGAGCATATCCAGTAATGCGGCTTGTGGTCGTGCAAGGTAAACGTCATCGAGATAAATGCCTACGCCCGGTTCTACGCCCCAGAGTGGGTCGGATTGGCCGATGCCACGTATATAGGCAGTTGCTGTCGAGCTGGTTCCGCGTGCGGCGTATAAAGTCAGTGACGGCGCATGGGCTTGTAAATCGCTTAAACCATTGATGCCGTTGAGAGTAAGGGATTGGCTATCGATAGCGGAAAGCGCAAGGGGAATATCTTGGATAGTTTCGCTACGTTTTCGCGCGGTGACGACAACTTCTTCGATAGGGTTTCTTGTCGAGCTTTGTTTGTCGGCGGGCTTTTCTTGCGCGGCGACGGTTAAGCTGACGGATGAGGCTAAAAATAAACTCAATAGCTGTTGTGGGCGGTTTTTCTTCATGGTGATATCCTGATTTATTGTTGTTATTTGCGGTTATTCATTTAGTCGAGTGTTGGTGATGGAATGCGGCGCTGGAATGTTTCCAGTGTGAGTAAAAAGTTTTTGATAATGGAATTAAGTTGTTCTGGCTGGTCGATGGGCGTTGCATGGCGTGAGTTTTTAATCACGCAAAGTGTGGCGTTTGGCATTTTATTGACGTATTCTTTTTTTGCGTCAACGGGGGTGTAGTCTTGGTCGGCAGCAATTACCAGGGTGGGCATTTTGATTCGAGAGAGTTGATCGACAACCGAAAAATTCGCGATGGCTTTTAACGCAAGGCGATAGCTTTCTCTATCCATCTCTGCCATTTTGTTTTCAAACGCTTCTTGTAAAGATTTTTGGTTTTCTAATGGGAATATTTTTTTAGCGATCATTGCCCCTAACTTTCTCATCCCAAAAATACGAATAAGCAACAAACGAAAAATAACGAGCAATTGAATTTTCCAAGAACTGCCAGGCATGTAGGGCGCGGAATTAATAATGGTTAGGCTTTTGATCGCGTTGTTTTTCAGTACGGCGAGTTCAAACGCAATCATGCCCCCCATGGAAAATCCCACGACGTGATATTTTTCGATGCGTAATTGAGCCATGAGTGATACGACATCGCGGGCTAGGTCTTGCATTTGATACGCACGTTGAGATGGATTGCTGGAGCCATGACCTCTGTGGTCGGGCGCGATGATGCGGAATTGATGGCTCAGTGACGAAATCTGATGTGACCAGTCTTCGGCGCTGGAGCCAAGTCCATGGAGCAATACAATGGCTTCGCCTTTACCTTTATCTAAAAAATGCATACAGCGTGAGTTTCTGTAGAGGATCGGCATGTGGTCTTACTCTTGTTAATCGGACTTAGGATTCCGATTTATGTTACGGAATCGATATTCCGATTACAAGTGTTTTGAGTCGCGCGCCAATGTGGTTTTTGTTTTGTATGGATAACTGCTTGATTAGTAATGATTTTTTATGGAAATTTGTCTGAAAAGAAAGGTGGGCTTTTACTGGTGAAGTGAGGTTTTTGGTTGGTTTGGCTGTTTAAATGATTATGTAACGCTGTATTTTTCTTCGGATTCCGTTTTAACTTGGTGATGATTCTCTTATTCTTGAAAAGGGATTACTCTTTTGGGTTTGTGTTCGTTTAAGTAAGATAATCGGACTTCCGACTCCGTAACTGGTGGTTTTTGTCTGTATAATCGTTTATTAACATAGCCGCTGTATTTTGTGGTTAGCCGGTACTTAGCGGTGCCCGTCACCTTGCTTGCATTGTTGATACAGCTGAGCTGAGCGAGCTGAAAAGCTAGAAAGCTAGAAAGCTAGAAAGCTAGAAAATTAGAAAGCTAAATAGTAGAATTTTTAAATTAAGGATCAGTATCCATGGCGAAAATGGCTGCAATGTTACGTTCAGAGCCCACCCAGGCGCGAAGCCGAGAAGCGCTTGAGCGTTTTATTACCGCCGGTGAACAGGCGCTATCCGACAATCAATTTGAACAGTTAAGCATTTCAGAGTTGGCGGCACTGGCGGATTCCTCAGTGGGAACGTTTTACCGTTTATTTACCGATAAAGAGGTTTTGTTCCAGTTAGTGCACGATCGTTTTGTGCATCAAGCCAAAGCCATGTTTGATGAAGCTCTGGATGAAGATCGTTGGGTGGGCTTAGGCGTTGCTGATATTTTGAGCGAACTGGTGAGCACCTTGGCTCGTCTATACGGCAAGCAAGAGGGTATGCTACGGGCATCGATTATTCGTTATTCTTCCGATGTGGGTTTGCGCAAAGATATACGGGGTGTAAATCAACATATCTCTAATAGGCTTACGCCGTTGTTAGAGTCGCGAATACAGGAAATCGGCCATCCCAAACCTTCTGAGGCTATTGCGTTTGGTATTAATGTAGTGATGGGAACAATGAATCATTACACCCTGGCGGGTTTGAAAAATATGACGATGAAGGCTCTTGTGACGGAGTTGAAGGATGTACTCATGAGTTATCTGCGGGTGTTGGATTAAGCGCTTTGTGATATTCCGATAATATTGCGGCACAATTGTAAATTGGTGACATTTTAAATTCACTCTCGCTACGACCTTATTTATGGATGAGCACATAAGTAGCATGGCTCTCGTGTCATGTTATGATTTCACCCAGCTATTCTACTTACTCTATCAGTCAGGACGATAAACCCATGTTCCCCATTCGCGACGATAATCCTCAGGTTAATACGCCTTATGTGACCTACGCCATCATTGCCACAAATGTGGCTGCATGGGTTTTATTGCAGGGTATGGGCTTCGGCGATCAGCTTAACGGCTCGGTCTGCCAATACGGTTTAATCCCTGCGGATTTATTCGGCTCCTCAAGTTCGGGTGGCCAATACTGCGGAAGTGGAGGTTCTGGCTGGGGCGGGGTGATGAGCTCGATGTTTATGCATGGGGGCTGGATGCACATCATTGGCAATATGTGGTTTTTGTGGGTGTTTGGCGATAACGTCGAAGACTCGATGGGCCGCGTTCGTTTCGCCATTTTTTATATTTTGTGCGGCCTCTGTGCGGCAGCGGCGCAAGTGATTGCGAACCCTAGTTCTGCTATCCCTATGGTGGGTGCCTCTGGCGCTATTGGTGGGGTGATGGGGGCGTATATCATGCTTTACCCTCGCGTGAAGGTTCACATGTTTGTGATGATCTTTATTATATTCACTACTTTCCGAATTCCGGCCGTGGCGATGTTAGGTTATTGGATTGTGGTGCAGGTGTTGGGCGGAGTTACTTCTATGGGGGCCACCGGTGGCGGCGTTGCATTTTGGGCGCATATCGGTGGCTTTGCAGCTGGAGCGGCTTTAGTTTGGGCCTTTAAAGACGAAGAGTTGCTGCTTAACCATCCCTACCATGGTTGGAAAAAGCAGGCCAAGGTGACGAATATTTGGGATGACCCGGCGAACCGGCAATAAATGTTATTGATCATCCTGATTAGATACAGATGAGCCCTTTACCGTTTCCCGGTTTTAAATCTTTGCGCGATCACCCATTGGTTTGGCTGATTGCGTGTCTGTGCCTTGTACCCTTTATCTTGATAAAAGTTCAGGGTTTGGCTGCGATTGAGGCTTGGTTTATTCCGCGTTCAGTTTCGGATTTATTTTCCCCATTTTCTGTCTGGCGAATATGGACGCCGATTTTTGTACATTATGAATTAGCCCATCTGTTTACTAACATTTACCTTTGGTGGTTATTGGCATCAAAGGTAGAAGAGCGATCGCGGTTAGAGCTTTGTGTTGTTGTGCTGGCCTGTGGCGCGGTTGGGAATATTGCTCAGTGGGGTTTTCAAGGCCCTGACTTTGGTGGGTTATCCGGAGTTGTGTACGGTTTACTGGCTTACCTTTGGACGCAAGGGCGTTATGGCGGTAAGGCTGAATATCAAGTAGACAAGTCTTTGCTGATTGTTATGCTGTTGCTGATCCCCGTTTCGGCTAGTGGTCTTCTAGGTAAATACGCAAACTATGCCCACGTTGCAGGCTTGTTAAGTGGCGCTTGCTTGGCTTGGTGTGTTCTTATTCGTGAAAGCTGGGTGCGTATTAATTCTCCTGAGAATGAACCGAATAAGTCGAATAAACCGAATGACAGTGAAAATATAAAGAGCGAAAAACGAGATGCCTGAATTACGTCAGATGTACATGAATGATCTACGTAAGGTCTTAAAAATTATAGACTCTTACGATGATGATGACGCAGAAGCCGCCGAGGCGGATTACGAAGAGAGTGGTTTTGATCATCAGTATGTTCTTGAAGGTGATGACGAAAAAATTATTGGTGTAACGGGTTATCGAGAAGTCGAGGCCTGCGATCGATCATTCTGGTTGTCGTGGACCTATGTTGATAGAGATCATCGCGGTAAAGGCCATGGTAAAAAGATGGTTCTAGAGCTGCTAGAAAAATTACGCGCCGAAAGCGGCCGTAAAATCTTCGTGAAAGTTTCGGATTATGAAGATCCAGAAGAAGGCAAGATTTATGAGCGGGCCTTCAAAATGTACGAGTCCATCGGATTTGAAGTCGAAGTCACGACGAATGACTTTTACGATGAAGACGAAAATCAGCGAATAATGGGCTTGGGTCTACAGCCTCCAGAAGAGGAAGCCGATGTCGTCGAAGAAAAGCCCGTTATCCGCTTTAATGGCATGCATGAAATCGCTGAAACCGAAGGCGCCTATACATTTGAGTGGGTGGTTAAAGAAAAGGCAGGCTTGTTCGGTAAGCGTAGTTTCTCTGTGGAAGATCTTCGTGTTGGGCTAAATGCCGTGAAAAATGAGGGTGGAAGAAAGATATTTTTGACATTTCCGTCAAATTTACCTTTAATCCACAAACCGCTTCAGGCTGCCGGGTTTAAGTTTGTTGGCCAATTGAAGGATTACTATGAGCAGGGCGTGCACGAATTTCACTTTACGCATGACCTTATCAACATTTAATAACTGTATTCGGGAAGGATAAATATGAACAATGTAGTTAAATATGGATTGATAGCAGCCGTTATTGCCGGTTTCTTTTTATTTCGTAATTCGGGTGACGATATTGCTTACGCAGACGATGATATTGATCTGAATGCGGTATTGGATGTCACGATTGATACTATCCACAGCTTCCAAGGCAATCTGGATAGTCAGTATGGTAGCGATGAGCAATACAGCTATTCTGATGACAACTCCTATGGGCAGAGTGCTGGCGATAATGTTAGCAGCGGTGAAAGTGATGGCAGCCAAGACAGTCCTCAAGGGCTCAATTCTGACGAGACATTTTTAGAGTTCGCAGCAGTATTGCAAGATGAGTACAACGCTAAGCAGCCCGCGCTTTATAAAGCACACATGGCGGTTAGCCCTCAGAACGACGCTTCTTTACTCGCTTTCGAAGATCCAAATTCCAATAATGTGATGGATGAGGGCGAGAAAGCCTTGTTCTTAATTGAGATTGACGGTGACAATAGCCGTATCATCGCTTCTAGTCGCAGCGGTGCTGTTAACGAGCATCACTTTAGTGGTACGTCGTTATTGACCGGTTATTTGATTGGTAGCATGTTAAGCCGTCAACGCGGTGCTGGCGTTAGCTCTAGCAGCTTGTCTAGCAAAAAGCCGGTAACGGCAAAAGCCGCCGCGCGATCACGTGCAGGATCTGGCAGCCACTCGAAAGGCAAATAAGAGACAAATAAGAGAGGCAGCTAAGCTCTTTTAGTTTCTTTGTACCCGGTTCACGTTTTGCTGAACCGGTTTTCCCCCTCCTTTTTAATTCTGCGAACTCAATACCCATGTCCTCCAGCAAAAGCGAAGGGCTTACGGCCCGGCAAACGACCGTACTCCTGATTTCTATTTTGATCGTCGCCTTGTGCGGCATTGTTTACGAACTCATTATTGGTACTGTATCCAGTTACTTACTGGGGAATAGCGTGTACCAGTTTTCACTCACCATTGGCTTCTTTATGTTTGCCATGGGGGTGGGGTCGTTAATCTCGAAATATTTTGATGACCAGTACGTCCGTAATTTTATTATTATCGAAATTGCCATTGCCCTTATTGGTGGTGTGAGCAGCATCTTACTGTTTATGACTTTTCCGTTTGCGCGGGTGCTCTATGAGTTGGTGATGTACAGCCTGATATTAATGATCGGTGCGTTAGTGGGTATGGAGATTCCCATCCTAACCACACTGCTGTCGCAGAAGGCGAGCATGAAGGATTCCATCGCCAATGTGATGTCTTTGGACTATGTGGGGGCATTAATCGGTTCGGTAGCGTTTCCTTTATTGTTATTACCCTCCCTTGGTTTGGTGCAAGCCTCCTTTGCGATTGGTCTTATCAATATTTTTGTGGCCACGTTAAATGTGTTTGTCTTTCGGCGCCAACTGAAGCATTTTAAACGCATGCTTGAAGCCTGCATCCTCATTATGGTTTTATTAGTAGGCTGTATTTTTTACGGCAATCACATCACCAGTTTTGCAGAAAAGCATTTGTACTTTGATCAAATTGTTTATACCAAACAGACCAAGTATCAAAAGCTGGTAGTGACACGTTCAACGACCAATCGTGAGCAGCGTTTGTATATCGATGGCTATATTCAATTCTCTTCACGTGATGAATACCGTTATCACGAGTACCTTGTTCACCCTGTACTGTCGATTCCTGGGCCACGCAAAAACGTGCTGATTTTAGGTGGGGGCGATGGCCTTGCTGCCAGAGAGATTTTGAAATACCCGGATATAGAACTCATTCACCTAGTGGATATCGACCCCGAGATGGTTCGAATCGGTCGAGAGTTACCGATGTTAACGCGCTTAAATCAAAAAAGCTTATCGTCGGATAAGCTCACATCATTTAGCGAAGATGCGTTTAGCTTCATTAATCAACCCGGTATTTTATACGACCGCGTGATTATAGATATGCCCGACCCGCACAATGAGGCGATCAACAAACTCTATTCTCGTGAATTTTATACCATGATCAAACGTCGCTTAGCGCCGGGAGCTGTTGTGGTGACGCAAAGCGCATCGCCATTTTTTACTCGCCATGTTTACTGGTGTATAGAAGAGACATTGGCTGAAGTGTTTGGTTATACCATGAGCTACCACACCTCGTTACCGTCATTTGGTATTTGGGGCTTTAATATGGCTAGGAATGGAGCGGAATTTCCAGGCAGTATCGACTTTGATGTTCCCACTCAGGCGATCACCAACGAGACAATGTTAGCGGCCACCGTGTTTGCGAAGGATATTGCTAAGGTAAGTTCGCCAGTGAACTCAATAATGGAGCCTAAGCTTTATCAACTTTATATTAATGACTTGCGTCATTAATATAAATCTTTGTGAGTGTTTAAATTACGGCATAGTCCAGAATACAGTCGATTAGTCGCTTGGTTTAAAGAGCAAAGAGGGGTGCAGAGGCTTAGTATGCGAGATCTTGCCGAAAAGCTGGGTAGGTAGCATTCGTTTGTGGGCAAAACGGAGCAAGGGGAAGGCGGTTGGATGTGGTCGAGTATGTAAAGTGTTGCGAATCTCTTGGCCTTTCTCTGGCGAAAGGTTTTAAGGTAATGAAAGGTCAGCTCTTGTAGAAGAGCTAACCTTAGTAGATTGCCGGTTTTCTTCGCGCTTAGTCCTCCTTCAGTCGCCCTCTCAAAATTTCCTTTACCTCAGTCTTGGTCGGTGAAAATACTTCTTTTAACAAATCCACAGCTTTTTCCGGTTGCGCATTTCCACACATAAATATATCGAATGCTGCATAGCTGTTTTCTGGCCACGTATGCACACTGATATGTGATTCTGCCAGCAGAGCTGCGCCTGTAACACCGCCACCAGTCGAGAACTTGTGTAGGTGAATGTGCAATAAGACTGCGCCTGCGACCTCGGCAGCACGCCTAAGGGCAGATTCTAGTATCTCAACGTCATCTAAATGCTGAGCTCCCCAAAAATCGACGATATAGTGCTTGCCAGCGTAATCGTGAGCATTGCTCTCTGTGTTTTGGCCGTTAGGGCTGTGATTTAAGCTGCTGTCTTCATTCCAGGCAAAGCTCTCGCTTGTTTTTACTTCGATTATTGGTTGCGAGGACAACGTATCACCTATTTTTTCAATATTACTCATTGGTACACCCTTAAAAACGAATCCATGACCGAGGTTGTGTGACAGCACTCTGAGAAAGACTTTTTAGCCCGCTTAATGCTTGGAGAGCCTACATCGACGCGTTGAGAGTCTACCCTGCGAGTAGGGTGAGGACTGTGAATACGGCGAGTTTGGGAAATCTTCCCTAAAGCACTTTTGCGGTCTGTTGAGCAAAAACTTAGCTGATCGGACACTCGGTTTACGGCCGATAGTATACACCGAACCACGGTTTGGGAGGGAAGAGCGCTAGGGGCGGGGGTCTGAAGGGCGTTAAAGCCTGATGACCATAGAAATACGGTCTGAGCAAATGATGACGTGTGAGTGATTGCCTTAGCGTATTGGCAAAGCAATAGTGGCTATAGTGCTGCACAATAAACTGCCTGTCATGGTGGTTGTTTGATGGTTATTTTAGAATGGAGCGGTTTAATACTCCGGCTAAGGCTGGTCAGGAAAGTAGTATCCGAAAACGTCAGTAATAATGGCGCTGCCCCACGTTTATAGAATTTGAATCTGATATTCCCTGCCCCAGGTTTAGCGTATTGAAGCTGCATGTTCGAAGGTGCGCTGACATCAGCACTGCCTGCACCATCTTGCGGTATTCTTTTTTATAGTAATGGTTGTCAGGGTTGTGAGCGAGATTGTTTTTCGATATCACATAAATTCGAACGCATTCGTTTTTCTTGTTAGGTCACTTGTTTCGGTCCTGTATATACGGTCCTATTTATTAAGTGGGCTATGAAAGGGTGACGTCAGTTTTCAACGAGGAGGTTTCAAGTATAAATAGCACTTATTAATTGAATTCTTCTAGGCTGAGTTTGTTGATCGGTTGGGTTATAATTCACGTGTTAGGCATATACGTTATTGCTCAGCAGAAACTTCCGTTTCAAATAATTATTTTGTCGTATAAACCATTGTTAAATCAAAAAGTGAAGCATATTCCATGGCCTTCAAATCTGAAAAAGACAAGCAAGCATATTGGCGAGATAATATTACGTTAGTGGTAAAGCTCTTAATTGTTTGGTTTGTGGTCTCTTTTGGCTGCGGCATCTTATTTGTCGACGTTCTCAATAGCATTCCGTTCTTCGGCTTCAAGCTAGGTTTCTGGTTCGCGCAGCAGGGAGCAATATACGTGTTTGTCGCCCTCATTTTTATCTACGTGAGAAAAATGAATCAAATTGATAAGCGCTACGGCGTTGAAGAAGGGGGGGAGTAAGTCGATATGGAAATACAAACACTTACATTTATCATCGTCGGACTGTCATTTCTGGTGTATATCGGTATTGCAATATGGTCCCGTGCTGGATCAACAAAAGAATTCTATATTGCGGGTGGCGGCATTCATCCCGTCATCAATGGAATGGCGACAGCAGCGGATTGGATGTCAGCTGCTTCATTTATTTCTATGGCCGGTCTTATTTCCTTTATGGGCTACGACGGTGCCGTTTATCTCCTCGGTTGGACGGGGGGCTATGTATTGCTGGCACTGTGTCTGGCGCCATATTTACGGAAGTTTGGTAAATTTACCGTGCCGGATTTTATCGGTGACCGTTACTACTCTCAGACCGCTCGCACGGTAGCGGTTGTATGCGCGATATTTATTTCATTTACCTATGTAGCCGGTCAAATGCGCGGGGTTGGCGTTGTTTTTAGTCGGTTTTTAGAAGTGGATATTACCGTTGGTGTTGTGATTGGAATGGGGATCGTATTCTTCTATTCAGTATTGGGGGGTATGAAAGGGATTACCTACACTCAAGTTGCACAATACTGTGTGCTGATTTTTGCCTACCTGGTTCCCGCTGTATTTATTTCAATCATGATGACCGGGCATGTGATTCCGCAGTTTGGTTTTGGCAGTACCGTAAGTGACGGTTCGGGTGTGTACCTGCTGGATAAACTTGACGGTTTATCGGTAGAACTGGGCTTCAACGAATACACCTCAGGCACAAAGGGCATGTTCGATGTGTTTTGTATTACTGCCGCATTGATGGTGGGGACTGCAGGGTTACCGCATGTGATCGTAAGGTTCTTTACTGTACCCAAGGTGAGGGACGCACGAAAAAGCGCAGGTTGGGCATTGTTATTTATCGCAATTTTATATACCACCGCGCCATCCATCGCATCGTTTGCGCGGGTCAATATGATCGAAACGATTAACGGTGTTGACCAAACGGGCACTGACTATATAAATGCGCCAAGCTGGATTAAAAACTGGGAAAAGACAGGTCTAATAAGTTGGGATGACAAAAACAAAGACGGGAAAATGTTTTATTCCGGTGACGAACGCAATGAAATGAAAGTGGATAGAGATATTGTGGTCTTGGCTAACCCTGAGATTGCCCAACTTCCTAATTGGGTGATCGCGCTTGTAGCCGCCGGAGGTATTGCTGCGGCCTTGTCGACATCGGCTGGTTTATTGTTAGTGATTTCCACATCGATTTCGCATGATTTACTAAAGCGGAATTTAATGCCAAATATTACCGATAAGCAAGAATTAACCTACGCCCGGATTGCGGCAGCAGTAGGCATCGCGATAGCGGGGTATTTAGGTGTTAATCCGCCAGGTTTTGTCGCGCAAGTCGTGGCTTTTGCCTTTGGATTGGCCGCGTCATCATTCTTTCCTGCCATTATTATGGGGATTTTCTACAAGCGTATGAATAGCCAAGGTGCCTTAAGTGGCATGTTAGCCGGTATTGGGTTCACGACGGCTTATATTGTCTATTTTAAATTCATTAACCCTATTGCGAATATTTCCGAGAATTGGTTCTTGGGTGTGTCGCCTGAAGGTATTGGCACTATTGGTATGTTAATCAATTTTGCTGTCGCGGCCATTGTTTACAGATTCTCTTCTGAAGCTCCAGAGCATATTCAGCAACTGGTAGAAGACATCCGTTATCCCAAAGGTTCTGGTGACTCTCAAGCCCACTGAGCCACAGCCTAAATAGGCTAGCGACAAATATCATTGCTAGTCTATTTTATACTTTCCCGTCTCCCGTCTCCCGTCCCCCGTCCCCCGTCCCCCGTCCCCCGTCTCTGATGTGGCTTAAT
>JAWSUY010000069.1:0-34628 GCA_033852175.1 Agarilytica sp.
GTAAAAACTGGGGGGACGGGAGACGCGGGGTACGGGAGACGAGACGGGAGACGGGAGACGGGAGACGGGAGACGGGAGACGGGAGACGGGAGACGGGAGACGGGATCAGTTTAGTGGAGCATCGGTCATTGGTTGTTTCTGCGTTGTGGAATATTAACGTGTCGCGAGAATTCCACCCTGGGCATCGATAAAGCCCTGTAACGCGCCTTCATCAGACTCTCGTATCGCGACGCGTAATGTCACTCGCTCAGCGTACGCCACTTCAACGACCTCACCCTCTCGTGATGACAGCCAATGTCGTAGACTCTGCTCCATCGAGAAATCACCTTCAACACTGTAGTGAGATAGGAAAACTTTTGTCGATGTCTCCAATGACGAAATGGCCAGCTGCGTCGACGCGCTGTATGCACGCACTAACCCACCAGCACCCAATTTAATGCCGCCGAAATAGCGCACAACCACCAGCATAATATCCCCAATATCTTTGTGCTGAAGCACATTAAGAATCGGCTTACCCGCAGTGCCACTTGGCTCGCCATCATCCGACATCGCTGCAGTTTGCGGCGAATTAGGGTTGCCAATAACATAAGCCCAACAGTGGTGACGGGCATCGGGGAAATCTTTTTTGAGTTTGTCCAAACTGAGCATGGCCTGCTCTCGGTTCTCCGCACGGCTGGCAACTGCAATAAAGCGGCTTTTCTTAACCTCGTATTCCGTTTTAACAGCGGTATTAAAATCCGCTTTAGGAACTAGATAATCCGATGATTGCACGTTGAAAAACTCTTTGAGGGTTGATTCAAAAAAATGCGAATGTAGCACTTTGTCAGCGGAACGGACAAGCGATGCAGGCTGAACCCTAGCGGAAACAACCTTTTTAAGGCAGAATCGCCGCCTTCGTTGGGATCAAATTAGCCCGACACAGGCTTCAATTCCTAATCCTTATTTTTATAAGCGATTATTGGTTCGCTATCACCACCCACTTTTTATCACGAGGAAGTCCCCATGACCTGGACCATCTACCTATCCGGCGAAATACACTCAGACTGGCGCCAACAAATCATGAACAGTTGCAAAGCCGCAGACCTTCCCGTTGAATTCAGTTCTGCCGTCACTAATCACGAAGACAGCGATGCCGCCGGTGACGTACTCGGAAAAGAAGAAAACAATTTTTGGCGTGATCACAAGTCAGCCAAAGTAAACGCGATCCGAACAAAAAATTTACTCGAACAGTGCGATATTGCCATTGTCCGTTTTGGCGAAAAATACAAGCAGTGGAACGCCGCCTTTGATGCAGGCTACTGTGCGGCTTTAGATACACCGTACATTACCCTTCATGATGAATCACTTATTCATCCACTCAAAGAAGTTGATGCCGCCGCTCTTGCATGGGCGCAAACACCAGAACAGGTTGTTGAAGTTTTGAAATATGTGACGCGAGAAAATTAGATAGGTGACGGGTGACGGGAAAGAATACGATAGCAACGCCAAAGCCATTGAATGATAGCAGCCCACTAACAGCTAAAAACTACTGATTTTGCCGATGTAAGTCGGCAAAAAATTCACTGACCAAATGCAGTCCTTCCGCTTCATCCATTTTATTTTGTCGCGAAAATTTCTTCGCGATTTTTACGATAGATGTTTTACCGTCCACCTCCGCAGCAAGCTGAGAATATACCCGATTGGTAAACGAAAACTGCTGAAAGTATTGCGCACTGGGAATCGGCTGAGCAGAATCTAAAATCCAAGCGGGTAAAACTTGAGGACTTTGCAAGGCTTTCACATCTGCTATTTTTTTAGCCGACCACGACCAAACACGTTCCATACGATATCCCGCGTTATAGGGGGATTTCAGATAAGGAATTTCATGTTCAGCAACATCACTAATCTCAAAGCCCTGCTGCAAAGCAATCGCCTGAACTTCTTCGATGCTGTAACACAGAGCGTCGCGCTTTTGATTAAAGACCAAACTGCCAAAATTAATCCAGCGACCACCGATCGGAACGCATTGATTAAGCTGCCGTAAAAACCGGCCAAACTCCAAAGGCTGTATATCGACAAACCATGGCGTCACAACCGTATCGAAAGAACCCGGCTTAAAACTCGGCTTAGTTGCATCACTGAAAACAAAGTGGAAATTGTCAGGCTTGCGCTCACCTTGAATAAGATGCTCAACCGCCGCAAACTCACTCTTGCGAGGCTGCAGGGGAAATTCGACAAAAGGTAAGTCCTCACCACTTAACAGATATTCCGCCGCCATCACCAATAAAGGGTTAATGTCCGTAGCAACAGTGATATCCGAATCCCAGGCTTGATGCAAATCGATAGCGAGCCGCCCTGCCCCAGCACCGACAACAAGTAACTTTTTAACCTCATCCGAACTAAGGTGCTGACTGACGATATTGGCCGTAAGGTTATTCTCTTCCTCACCCCAAACCCAGTCTCGGTACAAATTGGCTTCGTAGCTTAATAAATTTTGTGTCGTTGGCGCCCGGTCTCGCAAAGCGTCATATGCTTTTTTTGTCGCTGCCGGGGCTTTGACAACCGGCATCATCAGTTCAGAAACACGACGAAGGAATGTTTGTTTACCATTTAACAATCGCTGTAAGCGCTCTTCCGTAGGCCCAGAAGCATGCTTGAGCGACTGCTCTAAACCTTTGATCTCACTTAAGAGAATCTGATTAAAGTGATTGAGTTTAGTCCCCCAATCCACAAGAGAGTTATGAGGGTTAGGCAACAACCAGGGTACATTGTTAATCAGTGGATATTGTTGCGCACCATCTGCAGAGACTAAACAGCCATCCCCCATTTGCAGGTCACAGCCAGTGCTTGGACAAGCAAGTAATTCCAATAGATTGGGGGCGATAGTCATAACCTTACCTGTCGTTAAAAAAGTCACTGTAATATATTGGAATACGAACGGATAACCTGGCCAGAAAGAATGGATATCAAAGCCAAGGGTATAAAGTCGTCGTGTCCCGCTAAATCTCTATATAGTCATATTATGGTGTGTTTCCGAGAAGATTACCAAAGGCATCGCCCAAAACCCACAAGTCGCATGACTGACGACCATAAAAAGAACAGAAACAAAAAAGGCAGACTGATTAAACAGTCTGCCTCCGATATGGACCACCCTACATATTGAACTTGCATGCTGAAATTGCACAGCCTGTGCCACAAATTCATGAGCACCCCAAGTTGGGCTTAACCGTTTTACTTATTCTTAATTTTAAAACATTTTACGTCATTCGAAACAGCGTTGAAAATGCAAAAGTCCTTCACATCAACGCATAAAGTAATTTCGTATGGGAAGAAAAAATCTTCTTCACGAAAACCAAATTGTCCCACAGCTTTATTAAAACTATAACCCGTTAAATCAGAAGTACTCACACGGTTATTCGCCACTTCAGTCACCATCACTATTTTTTATTTGCCATCCATCGCTAAACCAAAAATAGTGATCACTTACACTGACTTTCTACACAATGGATTTATTAACATCATATCGATATACTTCCCCTTCAATACACCGGATAGCTATTTAACTTAGGAAGATAACAATGAAAATTTTAAACCTAGCTTTATTAGTCGTAGTGGCATCAGCATCTGTATATACAATGGCAGATAACAACAACGCAAAATCAAAGTTCAAGAAACTTAAACGTTCACATGCAGCCCTAGTTACCAAGGTAAACGACAACACACAAGCTATTGAAGAAATCCGTGGCGATACAGCGGATGTCTACAACTATTCATTCAACACTAACCTTACCAACCGAACCTTCCTCGACGTATTCGCTGAAGTGCCTGGCGAATGTGATCATTGGGTAGATACATTTAGTGTCAATGAAGATGAAAGCCTTGTGACACAAACGGTTTCCATCAAAAACAGTGTCGATGACATTGACTGTACGGTTGTTAACTACGGAATTGAATTCAACAACAACTATGTCATACGTGATTTTCAATACACCACATCTGGCGGGAACCCTATCGACTTACTTGCAGAATTTAGTAATGAGTGGACGTATATGAAACCACAATTACGCGTTGGCGATACCTGGGGGAATTTTAATACCCTCACCTACTCCTTCTTCGGCGGCGAGCCAGCTTTGAACAGTGTAAATGGTTTTGATTTTCGAAAACGTACAGTCCTAGGATTAGAATCCCTCACAGTCCCTGCAGGCACGTTTGAAAATTGTTTAGTAATAGAGGACGAACGACTTTCAGCAGGAAATTCCTTCACACTTATTTACTACTATTGCGACGGGCCAGGAATTGCTCGCAGAATAGAGCTGACTTCAGGTAGAGACTGGCAGCTACAAAGCTATACAGAAAACTAGGCATTATGAGAGTTTTCGTAAAGGGTTAGACGATCAGTCAACCCGCCATATTTAACGATACGAAAAAGGCGCTCATTGAGCGCCTTTTTTAATGAATAACAGTTAAGCCTACCTCCAGACGTTCTGGACCATTCCAACGATCCCTAAAGCTATGATGAGTCACACCAGACTCCAGGCTAAGCCGCTTAGTTTTGGATACAAGGTGTAGCTTATACCTGCCAGGGCGCAACACCTCAACGCTTGGCTCCTCTCAACCAGTCCTTAAAAGGTCTGGCCTAACCGGCGCACTATATTCAATACGCCATTGCACCTATAATAGCTCCATGACTATTATTGACCTATTCATAGCAGCACCGTTTATACTTTTTGCCTACGCCCTATGGCAACACAACAGCATGAGTGCAATCGCACGAGTTGCTGCGAGAAAACACTGCGAAAACCAAGGCGTACAACTGCTCGATCAAAATGTGATTCTAAAGCACCTTTCAGTTGGGCGATCGCCACACTCGTTATTTGCAATTAAACGTCAGTTTTCCTTCGAATTTTCTTCGGTGGGAGATTATCGCTACTTAGGAAAAGTCTACCTATTGGGAACTCGGGTGAAGCTCGTTGAGCTCGCCCCCTTTAAAATGGAGTAATGATAGCAAAGCGTTTCCGCTCCCGCGTATTCAATCGAGACTCATTCCATTCCAGAAATAGATGAATACGGCCCCGTCATAAAACCTTAGTCCGCAACTTTCAACTTACCTAATCCATTCAGCATCACAATATATTGATAGGCACGGGTAGTGCTCTTTAAACGCTGGTCGTAATACCGTAAATAACACGGCACAATACCAGACATGACGATAAGTGCGTGCAAATAATGATCGTCCAAAACAAACACACCTGAAATCAAAGGGATGATCACCAATAGGCTTCGAAAAAACTTCGAGCTAGCCACCAACTGATCAATTTCTTTCATCGCGTCAGGGCAAAGAGAAATTAAAACGGAAGTCGCCCATTGATAGTTATTGACAGATTGACACTCCGTCTCCGATAGGAATTTCTTTTTAATCGCAGAAGTACACAAAAACCCCGATTCATTCACAAAGGGATTACGTGCCCTTCGGTGAAAATTGTAAACAACATCAATTCTAGCGCCAATCATAAAAACGATATGGCCTGTCAAGTAAGAGAAAAACAGGAACGCGGCCCAATATTGATTAGGCGAAAGCGCAACACCCTCGAGAAAAAACACATGAAACTTTTGAAACAATACAAACGTTAACAAGCCGCCAGGCAGGACAATCGAAAATAGCTCGATCACGCCAACAAATAGATCACCCGGTTTCATCATCATTTATTACCCACTTAACAGATGCACCATAGTATACAGAATCTTTTTCCCCGTGACTGGAGGAATTTAAACTCACCAAACTAATCACGAAAGTGATCAAACAATTTATAAAGCGATAATCTCAGAAACTCGCTCACGCAAAACAGGAACGACCGTCTCATCAAACCATTGCAGGCAATTTCATTTTTGAAATAAAAGTGTGAGATTCTAATGAAGCCACCTGATAACAACATAGAACTAGCCAGAGAGGATTCTCATTTTTAATAATATTCTCAATCGTTAGCAGCCAATGGCTCACGAAGTACCGATAAGCACGCCTCGACATGACTCGTCACTAAAAAATGACTCGCGCCTTTGATTACGTGTTTTTGGCTCACAGGAATTTCACTTGCCAGATAGTCCGATATTGCATGAGCAACCACATTAGATTCCGATCCACATACCAATCGTGTAGGCACCGCCAACGCCTGCAATTCTGACAACGTATTATCTATCGCCGTACAAATATCCCAGTGGCGAATATTATTATCCACCAAAGGCGACATCGCCTCCTTAATGAAATCTGGCAATGTCGCAAACGAACCAGAACCGCCCCAGAAATCGATAACCTTAGCACAAGCATAAAGCTGTTTTTCGGATACGGCCTGTCGATATTGACTCAAAAAACCCTGAACAATCGCACTGCTTTCACCGTCCTGCATAACATCTAAAACCCAGGCCGCGACCGGCTCGAAAAGCGTCATCTGATCGATCGCAACACTTCCTTTTAAAGCCAAACCCAAAGCGACAACCCCACCGTAAGAATGCCCAACCAGATGTATGGGTTCTTTTGTACAGCCACCTATCGCCTGCTCAATAATATTCAGCTCGGTTTCAATTGTCGGATCTTCAAAATCTTCCGGTTCTGGCACGCCTCCATGGCCAGGAAGCTTAATTGAAATACAATGATGCGTAGCCGCCAAAGCATTCACCATATTTTTCCACGTGGAAGCCGTCGCAAAAGAGCCATGCACGAAGACGATAGGGGCACCCTTTCCTTTCTCCTCAATGTAAACCTCAATACCCATGCTCTGCCTTTCGAGTTTTTAGCTATTTACTTAATTCTAGCTTTTCTTAGAAACTTTTGGATATCTTCATCCTGATTCGCAAATCGCCACCGACCCATCCCATCCCCGAAGACACTAGCGACAAAGCGCTACAACCGAAACTTAGCCAGCATTGCTGCAGAAGTATTTTCTGACATATAACGATATACCCCCACCACTCTACTTATCCATCCGTCAATACACCTTCACCTATTCACCGGCAGTAAAATCCCAGAATTAATCGCTAAAAAACCTGTGCTAATGCTCTTTCGTTATGACATTGGGGATAGATAGATAAAACGCGCATATTAACGCTCACGTTATCATGATGAAAACCGTTCAATTATTTTACAAAAAGCATAAACCTTCTAAAATAAAAGAAGACTTACAGTGGATTCAGACATGAGCAGATATAGATGCCGAGCATGTGAAGAAATATCGGAAGCGCCCTTCAAGGGAGGTGTGTGCTCAAAGTGCGGCTCAGTGAATATCATGAACATGGATCACCACCCCCGCCGTAAAACAAACAAACACATCACAGACCCCAAAAAATCGTTTTTGATGGTCCTACTCTGGGGCTTCATTATCTACGAAATCGCGATCCGTGTTTGAAATAAACTGGATTCAGATGAATATTAATTTGATGATCTAGGGCTCGGACGAAATCCCCTTGTAAATATTCACCTACCCCAGTTTATTTTTTCAATTTATCGAATCAACAAGCCCTTTTCACTCTAGCCTTATGTCGCGCCACTCGCTGTAAATGCGCGTTTCGATTTGTATACGATTGCGTTCTAGTCCGTCGCAACATTCGCTTCGCAGACATACAAGCTGAAGAGCTAGGCTGTCGAGCACTACGAACCATTTTACTGCTTTGAGAGGGGCGGCTCTCAAGCGACCTCCCTCTGAGTTCCTTACTGTACATCAACCCAGGGTTTTCAGGCGCAGCCTGACTCACCACCTCGACCACTTCCGCACGAATACGCGCGTCACGGGGCGGAGATTGAGAAAACTGCTTAACGCCATTCTCATCAACCCAGCGGTACATTTTCGTTTTAATCTGAGTGGGCTTTGGTGTCGGCGTAGGCGCCTGAACAACAGGCGGAAGAGACGGTATTGCGACCTCAGGCACGCTGTAAAACTTAAGGTAGTAAATACCCCCCAATACAGCGAGTAAGGCCCCAAGAATAAATGTTTTCAATTGTTAAACTCCTTTGCGATGATTTAGATGCCGTTAGCGTTCATCTGACCTCAACTGTTTTACAGTTTTTAGCAAGCCTCAATCTTTTCGAAGCCCTCAAATTGTGGAGGGCCTAAGTATATTCCTTTGGCGCCACGCGCGTTGGCGTGTGCTTTTTTGAAAGCATCAGACTTAGTCCACGCTTCGAAAGCGTCTCGGGATTCCCACTCAGAGTGGGAGGCGAAAAGAGTGTGCTCTTCATTCGTGGAACCTCGAAGCAGGTCGAAACGTTTAAATCCTGGCACTTCATCCAAATAGGTTTCTCGGTTAGCCCATATATCGATAAATGCATCTTCACTTCCCAGCGCTATTTTAAATCGATTCATTGCGATAAACATGTTCACCTCTCTATATTCAGTTGCGGATGGGCACTGGCTAGTGTCCGTCCAGAAATAGGGCTCTAACTATAAATACTGCCCGACATTCGTCGGTAACGCCTCAAACTGTTCAATATCATTATTCGGTGTGTACCAACCAGCCTTGGAACCAACAAAGGCATTAGCAACCGGTTCAATTTCATGCTCACTCTCGATTGCAGATAAAGCAACACTCAAATAATTATCCGCTCCGTGTGCGTAGTTCATTAAGCGAGATCCACATTCCGAACAAAAGCATCGGATACCGCTTTCCGAATGATACTCTTTAAGTTCGTTATTTCCTTTGATAAATTTCAAACTGCTTTTTGATGAAAATAATTGGCTGGCAAAAGCGGCTCCATGCGATTTTCGGCAACGAGAACAATGACAGTTAATCGCGATGCGTTCTTTTGCATCAAATTCAAATTCAATTTTTCCGCACAGGCATTTTCCGATCATTCGGGTGTTTCCTTCTCAGCTTCAATCAGAGCGCTATTCACTCGACAATTTAAATCACACACCACATATAAAAGTGGCGGGGCTACTCATGGTCAATGTGACCAAATGCAGACCCGCCAATAATCATAGTTGACTATTTGCTGTTAAATACATCCTCATCTAACATTTTTTCGCTTTTCCCGATAATCACAGAAGCCGCCGCATCACCCGTGATATTAACAGCAGTTCGCACCATATCCAGAATACGATCCACACCAATGATCAATGCAATACCTTCTGTAGGTAAACCCACTTGCGATAAAACCATCGCCAGCATTACCAAGCCAACACCTGGTACACCAGCAGTTCCGATCGATGCAAGCGTAGCCGTTAACACAACCATTAAGTAGCCATTAAAACCAATATCGATTGCATAGTATTGCGCGATAAATACCGTCGCAACGCCCTGCATAATGGCAGTACCATCCATATTAATAGTCGCACCAAGAGGTACAGTGAACGAGGCAATGTCACTCTTAACACCCAGTTTCTTTTCAACCGTTTCCAACGTTACCGGTAAAGTCGCATTGCTCGACGCGGTACTGAAACCAAACACCCAAAGTCTCTCCATTTTTTTGAAGAAGGTGACGGGGTTAAGCCCGGTAAACAGCCACAGCATAAGACCGTAGGTGAAAAACACGTGAATCATAAGCACGAGCAAAACATTGAAGAAGTACTTGCCCAGTTGAAGAATATTATCCAACCCACTTTTCGCGAACATGGTCCCGATCAAACAAAATACACCGATAGGAGCCAACTTCATAAGCAGCATGACCATCTGCATAACAACTTTGTCGATCTGCTCAAAAAAGCTCATGATCTGCGGCGCTTCGTCTTTCACCTTCGATAAGCCAATACCAAATAAGATCGCAAACACGATAACTTGTAGCATTTTATCTTTTGACGACATTGCTTCGAATATATTGGTCGGCACTAGGTTTTTCAATACCTGCCATATACCTGGGCTTTCTTTCGCAACAAATCCTGCCACAGCTTCAACGTCTGAAGCCCCTTTACCCGGATCGATAATACCCGCGACCACCAACGCAATCGTAATCGCGATAGCTGTAGTTGTAAGGTAGAACAAAAGGGTTTTGATCGTGATAAATCCTATACGAGAACTACCACCAATCGAACACACACCACCAACGAGGGATACGAAGACCAAAGGAACAACCAGCATTTTTAAGCTAGAGATGAATACGACGCCACCCAAATCGAGCAACCCGTATATAAAGAACTGCTCAACGGCATCGAAAATACCGTTACTAGGAAGGTAATAGAAGATCATCCCCACGATGGCTCCTAGCCCCATGGCAATGAGAATTTTTTTGGTTAATCCCTGAGTACTTTTATTATCGGACATCGATGGTCTCCAATGGCTGGTTATCCGGGCAGTGTAGCGTGTCGCTAAGACGGTGCCTAGACCGTGGTGAGCTGCGCGATAAAAGGCTTATTCTTTCGTGAGGTTTTTGTCATAAGGATCGTGATAGCGATTGAAATTTCAACAGCGAAGGGAGAGCGTCTGGGACTTAGAAACTAACAGGTCGACAGCAGTATCAAAAATCTATAATCGGTATTACAGATAACAAACGTCGCATAATTCATTACTCTACACAGCCATATTGGGTGCTACCACGATCGCGCGATAGCAGTGGCGTACAATTCATTATTTATCGCCCTCATCTAGGCTTTCAGACAGGAATTCAAAAACGAGAAATCGCACGATAATTTCACACTATCAAGAAAAGTACTGTAGCGAATGCCGCCTATAAGAGAACAGCATATAAAGGTGGGTAGATAAAACCCTGCTTGCCTCTTACTCGAAGGCATTATAGTCAGGCAAGAATTTCACAATAAAGACACTGCGGCCGAATTCTCCATAACTCCAGGCCACCGTGTCTTTAATCATATCCATCACAACATCGTAGTCACCAAACACCACCGTAGCTGTTGGAAAGGTTTGAGCCTGGATACCCTCGAAGGATTGGATGTGGGAAATTGTCGCTTTAATGGGCGGTCGATTGACCTCATTGAAAGGGTAGAACGTGAGTTCAGCTGTTAACTTCATGGGTTTGCCTTATTGAGTAACGCTAGCAAGTACTTACTGCTCGATTTTCTGTGTCGATAGTTCTTTGACCAACTCTCTCGAGTCTACGTCCATAATCATACATCCAGCAAAAGTCTCAATCGTTGGCGTCTCGTTAAATATCTCGTCAATTTTCGCTGAGATCTTCGGACTATTAACACGATTTTTGGAAGTAAAATACTCAATTGCAGTTAATCTAGTAGCAGGATTTTTGCTACATAATAGATGCTCATGTACTTTATCGTTGAGTTGATCCTTTAAAGAAACATATTCCCTTCTATTTTGTAATAAGGAATTTGCATAGCCACCTCGACTACCATAGCGGATGCCAGAATAGGGAGACATGTAACTTTCAATTTTTTCTATAACACTTATATTGGTGGTGCATGACTCTAATGGACTGACTGCCTCCTCCTTATTAAAATATAACGGCTGTAATTCGTGTTTAGAAACGGTAAAGAGTCCCTCAAAGAGTTTAGTGTATCTATCTTTCAAACGATCATCATCAGGCATGTACGGAGTAAGCTTGTACGAAATAGGCTCTTCATCTTTATAGAGGATTGAAAAAGATACACTAACATACCCCTTCCCCATACTGCCTTCAGCGTAACTATAGCCATAACCAAGAGCGCTTTTTCTATGCTGATCGGATTCTAACAATGCGAGCACCGACAAAGGATTATTCTTAAAAGTCACTTTTAACTTTGAAATAAAAGTCACATCAGCAGAAATCCAGTTTTCGCTTATCGGCTCTTCATTTCCGTACACCTGCAAGGAAAATGTCACCACTATCAATATAATAAATTTTTTCACATGCTACCTTGCGCTGTAATTACCTGATGGAATTGTCGCCCCAATCCAGTACTGATACAATTTTCATCACAAAATTGACATTCCTAGTATCCGTGTAAGCAGACCATATTTGATCGAGTTTTTCGGATGATCCAACGCTGATGCTAGTAATTCCGCGTGACAATCATCAACATTATTTTCCATTTTCATTAATCCCTAGACGCTTAACGTCATGTTGCATAATATTATTTAAGGCTCTCACAAGACAATGGTGACCAGGCTTACACCCAGCCACCATTCAAACTCAGAAATGTAAACTACTTATCTGATTTCAAGCTTCTATCATAACTTAAGCGCTTTGCTGCATCCAAAGTCAGCATTTGCATAAAGGCTTTGACCTCAGAATCGCTACCAACGGGTGCACCGGATTGCCCTCCACCAAAAACCGTCGTGGGAACTTTACGTTGTGCGAAGGCATTGGCCCACAATTGTTGAATTCGAATTTCGGCTTCAAGTTTTTGTGCCAAAGCGTTATCCGCTTTTAAGATCACCCTCTTTTGGTAGGCTTCAGCTTCCGCTAAAGTTCGTTTCGTTTCAGCTTCAATTTTAGCTTTTTCGTAATTAATTTGAGCCGTTTCTTTTGCAATTGCAGCTTGTTCTCTTAGTTTTTCGCCGCCGGTAATCGCCAACTGCTTATCAGTTTCAGCTTCTGTAGTTTTTTGAATTTGCTCTACCTTTGCCTTAGCTTGACGTTCTGCCACCTCACGCTCACCTCTCGCTATAGCAAGCAAACGTTGTTCTTCTTCTTGAACACGCTGCTCACGTGCAATAGCACGGTCAGCTGAGGCTTTCTGTTTTAACTGCATACGCTCGATAAATTTTTCGTTTGGACGCATATCGGTAACCAACGCGGAAACCACAGTAATGCCAAACTCTAAGAATCGCTGCGCTTTTCTCTTGGGAATACCATCAGCATCGGTAACTTTTCGCACAACAAAAACAGTTTTTGTGTCTTCGCCGTATTCTTCTTGCTTAGTGCCTAAAGATGCATTCGCGGAAGACCTCGTAGCCCGAAGAGTCTTGACGCGTACTTCTTCTCGTTTAACTAAGAAAATTCCACGTCCCATTTGATTCTCGAACTCGGAATTGAATTCAGTCCGCCCACCAGCGTAATATTCTTCGGCAGCCATCAAGGAAGCATTAGCTTGCAAAGTTTCTTTAAAAGCGGGCATTAAAGCCGTACGCAGGAGGTTTTCAGGCGAACGATACTCGTGAGCTAACCTCAAAAAAGATTCCGTATCCGAAGGAATCGAGAAGCGCACTGTTGCTTCCGCATTTGCATCAACTTGATCTAAAAACATGATATTCATCGGTGGCAAACTGGCGGAAGTGTTTTCCGATTCATTTTCAGCACGAATTGAATTGTTACTCCCGTCGCCAACAGCTTGGACTGTCATCGCACGCTTCCAAGAATTATAACGTCCAAAAGGGTAAAACTTGTAACCCACTTCAGTCACAACGACTTCACTACCGGTTACTGTACGCACATGGTAAATATACCCTGGCTCAGCATAAAAAATTGAATTTGCGAATAGATAGAAAAGCCCTATAACCGCAATAACCCCTCCACCAATTTTCGCAATCAACCCACCATCAAATACTATTTTTTTGTCCATCGTAATTTCCTTTATTGTATAAATGAATATCTATCTATTTCGTCTTTTTTCAACCACTCGAGCGTTGCCGGTCTAAGCCACCACAACAACCCTACCCACCCATTCCCGGCGGCAACTGATCAAACTTAGGGACACCATCAGGAAAAACCGCCCACTCCGGAGCCGAAGCGGTATATATCGCCATACTGGGACTGTATTGGCAATCATCCATAGACGAGCCCGCCACGGAATAGAAATTCCCCACCGTAACCTCAACGCAAACAGTCGTCGCGCATTTCGCGCAGAACTTGTGATGCATATCTTTTCCTGAATCGCCAGAACGTGTGTAGGTAGAAGGCTCACCCTTAGTAAAATGCAGCTTGTCTTTCGGCACCCACAGTCCAAACCACTTATCGGAACCCGTGAATTTTTGGCATTCACTGCAATAACAAAACGCGGTATTGATCGGATCACCTTCGAAACTGTATTGCAATTCCCCACAGCCGCATTGGCCAGTATGATTTTCCATGCTTCCCCTTACAGATTAATAAATAAATGTGTGTGTACGCCCGAGCGATTAACCGATATCCGCTAAAAACTGCGCCATCGGAAAGTTCTTACCCGGACACTTGGTGGACTCACCCGGCGTGTAGCCGTGGCCACTGATATTTTCTAGCGGTATCCGGTAAGTCGACATTAACTGCTTCGTTAACATCACTAACGATTCGTATTGTTTTTCCGGTATAGAATGGTTTTCAAGGTTGCCAATTAAACAGATCCCCAGCCCTCTAAAATTGCGATTGGAGTTGCGCCCCGAAACATGTGCGCCCCAGATATTGTATTTTTTCCGCCAGTCACTGGCAATTTCACCTTCTTTAAGACCGTTGCCATTACCAATAATATAATGATACGGAATAGCATCAATAGGGTCTTTAGATTGGCGTTCACGGTGAACTTTTTGTAGGAACTCAATATTCCCGTAGTTGCCAGCACTGTGGTGAATCACAATGTAATCCCAGCGTTGCGTCCAAACTATCGCTCCACCGGCAAGGCCGCCGATCATCAGCGATGAGGCAAGTAAAAACCGTCTTCGATTCATAATGGTTTAATTCCGTTTTATAGCGCGAGATTTTATTTCAACTTCAATAAGCCACATTTACACAAACCTGTTTTGGGCCACATAGATTTTATTATTTAACGTCCAAACGCTCTGGTTTTATCGCCCACCAGATAAAACCCACCATCAAGAATTGCAGGGGTAAACGCAGATATAAGGCCCAAGCCGGAAACGTGACATATTGATCAGCATACAGAGCCATATTGATATTCGCAGGGAAGACTGCAACACATAATGCCATCAAACCATAGCCCGCCCACAATCGTGTCCTACTGAGCAAAAGGCCGATTGATCCTAGCAACTCAAAACAGCCACTGACCACCACCAGTTCCCAGTGGTACTCCAAATATTCCGGCATCGCGCGAATAAAAAAATCCGCTGCAAAGAAATGCGCAAAGCCACCCACCAAGAAAAAAAGCGATATGCTGAGAATGGCCGGGTGGGGTATTTTATACGGCATATTTAATAGGCTTCTGTACCAGCAAAGATGCTGACATTGGGTTAAGTTAACGGTACCTCCAAAAATAGTGCTTTTTGTGAGGGCAAGAAAGTACCGATCTAACACCTGCTGAAATGCGAGTATTTGAACGGCTCAGGACGCCAAAGCCAAAACTTCGAGTACATGGCGTACAAGAAGATACTGGCCCCGTGAAACGTTTTTGGTCTTTACGTACAGAACTCACGCCGCCATCCCGAAAGAATAATTTTTAAATTGCCTCAATCGGCTAGTCAGGTATATCCGTCGTTAGTACAAATAACCCTCGATTAATATCACTCACAATGATGGTGCCGCTTTCAAAAAAGGGATAAACACTCCACGCCCCGTCAAAAATCGCCCCTTCACTTTCAGGGTATGTATCAAAGTAAGCGACCTCAGCGAGCGTGTTAGTGGCTAAGTCTGAAAATTCCAGTATCCGCAAACCCGAAGTGTAGTTCGCTTGATATATACGATTACCACGAGGATATAGATTATGATCAATAGATGATGTCGTATTTACAAATTCATAAAGATATATCGGGTTATCGAGATCCGTCACATCAAGTACGACCGTTGATGTATTGTTGCCAAAAGTCTGCTCATCCAGTTCGTCGTTTACAAATAGATAGCGCTGCGTATCGTCTAGCCACGCTTGATGGGTGTAGACATCATTGGGGTACACGCCAAAGGATAACGTTTGAGTAAGTGATTTATTCGTCACGTCTACAATCGCCACAAAAGACTCGTTCGCACCAAAACAGATTTCTTCACCTGCGTGATCTGTATCCGGCCCGCTGTAATTAACGCACTGAACATCGTGAGAATAACCAGCATTGGAGTGACAACCCGCAAATTCAGGAGATAAAGGATTGCGAATATCCACTATGTGTAAACCCCCCGCACAATTGTCAAACCCCTGCGTATCAGCGCCCACAATATAGGCAAAACCACTGTCTTCGTTTATCGCAATGTTATGGGCACTGCCAACACCGGTATATACCGTATCTGCGGTAAAAATCTGATCCGTCGCAACAGTTCGCAAGCGGGTTAAATCGAATACCTGCATACCATAATTACCCGATTGCTCTGACACGATGAATGCATGATTCTCATACACCTTTATGTCTCGCCAGGCGGAGTTTACGGTTTCTGTCGGTAATAAACCGCGAACAGCGGGATTACTCGGCACAGTGATATCCACAAATGCGGTACCGTTATTAAGTCCAATAAGTGCATATTCGTTGTTATCGAGAGGGTCCGTCCAACCCCAAATATCATTTGCCGAGCCTCCCCCTAATTCAGCAAGCCCAACCTGTTTGGCTAAGTTCACATTATTACAGGCAAATCCGTCCGCAGTCCCGCCAACGCAGCTCGCAGGCCCCACTCCGGTTTCAACAGTATTTCCCGTTGACCCGCCGCCAGAACCACCGCAGCCAACTATTGCCCCAGCGAGAACGCAGTTTAGTAATAACACAATAGATCGTTTCATCGATGCTTCCTCATGTATCGTTTTGTTTTCCGTTTCTTTCTTTGTATAAGCATTGATTTACGCTAAACAAACGGTGTATTTTTCATCAGCAAATTCAATTGTATCGCCAGACACAATTTTCTTTCGCTTGCGAGTTTCGACAACGCCATTGACCCGCACACTCCCTTCTGAAATGAAGAATTTTGCTTCTCCGCCACTTGAGGCAAGGCTTTCAAATTTGAGCAATTTAAAAAGCTCGACGGGTTCTTTTGATATAACAATAGTCTTCATAGTCATTTGAATAATTTCGGTATTGAGTAATAAATTGGCTTTTCGGGGCCGATTATAATTGAATTGAAAGGGGGCGTAACGATTTAATTTTGATCAATCGCCATAATCTATCACAGCGGTTTATACCGTGACTGTTTTTAGGGTACCGCTCATACCGCAACAATCAATGCCGACAGATGAGGGAAACCCTGCCAAAGTGAAGACGTACCGCCCGTTAACGAAAACACTTCATCTTTGAGCCTTTAACGATACGAACAAATTTATTATTTTCAAACTTCATAAAACTCGCATTTTCAGTGATGTGATTTGGCGCTCCTTCACTGGCGAGTTTAACTTCTGTTTTGTCTTGATCACTCATCGATAGTACTGACTGTGCGGCGAACAGTATTACTGTAAATAACATCATCTTCATAACATTTCCCTTCTGTAATTTTTATAATACCGAGAGGCGCATTTTGTTTTGGCTCCCCGGAATTCAATAGCGGGGCAGACCTCCCCCCCCGCCGGAAACTGCTATTACGTTTATTCAGTCGTTATCCCTGCTCGCTCAACAATTTCAGTGTCAAAACCATCAATACTGCGCTGATTCTTTTTCTGCCAATACTTTTCGATACCCTCTTTACCCAAATTGTCCGACCATTTTGCCAGATCATCACGATCACTTTCGTAATTGAAATACGGCACAGCCGTACCGCATGACGCTTGAACCAGATTAATATCCAAAATATAAATTTGTCTAGCCCCTACACTGCGGGGGAATAGCGCACTGGTTTTTTCCCACTCTTCATCGTTTTGGTGAAGCACCTTAGCAGTCCCATAAACCCGCAAAATTAGCGGCTTCCCCTCAAAGGCACAAAACATCAACGTCATGCGCGGATTTTGCAAAACATGAGACGCCGTTTCATTTCCGCTGCCAGTCAAATTTAGCCAAGCAATTTGTGTTGAATTAATAACCCGAAGCGAATCTCCGCCTTTCGGAGACATATTTACATTCCCTGAACTTGCCGCAGTGGCGACAAAATATATTTTTTTCGCACCGATAAACTTTATATGCTTTTCTCTTAACTCGGTAAATTGCTTTCCCATCTCACAATCCTTAATTATCTACATGTAACCATTAACGAGCATCACTGATGATTCCGCACAGTACTAATCGATATTATTCCCCACTTTGCTGATATAGGATAGCCAACAAACGAATCCGCCCCCATATCAATGCCCAGCCTTGGAACCCTTCACATGAGATTTATGCTCATCACAAAAACGATATTACTCTCAACGGCCCTCATCATCACAGCCTGCGGCGGGGGAGGTTCTTCGAGCACACCAAGCAGTACCGCAACACCCACACCATTACCCGGCATAGAACGACCCACAAACACCAGCTGCATTCCGCCCACTCCCGACGTGGAAAGCGGCAGTGTCATCTTAGTAGACGCCTTCCCAAGCCTGCCAATAGTCGCCGAATCTATGAAAATGGTTCAGCCATTAAACGACGGCAGTTTTTGGTTTCTCACCACGCGTAGTGGCATCGTTTATTCCTTCAGTAACGACGAGAGTGCCAGTGAACTTACCGAAGTTCTCGACTTAAGCGAAAAATTGGCCTCCACAGATAACAGCGAATACGGGTTTACCGGTTTCGCTGTTCACCCAAACTACCCAGCCGATAATCGTATATTTGCCCTTTATAACGATGGCGATAACAGCGCACGGGCAACCATCTCCTCATTTTCAGTCAACACCACAACCAAAGTCATTGACCCTAATAGCGAACAAGCCATCCTCACCCTCGACCAAAACTCGCGTTACCACAATGGCGGAGACATGAGTTTTGGCCCCGACGGGTTTCTATACGCCGCATTCGGTGACGACCAACAACGCTCCGAAGCCCAACTGACCACCAGCTTATACGGCACCATAATACGTATCGACATCGACTCTACCCCCTACGCCATACCCAACAGCAACCCTTTTGATACTGGCCAAGCCCTTTGTGATAGCAGCGCCAACTCCGCCGGCCAAACCTGCCCCGAAGTTTACGCATACGGGCTTCGTAACCCGTGGCGCTTTAGTATCGATACGCAAACCGGATCGCCTTGGATTGGCGACGTGGGTGAATCGGACCTAGAAGAAATCGACCGCATCATCGCAGGCGGCAATTATGGCTGGCCAATAATGGAAGGAGACCAATGCCTTGGTGGCGGAACCTGCGACACGACGGGCCTTGAGTTACCCATCACCGTCTATGACCACGACACGGGCGTATCCGTCGCAGGAGGTTATGTCTATCGCGGAACACAATCACCCTCATTAAGCGGCCAATATATTTACGGGGATATTTTCAGTAACCGTTATTTCAGCCTTCCGGCAGACTCCTCACCGGGCGCAAGCGGTACTGAAATCTTCGACAGCCTCTCCGCGTCATACGGGATGGCGCAAGGCAATGATGGCGAAGTTTATGTACTCCGTGTTTTCTCCTATACGGGTACAGGAGGAATCATTAACCGTGTTGCCGCCGACAACGATGCAACGGTTTACACCATGGCCGACAACTTAAGCGATACCGGTTGTTTTAATGTCGGCAGTAAAACGTCAACTGACGGCGTATTTGACTTCGACAACATCAACCCTCTCTGGTCCGACGGCGCAGTCAAACTCCGCGCATTTGCCATTCCAGATGATGCCGACATTACCGTATTAAGTGACGGAGAATTTCGCTTCCCAGACAACACCGTTTTAATGAAACATTTTTTAAATGACTCTACTTATTTAGAAACACGCCTTCTCGTCAAACATCCCACTGGCTGGCAAGGTTACAGCTACGAGTGGAACGACGCCCAAACCGAAGCGACTCTGCTTACAGACGGCAAAACAAAAGACGTCGGAGATTTTGTCCACACCTACCCTAGCCCCGGTCAATGCAGTATTTGCCACATCGGCAATGATGCAAGCCTAGGAATCGAAACTCTGCAATTAAACCGCGGCTACGCGCCGCTCGACATGAATATTCTCACGCACTTAACTACCGCTAACTATTTTTCATCGCCGTTAGACACCAGCAACCTAGCCAGGCTGTATGCGCTCGATGACGACAGCGCAACATTAGAGCAACGCGCGCGCAGCTACCTTCACAGTAACTGTTCAGGTTGCCATCGTCCCGACACCAGTAATCGAGTGAATATTGATTTTCGTTATTCAACCGCACTGGCCGATACAAACACCTGCGGAGTTGATGCATCTCTAGACGACCTTGGCGTAACCGGAGCACAACGCATCTTCCCCGGCAACGCAGACGCCTCCGTCGCGCTATTAAGAATGGCAACACTGAATACCGATGATCGAATGCCACCCCTTGCCTCATTATCCGTTGATAGCGAAGCAGTTCAACTGATACGAGATTGGATTAATGGCTTGGAAAATTGTGAGTGATTAAGGGACGGGATACGGGTGGAACAGGGGACGGGATACCGGTGGAACCGGGGATGGGATACCGGTGGAACTGGGGACGGGATACCGGTGGAACTGGGGACGGGATACCGGTGGAACTGGGGACGGGATACCGGATGCCGGATGCCTGGAGCGCAGGGAGACCGGAATGGGGATTCGCAAAGAAGCAATCCCCGAAATAAACCGACTCAAGCAATATAGATGTAACACAAGCGAGGCAGATTACTAAGCACTGCCCACCCTTTCGATAACTAGATTCGTTAACACTTCAAAATCTTCTTTCGTTGGCATCATGCTTCGGACAATCGTTAACTTTCCGCCAACGTGAAAGATATTGAGGAATTTTTGTTTTTGCATAACCTGAATCTGAACATCGCGTATTTCATCGAAACGGAGTGATATAGTTTTAACCGACACGCCTCTTTTTGGCGCAGTGATATGAGTATCATTGAGCACAATTTCATTCGACGACCTTAAACCCACAATCAAAACAAGTGCACTTATAATCGTGAGAAAGACCATAAAACACGCAAAGAACCAGAACAAACACGTTGCAGAAAAGGTCGAGAGCCTAATCAAATGATTAATGGTTAAACCTCTGTCATTGGTCAACGCTTCACTAACAAAAAACCATGCCATTCCAGAAAATAGAATGATAACCAATAAGAATAGCCACGCATTTGGTTTGTATTCAAATCTTAATTCATTCATGTGTATGTCCCATTATTTTTTAATAACAACAACCCGTGAAGCACCCTACTTTTCCATTCCCATCACGGTACAGTCCCTATAGACGACTATTAACGCTGCAATATATAAACAAAATAACTTCCTGAGTATTCAACTACCGACCATAAATAAATGGCGAGTACGAAAGCGAAATTGAACACCAGCCCCATTTTTAGGCCACGAGTTTTGAAAAAATAGTATGGCAACGCGACAATTCCCAATAAAACTATCGCAACATCAAGTGGAGGGGGCCGCTTGAAACCGATCTGTGCAGAATCATAGTAATACCATAAGAAAGACAGGTGCGCGCCCAAAATAACGATAAAACCAGAGAGAGCATGATGAGACTCGCCGGGAGCAATACACTGACCAATCACACCATCAGCGAATGCAGCCAAAACAATAAGAGCCAAGGTTAGTGTTTTAATACAACAACTCCTTTTGGACGATAAAGAACTTGCTCAAACGCTCGCCTCGGGAAAGCTTTCGTCTTCAATCGTAGGGTTTTTGTATTTGGAATGCCATACAAAAGTACCACGCATTGCATTGACGTAGAAAAACAAGAAAATCATCGTCAGAGGTAAACCTTGAACAGCTCCCAGCTCATACCATAGCGTAATTTTTGATACGACAAAGTAGATGAACATCAACGTTGCGGCTGTTCGAGATTTTTTGTAAATAAAGAAAGCCATTATTGCCAGTAATACCACATCAACCAATAACCACGGATCTAAAAGGTAATTTAGCGTTTCATCATCACTTTTCACAAAGAAGCCAAAACAGCTAAAAGCCAACGTAATAACAAGCGATAATAACGCTGCACACCAGCCATTTTTAATGGCGGCTTCACAGGACACTTGTGTATCCATTTTCATTTTATCGCTAAATGTTGCTTTATTCTTTTTCTCAGTCATGTGCAGACTTCCTTATGCAAATTTCGCTATATTATCTTACGGAAAACCATGGATATCCTGTTGTTAAGTAACAAACTCTATAACAACTTCACTTTTAATTGAGTTCGCGATAAAGCACTGCTCATGCGATTGGTCATGCATTTTCTCAAGCTGCTCAATGGTGGGCTGCCTTTCACCTGAGAATTTCACATCAGGGCGTAAGGTGATTTTGGTCATTGATATTTTCCCGCTGTCGCCCGCCGCCATTACACCAACCGGGTTATCAGTATAACTATCCACTACAAATTTTCTTTTTGCCGCAATGCCGAGGAAAAACAACATATGACAACTCGCTAAAGAAGCAATAAAAGCTTCCTCAGGATCGACATTAGCCTCAACGGAATACGGCAACGGTACAACATGCGGAGATGATGATGCCGGAACCGTCACACCACCATCGAAACTCCACTCATGACCTCGGCTATACTTATTATCAATATAGCTTTCATCGCTTCCACGAGCCCAAACAACCTTCGCATAATATTCTGACATATTGCCTCCTAGATTTAAGCAATCGACTCTTTAGCGCGAAAAACCGACAGACTTTTTCCAGTTATTTATCCGTCAAATAAAATGTAATAGTCGTCACGACACGTACATCTTTCTCTATTTTATTTGTATCACCATAAGTTTCACCCGCATCACGAATATAGAAATTACCCTGCCTGGCATTTCTTATCCCACCAACATTAACACCCGCGATTTGCGCAAACTCATTCGCGGCAATACGTGCATTCTTCGTGGCTTCTCTAAGCATGTCTGGCTTTATGTCATTTAATTTAGTAAACGTATAGCTGGGTGATTCGTTATCAATATGTACACCCTGAGCAATCAACTTATTGACACTTGCCCTTACTTTTGAGACCAACTTGACCTGTTCCGTATCAACGACAATAGAACCAATAAGCAAGTGCTTTTGATCCACAAGCTTTTGGTTTTCATCCCTAAACTCTCTTAAGCTGTAATCTATGACCCCGATCTCAATTTCACTTTCTGAAAACCCATTCTCTTTGAGTAGATTAATAATTGTCTTTTGCCGCTCTTCGGCTTCAGCATAAAGCCGAGGAATATCATTTTTTTCTTTAGAATCAACACGGAACACCAATCTCCAACTTGCCTTGTTCGCCTGGACGCGCCTCTCTGCAAGCCCTTTAGCCTCAGCGGTGTTTATCGCAACTTTAGAATTGTAGATAGTTTGACTAATGAAATAACCACTAACACCTAAGCCAAGGGCTAGAAACGGGCCAAGCAAGATATTTCCAATATTACTGCTCATGTAGTACTCCTCTGTGTTTGTTGTTTGTTGCGTTATTTATTCGTTGTCGCAACGCTTAATCTTTATTGTAACTTTTGAAGTTCGTCCCAATGCAATTTTTCCGGCAATCATATGACAGTTCCAGCGTGTTAAGCCCAGCCAATTGACGTTATTACGGCATCGTAATTTTGCATTTATCCCTGACTTGTTCGACCTAACTGTATGGACGGATTGTCCTATATGACGCCTTTAGCAGCGGCAGGCTTTTAACGAAGAACGAGCCATATATTTTTCAATAGCATTGCGAATATTTGGAATTAGTAATTCTGAATTAGAGAACGGTTTATTGCTCAACACTTCGCTTACACAAAAGTCTTAACCTACTGAAATAAAACTACCCTTTCACACAAACATACACTGAGTTCGTGGATTCACCATCTTGAAACGGATTGTAAAATGAAACCACATGCGATTCGACAGTCTCAAATACCGTTTTCAATAAGGCTTCAAAACTCTCTTCCGGTAGGTTTTGTGACCACATGGCAAACACGCCTTTGGATTTAAGCTGCTCGGCCATAAGCGCTAGCTTTTCAGTCGTGTAAAAGCTGGCATTGGCTGCGTTTAGGAATTCGGTGGGGGAATGATCGATATCTAACAGAATGGCATCAAACTTTTTATCATCGTTGTTTGGATCAAAGCCCGTGCTAGGGTCTGTTGCCAAATCAAAGAAGCTACCCAGTACATAACGATTTCGTGCATCGGCATTAAGTATTTTGCCTAGCGGCACTAGTTCATCTTTATGCCACCCGATGACGGTATCCAAGGCGTCGACCACTAGAAGCTCGGCTATTCGCTCATCCTTTAATGCAGCCACGGCGGTATAACCGAGACCCAAGCCACCCACAACAACACTAAGTTCATTACCGTGTACGGCGGCTAAGCCGAGCGTCGATAACGCCTCTTCAGCCTCAACGAACATACTCGACATTAAATATTCATCGCCAAGCTTAACTTCGTAGATATCCCTGTTACCAAGCGCAGGCATACGCCGCCGACGCAGGGAGATCTCGCCTAAAGGGGAGGCTTGGCTATCAATTTCTTCGAATAATAGGGGCATGCGTGATTCGGTCCTAACCTGGTGCGCGGGTGATAATCATACTTGCTTCATTACTGGAAAAACATAGCACAGGTATAAATAGCATCTTAATAAGCTATGCCAACGATGTAACGACCTTCACCCTGTAAATCGGGGCGCATACACCAAGTGAAAGGATACGATTGCCATCAACCTGACAGCTTTGTTGCAAACTCCATTAAAAAGGGTGCAAAAGTAATTAGTGCACCCGCAATCATTGTAAATATCGTTTTTACGGTAAAAGAATGCGCTAAAAATGAATCATGAGGATTACTGGTGTTGTAAAAAACCTTCACTAAGTCTCCGACATAGAGATCAGCTAAAATTGACGATTTGAAAGGTATCACTTCAGCAGAGTAAAGGTTTTGCCCAACGTATTTCTGCTCCGACACGATATATGTATAGTGCAGTGCTGACCTTACGCCAGAAAACCTAATTTTTTTAAATTTTACAGAATTTGAGCTTCCATTACTCATGGGGTTCGATCCGGTTTCGTATTCTTCTGTGTAAGATTCTACAGTTTTGAGTACTTTTCCGGTTACTGAAGGCCAGTGTCTTGTATTTTTCGCTCGGATGAATGTGTAAATCGCCCACATGAATATCAGTGGGCCAACGATATACAGTAAATTTATTTCCTCGATTTCCATATTTTACCTTCCCATGTAACCCTAACGGCGCGAGCTAAGGCGCGCATTAGCGCGTCCAGCCCGCAGGACGATTTTGGCTTGCCTTGTCATCTGCATGAAAAGCTTAACTCGCTCAGCAGAAAATCTAGACCATAGACACGCCAAAACAGTGCCGCTGAAATAACGAATTGACAGTAATATAATAGTGAAATACAAAAACTAGTAAAGTAATCTAATTACTGTCCTTTCTTATTTGAGATCAGTACTTACAGTACGAACTTCTCAACCGCTAGAGCAATAACACCAGCAAGCGCTAGAAGGCTCAAAATTTTCCAAACACCTACCGAGCTTTCTAGAGACGCTACGCGATCTTCTAAAGTCGCAGCTTTCGCGACAGGCTTAGCGGCAGGTTTGTTGCTGCTAGAAGGTTTACTGCTGCTACCGTCTAATGGAATAACAGATTCAGCCTGAGGGCCTTTATCTGAGTCTTTGCCAACGAATTTAACAGCTAAGCCCTGGCGGATAGGTCCATCGCCCTGCCATTCGCTTTTGTGAAAAAAGAAATCCTCACCGTCTTTGTCGTCAGCGATAAAACCGAAACCTTTGCGGAAGTCGTAACGTTTAATAATGCCTTTGGCCATGTTTGTACCCTGCTCAATGTGTAATGCTAATGATCGTGAAATTTGATTCGATAGTTAAGTGGTTGCCAATGATGGCTCTCATGTAGTTTTTTTCAATTTAAGTATCCACTCCTTAATGGCTGAAGACTGTTAACGCCCATAGCCGGTGTATTTAGATAGTTTTTGTCAACGTAGCGTCCGAAATAAAAACACTGGAACAAATGTCTAGCTGACGGTTATTATTTTTACTGTCAAAGTTTCGCCTCTGCCAGTAGTTCTGAGGGCTCAATATCCAGAGCCTCTGAAATTCGCATAATGTTCAATAGCGATACATTACGCTCCCCTCGTTCAACTGCCCCCATATACGTTCGATGAACGCCACACTCCGAAGCAAAGGATTCTTGTGAAAACCCCATGGCTCCACGCTTGGCTCTAATGACTGCGCCAAGCTTACTTTGTGCTTTTTTCTGATCAATTGCCATAGCACGCAATTATTGCCAGAGAACACTATATATCTACACATTATAAGTAGCATTATCGGAAGAGAGCGTAGATTCCGAACACTACAGCCAGAAACCAGCCCAAATATTGATCAGCGCGCTCGGTACGCGTCAGATTACCGCAATAATTCGATATTGACGAACGATTACATGGGGAAAGCGTTATTACAAAAATATGCTGAAATGCGTCGTAGAATTGATTCCCGCATCGGGTCTATGCAGTGAATTATACGGGCACTTGATACTTTAGACAGAGGTCTTATGGCAAAAGAGAAAGAGCCTAGAGATTCAGGTCTCTGCTCTCTGCCAACTAACCCAGCGTTAGATAGACAGCCGACAAGTACATTGAAAGTATTGGATGATCTTCTCCATACGCGTTCTACTCATAACTCTGATTGCCAAACGGACGGTATACATGTTGTGAAATGAGCGTGAGCAATAGTGCCGCCAGTGACTGCCGGAGTTAATTGACTGTCTTTTCGCGATAAAGACCGCTTACACCGTTCAGGCTGACTTTCCCTTTCAGCACTTTTTCCCAATAACACTATACTGCCGAGCGTAGCTCTCCTCCATTTTTTTAACTCCCGACTTTGTAAAGCGTAAATATTGCCCCTTACGTTTTACAAAGTTAGCGGACCTCCCAAGATTAAGGTCATGCGAATGAAAACCAAGCACCGCTATAATTCGGTTTGCTTTACTTAGATTGCATTCAATTACCGACTCCAAATAATTGACCTGCCCGGCTTGCCACTTTCTAATATTTTCTTCAGACAAAACACCCAACTTTTTAAATACATCAATCGTTTTTACTGTTCGCGTATTCCCAAGTATTTCAGTAACCACACGAACCACTTTTGGATAATATTTGTCATTTTTGTAGTTGCTTAACGTAACTCGATTATTCATTCGCTTTGATTTCTAACGCCATCAGATTGCTTGGTATTATTACGCATTCAATGATTCTCCGATCTCTCGCTTCAATAAATCCACAATATTATTGTACGTTGACAAATTAGTTGAGAACCCGACTTTAATGCAACTTCCACTATCAAGGAAAACAGAAAACTCTGAATTACATATTGAATATTTAAGTGCTTTTCCGCCACCAAAATCATCACCATAAGCCCATTCAAACGATAAATCATATGGTGGAAACTCATAATTTATGGAAAAACACAGACTACGTGCTGCTGTATTATACGTGCCATCCTCTAGGTTTTCATCAAGAACAACTTGAATGATATCTCCGCCCAAGGCTTCTTCGTAACTTACAGACCGTGCTTCAAATTCTAGATTCATATATTTCCTCGACTGCAGTAGTGGTAGGAATCTCTTCAGTCTTCATAGATGTTTAACGCCTAGTGAATGGGCAGCTTTGCTGCGAAGCAGCGCTTTTAGCTGTCCAGCCGCAGGCGAACATTGCACGTTTTGTTAAATTCTTACGCACCAAAACTCCATGCTAGATATATTGCGCCAAACATACCAATTACAGAAATGGTGACTTGTACAATTGTGATCACCTTAGCAGATTTACCTGCCAAAAACTCACGATACGCTTTGACCCCGACTAAGCCCATTAAGCAGAAACCGAATACGCCCCATGCAATTGTAGAAATATACATCTGGAGTTCAGATAGCTTTTCACCGGGCGCAACGTTACTCATGAGTAAAACAAATGCTAAACAGGCAATTAAGCAAATTATGCCAAACAACCACTGTGTATATTTTAATGCAATATTGCTCATAGAAATTTAACGCCGCTATAGCCAGCCCCAAATGTGGAGCTGTTTTGTGCGAAAATGCGCGCAGCGTATGCACAAAATCGCGTAATATTTGGGGTCTGGTTTATGGCCTTGTATGGCCATTGTTGTTCAGGTATTCGATTTCTTCCTCCGCTGCGCTTTGAAGCAACTTAGTGCCACTACAGCTATTAGCCTTATAGTATCCTTCCTTATCAGGGCCAGACAAATATAGAATATATTCGTCCTTTTCCGTAAAGGTAAAGCCACAGTTACAGCAGCGAATATTAATTTTAGTTTTGAGCTTTTTCCCTACTATTCCTTTCCACACTCTTATCGTTTGAAAATCAGTAATTTGAGTATCGTAGAATGTTTTAACATACTTGCCTTTTCCGATCTCGTAAACCTCGGATTCTCGACGATCAATGTCTGTAACTTGGCTTACGCTAGCCGTAACGACAACGGAGGCAAGACCCCAGTTAGTCTTAGCCATGCTGCCAGGCTCTACTGGAATTGGGCAGTCGCAGGAAAAGCCTCTCAATGGCAAAATAAATACGAACATTATGCTGGTTAGTATATGTTTAATGTTCATTTCCTTGGGCCCTAACGTAGAGCTAGCCAACGCCGATTTTTGGCGTCTGATTTAGCGTTTTGTTATGAGATTCTATGCCTGTCCGTATTTTTTCGGCTTTGGTACCTGAGAGATGTCGCCGGAGAACATGCGGACGAAGTCGGAGAGCTCTGCCATGCTGTCGGCGAAGCCAAGCTCGGAAAAAAGTTTTTATTGTGCGCGACATACTCTGGGTCTTTGATTGGAGTAGGATTAACGGGTACATAATGTCCCGTAAAGACTTGTCGAGCCGCATGGTCTACACCGTTTTCTGTCGCGTCAGGATCACAGTTGAGCGTGTCCATCAGGGAATAGTTTGCCAACCTCGCAAGATCGTCAAGCGTCGATATAGTCGAGGAGGTTTTCTGAGGCAGTCGATTTTTCATAGTTGTTTATACCAAGTCTTTTGATATTTTTATTGCTTGGATTCAAAGCTAGAAAGCGTCTAAAAAATAGCTATAACACATCCGGAATTTTGATTTTATTTTCTTTATGATGACTGTCAAGTTTATTTTGTCTAATCATCCTTACCAAAGCGTTTTAACAGCATCTAATGCTATCCGTATACGAGGCTCTTGGATACGATCTTTCCTACAGATAAACGCCAACTCAGCATCTATCGAAACACGATCCGCAATAGATACCGATCCTGAGTGAAATTGTCGTAAAGCAATACTATCCCTGGAAAGTGAAAGCGCAATGCCGGAACGCACGATTTCTAACATTGTGGGTTCAAGGTCTACCTGCGCCACAATTTGAGGGGCGCCGCTCTCGCTTTCGAAAATTTTCCTGAGTAATTTGCTATGTATAGAATCTTCCGGTGTTTTAATCCAAGGGAGTTTCGCTAAATGCTCCCAACTTTTATTTTTGATTTGACCTGCCCACGCGGCCGGCCCAATAACCCGATACGTAAACTGGGTGAGCGGTATCACTTCAAATTTCTCAGATAATTTTTCCGTCCCCGTTAAATCCATTGTATAAGCAGCGTCAACCTTGCCAGATTCTACCCACCGCTGAACAGTTCCGGACATACCGTGGGTGAGGTCAAACCTGATCAAAGGATGGCTTTCGGATATTTTCTGCAAGAATGGCCCAAGCCGCAAAAACTCAGGGTCAACAATTGTCCCCAGCTTTAAGTCTCCTGTGACATCACCTTTTAAGCTGGAGGCAGCGGCACCAAATTCCGACGCAGCCCTTATAGCTCTCTCGGCAGAGGGGAGTAGACGATGACCTGCCTCAGTAAGCCTCATACCGTGAGATGTACGTTCTAGCAGCTTTACGCCTAAGCCCTCTTGAAATTTTTTTAATTGGAGGCTCAAGGCTGGCTGGGTAACGCAAAGCTGTTCAGCTGCTCGCGTTAAGTTGCCTTCGCGAACGACCGCAATAAAAGCACGTAATGATGAATAATCCATGTCGTGATATTAGCAAAGCTTATACCAGATTCAAGCACATTTAATTGGAAATATTCTCGGTACTCCATTTAAATGGGGCTTTCACCCACTAGCACCGACCATATCTGGCCCCTGTTATGAATTTAACTTACAGCTCTCAACAAAATCCAATCACCAACTGGATAGGTGGTATCGCACAGAATACGTCAGAAAAACGGCTTTCCGAAGTATTTGACCCAGCGCATGGCGAAGTATCCAGCGTCGTCGAACTATCTAGCGGCGTTGATGTTTGTTCGTCTGTCGAATCAGCCAAACAAGCTCAGATTTCATGGGGAGCAACAGCACCACAAAAGCGAGCCCGTGTTTTATTTAAGATGCGAGAGCTGGTGGAACAACATGCAGAAGACTTTGCGCGTTTAATTACACGAGAACACGGAAAAACGCTGCCCGACGCCTTAGGAGAAGTCCAACGCGGCCTGGAGGTTATTGAATTCGCCTGCGGTATACCAGAATTATTAAAAGGTGAATATTCAGATTCCGTTGGAGGTCAAATATCAAATTGGAATCAACGTATGCCTTTGGGGGTCACTGCGGGCGTTACGCCTTTTAATTTTCCATTTATGGTCCCTATGTGGATGGCGCCCATCTCGATCGCGTGTGGAAATAGTTTTATATTGAAACCCTCAGAACGCGTACCGTCCCCTTCCCTACTTATCGCAGAGCTTTTCAAAATAGCAGGATTGCCAGATGGCGTATTTAACGTAGTTCAAGGTGACAAGGTGGCCGTAGATGCTCTACTCAATCACCCCGATATCCAAGCGATCAGTTTCGTGGGCTCAACACCAATCGCACGTTATACCTATGAAACAGCGGCCAAGCAAGGAAAGCGTTCACAAGCCTTGGGCGGAGCAAAAAACCATATGATCATCATGCCAGACGCCGACCTTGATCAGGCTGCAGACGCACTAATAGGCGCAGCGTACGGGTCCGCGGGAGAAAGGTGCATGGCCATTTCAGTTGCGGTCGTTGTGGGCGATATCGCAGACACGTTCATCGAACGAATAAAAAAACGCGCACGCTCGCTCAATATAAACGATGGTGAAGTTGAGGGCGCAGAAATGGGTCCGATCATAAATGCACAGTCCAAAGAACGAATAGAAAAATATATCGCTCTGGGTATCGAAGAAAATGCAGAGCTAATCCTAGACGGCCGAAATCACATCGTGCCAACACGCCCAAAAGGGTTTTTCTTAGGCGCCAGCCTATTCGATAACGTAAAACCCCATATGCGAATCTATCAAGAAGAAATTTTTGGGCCAGTATTATGCATCGTTCGCCTGGACACCCTTGCAGATGCGGTGGAGCTAGTTAACAAACACCCGTATGCCAATGGCGTTTCTTGTTATACCCGTGATGGCGGCACTGCGCAGGCATTTTCTCAAAATATTCAAGTCGGTATGGTGGGCATTAACGTCCCGATCCCAGTCCCGATGGCCTGGCACTCTTTTGGCGGCTGGAAACAAAGTTTATTTGGCGATCACCATGCCTACGGAAAAGAAGGCGTGCGATTCTATACGCGCTACAAAAGCATCATGCAACGTTGGCCAGACAGCCACGCCAAAGGCCCCGAATTTGTTATGCCAGTTAACGGTTAGGAATATACCATGACGAATTTGGGAAGGTTTGACTACATTATTGTAGGTGGCGGCGCTGCCGGTTGCGTACTTGCAAACAAACTAAGTACCGATGAGAAGATCAGCGTTTTACTATTAGAAGCCGGACAAGATCAAAAATGGATTTGGACAAAGATCCCAATGGGATATCTATACTGCATTAACAACCCCCGCACTGACTGGTGCTATAAAACAGAACCGGAACCCGGCCTAAATAATCGGTCCATTAATTACGCACGCGGAAAAGGTCTAGGAGGATGCACCTTAATAAATGGAATGCTTTACATGCGCGGCCAAGCGCGAGACTACGACGAATGGAGCAGCCTAACGCAGGACTCTCGGTGGTGCTGGAGTAACGTTCTACCCCACTTTAAACAAGTTGAAGATCATTGGGACGGAAACTCTCAAAACCATAATGAAGGTGGTGAATGGCGCGTTGAAAAACAACGCTTATCTTGGGATATCCTCGATCGCTTTAGCGAGGCCGCTTGGCAAGCCGGAATTCCTCAAATTACAGATTTTAATTGCGGCAACAATTTTGGTGTAAGCCAATTTGAGGTTAACCAAAAAAAAGGGCTGCGATGGAGCACTGTCAATGCATTTCTCGACCCCGTTAGGCACAGATCAAATTTAACGATTGTGACCGGAGCGCTATCTGACAAGTTAATTATGGATGGCCAAAAAACGCTTGGCATTAACTTTATTAAACGTGGAATAGCGCATCGTGCGTACGCAAACATCGAAACAATATTGACGGCTGGCAGCATAGGTTCACCCGCCATTCTGCAGCGCTCAGGTATCGGTAATGGGAAAAAACTAAATACCTCAGGGATTCCCGTTCATCATCACTTACCTGGCGTAGGTGAAAACCTTCAAGATCATTTGCAACTTCGAAGCATATATAAAATAAAAAACGCGAAGACACTTAACCAAAAGGCCAATAGCCTATTCGGTAAAGCGTCAATGGGGCTTGAATACATTTTGTTTCGCAAAGGCCCACTTACCATGGCACCAAGCCAACTTGGATTATTTGCGCACTCCAGTCCAGATGAAAAAACTCCAGACCTGGAATACCACGTCCAACCGCTTTCGTTAGAAAAATTTGGAGATGTCCTCCATACATTTCCAGCCATTACGGCAAGTGTGTGTAATTTGCGGCCAAAATCTAGGGGCTCAATACAAATCTCCAATTTGGATCCCAACAGCCCACCTAAAATTGCACCTAACTATCTCAGTCACGAGCAAGACAAAATAAAGGCGGCTCAATCTTTGCGCCTTACTCGAACAATTGTTTCTCAAAAAGCACTGAGACCTTTTGAACCTGAGGAATACCTACCAGGAAACCAATACGATACAGATGAAAAATTAATTAGCGCAGCGGGTGATATAGGCACCACCATTTTTCATCCCGTGGGTACCTGCAAAATGGGGCGCGCAGACGATCCAAATTCAGTTGTCGACAGTCAGCTCAGAGTGTTGGGCGTTGAAGCACTGCGTATAGCAGACGCCTCAATCATGCCGACAATTACATCGGGGAATACGAGTTCGCCGACAATCATGATAGCGACTGCAGCCGCTGACATTATTATTAACGATCGAAAGAAAAAATACGGGGCCACGTTATAACCAGTATCAACTTAACGAATAAGGATTGATAGCGTTTCACCGCTATTAATCCTTATTCGTTAGCTGTATTTTTAGAGTACATACCCCACCGACATAACTAGAATTAAGATTGTCATGAATGTGAGAAATATGAAGCCAAGTGAATAGAAAATTGCGCCATACCATAATAGTGCTTTTTTAAATAAGCCAACTTGTACCCAATAATCGTCAAATTTTAAACCAAGATCTTTTGCCTCTTTCTGGAACCAGGTGGGTAACAGAGCCAAAATGCATAGGAAGAACACAAGCACTAAAGGGAGTATGACAATTGAGATCAATGATTCTTGAATCGAAAGATTGATCATCAAGCCGCCGCAAAATAATAGGACTAAGATTAATCCTATTTTTGGGAGTTTTTTCTCATAAGGATCAATCTTAATTGAAAGCTTATTTAGTAGTTTTGGTGTCATAATCTTCAGCTAACGCAGAGTGAACGGGCAATTTAAATCGTAGCTGTTTTTCAAGCTACGCTTTAAATTGCCCGCGTTGCACGTATTGTTAGTTTTAATACGGTAAAAAATTAAAATCATAGAAAAGAGTCGTTGTATCAACGTTCTTAGCTCCAAAGTCCATTTCACTGATATAGACTTGCAACTTATCAAGAAAGCCGGAGTTGCCAATTGTAGTTTTATGAACACTCACTGAGGTAACACTTCCAGTGGGAGATATTAGTAATTTTAAGGCCACCTTACCCTCGAGCTTTGGACTAACTTTAAGCTCGTCAGTATAGATCTCAAACACATTCTCCTTGTGTGAATCAAGTACAATTTTTATGTTTGTTTGCGTCCTATGCACTTTTTCCGAAAGGGATTCAGATGCACAAGCATTAACAAGCAGAGCAATGATAAATAAAATCGATACTATTTTAATTTTGTACAATTTTGACATCCCTAAAAACTAACGCCCACCATATTGGGCCGAACGAAGTGAGGTCCAGCCCGAAGGGCGAACAATGATGGACTGGTTATGGTTGAACCTTACCATTTTGAATAGTCGTTGAACTTGAAGAATATTTCAGCGGGCTCATTACTTTCCAATAATTTCTCACCGCAATATGGGCAATGGTCAATTTCCAAAATAACCTCATTGATCATTTCTCCAACCTCTTCTAAGTGGTGATTTTCTTCTAGGTCATTTTCAGTTGCCTCAGTATATAATTGTAATACCCAGTGACAATCTGTTTCCTGATATATGTTGGCTTTTTCTTGTGAAATTCTAGAGCAGTCATGAATTAACATTATAAAGTACCCGATCTAGTTACTGACTCACCATAACGCTTTTCATTTGCAGAATTTTGGTTAACGCTACTTTTCAAGCGTTGGCCAAAACGTCTGCAAGATGTGTTTGTTAGACACATCTACTAAATTTTCGCTCGCAGTATGTTCAAGCCAAGGCCTACATATATAAAACCAGATAATTTACTAAACCACTCCTGCACAGCATTATTGCGACCAAGCTTTGAAGCAAACGTTGAAGCACAACACGCAACCAACAAACACCAAAGTGTCCCACCCAAAACGTAAGCGTTCATTCCCCG
>JAWSUY010000070.1:0-48129 GCA_033852175.1 Agarilytica sp.
CTTCCGTCTTCCGTCTTCCGTCATCCGTCTTCCGTAAACCTAGCTCTTAAATATCAGCGTCAGGCGGGAATAGGTGCCTGTGGTTTTCACAGAATGATCGTTTTAATCGAAAATATTTTTTACGTAACGACCGCTTCGAGAGTCATACCTTAGTATGAAGCGTGGCGCCGGACTGCGTTTTTAGAACGAATTACGATAGATGAGCTACCCATTCACTTCAAAATGCGTATAAAAAGCCTTTTTATTATCACGAATATAGATTTATGTATATTAGACCTTGGTCTAATGCCCTCAACGTTAATTGAATAATAATATTTCGGTTGAACGATTGATGAGTTTAAGTTTTTCCTGAGGAGAAAAGACCTAAGTAGCGCAAAGTAAGTAGAGCTGTTGAGTATACGTTTCGTTCTCGCTTAAGTGCTCAGCCAGTCGCTTATTTTCCAATTTTTAACCCTGAATGTACGACAAAAAAATAATAATTAGTAGGAATAAAATAATGAAACACCCGCGCATTGTTTTGCTGACACTTGTCAGTATATGTCTATCTATTACGGCCCATGCAGGCTGGCAATCCGAAACAACAATAGGGGGTAAGCTAAAAACGATCCTCTACGTACCTACCACGGCACCGCTTCTATCTGGAAAGAGAGCGCTAATGGTTAGCTTGCCGGGTTGTGGTCAAACAAATGAACAACTGAAGGATGGAGCCAATTGGCCCGCAACCGCGGATACTTACGGAATGGTAGTGGCTTTGGCTGATCCTTCACGTGAAGGGTCATATGGTAGTTCAGGGTGTTGGAATTTTCATGTTGGCATGAGCATGAGCCGAACGAGTAGTGATGCCAAATATCTATTGGATTTGGTTGATGCTCTACTTGGTGATGCGTCGCTGAATATTGACCCAAATCAAGTCTACATAACAGGCTTATCCTCTGGCGGCGGTATGGTAGCCAGTATCGCGTGTTTAGCGCCTGATGTATTTGCTGGGGCGGGTGCAAATGCCGGTCCAGGGCCTGGTTCGAACGGGCAGTCGCTTAGTTCGGCTAACATCTCAATATCTCAGGGTGTGAGTAATTGTGAAACGTTGTCGAATAAAAATGGCGCTAACGCACAAGCTTCCCTTGCTACTCAGCTTCACAGTACGATATGTGGCGCAAATGACTATACGGTAAGTCCAGCGTGGTGTGATCGTTTATCCGATATCATGGCTGCGACATACGGCGCCACTGATTGTAGTGGTGGCGATAACCCAACGAGTATTCCCGGTAGCGGTACCGTTAATACATTCTGTGATGCGGACGGTCCTAGGAACTCCAATATTATTGTTGGCGGAATGGGGCATGCGTGGCCTGCAGGCCCGGGAAGTTCTGGCGGGGGAAGCTATGTTGATCATTCGCATGTTAACTACCCAGAATATGTTACAGAGTTTTTCTTTGAGAATAATCGTCGTGCTGATATTAATATACCGCCAGTAGTTTTTGGATTGGTGTTGTCGGAGGGCGGCGGTATTATTACGGTTAGCGGAACTGCTACAGATAGCAACGGAACTGTTGTTTCAGTTGTGGTGAATGTGGTGAATACAGGTACAGGCTCTTCTGTTGAAGTACTTACTTTGGGCGTTGATGAGGCAGGCTATTTTGATGGCGACACGATTGCTCTGGATGATGCTAACTACACAGTAACTGTAGTGGCGACAGATGATAAAGGCGCCGAAAGTGAAGTGGCACTGGATGCGATTTGGGTCGGTATTCCGCCTCCCAATAGCGCACCTACCGTTACAGCTGCTGCGTCAGTTAGTGGGGCTTGCGTAACTATTAGTGGAAACATCTCTGATATTGACGCTAACCTAGGCAGTGCGAGTGCTAGTTTTGACGGTGGCAATGCAGTTTCGATCGACGTAACAAACCTTAGCTCAATGACTTACAGTCTTGAGAAGTGTGACCTGCCATACGGGACTCATACAGTCGTTGTCAGTGCTACCGATACAGCATCTCCTGCTCTTTCTGGAAACTCAAGCAACCTTAACTTTGCTACCGTTAACCTTGGCAAGACTGGCGATATTAATTATCACCTAGCTGAAGGTACCATTTCATATGCTACAGGTTATGCGTGGTGTTACAGCGCTTATGGCGGTTCGACTGCGTTTACGATGATTGAGTCGCAAACATCGGGCGGAAATTGTCAGTGGGTAGACGAAGCCGGAGCGTCAAGTTGTGCCGGCGCTAGCCAACCTTGCTCTAGCACACCTGCTCCTACTCCAACGGTTACACCAACGCCAACAGTGACGGTTACACCAACGCCAACAGTGACGGTTACGCCAACTCCAACTCCAACTCCTCCTCCGGGTTGTGAGGATGTATCAGCGTATAATTACTATCACAAAACAGGTGGCCGAGCGTATAGCTCTGGTAGCTATTTCAGCCCAAGCTATTTCGCCAATGGAAGTGATGAGGCTATGTCGGGTTCAACGTGGGGATCTACAGTTTTACGCTCTACAGATGGTGGTAGTGTTTGGCATGTGGGTGGGTGTCCCTAGTCATTACTCTTTTCTGGCCATTTAGCTTAGTAAGTTAAGATGGCTGGAAAGGGGCTTCTTCTTAAATAGTTAAAAAATTAAAGCCGGGCGAAAAGCTCGGCTTTTTTCGTTATCGCGCGGTTAAAGAAAAATAAACTGACTGACTGACTGAGATGAGGGGGAAATTCTTATTTTGTGCAGAGTTAAGATATTTGCCAATATAAGTTAAATAGCATTTTTGAAAGACAGCTATTCGAATGCGGAATATCAAGAAATTATTATGGCGGAATTTAAAATCAAGCACTCTTGTGTTTGGCATTTTTTATAGCGTTAACGCAGTTAAATTCTGTTTTCTATTAGCTTATATTATTAAAAACGCCGCAGCTACTCGTGAGCGATAATGTCCACTCAACTTGACCCAAAGTGTCATAGTTATAATTTTGGATGCGCCTAATATTTATTCAGGTTTTTGAGTTGGCCAATGTGTTTTCTCAAAAGACAATAATAAATTGGAGTACCCATCATGCATAAAAAGATTAAACTCGTTATCCGTTATCTCGCTTTACCCGCAATACTTCTTTTTTCGATTTCAAGTGCGCATGCAGCTTGTGTTGATAACGTTGTTTTGATTCACGGTAATACCGGAAGCCCATCCGACTGGAATAACACTTACAATCATTTGTTGGCTAATGGTTACAGCAGTAGTCAAATCTTTAGGCCTTCCTGGGGATATTCGAGTCCATTTTACGCATCCTATAATAACCATAAGGGCTGGGAAGAAACGCCAGTACGCAATGCCATTAATGATGCAATTAGTTCATCCTGTACAGGAAAAATAGACGTTATTGGCCACTCGATGGGAGTAACGCTCGGTGCACAGCAAATTATTAAAGCGGGGCAGGTTAGTAAGGTTGATTCATTTGTGGGTGTTGCAGGAGCGTATCGAGGTTTAGGAAGTTGTGGTACATATCCTTATAATGTCTGGTCTTCAACATGTGGGCGAGATGGCTTGTCAGTTTCCAGCCCTTTCTTAGATTGGCTTTACGGAAAGAAAATTGCTGATCGAGTGTATTCAATAAAAAGCTGGTCAGATGGTATTGTATGTTATGGCGGGTGTGAGGTTAACGGCGTACATTCAAGTCAGATTGCTGGTGAAGATGCGAGCTACACATACGATTACGGACATTTTGATTTGCAGAGTAATACCTATGGAAAGCAGTTTGATCTAATTCAATAGGTCGATTTTTTAAAGTCACGTTATTGTTTTAAATTGAATTAAAATATAAATAATATTGCTGGGGTTGATGGGGTGTTGCAATAACGCCCTATCTATTTCAGATTTACGTAATTTCTTGCGCCTCTCTACACTTTATGCATAGTTCAGCTTCTGGCATAATTTCCAATCGTCCTGGGGCGATATCTTCATAGCATTCTAGGCACTCACCATAATCCCCGTTATTTAATCGAGCCAAGGCTGCCTTTGCTTTTACGAGATGCTTTTGATTTAGCGTCTGGTTGGCTTTTGCCATTTCTTGTTGCTGCAGAGCATCGCCACGAGAGACTCTCCCTTGCAAAGTTTGATCGAGAGCGACTGGCTGTGAGGCGGACTGGCAGAGCGAAAGCGAATCGTTCAGGTGGAGGATTAATGCATCCAGTCGTTGATGATACAGGTCGATCTGAGAGTCTGGAATCATGCGCTTGCCTCTTGCTCTTTATCTTTTGTGTGCTGAGGTGTTTGCATTACCTTTTACACGCTCTTTTTCATGATGTTTATGGACGGGGTTCGCTAAAGTGATCATTTGCCGTTGAACAGTGATGGCTGGGCATGCAGTTAGTGTAGTATGACGCGGCATGCTTGTATCGTCGCGATATCGCATCCGTGTTCATTAATAAAAACCCTATTCATAAAAATGGTAGTCAGATGATGTTTCTTCAGTCCTTAGCGACCAATGTTATTCAGTGGAGCGCTTTAGTTTTAGTTTTTTGTTTTGGGCTTGGTATTTTGTATGTTGTTATCGCTTATGTCGTAGACGTTACTCAGACCAAACACACCATTCGGCGTAACTATCCGGTAGTCGGGCGTTTTCGTTACTTTTTTGAGCACCTAGGCGAATTTTTTCGCCAGTATTTTTTTGCGATGGATAGGGAAGAGTTACCGTTCAACCGCGCAGAGCGTTCTTGGGTCTACAGGGCCGCAAAAAAAGTGGATGCAACAATTGCCTTTGGTTCGACGCGGCCTTTGACTGGCGAAGGCGATGTTATGTTCTTAAACAGCGCTTTCCCCGTATTAGAGAAAGATGTTGAAGAGCCGAAAATTATAACGATTGGGGAAGGGGTCGCGCGTGTTCCCTATAGCACCGGGGCCATCGTTAACATCTCTGCGATGAGTTTCGGCGCTATTTCTAAGCCGGCAGTACAGGCTTTATCGAAGGGTGCAAAGGAGGCCGGTGTTTGGATGAATACTGGCGAAGGCGGCTTGTCGGAATTTCACCTAGAGGGCGGTTGTGATCTTGTTTTTCAAATTGGCACCGCAAAATATGGCGTGCGTGATGATGACGGCAAGCTTTCGGAATCCAAATTACAGGCAATTGCCGATTTTGAACAAGTGAAAATGTTCGAAATAAAAATGAGTCAGGGGGCAAAGCCGGGAAAAGGCGGCATATTGCCAGCACAAAAAGTATCGGAAGAAATCGCAAAAATTCGAGGCATTGAAGCTGGGCAGTCATCGATTAGCCCCAATGGACATCCAGAGCTGCGTTGCGAAGACGATATTCTCGATATGGTGAATAAGGTTCGAGAGATTACCGGCAAGCCCGTCGGAATTAAATTGGTTGTCGGAGATTTCGGCGTTATTGAAAACCTATGCGAGGCGATTCATCGCCGTGGCAAAAAATCAGCGCCCGATTTTATCACCATCGATAGTGCCGATGGGGGCACCGGGGCCGCACCCCAGCCGCTAATGGATTATGTTGGTTTGCCGATCAGTGAAAGCTTGCCTAGGATGGTCGATACGCTGCGCTTATACGGTTTAAAAGAGCGTATTAAAGTGATTGTGTCGGGCAAATTAGTAACCCCTGGCAAGGTTGCTTGGGCGTTAGGTGTCGGGGCAGACTTTATTGCGTCAGCTAGAGGCTTTATGTTTGCTTTGGGTTGTATACAGGCGCTGCAGTGCAATAAGAACACATGCCCGACCGGAATTGCGACACATAACGCGACGTTGCAGCATGGATTGGTTCCAGAAGAAAAATCCACACGCGTGGCGAATTATGCAAAAGAAATAAGCCATGGCGTAAGCCTGATAGCGCATTCTTGCGGCGTTACCGAGGCGAGGGGTTTGCGCAGGCGTCATATTCGGCTGATCCACGGTAAGGGCCGCTCACAGGACTACACCGGCTTATACCCCAATGTTGATACGGCCTTTAAATATAAAAACTTGAAAGACTAGGGCGACTAGCGAACAGAAAATATGGGCTAAATCGCTAGGATGCAGTTTGCATTTGCCGTTTTTGATCAGGGGGATGGGGGGGGATGAATTTAGTGCCTCCGCAGCGAGGGAGGAAATATGAATAACTACGCTCTATTGATAATAATTTTTTTCATTAAACTTAGGCCAACGTGTTGGTCGTAATAAGCTGCCTCATTAATAAATGCGCCATATAAAGACTCCTTGCCTGTGTAGGCAATCGTTGCGCCATCAAAGGTAATAAATAACGGATCTCCCGTGTTTATTTGTTGATAATCTTTATTCTGACGCTCAGGATGAATCATAGCGACTATTTCACCACGATCATTTTCCGGTAATTTAATTTTCTCAACAAACTGAAAACCTTCCATTGATTTTGGTAGGTTGGGAACTTGTCCGTGAATTGAAATTTCTAGATAGTCCAGCGCGTGCAATACCGTCAGTCGGGTTTTTTCATACACTTCATGGTTCAGCAACCCCTGTGCGATAGGACCGACTTCAATGAGTAAGCCATTAAGGCGAGCGACGGAGCTTAGAAAGTTATCTTCTAGTCGTTCGCTGGGGTGAAAAAATAAAACGGCATCCGGCATTTTTTGTTTAATGTAAAATGCCATACTAACAACGAAAGGGTTACTGGTATTGAAGACGAGCGTTAGCCCCATATTGGCAGTAGTGGTGTGTAAATCTAAGATGAAATCAACGCGAGGGTTCTCTTTTGGACCTAAGAGATTGTTGAGTTCTTTTGCTCGATTCTGTTCGTAGCCGCAAAGCGTGTCGTCGCCAAGATCTTTGAGCGAAAATTGGCGGTTTAAGTCCTGATCGATGTACCGCTTCATGGCTTGTCTAGCACTTGGGTTCGCTAGGCAAAGCTCTGTATCAAAGCCTTGCCGTATTATCTCTTCTTGTGAGCTGCTCCAATGATCTAAAAGATGAACACCCGTGAGTTCGTTGCCATGAGTGCCGCCAACAATGGCCACCGTCTTAATACCCGTCATGCTCTATTTCTCTCTTGCCCAATCATCTGTTATGTCCAGTATCGAATATACATAGCAGGCTTAGGTTTAAATCCGCGTTTCTTTAGCTTAGCAGAAAGGCCGATTGTCATCAGTAAAGAGGTGGGTAGTGGCGGAATCTTTATTTTCGCGAGTAGATTTAGTTAGTGCGCGCCCATAACATAAATAGGGCCGTAGCGAGTGCGACTTTAAAATGTCAGATTTGCATTACAATATATGGACGTTTGGTCGTTCAAAACAACGTTATCTTGCTGTGTAAAAATAGTGCTCTAAATTCGATCGCAGTAGTAACCTATATATGGATGGGCACCAGAAAGGTTAGAAAGGGCAAGGAGGTGGGTTGTCAGCAAGAAGTGGAGCGACCCAAAAGGCCGCTCAAACGGTAGAAAATTAGTTTATGTCAGCGCTCTATGTGTTTTGTTCTAGAGACAAGTACACAAGTGTTTGGTTGAGAAGCTGATAGGCTACCTCACCGAAGGTGATCGGACCGGTCATTTTTCCTGTCTTTTTCCCTTCTAATTCAGAATATAAGAAGTTTAATATGCAATTGCAGCAGAAGGCCACATTCCCTGCATCTCCGGAGGGGAGCGCCTTATTAAACTCTTTTACATAGTCGTCAATTGGTGCGGCAAAGCGATACTCTACACCAGGAAACACCGGAGCGTAGAGCGCAACCGATTCGGCCCCAACATCTTGAATGCTCACATTTACCATAACACCGGAGTAATTTGCAACAAGTGGTAGTTTGGTGTCTATATTATGTTCTTTTAGATAATCCGAAAATGACCACTCAGCACCATCCACAAGACAGTTGGTTGCATTAAAGCCTTTCTCTGGGAAGGTGATTTTATGTCCGTCGCCCTGAGCAAAAAGGTTAATAATTTTAATGTTAGCTGTTTGCTCTTCTGGAAGATGGATGTGCATTGCAACGGCCTGGTTATCCACGAGCATTCCAGAGGCTGGACCGAAGCCAACCTTAGCGCTGTCAGTCTCAATATCATCCAGATGTACGCCTGATATCCACCCAACGATTGGGGAGAAAAACATATTCTGATAGTCCGGTGCATTTTGAGCATAAGCAGAATGAACATCGGACATAGCCGGTAAAATGAGAATCGTAAAGCCATGCTTTGGCGCTTCTTGAGCGATTCTCGAAATAGTATTCGCGTTGTACATTGTTATGCGAGGAGCATTGTCTGACGACACACCCGAAATGGTGTTCACATATATGCGTTTCTTGTCGACTTTGCCACCGTCTTCCGTCATGAAATACGGAATTGTGCCCGCTATCCAGTTACCCGAGGGTAGCGATGCAATAATTTCTTCGTCGGCTGCAATAACCAAAGACTCTCCAGCTTCGATTTTTGCATGTAAAGTATCGATATCGACGAGTTCGTGAGTGACAGTAATCTTATCTTTGCCAGCCATCGAGTATCTCCTATTTTGACTAAATTCTAGTTGGCTGTACCAGTTTTAAAAATCTGGTTCAGTTCATTTTTCATTGAGCGTTGGTTCAGGCTGATGAAATTGCGCAAACTGCGAGCAGCTTCAATTTCGACAACAGGGTCCTGACTCAGTTTGACTTGTGCACGCAGCTTAGACATTAACAGCTGGTATGCCATGTGATTACTTGACATAAATCCTTCGTCGTGAAGTATTCTTCTCCATACGCCGTGTTCTTCTCCTGGTAACTTCAGGGATGACTTTTTATATATCGCCAAGGCCCGATTAATGAGTAGAAGTTCTGGTCTTAGTTGGCGGTAGTTTTTCAAAAAGTATTCACGAACAATAGAAATTGCAGTGAGTTTTTCTTGGTTAGAACGGCCGTTAATAAACGAAGAGCGCTGACTTGAAATCAACAAGTTAAGCGCAATACTTTGAGAATTTAAGCGTAATCTACCGCCTAATATTTGAAGCCAAATATGACTTTTTATTGAAGGAAGGACAAGCTTGGCTCGTCCACTCGCTCTTTGTGGTGATAAGGCCTTACGCTTGGTTATACCGCACAGCTGTTGAACTTCAAATGTTAAATTGTTTGCGTTAATGATGAAGAACTGACGCAGTTCATTAATCTGTTCCCATGAAAACCCACGGTTTTCACTACGAGAGCTAGCCAGCTTAAGTTTAGACAGCAGCATTTTAAGTGGGAGAGAACCCGTTTTGAGTAATATCTGGTCAGTTAAAAGTCTACCCCAAACCGGAGCCATCTCAGTCGGTAGATAGCTTAATGCTTCCATCTGGGGGGGGAGGGAATCTAGATCTTTTACGATTTGCTTAATCTTGTCTTGCGGCATGTCATACGCGGCAGCGAGTTTTGGCTCGTCTAAGCCTTTTAATAGGCATTGCGCGATTTCTTGACGAATTTGATTTGAATATTTTCGCTGATGATTGCCTAGAAACCCTGGCAGTGCAGCAATGTGTTCGTCTATTCCGTGCGTTGGTTGGGTTTCGGCACTTGGAATTTTTGCGTGAATAACAGAGCGGTATTTTCCGAGCTTAATGTGTTCCCATTGTCCTTGAATATTTGGCAAGCTGTTCTTTGATCCTGGCCTGCTAAAAAAGGCCAGGCGCAAAGACTTTTGAACAGTCGTCAGGGATATGTCGACTCTGCAGTCTCTCTCGTCAAAATCCAGGCTTTCAATTCGCCAAGGGGGATAAATCCCCAGCGCTTGCTCAACAACTTTAAAGCTTTCTTTTTCCACGGGTAACCTCTTAATGGCTGGATAACAATTTCCATGTTAACCACATGGTTTTTGCTACACGTTCGCTGCCCCTAATTCCTATACCGATCAATGCGTATTGTCTAGGTTAGGTGGCGCCTGGTTTAGCTGTAATTTGGTGAAAGTTATAAATATGTGATGCTGTTAACGCTTGGCATTGATTACACAGCATTTAACTATAACGGAAGAATGGCGCATGTAAATGCATTTTCAGTGTTTAACGCAACAAAAGACGCCGACAGCTATTACTTGGCGCACAGTAACTCTTTCCATTCTTCTTGTCCAAAATTAACCGCCGTATATTCGCTATAAGAAGAGCTGTACCTATAAGCAAATGATCACGTGTTAATCAACATTACGTCGGGAAAATAACTTTACTGCATCAAAAAAGTTTAAGAGGGTTAGGCGCTTGATTATTAGTCTATCGTGCTTGTTGACGTCGCATTCATCCTTATTTTGACGCGATATTTTTTACGGTAGTTTCCAAAAACTGGTTCTGCCTAATTATTTATAGCGAATTAAGCGAAATTGTAAAAAAGGAGACGTGCGTCACAAGTTGTTTTGGAATCATGGTCTACTTTAATACTTAACATGCTATCTAGTTGTTCTAGATGACTTATGGGAGGCATGTTGGTCGATGATTTTATGTCGATCTAATAATAAGGTGCAAAAAGCACCAATAAAAAATAGAAAATAATTAGTAATAATAACTAACAAATTAGATAAATAGTGAGTGAGGTATCATGAAGATAAAAATTGATCAAAAGTTGAAAGTGGGAATCGTTGGAACGGGAAAGGTCGGAACGGATTTGCTCGTCAAGGTCTTGCGTTCGCCGCTTCTTGAGTGCAAAGTCTTTTCCGGCCGAAATTTAAAGTCTGAAGGTATTGCAATAGCCAATGAGCTAGGTGTTACAACGTCCTGCGATAGCATACAAGCCATTATTGATAGAAGTAGTGATCTTGATTTAGTGTTTGATGCTACATCAGCAAATGATCATAAAGTACACGCACCGATAATAGAACGCCTAGGTTTGCTGGCAATAGATTTAACGCCAGCTAACGTGGGCTTTGCATGTGTACCATCGTTGAATCTAGATGGTATACGCAGCAAAAAAAATATCAACATGGTGACCTGCGGTGGGCAAGCTTCTGTTCCCATGGCTGAAGTCCTTTCGCGTTGCTTAAGTGGCATTACACGTATAGAGGTACATAGCACATTAGCAGCTGATTCTATTGGACCGGCAACAATTGCTAATATTGATAACTATTACCATGTAACAAAAGAAACGCTTCGTCAGCATACTGGTGTAGATAATATTTCAGTTGAATTGGTTGCTGACGATTCGCCTGAACAGCCCGTCATGCTAACAACGATTCGCGCATACTCGGATAATGCTCCGAGTTTCCGTTTAATGCGAGAGTTAGAAAACCGTGTTTCACAAGTGCAAAAATATGTTCCCGGCTATGCGCTTGAAAGAAGACCGCACTATGAGAAGGGATATATAGAGCTAGCGATCCGAGTTCGAGGTCAAGGTGACTACCTTCCTGAATACGCGGGCAATCTTGATATTATCAACTGCGCAGCGATCGCCTCTGCAGAAGATATCGCAATGCGCTCAACTCGACGAGCAATACCGCATATGATTTCGGCAATGACGCAGTTCTGGTCCAAAGCCGGTTAATCTGTTGCTATAAAAGCTATTGACGGTGACGCATCCGATAGCCCCGCTTTCCTTGTCTCTTGATACTCATGCCCATGTGTTATTTTTATACAAAAGTAATGATATGAAAGTAGCGGAGGATAAGAGCTAAGATGGGGTTTGCATTATTGGGTTTTGATCATCGTTAAAGCCTGACAGCGCCGAATATCAATTCGGCGCTATACTGGAGATTAACTCAGTCAGGTTATTTTCTGGTAACTATGAACCAATTTATCATTACACCACTTAGCGCTTTGCATTATAAAGCCGTACACAGTCTTTTACGCCAGCAGCTAGAAGAAGAGCTTGTTCTTTTTCAGCGTCCTACCTTGCTCACGCATTTGCAGACTAGCGATGAAACCATTCAACGCTTGATTGATTTTTGGTGTGAAGAGTCAACGGTCAAGGTATTGGTTGCGTTAGAAGGGGAGAGTGTTCAGGGGTTTATTAGCGCTCAAATTAAAAATGATCTATACAATAATCAAGACGTGCTAAGTGGAGAAATTCTTGCTTTATATGTGGCTAAAGAACAGCGAAACAAAGGCCTTGGGACCGAGATGTTGAAGCGTGCTGAGTCATGGCTGCTTGAGCAGGATGTCTATGCGATAAACGTTTCTTGGTTAATGGGGAATGACCCCTCGTGTGCGCTGTACAAAAAATTTGGTTTTGAAGCTGTTTACAGTACAGGACGAAAGTTAACGGTAAAGCCTTAGGGATGCGGGCTAAGAATGAACAGGCTGGCTATTCGGGTGAGGTGGTGGGTGAGACAGCAATCAATTAAAAAAGAGGAGTTGGGGGGGACGGCGAGAGTTTAACCTCTGGTTATGATTAAATAGGTTCAGGTGTCAGTTCTAATATCGCATTAATATCCATTTTATTAATGATCCCTTCGAGTTTCAAGAGTAAGTCTTCTGCGTTTGGGTAGTTTTTGTTCAGCACCAAATACAAATTTATTTCTCTCAACGTTTCAAATTGAATATCCTTTATGGGGTTTTTGCCTAACACCTCAATCGACGGGTGTTTGTAATCTAATACATAATCCGCACGTTCCTTAGCTAACATTGCGAATGCGGTGGCGTGAGTCGCTGTAGGAAAAACAGATACTTGATTGCTCGGGTTGGTGATAAGAGACTTTAGAGGACCATAACTATATCCACGGAGCGTGATAACGTGTTTCCCGATTAGGTCTTTGGCCCGTAAAACTGGTTCCGCTCCCTTTTTGTGGTAAACCCTAAGCTCAGTCGTGACTACGGGGATATGTCCTACAATGCAGCAAGACTCTAATGTTGGTGAATTGACAATAATTGAGAAGTTAGCCTCACCATCGGTAAGTTTTTGAAACATTCGAGCGGCGGGGTATTGTTTGCTTTCCCAGTCAAGTTTGGCTCGTTTAAAAAGCTCAGCAGCAACGCGTATTAGTGGATTCTCCACAGAGCCTTTAGCGTTTATTTTGGTCGTGAATACTGATTGGCTTGAGAGGGCGTAACGTATTTTTGTTGGCGCGCCACTCGCCTCAACAGAGAGACTTAACAGTGCTAAAAGTACAATACTTAAACACACATTTACAAAAACAGTCTGCCTCCCGTTGATAGACGTAAAGCCGCAGCGATTACGCCTAAACTGCGTATCGAGTGAGAGCTCTAAGAGAGCTGAGCGATTTTTTTCGCCAGGGACAGACACAACGAAAAAAAAACAGTTAACTGCAAAAATCAACGAATACCTCGAATGAGTACTTTGTACTAGTTTGGCCGAGATAATCCAATATGCAAGTGCATAGGCATGCTCAGTGCGCCAAAAAGAAGCTAAAAGCACCAAAAAATTCGATGCGTGATCCTGGAGTCTGCTGTTCGGCGCCGATTAGTTGGCAAAAAGCGGGGAATAAATTGCTCACCAGCGCTGAATTACCGACGACGTTAGTGTTTTGAGAGGCAGGCAGTTCTTTAGGCTGCAGTTCTGTTGCGCAGTGGCGACGTATTTAAGTTAGTTCAGCCGTATTGAGACTTGATGCCGTTTCGCCTGGATTGTTAGCGTTCAACTTCTTACTTAATCCGTGAGAATAGAGTCCGTGGGGAGATCGAGAACGCTGTTGATATCCATTGTTTCGATAATCCTTTCAAACTTTTCCATTACCTGATGTGCTTTGGGGTAACTCCGGTGCAAAATAAGATAAAGATCTATTGTTTGCAATGCTTCAAATTGAATATCTCGGACAGGGAATTGTTGTAGAACTTCAATCGAGGGTTGTTTGTAATCCAGTACATAGTCAGCGCGGCCTTGATCTAACATAGCAAATGCAGAAGTATGTGTGAGGGTGGGGTAGGCGGATATATTATTGTTAGGATCGCTAATGAAGGGTTTTAACTGGCCGTAACTATACCCTCGTATAGTAATAATACGCTTTCCTGCTAGTGACTCTAAACCTGAAATCTTCGGCGTTTCCTTTTTGTGGTATACCCTTAATTCCGTTGTTACCACGGGAGTCTTGCCAACTAAGCAGCACTTATCTAATGAGGGGGAATGGACAAGAATTGAAAAGTTTGCGAGGCCTTTCTCAATAGAGTAAAACATTCGGCTTGCGGGATAAGCGACGCTTTCAAAGCCAATTTCTGCATGTTGGGTAAGGGCTTTGGCGACGCGTAGTAAAGGATTGTTACGCTCACCATTTTCGTTTGCTAGGGTGCTTAATACGAGTTGATCTGGGTGAGCATAGCGTATAGATTGAGGGCTAGCATTTACGGCTGTTGGGGGGAAAACGAGCGTTGATAGAACGGCTAGCGAGCGGATTGGGAGGCAACTAAGGCGGATGCCTAAGAAGCGGCGTTGCTTCGCATTAGTTCGTGTTAAAGAGCCGTGGATGATCATTCCCTATATGTCCATAAACTGGATTAGCGTATTTTTTGGGTAGGACGCAAAAGTCCCAATACAAAAAGACAGTTAACTTCATCCATCACCGAAGACCTCAAAACCTACTTTATGTGAACACCGCCAACGCAGATTGTCCTGCGTCAGTAATTTGCGGCGCCAAGCATAGCAAAAAATTTGGCGTATGGTGCGTTATTTCTGTTTGCATAATCATATCTTAGTAGGCGCTGAATGGTTTTACTTTTTGCTCCCTGCAGTCAGTAACTGGCACTCCGAAAACTTAACAGTTGTTGAGGCGTGACGGAATTGTTGAGCGGAAATCTGAGTAGACCCCGTTGGATTACAGCGGTAGCTCGATGGCATTGCGGAATCACTGCGGGTCACCCCTGTCACAGTAAAGGTTTTCCGTCTTGGTCTTTACAATTAGAAATATTCGAGTCACTAAATTTTAAATATACGTTGTGAGCGACTACCCTGCAATAACGCTATGTTACAAATACGGAACTTTGGTGATTTTAAAAATTAAGTGCCAACAATCAAGGACTTGCTTGTCCTAGAAAACGGGGTCAAGGGGTAGGTCCAGTAAGCCAGCAATATCCATTGTTTCAATAATCCTTTCAAGCTCTGTCAATACCAGTGGTGCATTGGGAAAGCTCTTATGAATGACAAGGTGAACGTCTATTTCTTGCAATATTTCAAATTGAATACTCGGGATCGGGTGCAGTTGTAGAACTTCAATCGAAGGTTGTTTGTAATCCAGAACATAGTCAGCTCGCCCTTTTTCTAACATAGCAAATGCAGAGGTATGTGTGATAGCGGGGGAGAGGGCTATGTTATTATTTGGATTGCTGATGACCGGTTTTAACTGTCCATAGCTATAACCTCGTATGGTAATAATACGCTTGCCGGCTAATAACTCTATGTTTGTTATCCTCGGCGTTTCCTGTTTGTGGTAAATCCTTAATTGCGTTGTTGTTATGGGTAATTTACTCATTAAGCAACATTTATCTAATGAAGGAGAATACACAAGAATTGAAAAGTTAGCATAACCTTGATCCATTGAATGAAACATTCTAGCGGCGGGATAAGATACGCTTTCAAAGTCAAAACCCGCTTGTTGAATAAGCGTTTTGGCGAGACGCAAAAGCGGATTGTTACGTTCGCCATTTTCTTTTTTAAGGGTACTAAATACGAGTTGATTAGGGTGAGCATAGCGTATTGTTGGGGGGTTGGCGTATACGACTGCAGGGCAGAACAGGAGAGTAGCTAAAAGGTTTTGAGTGAGTGCTGGCGCGATTTTATGACGGACAGATACACTAAGTCGTTGCGCCCAATTAGCAAGTTTCGTGCATGCGAGGTCGTACCGGGCCCGCACGTCCAGCAGCTGGTTTGTGTGGTTCCTCGAAAACGAGGTAAAGGACTCAGCACGAAAAAAACATATAACTGCAACAATCACCGAAAGTCTCAATTTTCTCTGCGTGAATACTGAGGGTCAGATTATAGCGCGCAGTAGTAATGAGAAGTATAGCAAGATATTTGGCAAATATTACACTGTTTTCGTTCAGAGCTCTCTTTCATAAGGGGCGCGGTATCGTTCAATTTAAGTGCCGATTAATTGAATCAACAGTTAGTCTTTGGACGTTTTCAAATTGCTCATACGTTCTATTTGTATGAGCTTATTGAACAGAAAGCTGGGTTGACCTTGTTAGATTGCAGCGGTAGCTCGATGGCATTGCGGGATCACTGCGTCCATCGTATTGGGCAACGTCTGGGTAAGGGCAAGACGGGCGGGTCCAAACCTTGTTTTGATCGCTGTCATATTTCGTTAGCATTATCTCTCCGGGGGCATGGCCACGTTCTACCCAGTTTTCTAAGGCGGAGAGTAAATCAAAACCATTTTGTTGTGCACCGGGGCCGGGGTAGGCTCCACAATGATCCATGCCAGGAAACAAAAAGAAACGCGCAAACTCTTGTGTCTTTTTAACGCTGCCGAAATGGCTAATCATTCGCTCGTAATAATCTATCGACATGCCAGGAGGAACAATCATGTCGCTCCACCCATGCCACAGTAAAAACTTCCCGCCGCGATCTTTAAACTCAGTAATATTGGGATCATCAGAATTGTAGATTTTACTCATGAAATCCAATTTCTGAGGGTGAACATCAAAGTCATATGTCATGGGTGAAATTTTATCAGCGGGGTCTTCTTCAAAAGCCATATAGCTTAAGAAGTTCTGATTAAATATTGGGAATAAGCCTTGTTCTTCTTCTGTAAGTGGCTTATTACTGTCTTTAGATTTAGCAATTTCAGGTGTAAACCAGAATTTCCAGAAGTGTTCTGCGCCAAGGGGAACGGCAGCCGGCATAAGCTTTTCACCGTTAGAATTTTCAGCTACAGAGTACATTTTTGTAATGGCACTGATTTGCTTTTGGTTTAAGCAACGTGTATTTTTTTTGCCTTTACATAAAAGTTCTTGAGGTTTGAAATTGCAAGCTCTGGGGTCATTAATTAAACCGTCAACAACGCCGTCTTTTCCGTCACATTCCTTATAAATATGTTTTTCGACCAGGGCCAGTTCTTTTGATGAGATAATCCTTTGTCCATTTTTATCAGTGTTGTTTTGTATCATCCAAGAAAAATAAGTCGCAACCAGTTTTGTGTAATTTAACGCAGGAGCGCCACTGATAATGCCATCAAAATCGTTCGGGTATCGCACGGCTTCCATAGCTGCCATTCGACCACCGGTCGAGCAGCCAGCAAAATACGAAAGATCAGGTTTATCGCCATAAAACGTCTCAATCGCTTGCTTGGTAAGGTTTGCCGTTTTATGAACAGCGCTATGGCCCCAGCTGTGCTCCGCGTCGCGGTTGTTGTGGGCCCACGTACTGTCTCGTTTTGATGCGCTTTGATGGCCTGCGTCCATAGTCGCAACGGCATAGTTTCGCTTGAGTCCATAGTTGATCGCGTTGATAAAGCCCGGTCTGTCACTGCCTATCCGCCCACAAAATGAACCGCAGCCGGTCATATAAAACTTCCCATTCCAGCTTTCAACTGGCAACCGCATCTCAAATCCAACGCCTGGTTTTATTTTTCCCGTGACTCGGCAGTATTGCGGGAGGTCACTATTTGCATCGATCAGCTCTGTAGAGTTGATCGTGACGTCTTTATTCGCGATATCGTGTATCGAGTCGCAGGTTTTTGGTGCCGCATTAGCGTAAAGGCTAAATGTGACAGCCGCGATCAATGAGAAGGTTAATGAAATGGTAAAAGTAGAGCCGATTATTTTCTTCATAATCAAAAAACTTCTATATAAGAAAAATTAGCACAAACTCGAATAAGGATGCATAAGGCGCCAAACTGGCTTAATAGAAGTATAGTTCGCATAGTTTTGGCGTATGGAGAACCTTAAAAACACTTTGTTTTAGGAAAGTGAATAGTAAAGCCTTTTAGATATAACAAATCGTATCTAGCGATTTTGCTATTCGATTAGGGTTGAGGGCGGGGAATTGTTATTACCAAAGTGGAAAAGCGGATTGTTAAGGGATCAATCCTCTGCCTTAACTAGCTTGTAGAGGGAGGGGATTAACGGATCAAAATTGAAAAACTAATAAAAAGAGGCCGTAAAACTCCCTCAGCCCACTGAATGGTCCACGACTTTAATGCCCGAGTACGATGAAGCTTACTAGGCCGGGTTCGTGATACCCCTGCGCATATTGTGCTCAATTGAAGAAAGCGTTTTAAGTCATTGGTTTTGTTAGTGTTTTATCCCGCTCCATATTGACCATATACCGTGACCGACTTCTTGCGGTATCGCATTTGCAGAACTAAGCTCTAAGATAGGTATAAAGAAGAAAGAACTTATGCATTGTTAGAGCGTTGAGTTTACGTTTACGTCGATTTCCTTTCCCTCGGGCTTTTGAGTGGTGAAAAGGTCTGTTTTGGAAAACACGTGAAGCTCTTTCTTACGGCACTGTTTATGGTGGATTTTATAGGTTTTGGTTAACGCTAAGACCGCAGCGCACGTAAGATAATGATTGCTCTGGAGAGCGGATTGAAATTATCACTGAATGACCTGTCTATTGGCACAAAGATTACCGGAAATTGCTGGCTATTAATCCTGTCGCTGATCGGTGTGGCTGCGTATGCTTTAGTGGCTATGGTTAAAATTGGTAATGAGCTGCAGGCAATAGCAGAGCAAGATATTCCAGTGACGCAAAGTCTCACCGTTATTACCGCACACCAGCTTGAGCAAGCCATCCATTTTGAACGTGCCATTCGCTATGGCGAATTAATCGATCGCGAAGAACTGGGGCAAGAGCGTTTTGAAAAAGAAATAGGCGCCTTTAACAAACTCAGTAAAAAAGTAGCCGAAGAGATTAGCACTGCTAAATTGCTTGCTCAATCGATTATACGTTCCGCGAAAAACGAAAGTAATATAAAGAAATTTCAGCATATTACTCGCGAATTAAAAAAAATTGAAAAGGAGCATGCCGATTATGAGCATCATTGTAATCAGGTGTTTGATCTCTTAAAAGAAGGGAAAGTACATGAGGCAGAACTTTTCAGCGAAAAAGTTATACACGAAGAAGAGCAGCTCGATAAAGAACTTGAAGACCTATTAATAGAGATTGAAAAGTTTACCGAAGTGGCGGGAAGTCGCGCACTCAAGCATGAACGTAAAGCCATTACAATTCTAGCCGGTTGGGCGACGATTGCAGTATTTGTGGGCGTTTTCGTGAGCTGGCGAGTTACACGTAATATTATAGTACGGTTAAAGGCTACAGCACGTGAACTTGATGTGATTGCCTCAGGCGATCTGACCAATAGAATCGAGATCGATGGCGAAGATGAAATAGGGCACTTAAATCAGTCAATGAAGCTGATGTTAGAACGACTTTTTGGCATGATTACCCAAATTGGGCATACGGTTTCACAGCTATCGAGCACTTCTGCAGAAGTCTCCGTCGTGATGGATCAAGCCATGGGGAATATAAAACAGCAGCAGGAAGAAACCACACGAGTTTCTGAATCCATGGATCAAATGAGCGGCACCGTACAAGAAGTCGTAGAAAACGTTGAAAAAACCAACGAGGTCGTCAGGCATGCAGACTCAGAAACAGTAGCCGGACGAAAAGTTGTGAATATCGCGGTTCAGGGCATCGTGCAATTAGCTGATCGAATAGGCAGCACCGCTGACGTAATTGCAAAAGTAGAAGAAGACAGCGAAAACATTAATAAAGTACTGGATGTAATTAAAGAAATCGCAGAACAAACCAACTTGTTAGCGTTAAATGCGGCAATCGAAGCGGCGCGAGCCGGGGAGTTGGGTCGAGGGTTTGCGGTTGTTGCCGATGAAGTAAGAACCCTAGCCGGTCGAACGCAAGAGTCAACAGAAGAGATTAACCAAATTATTGAAATGCTACAGTCAGCTTCGCACAGTGCGGTGGAAGCTATGTCCGCAAGCCGAGAAGAAGTGCAAACCGCGGTCAATCAAATTAATCAGGCAGACACGTCGATAAGTTCTATTGAAGAATCTGTTTCACAAATAAATTCAATGACTTCAGAAATATCCTCTTCCGCTCGGCAGCAAGAGCACGTGGCTGAGGATATGCACGGGAGTATGAAACTGATTAATGGCATGATGACTGAAAACTCGCTCGGTGCAGAACAAACATCACAAGCAGGCCAGGAGCTAGCCGTGATGGCTTCCGATCTTGAAGATTTAATCCAGCAATTTAAAGTTTAAGAAATTTAATCCTTACGCAAAAAAAAGCCCAGGTTTAATCTCCTGGGCTTTTTGTTTTTATCTTTAGGTGGCGCAGGCAACTGGAAACAGCGTTAATATTTATCTCCAGTATCGCCAAGTACCGTTAGGTCCAACTCGAAATCGAACCGATGCAGTGTTGATAACAGACGCCTGCAGTTTCAGTCTCTCTCTACTAGAATTTCAGTGAGTCGGAGAATAGGAGAGGCGACTTACTTTTGTCGCTCCTCCAATTTCGACCGTCTAGTTACAGCTGCCTACCTTGTGCCAAAACCCAGTGCTTAAGTCATGCTCAAGTACTGTAACCGTATAAGCCGAACCAAGTAATTCACCTGAGCCTGCCGCATAGTAACTGGTTGAAAACCACGATCCTTCACTGTAAGCACGGTTAGCGGTTTTGTGAGACGTATTGAAGGAAGAAATACACTCACCTTGAACACCGCCTTCATCTTCAATAGAAAAACTTACCGTATTGCTGAGAGTCGATTGATTGGCTTGTTGGTCAATCGCATAGGCCACGGCTGTGTGACTACCCGTGCTCAGGTTATTAAACGTGACGGACCAATTGTTGGTGCCCGCAGCAGTGACGGCGCTTGCGCTACTGCCATCTAAAGTCACTCTGATTTCAGACAAGTCACCATCGATATCCGATGCAGTTCCAGAGATAACAGCGGAAGTGCCATTCGCGTTAGCGCTGATGCTGTTAATTTCTGGTGCTGTGGATTCCCCAGTGGACTCCGGACATTCTCCGAGTTCGTAATAACCTTCAGCAGTTTCGGCAATTGTGGTGGTCGTGGACCCAAAAGAACCCAGTGCGTCATTTGATCCCACAGCAACATAAGGCGGGAACCAGGGACTGGCCGCCGTATCTTTATAAGCGCGGTTGGCGCTTAGGTGACTGCTGTTGGACCCGGTAAATTCTGCACAGACCCATTCAGGAATGTCAGTAATATCAACAGACCAAGATCTTTCAGAAGTCATCCACTGATCGCGAGCGTCTTCATCCCTTACCCAATCGGTGTTATCAACAACGACAACAGAAATTTGATGGGGGCCATTGCTTAACTCGAGAGAAGATACGTCTAACTGAGTTGCTGTTTCATTGTTTAAAGCAATACCATCTACGTACCATTGTACGTCAAGGCTGTATTCCGATAATTGCACAGGTGAAACACTGAGAACAACAGAACCGCTGTAATTACCGGGCGCAGTGGCTGAGTCAATAGTGTTGACGATTTTGTATATCTCAATAACCCATTGTTCGGTATTAACAGGTCCCCAAGGGTGCCCGAAAAGATTCATTTTTGAGATGTTTGTGGGTCGGTAAATCCCATACATTTTGTAATGGGCGCCTTCGTAAGTGTCCACACCGTCTGTGCCGATCCAGTTATGCCACTTGGTTTGCATGCCGCTCATCGTATTGAAGTCGTAAATGCTGACGTTGGCTGCGGTGGGCTCACCGTCGACGTAAGTTTCAGGTTTCTCAGTACTGAAATATTCATCCGCTAGATTAGCAAATGAATGGCCCAGTTCGTGTAGCGCTGTTTGTGGAGAGTCTGGCCCGTTGTTCGTCACCGTACTCAAATTTTCTTCTATGTACCCAGCGCCGCCATTCTTATCGCTATTGGCAATGACAAGAATATGGTCGACTGCCGGTGCATTGTTTGCGGCTTCTTTGGCTTTTGCTACATTCACGCAAAGTAGCCATTCGAGAGGTTTATTACCGCACCACAAATGCGTATCGAGAGCAGTGTCTACGAAAACACCTTCGGCGGGATCATTGTCCGTTCCGGATTCATTCGATATCACGTCTACCCGGTGGATGTTAAACAACGGAGCGTAACGAATTAAGGGCTCTTCCGAAAAAAATACGTTGGCGAAGTGGGATGCATCTACAGCGTATTCGCTTAATTCAAAGAGCGTGTAGCCATCGCCAACAAAAACCATATCGATACGGTTTTCACTGGGGCCATTATCAACGATAGTGTTTGATGCCAAAGATCCTGCATCGGCCGCTGTTGTATTGTAATTAAAAAATACGTTTATGGTCGGCTCGTTAGCTAACGTAGGTATGGCCACTGCTGTAGTCAGTAGTGATAGCATTAATAGCTTCGATAGTGATTTCATGAAGATCCTCGACAAGTAATTTAAAAAATCCCTTTAGGGTGCTTTGAGATTTCCCCTAAAAATGCTCTTGTTACTAGCCGGTATATACACGATCTGGTTGGGTCGTAGGCTGTGCGTATTGTCGCCATGTTGTACTGTGAAATATATACAGTTAGTTTGAATATTTAGGGAGTTTTGTTACTTGTCAAGTAACAGACGGCTTGAAAGAAAGTATAGTCACAAAAAAGTTAAGAATAATTCTGATCGGTTTCAGCTGTACATTTGGCTTCAGCCGATATAAAGACGGATGTTACAGCCTTTATCGCTAACGCCCTTAAGGACCAGAAAAAAGGATGTCTCGAGTGAATTGATGAGCTCCTAGGGAGGCGAAAATGAAGAAAACAGTTCAGGAATAATTTCTGAATGTTTTGACCACCACCCAGTAGCGTGTAAAAAGAGTTAACTCCTCATACCTGAAAAGTCGTGAGGTAAAAGATTGTTTGATATTGCGATAGCAACCAGTTGAGCCTCATTTGATGCCTTTAGTTTTTCCTTTGCTCTTCTAATGCGTGCAAAAACAGCTGAAGCAGATATGTTGAGCTGCCTTGCTATTTGTTCGTTGGTGAACCCTAAGGCTTTACCTTTTACGGCTTCAATCTCATGCGGTGAAAGGGGAGACGGAAACGTGTGAGCAAGCTCACGGTCTTTTTGTATTCGGTGCATATGGTGATATAGGTGGTGAGCCGCTAAGGTAAACTCCGGCAGTTTCGATTTAAATGCGAGTCGTTTTTTTTCAGTATTTGTACTGATCGAGATGGTTGTGGAAGAAAGGCAGCAGGTACCGTGTACGGGTATAGATACAAAGTATGCCATCCCATGGTCGATCATTTCAGTGTAAAGTTTGGCTACGCGATGGTTATGCGTTTCGTGAGCATTCTTAGCGAGCTGATCGCTAAATATCGGCTGCGTGTGAGTTAGTACATTTTTCCATGTCGTGTCAAAATTTATATAGCGGTTTTCAACGTATATTCTCATCCACTCCTTACTAAGGTTGCTGAGTAGAATAGGTGTTGGATTTTCCTTCATGTCACTCCTGTGGAGTTGCATATAAGAAAAATAGTTTGCGCCGTGGGAGTGTAAAAAATCGCTGAATGTTCTTGATATATGACTTGTTTGAGTCGCTCTACTGAGCTGTTCATCGAGTTCTTTAAGGGTCGTTATGTCAGTACTCTGGTTTTTTTTAAGGAGCCTTCCCGACATGATCCGTTCGATATTGTATCCATACAATTTTCCCAGCTGTTCCAGCTTTTCCAGGCTTGGGGTATTTTCATTGGTTTCCCATTTATATACCGAATGCCGGTTTATCTGCAGTTTTTCAGCCAGCTGTATTACAGATAAACCTTGCCGCTCTCTTAGCGTTTTGAGTGTTTTGCCAAGCATGACCAGTCTCGCAATAAGTATGTTGCTTAATAAGTAACATACTAAGCGCGGATTTTCCAATTAACCACATTAGTTTTTATGCTGCAATGGCACAAAGTGCGCTAACGCTTGCAGAATAAAATCGTGTTACTGCATCGTTGTTCGGCCATAAAATCCTTTTAGCCGTTTCGGTTTAATCGCCTCTACATACTGCCAAGGTGGAAGGTAAGAATACTCTTCGGCTAATACCGTCTGCCGCATTTACCCTACGGATGGAGTGTAATACGGCCCATGCTGCTTATAGGGAAATAGGCGGCATGGAATGAGGCGATAGGAAAATAGGCGATAGGAAAATAGGCGATAGGAAAATAGGTGATAGGAAAATAGAGCGAAGCATAAATAGCCTCAGCATAAAATCCAAAACTAGAACCCCATCCGTTTACATTTATTCTGATGCTTGCAGTCGTTTGTCATTGCGGTGAGTCCAATGGTACAACACAGGTAGAACAAACAAGGTAAGCAGGGTAGAAGAGAGTATCCCGCCGATTACCACGATCGCCAGAGGCCTTTGTACTTCAGCCCCCGTTCCCGTATTCAACGCCATCGGCACAAAGCCTAAACTGGCAACCATGGCCGTCATCAAAACGGGCCGCAGGCGAATCAGCGCACCTTCGGTTACCGCCAGAAATAAATCGTCTTGCTCATGCCAAAGGTCACGAATAAAAGCCAGCATAACCAGACCATTTAAAACCGCCACACCGGATAACGCGATAAAGCCAATACCGGCTGAAATCGACATCGGCATACCGCTCAATGCCAAGGCCAATACACCGCCGGTTAGCGCCAGAGGAACGCCGGTAAAAACGATTAAGGCATCTTTTAATGCACCAAAGGCCATCACTAAAAGCCCGACTATCAACAGAAGGGTAATGGGTACAACAATCGAGAGCCGCTTACTGGCCGATTCCAATTGCTCGAAAGTGCCGCCGTAACGTAACCAATAGCCAGCGGGTATTTTTACCTGCTCCGCTATTTTAGTTTTCACCTCATCGACAAAACCACCCAAATCACGGCCACGTACATTTGCCGTAACAACCACACGGCGCTTGCCGTTTTCTCGGCTGATTTGAGCCGGGGCGGGTGCGATATCTAACGTCGCGACTTCAGAAAGTGGTACATACTCGCCGTTAGGCAAAGGCACCGGTAGATTAGCCAAACGATCAATATCATGGCGTAAGGTTTCGGGTAGGCGAACAACCAGTTCGAATCGCCGATCTCCCTCATAGAGAATCCCTGCGCTCTCACCGCCGATAGCGGCGGCTACCCAGTTCTGTAAAGCCGCAACGTTCAGCCCGTAGCGTCCTAAGGCCGTTCGCTTGGGGTTAATCGACAATGTGGGTAAGCCGGTCACTTGTTCGACGCGCGCATCTGCGGCGCCGTCAATTTGTGTAACAGTCTCTAAAATATCGTTAGCCGTGGCCACCAACTGATCCAAGTCATCGCCAAACACCTTAATGCCCAAGTCCGAGCGCACACCCGAAATTAATTCATTAAAGCGCATCTGAATCGGCTGGGTAAATTCATAATTATTACCGGGCAGCGTTTCCAGAGCATGTTCGAGTTCGCGGACGAATTCATCTTTCGTTTTACTCGGGTCTGGCCATTCGGAACGAGGCTTTAATATGACAAAATTATCAGCAACGTTGGGTGGCATGGGGTCCGTTGCTACCTCGGCAGTACCCAAACGCGCGAACACGATTTCGACCTCAGGAAAGGTTTTAATTTTTCGCTCCAAAATCTCCTGCATGTCAACCGCTTGCTCCAAACTTGTACCGGGAATCCGCATCGCGTGTAAGGCAATATCACCTTCATCCAATTGCGGAATAAATTCTGAGCCTAAAGTGGTCGCAATCCAAATGCACAGAATAACCAGAGCAGTTGCTGTAGCCAAAACCCAAGCCCGAAACTTTAGCGCTAACAATAAAAGAGGCTTGTAAAATTCCTGTGCTTTGCTGATGACGATGCCTTCCTTCTCACTGATATGGCCGTGTAGAAACACCGCAACTGCAGCCGGTACAATTGTCAGCGACAAAATCATCGCGGCAACCAGTGCCATGACCACAGTCGCCGCCATTGGGTGAAACATTTTACCTTCCACACCCGTAAGCGAAAAAATGGGGATATACACAACCGTAATAATGGCGACACCAAATAAACTGGGCCGAATAACTTCAGAGCTGGCCTCAAATACCGTTTGCAAGCGTTCGCGAAGTTCGAGTTGACCGTTACGTTGTGCCTGGGCCAGTCGTCGCGTGGCATTTTCGACAATGATAACCGCACCATCGACAATCAAACCAAAATCCAAAGCACCCAAACTCATCAAGTTTGCAGAGACGCCCGTTTTTACCATTCCCGTAATCGTCGCCAGCATTGCGAGCGGAATAACCGCAGCGCAGATAAGCGCAGCACGCAGATTCCCCAGAAGAGCAAACAAAATAACAATAACCAGCAATGCGCCTTCCAGTAAATTTTTACTGACGGTCTTAATCGCTTTATCGACCAGAGTGGTGCGGTCGTAAACGGGTGTGGCAACAACGCCCTTCGGCAGCGAGACTTGAATATCCTTCAGCTTTTTCGCGACGTCGCGTGCAACCGAGCGAGAATTTTCGCCGATTAACATCATCGTAGTACCCAGAACCGTTTCGACACCGTCTTGGGTTGCGGCGCCTGTGCGCAACTCTTTACCAATGCCAATATCGGCAACATCCGAAACACGAATCGGAATACTATCGTGTTCCGTAATAATCACATTGCCAATATCTTCAAAACTCGTTAGCTGGCCCGGTGAACGCACCAATAACTGTTGGCCATTGCGTTCAATATAACCCGCGCCTCGGTTGGTATTGTTCGCCTGCAATGCCTGCACGATATCATCCATTGAAACTTGAAAATGCAGCAGTTTTCGAACGTCAGGCGTAATGTGGTATTGCTTGTTGTAGCCGCCAATACTGTTCACTTCAACCACGCCTTTTACCTGTGCGAGCTGAGGCTTAATGATCCAGTCCTGAATTTCGCGTAGGGCAGTGGAACCATAAGGTTGACCATTTTCTTGACGTGCATTGGGTAAGGCCTGCACCGTATACATAAATATTTCGCCAAGTCCGGTAGAAATCGGCCCCATCTCTGGTTTTAATCCCGTAGGCAGCAAACTAATAATTGCACCGAGTTTCGTGTTAACGAGATTACGAGCAAAATAAATATCAGTTCCGTCTTCAAATACAACCGTCACCTGAGACAAACCGTAACGCGAAAGCGAACGCGTATAAGAAAGGCGGGGGAGGCCAGCTAACGCCGTTTCAACGGGGTAAGTAATACGCTGCTCGGTTTCCAACGGCGAATAACCCGGAGCGGCGGTATTAATTTGAATTTGCACATTGGTAATGTCCGGCACTGCGTCAATGGGCAGTTTTTGATAACTCCAGAGGCCGCCACCAATGAACACTAAAATAAAACTTAAAAATAAATATCGCCGATCAATGGCGAGTCGTAACAATGAATCAATCATACAAGGCTTCTGTTTGTTGGGCCGGTTCTTGGGTTCTATTGAATAGACCGGTTAACTGGACCTGTTTGCGAATTTCACGTTTTAAAATATTACGAGCTTATGCGAAGGGCGTAATGGTTAGTGATCATGTTTCGCTTCCGATTTTTCGATATCCGCTTTAATCAGATAACTGTTTTGAGTGACATACATTTCACCTGCGTCTAATCCTGAAATGACCTCGGTATAATGATCGTCGTGCTGGCCCAATAAGAGCGCTTTAAATTGGTATCGTGACTGCACTGTCTTGTGAACAGAGTTGTGGTCTGAGTTATGATCTGCATGGTCATGCCCGCTACCGTGCGACATTAAAGGTTCAGCAGCGTGTTTTATAAAAACACCGGTTTGACCTTGTAGCGTTTGAATGGCCGTATTTTTGACGGCGACTGGCACCCTAAATTCCCGCGTCACAATTCGTCCCTCGACCATTAATCCGGGAGTAAACGGAGCGTTCACATTATCGATTTTTGCGCGCGCGATGAGGTAAGGCTTATTATCCATAGCCGGGATAATGTGTTCGATCTTACTGGTCACAGCGCCGATGTCCGTTTGGATTGTAACGGCTTGCCCCTCGCGAACAGCCGAGCGTTGAGACGGGAAAACACGCAACTCAGCCCAAAGCGGCTCAAAATTAGAGATGGAAAATAACACCTGTTCCTGCGTGACCTCGCCAACATTCGCATGCCGTTGTACGATCGTTCCCGCGATGGGCGCGCGTATACTGTATTTCTTTAAACTTTCATTCGATTCAACTTTGGCCAACAGATCTCCTGCTTTCACCTTATCGCCAATGCTCGCCTTTACCGAAGTGATAACACCGGGAAAGCGTGCACGTACATGGCTGCTGTGTTCCGGGGCCGTACTTAAACGACCATAAGAACTAATCGATTTATTCAATGTGTAAGGGCCAGCCAATTGACTGTCGATACCGACTTGTAAGGCGATAGCGTTACTTATCGTACTGACACCTTCCTCATGTCCGTGTTCATCGTGCCCGTTTCCTGCATGCCCGTGCTCTGCATGCCCGTGCCCCTCATGCCTGTCTTGTGCAATGGCGACTTGAGTTGAGCTGGCTAAAAATCCCAGCAAACTAATTGCGATCATCTTTCTCATGGGAAATAACTTCCTAAAATAGTCAATCTAAAAGGCCAAAGCCTAAAGTCAAAAAAATAGTGAATACCCATCCTTAAACCGGTGTAAGGGCGGATATTAATACGATGCCGAATGTGAAAGTGTTGATACTATCTTGGCCATCTCGGGCCTATCTTGGACCTGTCTCGACATTTTCACGCATTAAATTATGGCCAATTAATTGTTCAATCGTGGCTTGGTTCGTTAACGCAGCAGCGGCACTTCGAATCAATAACTGTTTGGCTTCACGCAGTTCCGTTTGTGCCGCAATCCAATCTCTATATCGGTACCGACCGTTCTCATAAGCCTTTTGCGTTAAGGCCAAGGCCTGCTCCAAATTCGGAATAACGTTTTTTTTATACTGTTGTACCGCATAAATATGCTGTTCACGCAGAGAAAACGCATCGTATAAAACCGAATGCAACTTTAACAACGCTTCTTGCCGCTGGTATTGAACGTTATCGCGCGCAGCCAAAGCGCTTTTGATCGAACCCTTATTACGCTTGCCGTTAAACAGCGGAATCGAAACCCCGGCGACCAAAGCAGATTCAGAACTTTCTTCAAAGCGACGCACACCCAAATTCCAACTGAGGTCCGTCTTAGACTGCGTTCGAGCCAATTGTAATTGAGCGTTATGAAGCCGAGTTTCCGAAGCGAAAATAGCGATGGCGGGTGAGGCTTTCGCCCGTTCCGCTAATTCCGCAAAACTGAGACTCTCAGAGAATTGAAAAAGGCTGCCATGAAGTTGTGAAAAGCTAAGAGTTGTTTCACCGAATAACGACGCGAGTTGTACCTTCTTACGCATAAACGTATTTTTTAAAGTATACAAATCAATTTCAGCTTGGGCCAAAGCAACAGACGCGCGCTTAACCTCAAATTCTGCTGCAGCGCCACGTTGTGCTCTCGATTCAACAATCGAAAGTGTTCTTTTCGCTTGGACATACGCATCTTCAGAAAGCGACAACAACTGTTGCGTGCTGAGGGCCTCAATAAATACCGCCGTGACTTTACCCAAGAGTTCCAGGGTCTGCGCTTTTTGTTGCTCCTCCAACAGAATGAGTCGAGCATCTGCAACAGAGAGTCGGGCCGAACGTTTTGACGAACCCAATTCCAAAACCGAAGACAGCGCGATGGTAGTCTCCGCACTTTCACTGCTCGTATAAGCGCCACTGCCCGCAAAATTCTCAATGTCTAAGCCAATACTTAACGCGGGTTTAAGCGAGCTACTGACGCGCTGCCCTTGTAAACCACGTTCATGAAACGTGTATTGATGAAGTTGAGGGTTGCTGGCCAAAGTTTGCTCAAGGGCCTGAGCTAAAGAGAGCGTTCTCATACCATCGTTTGTCGCGACAGCATTGCTCGATAAGCCACAACACAAAAGCGCGGAAAGCAAAAAAGAGGACAGCGCCTTACGGTCAGGCGGTTGATTGTCGAGATCTAAGTGCCGGGATCGAGCCGGCCGTAAGCGAGTAAACATACAGGTGTTGTTCCAACAAAATAGCAAACAAAGCCCCAAAATCAGAGGGCATGGCAGACCCGCCTTATTCAGTAAACATCGTTTCGTGCAACATCAGCACAAAACAGTGTCTGGGAATAATAGTGGCGAGAAATAAAAAGAAAGCTAAATTTGTTAGACGATAGGAGGGCGGTAGAGTGAGTAAAGAGGTTCAGGCACAAAGCTGAACTCATAGATCATATTGAACGTAGTTGTTTGTTTCAGCAGCGTGAAACCGGAGTGCAATGGCAGTACCGCAGAACCTGGAGCGCTATGGCAGTGGCAGCAGTGGTCGCAATCCGAGTCGATGGAATGCTCTTGATCGTTCACCGAGTCATCATCGTGTTGGTGAGTTTCTGTGATATGCCCGTTATTAGCAGAGTCAAACTGGTGAGCATCGGCAACCACTGCAATAGACTGCAGGAGGATCAGAGATGCAAACATGATTCGAAGCCAAGTTTTCAAACGGGGGATAGCCTTATCCGTGATCTATTGCGACATATTAATAAGTAAGCACACGACATAAGCGCATATTCAGTCGATCGATATGATCAATGAACAGCTTAATAGGCGCCGTCGTGAGTCCATATACTATAGACAACGACGATGAATTCAAAGGTTAAGGTGTTATGGCGTGAGTGGCTGGTCAATATGCCTGCTGCTACAAGAGCGCAGAGCAACGCAGGAGCAGTTGTCGAGTAGACGCCTAATTCTTTTGTGGGGTGTGATTTGCCAGCTATCTGAGTGGTGCCTTGTGGTTGCTTTAATTTCGATGGCAGTCAAGCGGTGCGAACAAACTTTGCACAACGACGAACCTACAAGAGAGTAATCGTGAGCCACCATGTAAATAAAAATAATCAAAGACAATATCGATATGGCTTTCCGTTATGTTGATATTCTCAATAAAAGCACCGTTGGATTTTTGGAGGCTAAGCAAAAACGTTTTATTCCTATGATGATTCTTGCGCGGTGGGTGCTTGCCCCTAGGTAAATATTTGAAGTTCAACTCCCGTAAAAATACGTCATCCAGTCTTGGAGGCGGTTTTTATATTTTGTCGAGAGGGCTGCTGACCACCAAACCCAAGTTATCAACAACGTGCAAGTAAATCTCTGTTGTTCGGATATCTGTATGACCAAGCAGCTTTTGAATTTGTCGCAAATCATACTTCGCCATTAAAAGTTGAGTAGCGAAGCTATGACGAAAAGTATGGCACCCTGATTGTTTGAGGATTTTGCATGCTTTAATCGACTTGCCAACATTTTTTTGAACAGTCGCTTTGTGAATATGGTGTCGTCGCTCGACTCCTGCTCTTGGGTCGATACTGGTTTGTGTGGAGGGGAATAAATATTGCCATCCGATACTGGTGCCAAATTGCGGATATTTCTTGCCCAGAGAATGAGGTAAATAAACATCTCCAATACCGGACGAACTGTCGAGATCTCGAAGCTTTTCAACAATTGTAATTTGCGTTTTTAATTCTTGAACAATGAGGCTTGGGAGTAGGGTGGTTCGATCTTTCATTCCTTTACCGTTGCGCACGATAATATAGCCTGCAGCAAAATCAACATCCTTCACTCGCAAGCGTATCGCTTCGCTGATACGCAAGCCTGCGCCATACATTAGCTGTGCAATAAGTTTGTGCGGCCCTGGTAATGCTTCTATAACTGAGGAGGCTTCTTCGTGTGTAAATACCGTCGGAATTCGCGTAGCTTTACGGGCATAAGCAAAAGACAATTTTTCGAGGGGGCTATCTAAGAATTGTCCGTATAAATAAACGAGCGCATTGAGAGCGGTACGCTGTGTGCTAGGAGCTGTATTTGCTTCGTTAGCGAGATAACTTAAATAATCAGAGACTTCATGATGCCCCATTTTTTCAGGGTGCTTCTTATTATGCCAGCGTATATAGGCCAAAACCCAATAGACATACGTTTGCTCTGTGGAATAGGCCTTACCCTGATTGCGCAGAAATAAGCGAAACTGATCAATAAATCTGGTGGGTTTTGATTGTATCGGGAGTGGGACACCTTCTAGCATATGAATTCCTTTCCTGTGCAAATATACAGTGTTCGAGACTTTATGCTAATTGTGTGCTGCTTGCAAGGGGTATGCCTGGAGTTAAATTGTGCTTGAGTAGAGGTTTTATTTGTCAGAGTGAGCTGTCGTGTCCTTTTTTGCTGGATATGAAACCAGCGCGTCATATCCAGCAAGATTAGCGGCGCTACTTTTGGCGGATATGTAAACCGGGCTACATATTTACATGGTTATAATTCGTACGTGATTCATGGGGCGAATAGTTAGGAAGGCTTAAAGTGTAGACGTGGTGCGGGCTTTAGCTTGGATGGCGCACAAAGTAAGCAGAAAAGACACTTTTTATGTGTTTTGATCAGCGCGAGCTGTCGTGTATTTTTTTGCTGGATATGTAACTAGCGCGTCATATCCAGCAAGATTGGCGGCGCTACTTTTGGCGGATATGTAAACCGGGCTACATATCTACAAGGTTTTAATTTGTGGGTGATCCAGAGGTCGATTAGTCGGGGAGGCCTAGAGTGTAGGCGTGGTGCGGGCTTTAGCTTGGGTGGCGCGTGCTGTATAGTGCCAATCACGTTAAAATGAAAGCGCTAAGGCGGAGAAGTGTCGTCGGGGCGATAGAATAAACTGTTAAGTTTCAAAACATGAGCGAAATTACCCTTAATCAACTAAGAAATACTCTAGAACGTGACCATTGGAAGGTTCTAGATGAGTTACCCGGCGATGACTATAAATTTTCGGGGTTTTGGAGGATAGCTCGCCCAGATAATAGCTGTCCGCTAACTATTGCATTCAATGGCCTAGATGATATGGAAACCTATCCGATGGAAAAGTCGTATGGATTAGAACTTGTTGAATACCCTGAAATTAGTGCTTACATGGGAAAGCACACAACAAAATCATGGCCGCAAGAATTGCAACAATTTATCGAGAAGCTGCGTGAAATCAAAACTTAACAATACGCTCTTATCGCCGCTTCGCGGCTGGGACGGCCAAAGACGTTGCTTCGCAACTGGCCGCCCCAAAGCTCAGCGTTATGAAGAGAGGGAGATGGTATGACTGAAGAAGAAAATAGCTCGACATACGGGCAAGAACTGAAGTTTGTCAATATCTATACAGTTTGTATGTACGTGATATATTTAATCATTGCAATTATGACTGTAATGGTTACTGGAAATGTAAAGATACTGCCAATTTTACTAGTCCCAATAATTTATGTCACAATTATATTTTGGCTATGTCGTGGAATAGACAAAATCATAATTAAGGTTAAGGGCGCAGAATTTGGCAATGTCAAATTGCGCTTGAAGTACGCAGTGGCACTTTCTTTTGTTCCTTTGGTATCGGGAATTTATAATTTTATAAAATCTGGCGTACTGTCATAACAAACTAAGTCAGCAGGACGTATTTTTGCTGTCGCTTCGCGCCAAAACACAAAAATCCGCCGCTGCTTAAGGGCGTTATGCAAAGTGGATAAATTGATGATTTCAAAGCGATCTCTTATTTCATTCTTAGGGTTTCTGGTGTTTGCAGCAGTTTCAACATCAGTACACTTGGGATATAACAATACGTTTATCTCAATTGTAATATTGTTTTCTATAGCGGCTATTGGGAGTAGTGTAGGAGACGGTGAAAAGATGGATTCCATGTTTGCTACCATTAAATTTGTTTGCTTTTTTGTAGCCGTAGATGGCGCATTACAAGTTATAAGACCATATGGCGGCTTAGAAAATATCTTTAATCACTTGTTTGCTAATGTCCAGGTTTTAATTTTTTCGATTCTGTCAGCGTTTATGAGTAGCATTCATTCATTTAATCAAGAACGTAAAATGCATAACCAATTACTCCAGCCGACCGCTGAAGCGTCGGCTGAGTAGGACGTTAAATGCCCATAATTATATGAATAGAGAACAGGAAATTATTTCGGCACTTGAGCTCGTTGAGAGTGGGAATTCTCTTTACGAACTAGCCTTGCGTTTTGAGGGCGAGGGAGCCACGCAGAAGGAATTGTATGAATTATTCGATTTCTTCAGGAATAAATACTCCGTCGATGGCGACGAGGTTAAATATAACGTCATCCTAGACACTATGGACTTTATAAGTGGGCACTGCCAACCAAACAAAGCTTTGTTCAAGACAATAAAAATATGATCGTACATATGGTATTGCAAGCACTTAATAAACTGTTATCGCGATCTAAAGTTGAAATAGGGTTTTTAAATTTATATCGAGGAAGTGCAAAGGAAAGTCACAGGTATTAAAGTCGTGTTGCTCTGTCAAAATCACGGCTCTGTTTTCTTCCCTTGGTGCATATCCTAATTTAATTGCAAGCTTCTAACCCAGTTTTTAGCGGTGGTGCGGTTGTAAGGTAGTAGATTGGGGTTTCAGGGTAGGTTTCTTTTCTCTGGTGCCAATAAGTGGGTTTAGTATATGAGCGGTGTGCTGTATTCTTGCGGTCGTTCTAATAAAGTTGTGTGTAAAACCGTTTATAGTAAAGAGTGGTTGCGCTTTCATAACAAAGCCAAGCATCACAGTCGCTGCGCTCCTTGGACAGCCTTGCCGTCGCTTCTTTTGTGCATGGCTTCGCCATTTACGCACAAAACAATCAACAACAAGTCTGCCGCTGTTGGCAACGTTAAGTTTTCGAAAAAGTATGAGCATAGACAATAGTATTAAAGAAGTGGATTGGTCGAGCTACGAGGGCCCTGAGGATTACAATCCTGAAGAGTTGATCGAGGCGTTGCTTCACCTGAATGCGTATGATGAATCTAATGCAAAAAACGGTTTGGATAACAAAGTTCTTTTCGCTGTAGGCAATAATCACAGAGGAACATACTATCCAGCAATACTAGGAGCCGCGGATCTGCTCATTAAAATTGAAAGCTCCTCTACCTCCAAACAGGCTCGCAAATGTGCATATGCAATACTTAACGACCTATACTACTTTGAGCCAGAGGTTGGTTCATTTTCGAATCGTAGTTTCGAAGAGATAGCGAAATTTGTGGAAAACAAACTTAGGCCGTACAGTGATGAAACTTAACAATACGTGCCAGCTGACATTTTGGCCGACGCTCCGTTTTGTGTATGGCTTCGCCATGCTACACAAAACTCCACGGCAACCAAAATCCAGCTGCACTCTGCGTTAGATGGCACTCATATGAGAAAAGTATTAATTCTATTGTTTATATTTTCTATCGCAGCAAGTGAAGCTGATGTGAACGTTCCATCCTGTTTTGATAATGACGTGGTTGAATCTAGAAAACTCGATCTTGATCATTTTGACGATGTTAAAAATGGAATGAAGCGACAAGAGATAATTAAACTTATAGGCAATCCTAGTTGTCTTGGAGGGTCCGGAATAGCTTATGATGTGTACCTTCTTTCAGACGATCGACGGGTTCACTTGGCGTACTCAAAACTTCCAGAACTGAGCTGGGGTTTTGTTTCAGATTCAAATGGAAATAATAGGATTGACCTATTTTAGATAAGCAATCTAACAAAAACCTCATGCTGAAAACCGTGAGTTACGGCCTTGAAAAACAGGCCTCCACCCACGCTTTCAGCATAGCTTGGCGTTATATTTTTAGGAAAACTCATGCCTAGTAAAGTTATTCCGAAGACACTAATAGAGTTAGAGGAGTTGCATACGGGAACACTAATGAGTCGCCGGGATGCGCTTCTTAAGTGCGAAGAGTCATTTGAGCTGTCTGACCGATATCGTCACGAACCAAAATCAATAGACGAAAGTGTAATCGAATTCAAAAACACAGAAGCATGGAAGAGTGCATATAGTGACCTTAAGGCTGTACTTGCTAAGCGAGAGCATCTTCCAACTGGTAGTGAAAGGAAAGCTATGCGCCAAGAGAAGTCAAAAAGAGGTTAATGCGTGAACAAAAATATAACAAAAAAAGGCAAAACGACGCAAAAGACGCGCGTTTGCTTTAAGCGTTATGTGCAAAAACTATGAGCAAGTTTTGGATTGAATACAAAGATGAATATTGCCAGAGCCCACTTAGCTCTGACGTTCATCGCCCTCTAGACTGCGACCATTGGTCCGGGGCAACTAAATTCGACCCCCCACTACCAAACGCTACCGTTGGTATTGGCTTCAAGGTATTTAAAATTGAAGTAAAAGGCTTTATTCTAAGTTTTTCTAGTATCGAAGAAATCGACCACTGTATAGAAACGTTTTCCAAAAGGAACTTGCCAACCACATATCAAATGTCACAAAAGTCGTGGGCTAAAGGCTGGCAGCACACTCACTGGTTAACGAAGTTCCCAGGTGCACTAAAGTCATACAAAAACAGGGCTGTAATTATCAAACTATTAAATAAGCTAAAAGCACATAACAATCACAGTCAAGGCGACGCAAAAAGCGCGCGCTTGCTGTAAGCGTTAAGGCGCGCTAGTAGATCGGGATATTGAATGAAGTATTTGTTTTTATTTATTCTGGGGGCTTCAGTATCACTAGAGGCTAGTGAGCCCAGTTTTAGTGAGGCTTTCGAGCTTGCGAAGAAGCATGAGCGCAAGTCGAGCACTGATGAGACTCAAAAGATACTGGAGGCTCAAGCTCGGATATTTTCAATGGCTCTTCCTGAATGCTACAAATCAACAGGCGACGCGCATACCTCCTTTAACCTAGTTGTACAAATTGATATCAGTGGTGCAGTTATAAATTCATGGCTTGATAAGCCAACACCTTATACATTATGTTTTAGAGATGTAATGGTTCGGGAATTTTCATATATACCAAAAGTCGAACCTTTCCATACTGTGATTGAGTACAAATATGATGCAGCACCTTAACAAACTAAGCCAGCAGGACGTATTTTTGCTGTCGCTTCGCGCCAAAACACAAAAATCCGCCGCCGCTTCAGGGCGTTAAGTGTACGAGAATACGTATGAGCATAATCCAATGGGTAGTATTTGTTTTCTGCTGTGTTGTTTCTTTGTATATTTTGGTGTTCAATTACTTCTGTATTTATGCAAATTACCGGAATAAGAAAGCAGGTGTTGATAAACATGTTTCATATATTCCGTTTGTAGCAGCCGTGTTTGCCCTAATTGCAACTGCGGTAAGCCCGTTGGAGGTTATTAAATCTGGCGTAGGCTTATTTGGCGTGGTGTTTATTGTAGACGTAGGTACGAGTGGCATATTAGTCCTACTGATTTTAAGTGGAGTTAAGTATCTTTATGGTCGCGTCAATACTTAACAAAGCCAAGCAGCCTCACTCGCTGCGCTCGTTGGACAGCCTTGCCGTTGCATTTTTTGTGCATGGCTTCGCCATTAACGCACAAAAATTACAACAACAAGTCTGCCGCTGTTGGCGACGTTAGGTTTTCATCGCTTGAGTAAGAATAGAAATGTTTCGTAAGCTTACAGATAAATTTGATTGTCACTGGGGACTACCGAATGATTTCGTGAGTTCAAACAGATCCAAATTTAAAACAATCGATGAAATCATAGATTTGTGCGATAAAATGGATAAAGAAAGCCATATTTACGTGTACTTTCCTGTCACTACAAATAGAATTTGTATTCACGTTGAAAAAGAGGGCTTTATTAATGTCGACCTACAATATTCAGACCCAGTGTGTGAAGGAGTAATAGAAATTGAACACTTACGAAATATTTTTAAAAACTATGAGCGATTTCAAGAATACCCCGAAGAATTTGGGCTTAGTAGTGACGAGGCATAGAACCAACAACAAACCTAACAAAGCCCACCAGAGCGATTGGTTTTCCATTACGCCTGCGGCTTCATTACAAACCAACGCCTGTGGGCGACGTTAAAATCTCATGAAAATAAAATTTACCAATTTTGGAAGAGGAAGCCTGATAGATGAGCGGCAAGCTGTTCCTGAGAGGTTTCACCGAAAACCTATAGCTCTAAGTATTTTAGAAGTAACACTGGTATTGGCTGCTTTTATATTTGTTTGGGGCGCTGTGGCTTTTAGTGAGTTTCGCTCACTCTGCACAGTTTTATCGGTTATAGCTATAGCTTACTTCGTTACCGCGTATTTTCTCGCAGTCGAGTCTTTTAGGTTTAGGGGTGCTGCAATTTTTGGTGTTTCGGCTAGTATAATTGGAGCATTATTTTTGTGGTATTCTCGTGGTCTTGTGCAGGCTAGCTATATAAGCGGTCCATTAATTTTGTGGTTTGTGTATGCTGTCTTTATCGATAAAGCTAGTAAACAATATTATTTATGGTGTCGGTCGGTTGCGTAGCTCAAATTTTAACAAGTGTAGGCACATTCGCCCTGCGGGCTGGACCTCGTCGCTGTCGCTCCTCGGCCCGTGCTACAAACGTTAAGGTCCAGAGAAATAAATGAGCTTAATTCAGGTAACAGGAAGGGATACCAGATTCAAAATATTCTTTGTTGGAATTTGTGCTGGGGGCCTGATAATGTTTTTTGGTGGTGGGTATTTGTCTTTGCTTGGTCTTGGAACAATCGCAGCATTTCTTGTGTTTGGCTGGTATGCAATTAGTTGTCCGCAATGTAATAATAAGTGGCTGCTGTATTTTATGCGTAGCAGTAAATCCAGTGATTGGCTTCACGATTTATATAGTATGGAAAAGTGTCCTAAATGCAACTACGTTCAAAAACCTTAACAAGTGTGGCAATGCGACCGCTAAAAGCGTTGCTTCGCAACAACGCGCCGCATTCCACAGGCGTTAGAAGCACGAATATGAAAACTGGAATCGCCAAAATCACCATAGCAATGATCCTCGTTTTTACGATGTCAAAGGGGATGGCTTTTGAGTGCGAGAAAATTAGAACATTTTTTGAGACGTACAATGCTAACCCCACTCTGCAAGCGATGAATCACTATGCTGATGGAAAGATAAGTTTCTATATAAAAAGAGATATCGCTTTTCCTAACACAGTGTTTGGCTTGTCGGCGTCAGCTGAGTGCATAGTGAATAACTATGGGGAAAAAATGGAATCACCATTTGACCCAGTAAATAGTTTTATATACACAGATGCAATATTTTGCGAGAAACAATCAGAGCTTTGGGGTATCAGTAGTTCGTACTTCAAAGCGTATAATTTACAAATGGCGGCTAAGCTAAAAATTTATGGCAAAGAGTGCTTCTAACAATGCCATCATTGTTCGCCCTTCGGGCTGGACCTCACTTCGTTCGGCCCAATATGGCGGGCGTTATGTTTCTGGAGAGAAATGAAGTTCATTGAGGAGGTTGAGGATGTTTTCGAAATACGTGGTAGAGGCTGTGTAATAGTTCCTGGCATACCTTATTCCTTTGAATTAACAGTTGGAATTGGTTCAGAACTGGAGATTCATAATCCAAGCGGTAGTGTAGTTTTAACTAAGCTAAAAGGTGTCGAGATGCTTAACCGTGGAAAACCAATGAATCATATCCCATTTTGCGTAACTCTTGATGTAAAGAAGGGAGATATAGAAATAGGCGCAAAACTCTATTTAATTAACTATGAGTAAAAAACATAACCAAGCCATCATTGTTCGCCCTTCGGGCTGGACCTCACTTCGTTCGGCCCAATATGGCGGGCGTTAAGTTTTAAATCGTATGGAAATTATCATCGGTGGTTTAGTTATTCTCGGGTTTATTGCTTACGCAGTTTGGCGTCAGCGAAAAGATTGCGATAAACACGGGGAAATCACTGGAGAAGACAGAAAACGCACATATATTTCCGTCTTGGTTTGGTTGTTTACTCTAATGGTTGCGTTCACAATATATGTTCCAGCTTATATTGGTGTACTGGTAGTGTTTATTATCTATTCTCAAATTTTTGGTATGGGTGTCGGTAAGCGCGGTTATTTTCGTCAAATTAGAGATGGTGGCTTTATTGCATGTATAGCTTCGATGCCAATATGTTTAATTTTATGGAATCAAAGTGGCCAAACTTAACAAGGCCATTTTGCCTCGTTCGCAGTGCTCACTGGACAAGTTTTCCGTGGCTGCGCCACTAAAAGCAAAAACTTGCCGCAAATGGGCGGCGTTAAGTTCCAATATGAATAGAGTTCAGCTTTTACTTTTCTGCATTTTATTTTCGACCGAGAGCATTGCCTTAAGCATTAGCTGTCCGATTGATAATATGCTTGAAGGAAACTCGTCGGATATTGAAATATCCTACAAAGCTGATGAAGATACCTGGATTGTATTAGTTAAAGCTCCTTCAAAAATGGAAGAGTTGAAATTTTCACGACTAATGCTTGTGAAAGGTAGCGATGGAAATTTATTGGCAGTACCGCTTGAGTCAAAGGTTTCTGGAGGTATAGTTGAAGCTCACTTTTACGCAAATGAGTTAATGCTCAATGGTATGTCGCTGTCAGTTTCATATGGTAATACTTGTCCAAAGAGTATTACCATACCACTAGAACTTAACAATACGCTAAACGCAGACGCCGCAAGCGGCGCTGGCTAGCTCTGCGTTAAGTGCAGATAGAAGATGAAGCTAATATTTCTTATCGTAATATGCGTGACAGCGTATTTTCTAAGCTGGATGTTTGGTCCGGTAAGTAAACAGGCATCAGTTGTGGCTGTAAACGAAGCGTATTTCGTAGTGCAAAGGAATCAGTTTCTCTTTACGGGTTTCACTGTGTCGCTATCTGCATGCTTATATACGTACTTTATTTACAAAAATATTCTTCGCACATTCTTTGTCGTATTAAGTGTTGGGGCATTATGTACAGTGAATAATCAACTTGGAGATCCAGGTTCTATCCAGTATATTGGTTCTGCTCTAGCAGAATTCATGGCTCCATATTTGGCGGCAGGAGTGCTTCCTTTCGCACTAATAATTGCGATAACTAAGTATAAAAATGTTAGTCAAGCAAGCACTTAACAAAGCTGTCATAAGGACATTTTTTACTTCGTTTCGTTTTGGGGTGGCTTCGCCACTTTACCCCAAAACTACACTTCATAAAAAATGCCCTATACAGCGGCGTTAAGTTTAGAATGAAATAAGCTTCGCGAAGAAGCCGTTTATATGAGAAAGAAGACTAAAGAGTGTGATAATGAATATTTCAAGAAGTTATATTCTAGTAAACGACGACTGAAGAGTAGGGTTCTTTGGAATGAAAGACATGTTGCTCAAGCTGTAGCAACTTACCTTGGGATTCCCAGTGCCAACCCAAAGAGAAAGCCCCGACTAAGTAGCGATTTGGAATGGCTATTAACTTGGAAGCTCAAAACTGGGTGCTGCCCAAGATTTATGTGGTGTGATGGTCTAGTCAATCTCAGGGTCAAACGCATTGGAAAATATCGTATAGCCTTTAAATCTGAAATTTGGATTGGAGTCGAAGACGGTAGTGGCAATACAAGTGAAGGCACAATTTCGGGTGAAATAGCAGTTGGGCATACATCGAAAAAGCTAAAGAGTTATTTAATGGTAATCCAACACGAAGGTTCTACCTACACCGCGAAAAAAACTTAACAAGGCGCTACACTCAGATTGCCAAAAGCGTCATTTCTTTTGCAAAAAACCGCAAAAGAACTGCCACTTTTGTCAACTGGTGAGCTTAGCGTTAGCAGCCCAAGACATATCATGAAAGCAAGGTATTCAAAACAATATATAGAGAAAGCCCTGCACGAAAAGGATGCATTCTCTATTGAAGGTGTACTGATGTCCGTCATTGGAAATGGAGATCAATTACCAAAATATAGCGACTGCTTTTTAAAAATATCTCACTGGTTTGGCTTAGGACGGAACGGTGTATGGCAATATTACGAGGTAACTCCTATAGCGGAGCAGAAAGAGGTGCTAAGTATAATAAGCTCCTTGAATATTCCTGAGGTTGAAAAGTGGTATAAATATGGTATGGCAGAGTGGCAAAATGAAGAGAAAATCGGAGCATTGGATACTTGGTTGAATAGCGAATCTAGGACCTTGAAATCTAAAATTCTCGAATTGGTAATCCGTGAAGGTAATGAAATAGAGAAATTATGCAGCTAACAAAGCTGTCAATGGGACATTTTTTACTTCGCTTCTTTTTGCGGTGGCTTCGCCACTTTACCGCAAAACTCCACTACATAAAAAACGCCCACTACAGCGGCGTTATAAGGCAGAATGATCGGGTTTCATTTTAATTAGAGTTCGTTTCGCGTAATTTTATATGGAGGGTTTATGAAAATAATTGTAGCGGTTATGTTGGCATGTGCGATAGCTTCTTGCGCACAGATGCCAAATAATTACATAACTCAAAATACTATCAATAAAAATAGCGGGTTACTGTTAGTAAGGTTGAAATCAGATTGGCCCAGCAAAAAAAGTTTTTATCATGCCGACCTTCAGATTTTTTACAAAAGGGTTGGCAGCCTCAATCCGATGCACAAAGCCTTGACTTTCAAGGAGGCGGATTTTTTGGCTTTAATTGAACTAAAAGAAGGGGAGTATGAATTTTCCAAACTAACGATAAGTGACCTTTATCTTCCCTTAGAAAATGATGGATTTACAATTGAAAAAAACAAAATTACCTATATAGGGGATATTTATGCCTCAACAGAGGTGAAAGGAAGAGATGCAACAATATTTGTTGAAGATAATTTTTCAAACACGATTAAGCTTCTAAAGAGTCAGGACCCGTCGACCCTAAATAGATACAAGGTTACCAAATCGATAAATTATATCCGTCTTTAGTTATAGACAGCGACCTAAAAGAAATGAACCTCGAGCTAAGCGTTTAGCGCAAAGAAGTAAAACCAAAGTTAAACTTATAACCAGCTAAGCCAGCAGGACGTATTTTCCTGTCGCTTCGCGCCAAAACACAAAAATACGCCGCTGCTTGAGGGCGTTAAATTTCGAATGAGTATGGATCAAGAACCATTGCCAAGAGGTGTCGAAGAGCTTGATAAAGAGCAGGTTAAGTGGCGTGTTCTTAAACTTAAGGAAATATTAGGTATAACCGAAGCGGGCCCTTTTATGTATTCCGCTAAAAAAATGCCTGCTGAAAGAGTTATTAGCTACCTCCGAATAACAGAGAGCCTTCTAGAACTTACTAAAGGTCCACTTTATGTCCACTATCACAAAGGCGGTATAGTTAAAGTGAGCTGGTGGGCTTTCAAGGAATTTTGGGGAGAAGGTCACTATTATTGTACAATTTTTGATGAGTCATTTTCTTGGTTCGCTTTTACTGACGATAATAGCGAAGAAAACGATAGGGCTATATTGGCCCAAACTAATGAATAAATTTAACAAAGCGCTCTACCCTCGGCCGCAAGCGGCCTGGACTCAAAAAAGCTGCGCTTTTTCTCGCCGGTAAGCGCGGCGTTAAATGCTAGAAAGAGCTATGTGCTATTGCAACGAAACACCAGCTTTAATTGAGATCAGCAATAACCATTCTGATTTCAAATCTAAGTTCAACCAGATAGCGGTTGGTGATTGGGTATTACTAATGCAATGTCCTGATTGTAATCAGTTCTATAAAGTGGATGAATGGGATAAGTACCAAACATCCTATGCAGTAAAAATTACTTCATCGGAGAATTGGGAATCATTCGATAGTGAATCGCATATTAAGCAGCAAATGGTAGTAAATCACGGTGGTCTTACCAATGATCCATGTGTTTGGTCAGGCTGCGATATAAAACAAGTAAAAGGCAGTGCATATTGTGTCAATCATCTCTATTCAGGTGGTACACGTGCATAAGCATTTAACAAAACGCTCTTGGGCGCCGCTTCGCGGCTGGGACGGCCAAAGACGTTGCTTCGCAACCGGCCGCCCCAAAGCTCAACGTTAGGCACCCCAATTAATGAAAACTGAGATAAAGGATACAATTGGAGCTTGGGAGGTTTCACTTACCAGAAATGTGCACATGTACACTCATGCACTATCGGTAAAGAAGGGGGAGTATGTGGTTAGTATCCCGTGCGAGGATCTTCCCACAAAAGAAAAAACATTCGGCATGTGGCTTTACAATCTAGATCTCTCAAATAAACATATAAATGAGCTTCAATCCGTCTTACTGGAACTGGCAACAAAGCAGAATGTACTTTGCAAAGTTTATCTAAGCCCAGAGGAATTTGTTTCAAATGAGTAAAGTGCCTAACAAAACGTGCAATGATCGCACTTCGTGCTGGACCGCTAAAAGCGCTGCTTCGCAGCAACGCGGCCCATTCACTCAGCGTTACAAGCTCTAGGAATTTATGCTTCCCACTACGTATAAAGTTAAAGATATAGGAGAAGGCACTTTGTCTGTTATGGCAAAGCCTGTCTCTGGCGAATGGATAGAGGACGAATTCACTGCCCTTAAGCGCCTCGGTATTGATAAAATTGTATGCTTGTTAGAAGCATACGAACAGCTTGAAGTAGGTTTGGGAGCAGAAGAAGAATTGTGCAGTAAAAATGGAATTAATTACTCCTCTTTTCCCATACCTGATCGTGGTTTACCGGATACAGCGAAAGCCAATGCATTCACTCAAGAGTTATATCAGGAAATATATTCTGGTGTGCATGCAGTCGTTCATTGCAGAGCCGGTATTGGCCGCACTGGTATTATTGCTGGAGCCATACTTGTCAAGTCGGGCCTCTCGGCAAAAGAAGCATTTGCTATTATCTCATCAGCACGGGGTGTGCAGGTGCCGGACACCGAGGAACAGGAAAACTGGCTATGTGCGTTTTAATCATGTCAGTATGTAACAAGTTTAGGCAATCGGACGCAGCAAAGCTGCGCCGTTGCTAAAGACGTTAGAGAACCATGAAGCCAATCAACAAAGAAACGATTAAAGTATTTAGCAGCTTGATTCATGGCTTGCTCGCCGCCGTTGTAGTTCCATGTCTAATATTATTGGTTTTGAATAAATTTGAATCAAATTTTATATTACTTTGGGGCCTATCGATTGCTGCGGCTGGTTTTTGGGGTTGGAAATTTGGTAGCTGGTATATACCTATGGAAGGTGAGAGGCTGTTCTTTGAGCCTTATGTAGCAACGCCAATCATTACATTGGTATCGGCGCTATGCTCTGGACCACTTTTCATGTTTGTAATTGAATTGAGTTCATCTTCTAGCCATTTTAGTCTTGGTAGTGTTTTAGGCGGCGGTCTATTCATAGGGATTTATGCTTTCATCTTAACATTACCAATTACTTCTTTATTCGGTGTTCTGCTAGCTTTATATTTGTTTAAATTTGGTGGGTACAAATATGCGTAAAGTCTCTAACAATGCCATCATTGTTCGCCCTTCGGGCTGGACCTCACTTCGTTCGGCCCAATATGGCGGGCGTTAAATGTTTCTTTAGATTAGAAAAGGAAGGTTTTTATAGCCTGTTTCAGGTTTGTAATACTAATAGAAGTGATAATATATGAAAATAATATTGGTTTTAGTTGGTTTCGTTTTGAGTATGGGGCAGTTGTCTCATGCCGATACTCTTAAAGATAAAGATGCAGCGAAGACGCTAGCTCAGGCTGTGATGGAGTTTGTGGAGAAAGGTCAGACGGCAAAGGGGGTTAATTTAACTAAACCCTACCTAATTATCCCCGATCATGAATTCGAGGCTATGTTAAGTTCTCTGAGTATGCAAGCCCCTATGATTGAACAGCGATTCGGAAAAACCATTGATACCGAGTTTGCATCTATAGAAGAGGTCGGAGATTCTTTGATGAAGATTATGTATATTCAAAAGTTTGAAAAGCATTTGATGAGATGGCAGTTCTATTTTTACAAGCCCGATAAAGAGTGGGTTCTTAATACATTCAGTACTGATGACAAACTTAAACTTATGTTCAGTAGAATCTAGTACCCGGATTTGGTAGTGAAAAAGTCACTACATTTAACAAAGTGTTCCAGCGGATTGTAAAAAGGTTCGCTTTACTGCGTACGCAAACCTTTTTACAATCGCTGAACACGACGTTAAATAGTCATATGACATACGAAGAGTTTTATTACAGCATAGACTGCAAGTTTCCATACCATGCTGAAGATGATTGGAAACAAGTGATTTCTCAGTCACTAGATGTTGGAGGTGATGCGCCGTTTCTCGTACTTCATGAGATATGTCGCGTGCCGGCATCAGAGAACTTGGACAAAATTAAGCATTTGTACATGTATGAATACTGGCGGTCTTCTTTCTCAAGTCCAGTACAAAATATTGTTGAGCCCGCGTGCCTCGCTCACATTAATAAACAATATTTAAACGATAGTGCGGCACTTGAAATTATGGAAAAATTACGTGCTTATCCAAAAAACTATAATGCGCTGCAGGTGGTCTTATTTGCCTCAGAGGATGAAAAAGAATTAGTTGGCGAAAAGTATGAGGAAACAGTGAATGACTGGAAGCGTATTTAACAAGTGGCACCAGTCTGAAATCTGGTACTACGCGCCTTTTGCGTTACTCGCTAGCGCTCAAGCATTAACACAAAATACGCTCCGTACCAGCTTCAGCTGTGCCAAGCGTTATAACCCAAAGTAGGCGAAAGGATTTTGAACCGTTTTCCAAGCTGCTATTTTAACGCTTCTAAGAGTTTGTTGGGTTTTGGAATAGCTTTTCTTGCATGTTCAGTTTTCTCAATCTATTTTGTTGAGATGCTTATTGAAATGCAGTACCTCGCAAGGTTGGTGGGGAATTTAATAATGTGGGCAGTGTTTATTTTGACTTCGGGCTTTTCATTCGGAGCTTCAATTTTTGGTATAGTGTCCGTCTTCAAAGAGAGGCGTATATTTACCGGAATACTTATTGTGGTTTTGGCAGTCTTTGTGGGGTTAATCCCATTAGCAGTGGGGCCATCGGTAGCATGGTTATAACAAACGGCAGCAGTCTGAAAACCGGTACTGCGCGACTTTTGCGTTACTCGCTAACGCTCAAACAATAACACAAAAACCGCTCCGCACCGTTTTCAGCTGTGCCGGGCGTTAAGGTAAAAATGAAATTCGCGCTTTTTAGTTTTTTCTTAATCTTGGGCGTTGAGGTATATGCGTTTGAGTGCGTGCAGTATGATAGATCTAGCCAACCTGTTAGTACGCATGCTGAACTTGCTACGGATATTTTCTGGGGGCAGGTGGTATCTGGCCAATATGATCAAGTTAGCGGTTTGGCAAAATTTACAGTAGATGTTCAAGGAGTGCTAAAAGGGGATCCTCGCCATACCGCTGAGTTAGAAACGCTATCAATGTCGTATGGCATTGATGTTTCCCTTGGAGAAAGTAATATCTATTTTTTATATAATGGGTCGAACTCAATTAACGCGTGCGCTATGGTCATGTACATAGGTGGCGGAATTGATTCAATTGCCGATCTAGTATCTGAATCCAAGCGTGCTGATTTGGCCGGGGCCTATAAAATTGAACAGCTACTTAAGCATCTTGGTAAATTACCTTAACAATACGCTCTTGGCGCCGCTTCGCGGCTGGGACGGCCTAAGACGTTGCTTCGCAACTGGCCGCCCCAAAGCTTTGCGTTAAGGGTTTTAAGAGTGAAATTATATTGGGTGCTATTTTGTGTGCCTCTTCTTTCTAGCTGTTCCATTATTGGAAGAGAGGATCATTGTCACATTGCGCCATCAAGTGAGGGTTGGGTACGAACTGAAAAACCAGATGGGATTTCTCAAAAAAATACATGGTACGGCCCAAAATATATTCTCTGGTTCAAGCATGGTAATGATACAGTTAAAGCATGTGAGCGTGATGTTAGTTACAAATGCTATGAAGGTGGTACAACGTATAAGCTTTCCAATAATCAATGGATTAAAGAGAATAGCCCATTAGACTTAATAGTCTGTACATAACAACCCTTAACAATACGCTCTTGGCGCCACTTCGTGGCTGGGACGGCCAAAGACGTTGCTTCGCAACTGGCCGCCCCAAAGCTTTGCGTTATAAGGCAACATGAATCGAATATTGTGCGCAATTCTAATTCTTTTGTCTGGGTGCTCATCTCCAGAACCACCAGATAATACTGAAGTTAAGAAATGGTTTGAGCGTAACTATAAAGCTCTTAATGAGCTGGCCGCTTTAGGTTTAGAGCACAAAGCTCTACGGAGGGCTGAGCCAAAACTCAGAGAATACACACAATATTATGGCCAGCCTACATCAGCCGAGTTTAAAGCCGAAGAGAGAGTATTTGAATTAGTTCACCAACTTGAAATTGACTTTGTAGCCTACTGGCGTAACGGCCTCGAAGAAAACGAAATACTTCATAGCATGACAGCACCATACTATCGCTGGGGCTTATCCTTAGGTGGCGTCAGCAAAGGAATTGTTTACTTTCCTAATCACGAAGATAAAATTAAACCATCAAATAAATATCATACTTATACATATCTAAACAAAAAGGGCTGGTTCATTGACGCATCTGACACAAGGTAAAAGCCTTATAACGAATAAGGATAGGTT
>JAWSUY010000071.1:0-22723 GCA_033852175.1 Agarilytica sp.
GCATCATCGGTGGCGACACTGGCATTCACATCCACGGTCACACTACCTTCGGCGGCCGGGGTAATTAATGCGGTGTAGGTATTCCCATCCACAGCAGAAAACGCACTCGCACCGGCATTCGATAAACCAATATCGCCCACAAGAAAATCATTCACATCTTCGCTAAATTCAAAGGTCGCCGTGAATGCACTGTTGGAATTAGCGGGTACGTTTTGAATTTGAACGGTAGGTGGGATGTCGTCGAGATTGTTAATGGAAATAATGAACGCTTCTTCGTAACTTAGGCCATAGCTATCAAGCGTTCGCACTCGAATACTGTAGGTGTTATTGCCGGCGGTATTTCCGATATCGACAGGAATTTCAAAATCGGGCACAAAGGCTAAATTAAGTGCGTCGCTGACAATAGCGAAGCGTGCATTGTCCTCATCACCCGAGCCGGCAACTAAGGTGTAAGTATATGAATCGCCAGTGTCTGCATCGGTTGTTGTTAGGGTGCCTACGGTGCTACCTGATGAGGTGTTTTCATTCACTGAATCTGAGTTGGCACCGTCGATTAATAGGTCTGTTGGCGTAAAACCATTGTCATCCCTAAAATCTGGCAAGTTGTCACCGTCTTCATCGGGAAGCGTGGTTGGATCATTAAGCGTGCCATTGGGATCGGCGTAGGTATCGGCGGTGTCGATATTGTCATCCAAGCCATTACTGCCCAAAGTGCCACTTAGGGTTAAATTGGCCTCGACCGTATCGTTTGAACCGTGACTGTCGCTGTCGGTATTGATGTAATCCGCATCTGTGCCGCCGACGGTATTAACCGGGGTTAATCCTGTGGTGTACGCGGTATCGACGCCAATAGTGCTGTATACGCCATTTGGAGCGGTGTACGAGGCGGCAACTTGAGCCTCGATATTGTCTGGAATGCCATCTCCATCGCTGTCTAAATCTATATAGTTGGCTAAGCCATCTGCGTCGGTTGATGCGATGGTATAGCCAAGAATACCTGATTCTGCAACAGTTTCTAAGGAATCGACAAAGCCATTACTGCCTGCAAATACACTATTGTCTATTCGGCCATCGCTGTTTGCATCGCTTAATCCATGACCGGCTTCGACGAGGTCAAATATGCCATCGTTATCACTGTCGAGATCAAGCTTATCGTCAACACCGTCACCATCTGTATCATTTGAACCGGGCGAATTAGCATCCTCTGTAGCATCTGGAATGCCGTCGTTATCACTGTCAAAATCATCGATATCGGCAACACCGTCTCCATCGGTATCTAAGTTGATGGTGACGATGGCAATGTCATTTAAACCGCTTCCATTGGTAATTTCATAACTGAAGGTATCGGAAGTGAATCCAGCATTAGGGGTGTAGGTAATTGTGTAGTCACCATTAACGACTGCTGCACCATTTGCCGGGGCAACCGATAACGTTGGCAATACGGTAAATGTATTATTCCCTTTAACATCATTTGCGAGGACGTCGAGAATAACGGGGGTTAGGGCCTGGGTTGTCGCGTTATCGTTAACACCAAATGAATTAGGAAAGCCTACGTAGAAGGCTGAAGCGCCGCGGTTGCCAAGCTCACTGGTCATCGTAAACGAGTATGGCTCGTCTACATTCACTTCAACATCACCAGTCTTTCCTGTAATGGTGTAGAGTAAAAAGTTCGCAATGCCTGGCACTGCAACACCACCCGTTAGATTGGCACCATCTACATTCACCGTTGCGCTAGACGGTGCAACGATTGAAATAGTTGGGGTGCCTAACTGATCTACATCTGGCACCAGCAAAGGTTGAATTTCTAAATTATCAAAAATGGCCGCAACAAAATTCATGGCCTGACCATTGCTAGAGTTAGAGCTCGTACTTTGATACACATAGGCCGGTTTACTTGTTCGAATGAACATCGAGCCAGCACTGTAATTGGTTCCACTAATTGGGTAATACTCGCCGGCATCAATCGAGGCGATTGCTGTGGCACTGCCATTAATAAAGATTTCGGTGTCGTCAACATCAGCAATGACAATGGGCACTTCCATATTGTCAGCATTTGCACCACCACCGCCAAGTATGGGAATAAACTTGGTGCCGAGGTAGCCGGTAGGTACTACTTGATCGATCCCAATATCACGGCCGCTGCCTGAAGATGTGGAATGCCCCGCAAGAAACGAACCCGAATTCATGACGATAGGGCTATCCGAAGTGACTAAGGTGCCGTTTAAGTCGTTCGCGACCAAACTATTAGTACCCGCGTCCAACTCCATCGCAACAACAAATGACTCATACTGATCGAGCGTCACCGAGCTGGGCGTTGCTCCAACAAAAGTAATACCCGGTGATATATCGCTGAAGGTGACTTCGGTATTGTCCTCCATGGCCATTACCGAGATAAAATGCGCTTTAACGGGCAACTGTTGTGTATTGGTATAAACGTGCCCAGAGCGAAACCGAGTGCCGATACCCGTTTGTCCTTTTGATACCAGTGAACCGCCCTGTGAACCACTGGCATGACGAATATTCGCATAGAACCTGCTGGGTGCCGTTAAGACTAAACCATCATTCGTATTGATCGCGTTCGAACCTGTATCGGTAACGATATTCAGGGCGCCGTAGTCCGACGTCCCGTAGGGTGCCGCGCTAAGCTCTACTAGAGCTGGAGACGATTTAGATACCGACACACTTTGATTGACGCTACCGTCCGCATTGGTGATGTTTACATTGAAAGCGACGGTCTCTAAAGTCGACAAATAGAGGTAGTGGTCTTGTACGTCGTTGGTAGTGCTCAAGCCTGAGCGGGCATAAATGGGCGGAATATAGTGTTTGGTGTCTAATGTACCAATTTCTGAATCGGCGTAAGTTTTATTACCTGAAATCAAAACGGCGAATATAAAAATAAGAACGCCGATAGTGTGCTTGTACATTAAGAAACCTCTATTATCGCTCGATAATTTGCGCGTATTTTTGTTGAAAATAACCAAGAAAAGTATGGTATATAGATGACTGTTTAGCGAATTTAACAGCAAAACAGTCAACTTTAAGGGCGCCCAGCTCACAAGATCTCAATACTCTTAATCTTTGGATGTTGGTTATCAGATAGGTTAAAAGAGGCCTATATCAACTCCGTTTTCTGAACGTCCAATTGACTCAATGTGCTGAGAGCGTGCTAGCCATAAAACATTATTTTGGAACACTGCTTATCGCTTACTGTGGTTTAGATTCGTTTACGGATTTAGATGACTTTATTTGCGAGACTTCCTGTCTGTGAATGTTTGTTGTCGTGGATCATTGTGATTGAATTTGGGCCGTTAGTGGGGGAGGGAGGTTCAGGCTACGTTGTCACAAGTTCCATTTGATATAGGCGATGGGGTGTAATTGTTTTTGTATGTTGCAGGCTATATGGCGCAGTATCCGTGCCGCATCAAGAGTGCCTGGTGTAACCCAGTATCGGTTGTGGGGATGGCAGGTATGATTGCTTCAGCGTGTTGGGATACGACAATGACGATAGAGTTTTCCTACCACGTGTGCACTTGGCCAGGTGGAACTGGTTTTTGCTTTTGCTGCACTTGCTCGTATTTAGATGAAAGTCCAGTCGGATGAAGTTTCTCTGAGTTTCAATCATATTGGACTGGATATTCGTCTTAGCTCTTTATGAATGGTTGCCTTAAGGGATGGCGGTTCCTACATCGAGTTCTTCAAACCAGTCAAGAAAGCGGGGTACATTATCTCCTTTAAATATTCGACCATGCTGTGGAGCCATAATTTCAATATCAAGTTTTCTAACTCTTTCGATCCAGTCATTCTTCGCCCGATTTGAGGGCATCCAGCGTTGGTGAAACCCTTTCATTTTTGGGATATGCTCGTCAAAATCTTTGACAAAAAGAGGAGCGTTGTCGGACTCTAGTGCCGCACCAACATCCCCGCTCATTAATAGTTTGGCTTCTTCGTCATAAACATGGAAATTCCCGGATGCGTGCAAGTAGTGAGCGGGTATTAGTTTTAGGCTTGCGCTCCCTATTTGAAGGGTGGCGCCTTCATCAGGAACTGCGTCGTAGGTAATGTTATTCATGCCAAAATGTCGAATAAATCCTTCCCATAACCAGGGGGCATGTAGTGTTCCGTTTGGTATGGCTTTGTCCCATAGGCCTAGCGAAGAGATGATGTCTGGATCTTGGTGAGATGCAAATAAGTCGGTAATGTGTTCAATAGGTACGTGATGAAGTACTGCGGCAAGCATGGGTGCAAACAGTTCAATCCCTCCTGGATCAAGCAGTATGGCGCGATTTCCACTTTTTACCATGTATTGGTTTGTATCAATAATGTTGTCAGGCTTTTCATCGTCACGTCCAAACATTATCCATTCTGATTTAGATGTTTCTGCAATTTTTGTGGCTTTCATTACGCTGGCTCTTTGCTTGGTCGAGTATTTTACTTGCTGCAATAATTTGGTTTTTTATCTCGCTTGAGGCGGTTTCTAAGTTTTCGGCAATGACTTGGAATTGTTGTTCAAATTCCCCGGATTGCGTCGCTTCAATTTTTGACGTACTGACGAGGACAGTTGCCGTTCGAATTTGCTTTTTGCTTTCATCAAGTTCGTTTGTTAAGTTTTCGAGCAATGACTTGAATTCGTTATCGAAGTTTTCTGTTAGTTTTATTGTGGCTTTTTTTACACCGCTAATCGAGTCTATAAATTGAGCGTCGCACGATTTTTTTTCGATGTAGAGAAAGTCGCGTAGGGTTGTTTCTGCTTTAACCTGTTCGGTTGCTATGCGAGAAATTTTGACGCCAATTTTATTTATTCGATTGGCTCTCGCAATAGTTTCTTTGGATAGCTCTTCTATGAAATGTGTGATCGCGGTAAAACCAGCTGCTTTGGTGCCCGCTCTAACAGTAATTGCTCGGGCATTTTTTGAGGCGAGCGAAATTTGTTTGGCGATTTGAGTCGCAAAGTAGAGATGGGCGGAAATTTGGGCTGATTTCACAAAAATTGGTTGCTCAAACTTCATGATTCACCTTCTGAAATCGTATTCGGGGAAATATACGTTGTTTTTCTTAGCTGGCGCGGCGGTGGGTTCGGTTTGATCGCGTGCTGCTTTCATAGTGAACAGTGAATCTTAGTATAGTTAGTAGAGTTTAGGCGGCAAAAAAAACGTTCAGAAAAAGCTAAAGAAAATGATTTAAATCAAGAAAATGGGTGTTTTTGTGGTGGTTACGGTTAACGAGGTTTTGCTACTTAGTTGTTTGATCGACCTTCACTCTTCCAGACTTACACATCCTTGATATGGCGAGGAATTCACTCTTTTTTATAACGCTTTGATGAGGGACGTGCTGGAATGAGTTGGGGTGGGTTGCATGGCTGTAGAGTGATAGAATGCCTGTCTACGTTTTACAAAACTGGGTGATTGAAAAGTGAGCAAGTCTTTGCAGGATCAATTGATGGGCGCCGGTCTAATTGACGGTAAAAAGGCCAAAAAAATCTCCAAGGATAAGCGTAAGGCGAAAAACGAAAAGCGTAGAAATAAAGATGATTCCTTAAGCGAGTCGCAGGCGTCTATTCAGAAGGCTAAACAGGAAAAGTTGGTGCGTGATCAGGGGCTTAATCAGCAGCGTAATCAAGTGGCTGAGAAAAAGGCTCTGGCTGCACAGGTGGCGCAGTTGATTAAGTATTATAAATTGGCGCGACGATCTGGTGATGTAGAATTCAATTTCTCTCACGGCAGTACGATTAAAAAGATTTTAGTGACTTCAAGTGTGGCGGATGAGTTGTCGAGAGGGCGCTTGTGCATTGCTTTTGTGGGCGAGTCTTATGATGTTATACCGAAGCCAATTGCGGATAAAATTCGAGAACGTGATGAGTCTGCAGTTGTTGTGTATAACGAAACGTCTAGCCAGCAGAGCGGTGAAAGTTCAGATGCTGACGATGATTACTATGCTCAGTTCGAAATTCCTGATGATTTGGTTTGGTAGCTCAGTTACCAAACGAATTCCATTGTATTTGGGACCAGCACCTTCGGTGAGTTAGAGTCCCAAGCCAAAATTAACAGACAAGGTTTCTTTCATGACAGTCAGATCAGTAGGCCAGATATTCAAGGTAAATGTTGAGAAAGCGCCAGAACGTGCGTTTTTACATGGGCCAGATGGCCATGTATGGAGTCGATCGGCGTTTGACCTTTTGGCTGAAAATATCGCCACAAAACTGGCTGCAAGCGGTGCAGAAAGCGGGGAACGGGTTACTGTTGTTGTTGAGAAGACACCACAGGCATTTGCGATTTACCTCGCTTGTCAGTATGCCGGGTACGTCTATCACCCTGCCAATATTGGTTACACGGATACTGAACTGAGTTTTTTGGTTGATGATGCAAAGCCCAAGGTTGTTGTGTGTGACCCGCTTCGTATTTCTGTGTTTGAGGGCGGTGGAGCTGGTGTCTTGACCTTGGATGCTAGTGGTGAGGGTAGTCTGCTTGAATTTGATGATAATGACGAAAAGTACCCAGCGTATTCTGCTGAGTCTAATGATTGGGCTGCCTTACTTTATACCTCTGGCACTACAGGTAAGCCGAAAGGCGCGATGTTGAGTCAACGCAATCTTTTATCCAATGCATTGACGATGTTGGAAGCCTGGCAAATTACTGATGCTGATCGTCTGTTGCACATATTGCCAATTTTCCATACTCACGGATTGTTTGTCGCGGGGAATACGTCCTTGTGTTCTGGCTGTGAAATTTTGTTTGAAAACAGTTTTAATCTTGATGCTGTATTCAAGCGTCTGCCAGAAGCGACAACCTTTATGGGTGTGCCGACACATTATGGCCGAATTTTGTCTGATGAACGTTTGACTGCCGAGTCGACCGCAAAAATGCGATTATTTGTCAGTGGTTCTGCGCCTTTAGACGCGATTTCATCGGATACGTTTTTTGAAAAAACCGGACATCGTGTACTTGAACGTTACGGCATGACAGAAACGAACATGCTGACGTCGAACCCTTTAGACGGTGATCGTGTTGCAGGAAGTGTTGGTCAGCCGTTACCGGGTATTTCTGTTCGGATTCGTAAAGACGGTGGTGAATTGGCTGCGGTTGGCGAGATTGGAATTGTGGAGGTAAAAGGCCCCAATATTTGCCAAGGTTATCTCGGCTTAGAACAAAAAACGAAAGATGCTTTTACATCTGAGGGATACTTTATTACCGGCGATCTTGGTTTTTTTAATGAGAAAAACTACCTTACTTTGAGTGGTCGCGAGAGCGATATGATTATCAGTGGAGGGTTTAATGTATATCCACGTGAAGTGGAAAATGCTTTGTTGGATTATGAGGGTATTAAAGAGGTCGCTGTGTTTGGTGTGCCGCATCCTGATTTTGGTGAGGGTGTGACGGCAGCCGTAGTGGCTGATAAGCAGGGCTTGAATCCCAAAGAAATTATTTCTGCAGTTAAAAAAGTTCTGGCGGCATATAAAACGCCGAAGCGAATTATTTTTATGGATGAATTACCCAAAAATGCGATGGGGAAGGTTGATAGGAAGTCCATGAAAGTTGAATATGACGATATTTACCGATAATCGACTGTCAGCAGTGGCTTACTAAAAAATAGTACATGTTAATTTATTTTGTTCGTTTGTACCCTTAGGAGGGAAAGTTTGAATTTGATCCATGGTCTTCATTTTAATAATATTCGCGGCGATATATTCGGCGGCCTTACGGCGGCAGTTGTTGCTTTGCCGCTTGCTTTAGCATTTGGCGTTTCTTCTGGAGCTGGACCTATTGCGGGGTTGTACGGCGCAATATTCGTTGGATTGTTTGCGGCGTTATTTGGTGGTACGCCTTCTCAGGTCTCGGGCCCAACAGGTCCGATGACTGTGGTTATGGCGGGGATATTTACCCATTATGTTGCGCTTGACCCTGTTCAGGGGCCAGCGCTGGCTTTTACTGTTGTGATGATGGGCGGTGCATTCCAGATATTATTCGGTGTGTTAAAAATTGGGCGTTATATTAATTATATGCCTCAGCCGGTTATATCGGGCTTTATGAGTGGAATAGGGGTGATCATTATTTTGCTGCAGCTCGGTGTTTTATTGGGCGGGGATTCATCCAGCGGACCTTTATCGGCTTTGCAGTCTTTACCTGACGCTATGCGTAACGTGGTTTGGGAAGCTGTATTAATTGGTATAATTACAATCGCTATTGTATACCTGACGCCAGCGTTTATTTCCCGTGTTGTGCCGCCCCCTCTATTGGCTTTGTTTTTCGGAACCCTATTAGTTGCTTTTGTTTTTAATGCTCACGGCTTAACTATTTTGGGAGAAATGCCGACGGGTTTGCCGAGCTTTCAAATACCGACTATTCCAATGGATTTATTGCCGGGGATGGTCAACTCTGCGGTTATTCTGGCCCTTCTCGGTACGATTGATTCGTTACTGACATCATTGGTCGCGGATAATATTACTCGCAGTCATCACAACTCTAACCGAGAATTAATAGGCCAAGGCATTGGTAATACTATTTCGGGGCTTTTTGGTGGTCTTCCGGGTGCGGGCGCAACAATGCGTACGATGGTGAATGTGCGTGCAGGTGGTCAAACGCCAATTTCTGGCGCTTTACATGCCTTGGTGTTGTTGTCGATATTACTGGGTTTGGGGTCTGTGGCCAGTTACATTCCTCATGTGGTTTTAGCGGGTATTTTGATAAAGGTCGGTACCGACATTATTGACTGGGGTTATTTAAAGCGTTCGCTTCGCTCTTCGCGTTCCGGTGTTGTGATTATGTACGCCGTGCTGGGGTTAACGGTATTTGTTGATTTACTTACAGCCGTGGGTGTTGGGGTGGTGATGGCGAGTTTGCTGTTCTTGAAGCGGCAGTCGGATATTCAGCTGGCGAGTATTCGAGTGATTCGAGGCGCTGAGGATGATGATTCGTTGTCGAGTGAAGAGAATGATATTTTAGTTTCTGCCGGCGGAAAGGTTTTGTTGTTTTATTTGGCTGGGCCGATTAGCTTCGGAGCGGCAAAAGATATGATTAAACTACTGGCCCGTGAAGATGATTTCAATGTGTTAGTTCTGGATGTGAGTGACGTTCCCAGTCTTGATTACAGTGCCTCATGTGCAATTAAAGATATGCTGATTGATTCGCTTGCTAGAAATAAAAAAGTGGTCGTTGCGAGCGGAGACGGTGTTGTATTGGATACATTATGGCGTGAAGACAGTCTGAGCATGATTTCTGATACGAATATTCATGCTAGTAGGATATCTGCGCTTCGTTGTGGTGCCGATATCGCTAGTTCTTAAAAGTAATATTTTATATCGGCTGCCCATAGCGTTACTGGGGCAGTGTCGCTTTAGGCGCGTTTTTTCTTTATATCTTTAGCCGTATTAACCGCGCTGTACTTTTGTAACGCATTAATACGCTTCTCTTTCTATCCTTTTCGTCTTGGTTAAGCGAAATAAGCTGATTCATTTAGGCATAAAAAAACCGCTAGCCATTATTGGCTAGCGGTTTTGTTTTATTGGTTATCTGTTTTTGCTTTACTGCTAATAGGGCGTGTGAAGCCTTACTATGGGCAGCTACCGATTTTCCACTGGTTAGTAAAATAGCTGTGTAGCGTGTTGTAGCCCCAGGTTGACCCAGGCATTGCATCACCACTGCCATTGGCAACATAGTTCGGTGTCCAAACATTGCCCGAGCTCGTCGCGCGTCCGCCGGTCTTGTGATAATAATTGAAGGTTGTCATTTGGCTACAGTTGGGGAGCGGTGTGGGAACCGGGGTTGGTATAGGCGTTGGAACGGGGGTTGCAGTTGGCGTCGCTGTGGGTGTTGGGCTTGGTGCCGGCGATGAAGTAGGCACGGGTGTAGGTGTTGGTGGTATTCCCTCAACATTGAATGTGATCTCGCGAGAGTAATGGAATTCACCGTTAAGATCTTCAGCATACACTTGCAGTATATAGTCACCAGCAGTTGTCATTGTCATGCTGTTGTCTGTGGAGTTGGCTACTGAACCGTAATCGTGAAAGTTAATAAACATTGGGGGTATTACAGCCCCAATTGGTGCTTCTAGTGCGATCAGCTGAACAATTTGTAAATCGCCAGAGTAGTCATCAACTTGATACGGGAATGAGAGTTCTGCACTGTTACCGCCCAATTGCGAAATACTGTAAGTGCCAACCGTCGTGATGGGGTTGGATTGATCATAGCGAATGGTGACTTGTTGAGAGCATGTGCCTATTCCGTTTGGCGTTTCCACTTCCAGCATAATGTCGTGCGTGCCTATTGCAGCAGGAATAGGCATGGATTGAATGCCGTCTTGGTCTGGGATTAATGTGGTATTGAACCATACGCCTTCAACGCCAACGCCATAATTTGGGTTGGGGTTAACGAAAAGTGCTCCGTCTAGGTATAGATGCGCGCTGACTCCGCCGAAGTTAGTTACTCCTTCAAGGTCTACATTAGCCCATTTGATAATAAATCCAGTCTCAAATTCGCCACTTGTTGCGTTTACTTCTGGAATTTCAGCGACATCAAGGATGTCACACGTAGGTGCTGCAAGAGCAGCATTTGTCGATAGTATTGTTGTAGCTGCGAGTAATATTTTTTTGTAATGCATGGTTTTATTCGTCCTACAGATTTAATCTCGGATGATTGAAGATGCCTGATGAATTTGAGACAAAAGCAGTATTCATATATCGCTGTTATGTTCGACGCGACTTAGTATTTTATGAATTCATCCATTTAAGGTTGGGCAAAGGCAGTTTTACGAAAAATCTCACTTATACCTTTGAGGGAAGTGTCCTGTGTCGTGAGGTTGCTCATGATACCTACAATTTTCAAAGTTATGTTGAAACGGGTGACAATGTCGTAGAAGTGAGGCTTGTCCCTCACTATTAAGGCGTGGATTCAAGTGTTAGCGAGTCGGCTCGGGTGAATTGTGGATCAAAACTGTGTGGTCGTGTTTTATGTTTCGTGAATACCACACAAAAAGTCTGCCCACTCAGGGGTGTTTTTTTGTAATGTTTCTATGTCACGATTTTTAATCGTGAGAACCGGGGCGAAAGGGTTATCTGAATGAGAATTGTCGAGTATGCGTACTTGGTCGCATAGGGGGATGACTGTTTTTGTGTTTTGAAGAACGCGAGGAATGCGCGATTCAACTTTATCATCTGGAACGCTGTGTCCACCAAGTTTGACTCTTTGAGATATTCTGGCTTTGTTCAGTTGGGCGGATTCTAGATGGATAAACACCAGAATGACTTCATAACCCAAGGCTTTAGCTCTGCCGACGAAGTCTATTTTTTTTGGGTGTGAAAATACGGTTTCGAAGCAAAAACTACGGCCACTCTGGAGTAGGTCATAACGTAATTGTTCGGCAATTTGGGATGCGTGATAGCTGTGGGCTTCGGGAGAATCGGGGTAAAGTTCTCGGGCTATATTGTCGGCGTTTACGAAAGGTACTCCCAAGGGTTTTAGGTAGCGTTCGTAAAATGTAGTTTTGCCTGAACCGTTACCTCCGGTGATCAGCCACAACTGTTTCTTTTTTTGCATGGGGTGTTAATTACAGTCTTATATGGAGTGTTAGGCGAGCGGCTAATTGCGTTATTAGCTTAGAGGAACAAAAGCCCCGTCGCTGAATTGGCCAATTGTAATGTGCCCGCTTATGTCTATTTGTTCGAGATAGCCGGGGTGGCTTTTTGATGCTTGAAATTTTATTTCGCTGGGGCTGATGGTTTCGGTAAGATTGCCTGAGCTTCGGTCGTATTCGAGTGATTCAAAAACAGCATCGGGGTCTATAGCATCGGTTGTTACTGGCTCAATGATGATGTTGGCAAGGCCGGACGAGAGGGCGACGATATTGTCGGGTGTTAGCTGTGATGCAACGCGTCGACCGACGGAGGCCCAATATTCGATTTGTTCTGCGGTGCTTCTGTGCATGAGTTTCCCGGTTGTGGAGGCTGCATTCATTAGGTCTGCCTGCAGTCTTACGGGTGAGTGTGCTTTTGCCATGTCGCCATCCTCTTCGTTACAAACTGTTTTGAGTGTAGCATTGTGCTACGGAGGCGTCTACTTTGTGTGTGGTAGCAGAAGAGTCAGCGGGTTTGAGCCTGCCCCGCAAGCAATTCGGATGCTTTTGGGGGGAGGTGTCTTGGGATAATATCTCCCGAAACGTTATAGCTGGTTAGATCCTGATGTAAACATCCATGTAAAACTAAAATAGTGAGCTGAGTTCAGGTTACAGCTTACGAACCTTAAACTTCTTCCCTTTAATTTTTCCGTTTATGAGGCAGGACAGTGCTTGATTAGCGTGTGCTCGCTCGATTGCGACATAGGCAGCGAAGTCTAAGACATCAATCTTGCCAACAGTTTTTCCATCGATTCCATCGTTACCGGTCAGTGCTCCCAGAATGTCTCCGGGTCGTACTTTCTGTCGTCGGCCACCGGCTATGCATAGCGTGATGTAGTCTGGTGAGGGTAGTGGTTTTAGATCTTGGGGAAGTGTGTCTATGGCTTCGAAATCGATTCTTCGATCCAGGTATTCACCAATAACATCCACTTTAAAGCGGTCTTTAGCGGTGAAGATGCTGATTGCCTTGCCTTCTTTTCCTGCGCGTCCGGTTCGGCCTATGCGGTGGACGTATATTTCGGGATCGCGAGGCAGGTCAAAGTTAATGACGACGGGCAGGTCGCTAATATCGAGCCCTCGTGCGGCAACATCTGTGGCGATAAGGATACGGCAGCTTTTTTGTTTAAAGCGCACCAGTACTTGATCTCGATCACGTTGTTCCAGGTCACCATTAATGGCTGCAGCGCTGATGTTGTGCTTTCTTAGGTGCTGGCATAAGTCTTGGGTCATTTGCTTGGTGTTGCAAAATACTACGGCTGTTTCAGGCTGATAATGCGAGAGCAGGGTAATGAGTCCGTCGTTTTTAGCGTCGCGGGAAGAGCATATGTAAAAGTCTTGAGTGATTTGAGCGTCGCTGTGTATGGATTCAACGACGACCTCAGCGGGGTTGTTTTGAAAGCGTTGGCTTAGACTTTTGATGTTGGTTGGGTAGGTCGCTGAAAAAAGCAGGGTTTGTCGGCTGCTGGGGGTATGTTCGATGATGTTTTCGATATCGTCGATAAAACCCATTTCAAGCATCCGATCGGCTTCGTCGAGTACTAGGGTATCTATGCTGGCTAATGACAACGTTTCTTTACGTAAGTGATCTTTAATGCGGCCAGGAGTGCCAACGACAATATGAGCCCCGTGTTCCAGAGAGCCAATTTGGGGGCCTATGGATGTTCCTCCGCAGAGGACGACGACTTTGATGTTGTCTTTGTAGCGTGCGAGCCGCCGGAATTCTGCGCCGACTTGGGTGGCCAATTCGCGGGTAGGGCATAAGACTAACGTTTGGGCGCCGAAGTTTCGTTGGTTGAGTTTGTGCAGGGCTGGTATTGCAAAAGCAGCTGTTTTACCGCTGCCGGTTTTGGCTTGGGCGATTAAATCTCTCCCTTCTAGGGCCAGTGGCAGTGCTTCTGCTTGTACTGGGGTCATCTCGGTATAGCCGAGATCGATAAGGTTTTTTTGCTGTGCTGGGTCTAGTGCTAATAGGGAAAAGGGCTGCTTGCTCAAGATCTACTCAATATTACAAAGGCTTTTGGGGCCGCGAGTATAGCAAAATCAGACCGCAGGCAGATGGCTAACTTAGGTGTTTTAACGGGATTTGAGGGCGTTACTCTGTTTGTTGGCTTGAGGAATCGTTTTCTTCTGCGGTGGGTAGGCGGAATAGATAACAGCTGACGGAGCTTCCAATAACGATGAGCGTGAGGGTTGCGAACAGTTTTCCCACGAGAATTGCCGATATGGTCATTCCCACGGCGATGGTGATAACTGCACGGTTACGGACGCGTCGAGGTATGCCTTGGCCGGATTGCCACATTTTGATTAATGGGCCGAGTTTAGGGTGGTTCAGTAGCCAGCTGTGGAAGCGTTCAGATGAGTTAGCAAAGCACCAGCTGGCAAGCAATATAAAGGGAGTTGTGGGGAGAATAGGCAAGAATATACCGACTACCCCTAATATAATGCAGAGCCAGCCAGCGCCAGCAAGTAATATTTTTTTAAACGACACAAAGGATCCGCGTTGTTGAATGTGAGGAGCATTGTTTTTTTAAATAATGCACTAGTTATTAACTAGTTTAGCAGTATGTCGGTCTTAGTCAGGTATGACGGGTCGCGTTGATAAACTCCCAGATTTCAGTGAAACATTGCCAAATAGCCGCACTAAGCCAAATAGGCTGTTTTACGGGGCTTATCGGTTCGAATAGGCGCGTTTTGGCAATACCGGCTCTATGAGACCGAGGACTTTTTCGTAAATGCGATGAACATCGACAGTAGCCCCGGCTTCAATTCGTCGAGACAGCATGGTAGCGGGGAATAGGCAGTGTTTGGTGTCGAGTAGGCAGACTGCATGTGAGCTACCTTCTGCGTCTTCATAGACCTGCCAGGCTAGTTTTTTATCGTATTCAACGATGATGTCACCCAGCACAATCCCAAGGGCTTGGAGTTCGAGCTTGTTCTCAACCGGAATTAATTCTTCATTGATGATTCGTTGGAGGATCGGAATGTTGCCTTTGCCGATTTTCAATGATTGGCCAAAGTTGCTTCGCGTTACTTCTTCAATACTTTTGCGCTGTTTGATTAAAAACTGCTGATTTAACCAGTTTGGTGCTCGAATGATGGGGTATTCGTCTTTTTGGTTTATTTTTGCAAGGTTCTCTTGGCTGTAGGCGAGGGATGAGCCTAGGGTAGAGGCGAGCAGTAAGAGGGAGGCAATGGCAATTTGGGCAGTTAGCATGGGGAGTTTTAAAGGCTTCAGTCGTGGACAAGCCGCAAGTATGCCGCGTCTTGGGGTGTTCTGACAAGAAAGTCGGTGGGTTTACAGTGGGGTGGAGGGAGGGCCGAAAATGTTGGTGGCAGGCTGTACGCGTTGTTTGGCTGAGGAATACCGGCTGTCTAACTAAGTGGCAGAGGAAGCAATAAGCGGAATAAGGTACTATCGCGTCCAGTTTGAATCGTTTAAAACTCTCACCTCATCTTTAGTTTGTATTAATCAAGGTAGGCTTCGTGAAACCCACAAAAATTCTAGGCTGTATTTTCGTTCTTCTTTTTGCAGTTGTTGCAGGCCTTATCGCCTATGTCTTGGGCAATATTAACCAAATAGTTAAAGATACAATCGAAACGGTTGGTCCTGAAATAACCCAGACGCATGTGGGTATCCGAGATGTGGATATCAAGTTGCTGAAGGGGACGGGGCAGCTGAGTCATTTTGTAGTGGGCAATCCAGCGGGTTACAGCGGCGATTATATTCTTCAGTGGGATGTCATCGACCTTGAAATAGATCCTAAAACGATTCGAAGTGATGTTGTTGTTATTAAAAATATTACCGTTAAGGGAATGGCTATAAATGTTGAGCAAAAAGGCATTTCAACCAATATTCAAGCCTTGCTGGATAGCGTGAGTGGGAAGTCTGATGATTCCAACAGGAATGCCTCGAAAGCGAAAGCCAAAAATAAAGCCAAAAAGTCTTCTGGTCAGCCATCTACTGAGCAGGAAAATAGTGCAAAAGACGACGGGGTGAAATTGGCATTGGAGCATATTCAATTTTCAGCCAGCACCATTGAGCTGTCGTCGCAATGGGGTGCGTATACCTTGTCTTTACCAGGCTTTGAAATTTCGGATGTAGGCAGTAAAGAAGACGGGCTAACGCCAAAAGAGCTTGGTAATGGTGTTTTAAAGCCTCTGCTTGAACTGATCGAAAAAGAAGTGGGCTCACAGCTGAAAATTGCGGCAAAAGAAAAGCTTAAGCAGGCAAAAGATAAGTTGAAAGAGGGGGCTGCAAATCAAAAGGAAAAATTAAAATCAAAGTTTAAAGATGGAAAGTTAGCGTTAGACGAAAATACAGATAAGTTAAAGGATAAACTGCAGGAAAAGTTAGACGCTAAAGATATTGAAGATTCGTTAAGGAAGTTATTCCGATGAGTGAGGTAAGTCAATCTATACGTGTGGTTTTGGAAACGGATGCTTTTGTGGCAATCAATAAGTTGCCCTCGACTTTAGTGCACAACGAACCGAGTGTGCTTGTTGCTGCTGATGGTGGCGTAGCTAAAAGCGGTGAAAAAATAGAGGGGAAGGGAGAGCGTGAAGGCATTATTAACCTGCTTCGCAAGCAGCTAGATGATAGCGCGTTATTTCCCGTGCACCGATTGGATCGTGATACCTCTGGTATTTTACTGGTTGCCAAGGGTAAGCAAGCAACTAAAGATCTTTCACTGTTGTTTCAAAATCGCGAAATTCAAAAATACTATTGGGCTTTATGCGATAAAAAAACCAGTAAAAAACAAGGCAGTGTGGTTGGCGATATGGAAAAAAGCCGCAATGGCTCATGGAAACTGAGTCGCAAAATGACTAAACCCGCCGCGACGCAGTTCTTTAGCTATGGCTTAGAAGGTGGCGTGCGTGCAGTGCTAGTTAAGCCCCATACAGGTAAAACCCACCAAATTCGCGTTGCTCTCAAATCGCTGGGTGCTGCAGTTTTGGGGGATGAGCGCTATGGAGGGGCTAAGTCCGATCGTATGTATCTTCACGCCACTCGTATGTTCTTTACGCTTTCGGGGGAAGAATACGATATCGAAGTTAAGCCCGACAATGGCGCGTTGTTTCTGGGGGCGGCGTTTAAGGAATTATATCAACGGATTGGGCGCCCAGAGGCCTTGTCCTGGCCTAAGTTAAAACTCTAAGTCTATTGTTTAATCGGGGGTGTAAGCCCCTCTAATCCTGCTTTTCAGCGATTCTTTCCTGCCCTTATCCGCTCTTGTTCTGTATCAACTGTTATAAGCTAAAAGGAGCGGTGGAGCAGTATTGGATGGTTTTTGTGATTGCATCGGTATTGCATCGTTCCGATTCGTATAAGCGGTTTTACTTTCCGATAAAGCCCTTTTAAAATAATAAGCTCTAGGTAACAGAATAGACTGCGGAAGGATTTGTTAGGATGTTATTGAAAAAAACAAATATTATTATCCTGACGCTTGTTTGTATCGTTCTTGCCGTGTCTACCTTTCTATATTTGTCTTCTACAGCTAGCTCGTTATCACAGACTAACAGTCGTCTTTTGTCTCGGTCTTGCGGGATTCATTATTCTCCAGACTTTGACTTGCGGTGCTATTACTATCGCACTCACGAAAGCGCTGGTTTCTTGTTGCCGCTGGCCTTATTAAATCCAATAAATCAGGATGGTAAGGCTTTAGACGAAAGAGATTTGCTTGTGTACATTCCTGGTGGCCCTGGGCAGGGGCATATGACCGGCCCAGATGAAATTTCTCATTGGATGGAATGGTTGAAAGAACGGCAATCGACTTTTGATGTGTTGTTGTTTGATCCCCGAGGAACGGGAGACGGAAAGCCCGCGGCGCAATGTTCAGCATACCTTAGTAAGGTTCGTGAGCTGATCGCGACGGCGCCTGAGCTTAGTGAAGAATACCGAATACTGAATAATACGTTAACGAAGTGTTTCGATGAGTACGGCCAAAAACTTGCAAAAACATTTCCTGCTCTCGATCAAAAACATCTCTATGACGTGTTCGCAACACGCTATCAAGCTGAAGATATTAATGGAATGGTAAAATCCTTGGGGTATGAGCGAGCGCACTTGTGGGGTGTTTCTTACGGGACTCGACTTGCATTAGCTGCAGCGACATATGATGTGGTTAAATCTCTTATTCTTGAGTCGGTCTATCCGTTTTCTAAAGGGTTATATAATGACGGTATAGAGCTGTATCGAAACAGTTTTAATACGCACGATCGGCTGTATCGTTCGTATCGGAAGCATTATGGCCAGCCAGTAAGTGATTACCGAAGTCTGTACCGGCGAGCGTTGAGTCGATTGCAGGAAAAGCCATTAACGCTGGTTCTGAAGTCATGGAAAGATGATGGTGAGGTCGCGTTTACATTAACCGGAATGCGATTGCTAGAATTTAGCTTTAGCACGCTATACAGCCCCCACCTTTACGATGCGTATTACACGGGTATAGAGGCTTATGCCGAGTCTGGCGAGGTGAACGACGCGCTGTTGTTATCACTCGAATACTTTGTGAATAATATTGTGGACGATCAGTTTAGTGCAACGGTGTACTTTGCCACCGAGTGTTTAGATGGCCAGTCTGAGAAGTCGGATGATCTCAATTTTGTTTTTGATGGCTTTCCAGAAGTCGAAGCTTATTTTACCGAAGGCTTTGCTTACGATTTTTGTAAGGATTATGGGTTTTCAACCGAATTGGCTGTTTCTGATCTCAAATACACGTCAAAACCCACGCTTATTGTTTCTGGAGAATTCGACCCTATAACGCCACCCGACTGGGGGGGGGCTCTTGAGGAGATATTGCCTGAAGCGCAACATATAACTCTTTACGACACCGGGCATGCTGGTCTGAAAGGTGTGTATTGCAATTGGCGTTTTTTAAACGAGTTTATCAATACGGGTAATGTGAATGTGAATATTAAGTGCATGGCGGAACCTTTATGGCCGTAATCTGGCAAAAACAAACAGCATCAGAACATTATGAGGTGAGAACAGCTGGGAGCAGTGTTCGCCTGTATACGAATGGTATTTTCCATAGTCAGTGGAATCCGCAAAGACCGCTAGCGGGCCATTTGTGGGATTTACTTTTTTTACCGTCACTCTTTCATAAAAGCACGCCAGATATTGATAGTTGTTTGATTCTTGGTGTTGGGGGAGGGGCAGTCATTAATCTATTAAACACCTTCCTGTCTGTAAAAAAAATAACCGCAGTGGATTTGGATCCAGTTCATCTAAAAATCGCCCTTAAATATTTTTTAACGAGAAAAGATAATGTCGATTTAATAGAGGCGGAGGCGAGGGAATATATAAGCCGCAAGACAGGTCAAAAATTCGATTTTTTAGTCGATGATATTTTTTGCGGAGCGGAAAGTGATAAGAGTGACCCAGTACGCCCGATAACAGTTGATGTGGCGTGGTTAACATTATTATCCCGTCGCTTGAAAAAAGATGGGGTATTGGCGATAAATTTTGAAGGGGTGACGCAAATGAAGAAAGCCCTAAAGCCCTCAAGTTTGAAAGAGGCGGGATTTAAGTCAAGGGTGTATTTTCAACATCCGCGTTATGAAAATATCATTGCCGTTTGCTTTAAGTCCGGTCGCAACGTAGCGCATTTTAATGCCCAGCTAGCCAAGCTTAAAGCGGAAAGCTCCCACGCAGCGGTGAAAGATCTCCGTTTTGAGCTAGTGTGCAAATCTTAGAAAGATATAGAGTTTATCAGTCTATATGGGCTGGATATGCAAAATATTGGCTAGTGGTCTGTAGGTTAGTGGTTTGAAAGTAGGATCACTTTAAAGCTGCGATTGTCTGTCAGTGTGAGCACTTTCTTGAATGTCTCTGTCGCTATACTTTCCAAAGGGATAAAAGTATTCACTACAAAATACGCCACACCTTTTCGCGATAAAAGCCGACTGGTAGCCTGCAAAAACTGTTGGGTCAGTTCACGGCTGTTTTCAAAGCCTTGATGAAACGGCGGGTTGCAGACGATAAGGTTAACGGTTCCATTGATACTATTGCCGCAGTTGTCTGCAAATACCTGTGTTTCTATATTCTTAGCGTGGGGGTGAGCGGCTATATTTTTTTCGCAGACGGTAACGGCAGCTGCGTTGTTGTCCGTAGCGGTTAGCGCGCTTATTTTTGAAAAGCAATTGAGTGAATCATCAATTTGAATTTGGTCGAGAAGCCGAAGCGCTAGATATCCAAAGCCACAGCCGAGATCCAAAGCGCTTTGAGGTCGATAACGGGTTTCATTGATGTCTTCTATAACTGTGTCCATCAGTAATAGGCTCCCTTGGTCAACTTTATCCCAGCCATATAGGCCCGGTTTGCTGGTCACTGTTAATCCTTTGCCTAAATTCTCTTCTTTCGAGTTGCTGTTTTTGTTGGCGCCTCTTAACTCTACGGTTCGTAATTCACTATAGTTTTTATCGTCTAAGAAGTATTGCTCGACATTGTCTGCAAGTGAGCTGCCTTTCGTCAATACTCCGCAGTAGGTATCGCTATCTTTTTTGAGCGTGCCCATATAGTTTTGAGTTTTAACCAGTTTTTGCAGGTAGCCCTTTACCCCTTCGCTTTTTTTACCGCCAAGAATCAACTTTCCATCTTCATTTAAAAGTTTCAGGCATTGATTAAATACATGATGGCAGACCGCACGCTCTTTCGAAATCTGGTAAATACATATGTCGAAGGTTTCCGTCAACTCTGAAAAGTCAAAATCAGAGAAGTGCGCGTTAAGCTCATTCTGTTTAGCTTCTTCAATAATTGTAAAGCGATTACTGATGATCGTGAGCTCTTGGAAGTTTTTTAATAAAGCCAGGTTGTTAGGGTCTATATTCTCGTCGGCAATACACAAAATGCGCAAGTTTTCGTTTTCCGCTAACAACGGGCGGGCGAGGGATACAAGGTGTGAAAATATGTTGGTATTACTCATGAGGTTGGGGCGCTGCTTATATGTTGATGGATAAGGGTGAGTTCGTCTGGCTTGAGGTCACGGTATTGGCCAGGGGCTAGATTGTGGTCCAGTTTGAGTCCTGATATGGATTCTCTGTGCAGTTTACACACGTGATTTCCTATAGAGGCAAACATGCGTTTTACTTGGTGGTATTTACCCTCGCAGAGTGATAAACGAACTTCTTTAGGGCTAATAATTTGAAGGTCGGCGGGGCGTGTTTTACGTTTTTCACTATCCAATAAAATGCCTTCGGCAAACAATGGGATGGCGCTTTGCTCAATAGGCCGGTCCAAAAGGACGTGATAGGTTTTTTTACTGGCGACAGACGGTGAGGTGACTCTATGGTTCCATAGTCCATCGTTAGTGATAAATACCATACCTGTGGTATCGAGGTCGAGTCTACCCGCTATTTGCAAGTTTTCGAAGGGTAGAGGTGGCGCATTGTTAATGTTTTCGAGATAAGGGTTGTCAATGTAGTTATCGGCAACCCGTAGTAAATCCATTACCGTAGGGTTTTGCCCGTCGGTATTGGCGCTAACATACCCCGCGGGTTTGTTTAGCATCAGGTAGATATCGCCAATGGTTCCTATTAGTTCACCGTCGAGCACAACCGTATCGTCATCGCCGATACGTGTGTCAGCCCTAGCAGCAAATTCACCACAGACCTGAATCCGTTTTGACTTAAGCATTTTGCGTACGTCAGAACGGCTAAAGTTAGTATTGTTGCTGATGAACTTGTCGAGCCTGATTGAATCCATTGGTCGCTATGAACCGAGTTTGGCTTCGGCTGATGCTACTGTTTGGTATATCAGGGTGTTAATCGTCATGGGGCCAACGCCACCAGGAACGGGGCTAAATGCGCTAACACGTTCAGAAAGTGGAGCTAATTCGATATCGCCAACACCGCCTGGGTGGTAACCGGCATCAACAACAACTGCGCCGTCTTTGATCCATTCAGCTTTAATGAACTCGGGCTTACCCACGGCGCCAACAATAATATCGGCCATTTTTATGTGGGTGGCTAAATCTTGGGTGCGTGAATGGCATGTTGTGACAGTGGCGTTAGCATTCAGCAGCATTGCGGCCATCGGTTTACCTAGGATAGGGCTTCGCCCGACCACTACAGCATGTTTGCCGGCCAGTGGTATGTTAAAGCCTTCGAGTAGGCGCATAATGCCTTTAGGGGTCGCACAACCGTAGGCTTCTTCGCCCATGGCCATACGGCCAAAGCCTAGGCACGTTACTCCATCTACATCCTTCTCAAGCGCAATGGCGTCGAAGCAGAGGCGTTCATCGATCTGCTCAGGTACAGGGTGCTGTAATAGAATGCCGTGAACATCTTCGTTGGCGTTAAGTTCTGATATTTTTGCATGTAGCTCTTCCGTCGTAGTAGAGGAAGGCATTTCCACCTTGAGTGATTTCATCCCAATTCGAGTGCAGGCATTTCCCTTCATTTTCACATAGGTAGCCGACGCGGGATCTGCGCCAACCAGTATCGTGGCGAGGATTGGTGTGCGTCCAGTTTTCTCTTTTAGGGCTGAGACTCGTTGGCTCAGTTCTGTTTCAGTCTTTTTCGCGAGTGCTTTGCCGTCAAGAACTAGTGCGCTCATGGAGTGTTTCCTATGATGGGTTTTTCAATTGAGGGGAAGATTTCGCGCATTTTCCCATAGCTTGTCGATTCCTCCAAATAAATCAATAAAATCAAACTGATAGATTTGAAAGTCGGTGAAAAAATCTTTCAAATTGACGTTGACGAAGGGTAAGGTCGTGGGTATTATGCAGCCCTCTCGAAACACGGCACTTATCACTAAGCGCCAAGTTAAAGAAGTTAAGTGACTCGGAGTTAAGTTGCTTGGCAGTCGGGAGAATCGAAATGTTAGTCGGAGTGTAGCGCAGCCTGGTAGCGCGCCTGCTTTGGGAGCAGGATGTCGGGGGTTCGAATCCCTCCACTCCGACCATTCGAATAAAGCCTCAGTAGGGCTCATAAAGCGCCCGTAGCTCAGCTGGATAGAGCAACGGCCTTCTAAGCCGTGGGTCACAGGTTCGAGTCCTGTCGGGCGTGCCATTGCTTTCTTTATGATCTAGAATTGCCAGTATCTAGCTGTGAGATTTTAGAGTGCTTCTTCAGTGGTGAGCGTAGCTCAGTCGGTAGAGCCCCGGATTGTGATTCCGGTGGTCGC
>JAWSUY010000015.1:0-189239 GCA_033852175.1 Agarilytica sp.
CGCCGGGGAATGAACGCTTACCTTTCAATTACTTGGGTCCAATCACTTGACAACTTAAGAAATACATACATAAAAACAATATAAAGCAGCCAAGAAACCCAGCTTGGCGCACCAAACCCTGCGATTAGCGTGATTCCAGAAAGGAATAGTATTGCTAGAGCCAAAATAACAAAATAGTTAGGATTGTGCTTAGATTCTAATTTTTTATGCTGGCTCCCATTTTTCGAAAGCTTGCAAGCAATTCTACCACTAAACAATTTGCTAATTGATAGTGTTAATTCGTAGTAATTTTCACCGGTTTCGAATTCACTAAAACTTTTTGTTTTGTAATTTCTTGTTTTAGAAACAATAGAACCATTAAAATAGATGGTTTCTTTTCCGGAAAACGGCGATGAGAAAAGCGCTATTACCCCTTCAGGCTCATTAAATATAAACCAAGAGCCTTTTAAATAATCTACGCTGGATTCATTCGGTATTTTCATAGTTACACTTAACGCCCGCCATATTGGGCCGAACGAAGTGAGGTCCAGCCCGAAGGGCGAACAATGATGGCTTGGTTATGCATTTGTTACTGCTTTACCTTGGTAATCTACTTCGACTTTTTTAACTGCCGAGTTCAAAGACCAACGTATTAAAGAAACGACATCTTTAGGTGTAAACATACCCGTTTTACCAAATTGAGGAGATGAAAATCTTTTCCAGACTCCGCCAGTTTCAATATTAGCGCAAAACCTTGCCCCTAATACTGTAACGACAAACCGGTCCCGCTGGTCGATATAGTACTTTACTAGAAATTTTTTGTCCTCAGAGGAAACCGTTACAATTAGCGAATGTCCTGTGTGCCCCTCAAAGTCATCTTCAACCCACCAGAAATAGTCGTCGCCATCATGAACTAATTTTCTCTTTCCTTTTTTCGCTATCCCCATGAACCTTCCCTATGCATAACGCTCGCAGTTGGCGAATTTTTGTAGTGCAGCGAAGCGAAACGAAAAAAATGTCGCTAAGCTGCGTTTGTTATGTGGCATTCATAAATGCTCCGCCCATTAAACTCCCTGCAATAAAGCACCCATACCATAAGATCGGACTAATCACTGTTTGAATAGCCACGGTCCATTTATTTTTTACTAGCCAGTAAATGGTACTTAAAAATATAACGATACTTAATATAAAACCAAGAATTGCGATCGGCAACTCTCTCGACAACATGGCTCTAACTTCAATTGTCTGAGACTCAAATTGATAGATATCTACTTTTGCTACTACTAACAACAGCAAGCCTAGTGCAAATGGCGCCCAGTTGATGAATACCACTTTCTTCATGGATTACCTTGATACATAACGCCGCCAGAACGCGCAGCTTTGTAGTTGATTTTTTTGTGGCAGGCTTTTTTGCCACAAAACAAGCGACGGAAAAGCTGTCGCTGTTGCTGGCCTTGTTAAGTTCTTAGTGCCCCATTGGATCAAAGTATGCCTCCCATGTTAAAGCACCGCATTGCTTTGATTTTGCTTTTTTCATATAAATCATTGCGTTTTCATGAGTAGAACTATTTATTAAAGCCACACCCAGATTATAAAATGCATGCTTATTCTCGCTGCCGTGATCAATAGCCTTTCTAAGATATTCAGTTGCTTCTGTGTGGTTACCCATATCACACAAAACTGTACCGTAGTTTATGAGAGTAGATTCATCATTTGGGCTGTGCTCTAAGGCTTCTTCAAGTAGCTTTTTGGCATCACCAAAGTTCTGATGCCACTTGGAGCTATCTTTCCAAGTTTCATCTACCAGCGCTTTAACTTTCTTATTTATATCGTCGATATTCATTTTGAAACTTAACGCCGCCAGCACGGGCGAGTGAAACGAGTCCAGCCAGCTTGCTGGCGAATGTGCCTGGCCTTGTTAGCTGTGTTTTACGAGGAAAAATGCTTATCCCACTCACCACAGCAGTTCTTTATTTTTGATTCAATTTCAGTTTTATCGATATCTTTAGATTCTACATTTGTACTAGGATCTGTGCACCTATGCTCAGCGCAAGATACAACATCAAATTTATTGTTTTCTTTTTTATGAACTGAGATATGCACCTCATACTCACCATAATATTTCAATATTGTGAAAATTGAAGTTTTAGTACAACTTCCATAGTCAGGATAATTGGGGATTGGATAGTCTTCAAATGCTTCCCAGTCATCCATAATTAAGCTTTCAAAATTCATAGAATGTAATCTCAACTAAGACAGCTAACGCCCAAATTTGCGGGCGGCTGAAGCGAAGCGTAAGACGATCCGCAATATTTGCTTGTTAAGTGGGTTCCGGCAAGTTATTAAGATCAATTCCGCCTTCGCTATGTTTGATGCAACGAGCATATTCCCAACCGCTAATAACATAGTGACTAGCAGTAGACCCACACTTTTCACATATTGATTCACTCTTCTCCTGAATATCGAAAAGATACATATCAAAAGCTTCATTTCCTTCACTTGTGTCGAAGTGTAAACCTGCCCATTTCTGATAGACATCAGTTATGTCAATATCTTTAGGGAGGTTATCGTATGCTTCATCAACCAAAGGCAGCCAACCTTCTCCACAAGTTTCTGAGATCCATTTTTTTGCACTTTCTCTGATCATACCCAATTTACACTTAACGCCCGCCATATTGGGCCGAACGAAGTGAGGTCCAGCCCGAAGGGCGAACAATGATGGCTTTGTTAAGCATTTTTTTCGACCTCGGTCTCGACCTTATGTAAAAGCCAAGCAATGGTGGCGGGGTTTATTTTACCTTGCCCCCAGTGAGTGCTCGTGTTGGCTAGATACGTTTCTATTGCCAATCTAACTTTCGGCATAATTTCTTCCATATTTTCCAAATTTGAAAAAGGTTTTTTACCAAAAATAAATTCGTACTCCCGAAAACCTCGCTGATACCAATATAGACCGTAAAAACTCACCGCATGTGCACGTAACCAAACCCACATAAAATCAGAATCTTCGACATTAGGAGCTTCTGCATGGCACTGAGCACAAAGAAGCACGAGATTTGAGGGGGCTTCAGACCCGCCCAGAGAGCGCGGCACTATATGACAACGCTGTAGAGATCTTTTTTGAGAACATCTCCAGCAAAGTTTATCCGCTTCAGCGATATCAACAGATAAACCACTTTCATTTAAGTTGACCGCCCAGTACTCGACGATTTCTCTGTGTGTTGTTTCCATAATGCTTAACGCCGCTATAGCCAGCCCCAAATGTGGAGCTGTTTTGTGCGAAAATGCGCGCAGCGTATGCACAAAATCGCGTAATATTTGGGGTCTGGTTTATGGCCTTGTTAGCAGAATTCTTCGAATTTTGCATTTAACTCCGCCTTATGACCCAACGTTATTACACCAATTTCACTATCGAAACCGAATACGTGTAAATATTTAGTTTTATACAACACTTTTACAAAATTTGAGTAATGCTTCAAAAATGTGAATTCATGGGTTAACAACGGTTCAGAGAAAGAGATTGTATATTCGCTTACCTCCTTCACGCATCCCTTTTTTAACCGAGCCCAAATAATAGGCTTGTGAGAGCAATATACAGAACAAAATTTAAAAAACAGCCCTGTCGGTTGCTCAATAAATTCTAATTCGTAATCGCCAATTTTCAGCATATTTTCCTTTACTGCTAACGCCGCTTATTTGCGGCAAATTTTTGCTTTTAGTGGCGCAGCCACGGAAAATTTGTCCAGTGAGCATAGCGAACGAAGCAAGATAGCTTTGTTAACTCACTGAGCATAATAAGTATCGAGGAATTTGCCAACAAAATTTCCTTCTTCGCTACCATCAGGCTTGGTAATTAGCCAATCTAATATATCACTCTCTGGAAACCTGTATTTCTGGCCATTTCTATAGCCTGAAACCGTATGAATATCGTTGTAAATAATTCCATAGACGACACCAGACGAAATTTTTGTTACCAAAATAAAAACCTGCTCTACTCCGCCTAAGTTATCATGAAGCCTGGTTGTTAGAAAAAAATTCTCACCGCTAGGGAGACCAGCTAAAAACCGCTTCTTAGCTTGAGGGAATGATTTCAGAGCTTGCTTATTGTAAGGCTCCTGAGCTTTGAAAAAAGCATCCATTTCCGCCTTGCCGGTTGAAGACACGGGCTTATCTTCTGGAGCATTATCAGACAAAACCCTTCCGTCAGCCATGAGAGAAAGAGAAAAGATAAAAACAAACAGTCCTAAGATATATTTCAAACTCTTATCTCCATAGAGTTAACATTTGTATCAGACGCCCTGTGGCCGCATATTCCGGCTGACGCCCATTTCTTGTTTTCAAACCCGAAAACTAACGGCAAAGCCTTACACCGTCAAGGCTTGGATTACTTTTCAAAAATTCTCTTGTGAAATATACGGCTCCACCGCCGGATATCCCCTGCAGGTACGGAATCGCTAACCTTTTGATTTAACTATAAAAATACCACTTATCACATAAGAGTGTCTGATAAGCGGAATCCAAGCACGAACTATTTTGCGTTCAAAAGCGGAATCATGACACTGTATATTTATACATAAAAAGGACGTTATTATGGATGACATTAGACACAATCTGCCCCCTCAACCCGTTAAATTCATGGATAGATTTCGGGTCTTTATACGCAGTAAGCAAATGGCCTACACAACAGAGAAAACATACTGTGTGTGGGTCGTTGATTTTATCCGTTTTCATAGGATGAAACACCCTAAAGACATGGGTGGCCTGCACGTAGACGAATACCTGAGTTATCTGGCTGTAAAACGAAACTTATCTGCCAATTCACAAAAAACAGCTTTGAACGCACTCGTATTTATGTTCAAAAGATTCTTAAGCATCGACGTTGGCATCTTAGACTTTGTTCCAAGCTCTAGACCCAAAACGATACCTACAGTTTTTAGTCATGATGAAGCTATGGCTGTAATTTCTCAGTTGAACGGAAAGTTCAAGCTAATGGCTTCAATCATGTACGGCTCGGGACTGAGAATATCTGAAGTATTACGGTTAAGAGTTCAAGACGTCGATTTTGCCAACGCTTGTATTATCGTACGCGAAGGAAAAGGTATGAAATGGAGGCGGACCCTACTCCCTAAAATGTTGATCGATGATTTAAAGCGGCAAATTTCAATCGCTTTGGACATACACAAACAGGATTTAGACGAAGGTTTTGGTGAAGTTTATCTGCCTAACGCATTGCATAAAAAATATAAAAATGCTCCCAAAAGCCCCATTTGGCAATACGTTTTTCCCGCTAGCCGGCGGTCTAAAGACCCTCGCTCAGAAAAATACAGACGCCATCACTTAGACGAATCAACCCTACAAAAGAAAGTAAAGTATTCCATTATCAAAGCACAAATTTACAAAAAATCGGGGTCACACACCTTCAGGCATAGCTTTGCCACCAACCTATTACATGCAGGCACCGACATTCGCAGCATTCAAGAAATGATGGGCCATAACGATCTCTCCACCACACAAATTTACACGCATGTGGTCGGCATTCAAGAACGCGGCGTAGTCAGCCCTATGGACTCGTGATGTTGAGTTTTACAAGCTACTCATCGTGCTAGGCCTAACGGCTTAGTCTGTACCATCAATATTTGGCAGGTTTGTGCACGCTTTCTCAGCCGCGCCAAACCCGCTATATTGTCCCCAACAAGAAGCGCTTCAGATTTGAATCCAAGTAGTAAGCACTTCCAACCCCCCTAATGACCGAATACCCAACACAGACCCTACAACCTATGCTTATCGTCTTATCCCCTGCCAAAAACCTCGATTACGACACCCCCACGCCGACAAACAAACATACGAAAGCGAGCCTGCTCGACGATGCTCAAGAATTGGCGACGCAAATGAAGGCCATGTCGCCACAGGGTGTTTCTTCTTTAATGGGTATTAGCGATAAGTTAGGCGTGCTCAATTACGACCGTTATCAGGACTGGGCGCTGCCTTTTAATAAAGACAGCGCTCGTCAGGCAATGTTTGCCTTTAAGGGTGATGTGTATATCGGGCTGGATGCTTATGCATTTGATGAGTCGGATATTGCCTTTGCTCAGGCTCATTTGCGTATTTTGTCTGGCTTATACGGTGTGTTGAAGCCGCTGGATTGGATGCAGGCGTATCGTCTGGAAATGGGAACGAAGCTCGATAACGCGCGTGGTAAAAATTTGTATGCTTTTTGGGGCGATAAGGTCAGCAAAGAACTCAATAAGGCGCTTAAGAAGATGGACCAACAAGCCGTGGTTAACCTGGCTTCGCAGGAGTATTTTAAGGCGGTCGATACCCAAAAATTGGACGCTGAGATCATTACTCCGGTGTTTAAAGACTGGAAAACCGACAAGTATAAAATCATCAGTTTCTTCGCAAAGAAGGCGCGAGGGCTTATGAGCGCCTATATTATTAAGAACAAGATCAGTGATGTTGAGCAGATTAAGGGCTTTGATTCGGAAGGCTACGGCTATGACGCCGCGTTATCTTCGGATACGCAGTGGGTGTTTACTCGCAGGGTAGAATAGGCGCAGGCTAAAGCGTAAGCCCCTGTCATGCCTGCTGACAACTGTAGCGCCAAGCAAATTATCGCTCAGTTTCAGCTATCGTTACCAAAACAGGCACTATATGAAGATACGCTTATTAATCGTCGACCAAACGGCATTTGTTCGCGATGCTTTAAAACGTTCAGTTCGGCGTTTCTTGAAGGACGTCGAGGTCCATGATGCTATTAATGGCAATCGTGCGATTGCCGTGTTGCGCACGAATAAGATAGACCTCATCATTTCTGAATGGGAAATGGAGGAGATGAACGGTTATGAGTTGTTGCAGTGGGCACGAAAGGAAGAGAAGTACGAGAAAACACCTTTTATTGTTATCTCTGATGAAGGCGACCGAAACCTAGTAATGGAAGCTATTAAAGCGGGTGCTAGCGACTTTATGGCGAAGCCCTTTTCCCCTGACGAAGTACAAAAGAAGGTGGTCAAGCAACTCGCGCGGATCGGCTTTAAGTCCGCCGAGAAGAAAGAGGGGATCACGACAGGTTTTGGTTCAGTCGACGTACTGACAACGGGCGGAGGAGCTGGAAAACCACAAAAAGTGCAAACACGGGAGGTTCAAAGTGCCGGAGGTTTCGGTAAACCCCCGGCCCAAAAAACCAAACCGAAACCAGCAGTGAAGAAAGCCGCCACATCCGGTAATTTCGAGGGAATTGCGCACATTCATTTTGAGAAGGGGTCTATACGCTGCATTGTAAAAGAACTTTCACTCACAGGGTTAAGCGGACTCATTGACCGACCAGACCCCAATGAAATGCCAAACCTTTTTGATATCGCTAGCGTCGATATTGAAACATCTAAAGGTGATCCCATCGCTCAACTCAATACCTACCTGCATGGTTTACAGGCCATTGAACCCCGGCCCAACGCGACCAATCTTAAAATCATGCTTCGATTTGCCGAAAATGAACCCGAGCAATTCGAGCAGTTATCGAAAGCCCTTGCTAAAGGTCGATAAGCCTTCTGCTGTGCGTCTGTTATGCTTCTTTCTTAATTTGCTGAATCCCAACTCAATTACTAAATTTGAATAACGATCTCATGCTAAGTAAGCCTTTTTCCCAAGCCTGTGAAAACAATAAAGCCCCCATCCTTTCTGTACTCGAACGTGTATTTTCGGGTGCAAAACACGTTTTGGAAATTGGCTCTGGCACTGGCCAGCACGCCGTTCATTTTGCAGAGCATTTATCTCATTTGCGCTGGCAATGCAGTGATCGTGCGCCTTATATTCCTGGTATCGAAGCGTGGTTAGCGGAGTTCCCTCGGGATAATCTACCCCCCTGCCTTACCTTGGACGCCATAGATGAAAAGTGGCCCAGCGGCGATTTTGATGCGGCGTTCAGCGCTAACACGGCGCATATTATGTCGTGGGATATGGTGGTCCGCACTTTTGAACAGGTAGGTGCGTGCCTGCAAACCTACGGTACTTACGCTTTGTATGGTCCCTTCAATTATGGTGGGCTTTTTACCAGTGAGAGTAACTTCCATTTTGATGCGATGTTACGCGGTAAAGACCCTCAACAGGGTATCCGCGATTTCGAGAAGGTTAACGCGCTTGCCCAAAAAGCCGGGCTCAAGCTTTTGGAAGACAACACTATGCCCGCCAACAATCGTTTATTGGTTTGGGAAAAGACTTCGCAGGAAGATATGGAATAGCCCATGGCTCTTGGTAGCGACAAAACCTGGGCTGAGTGGCTAGATGAATATTCACTGAGCCATCAAAACCCAGTGAACCGAGTTTGCCATTTTATCGGCATTCCGATGATTCTGGTCGCATTGTTCTTAATGCCCATTGCGCTTCACGCTCCTGTTCTTTGGCGCTTTGTTATTTTCTTTTTTGTTTTAGGCTGGTTGCTTCAGTTTATTGGCCATGCCTTTGAGGGCAAGCTGCCGGAATTTTTTAGGGATTGGCGGTTTTTGTTTGTAGGGCTTCGCTGGTGGGTTTTTAAAGTTTGGAGGAATGTGAAGTGAACGGGATACTGGGGACGGGAAACCGGGGACGGGAAACTGGAGACGGGAAACTGGAGACGGGAAACTGGGGACGGGGTACTGGAAACCGATGGCGGGGTACCCGAAACTGGAAACAGGGTAGGGAAAAAGTTGACCTCGGCTATTTGCCGTAGGCCATTTCTCTTAATGCATTGACTCTTGATTTTGCTTCTTCGTGGGTATCGGCATTTACCGTTATGTGGCCCAGTTTGCGACGTGGTCTTACGTTTTTACCGTAAAGGGTTAGGAATGTATGGGAATCGCTCGCTTGTTCTGCGGTAAGCGTTACGCCCAATAGGTTGAGCATGCCGCTGATGCCGTGGGCTTGGGTTGAACCGAAGGCTAGGCCTGCGACTGCGCGAACGTGGTTTTCGAACTGGCTGGTTAATGCGCCTTTGGTTGTCCAATGGCCGCTGTTGTGCACGCGGGGTGCTATTTCATTAACCAGTAGCTTGTCGCCCCACACGAAACACTCCACACACATGACGCCGACGTAATCGAGCTGGGTGAGCATGTCTTTTAGGTATTGCTTGCCGGTGTTGATCATAGCTTCGGAAAGACCGGGCGCTGGGGCCAATGAGGTCAGTAAGGTGCCGTTGCGGTGATAATTTTCAGAAGGCGTGTAGTAAACAATGTCGCCACTTTCTGAGCGGGCGGCAATGAAGGAGACTTCACGTTCAAAGGGGATGCCTGCTTCTGCAACCCAATCACCGGGGTAGTTAATTTCGGCCAGTACTTGCGCCTGATTCTCGTCGGTGATTTTGTATTGGTTGTATCCGTCGTAACCTTCTTCTTCCGTTTTCAGAAAAACCGGCTTGTTCAATTCCGCTAAAGCTGCTGTTAAGTCACTTTCGGTTCGCACGCTTTTATAGGGTGCGATTGGAATGTTGAGTGATTGTAAGAATGCTTTCTCAACACGGCGGTTTTTGAATTTTTCTAATGCGTTGGGGTTCGGATGAACCGGACAAAAAGCTTGTAGGCTTTTGAGCAGGTCGATATCGACATGTTCTTTTTCGACGGTAATGACGTCGGGAGAGCCCAGTGCTTTATATAAGTCTTCGGCTTTCATGTCTTCACTGCGAACGACTACAGTACCCAGGCTAGCTACGCATACGGTGTCTTCTGTCGTTTCGGCCATAAAGCTAAATTGCAGCCCCATGGGAATGCCGTCTAGCGCCATCATGCGCGCTAATTGGCCGCTGCCGATAATGGCAATATGTGCGCTCATTCAACAGTCTCTGGAACGCTGGCGGTTTGGGCTGCTCGCCACGCTTGTAGGCGGGCTTGTAGCTCTGGGTCAGACAAGGCCAACATTTGGCTGGCCAATAGGCCCGCGTTATATGCGCCAGGTTCGCCAATGGCTTGTGTGGCAACAGCCACGCCTTTTGGCATTTGGACCATCGACAGTAAGCTGTCCATGCCCTTGAGATGCTTGCTTGGGACGGGTACGGCAATAACAGGTAACCATGTCATTGCAGCTGCCATACCAGCCAGGTGTGCTGCTCCGCCAGCACCGGCGATGATCACCTTTGTGCCGTTCGTTTCAGACGCTTTACAGAACTCAACTAAGCGACCGGGTGTACGGTGCGCGGAAACCACTTGGGTCTCGTAGGCGACGCCTAGGGCTTCTAGTGGAGTGATTGCTGCCTGCATCACTGGCCAATCTGAGCGTGAACCCATGATGATTTGAACCGGTGCTTTTGCCATAGTACTAACCTTAAAAAGTGCTAAAACTTAAAAATAGTTCATCTCCCAGTGAAGATTGGGCGCCTATTGAATAGATCGAGGGGAGAAAAACCGGCAATTATAAGGGAGTTCGCTAGCCTGATCAATTCTCGTTCCCCGAAGGGCCTTTTCTATCAATGGCAATCAATGGGGGCAGACTCGATTGTAAGGCCTGACCCACCTTGAAACCCCGGTATATCCGTTTCAATAGAGTCTGACTCCATTGATTCCTAGCAAGGCAATATCTCGCGATAAAACCCCATCACAGGCCGCTTAATCGGCACTGGTGAGGACGGATCATTTAAATTAGACTGCCCTCAGACGAGTAAGATTAGCAACCATTATTGATAACCACATTACTTAGGAAGATACGGCATGTCGCGCGCTAGCATTTCATCAGGAAATATTCTTTTTACCGGTAAGCAGGACTCTCAAACAGCTCCCAAGCCACGAGACGACAGCAAGCCCATGCACATTGCGATTATTGGAGATTTTAGTGGGCGCGGCAGTCGCGGCGAATGTGATGCGACGTCGCTCACCAAACGGAAAGCCATCGAGATCGATCGCGATAATTTTGAGGAGGTCTTCACGCGCCTTAAAGTGGAACTCGATCTGCCTTTTGGCGACACGACGCTTTCCTTCCGCGAGTTCGATGATTTACACCCCGATTTTATTTATGAACGCGTGGGTTTGTTCGATAAATTTCGCATGCTAAAACGCCAACTCGACAAGCCTGAGTTATTTCAGCAAGCGGCAGATGAAATTCAGCAATGGTCTGCCTATAAAGATGATGTAAAAGAAGAGCTCAAATCAAAAGATAAAGAAGAGCAAGCAAGGGAGGAGGCGAACGGTGATCAAACCGGCATTCCAATGCCTGAATTTATGCTGGATGCGGTGTTGTCACAAAGCGCGCAAACCTATGCCGAGCACAACACGCCTCTGGGCAATATCGATAAGTTAATTAAAGATATTATCTCGCCTTACGTTCAAGCCAAAACTGACCCGCGCTTGCCAGAGTTACAATCTGCTGTAGACGAAGCCACGGCTCATACGTTGCGTAAAATTATGCACGCGAGCGACTTCCAGGAATTGGAAGCCAATTGGCGAGCGGTGTATTTTTTAATTCGTCGTATGGAAACGAACAGCAAGCTCAAGCTGTTTTTGTTTGATATTAGCCGCGACGAAATTATCGATGACTTGATTAATTGCGAAGGTATCGAAAACGCTCAGCTGCACCGTCTGTTTGTCGAGCAAGCTCAAATGCCCGGCGCGGTTCCTTTCTCAGTAATGCAATTCAATACTCAACTGCAAGACGACATTGATGATGTCCGCATGGCTTCTGCCATGGCCAGCATCGCAGCGGCCAATAACGCCATCGCGGTTACGGGTGCTTCTGAAAAACTCGCGGGCTGTGAAAATATAGAAAGCGGTGAAGATATTCAAGATTGGGACTACACAATCGAATCAGAATTTAGCGAAGCTTGGAGCGCTTTACGCGCAAGTAACGAAAGTGCTCACTTGGCCCTCGCCGCACCGCGTTTTTTACTGCGCTTACCTTACGGGAAAATGACTTCGCCTATCGACAGTTTTGATTTTTCAGAACTTGAGGAAGGCAACCCACATGAGTTTTATTGCTGGGGAAATAGCGCGACTTTGGTCACGTTATTATTGTCCCAAGCCTATAGCCAGTCTGGCTGGAATTTAAGAGCTGGGCAGGTTAATGAGGTGGAAGACTTACCTTTTCATGTGTATCAAGACGAAGGCGAGTCGACGTCTAAGGCCTGTGCCGAAATTTATATGCGCGATTCTGTTGCCGATAAGCTTGCTGAATTTGGTATTTTGTCTGTACGGTCGATTAAAGGGAAAACAGCTGTATTGATATCGCGTTTTCGTACTGCTTCGTCGAAGGGTTCGGATATTTTTGCGAGCTAAGCAAAATTTGAAACGAGCTACTGCCTAGATGTTCGATGACTATTTTAATTAAGAATAGTCATCGGATAGAGGGATTTGGGATTTTATTGAGTCTTAGGTTTTCACTAAAATCCTGATTAAAGCTCTAGCCAGGGATTAAATAACCTCTCGCTGAGGGCTTATTGAGTCGATTAACACAACGATTTAATGAATACTGATTGCACTACTTTCCCTTTCTGGCGGTTACGTAACTATCCTTATTCCTTATCTATAAGATAGTTTTGATACCGTACCGCTAGGGCTCAAAAACCGCCAAAAGGCGGTTTTTGCCTTTCTGGGGCAGGCCAATATTGAAAATCATCGCTTTCCATTTATTCATTCGCAAACGCTACGACTGTTACGCTCTAAAAGTTCACAACTGATTTCACTAACTGTGATACGTTTACGTCCACACTCCATTAGAAACCGTCGAATAACAAGGATGCCCTCCATGAGATTTGAAACCAAAATACTCGAAGGCCAGCACGTTAGATTAGAACCGCTTGCCGAAAAACACAGGGAAGGTATTTGTTCTGCTATTCGTGACGGTGAGTTATGGAATTTACACGTCACACTTGTCCCCCACCCCAATGACATCGGGTCGTTTTTCGATTACGCGCAGACGCTGTTCGAAACGGGCGATGGCATTACCTATGCGACGATTGATAAAAGCACGAACACAGTTGCCGGATCTACACGATTTATGAAAGCTAATCTCGCGAATAAGCGAGTGGAAATTGGCTTTACTTTTTTGGGAAGAAGCTGGCAACAAAGTCGAATCAATACGGAAGCGAAGTTGCTTATGCTCACCCACGCATTTGATGACATGAGCCTTAATCGTGTGGAGTTTCTTACCGATTATCTGAACAGCCGTTCGCGCAATGCGATTTTACGTTTGGGCGCTAAAGAGGAGGGTTTACTCCGAAATCATATGATCATGCCTAATGGTCGAGAGAGAGATTCAGTTTTGTTTAGCATTGTTAAAAACGAATGGGCGGGTGTTCAACAGCACCTTTGTGCAAAGCTATTATAAAACCTGAATTAAGCATGTATTTCCGGAAGAATTTCATTTCTACCCAAAACAAATATGGCCCAATTTTTATTGGGTCCGTAATTGGCTTTATTGTTCTGGTTAACTAATCTCTCCCCTCGTTCCCACGGTCCTCCGTGGGAACGAGATTAATCCTGCGGATGCCCGTTTCCCGTTTCCCGTTCCCCGTTCCCCGTTCCCCGTTTCCCGTTCCCCATCCCGTTACGTGACAAGTTCATCACGGCTTGTGATAAATCGATGACCGCGTTGTGAAGCCTATTTTGGCCCGCCTACCTAAGCTGTTCCTATAACAACCAACCTAAGGAACACGATCACATGAAAGCCAAATCCCTAATCGTGGGTGCCGTGCTTAGCATTGCAGCCAACGCCAGTTTCGCCGAAGTTATTTCCATTCAATTTACGAACCTTACTCACGGTATTCATTACACGCCGTTATTTTTTGCCGCGCATTCTGCTTCTGAAGATTTTTTTGAGCTCGGCGAAACCGCAAGCGATGCCGTTGCGTCAATGGCGGAAGGTGGAGCAACAACGCTATTGATGACCGAAGCTGAAGCCTTGGGCGTAGAGGTCGTCAACAATCCCTTTGGCGGCATTATGCCTCCTGGCGCTAGTGTCACCATCGATAACTGGGATACGTTAACCAACGACAAGCTTTCTATTATGGCTATGTTGCTACCGACAAACGACGCATTTGTGGGCCTCGACTCTTGGACAATCCCCAGTGAGCCCGGCACCTATACCGTCACCTTAGATGCCTACGATGCAGGAAGTGAGATAAACGACGAGATTATCAACGGCGGCGGAGCGCTCGGTGTAGCGGGGATTCCCATCGCACCAGGATCGGACGGCGGCACAGGCGCAACGGGACTTACCGATGAAGAAACCAACACCACTGTTCATGTGCATCGTGGCGTAACTGGCGATACGGACCCAACAGGTGGCGTAAGTGATTTGGATTCTCGCATTCATCGCTGGTTAAACCCAGTTGCCCGTATTGTTGTAACAGTCCAATAGGAGATTGATGATGAAAAATTCACAGTTTTCTATTTTACGATCGGTGCCCTCTAAACGCTCACTGTCCTCATTAATGACCGTCGCTTTGCTGCCCTTTATATTGAACGCGTGCAGTGGCGATAAAGACAGCGGCGGTACGATTCCCGGTGGTACGATTCCCGGCGGTACAACGCCTAACGGCACAACTGCTGGCGAATATCGTATTACCGTGGTCAATGTCAGTCACAATCAGCCTTTATCGCCTGTAGCGGTGGTCCTTCATGAAGATGATTACAGTGCATGGTCAATCGGCTCACCCGCATCCGACGGGCTCGAAATGCTCGCAGAGTCGGGCAGCCCTACTGACTTTATCGCTGAAGCCACAACTGCTTTGGATACCGAAGCCGGTACCGGCCCTATCTTCGCTGGTGACAGGGAGGTGATTGAAGTCAGCACAACGGATATCAGCTCTTTGAAACTCACCATTGCGAGTATGCCGATTAACACCAATGACGCCTTTACGGGTGTTACGGGTTGGGATATCAGTGCATTAGCGGTAGGTGAATCAGTGAAGAAGGTATTACCCATCTATGACGCGGGAACCGAAATGAACACGGAGGCGGATAACACGATTCCCGGCCCTGCGGACCAGGGTGAAGGCTATAACGCGGCGCGTGATGATATCGCTGACCAAGTTACCCGCCACCCCGGCGTTGTGACTCAGGCTGACGGTTATACCGATTCTATTCTCACGGAATCTCACCGCTTTGATAATGGCGTTATGAGGGTAACGGTAGAACGCATTAATTAACGTCAGTTTACCTAAGCCTTTATTCAGTAATAGGGAGTGTAAATCTCACGGAAGTTTAACGCGTGTGCCTAAGGGCACGCGTTTGTTGTTTTTCAATGTTATGATCGGAGCAGTTTCATGTACGGCCAAAATACGAGTCGCTTAAGCAAGATTTGGTTGCAAAACGATTTCACCAACCCTCGCGGCAGCGCGGGTAACAACACCACAGATACAGCCATTAACAACACCATAGACACGCACAATAATATGCACGAAAAAATACTTATTGTTGAAGATGAAGAAGACATCAATGCTTTAATCGCATTGAACTTGGAATCTTTGAATTATGAAGTAACCCGCTGCGGAGATGGCAGCGAAGGTCTCAAGTTGGCTTTGGAAAACGAGTACGATTTAATCATGCTCGATATCATGTTGCCCGGCACAGACGGCTTACAAATTTGCCAAACCCTGCGCTCTAAAGGGATATATACCCCTATATTAATGCTAACGGCTAAAAAGAGTGAGGCCGATCGCGTCATCGGTTTAGAAGTCGGTGCAGATGATTACTTAACCAAGCCCTTTAGTGTGCTTGAATTACAAGCTCGCGTTAAAGCTTTATTGCGCCGCGTTGCCTTCTTGAAACAACAGCAAGATGAAGACGATGATGATGACAATGAAGAAATGCGTTTCGGCGAACTCACGATTCGTCAACTCAGCCGTGACCTTTTGATTGGCGATAAAACGGTTAGCTTAACGGCGAAAGAGTTTGATCTATTATTGTATTTGGCTAACTTCCCCGGCCAGGTATTCAGTCGCGAGCAGTTATTAAACGCGGTGTGGGGTTATCAGCACAGCGGTTATGAGCACACGGTGAATTCTCACATTAATCGCCTGCGTGCAAAACTCGAAGAAGACCCGTCTAATCCAAAATACGTATTAACCATTTGGGGAATTGGATACAAATTTAATGATCAGTAAATTAACCACACTGCACGGGCGTTTAACGCTGGCGCTATTTGCCAGCTTTTTAACCATTGGTATTTTTACTGCAATTTTATTACTGTGCTCTTCGCATGAATACCAACGCGAAGTGACACAGGTCATGCATCAAGACCTTGCCACTCATGTGGTCGACCATTATTTACTCTTCGATAAAGGCCAACCTGATATAGAGGCCGCAGAGCACACCTTTCATAATTTAATGATTTTGGGACCTAATTTCGAGTTTTATTTACTTGATACTGAAGGCAATATTTTATCTTGTTCTGCTGAGCCCGGCAGTTTAAAACGCAAACACGTTAGCGTTGATCCCATCAAACAATATTTAGATGTAGAAACCCTTAGCTCCCCCATTTTTGGCGATGACCCGCGCGGTGAAGGTCGAGAAAAAATATTCTCTGTGGCGCCGATTGTGCGCGATGGAAAACTTCAGGGTTATCTTTACGTTATTTTAGGCAGTGAAATCTACGACGATATTTCGGGGCTTATTTGGGGCAATCAATTAATTCAGTGGGCTTTGTGGTTGTTTTTGTCCGGCTTAGTATTCGCGCTTGTTGCGACACTTTGGTTAATCGGTTTTATCACTCGCCCTTTAACGCGCCTTACTGAGCAGGTTAAAACAATTCAGGAAATTGGATTTTCAAATGATGCGTATAAAGACGACGAACTGATTAAAAGCCTTGAGCAGTGGTCGAGCACAAACTCAAATGAGATCCACACCTTAGGCCATGCCTTTAAAGTGGCCATCCAAAAAATTCATGAGCAGTATCAAAACATCGTCACGATTGATGAGTTACGAAAAGAGCTACTTTCTCATGTCTCACACGATTTACGTACCCCGCTAGCATCGCTTCTCGGCTATTTGGAAACATGGGAACTTAACCAAGGGAAAATATCCCGAGAGCAAGGCCAGGAATATATTGCTACCGCAAAAAGGAGCGCGCAGCGCATTTCTTCTTTGGTAGAACAGCTGTTTGAATTGGCTCATTTGGACAGTGGCAATGTTAACGTGAACCGTGAACAATTTTCAATTGCGGAGTTGGTGCAGGATGTCTTGCAAAAGTTCTCATTAATTGCCGGTGAGAAAAACATTCAGCTCAGCGTCTCCCCTCAGGATTCTAGCATTCTGGTCACTGGAGATATCGAAAAACTTGAGCGTGTATTTACCAATTTAATCGAGAATGCCATTCGCCACACGAACACAGATGGGGCGATCACCATTCACTTCAATAACAAAGGTAAGTTTGTTGCTATTGAAGTTTCTGACACGGGTATTGGCATTCCTACTGAGGATATTCCGCATATCTTTGACCCTCACTATAAAGCGGGTAACAGTGTTCGCGGGAATACTGCCAATGGCGGATTAGGCTTGGCGATTACTAAGCGACTATTGGAGTTGCACCAGTCTACGATTAACGTCACCAGCATTATCAATCAGGGCACGACCTTCGAGTTTGACTTGCAGACAGGGGCTTAGTGTTTTGTTTTTCTATCGTTTGAAAAAACCTACATCATGAAAGACTTTGGACTTGCATTAGGTGGCGGAGGCGTTAAGGGGCTTGCGCATATTGCCTTACTTAAAAGACTCGACCAGATCGGCGCTAAACCCAGTGTCATTGCGGGCACAAGTATAGGCGCTATTATTGGAGCGCTGTATGCCAGCGGACTTTCTGGGCTGGAAATAGAGTCACGTGTTCGCGAGCATTTATTCTCGCGAAAGGCCGGAATAAAAGATGCCTATCGTCGGCGGAAGCATTTGCTGAAGTGGCTAAAAGTTTTCGCCTTTGAAAAAGCGCGCGGTGGCCTGATTGCTGCCGATGGTTTATTTGAGCATCTGTTCTGTGAGCTCGTTGAGAAGAATTTTTCTGAGCTCGACATTCCTTTTGTCGCGGTAGCGGCCGATTTTCATAGCGGCGAAGAAGTTGTTCTCAATTCAGGTTCTGTTCTGACGGCTGTTCAAGCCAGCATGGCTGTGCCCGGCGTTTTCGCGCCAGTTGAACGCGATGGTCGAATGCTTATTGACGGTGGCGTAGTGAACAACGTGCCGTGTAAGCATGTTGTTTTAAAAAGTACTGCTGCGTTAACGAATCCCGTCGTCTCAAGCCACGCCTCTGCCTTAGACCGCGCCTCGAGTTTAAACAATGAATCATCCATTATTATCGCCAGTGACGTTATCAGCTTATCTGACGTTGAGCGCCCCAAAATGGCTCAAGTTTTATCTGGAGCTTTTAGTATTATGCTACGGACGTCTACCGAGCAACACTTCGCATTAAATCCACCGGATTTTATTTTTCGGCCAGGAACCAGTGATATCGAGCCTTTTGATTTTCATAAAATCTCGGCTATCTTGGATTGCGGCGAACAAGCTATGTCTGCCGAAGTCAGCCAAAAACTGGAAAATATACTCGTATAGCTAGTATCCGGCCAAAAATACTAGCTGGCGCCTATTCGGAAACAACTGCCAACGCTGTAATCATTTAAATACCGGTTTATGCCAACCATTCGTTAATCTTCACTTACGGTAAACGCCGGGCGCGCCATTATGTTATTCATATAGCTTTGGATGTTATCTGGAATGGTTACCCCTGTCATTTTCGCCCATGTCAATATGCTTTGAGCATAAATATCGACCATCGTAAACCGGTCATAGAGCATAAATGATTTATCACCTATTTTTTCAAATAGCGTTTTGATATTTTTATTAAGCAACTCGAAAGATTGCTCAAAGGTGCCATCAGGCCAGGGATAATACTGCTTTAAGGTTGACGATTGGCTGCATATCCACAAGTAGTTTTCTATTTCGGAAACCATGTAATACACAATATTCCTGAAGGGATAAATCGATTCAGGCGCAGTGGGGATTAGTTCTTTTTCCGGTTTTAAACTATTCAAGTATTCCATAATCGCTAGCGATTCGGTAAATATCATTTCACCATGGGTAAGCACTGGGATTTTTTTTAGTGGCGCAATAGATTTGAATTCAGGCGTTTGCGTTTCACCTTTTTCTGGATCTAAGCGAATTAAGGTAAAGTCGAGGTCTAGTTCTTTTAGCATCCATATCACACGCTCGGCGCGGGAGGGGAAACTATACGCGTAAAGTGTCAACTTATTACTCTGAGACATACAAAAAACTCCAGCTTAACTCTATTTTGATTATGACATTGAAATCGGTTGATGGAGCTTACGCGCCCCATCAGAATTCAACAAGTAGTCTAACTTTGTATGAGCCGTTTATTGGAGAAATATTTTTGTTCCCATAAATAATAGCGACCACCATCGGCATGGATATTATTGGCTGAATGATTATATTTTGAAATACGTTCCTACCCACGTTCCCGACAATAGGAATTATGATGCTTTAGCGCGGAGCGCGTAAGTAGAATAACGCAGGACAATTACATGAATGTAATTGGTAGAGCGACTCATTAGCGCAGGACGCGCGTAAGTAGAATAACGCAGGACAATTACATGGATGTAATTGGTAGAGCGACTCAGGAGACAAAGCCGAGCAGTTATCGAGGAGACAAAGCCGAGCAGAGTCCTATTTCCGGATGGCACTAATTATTAGAGGTAACATTAATGGTGAATATAACGTGCCGCCCATGCAGATATAACCGATGCCACATAATTGGCGTCTTCTCGGCGCGTCAGTAAATGGTCTGCGCCACCTAAACTCACAAAGCTCTTGGGGTGCCTTGCCGCTTTGTAAATCTTTTCCGCTTCATGAATCAACACAGTTTCATCGTGAGGTGAATGAAATAAAAGTAAGGGCACATTTAAGGCGGCCAATTTCTCGTCATTAATCGAGTCACGAATGTCATCTAAAAATTGCTTTTTAATGGTAAACGTCCGACCGGCCAGTTCAACTTCGGCCTCGCCTTCCTCCTCAATAAGGGAGATGTTACACATGAATTGCTTGGCAACATGTTCTGGATCAGATGGCGAGCCTATCGTCACCACGCCACACGTTTCAGGAATATGTTGTGCGGCTACTAGCACTGCAGTCCCCCCTAAACTGTGGCCAACCAGTAGTTTAGGCGCTTCATAGTTTTCACGTAAAAAATTTGCAGCAGCAACTAAGTCACCAACATTAGAAGAAAAATTGGTATTGGAGAAATCGCCGTCACTACCCCCTAAACCCGTGAAGTCAAAACGTAAAACAGCATACCCCCCCTTAACTAGAGCACGAGCAATGCGCGATGCCGCGGGAATATCTTTACCGCAGGTAAAGCAATGGGCAATAAGCACATAAGCTTCTGGCTCTTCTTGTTCGGGCAGTTCTAACATACCCGCCAGTTCGTCGCCTAGCTCACCTTCAAAGGTTAACTTTATTCGATTTACCATGTTGATCGCCTTGCTCTCTCAATCGATTGTTCTTTATTTTTTTGCTTTCACTTTCACTATCAATTTCATACGAACCCCCGCATCACCTGAGCGGAGTTGCCTATAGGGTATACGGAATTATCTAAGTACTACCATTTAGATGAAGCCATCTAAATTGGGCTACATAAGCGGGTCTATACGAATCGTTTTTATATCCACGCGATTGCTCGCCCCACGATGCCCTCCCTTTCCATTGTAGGTCATATTCACCTTGAGATAGCTCATGTTGAAGAAGTCCTCCAGGCGTATTTGGTAAGTTCCAGGGTTCAAATGCAGAGTAACCGGGAGCGAGTATTGCCAAGTTTGCTCTCTCTTTGTCTGGGGTGTTAGCGGCATTTCTATGATTTTTGCGCCATACTCATTTCCATTATGATCATCGACCATCATCCATTTCACCGCGTTTGCTATACCGGAGGAATCAGGAGCTGGATTTCGATATTGCAGCTGAATTTTATAGAATCCGGCATCTTTAATTTTTAGTTTTTCTATGCGTAAACGGTCATCAGGTGCCCCCCAGTCTGACAAATAAACCAACGCGCCTGTACCTTTGAGACGATTACCTCGTGTCTGAATATGAACTCGAGCATCACTCATGCTGATTTCAGTTCCATTTCCCAGTGAGCGAAGCGATTTTTTTTCCCGCCCCCCCTCTCTTCCCGTCCCCGTCCCCGTTCCCGTTCCCGTTTCCCGTCCCCCCTCCCTCCTCATTTCCTTTCCCATTTCCCGTCCCCCCTCCCTTCCCGTTTCCCGGTTTTTAATTATCCTCCCGAGCTTTATCACAATCTTATTCGAGGAATTCAGACGTGCCCAAGAAACTTCTCCTAAACCATTTTCCCCATTCACTTCGACGGCGCGAATGGAGTAATACGCGCCCACATTTTCGGCTTTCCCCTCCCGTTTAGGGAATATAATTTTTATCTCAAATTTTTTCTGTTGCAGACGAATGTCCATAAGGCTAATCGATCGCTGGCCTTTAAACTGGCTAGCGCGCATTGCCTTTGTAATAAAGGGATCAAATCGCAGCCCCCGCTTAGATACTTTTACACCGAAGAGTGTGTCGATAACCATTGAGGCGTATGCACTCACCGAGAGTAGATTGGCATTATTGGAATATTCCTGTGTGTTACGGCCTATGGATTCAAAAACTTTCTGGTTGGACATTTGTGTTGAAACATTATCGATCAAACGGCGGTAGGCAATATTAGCAATACCAACATGCTTCATCTTTGCTGCCGCCTGCAAACTCAGTGCTGCATGGAGGGGAGAGTTAATATCATCGAAGCTACCTCGACGTGACATGAAGATATCCTTCTCTCGATTCCCTGCCACACCCAAGTTAATCGCTAAGGCGTTAAGCCACCATTCAACGTTGTGATCTAAATTGGAAATAGATGGGGCGCTATATTGAGATCGGTATACACCCGCATCCTCCGCCCAAAACTTTTGATTTATCGCGTGCTTTAAATCGACGGCCCAATCTGAATATTTGACACTGCTGACAATGTCATTTTGGAACTGGGCCAAATTAGCCGCAAACTTTAATGCCTGATAGTAACTGAGGTTAACAACAAGGTTTTTAGCGTTGGCCAATTCGGAAACATTAGCGATGGAGTTAACATGACTAAAGGCATCAAGGTAGGCTCCTCTGTACAATCCATCAGCGCCATCAAAGATACTCACCCTATCAATTTCGATGGTGTTTTTTAATGCCTTATAAGCGATTTTTGAAAACTTGATGCGTGCGTCTTCACCTAAGCTGTTCTGCGTTTTTTCTGCCGCTAAAGCCCATAGCACTCTGTCGCTATAGACCGGCCAACTGCCGTACTTACCCGCTCTTTGAGTTATTTGTAAACCATTTCCCTTTCCTGACACTGCCTTCGGTTGTGTAAGTCCATCACGATAAGGCGACAGTTGGAACAACAGGGCGTTTTTCATTCTTTCGGTGTTCAGTGTCGATAAACCCAAATAGCCAGAAAAAGCCAAGGCTTGCACTGAAAGAAAGTGCGAACTGTTCTTGTCCCCAAAACAAAGACAACCTTGGGACTTTCCATTCTGATAATCCGAATCACTTGTTCGTGACAAATGACTTGCACGCAATTCGTTAAGGGCTAGGGAAAAGAGAGCATCAAACTGAGTACTGCCCGTGCGCAAGCGAGGGTCACCAGGCTTTTCTTCATAACGCGTGGAACGTGGCGCATGTAGACTCGGCGAGATGACGCTATGGGTATATTGTCGAAATTTATGATCTGGGTTCTTAATTGAAAAGCTGACCAATCGTACTGGCTCCCGTTTCTTTGCTGCTCCTTTTTTGCCTTTTATTTCTTTTATCGGTTCTGCTGTCGTTTCTCTTGCGCTGTCTCTTTTCCTTTCTTCTTTTTTTTGTCCTACTGTATCTCTTGTTGTTGCTTCCAGCTCGTCTCCGATTATTCCCCCGTCGTCATCCTGCCCCTTTTTTTCTGTCCATTTTGTGGGTGTGACTATCGCTACCCGCTCGATTGCCTTGTGACCGGCATGCGGGTCGACCTTAAACTGGTTACTAAAACGTTTGCTGGCTTTAGTTCTGCGTCCCTCTTGCTCTTTACGGCAAGCTGCCTTGTTAGTATTGGGGCCTCCCTCAGCTTTGCATTCGTTCTGCATTCCGGTATTGGACTGACACCCCACAAGAACCGCCAATAGCAATACAGCCCCCAAGACAAAACGGGGCCCTTTATGCATCAGCGGGATCGTTCTCATTGTCGGTTTCTTTAGCGGAAACATTGTGGTTAACCACCCCCATAGGTATTAACAATTATGGCAATGATCAGGATTTGCGGCAGGGTTATTAACGGTAAGAATAACGCGATCTTCCACGAACGCGTCTGAGATTTCAGAACGGCAATTTCGGTATAGTCTGTCGAGACTCCAGCCATCAAAAAGGCGAAGCTATTGCCTGGCGCCGATGCTCGATTAAAAATATCTCCAGCAATAGGAGTGGCTCCTTCCGAGCACACTTCAATAATTGTGGCGGCTACCATCGTTGCAAGCAGTCCTAACATGCTCGGTCCAAAATATTCATGAAAAACTGCGTCGTCGGCAAACACGCGGATCAGCGACGCGAGTAGTACGCCAATGAGAAGCCAACGTATAACCGTTCGTGATTCGGTTAAGCCAATGAGCAGAAATTTTCTTGCTCCCGAAAATGAAAACTTTGTCGCTGAAAGTTCTATTTTCAGCCTCGCCCAAAACTCAAAATCATCGGGTAAGGCCATCGCATTCGGATTTGGAGGCAATATTTTCTTTTTGACACATAATTCGAAAATCAGTCCCGACATGATCGCAACAATGACAGATAAGGCAATGAAAGCCAGCGTCCAAGGCAAGCCTATAAAGGCGACTAAAATAATCGTGAGCGAAAAGGAATTCCACGGGCTGGCAATTAAGAATGCCATCACTTGCCCAATCGACACCCCTCGCTCGTAAAGTTTAACCCCAACCATTAATATGCCATGACTGCATAGGTCCAAAAGAATTCCTGCTGCAGTTGCTCGGCATACTCCCTTTAAACCGCCCCCAGAACCCATCGCACTGATCACTAGCTCTCTCGGGACGTAGCTCAGTAAGGCAACCATGAACACGCCAATTGCCACTCCCCACGCCATGATATTCATCATCGAAAACACTGCAATACTCAACTTATTGAGCAGGGCATATTCGTTGAAACCGAAAAGGTGAATACCGTATAAAACAATAACGGCGGATAACGGTACCCAAAAGAAGTAATCGAAACGGGAAGGCGGTTCACAACAGCTGGGCGCAGCATCCTTAATTGACGTATCACCAGACAGCGCAGCGCTTGTGCCATTATCCCTGCTGGCCACGTCGCTATCTTTATCGGTCTGCTTTGATTTACAGCAATCGCTCACATTCGAACTCACTTGTTCAACAGCGTTTTCTCTTTATTTATAGTATCGCAAACAATTCCGACAACGGCGCGCTAAAAAACATAGATTTTGTCCCCAATCTCATCCGAGTTAGTTTTATATACCCCGAAAACGTGAACTATAATTCCAACAAAACATAAAGAAGACAGAATAATGCAAAACGCGCTCGTTATTTTAGCCGAAGGATTCGAAGAGCTTGAAGCCATCACTGTGATGGATTTATTAGTAAGGGCGAATATCGAAGTCGTCAGTGCAGGGTTAATACCAGGCCCCGTTGTCGCTGCTCGACAAACTGTTATCGTGCCAAATATGGATTTAGATGAAGCGCTTGAAGAAACTTATGACTTGGTTGTGTTACCTGGAGGTCTTCCTGGCGCCGATTACCTAACAAAAGATTCGCGCGTGATCGCATTAGTACGCGAGCAATATCACAATAATCGTTTGATCGGTGCCATTTGTGCGGCACCACGGGTCTTAATCGCCGCGGGTATTTGCCACGACAAAACGCTCTGCTGCTACCCCGGATCGCTGGACCAACAAGATACTACAGATATACAAATCACCAATGATGCCGTATGTGTTGATGGCCAGATTGTAACGTCTAGAGGGCCAGGGACTGCGATGGATTTCGCATTACAACTGATCGAGTTATTGGAAGGGACTGCAAAACGCGAGACGGTGGAAGCCAGCCTCGTTCGTCACCAAAAGCCTGAGGCATCTCTTTGTATTTAGCGTGCTCTCGACTCACAACGCTTTAGTCATCAATCTCTTTTATAGAATATGTAACAGCGGCTTGGCTCTGGGCAAATCTCTCCATGACCCAAAGCACTCATGCCGGTGCGGGCTCTGGATTGTTGTCAGGACATGCCTTACCAAAGCACACATGCAGTTCCGAGAATAGCTCGTCCAAAAGTACCCACGCGTCATCAAGACACGATCATCCTAAAACACTTATGCTGTTGGGTAACATGCTCTAGCCAAAGTATTCTTCTGTTCAGGGAGTTCAGCCTACACGCTTCGCGTATACGCTCAGCCACGGAGGTAAGAGCTGTTATCCCACCCCACGAAGCACAACTCCGACGCTATTAGCCAAAAAAGGACCTGCCGTCCCAGAAGAAAGGCAGGCTCTGCAAGCCCTTTGGCTTTATCCTTTATTTTACTAGGCCTTTCGTATCTTATTCAGCTAACTTTTTCTGCCAACTTCTTTCGCCAAAAATCGGCATTTTTGATGCCGAGTTTCTCGGGATCAAAAGTGAAATTTTCCACACCCAATTTTTCTTGCTCTTCATAATCGCGCAATGCTTTTAGTGCCGGTCGCCCCAATGCGAATATCACTAGAATCCCGATGATGTTCAGCCATGCCATCATGCCCACCCCTACATCACCTAAGCCCCAGGCTAAGCTCGCGGTTTTGACCGTGCCGTAAAATGCTGAGGCGATCAGCCCGATTTTAAGTGCTGCAGTAAGGCCAGGTAGATTCAACGAACGACGCAAGTAGGCGACATTGGTTTCTGCAATGTAGTAATACGCGAGCAATGTTGTGAAAGAAAAGAAGGTCAGCGCTATGGCCACAAAAATCTTACCGGCACCGGGAAATACTTTCTCAATAGCCAACTGAGTATACGCAGGACTTTTTGCCGCGATATCAGCTGCTATATTTTGCACCAAAAACACACCATCACCCTCGCCATGGACATTGTATGCACCTGTCACCAAAATCATAAAAGCAGTAGCTGTGCAGATAAGAAGGGAATCCACATAAACTGAAAATGCCTGAACTAGACCCTGCTTTGCAGGATGATCCACTTCTGCCGCTGCGGCTGAATGTGGACCGGTTCCCTGGCCCGCTTCGTTAGAGTACACCCCACGTTTAACCCCCCAACCAATGGCGGCACCTAAACCAGCCATAGGCGAGAATATATCTTCAAATATCGTACAAAAAACGGCTGGAACTTCTTGGAAATTGATTATCACTACAGCCAATGCGATTAGGATGTAAGCCAACGCCATGAACGGGACTATAACTTGCGTAAAACTCGCAATACGTTTTATCCCACCAAGGATAATAAACCCCAGCACGACGACAATGGAGATGCCCGAGATGATTTTTGTCAAACTGAGCGCACCAATAGCTGTATCAAATGTTTGACCTCCGCCGAAGGCTGTTTCCATCGCATTGCCGATACTATTGGTCTGTATTCCGGGTAGTAATAATCCCGTTGCGAGGATCGTCGCAATAGCAAATATCCAGGCATACCATTTTTGCCCCATGGCTTTTTCGATATAGAAAGCTGGCCCCCCTCTGTATTGTCCCTCATATTCTTCTTTGTAGATTTGGCCCAATGTACATTCCACGAACGAAGTAGCAGCCCCCAAGAAGGCCATAACCCAAAGCCAAAAGATAGCTCCGGGCCCACCAAAACCAATCGCAGCTGCTACGCCGGCAATATTCCCTGTACCTACGCGGCCCGAAAGAGATATTGTTAAAGCTTGAAATGATGAAACGCCCTGGCTAGAACTATTGTTTGATGCGATCAAACGCCACATAGAAGATAAATGACGCACCTGAACAAAGCGTGTAACTAGGGAGTAAAATAAACCCGCAACGAGGCATAAACCAATAAGCCCGTAGCCCCATATAAAGTCACTGAGCATAGTCACGAAATCGAGCATCAACGGCTCCTTAGTATGTTAATTAGAGAATTAGGATGTATATTTAACGCGGACAATATCTTATGTCATCGAGGATTGATAGGTCGGGAACATCATTACAAATTATTGGTAATCAGTGTGTAGAACAGGCCCTCCATTGACTTAATGAGTAGGGATAACAATATAGGTGGGTTAGGTGGTAGCTTTAGTGGTTGGAAAGATATTTGAGCCACGGATAGCATTAAAGAGCCTACAGGATCTACTTGTCGCATGTATTGGAAATGCCTTTCAGCCACTTGAAGGCCTCAGGAACTCTTGAGTTACTGGCTTGAGAAACCCCAACCAATTATTTTGATCAAAACCATGTAGCTAGCGATCCGGCTTTAGGTTCAGAATTTAGACGTTTCGATTTGAAGCAATTGGATAAACTAGAACGCGCTAAAAGCTAGGCCTCCCCAGCCTGCCTTTTAAAAAAAACTTTAGCCCGCTCTTCTATTTCCGCAGTGGATAGATTTTCGATTCGGCTCGCTATCGTCCAAACATGCCCAAAAGGGTCGCATAAGGTGCCAGCCCTGTCGCCATAAAACTGATCTTCAATCGGGCAAACAATCTCGGCCCCCGCCGCTATCGCGTGAGCGTAAACTTTATCGACCTCTTCAACATAGACAAGCAGACTAACTCCCGCCCCACCTAGCGTTTGGGGGCTAGCGAGTTCAGAGTCGGGAACTTCTTCTACGAGCATCACCACCGATTCCCCAATTTTAATTTCCCCATGCGCAAGTTTGCCATCAGGGCTCTTCAGCATGATGAGTACTTTCGCAAAAAACGCTTGCTGGTAGAAAACCAAGGCTGCCGTCGCATCCCTCACGGTCAAACAAGCAGTGATCGCGTTCATACTGTTCGGAATTGGGGTGATCGGCATAAATCTACTCCTACACAAGTTAACGCATTAATGACGCCACATTCCTCTATCGTACCCGAGGGTTTTGTCGTCGTAAACTGAGGGGCGAGGAAGATCGGGCTAAATATTACCTCTAAAAATGAATTTTTAACAAAGCGCTTAACTTTGTCGCTCAGTTTTTGGCGATATTTACCGATGTCGCTTATGCTTTAGATTAGGGCACTCACTCACCAAGATACAGGAAACGCATATGCGACGCGCATTGGTAGTTGAAGACAGTGTTGAAAACCGCCAACTCGTGACGTGGATGCTTGAAGACGCAAATTACGTTGTCGAAGAAGCTGAAACAGCTGAAATTGGTCTGGAGTTAATAAAAGAGCATACCTTTGACGTAGCACTTATGGACATAACACTGCCCGGAATAAGCGGTGACGAAGCCATTTATAAAATTCGCACGGAGCTCGGTTTAACAAATTTGCCTATTATCGCCCTGACAGGGCATACGAAAGCAGAGGATCATGCCCACTATATTGAAAGAGGCGCAAATAAAGTGCTGACGAAGCCCGTCGAAGAAGACTTATTAATTGAAACCCTTGATAAACTCATTGAAGAAAACAGCTAGCCCAATGTGATTTGGCTCGCTATTCACTTAAGTCCACTTCCAGTACCTCACTTATCTGCTCCCTCTTACCCGTTCGCCAATAAATCACTTCAATTTCTGGGAAAACATTTTCCGTTGCCACGCAAATACGCGCTTCAGGCGTGAGATTAACAAGTGTGAAACAGGCATCATCAAAGGTTTTACGTCGCCCAGCGGAGAAGTTGGAGTGGGGCCTCGCCTTTACGCGCTCCTTCTCTTGGTAGATAGTACTGCCTTTAAGTTTGATATAACTTTCAGTGGCGCTCCAATGCTCAGCAAATATTATGGCTGAATCGAGCTCTGTTTTTCCTTTTAGGACACAGTCTTTTACATAGGCATTGAGGAAGTTTTCCGCTCGCCGCCAAATTTTAAAGCAGCGGCCTACATCTTCAACGTCAACACCGACAGGTAAAGCCGATAAAGCGACAATGATATAAGACTGTGAATGTGAAATATTAAAATGCCATTTACTGTCAGCATTTTGATTTTTTAGAAATGGTTTTTCTGTGTTGGTGTAATCAAAGAGAATTTCTGCGGGTGTACAACCCAGTTTTTCTGCAAGTTGCGTTTTGACCATTCGTCTGGCCTGCAAAAAACATTGCTGGGCATGCTCGTTTTTAAATCGGTGGTAGCGGGCCTCTTCGATTTTATCCAATAAATTGATTGCCAACTCCAAATCGATATCAAATCCGTGGCGATCTATTGGCAAATAATACAGCTCAACTCGAGACACTCAGCCCCCTTATCGTGTAATTTTTTCTGTGTTTTTAGCTATGCATCTCCTTCCTTGGTGTGATCTTCTTCGGCAATCACGCATTGATTGCGTCCTTTGTCTTTCGCTTTGTACAACGCTTTATCGGCACGCTCAAAAACAGATTCTACGCTATCTTCAGCAGCAAAGCTCGCCAAGCCAAACGATAAGGTAATTTGCACAGGGCTGCCTTTAAATTTAAATGGCGTTTTGCCGACTACCGCCCTAATTTTATCTAACACTGTAAACGCTTGCTGTGGTGGCGTTTCTGGCATTAACACGACAAACTCTTCTCCACCGTAGCGGGAAATAAAATCGACCTTGCGTAGACGCGTAAAAATCAACTTGGATATCAGCTTTAACACTTTATCCCCCGCCTGATGCCCATATGTATCATTAATATTTTTGAAATGGTCAAGATCACATATTGCCAGTGTTAGAGGTCGACAATAGCGCTTAAATCGCTGCAACTCTTGGAAGGCGCGTTCGTTATAAGCTTCTCGGTTCGGCAACTCGGTAAGCGGATCGTGTGTCGCTTTGTAATGCTCTTCTTCCAATAATTCTTTGGTTTTTTCTGATTCGGTTTCTATTGATTCAACACGGTTAATAAGTGACTTTAGCTGGTCTGTTAACGAAGACGAATCATTTTGGGCGGCGTGGTAATCCCCCAAGGCCCCATGAATCACTTCAAGATGATCCGTAACAGCCAGCTTGAGATCATCTATCGAATTGCTGCTTTCCAGTTTGGTGTGCATTCGTTTCACTTGGTCTGAAACCGTGCTTGAAAATTTTTCCGACATGGCTCGGTGGACTTCATCTTGCTCTGAAACTAAACCCAGTGCTTCACTTATCTGATGTAACTCTTCATTAACCCTCTTGAGGTATTCACTAAATTCATGATCATTCTGAAGGTAACGCAGCAGTAAAATATCGCGAATATCTTCTAGGGTTACCGCTAATACATACCAATCCATTCCACGCTGGATACGCAACTGTACGATGTCAATTTTGTGGCGCACCACATCATTTGGCTCTATACGAGACACTAAGTTTTCTAGAGTGCGGGCAATACGTTTCGAAACTTGCACGTAGCTATCTTCATCACCGGCATCAAATTTAATATCGTCATCTTCGTCAGCCTGAATGAACTCCCCTTCCTTAGGTGAAAGTTCGACGTCGACCTCTTCAAATTCAGGCATTGCCTCAACGTCGTCTTCAACAACCCGAGAAGCTGACGGTTCAGGGGTAATATCCAATTCGACTTCGGGCCCTGCTAAGGTTTTGCCTCCCTTTAAGCGTTGCCAAAATGAGGTTGGCGGATTCTGAGCTTCTTCTAAAGCAATATCTTGGAGCTTTTTCAGCTCTAGCAATACATCGGAATAATTGCGATAAGAATCGAGACGTCGTCTCAAGCCAGAAGAAAAAGAAGCCAGGCTATCTTTTAATTGTGAGGGTAGCTTCAGCTCACCCAATTGCGAGACCATTCCCGCAATGTGCTTCGCGTCAGTGAGCCCGGAGGTGTGTCTAGAATGCTCGTAGTTCGTCGCTGCTGCTTGCACGCGTTCCATTTGCGCCAAAACTTGCTGACCTGACGCGCCGCGCATTTTTTCTTTTAGCAATATGAGAGATGCGTCGAGCTGCTTATCGAGGCCTTGCGTTGCGGCACTGAGATGGGTGATGGTTTTGCGTAGCGCGTCTAACTGAAACTTGAATTGCTTCTCTAGGCGTTCTTGATCGGCAATGGCACGTCGGTATTTTTCTCGATAGTTACCAGAATCGACCATACAGTTTCCTATGCTAGCGCTTAAAGCGTGAATATTTCAAAAAGTATAGCCTTTTTTCAAGGACGAAATCCGACCAGAGGGACTGTTTTGGGTGGAAAACCCGGAATTTTGGCCAAAAAAAACGCGACAGATAAGCCGCGTTTTTTTATTTTATCTTCAGAGAGACTACAGAAAGGAAGCTATTGAGCCGCTTTCTTCTCTGCTCGAACTTTCTCAACTAAGAAGTCGGCTACTTTCAGCATGCCTTCATGACCTAGTGCTTTGGTCGCGTTTACCGAGTAACGACCACCGATAATCAATTGAGGAGTACCGGTAATTTTCATGTTGCGTGTCCGTGCATCAGCTTGCTGAACCTTAGAAGAAACACCAAAGGAGTTAAATGTCTTTTTAAACTTCTCTGAGTCAACGCCCAGCTCTCTGAAGATGGCAGCAATAGCGGATTCTGACGAGAGCTTGTTACTCTCTTTATGAATGGCTTTAAAAATACGCGCATCCACCTCATGAGCCATGCCTAAAGCATGTCCGGTATACATAATTCGAGCATGAAGCTGCATGGCGGGTCGCCAGATAACGTGTAGTTTTACCAATTGAACATCTTCAGGAAGTGCTTTTTCCCAGGCTACAACACGAGATTCAAAGTTAAAACAGTGTGGACAGGTATAAGAAAAGGCTTCAGTAACTTCAATTTTACCTGGGGTAATGGTCCGAACCGGATTATCCAGCACTTTATAATCAATACCTTCGGTGTACTTTGCTGGCGTAATTTCTTGCGCGCAAGCACCTAGGGCAACAACAAAACCTAAAACTAACGTTATTATTCGCATCATCGGCTCCTGATGAGTGGGGGATCGTTAAGGAGGTTCAGAGTGCCTGCAGCACTATGAATCCTTGCTTAACGCGATTTTATGTTCAGAAATCTAGTTTGAACTGAAGGGAATTGGACAGTACCTTGAAAACTAAGTGCCAGCACTGCCAATTAAAAACTCAGACCTAGTTAAGGCCTGAGATAAAGTTAGAAACGGCGATGATTTCAGCATCGGACATTTTTGCTGCAACTTCACGCATAATCATTGAGTCATCGTTAGTACGATCACCTAGTCGGAAGGCCCGAAGTTGCTTCTCGATGTAAGCAGCGTATTGTCCGCCAACACGAGGGTAGCCAGCCGGTGCGTTGCCTAAACCACGCGGTGAGTGACAGCCAGTACACGATGGAACACCTGTTTTAAGGTTTCCAGCGCGGTAAACTTGTGCACCCAATTTCAAGCCATCAACCTTCATTCCTGAGTTCAATTGAACCTGTAGCTCTTTAGCTCCAGCCAGCTGGATCGCTTGCTCGGCATAGTATGCAGCCAAGTCTTGTAGGTCTTGATCGCTCTTACCTTCCAATAGCCCGGTCATTTCAGGAATAGAACGTGAAGGCGCTTTTGGCTTCTTACCGTTAACGTTTTGGATATCACGGAGTTGCTTGTATAGGTATTTTTCACCTAGACCAGCCAGCTTCGGGAACATCGGTGTTGGGCTATTGCCAGTCGCGCCGTGACAACCCGCACATGTCGCAGCTAGGTTTTTGCCATTACTAGCGTCGCCTTTAGCAAAGGCACCAAGTGATACGCCGACTAGGCCTGCGCAAATAAAGGTTTTTAAAACTAGGTTCTTCATCGATTTTTCCGTATTATTTTTAAGCTGATACAGTTCAGATTTAAAATGGGTTGGCCAGGTCGCCAAAAAATTAGCCGCATTATAGCGACTCGCTTTGAGGCTGTCCCTCTTTTTAAACGTTTTGTCTTAACTCACCTCACCACATTTGTTCATATTTTATGCAAGAAATTAATTTTCACACCGCCCAGTTTTTAGTCAGTGCGCCTTCTATTCACCAATGCCCCGCTGAATACGGAGCAGAAGTGGCCTTTGCCGGTCGCTCTAATGCGGGAAAATCCAGCGCAATTAACACTCTCACAAACAATCGCAAGCTGGCACGGACCAGTAAAACTCCCGGACGAACCCAGCTGATCAACTTTTTTACGCTGCAAAATTCACCCGATACTCGCATTGTCGACCTTCCTGGCTACGGCTACGCCAAGGTACCGCAGGAAGTGAAGAAGAAATGGCAGAAGAACTTGTCCGAATACTTGCATGAGCGCAAGTCTCTTAAAGGACTCGTGCTGATGATGGATATAAGACGCCCCCTGCAAGAATTCGACACGATGATGATCAACTGGGCTGTCGATGCGGATATGCCCGTACACGCCCTGCTCACGAAATCTGACAAGCTGAAACGTGGCGCTGCGAAAAGCGCTCTCTTGCAATTTCAAAAGTACATACACGAAGCTGAAGTGGATGATTTGGTGACGAGCCAGCTGTTCTCTTCGCTCAAAAAGGACGGCGTAGACGAGTTGAAAAGCGTGCTATCCAATTGGCTAACATGGGAACAACCGGCAGACGACGCAAGCGACGCCGATGTTGGCGCGGTTAATGACTCCCCAGAAAATACAGCGGATGAAATTCACGACGACACTGAGAGCGAAAACGACAACTAAGAATTAAATTGAAGAATGTGGCGCATAAAAACCCATCCATAGATGCTCACCATCACAGAAAAATTTCAGGCAAAAAAAACCCGCAAGTCTTGGGGAAAACTTGCGGGTTTAAATCTGATACTCCTGAGCAAAAGCAACAAGAGTATCAAAGGGCAATTCTCTGACGGAGATAGCCAACGTTAGTTCAAGTATTGCCAAAAATAGCTATAAAAAGGCAAAAAAAAGCCCTGATCAGTTATTACTGTCAGGGCTAAGAATCTGCTTTTGGGGAAAGCAACATCAACTAAATATCACACAAGTTGAGAATACTGTTTGCATCAATCAGAATTCTCTCGACGCTACTTATGACTCACCCTTTTTCAAAGAGTTCAATCGTTTCTAAAATAATTAATAAAGAGTTTTTAAACGTTTTGCAATCGATAAAATCGATCTGCAATAATCGCAAGTTTGGCCCCAAACTATTCCAACTCCAATAATTTTATTTTGTTTGACACGCCATCCCACCCTTCGAAATCTTTCATGGCAGGCTGGGGTTCACTGATCACTGGCCAACGTTGAGCCAACTCGGCATTTAGCTCAATAAACTTTATCTGATCTTTTGGTAAATTGTCTTCAGAAAAAATTGCGTCCACGGGGCATTCAGGCACACACATATAGCAATCTACACAATCATCAGGGTCAATCACTAAAAAGTTAGCGCCCTCCCGAAATGCGTCTGCCGGGCAAACCTCAACACATGTGGTGTGCTTACAATTAATACAGTTCTCGGTAACTACGTATGTCATGATTCAAATCCGTTCAGCTCATTGTCCAAGTGAGTGCAAATTCTAAAACACTTACATGAAACCGAAAAACAGATTATACGTCTACAATATATCGGAAATTCCGATATGTGGATTCCTGCTGGTGGCACCCATAAACAGAGCCGTAAGGAGATAAAATTGAAAGGGTTAGATTTACGTTGCTAGATATGGGCATTTGCTCATTGCAAATGCCCATTACTGATAGAGTGAAAATGGCCGTTTAATCCTGTACAGCAGGCGCCCGTTTCTGGATAGGCGCTACCTAGTGCCGATCCAGAAACAGGGTCACAGCTAGTGCGCCTCCTCCCAGTTATTTCCAATGCCGGCTTCAACATCGAGAGGAACGGACAGTGGCACCGCAGAAGACATCAGCTCACATATTTTTGGCTTTAAGGTTTCCGCCTGGTCTTCTGGTACTTCAAAGACCAATTCATCGTGTACTTGCATGATCATTTTCACATCCATATTTCCCCCCTCGATCCAACTATCCACATCGATCATGGCCCGCTTAATAATGTCAGCTGCACTTCCTTGCATCGGTGCATTAATCGCTGTTCTCTCAGCCGCTGTACGGCGCATATGGTTACTCGATTGAATATCAGGCAGATGTAAACGCCGCCCCAATACCGTCTCGACATAGCCCTGCTCGCTGGCTATTGCACGCGTGCTTTCCATATAGTCGGCAACGCCTGGATAGCGTTCAAAGTAAGTGTCGATATAACGCTGGGCATCTTTACGTCCAATGTGTAATTGCTTACTCAAACCAAAAGCGGACATTCCGTATATCAAACCAAAGTTGATGGCTTTGGCACTTCGTCTCTGCTCTGTACTTACTCGATCAAGAGGCTCATCAAAGACTTCCGCTGCTGTCGCGCTGTGAATATCCAGGCCATTTGAGAACGCTGCACATAAGGCTTTGTCTTTCGACAAGTGCGCCATAATCCGCAATTCAATTTGAGAATAATCCGCCGCCAGTAACTTATAGCCAGGAGGTGCAATAAAAGCCTGACGTACACGACGACCTTCGACGGTCTTAATCGGGATATTTTGAAGGTTGGGATCACTAGACGATAGACGACCGGTGGCAGTTACCGCTTGATGGTAAGAGGTATGAACACGACCACTGGTTTCATTAATTAGAGTGGGCAGTTTGTCGGTGTAGGTCGATTTAAGCTTAGCGAGCCCCCTGTATTCAAGGAGTAATTTCGGTAATGGGTAATCTAGAGCCAATTGCTGCAAAACTTCTTCTGCGGTAGAGGGCACTTTCGTTTTCGTCTTTTTCAAAACTGGAAGGCCCAGTTTTTCAAAGAGGATCACCCCCAATTGCTTGGGCGATGCAAGATTAAACTCTTCACCCGCCATTGCGTACACTTCTTGTTCCAGCTCAGTTATGCGCTTCTGATGAGATATGCTTTGCTCTCCCAGCATGGTTGCATCCACTAAGGCACCATTTCGTTCAATCTTTGACAGTACGGGAACCAGTGGAATTTCAACTTCGCTAAACACTTGCTTTGGCCCGCCATTCGCCTCAACTTCAGGCATTAGACGTCGATGTAAGCGCATGGTGATGTCCGCATCTTCAGCCGCATACGGCGCCGCTTCGTCTAAGCTAATTTGATTGAAAGTAAGCTGCTTTTTCCCTTTTCCGGCAATGTCTTCAAAATGGATTGTGCTGTGCCCCAAGTAGGCTTTAGCCAGGCTGTCCATGTCATGGCGAGTACCGGTGGAGTTATAGATATAGGACTCCAACATTGTGTCGTAGACAATGCCGCGCAGAGTAATGTCATGGTTACGCAATACATTGGCGTCATATTTTAGGTTTTGACCCACTTTCGCACATGACTCGTCTTCTAACAGGGGCTTTAACTTGGCGAAGACTAATTCTTCACTCAACTGTGTCGGTGCATCCAGATAATCATGGCCAAAGGGGACATAAGCGGCTTTACCCGGCTCAATACAAAACGACACGCCCACAACACGTGCATTCATGTAGTTGAGGCTTGTGGTTTCGGTATCGAAGGCAAATAGCTCGGCAGCCTTTAATTGTTCGATCCAGCTATCCAGTTCGGATTCTTCCAATACACACTGATAATCCGTTTCAATTGGGGGGGTATTTTTGTCTTCTGGCTTGGGACCCGGCTTTGGCGTGGTATCAAGGTCTGAGATCCATGCTTTAAATTCTAGATCAGCATAAAGTTCTTTTAAGCGTTTGAGATCTGGCTCTTTATGAACCAACTCATCGACGGTCACATCTAGCACTACATCGAGTTTGATGGTGGCCAAAAGGTAGGACAAGTCAGCCAACTCTTTGTTGGTTTCTAACTTCGGTGCCATGGTTTTCGCACCCCGAAACGTAAGTCCCGCCACTTCATCCAACTTGCTGTAAATTTCTGCAATGCCACCCAAACCTTGAATTAAGGCTAAAGCTGTTTTTTTGCCAACGCCTGGCACACCGGGAATATTGTCTGAGGAATCTCCCATTAGAGCCAAGTAATCAATGATGTACTTGGGTGGAATACCAAACTTCTCTTCAACACCTGCAACATCAAGCGTGGTGTTATCCATAGTGTTCACCATGGATACCTTATCGGTAACCAATTGAGCAATATCTTTATCCCCCGTTGAGATCACGACGTCATGCCCTTGCTCAGAAGCTTGCTTAGCTAAAGTCCCAATCACATCGTCGGCCTCAACATCCGGCACAATCAAAAGCGGGTAGCCCATGCTTCTGATTACCTCGTGCAATGGCTCGATTTGCTCCCGCAAATCATCGGGCATTGGCGGGCGATTTGCCTTGTATTCTGAATACATATCATCCCGAAAGGTTTTCCCCTTTGCGTCAAAAATCACAACAATTCGGCTCTCGGGATAATCTTTAACCAGGCGCCTAAGCATATTAACCACGCCCTTTACGGCGCCCGTCGGCATGCCCTTGGAATTCTCGAGTGGCGGTAAAGCGTGAAAAGCGCGGTATAGATAGGAAGAACCATCTACCAACACAAAGGCGGGTGTCGTCGTCATATGCGTGATCTTATTTAGTCGTCTGGAAGGCCCGCTAGGATACAGGAATCTTGGAGAGATTAGAGGGCCTGTCACAACTGTCATCATTTTGTTACCCAAAACATCAATGGGTAACACACGACAGCAATCGATATATCCGACACAACTATATTGGCGGCAAACTATAACCAAAAAGCATTAAAAATCGCAGGCCTGTCACCGAAAGCACCATTATAGGGCGAATAGTGAGAAATGCATCACAAAGGTTAACAAACATACATGTTTTTATTGCACCACAGCATTTCCGGTGTTACCTTATGTAACGTGAAGTAACGCTTCACACGGAAGGCCAAATAAAACGGCCATTCGGTATCAACTTTAACTTTATTAGGAGAATTATCATGACTAAAGCACTGTTATTGCTTCTTGCAGTATCGCTTCATGGAGTCGCCGGTGAAGTTGGTGCCCCTAATCCTCAGCCAGCACAAGCCGCAAGCGATACCCTCGTTTCGGCGACTACTGGGGAGACAGGCGCCAGCGCAAACCTTGCGGCGCAGCCATATACCATCATGGCTAACGATGAAGAATTACAAAACTTCGAAGTGCAGGCAGCTAAACTCGACGCAATCGTCAGCGAGAGTCTTACTGCCGTTATTTCGGAGAAAGTAGGCGACCTATTAGACGGTCGTAACGATCGACTTTATGTCTCAGGTACACATTTCTAGTCTGGATTTATTAGATAAATCGTTAGATAGAAGGTAGCTGACAGAAGATTGCATCATTAAGTCACTCAGATAACCACGTCGTTTTTCGGCTTGGCAATACAAGAACCAGCGTTCACTCTGTGACCGCTGGTTTTTTATGGGCGCTCATTATTTGCGGCGGGAAGAGAGACAATTAACCTGAGACTTAATTAAGTCCGATTAAACGAAGCTTGAACCTGAAATCAGCGCTTCGGGAGCAATCTCATAACTCTCAAGGCGCAGTTTTTCTGATCAAGCAGTACTCAGTCCGTATAAAAACATCGACTAACTCGATGTTTTTTTCAATAGACAATCACCAAAGGCTTTTTGAATCGACTCCAGATAGGAATCAAAAGATGATAGTGAAGGCTCTGTAGCCAATAGGTCGATACCAACTAACGGCTTTTCAAATAGATTTGCGTAACGCTGGGCTTGTGACATTTCCGCTGTCTCTGACAATATACAGCTCACTTTTGCCATATCCGCTGATAAAGCATTCAAACGTTTTGCACTCACCCTTTCGTGAGGAACCTTTGTAATAATTATCGGTTGAGTGAGGTTATGCTCGGTTACAAACTCACCATAACCATCGTGGTACACCGAAAACAATTGTTTAGCGTTTGGCCGTAAACTCTTGGAAATTTGTCCTCGACGGCTCTGTAAGTCCCGCTTAAATATTTTGAGTCGCTCTGCAAATTCTTGAGTAAATTCAGGTTGTGCCTGGCTCAAGTATTCGCTTATTAATTCAGCATAATGCTTAACTTCTTCAATACTTAACCAAGGATGCAACCCTTCGTGGTCATGCTCATGTTTGTGCTCTTCTATATGACTCTCGTTTAGCATCGCCAATTTGATGGGCGTCGTTACGCCCTTATTTAAAAAGCGTTCGAAATCCGGCCCGACCCAAAGTAAGGCGTCAGCATCATTTAACATTAAGGCTTGGCCGATTGTCAGAGAGAAGTCGTGGGGAGAAGCCGCTTTTTCGATTAATACGCGTAAATCTATATGGTCACCCGCAAGATCCTTGGCAATAAGTGCCAACGGCCTGATGCTGGCAACGATTACAGGCCTCGATGAATTTTGTGCTTTTTTTGCCCCGACCGAATCAGCAATGAGACAGGAAGAAAAGAGACTTAAGATGATACAAAACAATAACTTACGCACTAAACTGCCTTAAATAGGTAAAGTGAATTGGGGTTTAAATCAGTCTTCAATATTCGTCGACTACAATATGTTATATGATAACATAACACTTAATAAGCCTCTGCCATGACGCCAGTCGATACAGTACAAACAAATTCTCGCAAACAAGCAAACATTAAGGCCGTTCAACGCGCAAAACACATTTGCGAGAAGAGCAATGTGCGCTTGACCACACTGCGTGAGCAAGTACTTACTTTACTGTTAGATTACGGCAAACCCCTGGGCGCTTACGCTTTAATGGACTTACTAGAAGCCAACACCGATCGGGATCGAGTTGCTCCACCAACGGTATATCGCGCACTGGACTTCTTGCTCAAGTACCGTCTTATCCATAAAATCCACTCGCTCAATGCTTACACCCCCAACTCTAACCCCTTACGTGAAGATTGCTCTGTGATTTTAATATGCACAAACTGCGGAATCGCAGAAGAAACGCCAAACAACACGATCCAGCAGGCGATTAACCTTTGTGCCTCGCAGTATCGTTTTGGTGTCGAAAAGCAGGTCATCGAGATCAGCGGGAAATGTGGAACGTGCCGCACAACGGAGAGAAACCATGGGTAACACACAACAAGACGGAAACGCATTACTCAGTGTCAATAAGCTCGGTTTTGCCGTACAAGGCAAAACTATTTTGGATAACGTTAGTTTGGAGCTCTCACGGAAAGAGATTTTAACCATTATAGGACCCAATGGGGCAGGCAAAAGCACCTTGGTAAAGTTGGTATTGGGCTTATTAGCGCCCACATCCGGCAATATTAATCGTCAAAACAAAATCAGCATTGGTTACGTTCCCCAGAGACTCTCCCTTGATTCAACTTTGCCAATGAAGGTCTCGCGCTTTTTAAGCTTGGCCCAAGTCGACAAGGCCGCGTGCTACGAAGCCTTAGATTTTCTCCATATTCGTCACTTGGCGGGACAACAAATACACAAATTATCAGGAGGGGAATTACAACGCGTATTGCTCGCTCGCGCAATTGCTCGAAAACCTGACTTATTGGTACTCGATGAGCCTTTACAAGGCGTCGATGTGAATGGCCAAATTGAACTCTACCGCTTGATTGCGTCTATGCGTGATCACCTCGATTGTGCGATTTTGATGGTATCCCACGATCTTCATTTGGTTATGGCCCAAACGGATTCCGTCATCTGCCTTAACCAGCATGTGTGCTGCCACGGTCAACCCGAGAGCGTCAGCCAACACCCAGAGTATTTGAAATTATTCGGCCAACAAGCCGTGGACGAAATCGCCGTGTATCAACACCATCATGATCATCACCACAATTTACATGGCGAAGCCGTGAACTGCGACGAGGGCTGTAATCATGGCTAATTTTTTACTCTATGCCTTGGCTGTTGGCATTGGTATCGCTCTTATCGCTGGCCCACTCGGTGCTTTTGCTGTTTGGCGACGGATGTCTTATTTCGGCGATACTTTGGCCCACTCGGCGCTGATTGGCGTGGCTTTAGGTTTATTTTTAGAGATAAATATCACCCTCGCTATTGTGATCTCATGCGGGCTTATCGCTGTGTTACTGGTTCTGATGGAAAAGAAAAACTCTTTATCCACAGACACACTACTCGGCGTGCTATCCCATGGCTCTTTGGCATTAGGGCTGGTCTGCGTCAGCCTCTACTCGGATACACGGGTTAATCTTTACGGGTATTTATTTGGTGATTTTCTGACGGTAACACTGCAAGAAGTCATCGTGATTTATATTGCGATAGCCGCCATAGCTATCGTCCTCATTGCCCTGTGGAAACCCTTGTTGATGCTTGCTGTGGACGAAGGCCTGGCCTTTGTTGAAGGCCATAATGTCACTCGCCTCAAAATCATTTTAATGCTGATGATGGCTTGTCTGATTGCCCTGGCGATGAAAATTGTCGGCGTCATGCTGATTACTGCGCTTTTGATCATCCCGGCAGCAACCGCTCGTCGATTTTCAACTTCGCCGGAAGCAATGGCTGTTATCGCTTCTTGTATCGGTGTCGTTTCGGTGAGCTTGGGGCTGTATGGCTCTTATCTGTGGGATATTCCGGCTGGACCGTCTGTGGTCCTGGGAGCATTGGGGATATTTTGTGTTGGGGCTGTAGCACCACAAAAAGCCTAGTGGATAAAGTATTCGATTCCCGATGGGAGAGGTTAAAACCGGAAAAGCGAGGGCTTTGATTACGGCAACCCAGGAAACGCATTCCGATTTTATGAAGGAGGTAAATCACTTTCAGCTTAATTAACCGGGCCTTAAACTTCCTATATTGATGGCGCCAAAAAGATCACGCCTTCTTTAATTGAGGCTATCGTGGCTGAAAGCGTTTTGAATAGCCCCTCCCTCCAATAAAAATCTTAGAGACTTCGCAGCCTGAGATTTACCCTATGCAGCTAGCCCAACTCTAACGGCTCATCAATCATTGCTTCTAAGGGCGGAAATTTGGATCTCTCAACTCTAGAAGCAGCATTCCAAAGTTTTAACACGCAAAGGCCTTGCTACAGAGAAGAAACATTTCGTTCGCCTCCACCTTCACTAGCGATCTAGACCGCACTTTTTCATCCGAGAAATACGCATATAGTTTGCTACCTATACTGACGATTGCCGAACCATCCAGCCTTAGCGCTTCATCTATACCTGGAATTAAAAACAAACACCCAACTTGCCCCGTTTCGATAACATTAATCAAACTGTCTAACTTGTTATTACTTTTATCATCAGGGATGAGCAAGTTGCGATCATCATGTACCTTAACGAAACCTGGTTCTCCACCCCTTGGAGAACAATCCAATCGTCCACTAGCAGCCACCGTTGAAACCGTAACGAAAGGTGATTTTGAAATAAAGCTGATTGCGTGCTTTTCCAAATGACTCAGCGCTTTTTCTTCAGCTCGATTTTTGGGTGTTCCGCAGATATCGCGCAAGTTTGCTTCGGGATTAATATCCATATAATCGACAAAAAAAAAGTTTTACTACGACTGCCTCTCTTTATGAGAACTCAGAACGTAACGCTTGATCACTTCCATACTGGGGCTGGATTATGACGCCGCTACTGACAGATATTAATAAAACGTTGATAATACTTTCGTTAAATAGGGAAAAACACTTCCTCAATTTACGACAGAGCTCACACTGTTCATAATTTGCTCACACTTTTTAAAACTGCACTCCTTAAAGTAGTATAGAATGGCGCCCACTCGGACCTCTCTAGGACCTGCCACAGCAAAGGAATAGTGCATTGAACGCTTCCAACCGAAAACAGCTCATCCAAAACTTAAGTAAAAGCGCTATATTCGCTATCACAGTTGCGACTATCGCTGGCCAAGCTTTGGCTGAAAAACCCCAACCCTCTGCAGCTACGCTAACGTTACTAAGCGAAATAAACGAAGTTCTCGCTAATACAGCAGACTCTGAAGGGTTATCACAAGAAACTCTGGTTCAACTCGCCGAATCTGTTCTGTGGACAAATGAACCCTCTGTAGACATTGCCTCTTCAGAACCCGCGCTTTTATCGTCTTATTCCGGGGCAAAACTGACAAATAATAATGGCGAAATCGCTTATATCGCTATCAACACTTCTGCGGTAGAAACGGTAGTCAGTTTCCCTGATACCTATTCCATGAATGTCCCCGCCGATGGTTTCGCAATTCGCTTGCAGAATTTTGGGCACAATTATTATATTTTGGACTTTGGAGGAAAGATTGTTGTTGATGGACGTGATTTTTTAATTGCTACGCCCGGAACAGCGATTGAATTACCTTATGTTGGAGATGGCCGCAGCTACACTTTTACTGACTCAGGAATGAGTTTGGATTCAGGCGCGATTACTGTTAATGGTGCTATGGAGGTTTTTGGGACCGATGGCGATGATGATTTTGATTTTAGGGGGCTTGAGACCTCCCCATCATCGGTCATTAACCTTAATGGTGGAATTGGAATAGACGCAATTTATGGACCAAATTTTGAAAGCATAAATTGGAACATCTCAGGTGTAGATACAGGTAGCGCCGATTTTAATATTACGTTTAAAAACATCGAGAGTATCACCGGAAGCCAGGGTTCAGACATTTTCGAAATTGAAACTGATGGTTCCATCACTGGCACAATAGACGGAAATTCGTTGGAAATAACCTCAACAGACAACATCGAAATAGAAGGCAGTATAAGTGCAGTAGATAGCTTAATTATCACAGCCCAAAGCACTATCACTTTATCCGCGAATTCCCAGCCAGGTAATGCCGGTATAGAAGCAGACGAAACAACAACGCCCACCATAAATACAGCAACACTAACATTAGGGACATCTGACGTTACTCACACAATTCAACTCGACACTGATGCCTTTGTCTCTGAATCAAACAGCGGTGAAATTGCTGTCTTTGAAATCGACAGCTCTCTAGTACAATCAGACAGCGTGGAACTGACAATCACAGTAGAAAGTGCTACATCCGGCCTTGTTTCAGAAGCCACAATTGAATCGGATACTTCAAACGAAAAAACCTCTACAAACGACGAATCTGGCGGCGGCAGTTTTAACTTATTCAGTCTTTTAATATTCGGCTTTCTTTCATTAGTTCACATCCGAAAAACAAAAAACTGAAAGTAGATCTTTCCAATTTCGATCTTTTACAAACGAACACCTTCTATCAACAAGTAAGTATCATCCTTCAAAAACGAAGTTTTCGTTACTGTAAGAGTTGAAGAGCTTTCCAAATGGCGCAGAGTGTTTCGATCAAACCTCGCGCCATAAACTTTCTCTACAAACGGCGCGAAGCGTTCCTGCTTTTTCCTTGTCGCTTTATTTTTTGAATAAACCATTTCTAACAAACGAAATTTCCCGCCCGGTTTTAATACGCGGGCAAACTGTTCAATCGCATCCACTTGGATTTCATCGGGCATAACACAGCACATAAACGTTGATACGACCCAATCAAATTGACCCGACTCTATAGAGGCCATCACCGTGGCATCTTCATTCCGTAAACTCACCGAACACTTCGCCTTCGAGCGCCTCTTCTCTGCTTTTCGCAACATCGCGGGGCTTAAATCGATTCCGAGAACATCAGCGTTACTCGAATAAAATTCTAAATTGCGTCCCGTACCAACACCCGCTTCTAGAACTTTTCCTAACAAGTCACCCACCAGTGATGGCCGCCACTTACGATAGACACGTTCCCAGGGGTAATCCAAAAAGTCATAAAAAAGTGCCGTGATGTTGTATTTGCTTTGCAGCAAGACATTCGTTTTATGTGTCTTCATATACTTGCTAGCGCCCATATTTAACCGGCAGGTCGACCTAAGGTCGAACACGTTAATGTTGAAAATATAGTACGGGGATCAATAGGTTTTAGTAAGCCCTTAAGCCCCAATACAAGACGAGAGACATAGTTGCCACAGTGTCTTTTTAGACTTGCCATTCAAACAACGAACCTCTGTCGCGCATAGTTCGCCTTTGGAGAATAACGACTCTAGCTTGTCTATGTTGATTTCGAGTTGCACAAGATCCCGATCTTCTCCAGGCTTGCGGCGTTGAGAAACCGGCCGTAATTGAGGCGGGATGTTATTAGCTGATACTAATATAGCGATTCCGTTTGAATGATTCATAGGATTTGCTCCAAAGATATTACACCTGAAACAAAACTGTAAATGCGAATCATTCTCATGTCAAGCCGCTTTGCCTGTGATTGACGCCAATATTGAGTGACATCATACATAAAAGACCGCAAACAGAAGGCGATCAACAAATATGAAAGCCTTTAACGTATTGAGGCGAAGAAGGGCTGTAACACTTAGACATTTAAAGTACTTGAGCTCAGTCCTTGAACGGCCCCTAGACCAAGCTTGAACTAAGCGATTATCAATATTCACTTCAAATACTGTGATACGCCCCTTTTGCGTATATCAAAATCCCTTCATCACTCTCACCTAGGGCAACTTTAGTGATTTCACCGATGTAGATGTTATGCGTTCCATAAGGAACGGATTGTGTTTTCGTACAAAAGAACGTCGTTAAGGCATCGGACAGATACGATAAGCCCGTCGCCTCATCAATAACCCAATTACCCACATCAAAGCGGCTATCGCCTTCAGCAGGGCTGGCACAGGTGTTCGATACGTCTTGCTGCCCGGCACTCAGAACATTGACAGTAAAACCAGTCGTCGTCGCAAGAACCGCATCGGCACTGGCACTTTTATTCACACAAACGAGTAATGATGGTGGCTCCGCCGATACAGAAGTCACGGAGGAGGCCGTCATCGCAACTCGCTCACCACTTTCTGACCGCGCTGTAATTACACACACTCCAGATGCAAAGTTTCGCATACCTTGCTTTAAGGCGTCTCCTAGGTTTTGATCACTCATTGCTTACCTCAATATTTTCTAACAATAACGATTATCTATCGTGTTATTTTATTCTTAAAATTGGCTCCATTTCATCTGGAGCCGATCTTATCTATTAATAAGTAATACTTAATACGTATTACGATTCAGTCTATGACTGGGCGCTATTGTCCCTGATAACGCACCAATAATTGCTAAGGCTTCGTTTTAGGGTCAGCATTATCAATACAATCCCTCATCTTAGATGCAAGTACACGAACGTTCGGTTCTAGCACCATCGAATCGTGATTACCAGGCACTTCTTGTACGTTAAAGTTATCGACATAACGCGGCCAGCCATTATCTTGGTAGATTAGCTCTCGATCTTCATTCGTCACGCGCCCACCACTTAGGCGGTATTTAATCGGCAATTTAGGACGGAATAGTTTCACGTTCACATCGGATGATTGAATGGTGTAAGCCCCTAGCGCTTTATAGAACGCCACTTCCATTACACCCGATTTAAACTCTGCCGGTGTTTCACCACTCTCGTCAACATCTTGGAAACGTTTACGGAATTTTTTCAGCTCCCACTGATAGCGATTCTTAGCCCACTCAGAAAAATACGCCAACCCTTTACTTTGAATTCGCTGCCAGTGAATGGACATTCGATCAACCGAACTTAACGGGTCGTGGTAAGGCAATGGCGTATCGAGAAGAATAACCTCTGCAACTTCTTCCCCCGCTTCTTTTAATTGACGCGCCATTTCGTAGGCTGTAATTCCGCCACCGGAAAAGCCGCCAATAATGTAGGGGCCTTCTGGCTGAACAGTTTTAATCTCTTTTATGTAATCAACGGCCATTTCTTCAAAAGTGGCATGCGGATCATGATCGCCATATAAACCACGTGCTTGTAAGCCGTAGAAGGGGCGTTCGTTGCCGATAAGTTGTGCCAAATGACGCAGATTGAGAACGTTACCAAACATACCCGCCACTAAAAAGAACGGCGTGAGCTGCGTAGACTTGGTGCTGTGCATTGGCACCAAGTGGGTGTAACGCGCTTTTCGCGATGTATCTTTTTCTTCACTGCTGTCATCGGAAGACAATCCCGCGTCGCCTACGACTTCACGCAATAAGTCAGCACAGGCACCAATTGTCGGGGCTTCAAACAAAATTGAGATGGGGTAATCCACATCGTAAGTTTGTTGAATTTTTGCAAATAAACGCACAGCAACCAGAGAGTGTCCTCCGAGGTCGAAAAAGCTATCTTCGATGCCCACTTGGTCGACGCCTAGCAAGTCTTCCCAAAACCCCACTAAGGTTTTTTCAATATCATCGCGCGGCTCGACGTAGTCGTTATCCAATTCTGGGCGGGCGAATTTGGTATCATCATCTTCTTTATGCATAGCCGCTGCAGAAGCATCCACTTCTTTAATTAGTGACTCTAGCTCTAACGAAGAAATAATAACTTCCGTGTCATGGCTTTTTTGGATCACATCGAATAGGGCTTCTGTTCCCTCTGCAGGCAGTATACCTTGCGATAAATTGTGCTGAAATGCCATTTCTGCTGGTGATAATGAACGGAATTCAGCATCACCTTTCGATTCAGATGAGCTATCTTTTTCCAGAGTAATATTTTTGTCGGCAACAGAAAAATCAACAACACCTTCCATTTTACGAATGGTAAGTTTGCTCACTTCCGCCAATAGACTGCCTTTCCAATCGAACATGCTGACATCAAAACTAGCAAAATCATCTTCCGCTTTGTTGTCTTTTGCATTTCGAACCCAGCTATAGATTTGCTGCGTAAACGGTTTGTAATATTTAAAGCTACCGTAAGAAACTGGAACCCATAAGTTTTCGGCTGTACCGTTTTTTGCATAGCCTTTAATTAACTCCATTGCATAGCCGGTTGCAATATCAAGAAGAGCTGGATGAATTTTATAGTCCGTTAGGTCGCCTTCATATTTTGCATCGAGCGCTAAGCGCGCTGCTGATTCTTGTTCACCATATTTCGCATCGCGTAAAACATGCCAACGCGAGCCAAAATTGAGATGCGCTTCTTGCAAGGTTCTCTGAGCGACGACACCAATCTCTGTCGTATTTTCTAAACCTAAACGCCCCATCACTTCATAAATATCCTGCCGCTCGTCCGCTTCTGCACCGATAATAATTCTGGCTTCTGCGTGAGTTTGCCAACCGGCACTACCATCAGCATCAGTGGCTTGGCTTTGTATTGCGAAGTCATAACCCTCTACGGTTTGTGTCAGTTTTACCCGAGCCGTTAGGGTTGTGTTTTCTGCAACATATAAGGCTTTTAAGAAAATAAGTTCTTTAAGTTCAAAGGAACCGTTTTCACCACACTCGCTTAAACCTGCTCGTGCCAATTCGATATAGCCTGTACCGGGCAATAACGCCTGGTCTTTTTTCGTTCTGTGCTCGTCGAGTATCCACTGTTGCTTGCTGTTTAAATGCGCGGTGAGGTAGTGAACATCTCGCCCATTAGCAGATGACTGAATATGCTTGTCAAATAAGGGGTAACGCGCATCAGAAATTTCTTCTTTCGGCGTTTTACTTCCACCGTAACCCATTTGCGAAGCACTGGCTGCTGCCATACCCACTTCATTCCAAACACCCCAGTTAACCGCAACGGTATAACCCGATTGATTTTTATTTCTGTGTTGTGCATAGGAATTTAAGAAAGCATTCGCCGCTACGTAGTCGATTTGTCCAACCGGAGAAATGACGGTAGATGTTGATGAAAACAAAACAAAGAAGTCGAGATTCTTGCCCGTGAATATTTCATCAAGAACAAGTGTTCCGTATACCTTCGGAGCGAAGACTTCTTCAATGTCCCCTTGGTTTTTCATTTGAATCAGACCGTCGTTAATCGTGCCTGCACCGTGAATAACGCCGTTGATCTCTCCGTAGTTCGCTTCAACTTCAGCGACGATTTCTTTCATACCATCGGAATCGGTTACATCCGCCGACAGGACCATTACGTTTGCACCTAGCTCTTCTAGCTGACGAACTTTGCCAATACCAACGCTAATTTTATCGTCATGATCGTGCTTTACTAACCAATCGGCCCATTCGGAGCGATCAGGTAAGGGCGTACGGTTAATGAGCACTAATTTTGCTTGGTGTTGTTTCGCTAGCTCTTGCGCCATGACATAACCGATACCACCAAGGCCACCGGTAATAAGATACACGCCTTGTTTACGTATACGATCTTTAATAACCGGCGCACTGACATCGGCTCGGTCGTACTGTCGTTGTGAACGGATTTTATTTCGATAAGCGTAAAGGCCACTTTTTACTGGAGCGTATAATTCCGTATTCATTAAGTTGAGCAAATTTGACGGCAGTGAAGCACCTTCGTTCTTGCTAGGCTTTTTACTGAAGAACCCCGAGCTTTCTTGAGCCAAAGGCAAATCAACATCGAAGCAGGCCACGGTAACATCTGGAAATTCACGCGGAATTATTTTACAGGGCCCGAGAACAGTAGATTTTTCTGCGTAAGGGACTTCTTCATCATCGACTTGCATCATGCCATTGGCATAAACCAGCATGTCGAGTTTACGATCAACCAAACCTTCATCGGCCATTGCGCGCGCAAAGAAAAACAGGCTATAAAAGCCGTGTTCTTGGTTACGATGCAAAAAAGAAGAACCGGGACGAAAGCTTTCTTCTTGCGTAAGTAGCCACAGATGCAGAAGGCGATCAGGGAAATGGCCACTGGCCACTAAATCTTTAACCAATGTACTGTAAGCTTCTAGGCCTAACTCTGGCGAAAGCTTGTAACGTTCTTGGCTCACTTGATAATACGCATCACCCTCTTCAACGGTGACAACTGTGTGGCCATCGCTACGCAATTTACTGACAAGCTCTTGACCAATACCGCTATCATCTAAAAACACCAGCCAGTTTTGCTGGGCATTTGGTTTTGCAAGTACGCCTTGCTGAACCCAAACGGGCTTGCGATACCATTCATCTAAATTTTCGAGCTTTTCAATCGCTGCAAAAACTTGGCCTTCATCTCTAGCCGGTTTTCCGGGTGCGATAAAGTACTGATTATGGTTGAAGGCGTATGTTGGCAGTGGAATACGATAACGTACCGCGTCGCCAAATATTTGTTCCGCTGACACGTCTAAACCAACCGCCCACATGCGACCCCATACGGTGTAGAAGAAACTGTCATCTGGCGTTTCTTCTTTCGGGTGACGCAAAGTTGAAAACACTCGCTGCGCTGGTGCTTCTGGATTTTGTCGGGTTAAAGAACCTAAGGTATTACCCGGCCCAACTTCTAAGAAGATGCGGCCTTCTTCTTCCAGCAAAACATTAATACCATCGGCAAACTTTACGGTGTTGCGTAAGTGATTAACCCAGTATTCAGCATCAGTAGCTTCTTCAGGTTTAATCCACGTTCCTGTGTAGTTTGAGATAAAATCTATATTTGGCTTATTGAGTTTAATGCTGAGCAAATAGTCTCGGAAGCGCTGAAGAATGCCATCGAGTAACCAAGAGTGTGCAGCAATATCAATACGTATCGCTTTGTTGTCAATGTCCAAAGCCGTGAGTTTTTCTGACAGAGCAGCCAAGTCATCTTTAGTACCCGAAGCAACCGATAGCATTGGGCTGTTAATTGCCGCTAACGCTAACTTATCATGAAGATGCTGTTTTAATTCTTCTGCAGGTAATTGCACACTCAGCATTCCACCTGCAGGAACCTCATCCATCAACTGGCCGCGTAATAACACCAAACCTAAAGCGTCAGTAAAGCTAAATACGCCCGCTAAACAAGCGGCTGCATTTTCACCCATACTGTGACCAATCATGGCTTTTGGCTCAACGCCAATCGACATCCATTGTTTGGCCAAAGCAAACTCGGTCATAAATATTAGCGGTAATTGTACAGACGGTTTATTGAGTTCTTTTTTAACCGCGTCGAGATCTTGCTCATCAACAAACAAAAGTTTTTTATAATCGGAACCGGTTTTCTCTTTTAAGTAAGCAAAACCCTCGTCCATATGTTTTTTGAAAACCGCTTCGCTTTCATACAAGCCCTTACCCATGTCAGCATACTGAGCACCGCCACCTGGAAACATAAAGACAACAGACTTTTCATCTCCATCAGAAGAGTGTGTATACACACGACGTTGATCATTATTTTCTATTACGGAGATCGCTTCTTCACGATCCTTGACTGCCATCACACGACGATGCTCAAAGTCTTCACGACCCTCAAACAGTGTGTAAGCCGCGTCGGCCATATTGATATCGGGGTTGTCTTTCAGGAACTGCGCAAATTTTTCACCGTATCCATCAAGTGACTTACGACTTTTAGCCGAAAAACTGATGAGATGATTACTACGACCATATAAACCAGGCGCTTTTTTCTCAGGCGGCTCTTCTAAAATAATAAAGGCGTTCGTACCGCCCACACCCAAAGAATTCACTGCAGCACGACGCGGCTCATCACCCGCTTTCCATTCTTTCAATTTGTCATTGACGTAGAAAGGTGAACGCGCAAAATCTATGGTTGGATTCGGTGCTTCGTAGTTAAGACTTGGCGGAATTTTTTTGTTTTCAAGCGCTAAAGACGTTTTAATCAGACTTGCCACACCCGCCGCTGTGTCCAAATGACCAATATTAGTTTTAACAGAGCCAAGACCACAAAATCCTTTTCGTTCCGTTGTTTCATTAAAAGCCGCTGCCAGTGCCGCGACTTCAATAGGATCGCCAACAGGAGTACCCGTGCCGTGGCATTCTACGTAAGCAATAGAATCCGCATCAATATCTGCAATTTCCATCGCCTCAGTAATCGCTTCCGCTTGACCTTCTACAGAAGGCGCAAGGTAACCGACTTTACTGGAACCATCATTATTAATTGCCGAGCCAATAATCACGGCATGAATATGATCGCCATCCGCAATCGCATCTTCTAAACGGCGTAATACAATCACGCCCGTTCCGCTACCAAATATTGTTCCTTTAGAGCGATGATCGAAAGCACGGCAATGGCCGTCTGGCGATAAAATTTCACCTTCTTTATAAAGGTAACCGCGATCGTGAGGTAGGTCGATCGTCGAACCACCGGCAAGTGCCATATCACACTCTTCACTCAACAACGCTTGGCAAGCCAAATGCGTCGCTACACAAGAAGTCGAACAAGCGGTTTGAACGTTAACTGCCGGACCTTTTAAATCAAAACTGTACGAAACGCGTGTGGTTAAAAAATCTTTATCGTTACCCGTATGTCGTAGTAAAAACATGCCCACCGAATCGACCAATTCTTTATTGGTCATAATATTTTGAGCAAGATACGCGGCCATGCCTGAACCGCCATAAACGCCAACTGCACCATCAAACTTTGAAGGCGGATGACCTGAGCGCTCTAAGGCTTCCCAACAACATTCATAAAACTGGCGATGCTGAGGATCGAGGATACCGGCCTCTTTAGGACTGAAACCAAAAAAATCAGGATCGAAATAATCAAAGTTATCAAGGTGAGCGCCCGCTTTTACATAATGCGGATTTTTCAAAAGGTCAGGCGTAACACCCGCCTCCGCCATTTGCTCATCGGTATAATATTTTACCGACTCAATTCCATTTTCTAAATTATGCCAAAATTCTTCTGGATTTTTTGCCCCAGGGACACGGTTTGCCATCCCTACAATTGCAATTCCGTAGCCACCAAAATCATCAGTATCTGAATTAGCCATTATCTCTCGTTCTATTTTTTAGTTCGTTTATATACAGGAAAACCCCTGATCAATAATCAGAGGTTTTTTAATTCGATTTTAAAGCTCTAAAGAGCCCATAAAATCTGTTCATACTTATTTTTATATCGTACTAGCAGCGAGTCATCACGCTCAAATTATCTAGGCTGAAGAGTCAGCCTAAACAAGCTACAACATACTTAACTTATAACTTATTTTCGTCCTCGCTTGCGCAAGCCCATCCGCTCTCTCCGTCGAGAAGCCCTATCACTACTTTTCTTCAACGACTCATTCTTCTGATCCGAATTCAAAAACTCCGTCAAAGAACCAATTGTTGGGAACCGATATAAATCTGTCAGTGAGATTGGTTTATCAATTTGTTGCTTCAGCAATTGATGCACACGCACAATCAATAGTGAATGTCCGCCTAAGTCAAAGAAATTGTCTTTAATACCGACTTTCTCTAACTGTAATGTTTCTTGCCAGATATTGACAATTGTCTGCTGAAGTTCATCAGATGGCGCTTCATAGACTGCAACAGTGCCTTGCCCACCGCCCTGCGTTGCAGGTAATTGTTTGCGATCTAATTTACCATTAGGCGTTAATGGCATTGCATCGAGAACAACAACATCGTTCGGCACCATATATTCAGGTAAATCTTTGCGAAGATGGTCCCGAATATCATTCGAGTCCGGTGCTACGCCTGTCGGAACAAGGTAAGCAACAAGACGCTGGTCTCCTGGAGTATCTTCTCGAAGCAACAACACGCATTCACGAACAGATTCGTGCTCACCAAGTTTCGCTTCTATTTCACCTAACTCTATTCGATAGCCACGAATTTTCACTTGGTGATCAACACGCCCTAAGAACTCTATTACACCATCGTCACGGTACTTGGCTAAATCTCCCGTCCAATACATTTGCTCGCCCGTTTTAAAAGGGTTTGCCATAAAACGTTCTTCCGTTAGATCTGGACGATTTAAATAGCCGCGTACAACGCCTTGACCACCAATAAACAAATCACCGGGAACACCCGTCGGTACAGGCTGTCGATTCTCATCGAGAATATAGATATCGGTATTCGCGATGGGTAAACCAATCGGTATATTTGAAGTATCCTCAACGTCTTGCGTTGTAGACCAAATTGTCGTTTCCGTTGGGCCGTACATATTTGTCAAACGCCCAGGTATTATATCTTTTAGGTCTTTTGCTAGCGCATTAGGAAAAGCTTCGCCACCCACCATCATATGCTTGAGTTTAGCCATTTGTATTTTGGCATCATCGTCAAAGCACAACATCCTAGCCATTGAAGGCGTACATTGAAAATGCGTTACTTCGTGACGCTCCATTTGAGCAGCAATAGTTTGGTCCAATTCTATAGCGCCATTTTCCGCTGCTAAAGCGGCTTCATTAGCCAAGTCACGAACCTCTTTTAGAAGAGGCAGGCTATCCATAACGGCATCGGTATCAACACCAAAATCTAACAGGCAACCGATCTCATCAATATCAGCGGCCTTACAACGGTCGATCATCTTCAAACAGGTTTCAGGCGTTCCGAATAAACCACTTGTTTCAAAATATCGATCAAAAGCAAAATTAAGAATCGTATCGACTTCCTCAGGGGATAAGCTTTTAATATCAATATCTTCAGGTTTAGACTCTGCGCCACCGGGACGTTTAAATGCTGGAAAAGACCAAGCAAAATCTATCACCAATTTAATAGCCGCAGCCAAATAATCTTTCATCGGCTGACGAACGATCTCACGCACTTCGTCATTACACTCACCAACAAAGGTGTGAAGCATGAGCGTGACGTTTCCGGTAGCGGGGTCATAACCGGCATCTTTTCGTGCTTTACGATAAATACGAATTTTTTCAGTAACTTCTTCTATACCCTGGCCTAACAAGTGCGTCAGGATATTCATACCCTTTTCACCCGCCATTCGATAAGACTCAGGGTTACCTGCAGTAGTAAACCAAACGGGCAACTCCTTTTGTACTGGGCGAGGTAAGGTTTCTGTTTCAACCATTTCGCCCATGGGGTTTTCGAACGCAACCTTTTCACCGCGCCATAACTTTTTAACAATATCGATCTGATCAAGCATCACTTGTTTATTGTTTTTATGGTTTTGCGGCATGATAACAAAATCATTGGGTTGCCAACCTGCAGCGAAAGATAAGCCGACTCGACCATCACTCAAATTGTCAATCACAGACCAATCTTCCGCAATACGCACAGGATGGTGAAGCGGAGAAACTAAACTACCGGAGCGAATGCTCAACTTTTCGGTAATTGTAGCTAACGCCGCACTAGTCACAGAAGGGTTAGGATAAGGCCCGCCAAATGCACTAAAGTGTCGTTCTGGCGTCCAGACCGAATTAAAGCCATTTTGATCGAAATATTTCGCACCTTCGATAAGTAAACGATATTTTGCGCTGCCTGCCGCATCGTCGTTACCCCACATAAACAACCCAAAATCCATCGAGCGGCGCTGAACTTTTTTAGATACACCACCATTTTCGCCGCTGCGATCTTCGCGGTAGACAATGACTTTGAAACCGCGCGTTAAGGTCCAAAATAATTCTAGTACAGAAATGTCAAAACTGAGACTCGTCACTGCTAACCAAGTGCCAGCGGTTTCATTTTCAACACGGTCATCCATACCAACAAAAAAGTTGGTCGCATTACGGTGTTCAACCATAACCCCTTTGGGGTTACCGGTAGAGCCGGATGTATAAATAACATATGCCAAACAAGCCGATGTCATTTCAACTGCAGGATTAGCAACATCATCTGAAGAATATTCAATGCTATCGACACAAATTACTTCGGCATTATTTTCAGGAAGATCTGCTTTAATGTCCTCTTGGGTGATCACTAACTTCATGCCAGCATCTTTTACCATGTAGGCAATTCGGTCAGCCGGAAATGCTGGGTCTAGAGGCACATATGCTGCACCAGCTTTGTGTACACCTATGGTTGAGACCATTAAATCGATAGAGCGATTGACGTTGACGCCAACCATATCATCAGCCCCCACGCCTTTATCAATCAGAACTTTTGCTAATCGGTTCGCTTTGTTATTGAGTTCAGCATAAGTAACAGCTTCATCTTCGAACACGAGTGCCGTAGCATTGGGATGCTCTTCAACGCGTTTTTCAAATTGGTGGTGAATACAATCGTTATTGTCATAATCAACAGAGGTTGCGTTCCAGTCTTCTAATATTTTTTTCTTAGCTTCTTGGCTTAACAATTCTAATTCGCCAGCAGGCCGATCGGCTCCCGCGACGATGTGATTAAGAATGGATTCAAACTGACTTACAAATTTTGATGCACGATCATCTTTTAAGCGTGTTGCATCGAAATAAATCGCTGCGCTATTTCCGTCTTCAGAAACAGATAAACTTAATGTTGTACCAACAACCGCAGAATCGTTCCCAATAGATACGCCGATAGGCAGGGCCGTACCACTAACTAATTCAGGGATAGCCGCTAGCGAAGGCGTACGACCTATAATATCTTTTGCCCATGAACCCCGCTCGCTGGCTACACCAATTTGAGCAGAGGCATCTTGAACAATCTTCGAAGCTGTATCTTTTAATTCAAAACCCAAATGTAAAACTGACGTTGCATTGTAAACTCCCGATACCGCATTAGCCGCTTGAGCAACTGCACTGCAGGAAAAAGCCAAATCAAACTCATGCTTGCGGCTCAAACGGCCCAGCAATACCGCAAAAGAACCAACTAAGGTATTCGCCGTATCAACGTTCGATATAGCACCTGCTAAGCCCGGAGGTAGACTTACTTCTGCTTTCGAATAATCAGCGGCATTACTTAATGCAGGCGTTTCATTTTGGCTGTAAGGTAATTCAATCGGGTCGAGATAAGCTAAGTGCTTAGCCCAATACTCATCACTGCGCGCTAATTGTTTGCTCAACGGCGCTATCGATTCTACTTCAGTAGCGTCGACATCAACGAAACATTCACCAACCGCAAGCCCCAACTGAGTTTGTAATTCACCAGGTGAAATTCCCTTCCCGTTTAGGTCTTTGAATTTCTTAATTGAAAGTAAACCGTCTGCAGTCGCAACATCAATTTGCCCTTCTTCCATCTCAACGATTTGCCCAACAGGAACATCCGCCTCAACTTCTCGAGCAACAGCCGATTGAACGGCAAAAATTTGATTTTTAATTCGGACCTTCGGCATAACCAAAAGATTCGGATAGTCACCAAAATCTAAAGCTCGAATAAGCGACTCTAACTCTGCTGCCGGTTTGCTCCATTGCAACAAACCATCGGCAACTGGACGATCAAATTTCCCAAAGTATGAACGCTTACTTAAATCTTGTGAAACTGGAGTCGTAGAGCCATTCAGCAACTCATCAACCAAAATAGGGAAGCTGTCTAATGCAGCTGCAAAACATTTGGTATTGATAGAAAGAGACGTTTCATCGGGCGCAATATCAAACATTGCCTGCTTTAAAATATCACCTTCATCCACACCCGGCGTAATTTGATGCCAGGTGATGCCGTATTGCTCTTCGTTATTCATCAACGCCCATGCTGGCGTATTCAAACCCGCATATGCCGGTAACGGCCCATCATGAAAATTAATCGCACCTTTCTGGGCCAATGCTAATACGTCATCTTTAATAATCGAAAGATGGGTAATGCTGAATAAATAGTCGAATACTTTTCCTTGTAATTCGTCACCATAACCTTGTTTGTGTGCAATCACCGGTAACGACTTACTATGCGCCCACTGACTGATCCGTGGTGCGGCGGTAATTACGCCTTTAATTTCATGGCCCTTCGATAGCAACGTTTCTCCACACTCGATTAAAAGTGTGTCGCCACCAATTAAATAACAACTAAAAGTATCACTGCTCATTCAAAAGCTCCAAGTCTTCAATTGATTTCTAATAGAGAAATCATTTTTAAATTTAAATTCTATACGCTTATGATCTTAAAAAATAAGCCTGCTTATTCTCATGCATCAAACCATTAAATGGCCTAGCAACAATCTAACCCCCAAATCAAATCGACTCGAATGTTTTATCAAAAAGATTCTGCGAATATTGATTCAAAACAATTCAGCAATTTTCCGAGCGCCCATTAACGGGGTCACCTTGCCTTCAATCACTTTACTCTCTAACTCGCCCCTAACCCTTTTATAGTCCGGATGCGCATGCATTTTTCTCTCAATCAACTCCATGAATAACTTCTCCATCCATTGCTTATTCTGATTCGCCCGCTTAGATTCAAACTCACCAAGCTCGACGGCCTCTTTCTCATAGTCGCATATCATCGACCACACCTTATCGATGCGGATGTTCTCTCGCGCCGAACACGTTTTGACCTGAGGCATCCAAAACCCAGGGTGCGCCACCAAATTCACTGCATTTTGATAATAACGCTTCGCTTGGCTAGCAGAAGTTTCACCATCACCATCCGCCTTATTAATCACCATAGCGTCAGCCAACTCCATGATGCCCTTCTTAATACCCTGTAATTCATCACCTGCATTCGGCTGCATCAGCACAAGAAAGAAATCCACCATGCCAGCCACTTCAAATTCTGACTGACCCACACCGACAGTTTCAACCAAAATTACATCAAATCCAGCTGCTTCACACAACATCATCGATTCGCGAGTTTTTTGCGCCACACCACCTAACTGCCCACCAGCGGGTGACGGACGAATATAAGCATTCTCTTCACGAGACAACTCTTCCATTCGAGTCTTATCACCCAAAATACTGCCTCCCGCAACTGGCGAACTGGGGTCAACAGCCAACACCGCAACTTTCCTTCCTAAAGATATGAGTAACCGACCAAACGCTTCAATAAAGGTAGACTTACCGACGCCAGGCGTACCGGAAATTCCAATACGTAAGCTTTTAACCGAATCGGGCAGAACCGCTTCTAGCATCTCTTGCGCTTGCACACGGTGCTCATCTTTTTGGCTCTCGACCAAGGTGATCGCTTTCGCCAATGCCCGTCGATTGCCGCTTCGAAGCTTGTCTAAATCAATCATTTTCTAGTGTTATCCAAAACTCTTATTTATTGCTGCTATCTCGCTAGAAATCGCGAACAATTAACACTAACAATAGCCGCTAGTAATTGCTTCGCAGCAAGTAACATTTGCGTGTTAGACCTTAAACTGACGGTGACCCCGGCCAGTTCTAAAGCCTTATGATCGACGTCTAAAATATCACCACCCGTAACCACTAGAATATCGTCAGCCTCTTGTGCCTTTAACTCAGTAATCAGCTCAGAAACCCACGACAAAACATTATAATCGTCGTCGCCAGCCGCTATTTGAATACTCAAGCCAACCGCATGCACATCATTCTCAATAGATTGACGTACGATTTCTTTTGAATCTACAAAACTGTTTCCGAGATTCGGGGAAAGATCCACATCAAAACCAAGATCAGCGAAGGCCGTTGCCATGATTTTTGCGCCATCACCCTGCACACCTTCATCACGCGCAGCTTCTATCCGTATATTTTGCCCTACCGTAACGACCAAGATACGAGGACGTCGGCCATGCTGACTCACAAATTCATCCATCGACGGAAGAATACTAGCGCCTAATTTGTCGCCGCTTGCAGCCATCTCACCCACCTTATCGACCACCCTAGAATGCTGAAAATAATGACGTCAAAATTGAGCTGTTCAATGAGGCAAAAGACGTGCCGAACCATGAATATTGACCTAGGATGAAAATTTGCGTTTATTTAGCAGGCGAGTTGGCTCGGCAAGCCCAAAACAGCGCCCATTTTAGCCCTAAGTGTGCGCTCTAGCCACGCTATTTAATGGGTAAAAATGTGACCAGTAAAAAAACCTGACATATGTTAGTGAAGGGTTACCCATTATCACCGCCAGCTTTGCGCATATTATCAAGGATACGAAGTTCTTCCTTTAGAAGAAGAGACATTTCCGGAGACGAATTACTCTTTCTTTGTGCTTTTCTTACAATACCTCTCGCCTCCTCAACTCGCCCTAGTAGTTTAAGCGCGATTGCAAAATGATATTGAATTTCGATCAACTGAGGCGCTTGCTCAGCGGCTATGCGTAGTACGGTTTCGCCAGCTGCCAGCTTTGAATTTTTCACCAGAGCCCAACCGTATGTATCCATGAACATTGGCTGATCACTGTGCTGGAATTGCTTAGCCAATGCCATAGCCAGCCTATCGTTTTCAGGGGATGACATCCTGGCCAATAGCAGTGCCGCGTAATTATTCGCTGCGACAGAGTTAGAGGGGTGGTCACGAACAATCTCTTTGTACAGTGCTGCAGCACTGTCTACCAAGTTAAGCGAGTCATAGTAAGCCGCCAAAATGACCTTGAGATAAGGCGTAGTGGGATTTTTTCTAACTCCTCTTTTATAAACGGCAATGGCACCAGCTGTATCATTAAGTTCATTTTTCAATCGTGCCGCCCTGGCATACCCTTTAAGCCATCCGGGCTGAACGCGCAGAGCTGCCTCTAATTCAGTTATTGCTAGATCTAACCTCTTATTTTTCTGGTGGACCTGAGCTATGGCCGAATACGCTATAACTAGGTCAGGATTACTACGCTTGTATGAATTTAGATATGCCAGTAGTTCACTTTCCTTTGATTTTCCAAGGTAGCAAGTAACCAGGCCCTCAAGTGCCGGTAAGATTTTGGGGTTTTCCTGTAACGCCGAAATATAAGATCCTAGGGCCTCATCACACATACCTTTTTCTTGAGCAATTCGACCGCGCAAGAATGCGACATACGCACTGGCATTGCCGACTGACTCCAAACGATCCACGACAGACTTCGCCCCCACCCAATCTTGTCGCAGTAATTTTATTTGCGTATAGAACATGAGCAGCTTAGAGTCATTCGGACTACTGTCGAGTACTCGCGTAATGATCTTATCCGCTCGCTCAAGGTCCTGGCTTTCGATCAGCGCTCTCACCACCGGAATAGCGGCTTCAATGTTTGCTGGATTTATCTGTAACACTTGGCGAAAAGCGTCATCAGCAAGAAGGGCTGATCCACTCTCGATGTAAATTCGACCTAGCAGAACTAAGCCAACTTCAGAGTCAGGATTGTTTTTCAAAACAGTTCGTAAACTACCAATAGCTAATTCATAATCAAGATTGTCTAGATCGTACTTTGCTTTTACTAAATGTGTTTCTTCGTGCTCGCTATTTTCTTTTAAGTTTTGAAATAACAATTTTAACGCTGATTTACTATCACCCTCGCTCAATAGAACTTCAGCCAATAAAGCTCTAGATTTTAAATGGCTGTCTTGTTGGTCTGGAAAATTGGCTAATGTTTTCAGCTGCAATTTGGCCGATTCTCGCTGATCATTTTTCAACATCATACGAATATTATAAAATTTAAGTTCAATAGCAGCGGGGAATTCATCGATGTAGCGATTTAATAATCGCCGCGCTCGCTCCTTATCGCGCAGCAATACTGTATCCACTAACAATTGTTTTGCCTTAAGGTTAGCAGGCTGATCGACGACAAATTTAGTCAGCACTTCCTCTGCATCAGTCTCCCTCCCGAGCCTAGCCAATATTTTGGCTAACGCGTAAGGATATTGAGCCTCTGAAGGATCGACCTTCGTTAACGCATATAAATCGAGAATTAATGCTTCTGTATTCTGAGTGTCGCGATGTATTTTAGATCGCAGTATGAGGTATTGTTTTTTGTCTTGACCTGTTTCGATAGCCTTGTCTAAATACTCCAATGCGAGGGATAAATCACCCCTCTCTCTTGCCACGATCGCACGTAAACCAAATAAAGAGACTTCATTCTTTTTAATCGTGTTAGCCAGGTCTATCGACTTTTCCGCCTCAGCCAACTGTTTCAGCCCTATCAAGGCCGCCGCACTAATCCTGTGTCCATCAAAGTCTTTCGGATCGAAATTAGTGATCTCTTCGGCTAGACGCAAAGCGTCTTTGAATTTTTTCCCGAAAACCAACAGCTGTGCAACGGTTTTCTTAGCATCCAAATTATGCGGATCAAGCTTGAGGCTTTTTTTCATCATTTCGAAAACGGCAGCTACATTTCCATCTCTCTGAGAAATAAGACCAATGCGGTAGTAGGCTCCTGCCAATTGTGGATTCTTTTGTATCGCGTTTAGAAATTCAACACGCGATTTTTCAAATTCGTTCTGTTCATACAAGACCACTCCCCGACGATAAAACTCTTGAGCAGCTTCTTCCTTGGAAGTACAGGCATACATGCCGACAAGAATGGCAGCAGCAAGAATCATTCGCGTAGATAGTGTTTTGACAATACTGTTTTTTGGGGTTTTTCCCCAAGAGCTATGCACTAGGTAGATACTCCATAATTTTAATGTGGGCCGGGTCAACAAACTGCAGCATACGTATATCGGCGTCTGCCATACTTTCCTCTGAACTCAAAGAGGTCACTATACGAACCAGCGCTCCATCCGTCCGGTTTTCTAATACAGCGTCTCGGAACAGCAGCCATTTTTTTTCGTACTCATTGGCCACCACCGTTCCGCGTTCAACAAACCAGTAATAAACCAACTGACGCTGATTACCTTTTTGGATTAAGACCCTATTTACGGGTATTCCCTGCAATCGAACGCGAGAAAACTTTGTAATTTCCCAGCCACCTCCGGGAATACACACCTTAGGAGAATGAGGAGAAACACCTTTTCGTTGATTGTTGTAGTGGGCCACATACAAATTAACTTGAGCTCGACCATCAGTGTAATTCGCCAAGACATGGTCGGAAAAACCCAGCCCCGCAATAACATCCGAGCTCAGTCTCTCTCTCATTCCAGACCATGAACCAATGCGCATGGGAAAAGAAGCAAGGCTTTTACTTTGAACGGAGCGTTCTACCCGCTTATCGATATACTCCATCGAGACGAAAGCAATGAGCATCAAAAAGAGTAGGCAACACTTGAGGCCTAAACTTTTTACCAGAGATGTTTCACCGCAATTAACAGTCGTATATTGAATTTCAACTACCTGGAATATTTGCTTAAGTGTTTTCTGAGTCGTGCACGCTTCTAGAATTACAATTTCCCCCATCAGTACAATCAAGCACAACAGAAAGACAACCCAGCCTTCGAAATCATGAAGAAAGCCTTCAGCAACCTCCGATCCAAAATTTTCGACTAGAACACCAGTAACAGCAATACGAACACTATTCATCACGATAGAGATGGGAATGGTTGTTGCTACGATAAAAAGGCGCTTCCAAAAATGGACTCGGTACAAATACGCAGTAATGACGCCAATACACACCAGTGGATATAAATACCGCAGCCCACTACAGGCTTCCACAACATGTAGCTTAAACTCACCAAGGTCGATTACATTACCACTAAGATAAACAGGTATCTCAAAAAGGCGAATAATAGATACACCTAAAGATGAAGAAAGCAGCTGAAGCTTAGCCGTGAGTATCACTTCAATGACGTACGGCAACGGAACGGAAAAAGCCAAAAAGACAATAGAAACCCAGGTGATACGGGTTCCCTTTCCACAAAAAATTAAAGACAGAGAAAAAAGAAACAATAAGAATGAGTAATGTATGAGGATATAAAGCGCGCTGATTTCACCTACAAATAGCAAAACCAAAGCTGCAATACAGAGAGGTATTCCCCAGGCAGAACTTTCTCGAAGATAGGGGAGTAATAGATTTCTTTTCTCCCATAAGATATAGAGAGAAATAAGGGGAATTAAATAACCGTGGCTGTATTCTGGCTGATCGGCCCAGCGACTAAAAATATTTTCTAAGCCCCCCCAATAAAGATAAAACGCAACAAGGCAAGTTAAACTCAATAAACCAAAATTAATCGCCGTAGTTTTCTTTAACACTAATACAGTATTAGTACTCATAGTTCGATCTCGTTTTGCTAGCAAAACTTTGGCTCTGCGTTTGGCTTAAGAAACCCTAGATCATCCAACCGCCTCTCTGAAATTTATTCACGACAGTACCAACTAATGGCGTACCTTGTAGTTGTTGTACAGCACGAACTATGTCCTTTTCAGGGTTTTTCCCGTCCTCTAGAACGAGCAGCCCGCAATCTATATTTCCAATCGAACTGAGGACATCATCACTGGGCAATATTGCCGGCATATCGTATATGACAATACGTGACTTGTATCGCGTTCGCGCCTCGGTGAAAAAAGACACCATTTTTGGGCTGGATATAATTTCAGAAGAACTGATAGTTGTACCGAAACCCGGCACCACGACCAACCGGTCAACACCCGGATTGACCATAATATCTTCTAGCTCAATTTTACCTTTTAGGTAGTCGAGAAAACCTTGGTCTTGCTGTATATCAAAATATTGAGCAAGTGAAGGACTTCTAAGATCCATATCCACTAATAAAACGGTTTGGTTAACTTCCATTGCAATTGCAATCGCTAAATTGGCTGCAAGCAAAGACTTCCCCTCTCCTTCCGAAGGCGATGTTATCCCGATGCTGCGCCAATTATTTTCACGCATTTTGTGGATAACTTGCGTTCGCAGTGTACGAAAGGTTTGACTGGTTTTATGACTTGGGAAACCGGCTATCAGTCGCTGATTTTCCAAGTGATCAGGGTGTATATTTGTCACACGGGTTTGAGAATACTTGAGTTCTTCAAGCGGTGAATTTTTCGGCGCCGACTCAGTACGTTTACGTACACTCTGGTGCTGTTGCTGAGACTTTGCTTTTAATACTGCTTTTTGAATACGTAACATTTAGACATCCACCACGCTACATGACATTGAGTTTAGACATGATTCTCATCCAAAACACATCCAAACCCATCACAAAAAAGTGAAATACCACAAGGCCCATCACACAAAACCCCAGAACTATGAAGATGAGTTTTTTAATATCCTTGCGGCGCTTATCGTAATCATCACTATTATATATGTGGGTCACTACAGCTAACGGCTGCTGCCCCAAAACCTGGGCTATACTCGACACACCGCGCACTCCAGGCTGAAGAAATTCAGCTACAAGAATAAGGCCAAGCCCTGCGCCAAATGACATGACGATTCCCATAAAGAGCAATTTTAGTCGGTTCGGCTTAACAGGCTTTTCCGGTACGGAGGGTGGTTCAATAAGTCGAAAACTGCCCGCCTTGTTTTCGGCTTCCATATTCTGAGCTATGTTTGCTTCAAGTTGCTTGGAACGAAGCTCTTGGTATTTTTCAAGCTTGTTGGAATAGTCTCGCGTCATTTCATCGTAGCTGCGCTTGACCTGATATGTACGTCGTACTCGAGAATTATAATCTGTTAAATCTTTTTCTAATTTTTCCCGTCGCCCAACAAGGCGACCTAATTCCTTTTCTGCCGCTTTTATCTGTGCTCTCATCTGCCGGTATAAGGGACTTACTGCATCTTCTTCACTAACTTCCTCATTATTAATTTTGATGTTTTCTTCAGCTAAGGCTATTTCACTTTTCAACCGAATAATATCGGGGTGAGAATCCGCATAGCTAATAATGAGTCGACCGTACTCTTGCTTTAACTCCATTAAGCGCTGTCGTGGAGTGATTGCTCGACCGGATGTGTCTGAAGCGTATTCAACATAAGGAGAGATGTTAGATAATTCAATATTCAATGCATGGATTTGATCACTCAATCGAATCGATTCATCTTGAGCGGAGACAATTTGCTCTTCTAATCGCTCTACAGCAGATAGGTTGTAAGGCATCAATTCGGGCAAACTATCGCCATACTCCATCTTAAATTCAGCGATTTTATTTTCAGTTTCCTGAACCCGAACCTGCATTCGATCGGCTTCATCTTGAAGGAAGGTTGCCGTATCGTCGGCCTTTCGTACCCGTGCTTTAACATTTTCTTCTAGGAATAGGGTCGTCAGTTCATTTGTTACTCGCTGAGCTACCACTGGATCCCTGTCCATAAACGAAACAATGAAAGCAATATTTGCCTTACTGCTACGACCGTATTGACCAGGAACATCCGCTTCAATCATCTCAATGGACATACTGTCACGAAAACTTTCAGCCAATTCATGCGGTGATGTTTTACCCCGAAGATAAGGATACATATTATACTTTTCAACCAGCTCCATGATTTTTGCGCTGGTCATAATGCGCTGCCGCGTTACTTCAATCTGCTGCTCAGCCTGCCCCTTTACGGTAGATTTAATCAAGTCTTCAGGTATCTCCTGACCCTGAATCAGGATAACTCCACTTGCCTGAAAAATGGGAGGCAAAGTAAAAGTCACAGCAACCGCAATGAAGAGAAAAATGGGCACGGTAAAAACCATGATCATTTTCCGACGGCGAAGGATATCAATATAGTCCCCTATCGAAGGGCCTGACTCTTCCATAATTAAGGTGTCTCGAAACTTATTGTTTAGTCATGATGAAATTTCAAAGCACTTTACGTGCTCTGCTTATGAATTTTTTGTTAGAAATGAACTAACGTTTTTCGGGGTCTTGTGCACCACCAGAATTGAGCACGGTACCCAGCAGATTATCAAGATCAGGGGCTTCATAAGCAGAATCACCAAATTGACGCAGAGGACTTTGCCCTAAGGCCAATAATCCGCCTTCGGCCCGCTCTTTTAGCACTCCACGAAGATAGTCTTCATGGATTATTCTCACTTCATCAGCAAAAGCGAAAGATAATGCGGTATCACACAGTACATTGATTAAACGTGGAACCCCTCTGCTCGCGGCATGAATCAACATATAGGCATGAGGCGTAAAGACATCTTCCGTTGCGCCCGCCATCACCAGGCGGTGCTTAATGTAGGCAACGGTTTCAGTCGGCGATAACGCGGCTATATGGTAATCCGCCGCAACCCGCTGCGAAAACTGCATCAATTCCGGCTTCATTAACAATTCGCGAAGCTGTGGCTGGCCCACGAGGATAATTTGCAGGCATTGCTCAACAATAGTATTCAAGTTAGACAGCATCCTCAGCTCTTCGAGCAGAGAAACACCTAAATTTTGTGCTTCATCCACAATAAGAACGGTCCGCTCTTGTGAATCAAATTGGTGTTGAAGGAAAGTAGTAAATCCCTCGTATTGAGCAACTGGATTTTCATCACGATATTCTTGACCGAAGGCATGCATAACCCAGGGAAGAAGTTGCCCCATATTTGAATGAGTATTGGTTATGAGGCCTATCTTAATGGAATCATTTAGCTGTTCTAAAAGATGGCGAACAATAGTTGTCTTACCACTGCCTACCTCACCGGTGATAACGGTGAAACCCGATTGACTGAGCACACCGTATTCCAGCATTGACAATGCTGTGGAGTGAGTCTGCCCCATATAAAGAAGATCGGGGTCAAAGGTCAGCGAAAAAGGCTTTTTTGTAAAGCCGTAAAAAGCTTCGTACATTAATTCAGATTCTTTTGAATAATTTTATTGTCATGTCAGCAGTATGACTGTTGATTCTCACACTATTATAGCGCGCGACCCATTGAGGCGCTGACTCTCCTCTAGATTACGATAAATTTACGCTACCGTAACGAAAAGTAGTATCTATTTGAGTGCTGTGTTTTATGCTGAAAACAATTCGGTGTAAAAAACTCCAACAATTCAAACACTTACGCTCTGATTTTACGTCCTTTTCGAGGTAACTTTAACCGCTATATCGGTTAAAAATAGACTCTTTCCAGCAAAAAGGTAGAGAAGCCCCCAATACACCCACCGAATAGTAGTATTCAGTAGGCAGAGCAAGATTCATTCCATTGGGCGCTATTTAGCAGCCTCGTACTGCAAGACGATAGACTGGTGGGTAAGTTTAAGTGTTCCTAGCTCGAAGGGAGGCTTGAATATCCCATGATAATGGCCATTTGGATCGATGAGAACCAGATGACCGGTATGATCTATCGTGTAATCATCTTCTAAAACTACTTTATTAAAGGCAACATTAAGATTTCGTGTGAGCGAAAGAATCGTCACAAACTCACCCGTCACACCGATGAAATCAGGATTGAAATGCCCAACATATTCCCCCAGCATTTCAGGGGTATCACGTGCAGGGTCAAGGCTCACCAATATGATTTGTGTTTGCTCTGCTACTTCTGGCGCTAACACGTCCATCAAACGCGCTAGCTTAGCCAAAGTAGTCGGACAGATATCTGGACAATGGGTAAAACCAAAGTAAACGATAGACCACCTACCTTTGAGGTTTTCGTTCGAAAACTCTGCAGCAGATTGATCGAGGAGAGAAAATTTCTTAATAATTCGGGGAGCATCAAAGGTAATCGCACGATTGACTAACAACTGATCCTTCGACAGTAATCGCGGCGAGTTTATTTTAACGAGAAACATCGATATAAAGAAGATTACGATGCACAGTATCGAGAAGATCGTGATTTTGATGCCGCGACGCTGACGCTTATCCAGCTGAACCTGATCATTCATAATTAAACCCCCACAGGAAAGGCATAGTGATCAATCAACATAATGCCAAAAAGAGCCATTAGATAAATAATAGAGTAGCGAAAAGCATCCATACCTGAATCTTTTGACTGACCAAACATGGCAACCGAGTAATACAAAAAACCAAGACCGAGTACAGCAGCGCCAACCAAGTAAAACAGGTTCAACATGCCAGTGGCAAATGGAAGGAAGGATACTGCCAACAGCATAAGAGTATATAAAACGATTTGTATCTTGGTGTATTTCTCGCCATGAGTAACCGGCAACATCGGAATCTTCGCGTTAGCGTATTCTTCTTTGCGGTGAACAGCTAAAGCCCAAAAGTGAGGGGGCGTCCACACAAAAATAATGAGGACTAGCAAAAGTGCATGGCCATGTATTTCACCGGTGACCGCAGTCCAACCCAATAGCGGGGGAGCGGCGCCAGCCAAGCCACCTATAACGATATTTTGAGGCGTTGCCCTCTTCAAATACAAGGTGTAGACCATGGCATAACCCACCAAGGAGGCTAAAGTCAGCCATGCGGTTAGTGCGTTAATCCAGATGAGTAACATCCCTAAACCAGACAAGCCAAGCACAATCGCAAAGATCACGGCGCCGACAGGATTAACACGACCTTTGGCAAGTGGCCGATTATGGGTTCTCGCCATTTTGATGTCGATATGGCGATCCGCTATGTGGTTCACAGCTGCTGCTGATCCCGCACACAAGGCAATCCCAAGATTTCCAATTATTAGGACGTCAATGGGTACCATGCCTGGCACCGATAACAACATTCCAATGAGTGATGTCACCAGCATTAAGGCAACAACATTGGGCTTACAAAGTTCGTAGTAATCGAGCCAGACGGCTCGTTCTTCTGTGGTATCTGTGTTCGACATGTTCTATTCGTTACTGTATTGGCTAAAACTAAAGGGGGACGGCGGTTCGAATTCTGTGATTAATCGTAATCACTGTTATCAGCAAAATCGCGCCGACGGCATTGTGCGCTACCGCAATGAAAAGGGGAAGGTTTAGGACGATATTCATGACACCTAAAGTGAGCTGGAGCAGCAGCACAGCCCCCAATACCATCGAAAAATTTCGTGCAGGCTGAAAAGCTGAGCGCCAAAGTTTAAAGACAAGTAGAGACACAAGAGTAAGTACGATAAAAGCACCGGCTCTATGACTGAGATGTATGGCAATTCTTGCTTCGCTTTCCATCATGCCACCGAGGTAATTAGGACCAATACTTTGTAAGAAATTGAAGCCTTGCGCGAATTTTGAGTCTGGCCAGATTTGATTTTGGCATAAGGGAAAGTCCGGGCAAGCCAATGCTGCGTAGTTGGATGAGACCCAACCGCCTAATGCGATCTGAATGACTACTGCAACCAAAACAAATGCGGCTAGCTTTCGCGTTCGCATAAAACTAACCACAACATTTGCTTCCGCTTGCCAATGCCACTGAGCTAAACGCTGGGTCAAAAGCCAAAGGAGGCTTAAGGTCGCAAAACCACCTAACAAATGGGAAGTCACCACTTGTGGCCACAGGTTCAGCGTAACCGTCCACATACCAAAAAAGCCCTGCAAAATCACTAAACCAGCTAACAGAGCGGGCAATAGAAAAGGAATACTACCGGACTGTGCATGCGCAGCAATGCGGGCAAGATTGAGCCCGTAAGCGCCAACCAAAAGCCAGAGGTACGGGTCTAAACTGTCACCCACGATGATGCGACCTACTGTCGCCGCCACCAGGCAACCTAGCAATCCAATAACTGTAGTCCAAACACTTTTGTTTTGATGCATACGATAGCAGAGGAAGAAAATAGCAAGGATAAAGAGGCCTAGTGTTGAAGCAAAGATTCGATGCAGTTGTTCTGGCCAGGTTTTATCTTGCTCTACAGGTGTTTCCGCAAACGACTCATTGGCCACGGCAACGTCAGCGTCTGTCAGCGGCACCCAAATATGACCATAGCAAGTTGGCCAGTCCGGACAGCCCAAGCCAGCATCGGCTAATCGGGTAAATGCCCCAAGAACCACAACAAAAAATGCCAGTAAAAAGGCAAAAAAGCTCAGCCGTAAGGTCAGTTTGTTCATGAATCGTTCCCAGGTATGCTGTGGTTATTATTGGTGGTCAATCGAATATCTTAAGGCGCGCTTGATGTCTTTAAGTAGCTCATTACCGTGCTGATCGGTATACACCATCATCGCATAGCCTTCTTGATCAGCCAGCATATAAAAATGGGCGCCTTCTTTTTTAAATTTATCGAGTTCGGCACTCCAAGAGTCCCACAATCCTCGCTCAACATTCAAACGCTTAAGATTCGGATGGGTTTCTGCCAAACCATCTAAATACTGCGCACCCAAATCTCCGTCAATATTCAATGCGTAACGCTCAACGCGCACACCCTTATCATTCAAGCGAATATGCACTTGTCGAGTTGAATAGAGATTTTGCTCGCACTGAGCATTACACTCAGAACCGACAGGTATGATCAAACGCCACTTTCGCTCTTCGCTGAAATACTTCCACATCTCATCCCCCACTAACGGTTCGAGGCTGATCGCTTTGATCAAGGCGCCCTTATTGACAGTATTATCTGGCACACCAATGCCGCTATAGAACGCCGTATACGCGGCAACGATGGGCACAACAGCCACTGCAAGCATGATAAATAATGCTCTCTTCGATTTACGTTTTTGCTCTGGCGATACTTGCATAGCCGGCTGATTCATCTTTTCTTTTTACCTTTCAAAATTTGAGAAATATTGGTACTGGCAAACACGTACAAAATCAATAAGGCCATGGCCAAGAGAAACCACTGTACGGCATAACCATAATGTTTAGCTGGCGAGATATTAATCGGACGCCATCGCACGATCAGTGCCGAAGGGCTATCGGCATCAATCCGTAATATTTTTGCGTGAAAAACGCCATCTATTTGGCTGCTCATCACAGACAAATCAACTTCGAGGATTTTATGGGGCCAGATTTTAACATCTCCCACGACCTCTTCAATCAACTTTGAGTCTGTAGGGAAAGTCAGTACACCCGAAATATTTTGCTTAGCCATCGGCGTCTTCACCACAGGCATAAAATCGCGTGATGCTGATCCCCTAACCCAACCTCGATTGACAATGATGACTGCCCCAGATTCCAGCTGAAAAGGCATGATCACGTGATAACCCAATACGCTGTTGTGAAACTGGTTTTCCTTCAGCCAATAAGCATCGCTCAAGTAAGTACCCGTTAATAATACGCGGCGATTATCTGAATATTCTGCGCTTGGATCAAATTCAGCCGGCTCCGCTGCCTGCTGTAGCTGCCAATTTTTTTTGAGCTGAACTTTCTCTTTCGCTCGATCAACTTGCCAAAGTGACAGGCTGATCAGGGCGGGGAAAACGGCTAAAACGCAAAGACTGAGCCGCCAGTTAAAATCGAACACAAATTTTATCGAGTTACTCATGCCAAATTATCCCGCATATTTATGCGATTATTTATTTTTGATTAATATCACGGCGCCTATCACCACAAAGAACAGGCAATACCTTAAAAGCTATACAGAGATACAAGAATAAGATTGCTATGGCCATCAGCCCCCAACGAAACGCATACCCATAATGCATTGCCGCAGAAACATCGAAAGGCCGCCAAGATACCAAGAGAGCAGAAGGACTGTGCTCATCAAGATGCACGACCCGGTCATACAGAGCAATACCACTTTGCGCACGCATTAGAACAAGATCAAGCTCGGAGATTTTACGCGGCCAGAAATGGGCGACCGCGCCTACCTCTTGGTGCATCTTTACAGATTTCGCATCAACAATAACACCGAAAATTTGTAGCTTTGCTGTTGTCGTCTCTACGTTGGGCAGCCACTCATCTAACGGAGAACCCTGAATCCAGCCTCTATCGATGGCAACAACTGCTCCGCTATCCAGATCAAACGGCATAATCACTCGATATCCGAGTTGGCTGTCATAGGTTTGGTTTTCAACCAACCAAAATTTATCGACGATAAAGAAACCCGTGAGCTGCACTTTTTGATAATTGGGGTACTTTTTATCGGCAACGAATTGAACCAAGGGCTGGCCTTGCTGCTCTGACCAAGCCTGCTGCAATCGGGTTTTTTCTACCGCCTGATCGATTTGCAAAAGGGACAGTTTCACGCAGGAGCCAAAAACAAAAACCACACAAAGTGTGAGCTTCCAGTTAAAATCGAAATTCAATTTTGATCTTTCACTCATCCCCGGAGAATCCCATGGGTTTAAAAATACTCATTGTAATCGAGTTTATCGCTTTGGTTGCATGCCTGAGTAGCGGTTTTACTTTCCTCTTAAAAGATATTGGCGTCGAGGAATCAAAACGTACGCTCTATGCCTTAGGTGCACGTATCACCATCGCAGCATTCCTGCTGGGTACAATCATCTACGGGATTCAAACAGGAAAGCTTAAAAATACGGCTCCATGGGGAAATCATCGAGCAGTCGAGCAAGAACAAAACTAGAAGGGTCTATCTTTACGTCAAAACTTAAAAGCACTACATCCTTGTAGCTAGCCAGTTTTACCATTCGGCAAAACTGGCAATATTTCTTTTCGGTACTTAGCCAAGAATATAAACAAATATAAACAAACCCACCCAAACAACATCAACAAAGTGCCAATACCAGCTAGACGCTTCAAAACCATAGCAATCTTTATGGGTGAAATGACCTTTGGTAACCGAACGCAACCATTGAACCAGCAGCATAAAAGTGCCTAAGGTTACATGCAGTCCGTGGAAACCGGTCAATAGGAAGAAGGTTGTTCCGTATATACCTGAATCGATCTGTAAACCAACGTGATAGGCATGAATGTATTCTTCCGCTTGTAAAAATAAGAAGAAGATCCCCATGGCAACTGTAATGCCCAAGAACCAATTAAACTTTTTCTTATTGTCATTTAATAGTGCTGTATGCGCGATATGAACCGTAACACTAGAAGCCAATAGAACAATGGTATTCCAAAGAGGCAACCATTTACCCAGCTCTTCAAGATTCCAACCTGGGAAGCTCATGTTCTGACCTGGGCCTGTAACAGTTGCTGCTGCGCCACGTAAAACCTGATCAGGAGTTGTCATCAATGGCCATTCCGCCTGAAAACCACCCCATAAGATGTTTGATGTGCCTTCTACTGAAAGCCTAGGCAATCCGATTTGACGAATATAGAAAAGAGCGCCAAAGAATGCAGCAAAGAACATCACTTCAGAAAAGATGAACCAGCCCATACCCCAAACGTAAGAACGCTTAAGCTGAACACTGTTCATTCCACGGATATTTTCGTCTACAACAGTGGAAAACCATTGAAATAGAACAAAGCAAAACAGTATCAAGCCAAAAATGAACAAGGTCATCCCTGAACCATCACTGCCTGCTTTAATTTCGTTAAGCCAGTTACCTAGACCGAAGACGGTCATGAACAGCGTTATTGAGGCAAACAGCGGAAACTTGCTCTGTGCCGGTACATAATATTCTTCGTGTTTTAAATCCATAATTCTCTTCCCCGCTTTTAAATTAGTGGCTGCATGCGGTTGGCCACATGGATGTAGTTATTCCGAGGTTTGTCGGGAACAAATTCGGTTAGTATTGATAATTCATTTGTGTGCAAGGCTTGTAGCTCTTGCTCTTTACTTTCAACATCACTATCCGACATATCAGTTACGTCAAAAAGGCTGTACGAAAGCGTTATCGTTTTTACAGCTTTGGGCAGGTCTTGGTCGACAATAAACCGTAGACCGAGTTCGGCTTCTTCGCCTGGCCCAAGTGTTTGCTTGTTAAAGCAAAAGCACTCTGTTTTATGAAAATAATTGGTCGCGTTGCTTGGCACCATACTCGGTACAGCTTGCCCAACCATAATGCTATCAGTCGGGTTTTTTGCAACAAAATGCGTAACGGTGGCTTCTCCCGGATGTACCTTAATCGAGAATTCATTTGGCTGAAACTCCCAGGGCATTCCTTCGTTGTTAACCGCAACAAACTGCACTTTGACCCATCGACTGGTATCGACCTCTGCCGCTACTGCCGAAACATACTGACCTTGCGTTTTACCGTTGAGGCCAGCCACATCACAAATCAAATTGTATAACGGCGGCATTACCCAAATTGCAAAAACAAACATTGCCACTACTAAGCCCAAGAGCTTGATAAGGATGTGTTTAGTTTTTTTTTGCTCAGCCGCCATTTACGATCTCTTAATAACTCTGCATATCTTCTTTTGGAGGAGGCGTAGTAAAGGTGTGATATGGCGCCGGTGAAGGTACCGTCCACTCCAAACCATGCGAACCTTCCCACACTCGGTCAGTTGCTTTCTTCCCGCTAACAATAGCTCGGATCACAATGTACAAGAAGAGTATTTGTGCCCCACCAAACAAGAATGCTCCGATGGAAGAAATCATATTCCAATCAGCCCACAACGGGTTGTAGTCGGGAATACGTCGAGGCATACCCGCCAGACCGGAAAAGTGCATTGGGAAGAATGTTACATTCAAACCAATAAAGGCTAACCAAAAATGTGTTTTACCCAATGTCTCGTCGTACATTTTCCCTGTCCACTTGGGCAACCAGTAATACACCGCTGCAGTGATTGAGAAAATAGCACCCGGCACTAATACATAGTGGAAGTGAGCAACAACGAAGTATGTATCGTGGTATTGGAAATCAACCGGTGCAATTGCCAACATTAAGCCAGAGAAGCCGCCAATGGTGAACAAAATAACAAAAGCAATTGAGAACAACATAGGCGTCTCAAAAGTCATTGCGCCTTGCCACATTGTGGTGACCCAGTTAAAGACTTTTACACCCGTTGGAACTGCAATCAACATGGTTGCATACATGAAGACCAGCTCGCCAAACAGAGGCATACCCACCGTAAACATGTGGTGAGCCCAAACAATAAAGCTCAAGAATGCAATCGACGCTGATGCGTAAACCATTGAAGAATAACCGAACAAAGGCTTACGAGCGAAAGTCGGGATAATCGCAGATACAATACCGAATGCTGGCAAAATCATAATGTAAACTTCAGGATGACCAAAGAACCAGAAAACGTGTTGGAACAATACTGGATCACCACCACCTGCCGCTTCGAAAAAGCTTGTGCCGAAGTGAATATCCATCAACATCATGGTAACAACACCTGCCAAAACTGGCATTACAGCAATCAACAAGTACGCTGTGATCAACCACGTCCATACGAACAATGGCATTTTCATCAATGTCATGCCCGGTGCACGCAAGTTCAAAATGGTCGCAACAATGTTGATCGCGCCCATGATAGAGCTCGCACCCATGATATGAACACCGAAGATGAAGAAGGTGACCGTATCAGGCGCATAGGTGGTTGATAGAGGTGCGTAGAATGTCCAACCGAAGTTAGGCGCACCACCGTCCATAAAGAATGTTGATACAAGCAACGCAAAAGCAAACGGGAGAATCCAAAAACTCCAGTTATTCATACGTGGCAGCGCCATATCTGGAGCACCAATCATCATTGGGATCATCCAGTTAGCTAAACCAACAAAGGCCGGCATTACTGCACCAAATACCATGACCAAACCATGCATCGTAGTCATTTGGTTGAAGAAGTTAGGCTCAACAATTTGTAAACCCGGCTGGAACAATTCCATACGGATAACGAGAGCAAATGTACCGCCAAGTAAAAACATGGCGAAACTGAACCATAGGTACATACTACCTATGTCTTTGTGGTTAGTAGTAAATAACCAGCGACTGATACCTTTCGCAGGACCATGTGCCATTTCGTAGTCTCCTATTGGCCTTGCTTGAACGTAACAACATCAATCGGCTGAACTAGCTGACCCATATCGTTACCAAACGAATTTCTTTGGAATGTAATAACAGCGGCTGCTTCAACAGGTGTTAGCTGCTCGCCAAATGGAGGCATACCTGCACCACCATTAATCACACGATTGAGATGTCCACTAAGTTCGCCCATGGCAATTGCACTGCCAGCGATAGCGGGGAATGTCGGCGGTAAACCTTTACCGTCTGCTTGGTGACAAGATGCGCAGTTTGTGTTGTACACCTCTTCACCCGTAGCCATTAGCTCATCAAGCTCAAGTACTTTTTTAGATGCTTCAGCAATGGCTAACACTTCGTCCTTCTTGGCGCCGATCCATTCTGCATATTTTGCTTTTGACACAACATGCACTTCGATCGGCATAAAGCCATGATCCTTGCCGCATAATTCAGCACACTGTCCGCGATAAACACCTTCCTGCTCTACCTGAGTCCACGCCTCATTTGTGTAGCCAGGAATTGCATCACGCTTGACCGCAAGATCTGGAACCCACCAGCTGTGAATCACATCTCCTGCGGTTACCAAGAAACGAACTTTCGTTCCTACAGGAATAACCAGGGGTTTATCAACTTCGAGTAGATAGTGCTCGCCCTTTTCTTCCTCATTATTTATTTGTGAGGGCGGGGTGCTCGATATGGAGAAGAAACTTACATCCTCTCCAAGGTATTCATACTGCCACTTCCATTGATGCGCCGTAATCAGGATATCGATCTCGGCGTCATCTGTGTTATAGATTTTCTTCAAAAGTGTCGTTGAAGGAATCGCAATAACGATCAAGATGAGCGCAGGAACAATTGTCCATAAAAGCTCTAGTACGACACTTTCATGGAAATTAGATGCTTTAACGCCACGCGATTTACGATGGAGAAACATACTGACAAACATTGCGCCGAAGACGACAACGCCTATCACGCAGCAAATGTAGAAAACCGTCATATGAAGTTTGTAGACTTCTTTACTAATTGAGGTGACGCCCTCGGTCATGTTCAACTGCCATCCGTCCGCAAAACCTATTGCCGGCAAAAGCATAAGACTTGTGGCAAAAAGCAGAGCGAGCGACCGCTTGCATGTTATTAACATCGCCCTTTCTCCATTGTAATAAAAAGGTGTTTAACGCTTAATTGTGTCGCCGTGAAATAAACTAAACTTCACGATTACTGTTTCTTAACGATGATTTTGATAACTTGAGAGTGTTTATGTCGCCGAAAGGTAAAAAGGGAGCGTTTTTTGACCACTTTTTACGCTTCCATGCGGCAAAATATCGCAGGTCGCGATTATAACGGCACAAATACCTGAAAAGTAAGGGGTTATTCCATTCATTCTCATTTTTTTATCTTTTTTTGAGTGACCTAAGTCAACTGAACATATAAAAACCTCAGCATTTACGCTCAGCCATGTTGACAATAGCCAATTTGCGCGCCAACACTTATGATCATTAAACACCCGCTATTAACTTAGATGACTCCAACGCAACATGCCAACCCGAATTGAAAAAATACGCGCATTACCGCACAAACAAGCGTGGCGCTTAGCATGGCCAATGATTGTGTCGAATATATCGGTACCATTAATGGGGCTCGCGGATACGGCTATGCTAGGACACCTTCCGAACCCGGCTTACTTAGGGGCAGTTGCGATTGGCAGCAATATCATTGCACTACTATATTGGATGTTTGGTTTTTTACGTATGGGCACCACCGGTGCTACTGCTCGAGCCGTGGGCGCGAACCAACCGTCATTAGCCTCCCAGCATTTTACGCAAAATGCCTTATTGGCGCTTTTTCTAGGTATTGGATTAGTTGCTCTGCAGTCTTTAGCGATTCCGGCTATTTTGTGGGTCATTACACCCGACGAGTCATTACAGATACTCGCAATGGAGTACTGCAGTATTCGAATTTATTCTGCTCCTGCGGTATTGGTTAGCTATGTTGCCATGGGCTGGATGATTGGCCTTGGTCTCACAAAATATCCTCTGATCATCACAATTGCAGCCAACCTTTTGAATATTGGCTTAGATTATTGCTTTATCGTTCTCTGGCAGATGGATGTAAAAGGAGCTGCAACTGCAACTTTGATAGCTGAATGCTTCTCGTGTATTTGTGCGCTGATCACCATACTGTTCATACTTTACCAAAAAGGCTGGAAGCTAACGCGCCATATAGACATCGACGAAATCAAAACAACCCTAAAGCTAAATGCTGATTTATTTCTGCGCACTATAGCTTTGCTGTTCGTCATAAACTTCTTTAACGCTCAAAGTGCTCTATTTGGGAACTCAACGCTCGCAGCAAATGCAATTCTATTTCAGTGCAGTTTGTTCGTGGCTTTTTTCCTTGACGGTTATGCACTTGCGGCTGAAACTTTGACCGCTCGCGCTATAGGCGGACGTAAAATTACGCAATTTCACCAAGCCAGTGCTGTATGCGGACTCAATTCACTCGGTATTGCACTGATGCTGACACTCTTATTTTGGGGGTTTGGAGACGGAATAGTTGATGCCCTCACTAACATTACAGAGGTTGCCAGCACCGCAAAGTTGCATCTTATATGGCTAATCGCACTGCCCCTAGTCAGCGTATGGGCTTATACATTGGATGGAATATTCATTGGCGCAGGACACATGCAAACAATGCGCAACACTATGATAATTTCCGTGCTTTGTGGTTTTTTCCCCACCTGGTGGCTAACTCAGTCTTGGGGTAATCATGGACTATGGTTCGCATTCATTGTTTTTAACCTCGTACGCGGCGTCACCCTAGCCTTCGCCTACTTCAGAAGAAGTAAGTACCAACTTTGGTTAATCCCTAATAAAAACCTTAATCATTAGTTCATTATTTTCTATCGACTTGTAATTGACCAAATATGGGTTATTTTGAATGACATGGGTGGCACTTAAAATCCATTTCGTGCATCCATAATCGGCGCCGAGATTCAGGGAATTACCATTTCCCTGTAACTCAGGCACATGGGCTCATCAGGATATTTAGGCAGCTTTTACTTTGCAGATTAGAGATACGATAAAAATTGCACGGCAGCACGAAGATAAGCTACACACACTAGAACGCTTTCTTGCAGCAAAGATTCCAATGCTGCATCGTAACATTTCGCTCCCAAGCGAAGATGCCTCCGCCTCACTGCTAGCCTTTGTTACGCGCTATGTAGAGCATGTACCTGACGTCCTTGAGGCGCTCACAGACTTAACTCTTGATGCTGACGCCTACGATTTTGCTAAACCGCTGCTCGAAATTGTGGAAGGGTATTTTCAGTCACCACCTGAGTTTATTTCACAAGAACACAGTGGCCTACATGCATTAATAGATGAAGCCTATTTGGCTCACCGCCTGATCGAGGAAGTTAACGACAGAATGATGATCCTATCTGGAGTACCTTTAGCTCCTATGGATATGACCATATCAAACCTTGTTGTTCACGACATTCTTGGGGAGGAGTTTGCCAACGAATTAGACTCTGCCGTTAGCTACAATGTAGATTTACTGTTTAACATGGACGACTTACCATATAACAAACTATTTCGACGGTATGTGGAGTACCACATACACAACGGGTGGAAAAAAGAGCTTAATAAATGGCCCTGCTTGGCTGGCGATTCTTCAATATTTTTAGTGGTTAATAGCGAGCAACAAAGACCAACACTTCATTAGCTCCAAGCTAAAAGCCCCTATTCCCACACGAGCTCTCAGACGTCATGAGGTCTCTACTCACAATAACTCTAGCCTCAACCGAACACACAACCCAGTAGCGATCAATTCTGATCTCGACGAAAACTCCCAACGCTTACTTTTTATTCGGCTTACTTGGCATTAAAGTCACCACCTGAGTTTCAGATGCTAACTCTTTTTCTGTGGTATTCACTCGCGTACCCAGTTCTCGCATCTGAGGCTTAAATATCATTTTGTCGGTAAAGCCGCATTCTACACATTCTCTAAACTCATCCTCGTCAATACGGTACGTCATTAATACATCTTGCTCAGCACATTTAGGGCACACTGCGCCAGCAATAAAGCGCTTTACTATTTTACTCATCCGACCAACCCCGAGTGGCGCATGAGCGCATCTGCGCTGGGTTCTCGACCACGGAAATTTTTGAACAATTCTAATGCGCTTTCGGAGCCGCCTTTTTCAAGAATTTCCTGCATAAATCGCTGCCCGGTTTTAGGATTCAGAATGCCTTCGTCTTCGAATGCTGAAAAGGCATCCGAAGACAGCACTTCAGCCCATTTATAGCTGTAATACCCCGCCGCATAACCGCCCGCAAAAATATGGGAAAATCCATTTTGGAACTTGTTGATAGCTGGAGGGATAATCACAGCTACATTTGCGCGCACATCGTCTAGAAGTTGCTGTACTCCTGGAAAGTCTGCGGAACCAAACTCCATATGAAGACGTAAATCAAAAAGAGCAAATTCTATTTGCCTCAACATTTGCATTGCCGACTGGAAGTTTTTTGCCGCTAGCATATTCGTCAACAACTCTTCAGGTAGCGCCTCACCCGTTTCATGATGTTTTGATATAAAGCCCAGCACTTCTGGCTGCCAGCAGAAATTTTCGAGAAACTGACTCGGCAACTCTACGGCATCCCATTCCACTCCGTTAATACCACTTACCGCCGACACATTTATCTTTGTCAGCATGTGGTGTAACCCGTGACCAAATTCGTGAAATAGGGTCGTCACTTCATTGTGCGTTAATAAACTTGGCTTACCATCCATTGGCGCATTGAAATTGCACACCAGATAAGCAACCGGCAACTGTTGTTTCCCGTCATTAATCCGCCTCGAACGGCACTCTCCCATCCAAGCCCCGCCACGCTTTTTATTTCGCGCAAACAAGTCTAAATAAAATCCGGCTATTTTTTCACCCTTGCGGAATATTTCGTAATAGCTGGCATCCTCGTGCCACAGCTCAGCTTTCGCCTTTTTCACTTCTATGCCATAAAGCATTCCCACCAATTGAAACAAGCCTTTCATCACAACATCTAATGGAAAATACGGACGAAGTACCTCTTGAGACACATTGTACTTTTTGAGTTTTAACTGTTCAGAAAAATACGGAATATCCCACGCATTCAACTCATCAATAGAAAATTCCTGATGCGCGAACGCTTTGAGCTCTTCTAGCTCTTTCTCTGCAAAAGGCCGAGTTGTTTTTGCCAGGTCATTTAAAAAGGTTGTCACGCCCTCTGCTGAGTCCGCCATTTTTGATGCAACAGAGACTTCCGCGTAGTTTTTGTACTCGAGTAACGACGCCAGCTTTTGACGTAACCCAATGATACTTTCAATTTTTTCAGTATTATCCCACTGCCCCGCTGTAGGCCCCTCATGAGATGCTCGCGTACAATAAGCTTCGTACATGACCTTACGCAAAGATTGGTTTTTCGATTGCGACATAACCGTAAAGTAAACCGGCATGTCGAGCGTGAATACACATCCTGATAAATCTTTATCTACGGCGGCTTTTGTTGCCCCATCGATAATAAAATCAGGCAAGCCATCCAAGGCTGATTTATTTTCGCCCAAACTTTCTTCATTAAGGTGGTACGACCAGCCATTTGTCGCGTCTAATACATTATTAGAAAATGACGTAGTCAATTTAGAGAGCTCAGACTTAACACGCTTAAACTCCGCTTTGGCCTCACCTTCTAATGCCACTCCTGACAGTTTGAAATCACGTAGAGCGTTTTCAATCGTTTTTTTCTGGGCTTGGCTTAACTCTGCAAATCCCGCCGAGTCCGATAACGTGACATAAGCCTGATACAAACGATTATTTTGACCCACTTCTGTGTGGTAATTCGTCAATAACGCTTCCGCTTTTTCATATGCCGCTCGCAGGTCATCATCGCTCATCACTGAGTTCAAATGTGAAACGGGTGACCACGCCTGACTTATTTTGTCTTCACGCGCCTCGATACTCTCCGCTAAGCTCTTCCAAGTATAATCTCCAACCACTTCCAGTTGCTGTGTCAAACCCAATTCAGCCTCACGAATCAAGGCCTTCATTGCTGGCAACACGTCTCCAGCAGTAATACGCTCAAAGGGAGGTAGTGTATGGGCTTCTAAAAGTGGATTAGTCATTCTTTAGCGTCTCAAAATTAGGTAGAATCGTCAGTCTTAAACAGGGTCGCTTACTTTATACAGAGTTTAGATGTAAAGCGCCCGTTAGATTTATTCCCTATATTTGGAGCTGATTGTGTCTAATTGCAAGTCTGTACGTGCCTATAAAGGAACGATGCCCACCTTGGGCAAACGTGTATTCATCGATGAGTCCGCCGTTGTCATCGGTAATACAGCGCTTGGTGATGACGTTTCCGTATGGCCCTGCGCTGTGATTCGCGGCGATATGCACAATATCAAAATCGGTGCTCGCACCAGCGTTCAAGATGCAGCTGTGCTGCATATCACACACGCTAGCGATTTTAATTCGGGCGGTTGGCCGCTTACTATTGGCGAAGATGTCACCATCGGACACGGCGCGTGTCTACACGGCTGCACCATTGGCAATCGCGTATTAGTTGGCATTGGCTCTACCGTTTTGGACGGCGCTGTCGTTGAGAACGACGTAGTGATCGGAGCCGGCACTTTGGTTCCACCAGGAAAAACCCTCGAAAGCGGTTTTTTATATGTCGGCAGCCCAGCCAAGCAAGCCCGCCCACTAAAAGATTCTGAACGAAAATTCTTCACCTACTCAGCAATGAATTACGTAAAACTAAAAGATGAATACACAAAAGAAAATTAAATCGATTTAAGCGATATTAATATTTTATCTGTTAACTAAAGCGGCGGCGTTACATTAATGGAAACATTAAAAATTTTGAACCTCGAATTACACAACTGGGGTTTTGATGATTTTCTTGCTCAGTTAGAAGAAGGGGTTGTTGTCACACCCAACATTGATCATTTTATTAAGTTGCAAAAAGACCGCGAGTTTTATGATTGTTATATTCAATCAGAGCATATTGTCTGCGACAGTCGGGTCATCCAGCTGTTAAGTAAATTTTTAATACCCGGAAAAAGTGTCGTCGATCAAATTGCGGGATCCGATTTGTTTCCCGCGTACTGCCTGCGTCACAAAAACAATACTGACAATGTAAAAGTTTTTTTACTTGGAGGAAGTGAAGAATCCGTTCAAATCGCTAAAAACGCTCTAAATAAAAAAGCCGGGGCATCAATTGTTATTGATGGCTATTCACCTCCCTTTGGCTTTGAGCACGATAAAGACGAACTGGAAAAAATCCTGACACTTATTAATGATTCTGGAGCCACAACACTAGCTGTTGGAGTCGGTGCACCCAAACAAGAAAAATGGATTTACGCTAATAAAGAAAAATTACCCAAGGTGAAAATATTTTTTGCTATTGGGGCAACAATTGATTTTCAAGCGGGATCTGTTAAGCGAGCCCCAAGATGGATGGTAACTTGCGGCATGGAATGGCTATACCGATTAGCACAGGAACCTGGACGCATGGCAAAGCGTTATTTAATTGACGACCTTCCTTTTTTGTGGCTTTTAGTTAAACAGCGACTTGGGCTTTACCGTAACCCCTGGCAATAATGTGATGACTTGTTAACACCCAACCCCCCGCGGCCCAAGGCGCAACCCAAACTCATCGACACGTCAAAAATTAAATATGGATTTTTTTGAAAATCCATATTTTTTCTCTGACACTTCCGCCCTATCTTTCCTCAATAAAAAATGGAAAATTTCCCTCACCCAATAATAACATCCGAATATTTCGATGTAACCGATACCGGCACTATCAGCCCACCCGGCCAATAGGTAACATGCTAACTACCTAGAAAGACAATCAAACTCAATATGTTTTTCAACCGTGAGCACCCCATCTCATTTTCATGTCGGATTTGGCATTCATTTTGCTGTGTTCGATCCCGTACTTACTATTATTTCTAACTTTTTTAATTCATGAAATAAGATCTCGAAGTAGGCGCTTCCTTACATGTAAACCATTAAGTTAGCGGGAGGGCCAACACGTTATGCAGTATTTACTGCTAACAAACTAACTAAAGAGATGGTTTTTTTTACGAATTGATTAATTTTTGAGTGGCGCACAAATAATCATTGCTATATATTGCGCCACATTCTTAACACGCAAACGGTTGTAAGGGATCGCAACTGTGCTGTAACGAGGTTTATGATAATGCTGCAGATAATCGACAACCACTGTCTGCCTGGTGCCAACGTCTGCGATGAGGCTATACAGGAAGAGCAGTGCCTTACAACTTACGCAGACTTAATTGTTCATTACTTATCTGAGCTCGGAATTGATACTGTGTTTGGCGTTCCTGGGGGGGCCATAGAACCGCTGTTTAATTCTTTGGCTCGTAGTGAGCGTAAAGGCGGCCCTAAACTCGTCGTCGCCCGCCATGAGTGCGGCGCTGCCTTTATGGCAGATGGCTACTATCGTGAAACAGGGAAAATGGGCGTAGTTTGCAGCACTACCGGCCCAGGAGCCACGAACCTAGTGACAGGAGTGGGTTCTGCCTACGCAGAAGAAACCCCTATGCTAGTAATCACGGCACAAACCCCTCTGCCTAAATTTGGTAAACGCGCCCTGCAGGAATCCAGTTGCACAGCCATTGATACGGTAGGCATTTTTCGACACGTTACCCAATTCAATACTCTGGTATCACATCCTGAGCAGCTAGAAGCCAAACTGGTTTCAGCAATCATGACCGCCCACAGAGCGCCACATGGGCCAGCACATATCAGCATTCCGGCTGATGTATTGCGAACTCCAGCCGGCATCAAACCCCACATTCATAGTGATTTGCTCGTTCACGGTTTTTCTATGTCTGATGATTCCGCTATTGAGCGCCTGTGCGAGAAACTCGCTCGAGTTGATAATGTCGTGATGTATATCGGTAATGGCGTTGGTCGTGCCAACAAGCAGGTAATGAAGTTCATCGAATTAACAGGCGCGGCTTTTGTTACAGGGCCGATAGGTAAAACCTGGATAGATGAAACTCACCCTCAATATCGTGGCGTATATGGTTTCGCTGGCCACGAAAGTACACGCGAACTACTTCAGAGCCAAGAAGTTGACTTAATCCTTGCGGTTGGTACCGCTCTGGGAGAGCTAGGCACTGGCGGCTGGACTGACGAACTGCTCAATACCAAATTAGTTCACATAGACTCGTCTATAGAGCATTTCACTCGATCACCAATGGCCAACCTACATGTGTTCGGCAATATAGACGCTATTTTTGATCGATTGCTCGTTAATATTAACGATGCCATAAAGTGGGGAAAACGATGGACAACGCCATCAACTCGCAACCCTGAAAAAAACGTTACAGGTGGCTTTGCAACACTAAAAGAACCTGAAAAATGCTTTTCCAACGCAACACCCATCAAGCCTCAGCGTTTAATGCACCACTTGGCCACCCATTTACCAGATGAAACACGCATATTTGTTGACGCAGGCAACGGGTGGTCTTGGGCTACTCACTATTTGAATCGAACAAACTCTGATGGCTTTTATCGTATTGCAATGGGTTTTGGTTCCATGGCCTGGTCTATTAGTGCCGCAATTGGTTCTGCCATTGGCAATCGCTCTGCACCCACACTATGCATAATAGGTGACGGCTCATATTTAATGAGCGCGCAAGAAATTACAGTCGCCGCGCAACAAGGGCTATCTACCGTATTCTTAATACTCAACGACGCCGCTATGGGGATGGTGATGCACGGCCAAAAACTCGGTAATCAAGAGTCTATAGGCTGGCAACTCAACGAAGTTAATTATGCAGCTCTGGCTCTGGCAATGGGAGTTGATGGCATCGTGATAGATAAGCCGGAACAGTTAGATGAGATAAATTGGGACTCTCTATTCAACAAGGGCGCGCCGACCTTGCTAGATGTTCGTATTGACCGAAATGAAGTACCGCCAATGGGGGAACGTGTGAAGGGCTTGGCACAAAACGCCTCCTCTACACCGGGTGGCTAAACACCCTATAGGTAATTCCTAGACCCTAGCTAGTGCCCATCCAGAAACCTGTAAACCATTGAAATACAAAGAATATTTCCAAAATACATTAAAAAACCCTCTTGAATTTGTTATGTTTAAAGTGCGAACAAAAAACAAAACAACACAAGAGGGTTTAGCATGCGAGAGACCCGCATTGCTCAGGCAAGTATATTCGAAAGTTATTCAAAACACGAACTTGGTCAGCGATTAAAGTTGTTATCCGGTTTGCTGGATCAATACCCAGAAATCCTTGATCTGATAGCTGAGGATTTGATACGAAAGCCCTCGATGTGTCGCGGTCGGACAGGGCTAAGTGTAGAAAGTATTTTCAGGTGTTTATTGTTGAAGCAGCAGTTGCGCGTCAGCTACGAGCAGTTAGCATTCCATCTGTCAGACTCCCTAACCTATCGTACCTTTGCGAGGTTACCCCATCATTGCTTTCCCTCTCGCTCGACACTGCAAGCTACCATTCGTCAGGTCACAGCTGAAACACTTGAGAAAGTTCATGTAGCTCTATCCCAAAGATGGATAGAAAACGCCACGATCTCGATAGATAAACTAAGGATAGACAGCACGGTTGTTGCTAGCAACATTGCTCCGCCAAGCGACAGCCAGCTCTTGAACGACGCCGTCAGAGTTTTGAGTCGTACGTTAGCGAAGTCAAAATCTATTGCCGACATTAAAATTCGATTTACGGACCAACGTCGACGATCAAAGTCTTTGGCGTTTCGAATATTCAACGCTAAAAATACAGTAAAAGAAGGCCTTTATCCTGATTTACTGAAGATAGCTAGCATTGTGATCGCTCAAGTTAATCGTGGCATCGATATCGTTACGCAGCAGAATACCGATTCACCTAAACAGAGGAAATGGATTGATACATTGACCCATTATCGAAATTTGACGCTCCGAATCGTCAATCAAACTGAACGTCGTATTATTCATAAAGAAAAAATCCCGTCCTCAGAAAAAATTGTGAGTTTGTTTGAGGAGCACACGGATATTATTGTCAAAGGATTCCGTGATGTTCAGTACGGTCATAAGATTAATTTGAGCAGTGAAGTAAATGGATTTATTACTTACCTCTCCATAGAAGATGGCAATCCATCCGACAGCGATCTATTTCTTCCTGTATTGGATTTCCATCAGTCAACACTGAAGACTCTTCCTGATTCTGTCGTCGCTGATGGAGGCTATGCCAGTAAAAAAAATGTAGTCGAAGGCCGAAGCTTAGGCGTTAAAAGAGTCGTCTTCCATAAACCGGTAGGGCTATCGCTTCAAGCCATGGGCGTAAAGCAAAAAACCTTTGATAAGTTACGACATTTTAGAGCCGGAATAGAGGGGAACATATCAGAATTAAAGAGAGCTTTTGGTGCAGGAAAAGCCAAATGGAAAGGCCTTGATGGGTTTAATGCCTTTGTATGGTCTGCGGTATTGAGCTACAACTTAACGCGCTTGGCGAGGCAAAATTCTGGCTAAGCAGTAACGCTTACGACGATACCGATTATCTGCGCAAAAATAGCGATGCAGCGACCTTTTACGGTAAAAACAAATTGAATCGCTCAATCCGCGGTCAAACTGATCATTCTTCAGACTGACGGAGTGTCTACCGAATGATCCTGTGTTGCCGAGTAATCTCTCGGTGGATATTTTTCAAAAAACGACCATTTCTGGATGGGCACTAACTAGTGCCGTCTCCAAAAGCTTGCGTCCATCCCGATTTGTAGATGTGGTCTAGCAAGCAAAAATCTGTAACGTCAGTATTTGATTGCTAAACTAAAAACAACCATCAAGAAAACGAGACCAAGCCTTAGCTATGCCCCTTCATCGCCTCGTTCAAACAATAATGACTCGCATATTTATTTCCTTTCTCTGCCTATCGACACTTTATGCCTGCAATCCACCCAACCACGATATAAATACCAATATGCCTTCCAAAAATACGATCATTTTTATTCCTGGTTATTACGGCAGTGAATTACAAAAAATATCAGACAAAAAAAAGGTATGGATTACCGCCATGCAGGCCATATTCGGCAAAAAGACAATGGCCGTAGATGAATTGGATCTCGAAATACCCCATTCAGAGCCCTACTCTGTGGGCGGAATACTAAAAAATGTAAGTCTGTTATTCGGCCTGATTAAGATAGATGCCTACGGAAAATTTTTAACGCTACTGGACTCAATTCCAGGTTATGACGTCATTCCATTTTCATACGACTGGCGCCGTGACAATATTATTGCTGTTAAAAGCCTATCTTTACTTGTGGATAAACTTAAACGCGAAAAGCCCGACCATAAAATCACTATCGTTGCCCATAGCATGGGCGGTTTAATTACCAGTTACTATTTGCGCTACGGCAACCAGCCCTATCATACCGCTATTGAAAATTGGGCTGGCGCTAAAAATATCGACAAAGTAATAATGGCCGCAGTCCCCTTTCGTGGGGTTATGCTGGTATTTCGCAATATGGAAACAGGCATAAAGTTTGGCTTTAACTCTCAACTCATGAAACCTCATGCTGTGGCATCCTTTGGCTCCAGTTATCAAACCTTATTTTTGGATGAGCACGATCTGCTAAACAACCAACTCAAACCATTTGTTGGAGCTCATGACGCACAAACCTGGAAAACTCATCAATGGGGCTTACTTAAAAACTTCACCAATGCGTCACAAAAATCCATGCACAACCGCTTTGAGTTCGTTGCAAATGCACTGACTGGAAGTCGAAAATTTCTAAACTTAATTAACGCAGCGAAAACTGAGAAAAAACCAATAAAACCCAGCCCAACCACAAAAAATGACTCTTCACTGGGAACACCTCTTTTGTACATTCACTCTAATGGGCACAAAACATTGCAAAAAATGATCGTTAATAATATTGGAGAAACTCCTCGCCTAATTTTTAACAACGAACAACTCGACAAGCACTACCCCAACAGCAACATTCGTTTGTTTGCCGAAGGTGATAGTACCGTGACAACGGCATCATCAACCTTGCCTTTAGCCTTTCAAATCAATTCGGAGACTACAACGATAAACCTAACAACTGCCGAGCACAGTAAGATTTATAACGACAAAAAAACACTTGCGGCGCTCCAACAATTTCTGCAGGGTCAAGAATGAAGGTATTTACTGCCAGGGAGGAAGGTAAGTCCACTTTTCGTGGGTAAGAACGAAACCAAACGCCAAGTCAAATACAAGCACTACAAAAATTGAGCACGCCTCATCAAGTCCAAACATTCAACTGTAAACTTAGTTTTAAACGTGGCGCCTGTCAGCTATATCTTACAAGAATACGGGCTTATCTCGCCTATTCCCTTTTCTCGCAGCATGACACTATAGTCATGTTGTCACTGAGTAGTTATTAAGAGCTACAGCGAATAAGCACAACCAAGCTAACACAACAGTTCAAATGCTTGGCCAATACTATTTCGTTATGGCAATACCCTTGTAGTGATATTCAACAAACAGCACCTCAACATTCATCAATAACAGAAGACGCAACATGAAACATTGCATAATCGCAGTACGAACCAATTATCAATACCCAAAGCATTCGATATACAGTTCGATAACCTGCCATTATGATCAATGCTCTGACATCGGTTACGTTCTGAGAAAACGCTACAATTCGATAGGCTCTATTAAAGAGTTATTGTCCGTAGGAGATGTAAATAGCCAAGAAAAAAATCAGCTTAACGATTTTCATAACAAGTGGGGATATGCTTGGAATGAAACAGCGTCCATTATTCACATTAGCTTAACAGCCCTAATATCATACAGCGACAACATGAACGCTGATCGCCTTCATATATTTGAAGACAACGCCTGGGAGAGTTTACTACTCCGAGAACCTGAAGAAGTATTGATGACGGCCTAATTAGTGCCTATCCAGAAATGGCTCATAACGAGGTTTAATTGAAACGACCTGCTTTTCTCAGCTGAAACCCTCCCAACCGTTAGCCGTTAGCCGTTAGCCGTTAGCCTTCAGATTTTGCAGCCTTTAAAATGATTTTATCTAACAACCACGTTGGGAATATAGGTTTTATCGCTCGAAATAAATGCGTCGGAAAGGTTACGCGATATCGTGCTTTAGGTTTGTCAGATTCAAGTGCATGAATTAACTTATCCACCACCGCTTCGGGGTCCAATGTAAATCCCGAAGTTGCACCCTCCTTCTTTAAGCGCTTTAGTGCGCCATCATAACGAGACTTATGACGACTCGCCGCTATATCAACATTATCTGCTAACGCAATCAGGCAGTTTTTTCGAAAATTGGTTTTTATTGGTCCTGGCTGAATAATACTAACTTTTGTATTTGTTTCGCTAAGCTCAATTCGAAGCGTATCCGTTAAGCCTTCTAAGGCATGTTTACTTGCATTATAAGCGCCGCGCATGGGCATGCTTATAAACCCAAGAATCGAACCACACTGAACAATGCGTGCGCGATCTTTACACATAAACGGCAATATTCTTACGGTCAGCTCATGCGTCCCAAAAACATTTGTTTCGAATTGTTTTCTTAGCGCATCACGTGACAAGTCCTCTACCGCCCCAGGCTGACCATACGCACCATTATTAAATAGAGCATATAAATCACCTCCGCTGATCGCCAAGGTTGCATCTATAGCCTGAACAATAGATTCACTGGAGTTTAGATCAAGATGAATAACATGATCGACACCCTCTTGCTTAAGCCCATCTATATCTTTAGGGTTCCTAACAGAGGCAATAACTTGATAGCCACGCTTTTGTAGAGTAATCGCTGCACTGCGACCAATGCCACTGGAACAGCCAGTAATAAGTATGGATTTATTTTGAAGCATTAAGTGTTTTTCTTTTATGGTGTAATTTTAAATAATACGCGAGACGCGACACAGCCAGATCAATACGATCTTTTGCTATGACCTGCGAGCGCTCAAAATAGTCTGCGTAGCTAATATCGTAAACATCATGAGAATATCGTTGATTTTCTTGATTCCATAAGGCGGGAAGAAATTCATCCTTATCTCCCAAGAAAATATCAGTCAGAGACACTGGAGATGTTCGTCTAAACACATCAAATCCTGAATCCCAAAGGGCATGCAAATTGGTTTTACAACGACCAAGGAACCCCATGCGATAGCATGTTTTGTTTCCACCCAAGTCTGATTCGCAGCTATCGGACAATTTCGTAAAAGAATGTAAAGGCTGATGAAGATCTTGAATAAGGTGTATTTGAAAGCTGATAAGTAGGGCTTCTTGTTTTTTAGTGAGCGGAGTACCTAACGCTTTATCAATTTCATCTAACATCGTGAGTAACTCACCACGATTCTGAAATCGACAATGCGCATTATCTTCTGTACGCACTACTTCGTTGTGATAATGCCAGGCAGAAGTATTGTTATCAGCCTTATGAATAAAGGCTTTAGGCAATAACGTTTCATTCTTCAAAAATAGCTGGCTAAATGAAATATCCCGAACACGATCAGGATAGCTTGCAATTAAGGGCAAGTTATTTCGATCAGCCTCAGGAGAGTTCTCTTTTTTCTCTACGTCAATTAAATCAACCAATTGCTGATAATACTGAACCTCCCTCTTGCTTAACCTTTCGAAAGCCTTCTCTGCAATCCACTCATGGCCTTTTGCACTCCAAGCAAAACCATCAATAGAAATCGATAATAGTACAAATACGAAGTTAAGCCTTACGGCTTTTTTTAACCAATTCATAAGCAGATTGCACTTCTTGAGAACGTTCAGTAGCAAGTTTCACCATATCATCTGGAACACCTTTTCCTGAGAGTTTGTCAGGATGATATTCACTCATAAGTTTGCGATAGGCGTATTTAATTTCTTTATCGGTCATATCTTTGGATACACCCAAAGCCTGATACGCAAGTTCTAGTTCATTGGTCTGCGAACCCGAAGTTTTCCCCCAGCCACTATTGCGATAACCTGCTCGCTCTTGCTGTCCTTGATAAAAGTGAGCCTGCGCCTTCACCATGCCCAGCAGATGATTAAATGCGAAACGAGAGTAACCCAATGTATTAGCGACATCCTGCATCAGGGCTTCTTCTTTCTCATGCAGTACACCATCCGCATACGCAATAGTAATCAAGTAAACGAGTAATATTTGCTTCATATTATTGTGTTTACCGCACACAGACAGAAACGCACTAAGAGCCGCATCAACATCATAATCGGGCTCAGATCCCCGCTTGAAATTTTCGATCGCCTCAGCACGTGCGTTCGTCGACAAGCCCATTTTAGTCATTAGCTGTTCGGTCGTTTTGACCTCGTCTTCGGAGATCCGACCATCGGATTTCGCCAACTTCCCTAACAACGGGAAAACCACGTCAAAGAAGGCTTTTTCGATATCCTCTCGATCTTCAGGGCCCACACCTTGTTTGAACCCTGTCACTCCCCTGTCGAAAAAATGGCCTGCAGCAAAGCCAATCACACCGCCGATAAAGCCGAATACCGAATAGCCGATAACGGCGCCTATTAATCTGCCTAAAAACATAATGAACTCATTTTGATCAATTGAAATACAAACGGTACAAGCACAATGTCTTTCCCGCTGTTGTAGGCTGGCAATATTATCGTAAGTCCAGAAGAAGGTCAGTTGATTATTGGCAAAAAGGTAAACAAGGGTAGGCAAGACAAAACGATAAGTTCAGGAAGCGTAAATCTGCGGAGCTCTTTTAACTCCTACCTCTAAAGAATCAAGTTACTTGCACCATTTTCGGTCCATTAAAAAGACAATAAAGAGCTCATTTCAAGTCCCCAAAATCATCATCGAGCTTGGACAGATTGACGCTAATAGGAATTAACACTTTGAAGGTCGAACCAGCACCCAAAGAGGATTCAAAAAATACAGCGCCATTATGGAGGGCGCTAATCTCTCTAATAAGGTATAGACCCAATCCCATCCCCTTCTCTATTCCGCCGTGTTCGTCCATCTGGGTAAACTGCCTGTATATGCGGTGCTTCTCTTCCTGGGTGAGTCCTGTACCCGTATCCGTTACAGAAAAGGCTACTGCACTATGATCCGCTAATTCGGCTAACTCAGCCTTCATGGTAACACTGCCATCTTTTGTCGCCTGCACCGCATTAGCAAGCAAATGTAATAATACCTGAATAATTTTTTGCCGATCGGCATATAACCTGACATCATCTTTTAATGGCAAAATTTCAAAATTTAAATTCGCGTCAGCTATCTGGCCAGCCATTTGACTGCTTGCATCATCCAACAGCATATTGGTGCTTTCCCAATCAAATTTGAGTTTAACCTTTCCCGCTTCAAGCTCAGAAACCTCAAGGATATCGCCAATTAATGCCAATAAATGATGGGCGCTACGCTGTACACCTACTAGGGTTTTATAATTTTGCTCCTCTAAATCCCCTCCAAGCTTAACGATCAGTCTCCGATTAAACCCTATAATGGAATTAATCGGGGTTCGGAGCTCTTGCGACATGGCCGTTAGAAAATCAGTTTTGGCCCGATTCGCTTTCGTAGCTGTTTGAATAGCATTTTCCAGCTGCTCAGTTCTGTAGTTAAACCAATAAGCCAACAAGCCCAACTCATCATTTTTGTCATATTCAAGCTTTAAACTCTTGCCGCCCTTTACTTGCGCAGCTTCCGACAGTAAACCCACCATTCGAGTTATCCGATCAATCACGCCCACTTTAAGAAATATCAGGGCAAGAATGCCAAAAATAACGGATGAAACAAGTATTGCGCCAAATAGCTTTTGACTCACCAAATCAGATATAGCGCCATAGGCTTTACGCTCAAACACTGTAACAATGCGCCAATTGGTCGAGGACATTTGGTAGATAAACCCAGTCGAATCGCCACCTAATAATAAATCGTCATAAATCTCAAACGTTTGCAAAGGCTTGTCATACACACTGACACTCTTTTCGTTCAGCCAGTGATGGGCGACCAAACGCTCAGCCTCGTCTTGATCGATCTGATAACTACCCTGCTCCAGGCGGTTCACCAAGTTGAGGTATTCTGGCTTCTGGATAGACATATCGTCAAAAAGAGAAGCGTCCATACGATTTAAGCCATCCAGTATGGCCTTAAACGTTGGATATCCTCGAACTAAATCATCTAGGTACTCGAAAGCATTGTTGCCTCCATATGCCTGCGTACGCGATACATCAAACCCGAGTATAGGAAACACGATAAAGCGGTTGTTTCGGTCAACAACAAACGCATAGGCATCCAAGCCATTGATGATTTCATTCAGAATCTGTGCGACACCATCAAGCTTGAGATCAACCGTTGCGACGCCTATAAACTTGCCCTCCCGCTTCATTGGAGCGGTACATGTCACCATAGGTTGTAGGGAATATGGGTCGGTATAGGATTTTGACCAATAAACTTCTTGGTCTAGAATTCTAGACGGAACATACCACTCCTCACCATGATAACCTGGGCCCTGAGGGAGATTGTAGTCATTCAAAAATTCGAGCTGTCCGGCTTTGTTCTGCGCCCAAAAGTAACTATTTCTGCCTAACGCAGGATCAAATTCATAGGGCTCAGGCCAAACACCTCCCCCGGCATAAATTTCAGTTGCCCCCTCAGGCTGCAACATCACAGGAACGGTTTTGGTTAAAATTTTCGCAATAGAATCTCTAGGTAATGCCGCAGCACTAGAAGCAATAGTCCGAGATACGCCACGAACCTCTTGCATCTCACGTTCGAGTGCAAGTGAAATATTTTGACCCAACTTGATCTGGCTATCGAGTGACATTGCGATCAGCTGAGGACGGCCTTCCAGCCAAATAACAGAAAAGCTGGCGGCTATAATCAACGCGATCAGTAGCAACAAGCCAAGCACAAGGTTTCTGCTTATGCTGTAGCTAAAATCGGATGTAGCTATTGGGGAAGTTTTGGGACCCATCGACAAGATCAATAGTTGATTTCGTTTGAAGCGAAGCGCTCCAGCCTCACTATATATAATAGCCGCTTTTCACGAATAGGTTAACGTTTCACAGCGATAGAGTGGTCGATTTAAAAAAGAGCTTACTTAAAATCACGCTTTAGGCGTTCGTAAGCCTTTCGGATTAGAATAAACCGTTGTGCATCCCCGCCTTTGTCTGGGTGAGAGCTAGACGCTAACGCCCGGTAACGTGAGCGAATTTCTGGCCAACTCGCATTACTCGCCAGGTTTAACACATCGAGCGCTGGCTGAAGCTCAGACTCAGACTGATACTTCGACCAAAAGCCATCGAGTAAACCTTGCACTTTATCTTCAGTAATAGAGAAAAAATTGGATCGATCACAAAAAAAGTCAATATTTGGAGTCACGCTCTCGTCAGCATCCGAGGGGAAGGACTGTTGCCCTAAGCTTGGCAAACTTTGTCTTTTTCGGATAAAAGCGGAAACAGGCGTCACAATAAGCATTGTGTCGCCACACTCTTCAAGCTGAAAATAAAGCTCGCATAAGCCGGCTTGAGTAAGAAATAACTTTTGATAAAGCGAAATTAACGAAGTAGACGACCAAGGGTATAATTTGGCGTCGACAAGTATTTGGACCAGTTCGTATATTTTAAACTCACGTTCAGCTAAACGCTCCCTAAGCAGAACCACAACTTGGTGAACAATTTCACTTAATGTTGAATCGCAAATAACTTATCACCTCTGTTTTCGCCAAGTTTATACCATGAAAGCTGTTCGCAACCCTCAGAACCTGCCCACCGCCAAAAAAGTGATCATTTTACTTTGTTGAACTGGCACACTTAAGAGCTCTATCCTTCATGTAATATACTCTTACCCCAACAAACGTCAGTCGATAAACGATCAAACTTAAGTTGTCACCTAATACACCTTTTGAAGGCATGAATTTAAATCATTAAGTGTCAATTTTAGAGGCCTCACATCTACGATACGGAAGAGTCTTAACAATTCTTGCCAATACTAAGGCCCTGAACCATTCTCTTTAACTCTTCGATATCACCGCGTAAACCGTCGATCTCACTCTCAGGTTTTTGCCCCCCACTAGCCTCCAGTTCTTTCTCTCTATCCAAACACTGCTGCTCCTTCTCTAGAGAGCTAACCACAATACCAATCACCATATTAAGAAACGCAAAAGCAGTGAAGAATATAAACGACAGGTAATATACCCAACTCATTGAATATACGGTCATGGTTTCGTACATGACGTCTGTCCAGTCTTCGAACGTCATAATCCGAAACAGCGTCAACATACTAACCGCTATATCGCCCCATAATTCAGGGTTAATCGTCGCAAAAAAAGTACTGCCTACGGCCGCATAAATATAGAAAATGATGAACAACAGCAACATGACATAACCCAGCTGCGGTAGCGCCTTTAACAGCGAGTTCAACAATACGCGCAACTCGGGAATGATCGAGATCATTCGCAGAACACGAAAGATCCTAACGAGGCGCCCAACAATCGCCAATTCACTATTATCCACAGGGATAATACTGATCAACACTATTAACGTGTCGAAGACATTCCAACCATTTAAAAAGAATCGCCGCTTGTTTTTATCACCTAAAAAACGAACGATTATCTCCACAAAAAAGATAGCAGTGATCAACCAGTCAAGAAAGATTACGGCCTGAGAAAGCCCAGGTGGCATCTCATAGGTTTTAACTCCCACCACCAACGCCGAAAATATAATAATACTAACAACAAAAGTTTCGAACATTTTGTTTGAACGAATACGTTCAAAGGTATGCTCCATTTTTTCATAATTCAAACTGTACTATTCCTTACGCCAAGAGGTTCCATCCTTGCTATCGAGCAAGGTAATGCCTTTATCTTTTAATTCTGTACGGATCTCGTCCGCCCGAGCATAATTTTTATCGACCTTGGCTTGATTACGTTCGGCGATCAATACTTCAACCCACTCACCGTCATCACCGTCACCCTGAAACCACACACCCACATCCTGCTGCAAGATCCCAATTAAATCGGCCAAGGCCATCAGTTCACTTTTAGCTTGTGCATTTTTGGAGTCTTTGTTTAATTCACGTGCCAACTGATGGATTTCGGCCAGCACGAGAGGCGTATTTAAATCATCTAATAGGGCTTGATAACCTTTACTATCCTTCAACTGATCCTGACTCAACGGAGAGACTACTGCATCACTATTTTTTAGCGCGCCATACAAACTGTCTAAACTCGATTTAGCTTGATCGAGCAAATCGGCAGAAAAATCCAATTCAGAACGGTATTGCCCGGATAACAAAGCAAAACGCAGAGTTTCTCCATGGTACTTACCCAACAAGTCACGAACGGTCTTAAAATTGCCTAACGATTTAGACATTTTCTCGCCGCCGATATTAATAAAACCGTTATGCATCCAGTATTTAACGTACTGCTCACCACCATGAGCGCACTGGCTTTGCGCCCGCTCATTTTCATGATGAGGGAAAATAAGATCGCGACCACCGCCATGGATATCAATGGTATTACCGAGATGCTTTTCGATCATCGCTGAACATTCCAGATGCCAGCCTGGCCGCCCTCTTCCCCAAGCACTATCCCAACCGGGCTCATCTTCCGATGACGGCTTCCATAAAACAAAATCGCCGGAATAGCGTTTGTAATCGGCAACTTCAACTCGCTCACTGGCACCTGCCAACATATCATCGAGCGAACGGTTAGAAAGTTTGCCGTAATCGGGCATGGATTTTACGTCGAATAAAACGTGACCTTGGGACTCATAGGCATTCCCCTTTTCGATCAACGTCGCCACCATGTTAATCATCTGCTCGATGTGGTCAGTCGCATAAGGCACAATCGTTGGCGGCAATGTATTGAGTTGTGCCATGTCTTTTTCATACTCGCTGGCAAAACGTTGCGACAAGCTTGATATTGTTTCACCGGCTTCGCGCGCGGTTTTCATGATTTTGTCGTCGATATCAGTAATATTTCGCGCGTAAGTGACTTTTGGGTAAAGGCTTTGCAATACACGAAATAATGTATCGAACACTACGACCGGGCGAGCATTACCAATATGCACAAAGTTATAAACCGTGGGACCACACACATACATGGTGACGGAGTTTTTATCGATTGGCTCAAACGCTTCTTTTTTGCGTGTGGCCGAGTTATATACTGTTAAACCCATTTTTAGGTCTCATTTTTCATTGTATTGATTTCGTTTCATTTCTTGCGATTGCATACGGAAACGAATATTAACTTTAGTGTTTAAGTTTCTTATGCGTTGCCACAAAGGACCGAAAAAACCAGAAAATTACATTGCCGAGCGGTATTGGTTCGTACGCGTAACTATTATTTGCTTCGATAGACAATTCAGCTTAGGTGGGTTGCAGGGTTTAACACGCTATACCCAAAGCACTCACATAGCTCGCGGGGCAGCCTCTAAATACGTCCATGTACGCTCGACCGCCGCTTCCCTGCGGCGGACGGTCAAACCCTGCAACCCACCTAACCTTCCACTCTGGGAGCCTTTGAAAGTATAAACCCCGCAATGCCTGCACTTAGCTATAGCACTTCGGAAAGTCTTTCCAATACCGTCTAATGCCATGGAAGGCATTAGCTGAGCCTACAGGGATGTACTTGTGGCGTGTATTGGAAAGATTTTCCGAAGTGCTATAGCGGGCTGCCAGCAGCTAAATAAGTCCAAACAAATCCATAATATAAATTACTTTTGATTAGCCTTCGCCCAGCTATCACGCAAGCCAATCGTACGGTTAAACACTAATTTATCTTTAGTTTCTGCCGAAGTATCACGACAAAAATACCCTTCACGCTCGAATTGGAATCTATCACCTGGCTGAACATCCGCCAATCCTTTTTCACCAATGCAATTTTCTAACACCAGCAAACTATCGGGATTTAATTGGCTAGTAAGATCCTCGTCACCTCGTCCAGGTGCTTCCACGGTAAACAAACGATCGTAAAGTCTAACTTCAAACTTCGCATTATCAGAAGCATCAACCCACTGAATAACGCCCTTCGGTTTAATACCGTCTTCAGGGTTATTGCCAATGGTATTTTCAATAATGCGCGCACGCACTTCAATGATATTACCGGCATCGTCTTTTATCGCTTCGTCAGCTTCAATCACATAAGCATTACGCAATCGAACACGCTTACCAATCACCAAGCGCTTGTACTTCTTATTCGCTTCTTCGCGGAAATCTTCCTGATCGATGAAAACTTCTCGACTGAAACTCATTTTTCGAGAAGGAAGATCATCGCGATTCGGATGCCCAGGAGCCGTCAACTCTTCAACCTTGCCTTCTTCATAATTAGTCAATACAACCTTCAATGGCCGTAAAACACACATAGCGCGCGGCGCATTTTTATCCAAATCGTCACGTATAGCATGTTCAAGCATGGCCACATCAACAACACCATCCGATTTCGTCACACCGATCATTTCACAAAATTTACGCAATGAACCCGGCGTATAACCGCGACGTCGAAAACCTGCGATCGTAGGCATACGAGGATCATCCCAACCATCGACATGGTTTTCATCTACCAAGGTTTTTAGTTTTCGCTTTGAAGTAATCGTGTAATTTAAATTTAAACGTCCAAACTCATACTGGCGGGGTTTGTTCGGAACGGGCAAATTTTCAGTAAACCACTCATACAGAGGACGATGATCAGCAAACTCTAGTGTACAAATAGAATGCGTAATGCCTTCAATGGCGTCTTCTTGCCCATGAGCAAAATCGTAAGTGGGGTAAATGCACCACTTATTTCCCGTTTGATGGTGCTCTTGCTTGCGAATGCGGTACAAAATCGGATCGCGCATATTGATATTGCCGCTGGACATATCAATTTTTGCACGTAGAACTCTGCTTCCCTCGTCATGCTTACCTAGACGCATTTCGTCAAGCAAAGTGAGGCTTTCTTCTGCTGAGCGATCTCGATAAGGCGAGTTTTTACCTGGCTCTTTTAAGCTGCCGCGATAACTGCGCGCCTCTTCTGCAGAAAGGTCGCACACGTAAGCATTGCCAGTATTGATAAGATGCTGAGCCCACTCATATAGGGTGTCGAAATAGCTGGAAGCGTATTTGATATCACCACTCCACTCATACCCCAGCCAGCTAACGTCTTTCTTAATCGCCTCAACGTACTGCATTTCTTCTTTTTCGGGATTAGTATCATCAAAGCGTAAATTGCATTGACCGCCAAAAGTTTCGGCAAGGCCAAAATTCAAGCAAATGGCTTTAGCATGACCGATATGAAGATAGCCATTTGGCTCGGGCGGAAAACGCGTCACCAAGGACTCGATTTTGCCGCTATCGAGGTCTGACTTAATCAACTGCTCTAAAAAATTCAGGGGTTTGTCTTCTGTACTCATAAATACGCCATGTCTGAGATCGAGCTCCAGTTGAATCACATCGGCATTGACCGGGTGTTTCAGATTCTGGACGAAACGCGTATTATAGCCGCCTCGCGTGGTCTGCACAGAGATGTTTCAGTCACCCTTCTAATATTCTCGTAAAAAAGGTTTTCAAATGATCACTTTGCATACAAATTTCGGTGATATCAAAATTGAACTCGATTTTGATAAGGCGCCCAACACTGCTGCCAACTTCAAGCAGTACGTTGAAGACGGTTTTTACAACGGTACAATTTTTCACCGCGTCATTAATAACTTCATGATCCAAGGCGGTGGCTTTGATAAAGACATGAAAGAGCAAAGTACACGCGCTCCCGTTAAAAACGAAGCCGATAATGGCTTAGCCAACAACAATGGCACACTGGCAATGGCAAGAACTGGCGACCCGCACAGTGCAAGTGCCCAGTTTTTCATCAACATTAAAGACAACGACTTTTTAAACCACAAAAGTAAAGACAGCCAAGGCTGGGGTTATTGTGTATTTGGCAAGGTTACTGAAGGCATGGACGTAGTCGACAAAATTAAAGCCGTTAGTACAGGCAACAGTGGCGGCCATCAAGACGTGCCAACAGAGTCCGTTATCATCGAAACCGCTACCGTCGCTTAATTATTAGGTTGGCAAAGGATTTACTCGCTTACATTATGTCTACAGATCTCGCGCCAACCTACTTTATTTCAGACCTTCACTTAGAAGCCTCGCGCCCAACAATTAGCGAGGCTTTTCGTCATTTCCTATTTGAAACTTCCCAAGACGCAAAAGCCATCTACATTCTTGGCGACCTTGTCGATGCTTGGATTGGCGACGACAACAATTCAGCCTTCTCTCTTCAAATTCAAAGCTGGCTAAAGCAGCGAAGCGATCAAGGCACGGCCATTTTCTTTATTCATGGCAATCGAGATTTTTTAATTGGCGAAGACTTCGCCAAGAATACCGGCGTAACCCTTCTTCCTGAATCACACGTAATTGATATGTATGGAAGCCCTCTGCTTGCCTTACATGGCGACCAATTGTGCAGCGACGATGTCGACTATCAAGCCTTTAGGGGAAAAGTTCGTCAACCGGAATGGCAGGCGAAAATGCTGGCATATCCTTTGTGGGCAAGAAAACTACTTGCCACTTATATGCGACGTAAAAGCCGTAAAGCCCACAAAAACAAATCTGACGAAATTATGGATGTCAGCACCAAAACGGTAGGTTCATATTTTACAGAATTCGGTGTGATCAATATGGTTCACGGACACACGCACCGCCCCGCCAGACACAGAGAGATCCATAACGGCTCGGAATGTGCGCGCATTGTATTGGGGGACTGGGGGAAAACGGGCTGGTATTATAAAGTGGATGCAGACACAGATGAGCTAGTAGAATTCCCTATCAACTAATCTGTCGCCCCACTCCCCAGATCAGCGGTAATCAATCTTATTTACTACTCAACAGCCTCTGCCCGAACGCCGGAATGAAAGTGAAATTCTGCATCTTCAGATTGAACCAACATTTTATCTCTCTGCAAGAAGATATCGATACGATCCTGAATACATTCACCACCCGCCGCATTCTCAGCTAGGGTTAGATAATCCTGATAATGACGCGCCTCTGACTTTAACAAAGACGTATAAAATTTCTCTAACTCATCATCCAGATGTGGAGCCAGCTTTTCGAATCGCTCACATGAGCGCGCCTCTATAACTGCACCAACGATCATCGTATCAATAAGCCGTGCAGGCTCGAAGGTTCGAACAGGTTTGCGCAAACCTGCAGCATAACGACTGGCATTAATTTGCGTATACTCGATACCGCGCGCGTTCATTATCGCGATAACTTGCTCAAAGTGTCGCAACTCTTCACGGGCTAGACGAGACATTTTATTGAGCAATTCAAAATTATCGACATAACGATACATCAAATTTAGCGCTGTACCTGCTGCTTTTTTTTCGCAATTTGCATGATCAATGAGCAGTGTCTCTGGGTGCTTTAAAGCCTCTTCAACCCAAGCATCAGGGGTGGCACACAGTAAAAATTCATTAATTGTTTTCATTGGAGTGTTTCACTCATTTCAAAATATCGTTGGTAATGCACGCTCGATAGAACGTAATAATCTGCGTCAATACTGTCGCGCAATTCTGATAAGCTCATCAACTCATACCCTCTTAAAACCGAGCACCCATAATCTTCAAGCGCATCGATTTGGCTAGCACCAACTTTAAGCAACTCAAAAACCCACGAATGAGGGGAAGCCTCTGGATTGTGGTAAATTTTTTGGCGCTTTAACTGCTTTCTCAGCAGCGCCTCATCCACAATGCTCAACTTGGCTTGTACAACTTGAGCGAGTAAAACCCCCAAGCGATCAAGAACGGCACGTTTTTCAACGGCGCCATAGGCATTCCAATTGATAATTTCGTGACTATAACGCTTACAGCCTCGGCATACGGAGTCACCGATTCCAGTGGAACAGACACCAATGCAGGGCGATTTTAATGCAGGGTCAACAGACAAAGGATTCTTTCATGTAGTTGTGGGTTCAACAATAGAGCCTGGCCGCAAATAAAACGCTCACTTTTACAGCACATCCTCGATTGGCGGCATTGTAACAGTTTTGCTCGTAATCTCGTGCCATAAACCACGCTTATACCGATTATATCCAGGCCAAACTTAACAGCATAGGCGCATTACTGTAGAATATGTCCGCCTTGATGAGGTCGTGCCTAGCTTATAAAGCGCAATGGCCGACGCTCTATTGTTTTATTGGCTAGACTGCCAATTGTCCCACCACCATATTAGAGGAAATTACTGTGCTTGCAGCTTATCGCGAACATGTAGCAGAACGTGAAGCCATGGGTATCCCACCCAAACCCCTCAGCGCTGAAGAAGTCGCTGGCCTGGTCGAGTTACTTAAATCGCCACCCGCTGGCGAAGAAGAAGTAATCTTAGACCTCATCACGAATCGCGTTCCTCCCGGTGTGGACGAAGCGGCATACGTTAAAGCCGCTTTCTTATCAGCCTTAGTTAAAGGCGACGTTAGCAGTCCGATCATCGCCAAAGACGCCGCCATTAAGCTTTTAGGCAATATGCACGGCGGTTACAACATTGAAACGCTAGTCGCTGCTCTTGACTGCTCAGAACTCGGCGCACTTGCCGCGGCAGAGCTCAAGCACACGACTCTTGTATTTGACGCCTTCCATGACGTTGAAGAAAAATCTAAAGCGGGCAACGAGCTTGCTAAAGCCGTTATCCAATCTTGGGCTGACGCAGAATGGTTCTCCAAGCGCGATAGCGTTGCTGAATCCATCAAAGTTACCGTATTTAAAGTAACTGGAGAAACGAACACTGATGACCTTTCTCCCGCTCAAGATGCATGGTCTCGCCCAGACATTCCTCTTCATTCACTTGCCATGTTTAAAATGACTCGTGATGGTTTAACACCTGAAGAACACGCAGTTAAGGGCCCTATCGCTCAAATCGAAGAGATTAAAGCAAAAGGCCACCCTGTTGCTTTCGTTGGCGACGTTGTGGGTACTGGCTCTTCACGTAAATCTGCAACTAACTCTGTACTTTGGTTCTTCGGTGATGACGTCTCTGGTGTGCCGAATAAGCGCGCTGGCGGTATCTGTATCGGCACAAATGTTGCCCCAATCTTCTACAACACTATGGAAGATGCTGGCGCACTTGTTTTCGAAGCTCCTGTTGAAAAATTATCGATGGGCGACGTAATTGAAATTCGTCCATACGACGGCAAGATTTTAAGCGAATCTGGCGAAGTACTTTCTGAATTCAAATTAAAATCTGACGTTCTTCTCGATGAAGTGCAAGCCGGCGGCCGGATTAACCTTATTATCGGCCGCGGCTTAACCGCTCGCGCTCGTGAATCTCTAGGCCTAACAGCATCAGAGCTTTTCCGTCAGCCAGTATCTCCAACCGATACAGGCAAGGGCTACACGCTTGCACAAAAAATGGTCGGTCGCGCATGCGGACTTCCTGAAGGCAAAGGCATTCGCCCAGGCACATACTGTGAGCCGCGCATGACAACTGTAGGATCGCAAGATACTACAGGCCCAATGACGCGTGACGAATTGAAAGATTTGGCGTGCTTAGGCTTCTCTGCAGACTTGGTTATGCAGTCTTTCTGTCACACAGCTGCTTACCCTAAGCCTGTTGATATCAGTACTCAGCATACGCTTCCAGACTTCATCATGAACCGTGGCGGTGTTTCTCTTCGCCCAGGCGACGGCATCATCCACTCATGGTTGAACCGCATGTTGCTTCCAGACACTGTCGGTACTGGCGGTGATTCACATACACGCTTCCCTATGGGCATTTCATTCCCTGCAGGTTCTGGCCTTGTCGCATTCGCTGCGGCAACAGGTGTTATGCCGTTGGATATGCCTGAATCAGTATTGGTTCGCTTTAAAGGCAAAATGCAACCAGGCATCACGCTTCGTGACCTCGTCCATGCAATTCCACTTTACGGAATCAAAGAAGGCTTGTTGACCGTTGAGAAGAAAGGAAAAATCAACTTCTTCTCTGGCCGCGTACTAGAAATTGAAGGTCTAGACGACCTTACTGTTGAGCAAGCATTTGAATTATCGGATGCATCTGCTGAGCGCTCTGCAGCGGGCTGTACGATCAAACTTCCTGAAGATGCAATGGCAGAGTACATGCGCTCCAATATCACTCTTCTTCGCTGGATGGTAAGTGAAGGCTACGGAGACAAGCGTACACTAGAGCGCCGCGCCGCGAAGATGGAAGAGTGGTTGGCTAGCCCATCCTCTCTTGCTGCTGATGCTGACGCTGAATATGCTGCAATTGTCGAAATTGATCTTGCAGACATTAAAGAGCCAATCGTTTGCTGTCCAAACGACCCAGATGATGCACGCCTACTTTCAGATGTTGCTGGTAACTCTATCGATGAAGTATTTATCGGTTCTTGCATGACTAACATCGGTCACTTCCGTGCAGCAGGTAAGTTATTCGAAACTGTTCCTGGCGCTCTAAAAACTCGCTTCTGGATGTCACCTCCCACCAAGATGGACCAACACGTCCTAATGGAAGAAGGTTACTACAACATCTTTGGAGCCAAAGGCGTTCGTATGGAAATGCCTGGCTGTTCACTTTGCATGGGTAACCAAGCACGTGTAGCGGACGAAGCAACCGTAATCTCAACCTCTACTCGTAACTTCCCTAACCGTTTGGGCGCAGGCGCAAATGTATACCTAGCTTCTGCTGAACTAGCAGCTGTTGGTGGTATTTTAGGCAAGCTGCCAACACCAGAAGAATACTTCGAGTACGTAGCCAAAATCGACACCATGTCTGATGAGATTTTCCGCTACCTAAGCTTCGATCAAATGGCTTCGTTTAAAGACGGCGCAGAAGAAGGCAAGCGCATCGCCGCTACCGAAATCGAAGAAGTTAAAGTTTAAGTTTTTACTTAAAATGACCAAAGAGCCTCGCTAATGCGGGGCTTTTTTTTGTCTACAATTATAGAAATCCAACCTTTTGCGCTAAAGCATTACCACGCTTAAGTGAGCGTCTAAGAGTAATAGAGAGAGAGCTGGATAATTGAGGCCCTATACACTCCTGAGTCATTAAGACTCAAAAATGCACTGCTTGGGGAGACAGCATGAACGTGCAATGTCTTGATTGCGGATACAAAGGTAATCAGCTAAAACAGGGGCGATGCCCCGCCTGCGGTTCCGCGCTAATCAAAAGCTTGAAAAAAATGGACGCTGAAGAAACAAAAGAGGCGCAACCCTTGCGCCTCTTATTGATGGTTATCCTGTGGGGATTTTTTCTGTACAAAGGTTATACAACCTTTGCTTTGTGAAATTACTTATAGACCTTCCGAAACGAAAGCTCCAAAGCCTAAATAAGGCTCTATGCGAACGCGTATTCAGCCATAGGGAATTCTTGATTACTAACATCCTGCCAAGGCGCCACAACCAATTTCGCGGTATGTTGATCCATAACAGTAGAAAGTACGTTGACCATAGCCTTCTTGCCAATACTCACCCGATCACAGATCACATGACCATATGAGTTACGAAGATTATTGAGCACTTCACCTTTTTTAAAGTGGTTCGCACTTTGGTATTCAAAAACAACACATTTTCCACTACCAATATATGCTGCGGCTATTCGACTTGCTGGATTTACAAAAACAATTTTGCCTTTCACTGATTGTCTTCTCATCACTGGTAATATCGCTCTTTTTTTAAGGCTTTTATGGAGGTGAACAGTTTTGCTCTGTATTCGCATTTCTGTATTTAGTGAGAATACACCATAGAAAGAGAATCGATTTGCACGCCTTCACAGACTGAAAACTTTTCTGAAGAAATAGCAAGAAATGTCGAGAGCGTCACACGAACGGCGCCGCTAGGTCGATGCTTTCTCTGAGGATCTGGCCTCAATGATTGTCGCCAAAATCACCATAATACAACCTAACCACTCCCAACCATCCAAACGTTCGCCACCAATTAAGGTCGCCGAGATAACTGCTGCAACTAATTGCACAATAATAATGATCGAAGAACGCCCTGCCTCCATTCTTTCCACTGCCCACTGCGAACCAACGTTAGCCAATAGCACTCCAGAAACCGTATAAAGGAGCAAATAAAACCAACTGCTATTCTCCACAGTTTGCGGGAAATCTTCCAACCCGAAAATTATCAACCCCCCCGTAATAAGCGCGCAGCCCACAAACATCGCAAACAACTTCATCGAGAGTTTGAGTTGGCCAACCCCTCGAAATAAAATATTATTTGCAGCAAAACTAACCCCGGAAACAAGGGCAAGTAAGTCAATCCAAGAAGGCGGCGCAGAAAACACCCCAAAACCACCAAGAATCAAAAATGCACCGGGTAACGCAATCACAACGCAAATCCACCTACGATGACTTACCCTCTCTTTCAAAAATACTCGCCCGCCAACCACACCCCAAATAGGCAGCAGATAAAACAGCACCATAACCCTAACGACATCACCATGTATCAAAGCATAGGTAAAACTGAATATCCCCATTCCGCCGGCAACAGCAATACCCAGCAAATACCTTACATTGAACGAAGATCCCTTCAGCGCTATTACACAAGGTAGGAATAAACAAGCGAGAACAGCATGGGTCACAAAAATTAGAGCCAACCCATCAATTCCCAGGCCACTAAAAAACCGCAGCGGTATCCAGCTCAACCCCCAAAACGTGCAGGTCGCAGTCAGCACCAAAATTGGTATTAAGTGTTTTTTGTCCATATTAAATGAGCATCTAACGGGTGATTAACAATATAAGAATCCTATGAAAAGATAAATTCTAGCCAAGGGGTATCCTAACGATAAAAAACCTTATTTAAAAAACCAGCGAATCGACCCCAGGAATCTTCATCTGCGGTTTGGTCATAGCGAATAAAATCCAACTCGGCCTTTACTCCAATCTGATCAGAGTTCAAATCAGAAAACCCATGCATTGCTTCTGGATAATCAACAATTTCGTAAGGTACATCGGCTATAGACATCTCACGTTCAAAAATATCGCGCTGTTCAATGACAGAAAATGGATCCCTCACACCATTGAAGACAATGGTAGGCGAAAAAGACGTATTATCAATTAATGCCAGATCACCAAAACCGCCATAGAAACTTGCAACACCAATAAGGTTTTTTCCTCGGCGCGCCATATTCATAACGATAGGACCACCAACACTAAAACCAACTGCCGCTATTTTAGACGCTTCGACCGCTCGATGATTTTGCAACTGCTCCACTGCAGCATCAAATAACTCAACGGTTAGCAATGTATTTTCGCCAACCTCTTCCATTAAACTAATCGCCTCCTCCATATCGTCACTGCTCACTCCGCCACCATACAGATCAAGCGCAAATGCGGCATACCCTAACTCCGCCAGCATTCTTGCTCTTTTTCGCTCATGCTCCGTTTGCCCCCAGATCCCGTGGACAATGACAACGCCAGGCACAGGATCCAAACTGTTAATTGGGTAGGCTAGATACCCCAAGAATTCTTTTTCATTTACAACATAACGAATATTCTCGGTTACGACAGGTTCAAGGTTTTCAGACAGTTCTTTTAGCGACAGCAAGCCTTCTTCGTAAATAGGCCCCAAAATTGAATCCATGAAAAGACCAAAATACTTCTCCATAACATTACGATTATTACTGTCGAACCCCCAAATAATGCGGCTCCCACCACTCTCAAGCGCCTCTATATCATAGCTCGCAGACCCACCGCCCATATTGCCAAAATCCAGCTGTGTGACTACTCGTTGATTAGTCTGATATTCAGAATATAACGATGTTCCTCGACCAACACTCTCATTGCCAAACCAAGACATCTTCGAACCAATGCCCACCGCCGGGCCAGAATATTGAACGGTCATATTGGGATCAAGCTTAAACCAGGGCGACCAACGCTGAAACTGCTGATGCTGGCTAACAAGGTAAAAAACTGCGCCCTGACTGGCCGCAATATCGATACGCCTCTCTATGTGCGTGCTTTCTGGCAGAAACTCTCCAACCACAAAAAATAAAACAGGAAAACCAACGACAATGGCGATAATAATTTTGAATGCTTTCATAATCCCCCCGGATAAATAAGCGATGCTGGAACCAGGTATAAAAATGGTCGAGGTGACACAGAAGTCAAATTACGGCACATCTTTATTGGTAGCGTATGTAATACGAGCCTAAGGATTACCTATACCCTCGGATAATATAACGCCCGAGTAGCGTTCGAATAATGGTCAGAGATTATCTGAATTGCGAGGAGAGAAAAACGATTCTACTTTTTCTCTTTCCCACATAGTATCTTGATAGCCAAGCTCCATTAGCTCGTTACAATATTCGTGGGAGAATAGCAGATAACTAGCAGTCGCAGAACCACCACCCTTTGCCGTAGCCCCAGTCCGACGCATAAAATAACGCATACTGGGAGGCATATGACGAATATTTCGCCCCGCTATTTTATCCAAGGGTTTTGAAGGGGAAATGATTAAAGTTTCAACAGGACGTAAATGATGAGTGTTATCACATCTTTCCTCATCCACAATATTGAGTAAGTCGTTTACACGCTCTAGATGCTCGATATCGCCTTCAAGGGAATCGATAAAAGCACTGTTAAATAATTGCCCAGCTATTTGAGCAATCGAAGGCGAATGCTTGGGCCTTGGGGTCTTTTTATATTTCCAATTTCCTGCCGCATGACGATTGCCACTGACACCAATAATAAACACACGATCAGCGCCTAAGTGCAAAGCCGAGCTTATTGGAGCCATTTGACGCATAGCCCCATCACCGAAATACTCGCGATCTAATTTTACTGTAGGAAATATGGCCGGTATTGCTGATGAAGCTAATAGATGGTCGACATTAATCGGAGAAGGTGTTCCCACCCTTCGATAACGTCGCCAACCGCGTAATTCTGGAGCCCCCTGAAAAAAACTAACCGACTCTCCTGAGCTATAACCTAACGCTGTAATACTGAGAGCTTTTAAATCACCACTGTCGATACGATTTTGAATATTGTCAAAGGGAATTACTTCTTGAAGTAATTCACGTAAAGGGGAATTATCAAATAAAGCGACGGGCTTACCCCGCCCAACACCATCATTTAATAAGGACGCCGCTACTTTAAGCGCCCCGCCTAATTGCGCCCGCCAACCCACTTTAAACACGTTTTCCATTTCTAGCGAACGCCAAGTACGACTCAAATCCCGTACAGCATGCCGAAACTCGCCAGGATGAGCAGCCAAGGCAGCTGCATTGATTGCACCCGCAGACGTACCACAAATTATAGGGAAGGGATTATGAAGATGGGGCAAAATATCCGATAACGCTCGTAAAACGCCTACCTGATATGAGGCCCTCGCGCCACCACCAGATAGAATAAGCGCATTTGTCGACATATAGTGATATCCAACTATTATTTATTTTTGAACGATGTACTTTTATCAGATACATACGCCAAGTATGGCGCTAGTAATCTAGTTCTGCCATTTTACCAAGTGAATTGTATCTCTAAACAGCCGAAGCACTATTCGAATCACGCAACTCTCTGCGTAAAATTTTTCCAACATTCGTTTTTGGCAAGCTATCACGAAATTCGATCACCTTAGGTCTCTTATATCCGGTTAAATTCGCCCGACAAAACTCTTTTATTTCGTCTTTAGTGGTAGAGCTGTCGGTTGGTACAACAAATAACTTCACCACCTCTCCGGAGTGATCATCCTGCACCCCTATCGCAGCAGCCTCAATAACGCCTGCGTGCTGACTAACTACATCCTCTATTTCATTTGGGTACACATTAAACCCCGAAACAATGATCATATCTTTTTTACGATCCACCAACTTATAAACACCACCGTCACATAATTTAGCGATATCACCAGTTTTAAACCAACCATCATCCGTTAAAGAATTAGCCGTTTCATCAGGACGATTCCAGTATCCCAACATTAGCTGAGGACCACGAACACAAAGCTCACCTGCTTCACCATCAGGAACGACGCAACCATCATCATCAACAAGCTTAATTTCTGTTTCATTCAAAGGAACCCCAACCGTACCAGGACGAATATTATCCACTTTATTTCCACAAACTACGGGTGACGTCTCTGTTAACCCGTAACCTTCGCACACATCACATCCAGTAAGCGCTTTCCATTCACGCATAGCATCTTCGGTCATAGCCATTCCTCCGGCAGAGGAAATGTGCAACGACGAAAAGTCGATTTTTCTAAAGGGTTCGTAGCGGCACAACGCAACATACAAGGTGTTGATTCCAATAAAAACGGTAAACTTCACCTGATTTAGCGCGTCGGTCAATGATTTCAAATCTCGAGGGTTAGGGATTAAAAGATTGTGTTCCCCATAAGAAAACGCGCTAAGCCCATGTAAATTGAAACCATAAATATGATAAAGAGGCAGGCATGCCACAAAAACTTCCTTCTCAGCTTTAAACGCTTCTGGCATTAAGCTAATCATTTGCCACACATTGCTTGCTAAATTAAAATGGGAGAGCATTGCTCCCTTTGAAACGCCCGTAGTGCCTCCGGTATATTGCAACGCAAATAAAGTCTCAGGCAAACACTCAAAACTTTTTAACGGCTTAGCTGGCATTGAGATTGTGTTGCGAAACTTTACCATTTTTTCAAAATGAAACGCTGGCACCATTTTCTTTATATATTTGACGGCAAAATTCATTATTTGACGCTTCGGAGAAGTATGTAAATCCGCAATATCCGTCACAATAACATGTTCAACATCTGTTTCTTTCACAACACTTGCGGCGACACGGGCAACATTTGAAAGTACAACGATTGCTTTTGCCCCAGAATCTATTAGCTGGTGTTTTAACTCCCGAGCAGTATATAAAGGATTCGTATTAACGATAACTAAACCGGCACGAACAGCCCCGTACATGACCACCGGGTACTGTAAAATATTCGGCATTTGAAGTGATATACGATCACCCGGTTCCAAATCTAACTCATTATGCAAATAACTGGCAAAACGCATACTAAGGGTATCGATTTCTTGAAAAGAAAGAGTATGGCCTAAACAAGTGAAGGCTGGCTGAGAGGTATAGGTTGAAAATGTGTAATCCAACAGCTCTAGTATTGTTTTATATCGAGGGACCAATTTTTAAACTCCGTATCACATGATTTTCTGAGTATGCACCGAATATGGCTATACTGCTAGCAACCAACAATTAGTATTAACCGCTACGGTTCAAACGACTTACCTCTGCACCCAGAGCCTACCAAGCACCTTACTTTATAGTCAATACAAACACACTAACAGCAAACAGTTTAAACCTTCCTTACATTTACTTTACCACCGACCAAAGAATAAAAATATTGTACCGGCTAGAACAAAAAAGCCGATGATAATCATCGGCTTAATTTCTATTTTTTTACATTTCGTTTAAATCAAAATCCATTAAGTTTCCAGCGCCCGACTTCATCGTTGCCACCAGAGACTCTGTACGGGGTAATATTCTCTGATAATAAAATCGCGCCGTCTTAATTTTACTTTTATAAAATGAAGGTTCAGTAGCGTTTACCTGCGCCTGTGCAACAAGTGCCGCCCTGGCCCAAAAATATGCCAGAGTCACATAACCGGAGAACATTAAATAGTCCACGCTCGCGGCGCTGACTTCTTCCGGCTTTTCCATTGCGGCAAGCCCAACATGCATTGTCAACTCACCCCATGTTTTATTAGCGGCTGCAAGTGGCTCCAAATACTCTGTCATTTCTGCGTTATCCGCATTTTCTTGACAAAACTTGTGAATAATCTTAGTGAAACGCTTTAGTGTTTCGCCTTGATTCATTAAAATTTTCCGACCCAGTAAGTCGAGAGCTTGAATCCCGGTAGTCCCTTCGTATAACGTGGCGATTCGACAATCGCGGACATTTTGCTCAACGCCCCACTCTTTAATATAGCCATGACCACCGAAGCATTGCATACCAAGATTCGCCGACTCATTTCCTGTTTCCGTTAAAAACGCCTTAGCTATGGGCGTCAATAAAGCGAGTAACTCTCCCGCCTCCTCTTTTCCCTCATCGCTTTTGGCACAATGCTCGATATCCACTAATTGCGACGCAAAGTAAATCAGCATACGTCCACCTTCAGCAAAAGCTTTTTGCGTCAGCACCATGCGACGAACATCTGCATGCCAGATAATGGGATCAGCGGGTCCTTCAGGGTTTTTAGGGCCAGAAAGGGAGCGAAATTGCGTTCGATCTTTTGCGTACGCAAGTGACTTTTGATAACCCACTTCGGCATGGGCCAAGCCCTGAATCGCCGTACCAATACGCGCGTTATTCATAAAGGTAAACATACAATAGAGACCACGGTTAGGAGGCCCAATCAAAAAACCCTTCGCGTCATCAAAATTCATTACGCATGTAGCGTTAGCATGAATACCCATTTTATGCTCAATAGAACCACAGCTAACACCGTTGCGTTCCCCGACATTACCATCAGCATCCGGCAAATATTTTGGCACAACAAACAATGAAATGCCTTTTGTGCCTTCGGGAGCATCCGGTAATCGAGCCAACACGATATGAACAATATTTTCAGCCATATCGTGTTCACCGGCAGAAATAAATATTTTAGTGCCACTTAAGCGATAAGAACCGTCAGCATGAGCCTCCGCCTTCGTTCTCAACATCCCCAAGTCGCTGCCACAATGCGCTTCAGTTAAACACATCGTACCTGTCCAACTGCCATCAACTAACTTCGCCAAATAAATATCTTTTTGCTCTTGCGTACCATGCATCTCAATCGTCTTCATACAACCATGAGACAAGCCTGGGTACATACCCCATGACCAGTTTGCAGAGCCATGCATTTCACTAAGAACAGTCCCCAAAGATTCGGGCAAACCTTGCCCACCCACTTCAGGGCTGTGAGTCATTGAGGGCCAACCGGCCTCGACGTATTGTTGATAGGCTTCTTTAAATCCATCTGGAGTTGTTACTTCACCATCATCCCAAGTACATCCCTGCGAATCGCCTGAAGCATTAAGAGGTCCTATGACGTTTTCGGAAAATTTGGAGCATTCCTCCATTATCGCTGCAACAAGATCAGGAGATGCGTCTTCGCCTTTTCCTATACGTTCATAATGGGCACCGAAATCCAAGATTTCGTTCATTACGAATTGCATGTCGCGCATCGGTACTTTGTAATCAACCATACAAATATCCTCAGTCCTGTTGCAGCCTATTTGGCCTTCCTTTAATTTTAGATTCAATTACCAAAAACGTCACATTGATTAACAAAGAAACCGCATATCGAAGGTATATGCAAACTACGACGCTTATTAGTTGATACTCACGTAAGGTAAAACGAATACTCTTTACCGTAACCGGCACTATTAGAGCACTATACTAAAATTAGGCGCCACATAAATAGGCATTTTCACGACAGTTTTTGTCAATAATTCACACTTGAGTATAGATCTTAGAAGTGTCACCGAGCAACTTAGACGTCCAGACTAATCTTTGAACGGTATTCTCCTGGGGTTTGGCCAGTCCACTTCTTAAAAGAGCGAAAAAATGCGCTTGGTTCATCAAAACCCAACATTTCAGCGATTACGTTGTTCGAAAGGTCCTGACAACCTAAATAGTGAAACGCTGCAGCCATTCGACATTCATCCTTTAATTTTTGATAAGACGTATCGTCCTTCTGAAGCTGGCGCCGTAAAGTAGTAACTGAGACATTAAGCTGCGACGCTACCATTTCGGCAGATGGCATATTGCCACTCACGTCTTTATTTAATAAATTTCGTACTTTATCAGAAGTGCTAACGTGATTCGGGTCTTCAGTCACCAAATGGGAAGGCGCAGTACGTAAATAGGCCATCAAATTCGCCTGATTTTGCACAACGGGGTAATCGAGGTATTTAATATTATAACTATATGAATTTTCCACCGCGCCGTACTTAACCGTTGCGGCCTTAGGAAAGTCAAACGTTGGCCCATGCTGATCTTGAGCAAAAGTCACTGAAATATTTTCAAGGGGTATATCCATGCCAATCAACCATTCAGCCAAACGGTGCTGCATAATCAACGAAGCCATAATACTGTCAGGTGAAGCCGTCGCCACTTTGCGTTCAAACTCATCCACAGGCATCGACCGAGAAGGTTTTAGGGTTAAAACCGCCATACCACCTTCAGTCGTTAGTAAATAACGAACCATTAAGCCACGGCAAATTTCAGCAAATTCACTACCCCGAAAAATTGTTTGCCTAAGATCGCTGCAACTCAATAAGGTCAAACACATTATCCGAAAGGCGCCGAGAGGTACTTTCCCTTCAGTAAAAACACCAAACCACTCGTTTTGCGTGTGCCTCATCACTAACTGACAAATTTCACCGTATTTAAGGGCCGGTATTTCACTATTATTTGAAAAGTAATCTTCTTCGATATCTAGCTGAGATAAAAGCTCTTCGTAATTACCTAGCGATTTTTTAGCAAGTTCAAGCATTCGTTGAACATATTGAACAGGAACAAAAAACTGTGGCATTAGCGTAACTCATTTTTGTGTGTTTCTGGCGCCTGCCCCGATATGTTATCGCCCGTTTTTTCAAGCTCTTCCAGCTCACTAAAAAACTCCCTATCCGAGCGATCAGCAAGCCATCGGCTAAAAAAAGCAACTGGTGCTGCAACACAAATAATAGCGGCTAGAAAACCTACAGAAATCCAAACGATTTGCACTACATCCTCTTCCGGAAAGCCGAAACGCTTAACCAGCATAAGAATTGAGGAAGCGCAGGCAATAATCGTGATAAATACGCTGTAACGTCGCTGAAATCGAATTTTGAACTTCATTCAAAAGTGCCATTGGTTAGTAAAGACTATGCTGTAAGCCCACAGTCTTTTTATTAATTGTAGAATTACCGGCCCCAATACAACAATCGTATAGCGGCCCTGAAAGATAGCCTTTAATATGCACAAAGATATTTGGGAGAGTTAAAGCCACTAACGTTTCCCCCCAGAGGCTTTACGCAGTGGTGCAAAGATGAGCGTTTTTATTTATCCACAGCAGGGCCTATTTCGGGATGGTCACTATTTAGTGGCCATAGATATAGCATATGTTCACTTTTCAGCCCTAACAAGACAAGGTCAATGTCGTAAAAAACCATTTTAAATGGTGTTATTGGACAGCAACCTTGCCACTTAACATATCAATATTTAGTAAAGCTATAGTAATTTAAAAAGTCTTTTCTTGCGTCCACTCACAATGAATAGTCTGGCTCCCCGCCCCCGGAACATGGCCATTGGTCAAACTTTCCCAAGTAAAAGTATGAACGCCAGACAATTCTGTTTCCAAATGAACAACAGCCGACACCCAGTACAAACTATCTAGCAAGCCTTCAAAACGCCTCATCCATTCTGACCATTCGTACTCAATCGCCCGATACGAAGCGCCAAAATGCATAACTTCAGTTAAGTAACTGTCCACACCAACCTCGACACGCGGTAAAGCAAACATTTCGCGGCAAAGGTGAGGCCACTCTTCAGCACTGGGTAAACCCAACATAGCCTGACGATTATTTCGGCGTCGGCCGGCATCAAGCTGTTCACTGGCTACATCTTTGATGCAACCGTACACAATAGATTCTTGATCCTTCATCGCTGCGCCCTCACTTAGGCTTCAGGTTGTTTCAAATTAGAATGGCCACCACCAAGATGAACCTAAACGATTTTTACATTTTATTAGCTGCGCGTCATAACGCTGAGCTCTTTTTGCAACTTTTAACGCGACCTTTTTTAACCATGGTTTCTTGTTATAAGTACCGCGAGCGTACCCACCATGACCTTCGTGGTATGCCAAATAAAGCGCATAAGGGTCTCCCACAGGAATTTTTCGCTTCGTTACACTGATGTGGTTGTACCACGCGACAAAATCAATGGCATCATCAAAGTCATTTCGGTCAGCGCCTCTATGCCCAGATGATTTTTTATACCATTGCCAAGTTTCTTTTTTCGCTTGAGAGTAACCATAAGCGCTGCTTGTACGAGGACCTGGAATAAAGCCCAATATTTTAGTTCGAGGCGGTTTTGCCTTTGCGACAAAACGAGACTCTTGGTGCATAAACGCCATATTTGTCCCAATTGGAACACCCCATTTTTTCGAAGCTTGACGGGCATCTTTATACCAACCGTTTTTCTCATCAAAGATATCGCACAGATTATTAAGATGCTTAGGAGGAGAACTCACACATGCCCCCAAAAGAAAGGTAAAAGGCAATATAAACACCAAGCAACAATACCTCACCCGCCATACTCCGCGAGCAACCCAACAAAGGCATCTTCATCAAGAATTTCAACATTTAGTGATTCAGCTTTTGCTAGTTTTGAACCGGCTCCAGGACCGGCAATAAGGCAATGTGTTTTTGATGAAACACTGCCCGACACTTTAGCGCCCAAACTCTGAAGTTTTTCCTTACCTTCAACTCTTGTCATCGTCTCTAAAGTACCTGTCAGCACATAGGTCTTCCCGAGTAGAGGGAGCGCGTCTTTGGCAGGAACAATAACATCATCCCAGCGAACACCTTTAGCTATTAAAGTATCAACCATCAAATTGTTTTTTTCGTGAGCAAAAAAGTCAACAACGTTCTTTGCAGCAATAGGACCAATATCATTTACGGCTTGCAGGTCTTCTAAGCTAGCCTTACGAATACTATCCAGAGCACCAAAAGACTGCGCTAAATTTCGGCCCGTGGTTTGCCCAACCTCTCTTATACCGAGTGCAAAAAGAAAACGCGCCAAGGTCGTATTTTTACTGACCTCGATTGCAGACAATAAATTTTCAACGGACTTTTCACCCATGCGCTCCAAACCAACAAGAGCACTTTCTTCAAGCGAATATAAGTCAGCAATTGAGTGAATGAATTTTTCGTCGACCAGCTGTTCAACAATTTTATCGCCAAGGCCATCGATATCCATCGCGTTGCGAGATGCAAAATGTTTAATCGCTTCCTTACCTTGGGCCTCGCAAACAATACCGCCGCTACAACGAAAAATAACTTCGCCTTCCTTTGTTGAAACTGAAGAGCCGCAAACCGGACAACAATCAGGAAAACTGACTGGGACCGCGCCCTCTACACGCTTCGATTCAACAACGGAGACTATTTGAGGAATAACATCTCCAGCTCGCCTTACGATTACGGTGTCACCCATATGCAAACCAAGGCGCTCTATTTCATCTCGATTATGTAAAGTAACATTTGAAACCGTAACACCACCAACAAATACAGGCTCTACTTTTGCGACTGGCGTAATCGCACCTGTACGCCCCACTTGATACTTCACGTCATTAAGCAGGGTCATTTCCTCTTGAGCGGGAAATTTGTAAGCCATAGCCCATCGGGGAGCTCGAGAAATAAAGCCTAGAGTTTGCTGAATTTCAATATCGTTAACTTTAAAAACAATACCATCAATATCAAACGGCATGCTTGCCCGCTGACCGCCTAAATAATCAATGTAGTCTATGCATTCTGATATGCCCTTCGCCTCACGCCGAAAAGTACTGACAAGAAACCCCCACTCCCCCAATCGAGACAAAATATCCAAATGCGTAGAGGGTAATTCCCCACCGTCATACCAACCGACATTGTAAGCACACATTTCAAGAGGGCGCGTCGCAGTGACAGCAGAATCTTTTTGTCGCAGGCTACCTGCAGCAGCATTGCGAGGGTTCACAAAGATTTTTTCTTCTCGCTCGATGGCTTTTTTATTTAAAGTATTAAAGCCCTCTCTAGGCATATAAATTTCGCCACGGACTTCTAACGTTTGAGGATACCCAGAACCGAGTAAACGCATAGGTATAGAACCGATCGTCCGTACGTTTTGCGTGATATCTTCACCTGTTTGACCATCACCACGAGTAGCGCCTCGCTCTAAAAGACCGTTTTCATACAAAAGGCTGACAGCAATTCCGTCATATTTAGGTTCACAGGCATATTTAATTTCACGATCTAATTTAAGCCTATCCTTTACTCGCTCATCAAATGCAATCAGCTCCTCAGGGTCAAAAACATTGCCTAATGACAGCATAGGAATTTCGTGTTTTATCGATGCAAAATCACTGATAGGGGCTCCTCCCACACGCTGTGTCGGAGAATCGGATGTAATCATATCCGGAAAGGTTTCTTCAAGCGCCTTTAATTCGTTGAAAAGGCGATCGTATTCCGCGTCGGGAACTTCGGGAGCATCGAGCACATAATAACGATGCCCGTGATAATTTAATTCAGTTTTAAGGGCTTCTAGATGCTCCTTGGCTTTATCTAACGCCGCATCTATAGCCGCCATTTATACTTCCTCTTTGTCGGCCAAAGCAATCAGCCTTACATTTTAAAGATCAACAGGATTAGCACTTCGACACGTACCTTAATTAACAGATGACAACTCTCTAGAGTGTTATTTACGCCCGAGCAAGTTTACTCTTTCTTTCGTATTCAATGACACGTTGACGACCATATTCAATGGTTTGACTCGTCATAACACTACGATTTTCGTCCTTTAAATCTCCGTTAAGTTGAGCCGCTAGATTTTGTGCCGTCGTGGCCATATCGTTGTATACCGCGAGACTATCATCGGCTACAGGTAAGCCTAGAAAAATACTAATACCAGGAGTATTAAAGTCATCCATAGCTGCAAGACTAAAAGTTCCCGGCACTACCATATTGGCGAGACTATACAATATAGGTCCATCGCCATCGTTATCTTTGTGCCGATGAAAAATATCCATATCACCGAACTTTAAGCCTTCGGTCATTAGCGCTGACAAGAGATCACTACCATGGATTTGCTGACCAGGCTTAGCCATAACATTCATGATTAAAACCTCATCAGGCTCTTCGTATTGCTCCTCAACCTCATCTGTTTCAACAGCCCGGCTACTGCGATCGTTCTTAACACTCTGTGCCCGCAGCTCAGGCTCAACCGCTTCTATCGGGAGATCTATCGAATTAACATTTTCATTTGAAATAGGGGGAGAACCAGTATTCGAATCATCTTCCTGTAAATCTTCTAGATTGCCAATTGTCGGCTCTCGAGAATCACTATAATCATCTCCATCCAAATCTTCTTCTACCTCATCAACAGAATCCATAAGCATCGGAACGGATTCTTCAAGATTGAGAGAAACTTGTTCTGGAATCTTCCGAGGAGAACCAGCAGTAACCCGCTTTGACTCAAAGCCTTTTTTAACACTATCGTTAAAATTGTCAGCATCTTGCTCATTACGCACACTAACGACTCGAGCTCCCCCGGAAGGAAATTCGCTTGAACCAACGTGAAAGTCACTTTCCTTTTTATCCGCTTTTTTAGCGTTTTTAGACAGTGAAATACTTTCTCGTTTTGCCAACCGCATACGGCGTATTCCATCAAGCACAATGCCGATGATGACCAAAATAATGATAACGGTTAACCAATCTTTCACTTCGATGCTCCCCTCTTGCTACATGCGCAAGAAAATTATGACACTGCTAGTTCGGCAGCTTCATCAACATTTACTGTCACCATTCGGGAGACTCCCGGCTCGTGCATTGTAACCCCGAGCAACTGGTGAGCCATTTCCATAGCACTTTTGTTATGTGTTATATAAATAAACTGCACATGCTCCGACATTTCTTCAACCATGCGCGCATAACGTCCAACGTTGGCATCATCCAACGGCGCATCAACCTCGTCAAGCATACAAAACGGAGCGGGGTTGAGACGGAAAATCGAGAACACTAACGCAATAGCAGTCAACGCCTTCTCTCCACCCGATAACAAGTGAATCGTACTGTTTTTCTTACCCGGCGGGCGGGCCATGATGGCAATACCTGTATCGAGTAGATCTTCACCGGTTAGCTCCAAGTATGCGTGCCCACCACCGAAAACTTTGGGGAAAAGCTCTTGAAGCCCGGAATTCACTTGATCATAGGTTTCCTTAAATCGAGTGCGAGTTTCGCGATCAATCTTTTTAATTGCGCCCTCTAGAGTTTCCAAAGCATCTTGTAGATCTTCATTTTGTGTATCAAGATAATTTTTGCGTTCGGACTCCGTTTTATACTCATCAATAGCGGCTAAGTTGATCGCCCCCAAACGAGAAATACGATTACCAATCTTTTCTAGTTCTTGCTCAAGAGCACTTTCGACAACGTCTTCTTCTAGGCTCTCAACCACATCGTCAATGTCTAACTCATCATCAGCAAGTTGCTGCTTAAGGGTTTGACGCTTAACATCTAACGTTTGCGCTTCCAAACGAACAGATTCAAGATTTGAACGAATGCCACCGAGCGCCTGCTCCACTTGAGAACGGCTCTTCTCTGACAAACGCAAAGCAGTTTCAGACTCTTCCATTTCTTTACGAGCTTCGCCAAGCTTCTGCTCTACAGAAATACGTTTTTCTAGATGGCCTTCCAACTCCATCTGATGTTCCACTGCCGGCTCTTGACTGTCCGATAGGGATAACTGCAAGGTATCTTTACGTTCAGACAATCGCTGCATTTGCTCTGTAAGACGTTGAATACCTTGATGGACTGATTCGAGCTGAGTTTTTACCGATTGATGACGCATCGCAAGCGCATGCGCTTTGTCTTTGTCATGTCGAGCAGTCTGACGGGCAACATCTAAAGTACTGCGTATTTCATCACGCTGACTTAAGAGTTTTTCCCTGTCTTCTGTATCACTTTCCATCGCAGTGATTGCATCATGGAGTATCGTTCGAGCTTCAACTAAGTTTTCACTTTCAGAAGCCAGCTGGGCTTTAGCTTCATCAATGTCTCTCTCGGAACGCTCTCGCCCCTCAAGAACCTGTTCCACTTTCGCTTTTTTACCGCTTAGTTGAGCACGAAGTTCACCCTCTTTACGAGCATGTCCATCTATTTCGCTACGCAGTATTTCACGCTTAGATTCCGCATCTTTGAGGTTGTTGCGAATATCGTCTAACTGCTCTGATAAGGCCACGGCCTCTTCATCTAATACAAACGTGCGCTCTTTTAGCGTTTCTATCTCTTCCTTACGAGCAATCACACCACGATGCTCATCACCCTCTTTAATAACCTTAATCCAGTTCGAGCCAAGCCACATACCATCTTTCGTTACGATCGACTCCCCCACCTTCAAAGATGATCGCTTCGACAACGCTTCAGTAATTGAACCGGCAACCATCACTCCGGTAAGTAATGAACTTAAATCAATATCGGTGGTAATCTTACTCAGTAATGTTTCTGCACTGGGAGCAGAGGTACTGCCACTATGAACGAGCATTAACTCGCCTTTAGAGAGTTCTTGAAGTTTGCTGCTCATCTCATCAATTGCAGAGTCAGTAAATACAGCCTGTAATGATTTCCCTAATACAACTTCAGCGGCAATACTCCACTCGTCTTCAACTGATATCTTTTCAACAAGTCGTGGATAGTCTTTTAAGCCTTGTACTTCTAGCCATTCATTGGCTGTTTCAGAATCTCCAGCCATTGCAGCCTGCTGTAAGGCCTCTAAAGATGCCAAACGACCTTTAGCTGTTTGAAGCTCATCTTTTACCGTATCACGCTTATCGCTCACGCTTTGTACCGAATCACGTCGCTCTTCGACCTGCTCTGACAACCCTTCGATTTGGATTTTTTTGTCATCCAATACCATTGAAGACTCGGCTAACGACTCTTCCAGCTCGTCAATTTCCTCTTTTACATCACCAACAACAAGATTATCGCGCTCTATTTCAAGTTTTTCGATTCGTTCCAAAACCCGTCGCTGCACTTGCTCAAGGTAAACAATTCGAGACTGCTGCACCTCTGCTTGCTGACGCGGCTCTGCTGCTTTTTGGTTGAAGTGATCCCACTCTTGCTGCCATAAATGCATAGCCTCTTCTGACTCAATCAAAGCACCGCCAGAACCTTCTTCTGCCTCTTTGATCATATCAAGCTCAGGCTCAATCTCGAGCAGTTCCGCTTCCCAACCTTCAGATTTTGATACGTCCGTAGATAAATGCTCTTCCGCTTCAGAACAGTCACGCACGACCTGATCAAGATCAATCTTGAGCTGACGCTCGCGCTCTAGGGCATGCTGAATGGTTTGTTCTATTCGGGCAATGTCCGCTCCAATCGCGTAATACCGCCCCTGAACATCGTTAAATTTATCGCTCAATTCAGAGTGAGCCATCCGATGTTTCTCAATCGCGGAGTCATGATGTACGCGCTCGGTAACACTCGCCTCAACAGTCAGCTCAAGCTCGGTAATAACTTTATGCTTGGCACTCGACTCCGCAGCGAGCAATTGATAACGTAACGCTTGAAGCTGGGCCTTAAGTTCACGCTCTAACTTCTTGAATTCACTATATTTTATAGCTGCTTGAGACTGTCGCTCCAAGCGCGATAATTGCCGCCCTAATTCGTCACGGATATCCGTCAAACGCTCAAGGTTTTCACGAGTTCGGTTCATACGGTTTTCCGTATCCCGCCGACGCTCTTTATACTTTGAAATACCAGCAGCTTCTTCAATAAAGACGCGCAGCTCTTCAGGCTTGGATTCAACCAGGCGAGAAATCATCCCCTGCTCAATAATTGCGTAGCTTCTAGGACCGAGGCCCGTTCCTAGAAAGATATCGGTAATATCTCGCCTGCGGCATTTATTACCGTTCAAGTAATAGGTGTTTTGGCTTTCGCGCGTTACTTTTCGACGAATAGAAATCTCTGCATAACCGGCATATTCGCCCTTAATCGTTCCATCGCTATTATCAAATATCAGCTCTATCGATGCCTGACCGATAGGTTTTCGGCTACTCGACCCGTTAAAAATGACATCCGTCATCGATTCGCCACGCAGGTTTTTAGCTGAAGATTCACCCATCACCCATCGAACAGCGTCGATAATATTCGATTTGCCACAGCCATTTGGGCCGACAACCGCACTGAGATTACTCGGAAAAGATACCGTTGTAGGATCAACAAAGGATTTAAAGCCGGCCAGCTTAATGGATTTCAACCGCATTTTTGTTCGCTTAGATCAATTATTATTCGTCACGCTTATGATCACATGCCTATCTCATCGTATATCGAGATAAACACCCACCAAAGCAATGATTCGCAGGAATTCTGCCAGAGCGCGCCTCTCACCAAGCAGCATATAAATCGCCACCAATTAAAACGCCGTTAAGCCCCAAGGTTTTCTGTGAAAACCCGCGATTCTACACACTATACATGAAGGAATCACGTGAAAACGAACCCTCAAAGTAGCTTTGTCTTGGATTTATATATCCCGCAAGTTCAAAGCGTCAAAGGGGCCTGAATTCGCCTACATCTCTGGGATCTGCTCACTAATCACAAGAGTGATGGGGGCTTTTTGACTCGCCACTATCACCGGACCATATTTAACCTGCCAATCACCTGGTTGCGATGTTGCGCTCCCCGTCGAAGAGATTCTTGCGATCACCTCAACCTGAGGAAACGCGCTCAAATCCATTCCTCGCATCATCGACATTGAGTTGTCTAAACTCAGCGTAATAGGCAGCTCTGAAGCACTTATTTTCTGTATGGCTAGAGGCATCGGAGGCCCCAACCAAGCGCGAGCATAGATAAAAACCGTATCAGACGGCTGCACAAGCGTATTACCCTTACCTAGAGACACCTCCAACGTCAAAGATGGCCCAGCAACTGATTCTGATAACAACTCCTCCCCCGTCTCAGACAGAGCAACTTTAGCTCGGACTATCCCACCGGTTAAGGCTTGAGCCGCATCAGAATTAGGGTCTAGCTGAACCAAAGCTTTCTTCCAATGAGAGATCGCATTCGAATATTCTCCCGAACGATACGCATCAATACCCGCCAACCCCAAGGCTGTAGGCATGTTCGGTGCAACTGCTAACACCTCACTGGTATGTTTACGCACATCAGGTGTAATCGTATTTCCCGCGCGCAAAAACAGAGCCTGCGCTAATTCAGCCCTTACTGCCGGCGCATTAGATTCAATCTCAAGTACTCGCCTATAAGCACGCACAGCCTCCTCAAATAAACCCTGATCGACAGCGGTCGAAGCTAGCAAATACCAATTCTGAGCATTACCAGGATCACTCTTCACCCTCTCTTGCAAGGCCAAAACCAATTCACTGGAAAGCGCTTTAAACCCCTCCTCTGGCACACTTGCTCTGTCTCGAGCCAGCTGATAAATTTCCCAATCCTCCTTAGCCCCATAAACCGAGTAAAGAGACAAAGTGAAAACGGGCAGAAAAAGCACCAAAACCAAAACAGGAATACGGCTTTTAAAGGATGACGTAATGGGCTTATCCCCCATATCTACACCCATGTGATTCTCTTCAACCATAGTCATCTCAAGATCTTTCTTCAGGCTTACCAAGTCATCAGTATTAATCTCACCTCGAACCAAGGTTTGCTCTAACTCCACAACATGATCTCGATACACACCCTCATTGGTGTCCGTACGAGTATTAGAGCGTAATTCTTGACGATATTTTTTTGCTAAAAATATCGTTGGCCACACCATAAAACCGATCGCCAATAGATTAAATATTAAAAAAACCTGCCAAAATTCCATAGACATATTCAAATGTGAGATTAAATTAAGAAAACCGCATTATTATGCGTCGTTTTGACTATCCACAACATCAGAAAGCGAAGCGCCATCACCGGTAACGCCTAACACTTTTTCGGGATCTGAACCCTCAGCGTGCACGACATCGTCCTCATCTTCCAGGCCACCGGCACGCATTCGCTTGAGAACGATCACCGCGAAAACAAACAAACCAATCCCCATCATCAGGACAGGACCCAGCCACAGCACGATAGTATTATTTTGAACCGGTGGACGATACAAGATAAAGTCGCCATATAACGCAACCAGCTTGCGCTTTATTTCTTCGTCACTTTCACCTTCATGTATAAGGCGCGCGACTTCTCGGCGTAAATCTTCAGATATTTGAGAATTTGAATCAATCAAGTTTTGATTCTGACATTTAGGACAGCGCAACTCGTATGTAAGACGCTGGTAGCGCTCTCGCTCACCATCACTCGAAAATTCGACGACATCAATCGCCATAGCGGTCACACTAAATGCAACAAACGCAATAAGACACAATAACTTCACAATCGCCACCTCAAATTCGGCCGCCAGTATAACAGCGCCTCGGCCTATCAGACTAGGCGACTATTCACTTCCACACACGGACTACAGCGCAAACTTGCAAACAGAGTAAAAACTCACCTAAAATGGCGTAAATTACAGCATGAGCACAAAAGGAAGACTGCGACACAAGCATGGATCGACGTAACGCTTACAATACCAGCCAAAATAAAAACCGACGTTAATACTTAACAATAAGACGCTACACCAAGCGAGAACATAACATTTACAAAACAAGGAAGAGGGATATGGATAACACCATCACTTATGCGGCAATCACCTTACTCGGCACACTTTCAGGCACCGCCTGCTACGCCATAGCATTTAAAAAAGCGCTAAACCCCATGCTATGGGTAATTCTAGGATTCTTACTTGGACCGCTGGCGATACTTTTAGCGTTAACTATTCCCAGCCAAGCAACGGAAAACTACTAACAGCACTTACCAAGCAAACGTAAGCGCCGCCAGCTCAAATATCAATCAAATTTTGAAGCTGTAGTGCCCCAAACCATCCAACGTAATATGAAATTCTCTCGACGTCTCTTCATAGTAATGCCGAGCCTTTACACTCAAATTTCGACACACCTCAACATTGTCGCAACGAGGCAATTCAAGATCATACTCAGGGCGAACATTTAACTCCTTAACACTCATAGAGTAAGCAATTTCACCGTCAGCCAATAACCACTGCAGATAAAGCTTCTCTCTTCCCTGCGCAAACTCAGTCACGAGAAAACGAAAGCTACCCGACAAACCCTTTTTACTCCACTTCCCACCCTTCCACTGAGCAACAACTTTTTCATTAAGCGCTTCAGGGTCAACAAAAGCATCACGTCTAGACCAATCCCCAGTCGACTTAGGCTCAGACAAAACTGTTCCGGACAGCATCAAAGACGCCACAACTAAAATCACTCTTATCATTATCAACACCCACCCCAAATCACAATTATTGTTATTTGCCCGACTTCGAAACACTTTGGAGATCAAACCCAGCAGAAATTAAAGCCCCAAGCACGCCAACAACTCAAATAATAAAGCATCAGACACAAAAAAAGCATCCGAAGATGCTTTTATTTTTCAAGCTCAATACAACAGCCTTTAGACATTAAAGAGTTGCGGGTTTTTCTTTTGAATAGCCGCTTCTTTTTTAGTGTCGTTATTTCCGCTTATAAACTTGCTAATACGGGGATAAATTTCCGTGCGGAAACGCCGTCCACTAAAGACACCATAATGACCAACGCCCGGCTGGACATAATCCTGCTGCATATCTTGAGGAATATTCGTACACAAGCCATGCGCCGCCTGAGTCTGACCGATACCAGAGATATCATCTTTCTCACCCTCAACAGTCATCAATGCAACCTTTGTAATTTTACTCGGTTGAACCAGCTGACCGCGATGCATTAACTTGCCGTCAGGAAGCATATGCTCCTGGAAGATTTCTTTAATAGTTTGCAGATAAAACTCTTCTGTAAGATCCAGAACAGCCAAATACTCATCATAGAACTCTTCATGGCGAGCACTACTATCACAATCACCTTCTACAAGATGACTAAAATAATCTTTATGAGCGGTTACATGTTTATCACGATTCATCGTAATAAACCCACCAAGCTGCAAAAACCCAGGGTAAACACGGCGATTTACACCTTTGTTTGGCCAAGGCACAGAATAAATAACGTTATCCCTAAACCATTCATAGCTGCGATCCCAGGCCAATTTATTCGGCACAGTAGGAGATAAACGCGTATCAATAGGAGAACCCACAATCGTCATGGACGCAGGTAAAAATTCTGACTTGTTTTCCGACATGATTGAAACTGCAGCAAGCACCAATGGTCCAGGCTGACATACAGCAAAGACATTAGTATCTGCACCTAAAGTTTCCATCATCTCGATTAAATAATCGATGTAGTCGTTCATATCGAACCGACCATCACTAAGAGGAATCTGTCCAGCATCTGCCCAATCGGTCACAAACACTTCGTGATCTGGCAAAAACGTTTCGACTGTACCGCGTAAAAGTGTCGCATAGTGACCTGAAAGAGGAGCAACAATGAGAACTCGAGGGTCAGCGTTGCTGTTTCCGGCCGCTTTTGCCTTCGCTTCTGGATCGCGAGCAAAATGAACCAAGCGCGCAAATGGCTTTTCCCATACAACGTGCTCTTTCACTTCAACCGTCACATCATTAATGACGGTTTCATTAATATTCCACTCTGGCTTTTCATAACGACGAGTCAACGACTCAAAGAGATTGCAAGCAGCTGAAATCTTTTTACCTGCAGGGGTGTATGACATTGGATTAAATGGCGACTGGCAAAACCGCTTATTCATATCCATTAGCTGGCGCAAAGGCGCCACCACAGCGTGGTTTAATTCAAAAGCGTGATATAACATTAGACACTCCTACCTCAATAATTTTTACAGCTATAATCAAATAGTAGCACACTTTGCTGCGCTGCAATATTTAACCCTGTTTTTCTTATTCTTACGACAATATAATCTAATTCGGCGCCGAATTGATACAAACTTTTCTTACTTCAAGCATAAGAAGGCAATATCTTTATACTTAAAAGCTAGCTTTGGTTGTTTTTCGCGCCACAAATTCAATATACCCCGAAACCCAAACAGAAATATACTGTACTTTGGTGCACTGCGTCATAGAAATAAAACAAACTAATTTAGGCCTACATAGTGTAAGTGCTGGCATTCAGACCAGTGAAAGTCAGCTGCAACGCCAAAGTTACAGGAAAGTTAAAGCAAAATTACTGCCAGGAAGCGCCTAAAGCGCTTGTAGAATGGGCAAAAACTCGTCTTTCCAGACTCTTGCATTGAGATCGCCAGCACGGCGGTGGAGAATGATGCCATTTTTATCAATTAAAAAGGTTTCCGGTGCTCCATAGACACCTAAATGAAGCCCAAGACGCCCATCTGCATCAACAATATTGAGCATGTAGGGGTCTCCTAACCGTTTGAGCCACCCCAAAGCCTTTTGATTTTCATCTTTGTAATTTAATCCGACAATACGAATACCGCTCTCGGCCAATGCTCCAAGGTATGGATGCTCCGAAACACACGTCGGGCACCATGTAGCCCATACATTCAGAAGAAATGGCTCGCCGATGAGGTCGTCACGGGTCACCATGGTGTCGCTTTTGAGTCTAGGCAGGTTAAATTCTGGGAATGGCTTACCGATAAGGGCTGAAGGGAGCACGCTAGGATCGTTATCTAAAGCCTTATACAAAAACGCCCCGATAACAACGCAAACCAATAGCGGTATAAACAATTTAATCCTGTTCACGCCTTACCCCCCTCTTCACCTTCATGACCCATTCCACTATCGTCTGCTATCTCCTCTGTAACTACTACGGCCACATCATCGACAGCAGAAATGGCACCAGGCCCATCAGCCAAGTCCTCATCATTTGCCTTTTTGAGGCGATAACGTTTATCTGTCACGGCTAAAGCTCCGCCTAGCGCGATCATAATCGCGCCCAACCAAATCCAACGCACAAGAGGCTTATAGTGAATACGGACCTCCCAATCTGTATTACTCAACTGCTTACCAAGCGCAACGTATACATCACGAAAAAAACCAGCATCAATTGCAGCTTCAGTCATTACATTACCACCCGACATGTAATTACGTTTTTCAGGCTCAAGTACGACCACTACATCTCCACTCTTACGAACCGTAATTTGTGCAACGTTTGCCATATAGTTAGCGCCACGAACCCGCTCAACGTCAGTTAACTCATATTGCATATTGGCAATAAGAACAGAATCGCCGACGGTTAAGCGGACATCCCGCTGAACACTGTAAATTGTATTGAGTGATGCGCCTAAAAGACCAACGCCAAACCCAATATGAGCGATGATCATTCCGTAATAGCCAGCCGGCAAACGCCTCAAACCTTTTGCAATTGAAGACGCGTTTCTTGTTTTGCGAAGCAAATCAGAAATACACGTAAAAATAACCCAGCTTCCCGCCATTATCGATATAGCAGCACTAACGGAATACGGACCGTCGATAATGCCCGGAATAAAGGTCCCCATCCATAAACTCGACAACAGAGGAACGATTTGCCATTTTCGTATTTTATTAAAGTCCGTTTTTTTCCAATTCAGCATGATCGCCAAGCCCATCAACAAGGCTAAAACTGCCATCAACTTGGTAAAAAAGAAATTAAAATAAGGAACACCAACAGATATTTTACCCGCACCCACAGCCTCACTTAACAATGGGTACAGAGTGCCCAGCAAAACAAAGTTCACGGTAATCACTAACACAATGGTATTCATCAAAATAAAGGACTCGCGAGACAACAACTTAAACCCCGCAATACTTTTCACCGCCGGTGCACGCAACGCAAACAACGTTAACGAGCCGCCTACAACCGCCCCCAGAAACCCAAGAATAAATACTCCCCGTTCCGGATCTGTGGCAAATGCATGAACAGATGTTAAAACACCTGATCGAACTAAGAACGTACCGAGCAAGCTGAGTGAGAACGTAAAAATCGCCAAAAACAGGGTCCAGTTTTTAAACGTGCCGCGCTTTTCCGTCATCGCTAAGGTGTGAACCAAAGCGGTTCCCACCAACCAAGGCATAAAAGAAGCGTTCTCAACAGGGTCCCAAAACCACCAGCCGCCCCATCCAAGCTCGTAGTAAGCCCACCAGCTTCCCAGTGCAATACCAGCAGTAAGAAAGGCCCACGCTAAATTAGTCCACGGTCTTGCCCATCGTGCCCATGCGCTATCAACACGGCCCGATAAAAGAGCCGCAATAGCAAATGAGAAAACAACTGAGAAACCAACGTAACCCATATATAGAGTGGGAGGATGGACGATAAGCCCAAAATCCTGCAAAAGAGGATTAAGATCAGAACCTTCAAGGGGCACATTCGGCAGAATACGATCAAAAGGGTTGGAGGTAACTATCATAAACAGCAAGAACCCAACACCGATCATCCCCATGACCGCGAGCACACGAGCCAGCATATCAATCGGCAAATTCTTACTGAAAACACTCACGGCAAAGGTCCAGCCCGTCAACATCAATATCCACAGCAGCATTGAACCTTCGTGCCCGCCCCAAACCGCACTCAATTTGTACTGAAAAGGCAGCAGAGTATTGGAATGATTAGCCACATACTTCACAGAAAAGTCATCGACGTAGAAGGACCACGCTAATAAGCAAAAAGCAATCGCAATAAAAACGAAAACCCCAGTTGCTAGTGAACGTGATGCAGCCATCCAAACGACCTTACCGTTGTAGGTTCCCATTAAAGGAATAACAGCAAGGCAACACGAAAGCAGTAAAGCAATAATTAAACAGAGCTGACCGTACTCAGGAATCATAATCAAGGACCTTACAAGTAGCGGCGTAATCAGCCATTTCCGCCTCTTTATTCTCAAGGGTGTCAGCGACTTCGCGCGGCATATAAGTCTCATCATGCTTGGCAAGCACTTCGCTTGCGGCAAACACACCATTATTGTATTGACCGGTTACGACTGTCGCTTCACCCTCAGCAAATAAGTCCGGTAAAATGCCCTCATGAGTCACGGGTAAAACGGCTTTGCCATCCGTAACATCAAAGTAGACCCTTAGGGTCGTCTCATGTCGTCTAACCGAACCCGGTACAACACATCCGCCAGCACGAATAGTTTTTCCTTCAGGTGCTAGCCCAGAAATGACCTCAGAAGGAGGATAAAATAGATTCAGATTTTCTTTCAGTGCAAAAAAGACCAAAGAAATACCCAAGGTACTGCCCACAACAATAAAAAGAACCACAATCAAACGCTGCTTTCTAACCGGATGCATAAAACCCTCTAACCTTTTAACCTTTAACTTAAATCTAATCTGACTTTAAACAGGCTCATCGACGCTTTTTGTACTTTTCATAGCATCGACTTTGTTTTCACGACTTTTCATGTCAACACCTCGACGCAAGATAGCTGCGTGCTTTTTAAAAAAGCTATTGCGCGCTATACGCAAATTCGCCGCTATAGCCCCAATGCCTCCTAGAGTTATGGCATACGCCGCCCAAACATAAGGCCCATGCACTCGGCCCTCAATTGTCATCCAGAAAAAATCGCTCAAGCTTTCAAATTGAAATTGCACTTAGGAACCCCCAGCTTTTTTAAGCACTAAATCCTGAACCCAAGAAGTCTTTCTGCCGCGCTTCAGAATCTCTAAGCGGGTATAACCCAGCACCAGCGTAGCGAATAATACATAAAACGAAAGGATCATCCACAGAAGTGGATACACCATCACAGCAGAAATAGAAGACTCACCACCTATTCGCAGAGATGAACCTTGATGAAGAGTAAGAACCCAGTCGACCGAATAATAAATAATCGGGATATTGACCGTTCCCACAAGAGCCAAGATAGCACTGGTTTTATCCGCAGACTCTTGATCTTGATACGCATCTTGCAGGGCGAGCACCCCTAAATATAAGAAGAATAAGATAAGAACAGAGACAATACGTGCATCCCATACCCACCATGTATTCCAAGTCGGGCGCCCCCAAATGGCTCCCGAGATCAAAGAAATAAAGGTCAAAAGTGCACCGACAAATGCCGCCGACTTCATGGTCATAAAGGCCAATTTCATACGCCAAATTAGGCCAATAGCACCGCAAATTGCCATGACGTAATAACCGGCCATCGCAACGGCTGAGGCAGGAACATGGACATACATAATGCGATAAGAATTAAACTGCTTGTAATCGACAGGAGCGAACCCCAATCCCCAGACGGTCCCCACCACAAGCATCAATGTGCTGATACAGACTAACCACGGCATCCAAGCATTGGTTTTTTCGTAAAACCAACGCGGACTGCCCAATCGATGAAACCACTGCCAAGAAGCCAAAAAATCCCCCAGATTTATCTGTTTTTACCGTAAATTTTCAACATAACGCGACAAGCATGCTGCAAACCCTAGATACCGATATATTTGCAACTGTATTAAACCAAACACATTAAAACCAAATGCGTTAAAGCCAGTATATTACGGGCCTATGTATTAACTCCTACCCTTAAAGCCCCAGCCGCTGCCAATGGTGCCAAAACGAAAGACAAAAGCACAAACCCGCCCAACATACTAATTTGAGCAAACGAAGAGCCACCCTCAATCGCACTATTTACAGCGCCCGCACCAAACACAAGGACAGGAATATATAAAGGCATAATGATTAGCGATAATAGCAGCCCGCCTCGCCGCAAAGCCACTGTCAAAGCGGCTCCAATCGCGCCGATTAAGCTCAATGTTCCCGTGCCTAGCATAAGCGATAGGAACAGGGGCCAGTAACCATTTTCTGGCAACGCCATCATCATTCCCAAAACAGGCGACAACAAGGTCAATGGCAAGCCAGTGATAAGCCAGTGGACCAATACCTTAGCGACGACCAATACGTACAAGGATTGACCACTAACAATCGATTGCTCCAAACTTCCATCATCAAAATCACTTTGAAATAAACGATCAAGCGACAGCAGCGTTGCCAGTAAAGCCAGAATCCAGATCATTCCCGGGGCTAACCGAGCTAAAACTGCGGTTTCTGAACTGATACCCAGCGGTACAAACACGATAACGCTGAGCAAAAAAATTAACGGGTTTGCAATATCACCGCGATTACGGAACCCCATCACCATCTCTCTTTTCAGAGTGGCGATAAAAGCCTGCCCGAAGCTAGGAATACTTCTCATTGGGCAGCCTCGATATAATCAGCTAAATCCAGAATCACAGGGTTGGACTCATGCATGGATTGATGCGTAGTCAGAATGACGATGCCGCCACGCTCTCGGTGAGCGTTAAAGCACTGCTCCAATTCGTGGACGCCCTGTTTGTCGATTGCGGTAAAAGGCTCATCGAGAACCCATAAAGGTGCTTTTGACAGATATAAACGCGCTAAAGCCACACGCCTTTGCTGCCCTGCAGACATTTGATAACAAGGAATATCCTCATAACCTGCCAGACCGACCTTATCCAGCGCCTCTATAATTTCAGCACTGGATACTGAGGTTTTCTTACCTTCTTTAGGGCCATGCAGGCCAAAATACCAACTTACATTCTCCAATGGAGTTAACGAACTGTTCACGCCGATCGCATGACCTAAAAAAAGCAGAGAAGTATAAAAGTCGTAACTGGGAATTTTACAGTCGCCGAGAGAAGGATCACGCCAAACAAGATCACCGCTATAGTGATGAGAAAGCCCTGTCAGAATCTTCAATAAAGAGGTTTTACCCGCCCCATTCGGTCCAACAACCTGCACCATATCGCCTGACGAAAATGTAGCCGTCAACTGGCTAAATAACACTCTGTCATCTCGCTCGCAGGTAATATTGTTTAGGGTTAACGCGTAGGTCACGCAGGCTGTCTCTCATCAAAAAACGCAGTATACAATAAGACGGCAAGCCTAACAGGATGTTCCCAAGCGTTATTAAGGGCAGCGTGCTCAGTAAAAACGAGAACCAATAAGCCTATCGTCACGTTCAGCTCAAAACATGCACAAATATAGCCCAAAATAGTTTTTCATTAGGCTGCTAAACTCATAATTATGGAACTACCTCCCTTACAGCAACAGCTATTGTCGCAACTAAAACAAAACTTAAAAGGGCAAAACCTTTTAAATGAACAGCAGCTGCGCCCCGGAGCTCAACTCAACGCAAATGTGGAATCGGTCACGGCATTAACATCCCAAACCCTCTCTCCGGCATTACGCCAACAACTGATTCAACTGTTTATAAAGCAAGGAGCTACCCTGCCCCAAACAGGAGAGCTACCAGCAAAGACACTAGTAGGACCCGAATCAAACCTTGCATCTGGAAATAAATTAGCAGGACAGCTTACACAACAGCAACTATTCGCCGTTCAGTTAAAAATATTAGGGAAAAGCCTTCTTACGGTTACCGACATACCTCTCACATTAAAAGATAAGCTGAATGTAACCGTTCGACCCGATGGGCAACTGCAGCTAGTCAAAATACCAAGCCAACCGAGCCTATCAAAAAACAACCAAAAAAATCAGGCAAGTTCGAATAATCCCACGGGCTATTCAAACACTAATGTAAAAACAGCTGATAGCATTAAGGCCCAACCGCTACAAACACAACGACTTCAAAACAGTGGGCAGGCCTCACCCAACATAAGTACGAACAAAAGCGCTATCACCACCTCCGCCCTTCGACACTACCTCCCCGCGCAGCAGAGAGTATCCGAAGCGCTTAACACACTCAGCACTTTTGTTAACCACGAAAAAAGTAGTGCATTAAAAGGTTCATCTTCACAAATCGACAACCTAATGACAAAGCTCAACAACGTATTGAGTAAATCCCCCATGATAGAGCAGATCCTCAAAGCGAACGGGCTCAAATCAGCGATACAGCAATCAGGCTCACTTCTTGAATCGAAGCTAGCAACTCTTTCTGCTCGCACGAATCAAACAACCCAAACCAACACACTTAACGCATCAGTCAAAACACCGGTAAGTTCGTCTCTCAATAAAGACGCGAATGAACCGTCTAAAATTCACGACATCAAAGCAGACCTTCTTCGGTTGATAGGCGATCTCGAAACGTTAACCAAAACACCAAGTGCGGGACAAAAAAAGCCCTCAGGCAGTATTGATCAACTCCTAAAAGCGCTATTTTCATTTTCTCCAGATGGCAAATCGGCTTCACCCAAAGCGCCCACCGAACAGATAGCAGCCCGTTTAGCGGCGGCTTTACAGCCTTCTGTTTTTTCAGCACTTGCACGAATCAGCACGCTTCAACTTCAGCGCTTAACACAACCTCAACAAGAAGGAGGTTCATCGCTCTTCGGTGGGTTTTTTGAATTACCGGTTAAGCTGGGCGAGTTTTTTTATCCGCTTACCCTGCACATCCATGAAAAAGAGTACGAAGAAAAAAGAGAGCAGGACGAAAACGAAGAGACCCAAAAAAATAACAGTGAAACCAAAAAGCGCTGGCATGTTTACATGGAATTTGACCTCGATGAATTAGGCTCTTTTGCCTGCGACATCTGCTTAGAAGAGAGCCATGTAAAAACAACGCTTTGGGTGCAAAAAACAGCCCTATGGAAAGCCAGCCAATCACACCTATTATCACTCAAACAAGAACTGGAAAAAAGTGGTATTACCGTCGACAACCTCACCTGTGTACAAGGTAACCCACCCGAAAAAAGCATTCAGATACAGCAATCGCTGGTCGACATTCGGACATAAGCCAAGGACTTGTTATGGAGTTTTCTGAAGAACAGCTAAAACGCGCCGTCGCACTTTATTACGACGGAAGCCAAGCACCGAAAATTTCGGCCAAAGGCGAAGGCGAACAAGCGGAAGAAATAATACGAATTGCTGAAGAGCATGGCGTCCCGCTATACGATAACGCCCCATTAGTGGAGCTACTCGCGGAACTGCAGTTAGGCGACGAAATCCCCGAAGCCCTATACATCGCGGTTGCGCATATTATTTCCTTTGCCTACAAAATGCGATTGCACGTAGTGGGTGATCCAGAAACCGAATCGGAAAAAGACGAAGCCAATCTTATAGAAGAAGAGACCAGCATCTACCTAGAAAAAAGAGACCCGTAGAACAAGAACGCTAGCGACAGAATTCTCGAAAATTCGCCCCACCGACGAGCAAATCGTTATAATATTCAACAGAGCCTATTTCAGGATGGGCACTAATCACACAGCCAACTTTCTGAATCCGGTATTCGAATATGAGTTTTATATTATACGAGCTAGCCGCAGCTGATAAAAATGTACGCTTTAGCCCTCACTGCTGGAAGATACGCATGGCATTGGCCCACAAAGGAATAGAAGCAGAAAGAAAGCCCTGGCACTTTATAGAAAAAGACAGATTAGCATTTTCAAGCCAAGGAAAAGTCCCCGTATTAACCCATGACAGCAACGTCATTTCAGACTCTTGGAAAATAGCGTCTTATCTTGACAAAGCCTCGCCCAACACTCCGTTGCTATTTAACAATCAAGAATCTAAAACTCTAGCGTTATTTGTTAATCAATGGGCAGACACCGTATTACTTCTTCCTTTAGCCCGTTTGATCATGCAAGACATTTATTCAAATATTGCCCCCTGTGACAAGGACTACTTTCGCAAGACGCGGGAGAAAAAATTCGGCCAAAAAATTGAAGATATATCTGCGGATAGAGAAGAACGTGTTTGGGAGTTTAGGGAGCTTCTTTCTCCAATTCGCGAAGCCTTAGAAAACCAACCTTACTTATCCGGTGAAAACCCAAATTATGCAGACTACTGTATTTTCGGTTACTTTATGTGGGCAAGAAGCATCAGTGACTTTCAATTGCTGGATCTCGATGACCCGATAAACCTCTGGCGAGATTTATTGCTTAATGCCTTTAATGGTTTAGCGAGAAATTCTCCCCACCTGAGTTAAATCAGGTATTCGCTACACACCTGACCTATCGTGATAATAAGCATAAGCGCCTACCCGCTTATTTCTTCACTACACGCCGATTATTCTTAAAGAAAAAATCCGTTACATATTCCTGATAATCAACATGCGTGTAATCAAAATTATTACCATCGCCAGAACTGCCAATGCCACCCGGCCATGCATGCCCCATCCCTTTAACGATTATATTTGAACTTCTAGGGCCATCTGCGTCACAGAACGTATTAACAGCGCCGTCACCCGAAATTTTAATCGGGTTTTTACCGCCACTACAATCTCGAATACTCGCACTCTCACCATAGATAGCCGCCATAATATCAGACACGCGGCCACACCAATCCGGTGAAACTCTAGTGTCAAGAGATCCGCAAATCGTACTGTGTATTTGAGAGTTCAACCATGACCGATTCTTAGTGTCACCTTTATTAGACAAGGCTTTACAATTGCTTACACCTTGGGAGATTGACATGTTAACCGTATCAACCTTTTTACCATCAGCTCCTGGTGGGGTCGCAGCATTCACGCCCACCCCCGCAAAAACCTCAGGCGCCAAACATGCAAGACTCGACACCAAAGCACCGCCAGAAGATAAGCCAGAGAGATACACCTGAGCAGGATCAATATTTAACTTGGAATCTTGCAGCAAGGCCTCAACCAAATCCAATACGTACTTAGCGTCACTTTCCGTTCGACTCATATTCATTCCAACCGCAAAATTCCAGCAAGCATATTTTCCAAACGGCCCTTCACCTGAAGACTGAGGTATAGCCACCACCATGCCATAACGTGCTGCCACGCCAGACCAGTTGGTATTCTTATGAAACATGTCATTAGTTTGTCGGCATCCGTGTAAGCTCACCATCAATGCTCGCTTACCTGCCAATGCTGGCGGTGTAGAAGGCACGTACAAAATTGTACTTAACTTGCCTCCGATAACGACATTAGGCTGCCATGCCGAAAAAGCGGGTAACGAAACGCACAAACAGATTAACGAGAGAAAAATACGACAAAAAATTACGTTCATTATGGCTCTACACCCTCAAACTAAATAAGTGACCGACTTCTTTCACACTAGTATCAAACTCACACCACGGCAAAAAACAAATACTCTATAAAAGACGCTAAAAGTCTAACAGTACTGACGCCACACCTTCAACTATACAGCCCTCAAGCGAATGCAATACAAGTCGTTAACGCGTAAAGAGCGTAAACGAAAAACCGATAACGCATTAAATTACAAACAAACACCTGTTCCCCGCAAACCGCAATAACCACCGGGGTTTTTATCCAAATATTGCTGATGGTAATCTTCCGCATAATATAGCTGTATGCAGTCCTTAACCTCCGTCGTTATTTCTGCCAAACCCGCCTCAGTCAAAGCCGCCTGATAACGATCGCGCGAAGCCAAAGCAACCTGCAACTGCTCAGGGCTCGATGCATAAATACTCGAACGATACTGCGTACCCGAATCATTCCCCTGCCGCATACCCTGCGTCGGGTCATGGGATTCCCAAAACAACGCCAGCAAACGCTCTAAGGTTTCGGCTCCGCCTTTATAAACAACCAACACCACTTCAGTATGCCCCGTCTGGCCAGCGCACACCTCCTCATACGTTGGGTTCTGCGTAAAACCACCGGCATAACCCACAGCCGTCGTAACCACCTGTTCTTGCTGCCAAAAACGACGTTCCGCGCCCCAAAAGCATCCCATTCCAAGCTGAATAGACTCAGTATTGGGAGGGAACGGAGCATTAAGCGAATGGCCTAAAACTCGGTGAAGATTCGGCGTTTCAACAGCTTGGTCCCGACCGACAAGGGCCGTATCAGCTGTGGGCATGGGAGGTTTAAAAAACATAAAATATATACACTCGTTTTCCGGTTAAAAAAATTCCTTCAAATCGACTAATCGGCCGCAAGTGACCGAGCTTTACGCCGATTTGATTGACCTACGGTCAACCGGAATTTTTAAGAACGATAGCCTGACTCGGGGGCGATCCCCTGAGATTTCTTTCTTTAAAATTCTAGCCAGAGCTCTATCTATAAATTAAGTCGTAGCCAGGTGATATTTAAACAGTCAGATTTGCGCTACTCGATAAAGGCATTTAATAACCCTAACCCGTGTAACTAAGATGGCCGTGCAAATTTCAGCAAGTAAACAGCTGCTTATAGGTGGGGACTTTGTATTGATCATCCAGTAAAAGAGTATCGGTTCGAAAACAGTAAATCATCACAATTTACGTTTACCCCTCGTTCCTAGTATCCAACAATAAACCATTCGCATCATAGGGAGGCGCCGTAAACCAATTTTCACATAAGGCATCCAACTTCAAAAAAGCCATCTCGCCTAACTCACGAAAAGGCGGACGCCCCGGGTCCGTCAACACCACACGTACATTAGAATCGTGCGCGCGTTTGGCTAAGTTGTATAGAGGCTTTACCATCGAATCCCAAAAACACACATCTGCGCCAATCACCAAATCAAAATTGGCAAAATCATGCTTGCGCACTTGCTCGTAACGGCGCTCCCACGTGGTCACTTCCACACCATTCAATTTGGCATGGTGCTCCAAATACGGAAAGACAGAACCATCGGCATCTAAGGCCGTCACCGAGGCACCAAATTCTTTCGCACAATAGATACCCGCAAGCCCCCAACCACAACCAATTTCCAAAATTCGGGCATTTTTTTCAGGTGGAAATTCAGACAAATAATCCATCAGCAAATACGTCGAATTCCACAGCTTATTACCATGCAATGACGCCGTACCCGTCGCCTTTCTTAACTTTCGAATATCCGGATGCCCGTTCTGTAAAACCGTTAAACCGTATGCTTCTCGTTCAAATTTACTCGTCAAACCTCACCCCATCATTAGTCAACATTGTCTTCGCCTAAACCAAGCCTTGCAAATCAAGCCTTCAGCGTCATAATCCATAATATCGAATGCCGTTGAAGATGGCGCATTATACAAAAGCCTGCAACGCTTTAGCAGGCCAAAAAGATTACGCGATGACTCAAAACAAGCCCAAGCAAGACGCCACGCGCAAAACAAAACCCAACATACAGCATGAATCCCCCTATTTTGCCGCTATAGACCTCGGTTCCAACAGCTTTCACATGGTCGTGGCCCGCGTTACCGACGATAAAGTGGAGATTATTGACCGCGAAAAACAAATGGTGCAAATCGCTCGGGGCCTGCAACCCAGCGGCTCACTGGATATAGAGTCCCAAGAACGCGCCATATCGTGCTTACACCGTTTTTCCGAACGCCTAAAAAACATCCCTAACAGCCAAATCCGCGTCGTCGGCACCAAAACGCTGCGCAGCGCAAAAAACTCGTCAAAATTCTTAAAGGCCGCAGAACTGATACTCGGCGTCAAAATCCAAATCGTCTCGGGTTACGAAGAAGCGCGACTTGTCTACGCAGGCCTCGCCAACACCATCAGCAAATCAGAGCAGCGACTGGTCATTGATATTGGCGGAGGCAGTACCGAATTTATTATTGGCTCAGGCTTAAAACCCATTCGATTAGAGAGCCTCCCCCTTGGCTGCGTCACCTACTCCGAAAAACACGGTTTTAACAAAGAAGGCCCCACGCAAGTCACTGTGCGAAGCGCCTACTATTCGGCCTGTAACCGACTGGAACAACTGCGCAAAAACTTTATCAAAACAGGTTGGCAAATAGCCTACGGCACATCCGGCACAATGAAAGCTGTTGCCGAGCTACTGGCAGATAAGGATGGCGGAGCCGTCATCACTCGTCAGTCGCTCAATGAACTGATCAAAGACACAATAGACCAAGGGAAAATCGAAGCGAGCAACGTGCAAAAACTGCGTAAAGACGTCCTACCCGCAGGGCTCGCCATATTGCAGGCCATATTTGACCAACTGCAACTCGACACCATACAAATCGCCGATGCGACCCTCAAAGAGGGACTAATATACGATACCCTTGGCCGATTCTGTGACCGCGATGTGCGGATCGACACCGTCAACAACCTTATCCACCAATACAACATTGACCAAGACCAAGCCACACGAACCAGCCGCTGCGCACGAGACCTTTGGTCACAAATTACAGGCCCCAACTTAGAAGGCATCTCCCGCAGTAAAATATTGATCTGGGCCGCACAACTTCACGAAATCGGATTGAATATTTCACACGCCGATTACCACCGCCATGGCTACTACCTCCTACGGCACAGCGACCTCGCAGGCTTTGGACGATACGAACAATACATATTGGCCAATTTAGTCCGCTTACAACGTAAAAAACTATCCGACAAACGCTTCAAAGACTTGGGCAGTTCTGCACGCGAAGCATTTGAACCCTTACTGTTGTGTCTTCGTCTCGCCGTTTTATTACACCGACGCAGAGAAAATATCGATACAGAAGTGCGCCTCCATCAAAATGAAGGCATATATACCCTGACGTTTGACGAAAACTGGTTAGATTCTCACCCGCTTACCCAAGCAGGGCTCCAACAAGAACAAGAACACCTCAGTCGAATCGGGATAACACTTTCGGTTGAATAAAAAATGCAGCACAATGGCCCTTCAATAGAAGCCCTTTATACAACACAAAAATGGCCTGCCTAAATCGTGATCACAGCCCTAAAAACACACAATGCTGATTAGACTTATTCCAGCCATTATCGTGTGTGTGGCTTTGTTTTTAGCCTTCCGCCACTGGAAGCAGCTTCCAAAGTCCAAACAAAAAACATTCGCCCTCAAAGCCCTGATCTACGGCGCCTTTATCCTGTGTTTAGTCGCCGCGATAACCGGCCATGCGCATTGGCTCGTGGCCGTTTTTACCGGACTATTGGCCGCAGCCAAATACGGCTTTCGTGCGTTTCCCCTTTTTAAAATTCTGGGCCAAAGCGAACTCTTTAAAAACGCCGTCTTTAAAACGGAATTTTTGCACCTCCAATTGAACATCAAAACAGGTCAAATATCCGGCACAATTGTCTCCGGCCCCCACCAAGGGTCAAGCCTCGAAAGTTTAACGAGTGAAGAGCTCAAAACATTAGAAAAACACTATAAAAATCTCGACAAAACATCGTACTATCTTATTCGTGTAATCCGTCAACGCGGCGGGCATCAATACAAAGAGAGCGATCAACATCAAAAAAATCAAAGCTCCGGCCTCTTTCAGGCCAACCCAAGCACCAACGAAGCACAACAAATTTTAGGATTATCGAACAACCCCGATAAACAACAGATCATTAAGGCGCATAGATCCTTAATTCAAAAACTGCACCCCGATCGTGGCGGAAACGATTACTTGGCCTCACGCGTCAACTTGGCCAAAGACGTACTCCTGCAAAATATTGAACATAACCACTGAGGTTTAAATGTCACAAACTCATTCAGCTTTCTCCCTACTTCGTCAGCATCATGTTAAGTCACTCAACCTCGACGTCGAAGAATATGAGCACATCGCCACTGGCGCACAACACATACACCTTTCGCCAAAAAATACAGGCGACGCAGAAAACGTATTTTTAGTCGCTTTACGTACAGTCCCACACGACTCAAAGGGCGTTGCCCACATTCTTGAACACACCGCATTATGTGGCAGTAAAAAATACCCCGTTCGCGACCCGTTTTTTATGATGACACGGCGCTCCATAAATACCTTTATGAACGCCTTCACCAGTTCCGACTGGACCGCCTACCCATTCGCCAGTTTGAACAAAAAAGATTTTAATAACTTACTCGACGTCTACCTAGACGCCGTGTTTTTCTCACGGTTAGACGAACTCGATTTTGCACAAGAAGGCCACCGACTAGAATTTGCAACGCCAGACAACAGCAAAACCCCACTCGAATACAAAGGCGTCGTATTTAATGAAATGAAAGGCGCCATGAGTTCAGTACCGTCACAACTCTGGCAAACCTTCAGTAAGCACCTATTCCCCACTACCACCTATCATCACAACAGCGGTGGCGACCCCGAGGCCATTCCAGACCTCTGTTACGAAGAACTCAAACAGTTCTACGAAACTCACTACCACCCCAGCAACGCCATCTTTATGACCTATGGCGACATCAGCGCATCTGAACACCAAGAAAAATTTGAAGCCCAAGCACTTAGTCACTTTAAACGTTTGGACTACAGCGTTTCCGTCCCCGACGAAAAGCGACTGCACGCGCCTATTCGCGTACAAGAAAGCTACCCCAACAGTGACGACGACATTAGCGGTAAAACCCACGTTGTCATGGGCTGGTTATTGGGCAAAAGTACCGACCTACGCGACAGCTTGCGCGCACAATTATTGTCGAGCGTGTTAATGGACAACAGCGCCTCGCCGCTTATGCTCGCATTAGAAAGTACCGACCTCGGCAATGCGCCATCCCCACTTTGCGGCCTTGACACCTCACAAAAAGAACTGTCATTTTTATGTGGCCTAGCCGGTTGTGGAGAAGACATTGCCGATAAAGTTGAAAGCCTAATATTCGACACATTAAAAGACGTGGCCAAAAACGGAATCCCACAAGACGATGTCGAATCCGCCCTGCACCAATTAGAATTGCATCAACGCGAAGTCGGTGGCGACAGCTACCCTTACGGCCTGCAACTAATACTTACCTCGTTAACTAACGCCACCCACCGTGGTGACCCGGTAGGCTTGCTCAATATAGACGCCGAACTCGAGCAACTGCGCGAAGATGTAAAATCGCCAGATTTCATCAAAACATTACTGCAAGAATTAATACTCGATAACCCACACATGGTTCGCTTAAACATGGCGCCAAACGGCGAAATGGCCGAACGCAAAAAAGATGCCGAAATTCAAAAACTCGCGGCCATCAAAGAAGCCCTAAGCGAAGACGAAAAAACCGCCATCATCAATCAAGCTGCCGCCCTAAAAGAACGCCAAGCCCAAATCGATGACGAAAGCATACTGCCCAAAGTCACACTGCAAGACGTTCCCAAACACGAAACCACCGTCGACGGCGAAGCTTCCACCCTAAACAATACGCCCATCACACGTTACGCCGCTGGCACCAACGGAATCGTCTACCAACAAGTCATATACGACCTGCCCGCGCTAGATGAAGAAACCCTGCCATTGCTTTCCCTATACAGCAGCGTCATTACCGAACTCGGTGCAGGCGATAAATCATACCTCGACATGCAACGCCTACAGGCCAGCGTCAGCGGAAGCTTCAACGGTTTTAGCTCCATTCGTGGTTGCGTAGATAATAAAGATAACGTGAACGCCTTTTACACCTTTTCTGGCAAAGCCCTTAATCGCAACCAGGGCGCACTCAGCGACCTCATGCACCAAAGCATATCCGGCGCCCGCTTTGATGAAACGCATCGTATAGAAGAACTGATTTCGCAAATACGCGTACACCAAGAACAAAGCATCACCGGCAGCGGCCACAGCCTAGCCATGATGGCCGCAAGCGCAGGCATTAGCGCCACGGCTCAATTAAGTCACAACCTCAGTGGCCTTGCCGCGATCGTTGCCATTAAAAAATTGGATGCCGACATTAAAGAAGTCTCCACACTGGCCAAACTATCCAACGGTTTTGAAAAGTTGCACAACAGTATTATCCAAAACCAAAAACAGATTTTGTTGGTCGGCGAAGAAGCACAACTGGATAACTTCAATAAAGGACTTAGCCCCCTTTCACAAAATGCTAAATCGTCAGACATAAGTCGGTTTAGCTTAACGCCGCACACCCAAAAAATTAACGAAGCGTGGATAACCAATACAGAAGTGAGCTTTTGTGCAAAAGCCTACCCCACCGTATCCATGAGCCACGAAGATTCTGCGGCCCTCGTTATACTCGGCGGATTTTTACGCAACGGATTTTTACACACCAGCATACGTGAACAAGGCGGAGCCTACGGCGGAGGTGCATCGCAAGATAACAATATCGCCGCATTCCGCTTCTACTCCTATCGCGACCCGCGCTTAGAAGAAACCTTAAATGATTTTGATCGCGCCCTGCCTTGGTTACTCGATGAAAAACACGCGCCTCAAAAACTCGAAGAAGCCGTATTGGGCACACTCAGTGGTCTGGACAAATCCGAATCCCCTGCTGGCCGCGCCAAACGCTGCTTCCATTCTGAACTCCATGGCAGAACAGTAGAGCAACGTCACCAGTTCAGAGAACGCGTAATCGACACCACCTTAGACGACCTAAGACGCGTGGCCGAAACCTACTTAACGCCTGACAAAGCCAATACAGCCGTAGTGACCCATGCAGGTAATAAAGAAATCGTTACCGGACTTGGACTCAAAGCAATCGAGCTATAACCGTATAAAAGCCTTATAAAACGGTAAAATTATAAACAGACAAAGGCGGTACAAAACGTACCGCTCACGTTTGGGAACTCACCAGAGAAAACGATAGGAACAGACCATGACCGAACTGATCGTCAACCCTCGTTTCGCAGAAACCGACGCAATGGGCCACATTGGCAACACCATATTACCGGTATGGCTAGAAGATGCGCGCACCTCTGTTTTTGAACAGCTACAGCCCGGAGTCGACATTAAAGAATGGAGCTTTATCGTCGCCCATATCGATGTCGACTACCTCCTGCAAATTCATTACGGATCAGACGTTACCATCAAAGTGTTCGTGTCTAAAATAGGCACAAAATCGTTTACCGCATTCCACGAAGTCCGGCAAAACGGTCGTCTTTGCGCCACGGGAGCAGCCGTTATTGTACATTTCGATTACGAAACTGGCACAACCACAGAACTCACCGATGACCATAAAGACGCATTGCAAAACTTTCTCCGTGATTAACGGTTAAACGTTGTAAAACCAAAACGGTTCTTTATGCGATAACTGGCTCACAATAAAAAGACACAGGTACCCCCTTTGTTAATTAACAGAAACTCAACGCGCGTCGCCATTGTTTACTTCAGTAAAACCGACATCACCGGAAAACTCGTACAAGCCACACTCACGGCAATAGAAAGTACCGGCGCGCAAACCTTTGAGCACCAGATCCAAGGCAAAGAGATTCACGAAGGTCGATTCGACAATCCTCAGTTATTTGAATCCTTAAAAACCTGCGATGCCATCATTTTCGCCTCCCCCACATATATGGGTGGCGTAGCCGCACAATTCAAAGCCTTTGCCGACGCCACCAGCGAACTCTGGACAAGACAAGAATGGGCTGGGAAAATAGCCGCTGGAATTACCTCCGGCACAGGGTTAAATGGTGATCAATCCAGCACCCTGCAATACCTCATTACCCTAGCCAACCAACACGGTATGCTATGGGTAGGGCTGGATTCAGCGCCCGGCTACACTGACCACGGTGTTAACCGCTTAGGCTGCCAGCTAGGTGTCACCGCACAAACGATTGACACAACAGTGAATAAAATAGACCTAGCCACCACCCAATACCTAGGCCGAAGAGTTGCCCACATGGCAAGTAAACTCACCGATAGACAGTCAACGGAATACAAACCAACGGATATCAATTAGGTCCTTAGACAGCGCAACAACATTGATTGAGACAATGACAGTAACGATGAAAAAGGCACCACCACCGAAGGCAGCACTATAGTATGGCCATAAGTGAATTTGAAATATTTAAAGTAGAAAAGTCAGCCAAACATTTTTGTACCGAACGCAATAAAAGCTATCCGCCAGACCAACTCTATATCGACTATAGGCTAGAAGACCAAAGCCTCTTTATATTTGAAGTTCGCCCCAAATGGGACGACCCCAAAACCAAAATTGAAATCATGGTCGCAAAACTGACCTACATCAAAAAAGAAAAAATGTGGAAGCTGTATTGGCAGCGCCAAAACCAAAAATGGAAACTCTTTGAAGAAGGTACCAACAAAGATTTAGAAGTGCTGCTCACCGAAGTCTGGAACGACAGTTACAGCTGTTTTTGGGGGTAAGTCTAAAAACGATAGCGGAGCGAAACACCCAGCGAAGCGGCCTGATTTTGATAATGGTCGCTGCGCTGAAACTCATTTACTTTATTGTAATCCTCGTCAAGCCAACCCAAAACATTATAAGCATCAAGCCTTACCGTTAACCCCTCAAACGCTTTAAAAGCCAAACCCACATTTAAATAAGCACTCTTATCCCAAGAATCATTAAATTCCTCATCCCGCAGAGGCAAATTAATCTGACTATCCGTCTCCCTATTATAATCCGCAAGATCCTCCCCTCCAGGAAGCCCCCACAGCACCACAAAAGAAGAATCTAATGACCAAACTTCATTAAACGTGTAAAACCCATTCAGAGTGGTTTGGTGATTATTCCAATTCGCCAAATCGTCGCCATACCCTAAATCTGAAGCCGTTACGTTATTCACCTGCCCTTCCGTTTCACTGGTAAAGTCGAGATGCTTAACATAAGAATGCGCAACAAATAATTTATACCGGTCGGTTTTAAAGACAAACTCGACTTCCAAACCATAAAACTCAGAATTCCCCAAAGGCAAAGTCGTTCTCAACGTACCATTAAAGGCAATAATGTCATAGTCGACATAAAAAGCTGAAAACCCACCCCAAACGCCCCGACTAAAGTCCTTTTCATAACGCAGTTCGATATTATCCAACTCTTCGAATTCACCAACGTCCGCATCCGATAATTCACTCGCGCGAAGATACGCCTCATCCATTCGCCGCACCGAATGATTATAAATAAATTTAACCGCATCCTTATCCGTAGGCGTATAAACAAGCGCAGACCGACCCGACCACAAATCCGTTGTGTAATCGTTGCAGTCGACACGAACACCTAAAAACGTTGTAAACGCCGGATTAATCTCCCACTGATACTCACCTAACAAAGAAACACTATCCGAATCCCAGCGCTCAGGGTCACGTCCAAGACGTGTAATGAACACAGCGCTATCCGGATAACCCGGGCTTTGGTTAGCAAATTGCTCGCGCGAATACTCCAACCCAAAGGCAAGCTGATGGTTTTCATTAGGCAGTAGATGGCCCATCACACGCCCGTAAACTTCATCCTCTCGATAATTCAGCGGACTAGCGCCCCCTCTCTGTAACTCAGAATCGAGCGCGTCATAACTCAAACGCGTTTCCACATAAAATCTCTCGCTCCAATCGTGCTGATAATCCACGACTAAGGTAAGCTGCTGATAGCCATAAGAACGATTATTATATACCCAGGGATTCGCGGCCCCGACAACCGACTTTTGAATCGATTGCTGCTTCCCCCCCTGGGTATAGCGCAAAAACATTTCAAGATTATTATATTGATACTGGATATGCGCTTTATGACGAAGGCCATTACGATAGGACTTGTTATCATTTGACAAGTCATTCGGAATCGCGTCCCCTGCCACAACATCACCATTTTGAGAAGAAAAACTATGACCAAAGAAATCCGGTGCGTCTTTGCTATCAGCACCGCGATAATCATCGACGCCATAATAGCCATACAAATTAGAACCGTTATCAAAAATATATCCGTACTGAATTTCCACGCTAGAAAATTCCTCGATAAACCCTTCCCGAATTTGCACCCGTCCACCTTCAGCTGATTTTCCCGTATGCGTCACAATATTGATCACGCCCGCCAAAGCGCCAGGCCCATACAACACAGACCCCGGCCCGCGAATAACATTAATGTACTGAATATCCCCCAACATCGACAACGCGCGCTCAGAAATGGCGCCCCATTGTGTTTTTTCATTCATCACTCGGCCATTCACCAAAATCAGAAACTTATTATTACGATCGCTGATAATGCCGCGAATCCCCAACGGATCACCGCCATTTATCTTCATCATCGTTTGCAAACCAGGAACATATGCTTTTAGCAATTCATCCAAGTCTCGCGCACCGGTACGATTAATATCTTCATGTGAAATGTGAATAACGGCAGCCGGTAACTTACGCCGATCCGTTCCCGTTAAGGTAACCGATTGACTGACCTGAACTTGTAACAACTCTTCCAGAGTCATCTCCATAAAAACTTCAATCGATTCAGAAAAACAAAATCGCGGAAGCAAAAAAGAAATAATAATCAGAAGGGATACGACTTTCATATGCACAGGATACGCTGATAGGAATGATAAGGATTGGTGCTCAGCTGCCAATATCAGAGAACCCAAATCCTAGTTGATCATCACGTACGATCCCCCCTCAGGAAAGGCATAAACCCTATGAAAGAGATTCGAGGCGCCAGTATCAAAACCGTCGCATGTACGAATAATAGACGACGATTGGAATGATTTCCGCTCCAAGTAATCAGATATCCGACACTAAAACACCCTATTACAGATTATTCAGCCGTACGTAGGTCGGAAAGGCGAAACGCCTTCCGACGCAACTCCACAGCAAACGCCCATCAAACGCCCAAGCTCCCACCCGCCCTTCGTCCCAACCCAACGCCCAGCATAATCAAAACAACCGTTTTAACGCCTTTCAGGGCCGTTGAACGCCTATCAATAACCCAGTGAACGCATTAAACATGGACATTTCAGAAGCCCCCTTTTTATCCTTACCCGCAGCCCAACCATAAGCAGCCATAACACCGCTAAACAGAGACAAAACCACACAGCATGTCGTCTAAAAAGTCATCCACACGCATGATCACCCATTACAACACCTCACTGAAGGTTGTACCCCAGCCCATACAATACATCGCCCAAGCCTGATTGTTTGGTAGCTACGCACGTGGTGATGCGATTAACGACTGCAAGGAAGACCCAGAAACCGGAGTGGTATCAGAATTCTATTCCGATATTGATATATTGATCGTGGTTGATGGCAGCAACTCCATCAATCAAGAACAATGGTGGTCTAGCTTAGAGGTCGACATCAAACGACACCCTGACATCACCTCCAGCATTCACATGATTCGTGAAAGCAAACACCGGCTGGCAGACGCCCTTCGCCATAGCGAATAATTTTACCTAGACGTACTCAAAGAAGGCATCCTGCTATACGTGGCAGACGTCCCCCTTCCCAAGCCCGTTAAATTCGATGACGAAACACACCGCTCTTATGCTGTCGATTACATCGAGCAGTTTTACCACAGGGTAGACGTGTCCTAATGCGGCTTAGAGCTGTACTACCAGTCCAAAGATTACGCGGCAGCGATGTACTGCTTGCATCAAATGACCGAACGCTTGTTTTATACCTATTTACTCGTCCTCACCTTATACAAACCCCGCAGCCATAAACTCGACGAATTACGAGAATGTGTCGGCGCGAACAATAAAGATATTTACAAGGTATTCGATTTAAATAATAAAGAAGAACTCGAACGCTTTCATTTTTTAACTGCGGCCTATGTTGATGCCCGCTATAAAAACAAATATACGGTCGACCCCGAAGTATTGGATAAGCTGATTGAACAAATCAGCCAGTTTCAGCGTTGGGTATTAAAAGAGAGCTTACAGATAATCGACAACCTGATCCCAGAGAAGAGTTTTTCTGAGATTTATAAAGTACCAGGACAGTTTTTAGATTTACAGTTGCTTAAAACTAATAAGTTATCTGAAGCGGTTGTGCGTGAACAGTTGGAAGAGATTCAGTTGCTGGAAGAGCGGATGAAGGCGGCACGGGATGAGGTTGAGGCTGAGCGAAACGAGAAAGATGCAGCTTTGGAGAGGGAGAAACAGTTATTGAAAAAACTTAAGGATGTGGGGTTAGAACCTTAAATGGAACCGAAAATTAAAGCCTACCCCGCTAATTCTTCATTATTTTGAAAGAGGCAATTTATCGTTTAAATCTTCTTCCAAAGCAAAAACCCCAAAACCAAAATCATCAAACATCAAAACGTTACCCTCTCTACTCCGACCCTCTACCATCATCTTATCGTGCAGATATAAGCTATCGTGAAGGTATAATTTATTCCCTTCACAAAATAGAGGCCTTGCAGCGCCGTACTCGATCTGATTGACCAGTTGAAGCGCTCTGTTTAGCACGACAATTTGATTTAGCCCTCTAGGCACTACCGCCCCCTTAGTAAGCTCCCTCATATCAACGACAAGATACTTTGCTTGATCAATCGTCAAGTTACAAACATGGCTTACGTGAACAAGCGATAGGTTAGCTTCTGCGATTTCCGTCCATACGACCAATCCAAGTAATTCTGATTGATCCAAGTATTCATCAATCTTGTTCTCAGAAAAGACCTTATACGAAGACGGTGCAGATGATTGGCATGAATACAGCACGGACAAAAACAGCAGGCCGACAAGTAACTTCAGATGATTCATGGTTTTTTAATTCTCACCAAGTTCGGAAAAACATCATTAAGAATATAACTAAGTTTTTCAGAATAATTCCGATCCCCCAAACCGTTATACCTAATAGCTACAGTATCTGCATCAAATTTTCGCCATGCATAAATTGAACGTTGCATACTAGCCTTAATGTATTTTAATTTTTGCTTAGGCCTAATTACATTACTTGCACTAGGGTTAAGTCGCTTTAGTTCAAAATTCGTTGTACCAACCTTCTTACATATTCCCTCTAAGATATCACCAGAGACCACCTCATATACATATTGCTTTGGATCACTAAGATCTCGTATAGAGACAATATTTGACTCCGCCATGCGCGTATATAAGTAAGCCAATCCAACTTTGACATTAACATCAGGAGTATTAATAGAGCCACTGGCGATAGATTGCTTTAACGCTGCGCTCATGATCAGGCTCGATGCTTCACCACCATTTCTTAATACGCCATACCCAGCATCGTTTGGGTTCCCGATTTGCATAGGACGGGTAGTCCAGGAAGCGTTACTAGGGCCTCCGCTCTCAGTCCATAATAGAGATTTTGCAAAAGCCAGTCGACTTTCGAAGCTAGTGCTGGGAATTTTTTACTGTAAGCAGCCACTTCAGACTTGATCGTGCTGTCGTATTGATCCCACTTTATATCTTTAATCCCTAGCCTTACGGTATCTTTCCATCTTTGATCAAGTGCTATTTTATAGAATCCTTTATATTGATTAATCTTCCTGTCAAACGACCATTGCCTGACATGGGGCATCAATATAGCGTACAGAAAGTAGAACCGGAAGCTTCAAGGCTATCTAATCAACTGCTGATTGATAATAACCCCAAGCTGCTTGATCACAGAGGATATCTATCGTTTACACTCTCAAGGTTGACCAACAACAATAATAATAACATCGCACTTCTGCACTCGTTAAGCGGTAATTTGGATAAAGGAAACGCCATATACATTGCGGAATCACTGGTTTGCGCCAACAGGAAGAAAGTTGAAATTTGCGCCTCGCGCTGGAGTAAGGATCTTGACTTGCAGAAAGTGTCTACGATGGAAAATCAAACGATAAGGAAATCACTCAATCGTTTACTGGCTAAAATTAACACCGAAAATTCAAAAAAAATCCTTTCCGAATCGGTGCTTTCACACGAAGGCTCGCCGGATTGGTTGATGAGCGACGCGTATAAATTATTGGGGGATGTACGCTACCAGGAATCATCAGATTTTTTGGTTAAAAAAGTTTTAGATGAAGAAGAACTATTGAAACTTAGAATCCAAGCGCTGAAAAGCTTAACGAACATTAACCCCTCTGAAGATCGACAGCTGATAAAGTTCTTAAACCACCTGCAAAAATATGCACGCGAAAACTATTCACTAGGCCAGAAAATCTGTCCTCAAACCGAATTGACAAGCCTGCAAAAAACGATAGAAAATGGCATATTGGATGTAGACAGCTCATTAATCTTATGTGACAGTATCTCTCGTACATAAGGACAGACCGCTCCACTTCCCCGGAACCAAAGCGGCAGATTTAAGGACCAAAAAACACGCATTAATCATATAATTCACGCTAGGAATGAGCTAGATGTAAGTATGATTTCTGGTGACGTTTTAGTGACTTCTTTACCCTTCCTCCGGTAAACTGACGACTTTTGGATCTTCGTAATCATTCCAAAAACCCCTTTAATTTCGAGGCCCAACACTCCCGCTAGACATACCTACCAAGAAACTAAGCCAATAGCTAACGGGTGACACAAGTAAAATCACATAACGAAAAGTCGGGTCAAAATATTTTGGCAGGTTAACGCATATTACAAAGGTAAAAGGGAGTTTCTTATGATGAAATTAATAGGAGTCGTGTCATTACTGGCATTAGTCGTTATAAATATTGTAATTTATAATTTGTTTATGGAACATAACAAGAATTTTTACATTAACTCAAAGGAAGGTGTGGAAACTGACGTTGCATTGAACCTTACGAAAAATTGGGTTCGGCAAGACGGAATACTGCTCGGCACAACTAAAATAGAAAGAAAATCATTTGTTCAGCGCAGAAGACTAGGCCAGGAATATAACATAAGCGGTGGAGGAAACTTGTATTTATATTATGCCTACAAGTCAGAGGAAAAGTGGATGATGGGGGAGGAACACTTATTATGGCCTTACGATCAGCCAGCATCTTTGATCGATATTACCGTTGAAATGATTGGTGATATTCAAATACTAGAGGAAGAGCATAAGACCAAGAAAGAAGAAGCCAGGAATGAGCAAGAGACCTTATCTTGGGAAGAGCACGTAGCAGGGTTAGCTGCTATTTCAACATTAACGCACAGCTCCAAATGTGTAAAGTCTCAGGACGCAGACTATTATTTAAATAGTCGTATTGTTATTGATGATGACGGGGCGAAACGCGAACGTCGCGTGGAGACTAGCGATGAAATACAAGCATTTATCGATACTCTTCAGTCTTGTAATGGCTATTACATGGTCAGCGTTTGGCTAAACCCAACGAATAGCACCCAGACGACCATATTGAAGGCAGGCAAATAATATCAACTGATATTTTCCAAAATTTCTTTTAGGTTCTCCGTCCCTGCCTTGAGTCGAACGCCGAGATCCCCTCTTAATGCCACTACTGCATCACTGACTGGTGTCAACTCAGAATTACGGCTGTGATATTGAAACACTACACCACAACGCACTCCCCCTGTCAGTAAACGTAACTGTCATTTGGGGCAATACGCCAACCAAACCCCCTGTCGTTAAAAAAACTGGTTAATCTCACACCGGCCAACCTCAACCTCCAACTCTACGGAACCACTGTGTAGGGACAATATTTCTCGGTATGTTTTACCGACATCTCCGTGAGCAAAGTTATTCACTGACTGGATGTCGACAACACCAGAAAACCAACATTGGTATTGGCAAGACAGACACGATACTCTAGAGGCTATCCTTTCCGGCCGATCAGTTGCAGACGTCGGTATAGAAGAAAAAAATGAGCTCTTGAGAATACAAGATTTTAAACAGTATATTACCGACATCTTGGCCTGGGTGTCTGACACGTTGATGCCAAGAGGAATGGATGGTGTCAGTGCCACCATTCAACTTTTGGAGGATCGAGTTTCGTTAGAATAACCCTTCACTCAGCACTTAAATTCACCCTCACTCACCTTTATTGACTGGCCATTACTTACAACATAGCGCCTGACGCTTACCTACAGAAGAGTTCATTTGAAATATAAAACAGTAGCTTTTTGTTGTTTGACTTTCCTAAATATTAGCTGCAACGCCGAGACACCAGCAAAGAATGAGAATAAGCTATCATCAATCGAAAACAAACCAAACTTTAAACGCTCCACGACTAATTCAAGTATAGAAAAACGATTACTTCCACAAGACTATAAGGCTTTGTCGCAAGAAGCCTTGCTGACGATTCTTGGCGAGAAAGATAGCTGTAAAGTACATGATAACGAGCACAACGAAAGGTTTGTGCAGACGTTTCCCTTAGGTGAAGAGACCCTAATGGCTCTTGCCTGCGAAACCGGAGCTTACCAAGACAGCTATTTAGTGTATTACCTGAAAAAAGAAGGCCCATCGTATAGTGCTACGGGCCTGAACTGGGAACTTCCGATTTATAAAGAAAAATGGATATTGGAAAACAGCTCCAAAATTGCTGGTAGCCTCGAAGTCACGAAATTAACCGGTGAGCTAACATCACTTAGGCTATATTCAGCTTTTGGATCATGTGGGTATCAAGTGAGTTTTTCCATTAACCCCACAACAATACTCCATGCCCTAAAGCCTCTATCCGTTACAGCCGACAATGATTGTGAGAATGGGGTTTTGGTCGATGCATGGCCGAATATTAAACTGTAAAACGAATTTGTTGACCGGCTAATTAAGAATGGGGCTGAAGCGCCCTTCTTAATTAGTTTTAATGAATAGGAGAAACAACCGCATATCATAAACTGACACCATCAACTTAGTGCCTACAAAATTTCTTTTAGTCTAGCCATCCCAGTCTTAAGTCGAACAATTAGATCCCCTAGTAATGCCTGCACAACACCACTAACCTGCGTCAATTCAGGGAGAAACCATTCGAGAAACAAAGACAAAAATACAGCTTGCGCCGTTGCCCGCGGTACATGGCAACAAAACCTTACTCCATCAGTTGTTTTAAAACCTGCTGGGTAATGCCCTCTATCGCAGCCCGACACTGTCCCGCAGATTGAGATTAGCTGTGAGCTCGACACGCCCCACGCTCAGTGCCATATCTCTGTGATCGACAACGGCATCGGCTTTGAACAATCTTCCGCAGAGCAGATCTTTGAACCCTCTAAAAGGCTGGTGACAGCGCAAGAATTTGAAGGCACGGGCATTGGTATGGCCACCGCAAAAGGGATCGTGGATTTACACGAAGGTACAATCAGCGCCTTGGGCAAAAGGGCGAGGGAGCGACGTTCTCGGTGACGCTGCCTCTAGAGATTAAAACAAGAAGCTTGTTGATTGTTGACGACGACCCTATCGAGCTGGCGTTAGCTATTGCAGCCGTGGAATCATCTGGCTTTGAAATCCTGCAAGCTCTGTCCGCAGTGCAGGCTTTGGACGCTCTAGCAGGAGCGCATGTGGACGTTCTCCTCAGCGACTTCAGGATACCCGAAGAGGAGGGTCTCTGGCTGCTTGAACAAGTAACCACAAAGCACCTGACAGTACTGCGATTACTCTCCTCATCAAATCCCCCTGCCATATTGCCGAGAGGCAGCAGGCTGGCGTGGTGCAGAGCTATTTAGAAAAACCGGTTGGGGAGAAACGACTGTCGGCGCTTGTGGAAAACAAGGTTTCTCGCTCTGGAGGCACGGGTATGTTGAAACAATCTGCTAGTCTTGGTTAACAGCGCCGCAATTTTTGTGGTTATTAAATCATCAGGTGATGACAGTTTTGATGGATAATTATTCGAAAATAATAGATGACCTTGATGAAGATTTTCTCAATGATTTTTTGGAACAAGTCCTCGAAGAAATTTCTGATATCGAAGCAAATTTAGCGTTTGTGCATCTTTCTTCAAATATCGAAGACAAGATTAACGCTGTTTACGAATCGATTCAAAAGATTGAAATGTTGTGCCGAGTAGGCTTTCTAGATCCCTTAACTTCCTTCATGAAGCACATAGAAAATACCATTGACGGCATTCGTGAGGAAAGAATTCCAATTAATGAGGATCTCGTAGAAACCCTTTTATTGATGTTTGATATTCTACGGCATTCTAGTCATGACATGGTGGCACTGCATTCACTCGACGTGCAACTATTGGAAGAAATTGGTGGCAAGATATCCGAAATTAATCAAGCCAACGAAGAGAATCGTCAATCACTACTGCTTGAAACTATTCACAGATACTCGTTTCTCAGCAAAGAAGGCTCCGTATATTGCTCGTTTGGAAAACCGAGCATTGATAGTCTTATCTCAGACAAATTTTCCAAAGACAAACACTTGGTTCGTTTTTTAGAGCTTGCTGAGGCTCTCGAATTTCGTTTTTCACATTGGAAAAATAGAAATACAAAGATATTGAATACAGGCATTCTCATCAACAATCAGATGGGCGGCGTGGTTGACACACGACAACTTACAGCCGCTATCTATTTACATGACCTTGGTATGGCATTGTTGCCAGACGAATTAATCTATAAAAAAGGCAAGTATGATCCTGAAGATATCATGCTTATGCAGAATCATCCCCACCATGCCTATGCAATACTCGACGGTTTTCCTGATTTTGAAGCAGCGGCCGTAATGGTGCTACAGCATCATGAATGGTATAACGGTAATGGCTATCCCTGTGGAATTCGCTATGGAGAAGTATGTGTAGGCGCACAGATCATATCGATTGCTGACACGTTCTATTCACTTACGCATAAACGTGCCGATCGAGATTACAACCGTTCGGTTACCCGCTCCCTTTCAGAAATCAATAGAGGCATGGGGACTCAATTTGACCCTTCCGTTGTTGCCGCGTTAAATGCGGTTAGTCATCAGCTCTTTCTTCATTTGACAGATTAAGTGAGAGAATGTGAAACGCCGCTGGCAAGCATACTGACAACTACGACATACCGTGTAACGTATATTTCTCTCGTTATATTTTTCTATTTGCTGTTTATGTGAGAAAAAATTAACCCCTGACGAATCCCTTCACATAAATCAACGATAACGTTCAAGGCCGTGACCTGCATTATTTAGAAACCCTCTCGATACACTTCACTAAAAAGGATTTTAGAAGTTCAAAATTAATGGGTTTACTCAGAATTTTTACCGATTCGCCCAACGGACCACCGTCATGCATTTGTTGTGGAATTAATCCGGTCACGACACAGACCTCTGTGTTTTTTAACAAATCACTTTCCCGAATAACTTTTATCATATGAAACCCATCCATTCTCGGCATATTCAAATCCGTGATTAGTATCTCTGGCTTGTGGTTCCCCATAGCAATAAGAGCTTCATAACCATCATTTGCAAAACAAATATTAATCGGTAACTTCCATTTATTAATCGTTGTACGGATCAATTTCAGGTAAACATTGTCATCGTCAACCAGTAGAACGTTAATTGTATCGCTACCTTTGTTATTCTCTCCGATAGGAATACCATCTGCAACATTCAGAGGGTCTTCAGTCTCCCCGTCCATTTCATCAAGCAATGCTTGCACAGAATCGGCTCGAATCCTCCTGTGTCCCCCTGGAGTTTTACCTGCATTCAACACCCCACTATTTGCCCACAACTGTATAGTTTTTTGTGACACATTTAGTAACACTGCGGCTTCTTTGGTGGTGTATACTGACTTTTTCATTGCGATTTCGCTTGTTTATATTTCCATTTAAAAACTAGGGTAACTACCACAAATACCGAAGCGCCTTAATTCACTATTTTTTGCCTTGAGGCCCACACCAACAATTCATTAGCAGGCAGGGGGCGACTATACAGGTAGCCTTGTGCGACATCACAACCTAGACCATCCAATAACTTCAACTGCGCTTCGGTTTCAACACCTTCAGCCACCACCGTCATATTAAGCTTATGCCCCAACATCACACACGTTTCAACAATTGCAAATGCTTCCTTATCCTTTTCCATATTTGCTACAAAACTTCTATCTATTTTTAATTCTGAAAACGGTACTCTATGCAATAACGAGAGCGAAGAATAACCTGTGCCAAAATCGTCAATCGATAACCCGAAGCCCTTCAACCGCAATCGAGTCAGAATATCCAACGAAGTTACCAACTCCCCCATTAATTCACTTTCTGTAATTTCCAGTTTCATACAGGAAGGTGTCAAGGAATTTTCAGCAAGCAATCTTGCTAAGCTCTCGGGTAGATTAAGACTTGCAATCGTATCAGCCGAAACATTAACCGCCATATGAACATCGATACCTTTTTCTTGCCACTCACGGCTCGTCAAAACAGCTTGTTCAATCACCTGTGTCGTCAACTCATTGATCAATCCTAGTTCTTTAATTTTGGGAATAAAGTAATCAGGAGCAATAACACCTTGAACTGGATGCAACCAACGTGCTAGAGCCTCAACACCAACGAGGCAACCAGTCGTCATATCGATTTTAGGCTGGTAATACAGTGCAAACTCTCTTTTTTCTAGCGCAATTGATAAGTCATCCTTACTAGCTTTCCAGCCTGATATTATTTGATGTTGAGATTCTTCTTCAGGAAGACAGCAGCGCTGTAGTAAATTACGAAATGATGCCATACGAATAGGTTTGGATAAGGTATCGAAACACGATAAGTTTTGCGCTAATGCGAGATCCTTAGCGGCTTTAATAACGCCCTTATCTTGACCGCTCATAACTACAATACGAGATCGGCACCCCGCCCTCGACAAAGTTCGTATTACCTCAACACCATCTATTTCAGGCATACATAAATCAAGTAACACCAGCTCGCGAGCCGAATGTTCCTGACTTAAAAAGCATTCAACATTGCTATATTCTGTCACCCGATAACCAAGCTTTTTGGCGGTACGACTGAGCAAACGAGTGAGTTTTTGATCATCATCAACGATCGAAATTTTATCAATCATAATCAGCCTCACAAATTAATATGGTTATTTTTTTTGACACTGAACAAATACATTTACCAGAATTCTAACACCTACAACAGCTATAACTATTTATTGAGATCTAATAGTAACTCTTGCATCACCGAACTGTACTGCGTTTCAAAATTCACACTGCGTTCAAACAGTAATGAGGCAGACGCGACTGTATTTTTAACATGTTCGATCAAAGCCTCTTCTTCATCTTCCAGCAAATTAAAGCGGAGAAATTCTGCACTCAAATTCGCTTCCAGATCTAGAATAACTTTCTCAAATTCTTCTGATAGTTTCACGCTATTTTTTTCCATATCCATCACCATCTTGCCGATTACGCTACCAACAATCTGCATATGGTCTTTTTGAATAAGGTTTACAGACTCAAGCTCCAGCCCTTTTAGACGCTCGCTAACGCCACTTAGCAATAAACACATTTGATCTTTTAAGCGCCCATATCGTAACTCGTCATCAATAGGCATGTTTTTTATGAGTAACGATACTGAGGGGAAATTAAATAATGTCTTGCTTCCCACATCAAATATTCGTCCCCGGTTATTAGCGGCTTGCAAAACACGTTTTTCAATTGGGTGCTCATGGCTGTCAGAACTATAGTAAAACTCTCTTTCAGCAATAAAAAACATCACACTGGAAGACACGTTAAATTCGTCAACAGCACTTAAAAGCAATGTCGATAACTCATCAAAACTTTTCACCAAGTAGCTGGATTCCAAAAACCGGAGTATGACTCCTAGCTCCGAATTTTCAGCCATAGCTTCAAACGCAGTTGTGCGAGCCCCATCCAATTGATCATCCATTTTACCGACAGATAACGCCGCCAGCATTATTTTATCTATTTTTACACGCAACTCATCTGGGCGAAATGGCTTCGGCATGTAGTCGTCAGCACCGACTTCATAGGCTCTCATCACTTGATCATCTGCGCTTTTTCCTGAAGTAAATATAACGGATAAGGCCCCCGTACCATACACAGCGAGAAGCTCCTGACATATTTGATACCCATCCACTTTCGGCATACAAATATCGATAAGCGCAATATCCGGAACACATCCCATTACCGCCTGAATCTTCTCCACGCCTTCAAGAGGGTATTTATTGAAGTGAAAGACTCGATACCCCTGGTTTAACAGAACTATCCCCGTCAACTTTGCTAACTCTTCATCATCTTCAAAATAAAGGATATTGCCCTTACTGACATCAACTTGGTCTGTTGATATAGCATTTTTCATGACCACTCCATTTAATACGAAAAATTCTAGATGAGGTAAAAAACGCAAAAACTAATGGACCGATACACGCTCCACACCGTTTGTATAAAACAGTACGTTCTCATATAACTGAGGCTAAAACCCACCTTTACCATTTTTACCACTTCTACCATATTGACTATAAATGCGAGGAAAAACTATTTCAAGCTAAGAAAAAACGCTAGGACGTAAACAAGGAGGACTATCCATTGCCATGGAATTTTTGAGCACGACTAACAGAAGGGAATTAACCAGTATAAAGTTAATATTTTCAATGACTTAGAAGGCTGTCGCACTCTAAATTTACTTAGCCTTATTACGATAACGATCAAGGTTTTATGAGCTTATTAGACGATAAAAATCTAAAAAGCATTATTCATTGCAGCATTTTTCACTTACCCCCAATTAACATTCATAGAGAATCAAGCATTCAGCAAATCCCAAATCCGCTTATAAAGCTGTTCCGACTCATAGGGCTTATTCAACATATTCTCTATGAGGCTCTTATCGACCTTATCGACATGACTCTCACCAGCGTAACCACTGGCCAGCTGTATTTTGATCAAGGGGTATCGCTCATGAACAATGGCACTTAATTCATAACCATCCATGTCTGGCATAATCACATCAGATAACAAAACATCTACTGAATTCGAGCTTAAAATTGATAGAGCCGCTTGCGCGCTATCTGCCGTTGTTACGGTATACCCTTGCCTGGTTAATAAATTTTTGACCAGTTTCCGGATTCCCGGCTCATCATCCACCAATAAAATCCGAGCGGCCCCTCGATAATTCACCGCGCCCAATTTCCTTATCACTTCTCCCTCAATCTCAGGGCTAAATGGAAAATAGAGTGAAAAACAACTGCCGCTCCCAAGCTCTGAATGCACTGTTATGGCGCCTTGACTACTTTTTACAAAACCATACACCTGGCTTAACCCTAGTCCGGTTCCATCATTACCTTTTGTTGAAAAAAATGGCTCAAAAACTTTTCTCTTCGTTTCATCGTCCATACCAGTCCCAGAGTCCGTTACGCTAAGCAATACGTAATCGCTCGACTGTAATTGCAAGCGTGTAGCAGTTTCGTTGTCTGAACTGAATTTTCGTGTTTTAAGTGTTAATTCCCCCTGCCCCTTAATCGCATGCATAGCATTGATACTCATATTCAAAAGCGCATCTTCCAAATCACTTTTATCTAACCAAACAGGGCAAATATTTTCATCTAGATCAAGAGACAAACGAATTCTTACCGTGAGGGATTTTTCGAGTACAGCTTTAAGCCCCAGCAAAACTTGGTTAATGTCAACACTAGCCGCATTAGCCAATTTTTTCCTCGAAAAGCCCAACAGTTTTTGCGTTAATTTTGCGCCACGATCGCTTGCATAATTAATTTCACGAGCAAAATCCAACAGTTCATCTTGACCAACCAATTCCTCTTCCAGTAAATCTGAATAACCTTGCACTATACCCAATATATTATTGAAATCATGGGCAATACCACTGGTAAGATTACCCAGTGCATCCATTTTTTGACTACGATGAAGACTTTCCTCTTGCCGTTTAATCTCCGTCAGGTCAATACAACTCCCGATAAACCTTCGCTTACCATTTTCCCCCTTCGGAAGCTCCGCAACCGATAGTCGCAACGGAAATTTCTGCTGATTTTTTCTCTCTCCCTCAACCTCTCTGCCCATACCAATCACACTGCTTCTACCAAATTCAAGGTAATCATTCAAATACCGATCATGCCTAACCGCAATAGCAGCTGGCATTAGTATTCTAATATTTTCACCCAAAACATCACTCGCTTTATAACCGAACATTACTTCAGCTGCGGGGTTGAAACTAGTCATTACACCATTTTGATCAATGACGATAACGCAGTCACACATAAAATTCAGGATGTCTTGCAGCTCTTTCTCTTTGAGAATAGCCCGACTATAAGTACGCTTTAACTCCGAATTTTTGGATTCCAAAACATCTAGAAGCGCATCTTTTTCATGAGATACCTTTTTCTGTTCGCTTAAATCAATTATAAATACGATGTACTCGTTAGGCACATCTTTAAACATTGATCCGCCTATAATGATGGGGACACGATGGCCATCTTTATGGATATATTCTTTTTCAAACGGCGTCCAAAACCCTTTAACAGATGCTTCCGCTATTGCTTCCACGTCTTTAGGTAAAAACTCCGGCGGCGTCAAATCCTCCCAGTTCAAATCCCCACTGAGTAATTCCTGCCTGGAGTAACCGATCATATCCAACAATGCATCATTCGCATCACTGACCCCACCACAATCATCGGATTGCAATATTCCGATAAAGTTTGACGCCTTCCAACGTTCAAATCTCTCAGAATTACTTCGCATGATATTTTCAGCTGTTTTACGCTCAGATATATCCAATATGGTAACTGGAATACTGCTAAACCCGGCGACTGTACTGGGGATAGGCATGGAGAGTAGGCATGCTAAAGAGGAACCATCAAGCCGCTTAAAATCGGCTTCTGCACGAAAATAACTGTCTTTATTCCAAATAGCGCATATCTCATCGATAAAAACATCTATGGAATTTTCACCAAAGGTAGAGCTTATATCCCTGATAAGCTCCGAAGCGGAACTGGCCGAAAATAGATTAACGCTTGTCGGGTTAACTTTAATGACGTTAACTTTATTCGCTAATTCCATAGCCACATTAGGATTTTCATTCAAATACTGACGAATGTCATCAATACCTTTTTCTCGTAATTCTTCCAAACATTGGTACACGTTCGAAAAATCTTCTTGCCAAATAGACACTTCACTTTTTTCAAATAACGCACGAAAGTTATCTTCGCTTTTTTTCAATTCTATTTGAGATTTTTGGCTAGCACGAAATAGAGCCCCCAGCCTAACAACTCCGATAACCATAACAATTGAAATAGTAAGCGCCGCTAATTCTGAAATGTTGTTACTAGCAGAGTCGCTAGAATGAACCAGATGGCTAAAACTGAGACTTTGACGCAGCCCCATAAGCAATAAAGCTAAAGCGATGAATGACCAAGCGGATTTCCAACCAGCAATACGAGCAAAGCGACAGGCCAAAAAAGCAGCCGTCAATTGAAAACCTATAGATAGACCAACAATACTGAGAGATAGAATCATAATAACCTAGTACACCCCATTTAAAGGGCGGCACGTGAGACATCATTTAGACAGCGACTTCCTTTCCTGGCTTGAGTATAGCAAGCATCGTCCGATGAGCACCTACATCAATATAAGGCATTGAAAAACATAGAAAATGGTAGCTAAGCTGCATCTAGGTATTTGAACAAAACAGCTACAGATGAACGGCTATAGTAAACCGATCGAGACATTACAGGACACTTAAAGGATGAGAGCCGCAGAAAAAATCACACTTACACAGATATGTTTGAATACCGTCACCATCATTGGCGAAGCTTCACCGGGAATGACGGCCAGTAGCATAGCCAGAACGATATTCTTTAGCTGTGTCACGCGGCACATTTTCTATTCAAAAAACGTAGGTACTGAGAAGAATAACAATAGGAGCGCTTGTTTTCAGCAGTAGAAAGACGATATAAAAAGGAACGCCTTGCGGTAAGGCTTCTGTTCGCCAGACAGATGTCATAAAGAACAACATGCCCTGAAGCGTGGCAATGATCACCGCTTTTCACCAATCCTCGGCAGAAATCTCAACGCATTGAAAAATGTAGCTAATGAGAGGGCAACAATAACGATGGAGGGTTTATCTCCTGGAAAGTCGGGAGATCGCCCTTCTCTTCAACTGCTTTCATGTAAATAAAGGCATGTACACGGTAGCAGAAGGTACTGACATAAAAAAAGACCCACCTTTTACGGTGGATCTTTTATATCTTACTCGTAGAATACAGCTAAAGATGGACCGCCACTCAAGTCATTACCTACGACTTCGCCGCTATGAAAATTAATTGCTATATTTTCTGGGTTAGTTCCCAAAGAAATTGCAATTTGAGTCATGCCAAAATCATTTACATATGGAAGAATATCGAAACCAGCGTGAAAGACAAAACCAAAGAACACTTGATCTTTATCTATCGTAGCTATCGGAGCTGCGTAATAATCAAGTGCAGTAATCGCGTTATTTCCACTAAATCCAAATGGTCCAGCCACTTCAATTTTGATATTTTCCTGTAGATATTGCATTGCCTCATAAGCGTTTTTACCTGCAGGTAGATTAGTAAAGTTAAGAGCAACATATGCAGAACGTGGAGTTCGAGTCGAGTCTAGAACACTAGTGTCATACGTAATAATTGCCTTATGGTTGGCAGGCAAGAACAACCCTGAGCGACCAATAGTGAGTTCATTGCTGAAAGTATCAACTTGCCATGAAGAATTCACATCACCATCTAAGGTAGGGATAGACTTTAGAAAAACTGATGAGTCGGCGGCTTGTGCAAGCGAACTAAAAGCACAAACAAAAGCAGTAAATAAAGCGATTTTAAATTTCATTTTTACATCTCCAAAATATTAATTACATAAATTTGATATTGAAACTAATTACTAAATACAAACACCATGTATTTATATAACCGGAGTGTAAGAAATTATCATGATCGTTGATAATTGATAATTCATATAGGCTTTATCGAAAATTCGAATACCAGGCCACCCTCACAGCGCCTACTTTTCAGGCAGCCGCTTAGCTGGGCTCAGATGAAAGTTAAATTCAACCGACCCCAATATTGCCACTAGGTTAGAAAACAACCTTCCCTTCAAACATCCAACCGAAACCACTGAGGGCCTTTAATTGCCTTTAAACACCGTCTCGAAACCTTGTCATTCCGCACGAATTGAGGAGTTTCCTCGCCTAAAGAAAAGCCAAAACGCTTTGGCAACTGCGTATAGATAGATTTTGGCGGCGCGCCACACACCTGCTTGATCTTCCTACCGGTATCAAAACTATGGTAATAAATCGTAGGTATCCCCAGGTCTTCACGTATAAAATGAATCGCAGCTAGAAGTGAAGCTTCCGCCCAGATATCCCTATATGGCTTTAACTCGTGCTCAACATAATGACGGAGGTCTTTGTAAGGCCCTTGTATTTCGGCAATAATTTCATATGGTTTTATCGATGGCGACACAATACGACAACGTTTAATACGTCTAAATGCCCTATCAGCCTTGCGTATCCAGTCACTCTGAATTTCTTCAATCAAGGCCTCTCCTGTATCAAAGTCAATATCCATGCGCACCCACGATAAGGTTTTTCGCTTAGCCTCTACCACCGGATGGGACCAAGACTCAAAAGGACCGTAGTCGTCATTCGGTTTGATGAAACGGTTGTATTTTTGCACGTGGCCACCATCAAAATTCAACTGCAAAACCAGGTTACATTGATTCCGGGTGGTCTGATCCCAACCCCGATCACCCTCCCCCCATTTCGTTAGCGTCAACACAAAAGGCGTTTGCTGAGTCGGTGACGCGGTCATTAAGCAGTGCCGATCCAGCCGACCACTACCGCAGTTTTTGAGTGCTTCACTCACAATCGGCTTGTTGACAAACCGGCTCAATCTCCCTTGTTTTAGTTCGCTTACTTTTAACCACTCTTTATTTTGGCGTTGCATGTCTATGTCGATAAGGTCTAGGCAATAACGGTCTTTAAAATAATGAAAGACTCGGCGCTCATCACCTATGCATGCAATCACCTCGTTTACTTCTTCGCTTTTCATCAATCTGAATCCAATTTTCGGATAATATCCGGCGTTCGACCCTATCGGTCGAAACGCCATTTAGTTTCAATTTCAACTGCACGTTGAATAACGGTAAATTCATGCCCAATGGCACTTTGAAATAACGCATATTTCTTTCTCCAGTTTTAATCATTAACGTTCGGTAAAATTTGATCCAACAAATGTTCGGGTAGGGTTACCACGTTTTACTTGGTAATGGTTTAGCCAACGTAATCGTTCGTTTTCTTTTTCATCATTTTTAAACCCCGCTGCCAAGATCAAACTCAGACGCTCCATCGCCAACTGACGATTACGATGCTGCGAACGATCGGTATCGACCCGAATACGGATTCCCGTTGGCAAATGCACAACTCTTACCGCACTGTTGGTTTTATTCACATGCTGACCACCAGGACCACTTGATCGCATAGACTCAACACGCACGTCGTTCTGCAATTGATTCATATCCACCTTTTGCGCGTTCACTAGCTCGACCAAGTCAACGCCGACAAACCAGTTAATGCGTTTGTGTCTTGGCCGGTAAGGGCTCTCGCCATGCCATTTGATTGCGCCTTGCCATCGTTTGGAAAAACAGCTCGTGCCCTCGCCTTCAATTCGTAGTAACACAGACAAATAGGCATCAGGTTCAATCAAATCCTGTTTGCGTAGGTTTTTTTCAAAAGCCAGTGACTCCACCAGCTCAACCTTAAGAGAGAACGTTTTCGCTTCCCGAATAATTTCTCGTTGTAATTGAGCCACGACCCAACCACATTCTTTGGGGCCTTGACCTGCTGTCAGCTGCAACCAAACCACTTCTTTATTGGTCTTTTTATTTGAACCATTTTTAATGGCTTGATGGCTTCTGTTCATGACTGTTTGTTCGCTCATAGCTGCTCTCCCGTTCACGTCTGCTTTTCCACTCAAGGATTCATTTACGCTCATGGCTGTTTGTTCGTTCATGACTACTTTTCCGCTCACGGCTGTTTTTTCATTCAAGGATTCATTTACGATCACGGCTGTTTGTTCGTTCATGGCTACACTCCCGTTCACGGTTGTTTTTCCATTCAAGGATTCATTCCCGTTCACGACTGATTTTCCGTTCACGACTTTTTTACTGTCCATAACTGTTTTCCAGCTCATGACTGCCTCCTCGTTTTATAAGTAATCATCGGCTGAAAGGAGGCAATCACATCAATCATTCCCGCTGAACACAGATCAGCGATAACGAGGTCGATATCTTTGTACGCCTGCGGTGCTTCCTCAAAAAGTAAATCCCGCTTTCCGCAAATAACGCGGCTACCCAATGACGTAACGAGTAAATCTTTGGCTGTAAACCGTTTATCTAATCGCCCACGCACATCGCTGCGCTTCCACTTTCGCCCTGCCCCATGAGCCAGGGAAAAACCACCCTGAGCCAATGTCGCAAAATCGTTGGCTTTTGGTTTTACCAAGTAACTCAAGCTTCCGCGCGAACCGGGAATCATCACTAGCCCTTGGTCCGTTGGACTCGCTCCTTTACGGTGAATCCAATAACGTTCGTTTTTATTCGTCGAAAACCCCAACACCACTGCATTATCACTGTCGAGCTCGGTAACGGTGTTGTGTGGCACATCCAATAAAGCCGAACGTTTAACGCCTAGACGATGACAAAAACGAGCGGCAATAAGGTTTCGATTTTCACTTGCCCATGCCACTGCGTAATTATGTTTATCTATGTAGTTTTCAGTCTGGCTGGCACAGTGATGACCCGCCTCCAATCCTTGCCCACCATATTCATCAACATGCTGCCGCAATATAAATTGCCCTAAACCCCGAGAGCCACTGTGAGCCAGAAGTACAACTGACTGCGCATCCAACCCCACCTGTGCAAACTCTTCTTGGTTGAACACCTCTTTCACCCGCTGAATTTCCGCAAAATGATTACCACCACCAATCGTGCCTAAGGTTCCATTGCCTGAAAATATGGCCTTATCCGCACGTTTCCGCTCTGCTTTTGTTGCTAACGTTACGTCAGTATTCACGGCTAGCGTCGCGTCGGATTTTAACTCTGGTCTTAGTTCTGGTCTTAGTTCTGGCTTTATCACGCCTTGATTTTTCAGCCATTCGTCACAATCACCGCTCCACGAAGCATCTAGCCCGGTCAGTTTTTTCTCCCATTTATCGACCTTGACCTTGCGCGCTGAAACATCCAACTTCCAAACGCCCATGCCACAACCAATGTCACTTCCCACCAAATGCGGATATATAATGTTTTTGCTAATAAACGCAGCCCCAATAGGCTGCCCCTTACCTGGGTGTAAATCCGGCATTCCCACACCGCAACACATACCCGGTAATTCGGTTGTTTTCTTTAGCTGATCCACAGCTGAAGTCTCCAACCAGTTTTCATCGGAAATCATCAAACGCACTTCGGCGGACGATGATGTTTCGATATTTTTAATAATTGTGCCCATAGTCTTTTTCTCTTTTTGGGCCACACTCACCTTTTTTAGGCGCAGCGAAGCCCGACTCAATATCGCAATGATTTGAGCTGTCGAATTCCAAACGAATTCATTGTTTTAAGCGCGAAAAACGGCTAAAACGTTAAAAGTTAGAAATGTTGGACAAAGGAATGCCATCCCAAGTCATCGAATGACCGGAACGTTCAATACGTTTGATTTAAGCTTCTTCCCGAGACGGGATATGGCAGTCTTATATGAAGCTAACGAAGGTTAACTAAATAAGGTCTTGGCAGCGAAGCCCAACATTGTAAAATTTGATATTACGTAAAACATATTAAGCCTCCTGTTTGATTGAATAATTGAATGAGTACTGATTGAAGTAAACTTAGTCGTGTTTTTTTAAGCCCCGATCCAAGTTGACATCAAAGTTGCGCGAACTATAGGCGCTTGTTTTTTGATATGCAAGTGTTTATTTTCAACTTTGACCATATGAACATTTAGTTGTGGGGGTATGGGTATTGCGGGAAATTAATCGACATATTCTCCCGCTCAATTTAAGTCATTGAATTTAGGGTTATATAATATATGAGTGTCATTACCGACACCCAATGCATAATAACCTGTAACAAAGGACTCTACCCCCCCCCACTAAAACAGTATTTTTCTATTCCTTCAGCGCAACATAGATAGAAATGGGATAAGTATAATATACCTTCCCACCTTTTTTATAGGCGTTAATGCCCAGGTCGTTTCTCCCAACATCTTGCTCAACAAGTGATTTCACCCGAACATCATCACCTGAATTAGGAAATGATGCTTCCAGCTGTTGATTCAATTCGACCTCAACAGAATACGCCCCCTCCCGACATTTTCTAAGGTTGGACTTTTCAAACAGTGTATGAAACTCATTGAGGGTTAGCGCTTTCGTATGGGAAGGATCTCTCAATCTTTCCATTCGGTTAAAAAGTTCGACTTTCTCTAAAGGTAACGCAACATCGACAACCATTATCCGACCGCCTGGCCGACACACACGCTTCATTTCGGAAAGTACGTATTCAGGATCGACAAAATGATGGAAGCTATACCGAGTTACAACAATCGAAAACGTATCATCGTCGTAGGGTAGTGGCGAAACACTCCCAATATCCCATGCGATATTGTTAATTTTCATTTGTTTCTGTCGCACCGTTGCTTGCTCAATCATCTTTTTCGTAATATCGATGCCTGTTACATTTTTCGCAACATTTGCAAAAGCGCATGCAACCAACCCCGGACCACAGGCAACATCTAGGACGCTGTCTGTATCGTCGACTTCAGACATGTCGAGAAGCATTTGCACTGATTCAAGATGCCCTGGTATCTTTGCGAATAGAACTGCCTGCTTTGTGAATTGCTCTACAATTATTTCATTATGTTTTGTGATCGTCACTGGTGGTCCCCTTTCCTGATGAGTATGTGACAGATTATAATCTCACCTGATTCAGGTTTCTCATGATAAAAAGACAATGAATATAGATAAACTGACAAGATTACCGAGCGTAGATTTGGGCAACATCCAAAATCCAGACCGCCCTATACTCCCGTTTTGGAAGGACGTTAACAATGCAATGTGCTCAGAACCCCACTCTCATTCACGAGGACAACTCATTTATTCAACTAACGGAATCACGCGAGTTAAAACTGAAAATAAGATCTCATTGATTCCAACATCTCAGGCATTGTGGTGCCCGCCCAATATCGTACACGAACTAATATTTCCACATTCAGTAAGCATCGCAAATTTATTTATTGATGCCGAGTGGGCAGAATGTATGCCAACGGAAATTAAAATTTTGAACATTACCCCCGTGGTAAAAGAACTAATTTTAAGAGCTGTGAATATTGGCGGAAATTATTCAAAAGAAGGCCCTGACTATCGCTTAATGGTGGTGTTAATTGATGAAATTTCACGGTTAGAAACGTCTGAACTCACACTGCCGTGGTCAAACCACAGGACTCTCAAGCCAGTTATGACTCAGCTATTCGCAACCCCCACTAGCACAGAAAATATTGAATACTGGGCATCACGTTGCTGCACGACCACCAGAACGCTTTCAAGACTTTTCAAAAGTGAAGTCAACATGGGGTTTAGCCAGTGGCGAATGCAAGTCAGGCTGTTTTACGCTTTAGAGAGATTAAGCCAAGGAGAATCAGTAACCTCCATATCATTGGACTTAGGCTATAGCCAATCCAGTTCATTCATTGCAGCTTTTCGGAAAATCCTCGGCAAGACTCCTATGGAATATTAACGAGAATATTGCTGCCCCTCACACTAAAAACACAACACCGCTCCCAAAACAGCGCCTTATCACAATTGAACCCTTGCCATGCCAAAAAACATGCCTTAGCATGGCGTGCAATGAACTGACTGACGCCTACCTCCTCTCTAGCGCAACACACGTAAGCTAGAAACCTCTCAGCTCAGTTCAAAGTAGCTTTGGCCTAGTAGTTTTGCCAAAAAAGGAAGTTCAACGCATGGAATATACAGCAGCTAGCCAATGACTCTCTACGATATCAAACCCAAATTTCAAGCCTTACTACGCCCCCTAGTCCGCATTTTGGCCAAAGCTGGCGCTACCGCCAACCAAATCACCATTATTGCTGCCATAGGCTCTATTCTAATAGGCGCGTTGTTAGCCCGATTCTCTGAAACCAGGATTTTATTTCTCATCCTACCGATATGGATGTTTACTCGCATGGCCCTCAACGCCATCGACGGCATGTTGGCTCGCGAACATAGTCAAAAGACTCAACTGGGGGCTTACCTCAACGAACTCAGTGATGTGGTGGCTGATGCCGCTCTCTTCATTCCCTTTGCCCTTATTGCACCCTTCTCAGCGGCTTCGGTTGCTTTAGTTATCTTTCTCGCCACGCTTAGTGAGTTTGCTGGCGTAATGGGCCTAACAGTGGGCGCAACTCGTCGCTACGACGGCCCGCTTGGGAAAAGCGATCGAGCATTGGTTTTTGGCGCTTTGGGCTTGTGGGTCGGCATAGGTGTTTCAATCCCTTCCTTCTTGTATTGGTTGATGCCCCTACTCTCCGCACTAACAGCGATCACCATCGTTAACCGGATTCGAAATGCCCTTCATGAAGTGAAGTAAACACGCGAAACAATTTCTTCAAATCAGGACGAATATCATGAACATGGAACCTTCTTCTCAACGAGTTCAAGAAAAGAAATCATTCACGACCCACGACGGGGTTGAACTTTTCTATCGTTATTGGCCAGCTTCTTCACAGAAACCCAAAGGCGCTATTGTTCTATTCCACAGAGGACACGAACACTCAGGCCGATTAAGTCATATTGTTGATGAGCTAGAAATGCAAGATTACGCGTGTTTCGCATGGGACGCTCGCGGACACGGGAATTCCCCCGGAGAACGAGGCTATAGCCCAAGCCTTGCAATATCGGTACGTGACGTACAGACCTTTATTAATCATATTTCTGAAATCTACAACTTTGACGAAGAAGAAATGGCCATCATCGCGCAAAGTGTAGGAGCCGTAGTCGTATCCACTTGGGTACACGATTACGCACCCAAAATTCGCTGCATGGTACTTGCTTCGCCAGCATTCAAAGTCAAACTCTACGTTCCTTTTGCTCGCTCGGGCTTAAAATTAATGGAAAAAGTTAAGGGACAGTTTTTTGTTAACAGTTACGTGAAAGCCAAGTTTTTAACTCATGATGCAGATCGTATTCAGTCGTTTGACAATGACCCATTAATAACACGAGCAATTTCATCAAATATCCTATTATCTCTCTACGAAACAGCAGAACGAATTGTTGCAGACGCTGCAGCGATAACCGTACCAACACAGCTGCTAATTTCCGGATCAGACTGGGTTGTACACCAAAAGCCTCAGCATAAATTTTATGCATCACTGGGCAGTTTAGTAAAAGAAAGGCACGTGCTAAAAGGCTTTTATCACGATACCTTGGGCGAAAAAGACCGCAGCATTGCTTTAGATAAAATACGCAATTTCATCACTGAACGCTTTGCTGAACCCATCAGCAGACAAAACCTGCTAAATGCCGATAAACTTGGATATACACGAGTCGAGTCCGACCAATTAGCCAGCCCTCACGCCCTTCTTACACCTGCAGGTGCATATTGGACTGCATACAAAATCGGATTAAAAATAAGCGGGCTATTTTCCAAAGGTATCAAACTCGGTCATAAAACAGGTTTTGATTCCGGCAGCACCCTTGACTACGTGTATAAGAACCAAGCCCAAGGGTTGTCAAAAGCCGGCGAGTTGATCGATAAAAACTACCTAAATGCCATCGGCTGGAAAGGCATACGGCAACGCAAATGCAATATAGAAGAATTATTACGTATTGCCAGTGACAAATTGCGAGAACAAGGTAAACCTGTTGATATTATGGATATTGCCTCTGGCCATGGTCGCTATATCTTAGAGGCGATTGAGAGCGATTCAGATCAAAACCAAAAATTACCAGACTCCATTCTATTGCGCGATTACAGCGACTTAAATGTTGAACAAGGCAGTCAATTGATTACCGAAAAAGGGCTCGAAAAGATTGCCCGCTTTATCAAAGCCGATGCATTTTCCGCCGATAGTTATAACAATTTGGAGACACAACCAACGCTAGGCGTTGTCTCAGGGCTTTATGAGTTATTCCCTGACAATGGTTTACTCAAAACTTCGCTAGAGGGGTTTGCCAGCGCAATCGCTCCCAACGGTTACCTTATTTATACCGGTCAACCTTGGCACCCTCAGCTGGAAATGATCGCAAGAGCGCTCACCAGTCATCGAGAAGGCGACGCTTGGGTCATGCGCAGACGCACGCAGGAAGAAATGGACCAGTTAGTTGCATCGGCTGGCTTTACAAAGATTGATCAGCGCATCGATGAATTTGGAATATTTACGGTATCGCTCGCGATAAGAAACGAGCCTTCATAAGGTGGACACTCGCAACACATCTGCAACAAACAACGATGAGATGCAAGCCCCCGCCAGCGAAGGAAGACCCTGGCTGGTGGCCTGTTGCTATGTGTGTTTTTTGGCTCCGTTCTTTTTTATCAGTTACAACGTAGCCAATACCCTCGCATCACAAAAACTCAATGTTCCCCACATTGTATTTGACTGGGAACACTATATACCGTTTTTACCGTGGACCATCCTCCCCTATTGGAGCATCGATCTTCTCTACGGTATATCCCTGTTTATTTGCAGCTCTAAAAAAGAACTGCACTGTTTGGGCAAACGCCTGATTAGCTGCCAGGCTATCGCCGTCGCTTGCTTTCTTCTATTCCCTTTAAAATACACCTTTCAACGACCACAAAGCGATGGTTTATTTGGCGATCTATTTGCAGCACTCACAAGTTTTGACCTACCCTTTAACCAAGCCCCGTCGTTGCATATTGCTCTGTTAGTTATTTTGTGGGTTCACTTCCCACGTCACTTGCCGAAACTTTTACTTTGGCCGTTTCATTTTCTGTGTTTCTTAATTGCCGTTTCGGTTCTCACAACTTTTCAGCACCATTTTATAGATGTCCCTACCGGTGCCCTACTGGGCTGGACTTGTGTTTGGTTGTGGCCGATTAACGGAACGAGTATCGTCAACCTTAGGACTAATATCCGCGATGAAAACCGCCGAAAGCTGACCATTGGAGGCTACTATTTAGCGGTATCTGCTGCATGTTTCGGTTTGTCTTTCGCTTATCAAGGCTGGGCCTTGTGGTTATTGTGGCCAGCAATATCAACACTCATGGTGTCTACAGGCTATCTTATTTTGGGTGTTGGTGTATTTCAAAAAAATCAAACAGGTCAAATGAGTATTGCCGCTCAATGGTTGCTTTTCCCCTATTTGATTGCGGCAAAGATTAATTCCCGCCTTTGGACAAAAAATATCAATTCAGCAGACCTTATTTTTAATGGCCTTTGGCTTGGACGGTTTCCCTCGAAAACTGACTTCATAGAAAATTATTATACCTCTGTTATTGATATGACGGCGGAGTTCACAGCGCCGAAATCACTCACCACCAAAACTAGCTGGCACAGCATTAGTAACCTCGACCTTTTAACACAATCGTTAGAAAACCTACAGTCAGCTGCAGAAGTTATAGAGAACGCTCAGAAAAACGGTTCGACCCTAATATGCTGCGCGCTGGGCTATTCCCGCAGCGCAACAGCCCTAGCGGCATGGTTATTTATGTACGGACACGTCAGCAGTATTGCTGAAGCCATTCAGCTTATACAAGAAAAACGTCCCGGAATACGGTTAAACGGACATGCAATTGACCGACTGAACGAGCTTTCCCCTGTAAAAAAAACTGTAGAGCGAACAGTAGACGGAATAACACACCGTGACAGATAAAAGCGAAACCGCGAGTATTAATACATGTGTTGCGCTACTGAACCAGCACCATAAAATTCATCACCTCACGCTGTGCATTACAGTCACAATCATTGCGTTCATGCTTTTTATGAATGCTAGATTAGAAACCTCAATCGCGATCATGAGCATTATCGCCATCATTCTTGGCGTTTTAGAAACTGTTATTGCCATTCGCGTAGGCTTCGATCAAAAACTATTGGAAAACCTGGCTAAAGACAGCCTTTCAAAAACCGAAATCCCTGACCATCTCGAAGCCATGGATAACGCGCTAACACGGTTGAAGATCATGCCCGCGGGAAAATCAGGCAGAAGTCTACCGCCCCGTTTACTGGGTTGCATTCAGCTTCTGAAAAAACAAGCTTTACTGAGCGCGCTACAAATTCTCTCCATCCTTACGATCACTGTAATAGTGATAATACGACAGGCCTAATCAGAATGTTATTTTTTGACAGCATCCCTAAAAACGCACTTATCGCCATGATATCCGTCATCGCGATATTGATCATCGCCACGCTGATTCAGTATCTGGTCGCCAAAAAAAATCCAGACAAAGACCACACAGAACTGCACTTGCGAACAAAATCTTGGTGGTGGATCATTGGACTCCTCTTCCTTTTTCTCAGTATTGGCACTAACGCAGCTATTTTCTTTTTTGGTTTTATTAGCTTTCTCGCGCTAAAAGAGTTTCTGTCGATAGTCTCAACCCGCCAAACCGATCGCAATGTTATTTTCTGGGCTTACCTATGCATTCCCCTTCAATACTACTGGGTAGCGATTGGGTGGTACGGCATGTTTATTATTTTTATACCCGTGTACATGTTTTTGTTTATCCCTATGCGGATGGTATTAAAAGGTGAAACAGATGGTTTTATTAAATCAGCTGGCGTTTTACATTGGTCTGTCATGCTCACGGTTTTTTCTATCAGCCACATCGCCTACTTACTCGTTTTACCCGAGAATAACGCCTTATTCGGTGGTATTGGTTTAGTGCTCTACCTCTTATTTATGACGCAGTTTAATGACGTAAATCAATACGTCTGGGGGAAAGCCTTTGGCAAACATAAGATCATCCCGAAAGTCAGCCCCAACAAAACCTGGGAAGGTTTTCTCGGCGGCATGTTTACCATCACGCTAACCGCTGGCTTTGTGGCCCCACTCCTCACACCATTAACCATTACAGAGGGGTTTATCGCAGGCATCATTATCAGCGTAAGTGGCTTTATCGGTGACGTTGTATTGTCTTCTGTTAAGCGAGACCTTCAGATAAAAGACAGCGGCAATCTAATTCCGGGACATGGCGGTATTCTCGATAGAATGGACAGCCTAATTTATACCGCACCGTTGTTTTTTCATTACATCTATTACCTTCACTACTAGGCATATCCATGAACCGCATATTGAAAATACTTTTTGTTGGATTAATCGTTAAACCCGTGGTGCTAGCCCTCCTGGGCCTAAACGTGCGTCATTGGCAAAAGCTTCCCAAAACAGGGCCAGCTATTCTGGCTGCCAACCATAATAGTCATTTAGATACGATGGTTTTGCTGAGCCTTTACCCGCTGTTTCAAGTTCATAAAATTCGACCAGTCGCGGCTGCAGACTATTTTCTATCAAACCCTGTTATTGCTTGGTTTTCGTTAAATGTTATCGGCATCATTCCGTTATCTCGATCTGGTGCGGTTAAAAAGGACTTATTTGATAGCTGCCATGAAGCATTGGATAACGGGGATATTTTGGTAGTTTTCCCAGAGGGATCTCGAGGCGAACCCGAAAAGGCGAGCAAACTAAAAAAAGGAATTTACTACATCATCAAAGACAGACCAGAAACCAAGGTCATTCCTGTGGTTGCCCACGGATTAGGACGAGCACTGCCTCGCGGCGAGGCTCTATTCGTGCCGTTTAACTGTGATGTCGTGGTAGGTGATGAGCTATCTTCTGTAAGCTCGTCACGAGAACTTGTCACTCAGATACAAAGTAGCTATGACAAGCTGCTGGACCAGTGCCTGACCTATCGCAAACAAACATAACGCATGAATAGAGCATAAGAAGCGAAGAAGAAACTCAAGAGCAGGACAAGGTGAGCACAGGGGGAATACACAGTAATCAGACGCTGCTCCGTGGGGGAGCAGTGTAATGACCCGGCCTTATCTTCAGTCGCCTACGTTACAACCAATAAAACCGCCCAAACCATATCGATATAAGCGGTTTAGTCATGTTTTAAACTATTATTCACACGCAGTGGCTTCGTAATAGAGGATCAAGTTAATACGTTGTTCAATAGCTGGATTAACATCAACATACTTTTCACCGCTATAGAAATCCAGACATAAAGGGTCTGAAACGTTCTCCAACTGTACACTGGCGGAGATATTCACACTTCCGACTAGGTCCTCAGGGAACTCCCACACGGAGCAACCTTCTTCACACTCAAGTTCATATTCTGTGTCTGGTGTATCGACTAACGCATATGACACAGAATTCAGCACTACAGCCCCACCACCCGAATTTAAAACGGATATAACCAAATTTTCATCATTCTCAGCGTGATCAGAACGTCCACCACAAGCACTTACAAAAAGAACGAGCAAAAGGATTACAGCTTTCATTATCAAAAATTCCGATATTAAATGGGGTCAGATGAACATGTAATTTTGTTCAAGAGTTTTTGTACGATCAATTCATTTCAGGTGATAGCTCATCTGCCCCCACTTAACGTCTAACTGTACTAACTTTACAACCGATACCTATGAAACACCCCACGATTGAAATAACTCAACCCAGGCAGGAAGTATTTCAAAAACATCACAATAGACCGCAGCAAAAGCCTGGGCTGAACATGCCAAATATACCCTTGAAATTGAAACCAACAGTCCGCGCTCCAAATTCGTCATCGAAATCCTCTTCACAACAATCACTATTTCGTCACCACAATCAGCACCGACAACTCAGTCACATTTTTAGTTAACATAAAAACTTATTATCACTCACACAAACATTCCAACCAAAAATTAATTTTTGACCTCAAAATCATTTTAAAGACATCAATTTAACGTTCACTAGCGCACATAATCGTCTAAATCATTATTAATTGGCATCATGTTCCCCTTACGCATAATAAAAAGTCGTTATACTCCGCAATCACAGTTTTAGGGAGGAAAAATTATGAGTGTGGTATTGGTTGTGGATTCTGCATGTGATTTACCAACAGCATATTTAAAGGCAAACAACATTAAGATTTTGCCAATCAATATAAAGGTAAATGGAACACTGTATCTTGACGATAAAAATGAAGGCCGACTAAAAGCCTTTTATGATAAAAACCTATTAACAAATAAAAATGATGCAGAGACGACTCCGTATAATTCGGACCAGATTCTCGATTTTATTTTGACAAATCTGGCGACCACATACGACTACGTTATTATTCAAACTGTGGGCAGTGCAAGCAGCGAAATATATAACAACACCATGGATGCCAGCCACGAAGTTTCCTCCAAGTACCCTGAAATACGCAAAATTGCTAAAAGACCCGGTAAGTTCGGTGTTCGTGTGATCGACACAGGAACAGCTTTCACCGGTCAGGCACTTTTCGCCATGTACACCATTGACCTTATTAGAAAACGCATTTCAAAAGGCCAACTGCAAATTAAAATGCGAGACATAAAACCCCTAATTTGGACCTATGGCATTCCGAAAGATGTAGGCTATGTTCGCGAGAGAGCATCAAAACGCGGAACCAAAAGTGTCAGCGCGTTTGGCGCATTTATCGGTAAGACGCTAGACATTAACCCCATAATTTGCTTGCGCGACAATAGAAATTACGTAGCCGCAAAAATTAGGGGAAGACAAAGTGCGATAGAACACCTATTTAATTATGCAATAGAATGTATTACAGATGGCTCACTTATATATCCCTATATAGCCGTCTCTTTTGCGGGTGAGCTATCAGAGTTAGAATCCATGAGTGGCTTTCAACGTTTAAAATCTGCGGCTAAGATTAATCGAGTAAAATTCTCGCATACCGTAATGAACCTCTCAGGAGGCCTCCTTTTTGGACCGGAAAGTGTGGTCCTCTCACTATTTACGTATACGGATTCGATCGAGCAATCGATAAAAGGCTCTTAATCTAAAGCCAGCTAGAAGCATATTGATACTTAGCGTAAGAATTTAAGCCCTAAAACAAATAAGGCCCTGNNCAGGGCCTTATTTGTTTTAGGGGGTGTGAGAGGGTTTCTATTCAGAAGACTCATTCAATCTCTCTTATTTCTTATCTTCTATAGGAAATAGGCTCAAGGGTTAGGATCTAGGAGTAAAAGCTCAAAAAGGCTCATTCTCACAAGCCTTTTCAAACAGCGCACTGCAAACGACTACGCTACTCCTCACGGGGAATTTCGCCACCCTCCTCTATCCTCTATTACCCCGCCTTCACTATATCGCTCGGATCAGATATTTTGAAAATTAACGTCATACGATTCGACTCGCCAATTTCTGAGTATGTCTTTTTCAAGTCATCATTATCTTTACTGGTATAAAATGTTGGCGGTAAACGCCAAACAATATCCTCATCCCCTGGTACATCTTTAACGTTTTGATTGATGCTCGACTCGTTAACCAACTCGAAACCCGCCTCAGCGAAAAAGCTCACTACAGAAGATTTTTTCAGATAACCTTTGGAGCCATCAGCCCACTCGTCACTCTTATCTTCCGATACTTCATGCTGAACAACACAAACTAAGCCATCAGATTTAAGAATACGCTTAGTTTCAGCAAGTGCATCTTTCAAAAAGCCATTCTCGGCATCAAAGCGTTTTAAGTTATGAAGTGCGCGAATAAACATTACCCGATCAACCGAGTCCACAAGGTCTTCAGGCTGCTCACCAAAAGCATAAGCAGAGGTCGTTGCCCCACCGTCAATCCCCCACTCTTTGGCCTCTATCAGCCAATCGCTCGACCAAGATTTACGCTTATCGACAAAGGCATCATCGGTAAAGGAAAACAGTGGCCACAAATCAATATCGTAATCGATACCGACCAACTTTCCGCTTTCACCAAGAACCGGCAGTAGAATTTTGCTGTACCAACCGCCACCCGGTAATATTTCGGCTACGGTCTGAGACGCCTGAACATCACAGAAAGACAAGGTTTCTAGAGGGTGACGAAACGGGTAACGGGCCTTAGTGTCTTCAGATTGGGAATCGAGGATGTCAGCGATAGTCGGTTCAACAGTTGCTTGTTCCGCACTCTGCTCTGAAGCTACAGCTTCATCATTAACAGGTTCATGAGTGATCGATACTTCAGTTTTTGCTTGATCGCATGACGCAAGTACGAACAGTACGAGCAATAAGGTAAATCGCATGGGCCTTTCCTTTTCGTTGAGAGTATTAGATGGACAAAACTAGAGTGAAGATATCACTCTAACTCCAAGCAATGCTAGACACGTGGCCTTGGTTTTATACTTTTGTGACAAGATCTCTCAACTAATGCCCCTTCAAAACAGGAGACCTGTGAAAACATGCTGAATTATAAGAGTCGTACCATTTGAAAATGTCGTCATATTGATTCCAAATAACATTATTGAGCGTCGAACAGCGATCACTTATCAACCTCCCCAAAATAGCTCTCTGCGGTACGAAAAAAGCTGGGTTAAAGGTAGGGTTAGAGATAACTAATTTAGAGTGGATTATGTCAAAACCAGCATATAGCGAAGCCAACTCGGCTTGTCTATACTGAACGTGAGACATAGCGTACAAGACATCCCCATATGCCCGCCGTTGACACCAAAATTATTGATTACCTGCTAAAACAGAGCCGAGCCTCCAAAAGCTCGATGATGCTCCTGTGGGTGTTACTAATGACCCCTATCCTAGCTGTAGAACCTGGGTCACCATTTGTTTGGATCAATGCAGCAGTAATGCTTGTCTACGATATGATTTCACTATATTACCGTCGACGCCCCAGCGCTTTTTATGAAGACAAATCTCGCAAGGCAATGAAAATATTTATCATTTTATCATTAAGTTACGCCGTCTACTGGGGCGTGATGATCGCCTACATACTTAGCCAGCCAGATTACGAATCCGTATACTTTTCTGCAGCACTCGTATTAGCTTTTTCAACCGTCGGCGGATTTATGATTTGGCTAATGAATGAAAAGGCCGGCAAGCTATATTTGTGCCTTTTATTTGCACCAACGTTATTTACATTAACGTTTGAAGGCTCGTTAAGCTCTTTCTTTTCTGCATTATTTGTTCTCACTTGCCTCACCCAGTTAATCATCCAAGGTAATATACGTGCAGAATTCTTGATTGAGATGCTGGCCAGCCAAGTAGAATCGGAAGAAGAAGCTGATCGCTATAAAGAAATCAGCCATAAAGACTCCCTCACGGACCTTCATAACAGGCGCTATTTCGATCGACATTTCTTTCGTATGTATGAAGAGGCTGGACAGAAGAAAGACAGTATTTCGCTATTGGTCTGCGATATTGATTTATTTAAAAAAATAAACGATCAATACGGTCACGATGCTGGTGACACCTGTCTCGTGCACGCAGCAAAGCTGATTAAGCAAGAAGTTCGCACACCAACAGATATTTTATGCCGCTATGGCGGTGAAGAGTTTGTCGTTATCCTCAAGGGAGCAGGAGTGCAAGCAACCATTGCCGTTGCAGAACGCATATGCCAGGCTTTTCGGGATACACCCGTTTGGCACAAAGAGCACGAAATACAAATGACCATCAGCATCGGTGGCGCAACAGGTACTGGCGGAGAGTTATCTCCAGAAGATTTTTTTACCGTTGCAGACCAAGCCTTGTACGAAGCTAAAACTGCTGGCAGAGACCGACACAGCCTGCATTTCTTGCATTAATCGACCATTACCACAATAAAATATCTGCAGCTTTCCCTTCCCCTCCCGGTAAACCATCCGCCCCCAAGCTGTACAAGTCATAACGATGATCTTCACCAGGACTTTCGTAGACATAAGGGTTTTTCCACGGATCGAGCGGCAAATGGTCGAGATATCCATCAGCTCTCCAACTCTTGGGTTCCGGCGGCGAACCCGGCTTCTCCACCAAGGCTTTCAGCCCTTGCTCTGTAGTCGGGTAAGCCGAGTTATCCAAGCGGTACATTTTTAACGCGACTTCAATAGCTGAAAAATCGGATCGAGCGATTTTTTGCTGCCCATCCTCCAGCGTACTTATCACATTGGGAGCAACAACAGCGGCAAGCAAGCCAATAATCACAACCACAACCATCACTTCAATTAGGGTAAAACCTTTGTCCAAAATATTCATAGCATACTCCTCTGGAAACAATTCCACATTCGTCTTTAATAACAACAGGCTAAACCTAAAATGTGTAAACACTGGGTTCAAAATGCGAAAGAAATAAGGTCATCATTTAAATAATTTAATCATCACCATAAACAGTAGCTATGAATTACTGTGTTAAGATCCCTGACACAAAAATCGTCTACAGTTCTAATTAAGAACGGTAGAAATGTTATACAAGCAGTAACGGATTGGACAATGGGATTATTTTTTCAACTTATCGTTTTGGCAGCGCTCTGGGGAGCATCTTTCTTATTTATGCGCATCAGCAGTGCAGAGTTCGGTGTTGTCGCGCTAATATTTATTCGCGCCTCATTCGCCGCTGCAGTCCTACTTCCCTTCATCATTTACACCAAGAATCACAAAGCACTTTTGGAAAACTGGGCTACCTTTTTCTTTATTGGCCTCGTAAGCACAGCCTTACCATATAGCTTTTTCGCCTACACATCTCTTTACATCCCCGCAGGTTCCACATCCATTTTAAACGCAACGACACCATTTTTTACGGCAATAGTAGCCTTCATCTGGACTCGGGAAAAGCCGACAAAAATGGGCGTAGCTGGGTTATTCATTGGTTTTTCTGGCGTATACGTATTGTCAGCTAGAGGTGGAGATATCAGTTTATCCAACAGCTTAATACCAATCGCGTCCGCCTTGGCGGCAACACTTTGCTACGCCTATTCGAGTATATTCATAAAATTGAAGCTTTCACATTTGCCCGCGCTTACAGTTGCTGCGGGCAGTCAATTGTATGCAGGAATAATATTACTCCCCCTCGCCCTACTTTATTGGCCCAAAACCTCACCCAGCATCGACGCCTGGATGAGCATCATTGCTATGGCCGTATTCTCAACAGCTCTCGCGTTAATTTTATTTTTCCGCCTACTTCAAACCGTTGGTGTAACGAAAACGATTTCAGTCACCTACCTCATTCCGCTATTTGGTGTTTTATGGGGTTATTTGTTTTTAGATGAAACGATAAGTATTGAAATGATGTCAGGCGGTGCCTTGATTTTACTAGGAGTAAGTTTCACAACGGGCCTATTCCGTAGACTCAAACCATCGACGAAAACAGATTCCTCACGGTAACCAGAGTGTTCTAGTTTCTGTCTGAATGCGTCCCCCAACCCGAGCCTCAAAAATTAGGTCGCATTTTTCGCTCCGCACTCAGAGTGGGAACACATGCTGCAATCGACACCGTTATAAGCATACAAGCTCATTTCGCCCCACTTTACTCTCCCTACTCGCCTGCTCCCTGCACCTAACGCTACCCAGCCTTCAGCTCACTATTGCCAAACGCATCGTGCATAACCGCCAGCTTTAACGCCGTAAAACATTCTCGGTCAATCGCTGTATCTAAGCTCTCCTCCATAATCAAAAGCGCCTTATCAACCGGAATGGCCGCACGATAGGGCCTGTCTGCGGTAATCGCATCAAAGATATCAGCGGTGGTGATCACGCGCGTCGCCATCGTAATTTCATCACCAACGAGCCCTTTAGGATAGCCCTTCCCGTCCATTCGCTCATGATGCGCTCCGGAAATCCTAGCCAGCTCAGAAAATGCAGAAATTTTTGATAAGATTTCTTCGGTATAAACTGGGTGTTTACGCATCGCCACCCACTCCTCTTCATCTAGTTTACCCGGCTTATCCAAAATTGAATTACTGACGCCCAGCTTGCCGACATCGTGTAACAAAGCCCCACGCCTGAGCCAACGTCGAAGCCCCTCATCAAAACCCAGCTCTTTCGCAATGATATCCGTATACAATGCGACCCTTTCACTGTGTCCAGCGGTATAGGGGCTTTTGGAGTCGACCACCTCGCCAAAGGCTGCGGCTATTTCATCGAGATAATCATCGTCTACTTCCACAGCACAGGCCGCAGGCTCTAACGATAGAATCTGAGTATGCACATCATCCGCTTCAATCCCTTCCCAAAACGCCTCCCTTTGCGCCACCTTTTCAAAAACAGCAACAATCGCGGGGTCAAACCACGTTCCCGATCGTAACTTCACTTCCTGAATCGCATTTTCCCTATTGGAAGACTCGTGAAACACATCTACGACTTGAGACAACAATGCAATGCGAGAAAATACAGGCAGATCTTCTTGAGATATTTGCGCAGGTTTTCCGCCGCCGTCCCAGTGCTCATCCAAGCAGCGAATCCCCTCACTCACGGTCTCACTAAATCGTAATCGATGAGCAATTTCGGCTCCGCGATCACAACGTGTTTGAATCAATTCCTGACTGAGATCCTCTCCATTTTGCATCACATTGAGCACAGTTTTAAATCGTTCTGCCAAGCCTTTTTTAAGACCCGTGTTTTTCAGCACAAAACGCACAACCTGAGGCAAGCTACTGCTCACCGTTTTATAATTACGTTTAAAGCTAAGGTCATCAGTCATATAGAGTTCACAAATTCGAGCAGCATTACTACTGCAGCCTAAATCTTTAAGCAGTAAGGTGTAATACAAATCCCAAACCTCTTGCTCTGGCATTTCCATTTCCTTGGCTATATGGACTCCAATCCAACACACACGAATACAATGGCCAGGCGGTTGCCCTTCGGTTATATCCAAAGCACGACTTAGGGCAGCAATAAGTTCAGATAGTGTTACTTGATCGGTAACAGGCTGGGGATGAAAGGCTTTCATTGGAACAGTTACACCTCGGACATTCACATATGACTATAGCAAGTACGTCGAAACCAACGGTATGGATCACTTTCACAGAGACCACATAGGAAACGTTAAAAAACAAAGTTAGTTATAAACTTTCCGTTTGTTATATTTTTTTGTTTTATTTTTGTCTGCTTATGGATAAGCATTATAAAAATAGGGGTTTTATGCCTTTTTCGTACTGAACGGATTCAGTGAAAACCACTTTTTATTCCATTTTTTCATCAGCCAACGCCGCGGATAAAAATATTTGCAATATCGCTTCGCATCTATCACATTCATGACCAATTAGCCGCACAATAATTAATAAAAACAATTAAGTCACCCACTGAACATTAAAGGCATAGATTTATGTTGCCCTACAATGTTGTCTCTTTCATACGGACAAACATCAGCCCATTTAAATTGACAGGACCGAACCATCTTCAATTTAAAAAACTTAGGAAACTCTTCGTTTTCTCACGCCTTTCTGCCCATGAAAACATGCACAACAGTCAAGGGCGAGCACAACGTATACGGCTGACACGGTTGTATATGGCAATAGCCACCTATTTCATGATCGCTACAATCACCTGTCTCATATCAGAACTGAGCTACTGGCGAATGCCCTCTTGGGCGATGACATTTTTTATCAGCTATGGAATCATAGGTAATACAATATTTTTTATTTTAATACGAAGCGGATCAAACTTACGATTTAAAGACCCAAGTTTAACCCAACAACAACTAATCTTTGCTTCAATTGGCGGCCTACTGCCAATCTACTATTTTCACGATGCTCGCGTACTCTGTCAGATCTGTTATTTACCCGTATTCAGCTTTGGAATGCTTCGCCTCAACTTAAAACAATACCTTTTTATTGTGTTAGTTATGATGACTACCTATTGCACCGCAGTCTTTGCGGATTACTATTCAGGGCGATCGGATTTTTCAGTTAAAATCGAACTATTTCAAACCATGGTTTTCTCTATTATTTTACTGTGGTTCGCGTTCTTTGGAGACTTTATATCCTCCTTACGTAATCGTTTGAGAAAAAAATATAAAGAACTAGAAGTCGCGCGCAAAATAATTGAGAAACAAGCACAAACAGATGAGCTAACTCAACTTTTCAATCGTCGCCACGCACGGGAAGTGATGAAGGTTCAAAAGAGAAAAGCGGATGAAGGATCTCACCACTTCTGCATTGCCATGATCGACTTAGATCACTTTAAGCTGGTGAATGACCGATTTGGCCACGAAATTGGCGACGAAGTCCTGAGACAATTCAGCAAATTATGTGAAAAATTATTACGTTCAGAGGATCAATTTGCAGCGCTAGGATCGACATTGGCCCGCTACGGTGGAGAAGAGTTTATTATCATACTGCCATCAACAAACTCAGAGGAAACACTCACGTGCATAAATCGTATTCGGTTAGCAATGAAAGACATATACATTCCCGGTATCAACAGCAGAATCACCTTCTCAGCAGGCGTGGCCCTACATCAGAAAGAAGAAGCCGTTGACTCATTGATTAAACGAGCAGATCAAGCCCTATACAAAGCCAAGTCAGAGGGGCGTAATCGGGTATCCACATCTATAAACCACCCTCTAGATTCCTCCCACCCATAACAGCATTGTTAATCAAATTGCCAAACGCTTGCCTCGCACGAAACCCCTAAACAAACACGAAATACATCAGTCACGATTAAACTCCTATTTATTATTGCAGCGTTACTAATTAGTGCCCATCCAGAAATAGGCTCTGCTGCGGAATAATAAAAACACTCATCTTTGCACCACTACATGTAGTTGTTTGCAATAAGCAAACGCCCACATGTTGTGACGCAAATCTAAGAATTTTTATTTCTCCTCACGACGAGCCATTTCCGGACGGGAACTAATTAACTTACGCTTATGGATGAGCACTACCTAACCTATAGTAATCGTACCAGCCGGGCACCTCTGCCGCATCAACCCCACAAAATACGCCATATACGCATAAGGCTTATCGCTACTAAACTTCGCATACCACACACGATTAGCCAATGGACTGGGGATTCTAAGCCCCACGATACGACCACTTTCAATATGCTTACAGGCATTCCAGCGAGACATAACGCCAATACCTAATCCCGCTACCACCCACTCGAAAATGGCTTCGGTTAATTGAAAGCTGGTAATCGACCCCGGCGTGCAATCACTACCGGAAAAGAGCAATTCTGCAATACGGGCTTCAGCGCCTTTATACAAAACCAGATTTTGTCCCTGCAGTCGCTTAGGCGTAGCATTTTTAGCCTTCGCCAATGGATGGTCCCTGGATACCACCACGACCAAATCATCCTCAAACAAGCCCAGGGGAGGCTTTTGATGTGATTTTTGATCCGACTTATGACGCCATTTATTAAAGTCCCGCTTAGGCATATTCAGAATACCCAAATCGATCTCCCCCCTTGCAAGCGCTTCATCAACATCATCCTTCACCGACGGCTCTATATCGACATTCGGGTACTTTTTCTGGAACTCAGTCATAACACCCGGCAACCAGGAATAGCATGTGCTGCACACCGTACTCAGGCGTATCGTGCCGGACTCCCCTGTCACCAATCGTTGTAAATCAAGGCTCGCATTATTCAGCTCAGCGAGTATCGACTCGGCACTGCAGTGCAAACGCGTACCTGCTGGCGTCAACACCATTTTCTTACCCTGACGGGAAAATAGCGCACAGCCCACAGCGCCCTCCAACAGTTTTAACTGATGGCTTAAGGCCGACTGAGAAAGGAACAACTGTTTCGCCGCCGCCGTTAAACTACCCGACGCAACAACCTCTACAATCATACGAAGATGACGGATATCAACACCAGACAAGATATTAGACTTACTCATACTATCGACCAATATAATTCATTTTTTTAATACATCGCTAGAGCCTATACTGAACCACAACACACAATCAAGCTGACACAAGGTTACTCCATGTACCAACTCTACTACTCTCCCCGTGCCTGCTCTCTCTCCGTTCATGCAGTACTGGAAGAGATAGGTGCTCCGTTTAACGCTATAAAAGTCGACTTTTCAAAAAGAGAGCAATATTCAGAGGCATATAAAATCATTAACCCAAAAGGGAAAGTGCCAGCATTAGTACACGGAGACTTTGTGTTGAGCGAAGCCCCAGCAATATTGAATTACCTCATGGAATTGCATCCAGAAAATGAACTGCAAGTCCAAAACAACGCACAGCAAAAATACCACATTAATGAATGGCTCCACTATTTAAATGGAACCGTGCACCAAAGCTTTACTAGGATATTTAGAACGAAGCGCTTTTCTACAGACACAGAAAATATTGAAGGCATAAAAGAAGCTGCAATAAATGACATCAAATCACATCTGGTTTTTTTGAACAGCCAACTCGGCAAAACAACCTACGTCAGCGGTGAGAATATCCGGCTACCGGATTTTTATCTGCTGGTAATTTTGAATTGGTGGAAGGGTTTTGAGGGCAACTTAACAGACTACCCTAATTTGGAAAGGCATCATGAGTTAATGAAAAACAGGCCCTCGGTACAAAGAGCCATGGAGAGGGAGCAACGTTAAACCCGTTTCAACCAACCAAGAACCAACGCAAGCCTATGGCAATATACTTCCATACGTTGACATTTTGTGACGCTATGGCATGATTTTGCCATGTCATTACTTTCAAAATTGCCGTCAATTCAGAGAAAACTGGGACTGCCAGGAGAATCATCGCTTAGCGCACATCTTTCATCTGAATGGGCTCAACTGCTTGATGATTCACAGGTGGAAGTGAACCCCAGTAGCGACCCCCTATTCAACACACTTTGTACTGCGTATAACGAGCCTCATCGGCACTACCACAACCTCAACCATATCGCCTACATGCTGGCACAACTCGACTCAGCCAACAGCGCTACACCCACTGCTAGATGGGCAACCTGGTATCACGACATTGTTTACCGCCCAGGGAAATCGGACAACGAGTACAAAAGCGCGAAAATAGCCCTGGAAAGTAAGCGCCAAACCAACTGC
>JAWSUY010000072.1:0-10409 GCA_033852175.1 Agarilytica sp.
ACATCAGTGACGGGTGACGGGGTACGGGGTACGGGGTACGGGGTACGGGGTACGGGGTATTTGAGGCTTTATTGCTGTGTTGGTGCGGGTTAAGTTCAGGTTTCGGGGCTAAACAGTGCTAGTAAGCCGACTAAAACAGGTCTATGGAACCAGATTGAACATCGTGGGTAACCAAGCTGCCGCCGTATTTATTCTCATCGCTAAGAATTTTTTTGGAGCTAGAAAGCGGTAGTCGTTTTAATTTCACTTTACCCGTTTTTGGGAAAAACATGACCTTTCTTGGCGGGTCACCACCTAGGTCACTCGATAGAACTTCGAGGTGTTCTCTTTCTAAATAATTTTTGACGAACTCAATATTCTTCTTGCCGATAGAGGCATTTTTAAGCCCTGGAATCATCTGGGCGCCACCAAAAACCTTAACCTCCAAGTCTTCTCGATTTCCGCCGTTCAGCAAAATAGCATTAATCAAAAACTCCATCGCCCAATCACCGGCTTTACCAATGTTACTCACGCACCCTGCTATCTCCTGGTTTTCACTGGTTGCTGGCAGCATGAAGTGGTTTAAGCCCCCAATCCCCAAGTTCTTATCGCGAATACAGCAAGCCACACACGACCCCAGAATGGTCGTCACGCCTTCATCTTCCATCGTCACATAAAATTCACCGGGAACCACATTCGCAATGTACTTGCCCAGAGACTCATTCCACCTACGCGGAATATTCTCAAAGCCATCGAAACATGCGGTCTTATCGGGGATCATAGGGTTCCATATACACAGAAAACTACAGACTAAAGATAACAGTATAGGTAATGCTCACTGCAAGGGTTGGGAATGTGGATAAGGGGGCTTTCCACGTCATCAGCGATAACAATCATAATCCCCGTCTCCCGTCTCCCGTCTCCCGTCTCCCGTCTCCCGTCTCTTTCCTCGGTTCATAAAAAACCGATTTGATCGTTTTTCGTGTTTTTGGCTTGTGGGGTTCTCATTTGGCGTCTAACGTTCACAGCATCTTTGTGACGCGCTTATCATTTTGGGGATCTCCTGCTACTGACTGTTAGAGCAAATAATGTACGATAGCGACTCTTTTAGTACAGCTGAATCTAAAGAGTTGGATCGATTCAGCCATAGGCAGTGGATGCATCCCCGCCTTATTGCAGTCAATACTTGTTTCTCATCGTTTTTGTCCCCCCGTCGTAATCGCGAATCGATGGGGCATGGATTTTTGCACTCCGCAATTTGGCAGTGTATCAATGGACGAACGCTGGGCAGGTTTTGACTGATGTAGTAAAGGAAACTTCAAACAAACAAACAAAACTTTATAGTCCGGATTAAAGTATGCGTTTCACACTTGGAAGTCAGTTTCGTCTTGCCCCTTCATTAACTCGTGGTTATTTGCGCTCAGCAAAAACTAAGCTCTCGATACCCATAGCCTCGCTTTTAATGGCGTTAAGCTCCGTGCCTGTATTGGCCGGGCCAGAAGGCGGTGAAGTTGTCGGCGGTGCGGGTACGATCAATCGCAGTGGTAATACCACTACGATTAATCAAGATACAGATCGAATGGCAATTGATTGGCAATCCTTCGATGTCGGCGCAAATGAACGCGTGCACTATATTCAGCCGGACAGCACTTCTTTATCGCTAAACCGCATTCTCAGTAATCGCGGTTCTCAAATTCTTGGCCAAATTGATGCAAACGGCCACGTTATTCTCATGAATCCTAACGGAATTATTTTCGGTAAAGATGCCACCATTAATGCGGGCGGACTACTCGCTAGTGGATTAAGCATCGACCCATCTGATTTTCTCAACGGTGATTTTACCTTCTCTGGAATTGACGGAACTGAAGGCAGTGTTATCAACCGAGGAATGTTGAACGCGTCTACCGGCGGCTCGATCAGCTTGCTCGGAAAACGTGTTGAAAACGAAGGCCTCATCAGCGCAGATCTCGGTGCAATTAATTTGGCTGCGGGAAATCGTGCAATTGTTACATTTGATAATGATGGTCTATTAGGTTTACGCATTACCGAAGCGGTTTTACAAAACGACTTAGGCGTCGACCCGGCAATTGTTAATACGGGCGAAATTTCTGCGGAGAACGGACAAGTATTAATTACCGCTAGTGTCAGTGAAAATATTTTTTCGAATGCGGTAAACCACAATCAATTGGAATTGGATAGTAGTGTTGTTGTGCATGACGACGGTACTTTTACATTGGGCGAAGGCGCCGATGTGTTAAACGAAGGTTTAATTTCTGTATCGGGTGAAACTGATGCGGGGGAAATTGTAATTCTTGGAGAAAATATTACGAGCACCGGTGAGATTCGTGCGGACGTAGTCGGTGTAAATGAAAGTGACGTTGCTGGATCAATTGAGATTCACAGTAACGAAACTACGTTATTACTTGAACAAGGTTTAACTACAGCGATTGCTGCTGATTCGGGAAGCGGCGGGGATATTAAAATTCTTGGTCGAAATGTTGGGATAGATGATCAAGCTATAATTGATGCCTCTGGTGCGAACGGCGGTGGTCAGGTTTTATTTGGTGGTGATCGAACCGGAGCGAATGAACAAGTTCGCAACGCAGAGTTTATATACCTGGGGCAAGAGACCGAAATTCATACGGATGCTTTGGATAATGGTGACGGTGGTAAGTTAATTACCTTTGCGGAAAATTCAGCAAGGATTTATGGCAATCTATACACTACAGGTGGTGCTAATAGCGGTGATGGAGGTTTTGTTGAAACTTCTGGACTTGTTAGTTTCGAAATTTCAAATACCCCTTTTATATATGCATCGAGCGGAGTCGGTGGCGAGTGGCTAATTGATCCAATTGATATCTCAATTATAGATAGCTCTTCTTCTTTCCCTATCAGTATTGGGGGCACTACACAAAATAGATTTGCCATCTCCTCTTCAACTTACTATGGCGACATGGTTGCGTTGAATATCCCTAACGCAGAAGTCTCCGTCTCTAACTTATTGGGTGCTTTTGCTCAGAACGGAACAGTAACATTACAAACCGGCCCGGGTATCGACGATATTGGTATGCAAACAGACAGGGGGCGAATAATTTTTTTGACGGATCTTGATTATTCTGGCTGTTCAGCGTGTGTGAGCGGGAACAATAGGCCAACATTAGTGCTTCGTCCTGATGGAGAAGTTGATTTTAATGGGCATTCTATAACGAACAATGGTAACTCACTTCGAAGTTTGAACCTTACGATAGGCAGCTCAAGTAGACCAGCCGAATCTGTAATTGGAGCGGCTACTATAAATCTTAATGGAGGAAGTTTTATATCTACTTCTTCAGGGGAGTTTGATGGTACAAATTTAGCCATAAATACCAACGGTGGTCTTGTCGACATAACCTCTCAAACTGACAGAGTGGTGCTTGGCGCTATCACCACAAACTCCGGAAATATTGATGTTTCAGCTGACACATATATTCAGGGAAACACGACTCTGAATTTAAGCGGAGGTAATTACACTGCAACGGCCGGATTGTCTTATTCTGGCAATGATATAGACATAGTTTCCAGTGGCGGAACGGCATCAATAACATCTCAAAATGATCATGTCTTCTTGGGTGATATTAATCTAGGAGGAGGGTCGCTCTTCGTTACTTCGGACTCTTATATTCGAGCGTTAAACCCCATTGTCGCTCACCGCGGGGTTTTCGAAACGGTCAACGCTAGCGAGGTCGATATAACCAGTAGCAGTACTAATTTTGATAGAATTAGCATTGGTAACCCTATACGCCCAGTGACAAATTTAGAAATTGACGATATTGGTGGTATTGCATTAGAGGGAATCTTTTCTACAGGAACGTTAGATATTTCAACCAGCGGCGACATTACGGTTTCGGGAGTCATTCAGGACATTCACGTGGCGCAAACCGCTGACTTTTCAGCAGGAGCGACAAACGATATTACCCTGTCTGGGACCAACGAGTTTGGTGGCCTCGTGAGCATCGGTTCTGCCATGGATGTCACGATTTATAATTTTTATGATTTAGTGTTCGGTTCTTCAACGATATCTAATGATCTTATTGCAACTTCGGAGCGGGCGATTAGCTCGACTGCGGCAATATCTGTAGGTGGAACCGCTCAGTTCTTTCCTGGAGACGCGGTTAATCCCAATGAAAATGTAACCTTTACGAATACAAATAATGATTTCAATATTGTTGAAGTCGGTAGATCTTCGTTGTTTGCAGAGGATGTCACCATTGTGGATAGAAGCAGTATTGTTTTAGGTGATTTTTATGTTGATGGAAACTTGGATGTAAGTATTGCAAATGAAAACAGCGGGGATATTGATGGGATTGGTAGCCTGAATGTTAATCAGATGTCGACTTTTTATGCCGGTTTTGGTCATATTGATTTGGCGACTTTAAATAATCATTTAAGTGGGCCGATAAATGCGACAGCATGGGATAGGCCTACGGGTCAAACTAATGCATATTTAAGAATTTATAATGATCAACCAACAAATTTGGGAGTTCTGAGAAGTTACTCTTGGATGAGAATAAATTCAAATGGAGAAATAACGAATACTGGAGCGATCACTCCACGTATGAATGCGACGTTTGAGGCGAACGGTAGTGACGTAAGGCTTGATCATCTTCAAAATGATTTTGGATCTGTTTCCGTGAATGTTGCTAGGGATGTTTGGATCGAGGATATAGACGGATTGAGCTTGTCAAATACAAATATCGCAAGAGATTTGACCATTACTGCCGATGGAGATATTACAGATTCGGGTAGCATTACTGTCGCTGGATTCGGGACTTTTAATCCTGGAGGCGGTAATTCGGTTGTCCTAGATTTTCCGACTAATGATTTCAATATTGTTTCCGTGGGTGGGCCGGCTAACGCTGATCGTGCATCCAATATAGAAATTGTTGATGCCAACGCTATTGTATTAAATGAGATATACGTTTCCGACAATCTAGATATTCGTTCGAATGGTGCAATTTCTGATTCTAGTGGAGGGGTTATTTCTGTATGGAGTACGAGTTCCTTTGATGCGGGTTCGACTAATGATATCGCGTTGAATTCTGCTAACCACAGCATTAACCAGGCGGCGTTTACTTCTGCGAACAACGTGGATATTACAGCCTCCGGTGTTTTCTATTTACGTACTTCTACTATTAGCGGGGCGTTGGATGTTTTTGTTTCTGATAATGGGCAGGGTAGTTTTATTGGGGGTTTGGGCCCGGTCTCTGTCGCAGGAAGTGCGACCTTTGATGCTGGTATCGTTTCGTTGGATTCTTACAATAATGACTTCAATACGGTTTACGTAAATGCATGGGAGTTAGGTGCTCAGGGGCGCGCACGTTTTAATGATATAGATAATATAAATTTTGGCGCATCTACTCTCGCCGGAGATTTTGTGGTTATAGCAAATGGGGAGATAACCGATTCAGGAGCTATATCTGTAGCTGGAGATACAATCCTCTCTTCGGGTGTAGGCAACGACATAACATTTGATAGCGGTTTGACGAGTACAAACAACGACTTTAATACCCTAAATATTAATTCAGCAGGTGATGTTCTTATCTATGATCGTGACGATTTGGATCTAGGAAATATCACGACTTCTGGGTCGCTTACTGTGCGTACGGACGGAGATATTACAGATAGCGGGAGTGTTGTTGTTACTGGAGCAGCGGACTTGAATGCAGGAAATACAAATTTAATAGAGTTAAATACCTTAGCCAATGATTTTAGCACGATAAGCGTAAACGCACTGAACGCAACGATTGTAGATGTCAGTGGAATCGACCTGGGCACTATTGTAATTGGTGATGCGCTGAGTGTTACTGCTGTTGGAAATATTACTGATTCGGGTAGCATTACTGTCGCAGGACTCGGGACTTTTAATCCTGGAAGCGGTAATTCGGTTGTCTTAGATTCTCCGACTAATGATTTCAATATTGTTTCCGTGGATGCTTTCTCTGATCGCGCATCTAGTGTAGATATTGTCGATGCTAACGCAATTGTATTAAATGAGATATACGTTTCCGACAGTCTAGATATTCGTTCGAATGGTGCAATTACTGATTCTAGTGGCGGGGTTATTTCTGTATGGAATACGAGCTCTTTTGAGGCGGGCCCTACTAATGATATCGCGTTGAATTCTGCTAACCACAGCATTAACCATGCGGCATTTACTTCTGCGAACAACGTGGATATTACAGCCACTGGTGTTTTCTATTTAGGTACTTCTACTATTAACGGGGCGTTGGATGTTTTTGTTTCTGATAATGGGCAGAGTAGCTTCATAGGGAATTCAGGCCTGGTCTCCGTCGCAGGAAGTGCGACTTTTGATGCTGGTATCGTTTTGTTGGATTCTTACAATAATGACTTCAATACGGTTTACGTAAATGCATGGGAATCAGGTGCTCAGGGGCGCGCACGTTTTAATGATATAGATAATATAAATTTTGGCGCGTCTACTCTCGGCGGAGATTTTGTGGTGATAGCAAATGGTGAGATAACCGATTCAGGAGCTATATCTGTAGCTGGAGACACAACCCTCTCTTCAGGTGTAGGCAACGACATTACATTTGATAGCGGTCTGGCGAGTACAAATAATGACTTTAATACCTTAAATATTAATTCAGCAGGTGATGTTCTTATCTATGATCGTGACGATTTGGATCTAGGGAATATCGCGACTTCTGGGTCGCTTGCTGTGCGTACGGACGGAGATGTTACTGATAGCGGGAGTGTTGTTGTTGCTGGAGCAGCGGACCTGAATGTAGGAAGTGCAAATTTAATAGAGTTAAATACGGCAGCCAATGATTTCAGCTCAATAAGCGTAAACGCACTGAATGCAACGATTGTAGATGCCAGTGGCATTGACCTGGGCACTACTACGGTTGGTGGTGCTCTGAGTGTCACTGCCGTTGGAGATATCACAGATAGTGGACTGTTAAATATCGCAACATTCCTTTCTCTGGGATCTAATGGTGGGGATATAACCTTAGATTATGGGGATCACCTTATTGGCGGTTCTATTGGGGCTGTTTCTGTTGGTCTCGGTAATGGTGGAGAGATAATCATACATGCACAAAATATTAATCCCAGTGTCATTAATTCAAGCGGTGCTGCTGGTAGTACAACAAATGCGGGTAATATCACATTAAATATTGCTAGAGATCTAACAACGGGTGGGGCATCTATACTTGCCTCAGGTAATGATGGCGGTACCGATGGTAATTTAATCATTAATGGTAATTCTAGTTCTAACACCTTTAACTTTGATACTTTACTTTCATGGAGCGGTGGCGCTTTTACTGTAAATGGAATGGATGGCGCTGATAGTTTTATATTTAATGACGCTGTTAATATTACGGCAAACGGTGGTCTTGGTGCCGATGAATTTTATGTTAACTCTGATGCCCTGAGAAATATTGTAGGCGGCGATGGATCTGACCTTTTGGTCGGATCTGCCGGTGCAAATAATTGGTCGGTTTCAGGCGATGATTCTGGTTTGATTGGACAGTCAACATTTTCTCAAGTTGAAAACCTGCAAGGCAGTTCTTCGGCGAATGACACTTTTTCTTTTTCAGACTTTGGAAGTTTGTCGGGCTTGCTAGATGGCGTTGGAGGAGTAAACGAAATTGTTGGCTTATCTGGCAATAATACTTGGAGTATAACTGCAGTGAATGGCGGCTCGGTGACTGTTACCGGTCAGCCAAGTGCTTATATCAATGACTTTCAAAACATTCAAAACATTACCGGCTTGGCTGGTAATGATGAATTTCAATTTGGCAATTCGGGTGATATATCGGGAACAATAACGGGCGGAAATGCATCTGGTGTCGATTCGCTCGATTATTCTTTGATTACAAATCGACAGATTGATATCGATTTGTCCGGCGGATTTGGTGGTGCGGTCGAAATTGAATCGATCGTTGGTAATTCTTCTGTAGTTGATAGTATTTTGCGCGGCAATGATGTTCCGAATGCCTGGGTAGTCACCGGAGCCAATGAAGGAAGCCTTAATGCTGGAAACATAACGTTTGTTGATTTTAATGTTTTGATCGGGGGTACGGACACTGATGGGTTTGTTATTGAAAGTGGAGGAAGTATTTCTGGCAGAATCGACGGTGGTGCTGGACTTGGATTAAATTCTCTTACGGCTCGTGATGTTAACAATACGTGGAATATTACGGGGGCTGACCAAGGGAATGTTCGAGTTGCTGGCGGTTCTACGTATGTCGCGGATTTCGATGACATCGAAAATTTAAATGGACAAAGTGGTGACGATCAATTTGTTTTGGCTTCAGGCGGTAGTGTCAGTGGTTTGGTCGATGGTGGCACGGGCACAAATACAATCTCGGCCGCGAATATTACCAACGCCTGGGTATTAAGTACTCCAAGCTCGGGTCTCATCAATACATCGGCTAACTTCCAAAATATTCAAAACCTGAATGGTGGTACAGGTGATGACAGCTTCTTGTTTGAGTTCGTGGGTCAGTATAGTGGGGCGATTGATGCCGGTGGAGAAAATAATGCAGATAGCATAGATCTTACCGCAGGCACTGCAGTGAGTTATACACTTGGTGATAGTACGATCAATAATGTTACAGGGATTGAAAGTATCACTGCCGCCAGTGGCAGTGATTTAATTGGAGCAAATACGGGCACGAATACTTGGTTGATTACAGGTGATAATGAAGGCACTTTATCCAATGGGACTACGATGAGTTTCCAAGGGTTTTCCCAGTTGGTGGGTGGAAGTGCAGCGGTGGATAATTTCACTATTTCATCCGGTGCGAGTTTTACAGGTACTATTGATGGTGGTGCTGATGCCTCCGCTAGTGCCAATACTCTGATCAACCAAAATTCAGCGGGTAATTGGTTTTTAAATGGTGACTATTCTGGTGTCTTGAGCTCAAGTGCTTTTAGTAATGTCGGTCGGATTGTTGGTTCAGGTAACGATACGCTTACTGGGGGAAGCCAAGAAAACACTTGGCAGATTACAGGCGTTAATCGTGGCACAGTGCAGCAAACTGGCGGTTCTGAAATTCTTAACTTCGAGGGAATAAGCAGCGTCGCTGGCAATGTACAAATAGATACCTTTAACGTTATGACCGTGAATGGTTTAGACGGTGTTATCGACGGTGGAAATGGAAGCGTTGTTGATGTTGTTAACTTAACGTCGATTGGCGAGAGTGTTGTTGTCGAAGTTCGAGACACGCAAAGCGCGAATATTAACGTGAATAACATTGAAGAAATAAATGGCCCGACTGCGTTCGCTGCTGATAATCAACTTGTTCATAGCTTGGCAGTGGGCATAAGCGATAGCTATACCTGGATAGTTGACGGAGAAAATTCGGGTTTAGTGCGACCAACTTCTGGTGCAGTGCGAGATACCACGATTAATTTTTATGACTTTGGTAATTTGCAAGCTGGTGTAGGTGAGGACACGATTCAATTTGTTGAGCCTGGTTCTCTGGATGGTAGTTTTGACGCGGGCACAGGCCCAAGTCTTGTGGATTTGAGAGCGCAAGTTGGGGATATTGATATTGAGATCGGTGTTACTTTCATCAACGTGGATGGTGTGAGGGCAAACCCTGATGCATATTCAATTTTACGGGCCGGAAACTCAGACGATAATGTTTGGACGATCAATGGTGAAAATGACGGAACTTTTGATGACGATGGCGATTTAATTGCAGACTTTATTTTCTACGATTTTGATGAGTTGATTGGCGGAAGTGCGGGCGACACTTTCAACTTTATTGATGTAGGAAATATTACTGGAGGAATAGATGGTGGGACTGGTATTAATGTTATTGCAGGTACTGGGTCGACGGTCGGTCATACATTCCAGTTTGATGGTGATGCAGCTGCTCTTAATAATATTCTCATTACTTCTCTACAGAATTTAAATAACGTTAGTGCCAATGCTTCTCAGATAAATACGATTATCGGCCCAGACCAGAATAGTGTTTGGACCATCGATCAACTTAATGGTGGCGTTATCTCGGGTGGGTACGTATTTGCAGGTTTCCAAAACCTAGAAGGTAATAATGGTAACGATGATTTCAATTTAACGACAGGCACCTTAACCGGCAGTATCGACGGCCAAAGTGGCACGAACAGTTTGACCGCAGCGAATGTTGTGAACGCTTGGACCATCACATCGGTTAATGCGGGTGATGTAACGGGTATTAACGGATTCAGTAATATCGACACATTGTTCGGCGGCAGCAATACTAACCTCTTCACCGTTTCGGATGGTGGCAGTGTCAGTCAAATTAATGGTGGTGCTAATACCGATACACTTGATGTGACAGCATTTGCATCTGATGTTAATGCGGACCTTGGCACCGGCTTAATCGCCGGTCTTCCAACGACCAGCATTGAAGTAATTAACGCAAACGATGCGCAAA
>JAWSUY010000001.1:0-527407 GCA_033852175.1 Agarilytica sp.
AAAAAGCAGTCTCAAACTCCGATGCACTATGTACAACAGTTTCTGCATTTCCCCCAAAATACAGTATCGCGTTTCGGTTACCACTATTTAATAAAATGCTTTTTGTAGTTTCTCCTCCGTTTTCAAACATTACCTCATCATATCCATGAGCCACGGATTCAGAAGGAAAATATATAAAGCTACGTTGCATTGCGAAGAGTAGTACGCCAAATCCAATATAGCAGGCAACTAAAATCCAGATTATAGGAATTATTTTCTTCATTCGATCAGTTAACAGAAGTTAGTGTGTCGCCCAAGATAACAGCTTGAGCCCACTCAAAACAACTGCACATAATGCCACGTACACCCAAGTAAAGACGACAATAGCAAACTTCGAAACACCTTACCCCTCTCGACGCCACGCCGGACTACCACTGCATTTCACGCTACACGCCCAAAACATACCTTTGAGCAATATACTGACCCGATTTAAGAAATCCTGCCTTTTTAACGTTCCTCGGATTCAAATCTGAAGAGCATCATCTAATCCGGTAGATCAAGAGGCTAGCTGGAGGTAAGCTCTCATTATTTTTCTCCGACAAGAGATGACGTAATGAACAGCAATTACCAACAGCTAACCTATGAGCAACGATGCCAGATTTCTGGCTTTAATTAAAATAGGCTACAGCCAAAGATATATAGCTAACTGTATTGGGGTTAGCCTGTCGACCATACGTCGAGAATTTTCGCGCTATAGCGGTTAGTTGTGGTTACCGGCATAAGCAGGCGCAGAGGATGTTTGAGGCACGCTCGAGTTCCGCTGCAAGGCCAACAAAGATGACAGTCCTGCTTTCGAGCTTGATCGAGTCAAAGATTCGCATGGAGTGGAGCCCGGAGCAAATATCAGGCTGGCTGTGGACTGAGAGCAAACAACAAATTAGTTCAACTGCAATGAGCTTTCGATATCGCCCTTTGGCAGTGTAATCTTGATAGTTGCTCCAGACCCCAGAGTACTTTCAATGCAAATACTCCCGCCATACTTCTGAATAATACCATGGGAAATTGACAAGCCCAGACCAGTACCTTTCCCCACCTCCTTTGTTGTAAAAAAAGGATCAAATACTTTTGTCAGATTCTCAGCCGAAATTCCTGTCCCATTATCTTCCACCATGATAATAATATTGCTCAAGTCACTTTTACTGGTTAGCCGTATTTCGCCATTATTATCACAGGCATGTGCGGCATTCATAAGAACATTTATTATCACTTGAGCTAGATCATTAGCATGCCCATAAAAAGGTAAAGGGGTTTCGTATTGCTTGACTACTTCCGCTTTATATTTGATTTCATTCCAAGTGATTTTAAGTGATTCGTCTAGTACATCATCATTGATATCAATGACCTTCATCTCGCTGGGTGTAAGGTGCGAAAAGCGTTTAAGACTACTGATAATGTTTCGGATACGATCAGTACCTCCAATTGAAGCACTTAACAGATCACCCATCGAGTTAACGCGATCGATAGGCTGGCTATCGTGCTGAAGTTGTTCTATTTTATGATTCAACGAGTCAATTTCATCTTCATTACCGTCGGCATACGCAGTACGCAGCTGATTTAGTAACCCTAACGCTTGTTTAGCCGGCTCAACATCCTCCAGCATCATTTCAAGATTACTGGCGATATACGCTACGGGGTTATTGATCTCATGAGCTATACCTGCAGACAATTGACCAATTGAGGCCATTTTCTCAGAATGTATAAGCTGGGCCTGCTGTAACTCCAATTTAGTTTGGGCCAACTCTAGCTCTTCGTTTGTCTGCATGAGTTTATTATGTGTGACAGACTGTTTTTGAATTCCAATTTTTAGGCGCTCACTATTCTTTTTCATTTTCTCTGCAAATAGATTAGCCTCTTCTGAACGACGAATAACTTGAGCGATATAGGAAATCAATGAAATGGAAATAATGATGCATATGACTAATACGAAATAAGGAAATAAACCTTGCTGTGTTTTAAAGTGGGTTTTTGACGGCGATAGAAGTGCCAACCAGTTACGCCCGGCAATGGTTATTGAATGCTCTAGCATTAAACTGTGTTTTTGTCGCCACAATTCGAGAGAGAAGTCACGTGGCACTTCCGTGAGTTTTTTAGTCGGATTGAAATAGGCCAACAACTCGGCATTCTCTGTGTTGGTAACATCCAGAAGAACGACATGCATTTCAGAATCGGATATTTCGAAGGCCGAACTGAGCATGTCCCCGATTCGAAAAACAGCCAAAACAAAACCGTAAATAGCCTCCCGCTTGTGTTCAATAGTTTCCAGATCAAGAGAATTGTAGATCGGGTAAAAAATCAACATTCCATGTTGACGAGCAGTTTCCTGAATCAAGGTAATACGTTCGGTGGCGACCATAATGTTATTGTCACGCGAAAACTCCAAAGCTTGACGACGCCGATTGTTCGATATCAAATTCAGACCGATGGCTTTCTCATTACCCCGATAAGGCTCCACATAGAAAACAGGATAATACTCCCTAGCCAGAGCCACTGGTTTAGCATGACTACCTGCCCCGATATCAACAATATTGTACCCAGGAAATCCATCCAATCTCGCCAGGGAAACATGGCGCTGTCGATCCGACTCTACGATTCGCGGTATCCACTCCAAGGCCTGGATGCTATTTTTTTTATCAAAAAAACGGGAGGTATAGGTTTTAAATTCGTTTCTTTCTACAAACTCAGAAGCATTAAAAAAATATGCCAGAGATTCAAGCTCCTGGAGATTTAAATCGATATTGTACTCTATGGCGGCAGCCTGACTTGCCGCCTTGGTTAAAAATTGCGTTTCCTGATATTGTTTCTGGTAGTGATAGGTAAAACAAAAAGCAAGCATACTAACAACGAAACACAGAAAAGCGATAATTGGTAGATTCGGATTATTAAAAATTTGAACGAAGCTACACAGCCTCGAACCTGCACCTTGTTTTTCTACCGATTTATGGTTATCGCTATGCACTATTATTATAACCTGTTATTTTAAGTATCATATTTTTAGCATCCGCCAACAACTTCGATACTAGACTGAACAATTAAACTAGCCAGCGCATATTACTTCGCTCTTAACTTTACGACGCCGGCGATCGGTCTAAATAAATCCTTTATTCGCATAGGTTTACTATAATAATAGCCCTGAATATTAAAGCAGCCTATCTCCTGTAGATAATCCAACTGCGCTTTTGTTTCTACACCCTCCGCTATGGTGACAATGTCCAAGCTCCTCGACAAATCAATGATAGACGAAATTATTTTCCGTGCACGATCACTATTTTCTATCTCACTGACAAACGACTGATCTATTTTTATAGTGTCAATTGGCAGTTTATTAACATAGGAAAGTGACGAGTAACCGGTACCAAAATCATCTACAGCAATTTTAATACCCATACTACGCATTCCCCGCAATGTTTCAGCGCAACTATCTATATTTTGAAGAAGGTTTGACTCTGTGATTTCAATTTGTAATTGCATGTTTGAAAATCGCATATACGAAAGGCATGATTTAATTTTTTCCAGAAAAAATTCCTGCTCTAGATGTGGCGCCGAAACATTGATAGAAAGATACGTTTTTTCTTGAGGTTTTTCTTGAGGTTTTTCTTGAGGTTTTTCGAGTGATCTAAATAAGCGTGATTGACGAATCGTTTTTTCGATAATGTATGCATCGAGCTGGTCGATAATACCCATTGTTTCAGCTTGCCCAATAAACTCGCCTGGATAGATCAACCCTAGTGTCGGGTGCTCCCAACGCACCAGCGCTTCATAACCTACCACAAAACCATTTCCGGCATTGATAACAGGCTGGTAATGCATGACAAATTGATCCTGACTTATTCCCTGAACGATTTCTTGACTGGTGATAACGTTTGATTGTTGGCTGTTTGTACTATCAGCCACTGAAATAACGTATGTATTTTTCCCGCTATTTTTCGCTTTGTACATCGCTTTATTTGCCAGCCTTAAGAGATCTTCGGAAGTATCTGAAGAGTTTTTCAACTCACTAATTCCGATACTGGTTGCAATGCAATGCCGGTGACCACCTATATTCATCGTCTGGGAAACAGCATTATTTAACTTAATGGCGATATCGGAAGCAAAAAATTCTCCCGTACAGTCAGGCAGAATCACAACGAATTCATCACCACCAATGCGCGCAAGCATATCGCAAGAACGTAACTCAGATTTTATGCGGGCTGCCGCCAATTGAATGACCTTGTCGCCACAGTCATGGCCGAGGGTGTCATTTATCAGCTTAAAGTTATCCAGATCAATAAACAGTATGCAGAGCGCACTTTTAGAACGCCTCGATTCCAATAGCCTCTGGTCTAAATAGCTCACCAGAGCGCGGCGGTTGGGTAAATCGGTCAAAAAATCATGGTACGCCAAATGAATAATCTCTTGTTCTTTCTGCTTTATTTCTGTTATATCAACAATAAGAAAAGCATATTGGCATTGCTGTTCAGCAACATGACCTGGCAGTCGAGTAATCATCGACCAGATAGGAGTATAGCTTTGGCTATTACCTGATTGGCACCTCAACTCACCTTTCCAGTCGTTATCTAGATCCAGCATTGACTCGATCTTTATTTCTTTTTCTTCCTCGTTGAGAATTAAACTGTCGATGGATTCTCCAACAAGCTGACTTTCATCTTTTTGCGTTAAACGGCAGAAAGCAGGATTCGCCATCACGATGCGTTGATCCTGATTTAATATCAACATCGCTTCAATGCTATTTTGGTATAATGCCGTTAACATTCGCTCTTGATTGATCGATTCCACGTGAGCCAGCACGGTGCGAACTTCTTTGCGTATCAGGTTGTTATTCCAAGGTTTGGAGAGAAACTTATACACGTCCGCCTTATTGATCGAATCAAGTAACGCGTCGTAATCTGAGTAAGCGCTAAGCAGAATGCGCAGCGTGTAAGGATGGTGTTTTTTTACCTGACGTAAAAATTCTGTTCCACACATTTTTGGCATTCGCTGATCCGATATGACCAAAGAAAAACGCCGCTTTGTCATTAGCTCTAAAGCGTCTAGGGGTGAAGTAGAAACTGTCAACCTATGATTATCGCGCTTCAGTAGTTCCGCTAAAGATCGGCATATGTGCTTTTCATCATCAACTATCAGTATATTGTGTTCCACAATAAACCTCCGCGTATGGAAAACGTACACTATACTTAAGTCCAAATAGTCAAGATAGTCAAGATAAGTTGAGCCGCTATTGAAGGATAATCGCCCCTTAAATCAATACGATATAAGTACGTTTTCCGATATGTTACAAGACTCAATATTGTCGCGATATTTTATATCAAATTCATGATTGAGCATGAACGAGGCTCCTATCAAAAAACTAGCCAAAGTTTTTAAAACGGGTGAAGTTGCCAAGATTTGTGGCGTCCATCTACGTACGGTTATTCGCTGGATTGAGAGAGGGGAGCTTAATGCATATCAACTACCGGGCCGTGGTGACAATCGTATTACTGCAGATAATTTAGTCCTATTCCTCAAAAAAAATGACCTTCCACTTCCGGCGGAACTGCAACTGACCCAACAACGCATTTTAGTCGTGGACGATGATCATGATATGGCTGCTACGTTACAGCGGTTTTTGCAGCGCGCGAATTTTGAAACAGCAGTTGCTCACGATGGGTTTCAAGCTGGAAATAAGCTCGCTAACTTTAGCCCAAGCTTGATTACCCTAGATCTTAAAATGCCAGGTATGAGTGGACTAAGCGTTATTAAATATATACGCCTACAAGAACAAATGACTAACCTAAAAATATTAGTTATCTCCGCCCTCGACGAACCCGAACTCGCTCATGCGGTAGAAATTGGCGCGGATGCTTTTATTCAAAAACCATTTAACAATAAACAGTTATTAGAACGAATCAAAACGCTGCTTGAATAGCAGTTGAACATTCACTAGGCCAATAAAATATTGTCGCGCGCATCTAAAAGTATGCAGCCTTGACACGGAACCCCGCAATATGCACTACTGCGAACATTATTTATGTTTGATTGATTGACGGCCAGCCTTTTGAGTAGCGACGACAAAATACAGCAAAAACCGCTCAGCCCCCTCAAGGTTAAAATTAAACATCGCCCCCTGTAACTGGACACTAGCGGAATGTTTGATATGGTTTTGCGTCATGTCATGAGGGTATCAAGAATCGCAGCAAAACTACGCACGAAAACCAAAGAGAATTGAATCATTATTGTTGAAGAATAGTCGGCAAAAAAAAAGCCCCGCACAAGGCGGGGCTATAAGTCTCGAAGTTGTTCTTTTATGACTTAGCACATTCTATAGGCCTCATAGTCGACCTATAACAACTCAGCCCTAAGTCAGACCAACATTTCTTTTACGGACAAGATCCTAACATCCAATAACCACTGCCATACGTGTAGAGGGTGGATAATCCCCAGGTTGATCCAGCCATCGCATCGTCACTGCCATTCGCAAAATAGTTAGGCGTCATAATTGGACCTGAGCTATATGCGCGGCCACCGGTCTTGTGATAATAATTGTACGCAGTCTGCTCGGTACAATTCGGTGGAGGTGTTGGCGTTGGAGTCGCTGTTGGCGTCGGGGTCGGGGTCGGAGTCGGGGTTACTGTTCCTGTAGGCGTTGGGGTAGGAGTCGGAGTTGCCGTTGGTGTGGGCGTAGGTGACGGCGTTGGCCCGGCAAAGTCTGCACGACGGTTATTCGCAAAGAAGAACTCCGTTACAAACGCCGGGTAATCCATTGTGGTGTGGTCTGTGTAAGTACCACCACCAGTTGAACCGCTACCTGCTGGCCATGCATGTGTTAAATTGTCGACCATGATTTTTGAGACCCGAACACCGATGCCATCGCTCCACGTTTCTTCCGTACCGCCACCGGTAATGGGATTGCTGCCGCTGTCTTTATTAGCGCCGTATACAATTCCCATTGCACCGGCATCAACTTCTGCATAGTCCGTACCCACCAAGCCGTCGGAATGGCCATGTACCACTGAAGTTAACTGCGTATTAAAATCATCATCGGCGTTGCTAAAGCCCGTACAAATACTGGCAACGCTGCTCTGAGTCGTGCCAAAGGGAACTGAACCGATTTGACCGGAGGTTGTACCGAGCGCTGGGCCAGCGTTAATACCAATACCCGCAAAGATATCTGGGAATAGACAGCCCATCACAAAGGTTTCACCACCGCCGGAAGAAAGCCCAGAAATATAGACTTGATCAGGATCGATATTGAGGCTGGTGTCGGCCATTAAGGTGTTAGCCAAGTCTCGCAAGTTATCGTCGTGACGATTAGGGCTAGTCGCACTGTGACCGCTATCGTAGTAATCCCAACAACCGATAAGCACTCCACCGTCTGGTGCCATCGGTGCCACGACGACCATACCGTAATCATCGGCTTCATCTTCCCAGCCCCAACTGTCGCGAACAATTTCATTCGCTTGTCCACAGCCATGCAGAGAAATCATCAACGCGCGCTGCCCGTTGGACGTCGTGGAATTTGGCATGTAGGTATACACGTCCATTCCATCTATATCTGCAGTCGGTGACCAACTGCCGGGGGTTCCGCCACCGCCACCGCCGCCACCGCCGCCACCAGTGCCGGGGTCGATGTCAGTCCAGCTGCCGTCTTGTAACTGCCACAAGGTGAAGGTGTCTATGTATCCGTATTTCGCGCCCATTGCGTTATATCCGGTAATATCTAAACGGTCCGCGAGATAATGATCGGTTGCGTTCGCGACCACACTTGGGGCTACATACTCCGGGGCCGTTGTGCTGAAGCTGACAGACGAAGAACCCGCCGACTCATTGCCACAAATATCCAATGCCGTGGCGTATACATCGTATGCCGTCGAAGCGGTTAATCCAGATACAGTAATTGTTGTAGACGTCGCAATTGCAGGCGTTAACTCTGCGCCGCCAACACGATAAACTTTGTAACCGGCTAGATCCGATTCGCCGTTCGCATTTACACTTAACGTTGCGTAATAATCGTGAGGATCAACAACCGCTAATCCGGTTGGCGTCGCAGGTGCAGTGAAGTCAGTTGCGCACTCTGGAGGCAGCTCAGCTGACCCGGCAATTTCTTCAAAGAATTCCCATATACGCTCAGAAGCATTGGGACCATTCGAGTCGTTTGACCAGACAGTAAGATCGTCATCGCCGCCGGACCAATAATGGCCATCGCCATAGGTCGCACTTCTACCCGGGCCACCGTTGTATAACATGGTACGTATAACCGGTGTGCCGTCAGAACCGTTATAGGTTTCTAAGGTACAAGTCACACCGCCCTGGGTACAGATTTCGGTGTCGTCTGAAATAAGATCGTCCGCCCAAACGGTTAGCTGCGAATCTCGAATTAATTCCATTGCTTGGGGTAGTACGGTGGTGTCGTTGGACGACTGAACCACTAACATCGGCACGATATCGGTAACACTACCGACCTCAGTCTCAATGGAAGCCACGTGCTGTTCAAGCGTTCTAAAGAGCTCTGCTGTAACCGAAGATGCCCAGTCGCCATAGGCTAAACCGGCAACCGGTGCGGCTGCAGTCCAATAGTCGTTATGGGCAATGGCTTCGGCCACAGCCATGGCGCCACCGCTAGATATACCCGTGATAAAGCGTCGGTCGGTATCAATGTTATAACTCGCTTCTATGTCTAGAGCGAGGTCATAAATGTAGTCAACCTCACCGCCACCGCCTTCTTGAACATGATTCGGGAACCAGTAGCCCCAGCAGTCATCGCTGCGCGACTCGGTAAATGTTCCCACATAAGGAAAAACCAGAATTACATTGTGGAGATCCGCAATCAGGTCCAGGTTCCAAGCGTTAAGGGCATCGTTGTTGTTCATCACACAGCCGTGTAGGGCCATGATCATGGGAACAGGAACACTGCCGTCGTAAGATTGGGGAGTATAAACTTTGTATGTTCGGTTCTTGCTGGCGTCATAAGTAAAATCTTCAACATTACCAGAACCGGTCATCGTCGCTGCAGCTGTTGCCGTAACGGCAGAAAAAGCCGACGCGACAGAAAGTAGGAATATGCCTATCGGCTTTCCAAACTTGGATTTTATTTTTTTCATGTATTGCTCCAAAAAATGGAGTTCAGCCCAGAGAGCACTAAATGCCCTTATGTTGCTTGAGACCAAACAATCATTATTTTTATTTTTTGATTGAAAAAATCCAGCGTTACCAGAAGCCACCTTTGCAATAAAAACACGACACGAAAACCAATATAACAATTGAAAAGACGGCACCTTCCTTTGGTAGAAAAAGATTAGCAGTGGAGAAATAAATAAAAATCAGACTAAAGGACAGTTGACGCGCCACCCATCATGAAGTACTTAAGTGCCGTTTAAGATCAATTAGATGCCTACGCGGTATTTTTTAGATGTGAAACAATCTAAAAAATAAAGATTAGCGCGCCACTAATCGTTTTTAGCCGTACATATTTTCGCCAGATTAAAAACTTTTAAATTTTTTTGTAGAATGTTTTGATTGTTTGGGTGCCAAAGCCGTGACGAAATTTTTGGATTAAATACCGTAGGAATAAAATACGGCCGCACACCAATCATAAAAAAACATTCGGCTTCGTTATTTTAATTCTCATTTCAATTTAAGATCGATCAAATAAAGAACAGAGAAAACTAAAACGAACCATTCAATAAAATTAAAATAACAACACCCCACGGATACACATAAACAACTGACTTCGTTTTACCGTTTTATTATTTTATTTGGAATCGAAAATAAAACCGATCGTAACGATACGAAAAAGGATTTTACTGCACTTAAAAAATCGATTCCGTTTCATTATTTTCATAAACCCAAACACGAAAACCGATCAAATCAATACAAGCTACGCAATTTAGTCGCCTTCCTAACTTCCCCTCCCCAAAATAAATATGCTATAAAAATAGGCAAAAAACAGACAAACAACAAAATTTTGACGTTTACGACAAAAACAACCATCTCTTATCCAACACAACAAAAAAACATTAACGCATAAACTTTCTGTAAATTCATTTACTGAAAACAGATATGACGAAGATAATTATGAATTGAAAACGGAGACGATAAAAGAAATAGTATGGGGGGAGTATTGGGACTCAGATTAGGCTCCTGATGTTGTTTCGAAAACCACTCATAGCCGTTAAAACTCACACGTATTTTCTTGCGACTCTCGCGCATCAAGAACACCCCACATTTCATTTTGATGTAGCCAGATAGGATCAAAATTTTTCTCAATCCATTCGTCTTGAGGAATTCCATCAGTTGTTGGAGGCCGCTTAACCCTCGCCTGCTTTCCACTCATTAATGCCCACATGTACTTTTTTTGCCGTTCGGCTTTCGCTTGCTTCTTTATCTTTTTCTGCTCAGCAGTCAGCTTCTTTTTAACTTTTTTCATATGGGGTTCCAAGTTCGGAGGTTCAGGTAATACCCTCCCTATTATTGTTGGCATTATTAAGTAACGAGATGCAGGCCATTCTTGAATGAGACATATAAAATACACGACATAATACCAACAGAACTAAACACCAAAGGAACAAAAAAACGGTATTTTCCAAGCTTCACTCGTTTAATACATGCAACAACCAACGAAATAGCAGACATTATGATAGCCGCCGCTACAAATATGATCTGACGCAACGTGAATAAATCACGTTTTACCATTTAATAGTTTTCTAGCTATAAGCACTCTTTACACGCTGAATTTAAGCGTATCCGGAGGACACACCTCTTTTTAATTTCTCTAATTTATAGAACGCCCCCATATCTATACTCAATATGGGAGCATGGATTTCAGCAACAATTACCAGCCGTGTTTTTCACTCATCAATTGTCGAATATGCTTCATGTGCTTTTTCATGTGTTTCTCGATTTTTTTCATCGGCTTGTGGCGATGACGGAGAACGGGGTCTTCCATCAATACACGCATGCCGTAGTAATAACTCGGGATGACAACGGATACGTGCCCTTCGCCTCGGTAAACTTTCTTGCTGATTTTCAAGCTAGGGAAGTGACTGCGTTTGAGTAAGCGAGCCATATCTTTCATGTCTTGAACCATGTCGATACCTTCTTCCCCTTCTTCACCGTCAAAGGTTTCTTCACCGCCAACAACCATGTGTACGCGTTTATCCAAATCGTTGTGGCTTGCAATAAAATCTAATGCGGTTTGAACAACGGATTTTTCGTTCCACCAAATAGAGGGGCTGCTAATCAGGTATTTATCAAACGTATCTGTGCGGGAAAATAAGGTGTGCAGGCCAAACAATCCACCGAGTGAATGTCCGTAAAAATATTCTTCAGACTCGTCGATTTGAAAAGTACTGCTAACAAAAGGCTTTAGCTCGTCGTTAATAAAATCCAGAAATGCATCGGCACCACCACCTAAGGGAAAGGGAACGCCTGGGATCATCGCAGAGTCAGCGGTTAAATCGGCAAAACGCCAAACCGCTTGATTGAACGGGCTTGCATCGTAGGGGTAATTAATACTAACGGTGTACATGCCCGGCAATTTTCCATCGAGCTGTTGCAGTTGGTTGCCTATTGCCATATGCGGCATCATCATTAATGCATCGTGTGAATAAACCACCGGGAAGGTGATTTCTGTATCAGCGGGGTTACCGGCGCCCACCGGCTGTTTAATTTCAATCACAAAATCTCGATTAAGTATGTCGGAATGAAAATCGTAAGCAATAATATTACTGCGGGTATATTGCGTAAGCGTGGGTTCTGCATAACTTTTTTCGGCTATACAAAATATACACATCAACGTTATTGAAATGGCTCTCGTTGTTTTGAACATAGTTTATCCTTTAATGATGATAATTTTATTTTTATAGTAAAACGGCATAACGATTTATGCGCTTTTTCTAAGACGTTTAGTGGTTTGAAAAAGGTAATTCACCACGGTGAGTTTGGTGCCAATATTTTTGGGCGGTGCTTTTTGTGATCGAGTAGTTGTTTTGAATGGTGAAAGCTTCCCTTTATCTGACCGAACGGCCCGTATTCGCAGGACTGAATATCGCTTTGATTGATTCAACAATTAACAAACACCCGTTTTGGTGACTTGTCTGATTGGCAGATTCAATTTTCGCTTATTGCGATATTTTATTCTTCGCCCCAACAAACAGCCGAGGATTTTTTAGAAAGGGATAATACTTGGAGAAATATAACGCTTAGAAATCAGTAGAGGCTAGATAACAAGAGGGGATCAGAAATGAGTAATCGCTTAGAAAAATCGATCCGTAAAAGCGCGAGCTGACGGGAAAATGTGTTCTGAAGCCATTGCCAGCCTTTACAGTCAAAACAGTTCTACTTACGCACTGAGACCTATGCAACCAAAAATGAAAGCAAACAACATCGCAATTTTGTTGCCCGTTCCCGGGCGCACTACTCTTACTTAATGCAGCACATGCATCAACTACACATGCTCTACTTAAGGGGCAGCTTAGGCCTCAGCGTTATACAGTCCGTTGTCACTTCGACAGTCAACTCCATATCCACAGGGAACCCTAACTTGCTTAACCAAACCCCTTGCAGCTGAATCCAAGGCTCCGGTGAAGGTATTTGGACTCGTCCGTTAAGGGCTGTATTGTCGCTACTTTCATGCAAATAACCCCGATAAACTTTACACGTGAATGATTCCTTTATGCGTGCTGGGTTCTTCGGTTGCGTAAGCGCGGTCCCTGACCGCCACTTACCGAGGTTAATCACAACCAAGTCCGTCATTAACTTCGGCCAACACATCGCCGCTGTAGTCGCTCGTGCTTCCGTTCGCATTTCCGTTGCGGTTTCCGTTTACGCGTCCTTGCGCGTCCCCATTCCGCTCTTCCCCCTCCGTTTCTCTTTTGTCGTCGTTATCCGTATTCTTTACGTCTTTTTCATCCTTGAAATTGTCAAACGACAAAATTTCATCGTGCTCTTCATCAGCGTTGTCGTCTTCGCCCCAATATTTATAGCGCGGTTTAGCCGGAACATCGATCTGTTCCACTTTCAAGTGCTTGTGCCTGACAACAACCCGAATGGAATCGCCCCCCCCTCCACTGTCACTAAGCCAAGAGTGGACAGAGCCTCTGCTATATTGCACTGCAAATTCAGACGGAAAAGGGTCGTATCAACAGATATTACAAAAACAAGACCCCCCTCACTGATATTATCAACTACCTAACTGACAATAGCGCTCCAAGTATAAAATTCGAGAACGCCACTTTCCCCTCACATGGAGCAAAGGAACTATGCGCCAAACAACCCGTACAGCCAAAACTAGCCCCCTGAACATGCTAGATATAATTATTGGCAGCATATAGAGAGCTGCTACAGTGAGCGTTCATTTAATCAATAGGCTACCTAATTAACATCTGTTTTCCATTCGAACTCGGTAAAACTTAGGCTCCCTATGACGGAAAATATTGAACAGGTAAAAGTAAATGTGTTTGTTTAACGTAAAAAAATTATTCCTAGTGTGCCTAGTCAGCTTCAATGCTTCCTGTGCATTGGGCGGTAACGATACCCCGTCAACTTATGAAACGGAAAGAGAGTCGCAAACACTACTATCGATCAAGGATAACCCTGGCTATCAGCATATAATGCAATCACTACAAAATCTTGTTGATTCAGAAGCGGTAAGTGTGAGCAATCATTTTTTATAGCCAATTACACTCCTGGCCAATATGCAACTTACATGTTTTGGCGCGAAGACCGAAAATTTTGGATTCTTCCAGTTGGCGGCTCGGAGAAAGGGCACTGGAGTAGCAGCATCGAGCATCCCCATGGCGGATCAAAATTAAATTTAGATACGGATGTAGTCGCCACTCAAGAAGAGATCGGCTCTAGCACCTATCTGGTCGACCAGCCTTGGATAAATGAGAAGTTATACGATTCAGTCATCAATGGCACCATGATTACGATTGAAAAAACACGGAAATAGAAACGGAAATAGAAACGGAAATAGAAACGGAGACAAACGATTATGGCAAGATTTACGTACACGGGAACACCTCCCAAAGAGCTTACCGAACTAAAGATAGTACCTAAAAGTAAAAGGCTAATCCGGTTGGAGGGAGTTAAAGCCCTAATAGCAACTGACATTAAAGTTTCTTCGTCAAATTCGAACATAGCAAAGGCAACAATTCGACAAAGACCATTTGATGGCGGAAAAGGCATTTGGAACATTGACATTGAAACCTTCTCTGACAGTACTGGAACAGTTGACATTCAAGCAACGTTTGACGGGGCCACGGTATCCACAATTAAAATACAACTAATTGTTGAAGATAAAATACAGCTACCGATTGCCATGACCAAAGAAGACATCCTCGCACGCCTGTTTTTACTTGAAAGCTTGAGTCCGAACTTTCACGGATACAATATTGTACAAGTAAAGAAAGCGATGCTTTGGATGCGACTTGTTATTGAAAATAGAATGAGCCATAAAACGCCTAGAATATTTTATGCAAAGAAGGGAAAAAACAGCATGTGGGACACGTTTGATATTGTTATGCCCCGCAGTCAGTTTCATGGTTTTGAAAAATATCCCGCGCTGTCTGTGGATATGGAGAAAAGAACCGAAAACATTCTCGACACTGAAAACGACTATTCAGACACAAGACAAACGAAGTACGCGGAGTTTGTGAAAGCAGCTATATCATCGGCAAAAGCCGCCAAGCCAACGGAAGACCCCTGTAAAACACGGCTTTATGGCTGGCGAACACAAGGATCGAGGCATCCGGGTGGACAGTTTGTTAAATATAAAGATTATGCAGGGCAAACTTTTTATACCCTAGGCTAAAAAACAATGGCTATCAAAGGGTCAGAGTGAGCCATTTTGAGTGGCCGTAACGATGGAAAATCTCCATTCCGAAAAGCATGATATGGGATAAAACAAATCGGATAGGATAGAGTCGATGCGCTGCAAGACTGGATAGAAGATTCTATTGACGACATAAAGAGTGTACTGCTCTGGCCATTCTCCAATCGAGCGATTGTCGGGACTGCCTTACACTTTTAGTTTTGCCCCCAGCCTTATAAATTCTTACGTGACGCTTATCAACGCGCCTAAATATCTCTAATGTAGCTTTGTCGTTATCTTTTCTGCTGTTTATTGACCTTGCTGGGCGCTATGATTATTCACCACTTTTGACCTATGTACATCGCCGCTCCACTAAAGAGGCCTTGCAAGGGGTTACGGTAATTCCTTTGATGAGTTAGGAAGTTAAATGAGCAAACAAAACGTTAAGCTGTCTTTGGCGCACGATTTTATTCTCAATACCCAGCGTAACCTTTTTCTGACGGGTAAAGCTGGAACGGGGAAAACCACTTTTTTACATAGTCTGCAAAATCGCCCGCCCAAACGCATGGTGGTTACGGCCCCAACTGGCGTGGCGGCGATTAATGCGAGGGGCGTCACGTTACATTCTTTTTTTCAGCTGCCCTTTGCTCCATTTATCCCCGGCAGCGACGCGGTGCAACGCCGCTTTAGTAGCGAAAAAATAAGTATTATCAAAAGTTTGGATTTACTAGTGATAGATGAAATCAGTATGGTGCGTGCGGATGTACTCGATGCCGTTGATTTTGTCTTGCGCCGTTACCGGCGCTCCAATGCGCCTTTTGGCGGAGTTCAGCTATTAATGATTGGCGATCTACACCAATTATCGCCTGTGGTAAAACATGAAGAACAGGTATTGCTGCAAGATCACTACGCAACAAATTATTTTTTTAGTAGTATTGCCTTACTGAAAACCGACTTTATTTCCATTGAATTAGAACACATTTATCGGCAATCTGACCCTTACTTTATTGAACTATTGAATCGCGTGCGTGACAACAATATCAACCGCGAGACTCTGACGCGATTGAATGCGCGCTGCATACCCCAGGCCTGCATTCCTGCTGATGGGGCTACGGAACTACCCATTACGCTAAGCACTCACAATCGTTCTGCGAATGCCATCAACGATACCCAGCTTAGGAACATAAACGCTAGACCCTGCAGTTTCATCGCGAGTATTGTCGACAACTATCCCGAACATGCCTACCCCTGTGCACAGACGTTAACGTTGAAGGTCGGTGCGCAAGTAATGTTTACACGCAACGACCCCTCTAGCGACAAACGTTTCTATAACGGAAAAATTGGCAGAATTGCGCACATTGGCCAAGACTCTGTGCAAGTAAGCTGTGCGGAAGAGGCTTCTGCCATTACTGCCGAACCCGTTACCTGGGAGAATGTTAAGTATGCGCTGAACCCCCAGACGAAAGAAATTTCGGAGGAGATTATTGGTACTTTCACGCAATTGCCTCTGCGCCTTGCATGGGCGATTACGATTCACAAAAGCCAGGGCTTAACCTTCGACAATGTCATTATTGATGCCGATGCGGCTTTTGCCCACGGCCAAGTTTATGTGGCTCTAAGCAGGTGCAAGACTCTGGAAGGGATTACCTTACGCAAAGCGCTGTCCACGAATATGATAAAAACGGATCTTGATGTCGAACACTTCGTTCATCAGGCGCAGAAAAATTCACCAACAGAAGATCAGCTAAAAGAAGCAACAATAAGCTACCAACAGCAGTTGATAACAGACTGCTTTAATCTCGGCAAGATAGGCGCCCTACTCAATAGATTGAGCGCGTTACCAGCAGAAAACCAAAACCTTATTCACTATCGAGCGCCCGAATCTCTTGCCGTGTTGCAACAGCAGGTCAGTGAGGAATTGTTGGTGGTCGCTGAAAAATTCTGCCTCCAATTACAGTCGCACTATTCAAACAGTGAGGCGCCACAAGATAATGCCTATATTCAAGAAAGAATTCAAAAAGCTTCGCGCTACTACTTAGAAAAACTGAATGCTGGATTGCGGCTATGGTTGGAATCTGTATCGTGTGAGAGCGACAACAAGGAATTACGCAAAAAAGCAAAACAATTAATTGTCCAGCTACAGCAGGAGTTGTCCATAAAAATATCGGCGATATCCAGTTGTCAGTTAGGCTTCTCTACAGCAAGTTATTTAACTGCCTTGTCTGTCGCAGAAATAGAGGATAAACCCGCAGTCTCAAGCAAAGTTGTGCGCGATAACTTTTCCAGCGGCGATTTAAAAAACCCAGAATTATTCAAGCGCTTGAAAACGTGGCGTGATATTAAAGCCGATGATCTGGAAGTTTCGCGCTATGCGGTTCTTCATCAGCGAGTTTTGGTGTTGTGTGCAGCTGAAACGCCAACAACAACAAAACGCTTAAGAAAAATCAGGGGCGTTGGTAAGCGAACGTTGGAAAAATACGGTGACGAGTTAGTGGCTATTGTTTTAGCCTATTACCAGGAGAATAAAATTGTCCTTACTGACAACTCACAGGCTGAAGATAGCGCTACCATTACCGGAACCACAAAGTCAGACAAAAACACTACAAGAAAAACAAACACGAACAATAGCGATACAAAAAAGCGAAGCTATGAGCTATTTCTGGGAGGTTGCAGTATAGAGAAAATCGCCGAGCAGCGTAACTTAGTAAAGTCGACAATAGTAAGACATTTATCACATTACCTGAGCACGGGCGCACTGGAGATAACGCAGTTTATGAAAGATGAAAAAGTAAAACGAATAGAAGAGGTTCTTCTCAGCCATGAAGACGAAGGCTTAAATCGTGCTAAAAAAATCCTGGGCAATGATGTTTCTTACGGAGAGCTCAATATGGTGAAGGCGCACATGCGTGTTGGTTCCGACTCGACCTGATACTTCGATTTAAAGTGAACACCCTATACATTTCCTTTATTTATAAATAACGCAATGCTTGCCGCCATAACTATACCGATAATATCTGCTGCTAGATCTATCAGATCAAATGTCCGAGTTACTATAAATACTTGACTGACCTCCTCAGCAAGCACGAACAATGCAACTACAACTACGCCATAGTAGATATGCAATCGGCCAAGGGAAAATGAACGAAATTTAGTCGCCACTACAACAAATAATGTAAGAGCACCGAACAAACAAAAGTGACCCAACTTATCTCCATACGGTAAAGACCCCACGAAATCAAATAAAACATTTCTGCCCCCGGTATTCGCTAGGTAGATAACCCACAAAATAAAACCGAAAAAACAGGTGGCGCCACCTATAACTATTTTATGCATAATTCCTTACGTAGCTCCGTTAATTTTCTAGACAAAATCTCGGTAACGTTAATGGGCTTTAGCGGAACGGATCGTTTACCTCGCGACAAAACCGCTTTAAACAATGTATGTTTCGCGGGAAATACGATACAACCAAGAATGAACAGGACCCTACCGGCGAAAGTAGAGTTTTTGTTACCCCACATAAATGCCTGTAACTTCAGCTCTTCTGTGACTGTTGTTCCGTACCCCAACAAGGTGTGATAGCAATCGTGAATTTCGTATTTTGGAAGGTACCCTAGAGATCGGCTATTAAGAAACCAAAACAATTCATTACCAAGTGACCCCTCGTCCATACGCTCTAGCTCTTCTAGTGAGTACGGCCACTCTTCTGGGTTCCTGAAAATATTGAGCAATGGAACGCTCCACTGAATTAGCTTAGCTACAACTCTATGTCGATTCATGACTGAACTAAACGTTGAGCTTTGGGGTAACCAGCAGCGAAGCAACTTCTTTGGCTGCCCCAGCAGCTTAGCGGGAAGAATAGCATTTTGTTAGTCCTTGATGTCATTAGCAAAGGGAACCTCATCTCGGATACCAATTCTGTTGCCGTCAGGGTCATTAATATTGATGGTCGACCCCCAAGAATTCTTCAGAATTTCAGCGTCAATTCCATACGCTTTAACAACAGACAAGGCTACGTCAATATCCGGCACATTAAGCCTAAGCTTCGTACTACTTTCTTCCATTGATTTACCACTAGGCCTTGAAACACCACCGGTTTCGATCATTAAGTATGAACCGTAGAAGTCAAAACAGGTAAGCCCAAACTCCCCATCATTTTTTGAAATAGAATATTCAATTTGAACAGGTCTTTGTAAAATAACACACATTCTTCATACCTTTCCGTATTCAGAATTATTCCAGTTCGAGATATGTCCATTGATCTACCTTATAAGCTTAACGTTCTCCAATGTAGGCGTGAAGTGCCGAAACGGAGTTACTGATTTCTGACTATTGCTGCTGGAATTTCTGCGCACATTATATCCATATATTTTTTTATTGGAATAAGTTTCGTAACTAACCAGGGCTGAACAATCCCTATATTGCATGCTGAGATACAGGATATAGTTTGTCAAAGGCATAAAAAGATAAAGGCACGATGCTGATCTTTAGAAGGACACTTATTCTGGACCAACTCTGTAATAGACGATTGGCCAGCTTGCTGCGTGAGATTATAAATTGATTTAGAATAACCAATACGAATACCGACGCCCCCAAATAAAGAGCAGCAATATAACCGAATATTTTGCTATTTTCTTGGTAGTTAAATTCTAGCGAAACGAACCAACCGGATATAATGGCATAGTTAAAGTAAAAAAGTAGCCAAAACAACCATGCGATAGAAAACAGAACAACAACTTCTTCGATCAGCTTTGGTGTTTTCATTTTTTATCCTTGATCTGTAGAGTGGTTATAATCAAAGAGGCAGGGAAATCTATTTTATTATTCGCGACTGGCTAGCATTATAATGCGAATCTCACCATCACATAGATCACCCTACTTTTATACGTACTACTTTCATCACCTCAAAAGCTATACCCGCGACAGTCTCCTGTTCTGCGTAATACGTCATATTCACTCTGGCACCTTTTAAACTTCGGTAATTGCCTTTGCGCTTGAATTTGAATGGTACGTCACAACCCTCGACCATTACCGTATGCAAAATCCAGTCGCCCTTCTCTCGTTGAATATGTGACACAACCTTCATTAATTCAGAATGAATGAGGTTTTTATTTTTTTCTACTAATTTTTTGGGATCTGATTGCATCTTTAATATCGTTTAATATTTCAACGTTTAACTTAACCAACCGTTGTCAATTGGGCGTGTAGTCGTTACCCATGGATGATATTGGACTTAGGCGCTAATAGCACTAGGCTGACACAACATGACTCCAACGACCGAATTTTCACCGACCGCAACGGTAACAGATTGAACCTAGCGGGCGCTTTATTCGGACAATGTTAAGCGTTTTTTCGCTTTTCCTCAATCTTTGGTGCTAGCTCTTCCCAATGCTCGTCGATGTACCCCTTAAACCCTAGGCTTGAGAAAGGCTTAAGAATGCGTCGTGAGAGTTGAGAACTACCCTTGGCTCTTTTACAGACCGCAGCTACTAACCACTCTTCGTCAAATCCTGCTCACTCTCCAGCAACACTCAATAAATTAGCAGAGACCACGGATGCGAGACTGTTATTGTCAGCGTGTTATGCATTGACACTCTAAAGGACAATATACATGCCCCTCTCAACTGTCCATTATTATGAGTTTTCATGCGAACTTTGAGATATCACGCTCTTCCACTTTTCCATATCTTTCACATTAATCGCAAGAGAATCGTCTTCTCCGTTTTCATTTACAAACATGATCCGTAACATCTTTCTAATCGGTGAAACGCCTTTCAAACGTCGAACGAACTCAGCCCCGCAAAGCTTGTTGGTCGGCACGGTAATAACTAAGTCGAGGAGAACAAGTTCAAAGAATAGATATTCCTCTGTAAGCGCTATATAGCCCATACCACTTGTTTGAGAATAACCTGAAGATTCTACGGCCCTAAACATAATATGCTCTGTGGGCATTATTATTTTTTGTCCGCTTATCTTGCTTTCGACCCTCTCCATTACCAAATTCTGGCGACGCCACAAGAACCAGAAAAACCAAAAAAACAATGAAACTCCCAGCGCGATTCCAATGTACATGTGGCTCATATACAGGAATGTAATAGCTAACAATATGACATTGATCGATAGGGCTAACAAAAGTCTCATTATTTTATCTATTCTAAAATCACCTTATTAGAATAGCGGCTGTCCTGATATTGCCAAGTTAAGAAGGACCACACAAATCAAGGTCATGATTAACGCTAACCCGATCAACACTCCCCGAACTGGCAGTTTCAATTTATCCAGCCCTAAACCCACCAACGGTAAAACTTGCATCATATGCGTCGCTACAAAATGGGGAATGCGTAAGTCGCCTACTGCTCGGGACCACCCTACTATCGGCAACCCCCCAGCATCGTTCACTACTTCGCCCGCCTGCTGCACTAAGTGCGAAGGCTGTGACGACATGTATATCCCAAAGCACAATGTCAGCACCGAACCCAGTAGCAAACCGACTATGGAACCAAGCCGCAGTCCTGATCCGTCTTGAGTGCCTTTGCGCCAGATCATAATCCCCAAAACAAAAGACGCCAGAACTAGCAATATGGCTCCTAGCCCCATGACGCCGTAGAGTGCACTTTCTAGGTCTGTGCTGTAATTAAAATGAGAACCCCGCCCACGGGCAGCTTGCAGGGTGATATAGACCTGCTCAAATAACATGGCGGCCACTGCGCTATAGCCCACCACGATTAGCGTAATACTCTTCCGGTAACGGAGTTCCAGTTGCTGGGCAAGCCACGCGAGGGTAGCAAAATGAATGAGTAGAGACAGGGCGAACTTGGTCGGTTTATGCCAGAGCGATATGCCATTAAAGAGTCGTGCATCAAAGTAATTGGCTGGCATGATTACCACGAGTACGGCCAATAGAAATCCTACACCCATGATCCAAACCCGAGTGACGGGGTCATCATTTAAGCCAAAAGGTAGGCTTGGGTACTCCCGCTGTGGTGTAGCAAATAATCGCTCAAACATATTTAACATTCCCTGTAGATTTGAGAAAGAGGGAGCGTATGGATAAAAACAACACGAGGCCGAGGGGTCCGAACATGAACGTGCCGATCAACAACACGGCTTGAATCAGACGGGGCATGCCGATCTTGTCGGCCTGCTGAGCAATCCAGGAACCAATAAACAGGTCAAACGCCAAGTAGTGCACCCAACCCGCTAGCAGTATGTGTTCATTTTCAAACAGTGCGCGAACTTCTGCTAGCGATCCGAAACCGCCGTCACTGGTAAAAAAATGCGCGAGCATGAGGCCGCTATACAATAAACCCAACCCGAACGGGATTAGGTACTGGGGAATCCAAAATAGTGGTTTTATTCTGCGGGGTAAAAAAACCAACATAAACCAGCCCGCTGTGGCCGCTTGACCCGCCACTGTAAACAGCGCATCGGCTGTAAGAATACTGCTCATAATCGACTTCCCCTTTTCAACGATTTCTCGACTCAAGCTAAGCCGATGAAAGTATTTAATACCTTACAATTAGACGGAGCGCTTGAACAGGCCGGTTTGGACGTGCAGATCGACCGAGCTGCACTGACTTGTCGTCATCCATAAACAGGCGTTTACTTGGCTGTATAAAAATGACCATAGAGTTAATAAAACCCTTATTAAGGCCGCGCCTTTAACCACCACTTCATCGTTGACGTCACCAATTCAGCGGCGTCTTGCTGGACAAAGTGACCCGCCTTCGGTGCAGTGACAATGGTCAGGTCACTGTCAATCCAATCCCAGGTATTATTGAGTGCATCAGAGGATACCCATTTATCCTCAAGCCCATGAAACACGAGTACGGGCATTTTCAATCTGGGTGCTAGCAGGGCCTCTTCCTTTGGTACTCCGGGGTAATTTATTTTGTAATAGGCCAACATTGCATCAAAACTCGATTGCTCAAATGCTTTGATGTAGTGCTTTCGGGCATCTTTGTCACTCACCCAGAACGACAGTGTTACAGCTGTCATTGGACCACCAAAAAGAATATTAGGATCACTGGGTTTTCCCCGTTTAATAACTTGTGCATAATTCGTATTCGCCTGAAGCTCTGCACTTCTCGGCAGCTGTGCCCACCCATTAGGATGCGGCAGATTCAAGATAATTAATTTATCGACCATGTCCGGCATTGCAAAAGCAACTCCCCAGGCCACAACCCCGCCCCAGTCGTGCCCGACAATGATCGCCTTTTCTTTACCCAAGTGCTTAACTACAGCTGCGACATCTGACACAAGATTTGGCATTGCATAATTGTCATCGCCCTCTGGTTGATCACTGAGGTTGTATCCCCGCTGGTCTATAGCAACCACTTGATAGCCCTCACTCAAACCTTCCATTTGATGACGCCAGGTGTACCAGAAGTCAGGAAAACCATGAATCATGACAACCAGGGGACCTTTACCGAGACTGGCATAGTGGACTTTGACACCATTACTGTCGGCGTATCCATGCTCCACGTCTGACATGATGTCAGCAGAAACAATATTACTCACCAGCCCCACGGAGAGAAAAATACCGACGAAAAATAAGAACTTGGAAACGGTACGCATCATCGCTGTGCCCTTTTTAAATGTTTGATTTGTCTGATAGTTTTTATTTACATCTTGTTGCTAACGCTAAAGTGCTTTCAATCCCTGCTCGACAATTTCTTTTTTACATCGACGAACAGGTTTGTAACCGTGCTTAAGAGTGACTGACGGTCTTTTTAATAAATTTTTTCGACTCAAGCTGATTCGCTGAAAGTATTTAAACCCTAACAATTAGACGACGCGCCTGAACAGGCCGGTTTGGACGTGCAGTTCGACCGAGCTGCACACATTAGTCCCCACACATACAAAAAGGGCGAAAGGTAAGGAAACTCTTTGGTTTGTGCTTCATTCACCTCACGGATGGCGTGTATTAAATCACGTAAGAATACGGCAGCCGAGCGTACGAGGAGGATGTATTTAGAGCCTGTCCCGTGAGCAAATAGGACTCTGGATGGGCACCAACTAAACGATCAATTGCTTACGGTATTGGCTGGGTGTGAGGCCGGTGAATTGTTTGAACACTGCATTAAAGGTGCTCTTGGAAGAGAAGCCTGCGGTCATGGCCAGGTCTAAAATTTTAGTGGATTGATCCAGTTTGAGTTGTTCACGAATGTAGTCAATTCTGTATTCATTCACAAACTGGTAGAAGTTTTTACCTTCTTGCTGGTTCAGAACTTCAGATAGGTGATGGGTACTGACGTCTACGGCTTCGGCCAATCGGGATAAGGTCAGTTGATTATCCAGATAGCTTCGCTTTTCTTGCATATGCTGTTTAACGGTTTGTAACAAGCCGCTTCTGATGCTGTCGTCTAGGGCGCCGCTTCTGGCGGAGGTATCGTCTATTGAAAAGCTGTCTACTCCGTCAGAGGGTTCTGCAACAAGCTGTTCGATTTTAAACAAGGTCGGGTTGCGCCACTGCATCATGGCAATGCCATAGATAAATACGATGACAAACACGTCAGCAAGAATAATCAGGACCATACTGGGGAGTAAAATCACGCCTGCCAGCTTTAAGGTCCAAATCAGGCCATCCAAAATAATTATTGCCCACAGCCAGACGAATATATCCGGATTAAAACCGGCCAAGGTAGTTTTTGCCTGCCGTTGGTATTTGCGAATCAACCGAGCACTGAGACCTAAATAAATAAAACCCAGAGCAAAACAAATTAACGTAGTGAGGTTACCAAGAAAGCCAAGCGGGAAGCCCTTTAGTACCATTGCTAGCTTAACCTCAGGCGGTGAGAGAAAGAAATCTATGCTCAACAGATAACACAGCAAGCACGGACCAAAATGCAGCAGGTCAAATGACGTAAATGCTCGATCAATCAGGGCGTGCCGACAATACACATAGAGAAACGCCGCGTAGAGGGCCGGGAAAAAACTGCTAAAGCCAATCAACGGTGAAAAACCATTGAGTTCGCCATCCATGGTAATAAACTTACCCAAATACCCCAAAGCCAGAAACAAACACCACGCCCCCAAAATACGGCTGGCATTGGACAGTGTGGAACCAAAAATCAACAGGCACGCCAGCAGCAAGCCTTGAAAGATGCCAATAACTAAGAGGTATTGTTGAAAAATGGGCATCATCATAGGGCGTCAAGACTGAGTTCTGTAAACCCCGTAGCCTACTATAAATAAGGAGCATTAGGGAACACGCCAGCCTTCAGGGTTCTCTCAAAGCCCTCTCAATGTTATCTAACCGCTGCCTACAAGGTCACCTTAGGCTGAAAGAACACCTTATAAAGATGACCGTTTCTATTATTTCGACTGTTGTAATATTGTTGTGATTCGAGGCTTCGCACGCTATAAAAACACCCTGTTCATGCGTTTCAGATCTAATGGCTTTTTCATTCTCCACGAGGGTGATTCTCCTCCGAAGACTTCATTTATTGTGCCAAAGTGCGTAAACCCACGATGATAAACTGCTTATCGCCTTATCCTGAAAATCGTCTTTATCATGGTCAGCCGACTATCCCCCACGAAACGCTTAAAAAAGTGGCAAACCGCTCCAATTTTATCTAAATTTATAATTCACCATAGATAGATTGTTCGTGCCATGGCCTATAGCAATTATCCCCGTCTTCGCGTGCTTGTCATTGATGATTTCAAGCAGTTTCTCGATACCCTCTGTAGTATTCTGGGTAACTTTGGCATTTTGAAAGTGGATACTGCCACCAACGGAAATCAGGCATTAAAATTATGCACGCTGAATGACTATGACTTGGTTCTATGTGATTACAATTTAGGATATGGAAAAAAGACTGGGTTGCATGTACTCGAAATACTAAGGAAAAATGACACGCTTAAAAGTCATGCGCCGTTTTTGTTAATTACAGCCGAGGTTAGCAAAAACATGGTGATGGCTACCTATGACTATGCCCCGGATGCATACCTAACGAAACCGTTCAGTGCTGCGGCCCTCAAACAGCGTCTCGATAAATTACTCGCTCAACGTGAAGCGATGATTAAAATTTATCAGGCAGAGGAAAATAATGACGTCGATATGGCTATCGACCTGTGCGAACAAAAAATAGCTGAAGGTGGCCGTTACACTTCGACTTGTCGAAAAATATTAGGCGAATTGTATGTTCGTCAACAGAATTTCGATCTTGCAGAGCAGGTCTATTCCAAAGCGCTTGAGGAGCGCACCTTAGGCTGGGCGCAGATGGGCTTAGCGCAGGTGTTAAAAGCCCGTGGAAACATGGAGCAAGCATCCAAATCACTCCAAGCGCTTATTGCCGACAATCCTTCATTAATGCAGGCATATGATTTATTGGCGGAAACTCAGCAAGAAATGGGGGATGTCGATCTAAGCCAAGCCACACTGGAGGAAGCCGTTAGTATTTCTCCTCTATCGATATTACGACAACAACGATTGGGCCGCGTGGCAAAAGCCAATCTAGACTTAAGCGTAGCGGCTGAAGCCTATCTATGCAGTGTAAAACTGGGAACACATTCTTGCTATGACCAAGTGGAAGTTCATCTCAATTACGGACGCACAACGGCAGCGCTGTTAATTGAACAAAATACTCAAGTTGAGGACCTTCCCGCCAAGGCCCTCAACGCATTGACTGTCGCTGCTGAACGCTTCGATTTTAATGCCAATCAAGAAGCCCAATTTCTGCTGGTTAAGTCACAGGTTTATCAGGGGTTAAATGATCCAACTCGCGCGGACGAATTACTCGTGCAAGCTGAACAGGTCATTGAAAAACAAAGCGACGATACGAACATTGATACCCAACTGGACTTCGTACAAACGCTTATCGTTAATGGCCAAAAAAAACGTGCAGAAAATCGTCTCAATGAGTTATTACAAAAATTCGAGGATGATGAATCGGCGCTTGAAAAGATCGACCCCTTTTTGGATGAGCCGCAAAGTGGTGTAAACCGCAAAAGGGTGGCGGCGCTCAATCGTGAAGGCATTGGCCTTTACAATCAAAATTTATTTCAGGAATCAATCGTGTGCTTCGAGCGGGCCCAGAGGATGTTCCCCAGGCACACGGGAATTCATTTGAATTTGACGCAAAGTTTGATTGGCGAGATGAATGAAAATGGCTTTGAGCAGAAGCTGATGGATTTATGTCTTTCCACTTTACAAAAGGTGACAGTAAATATATCGAGCGAACATAAGAGTTTTTCACGTTATCAAAATTTAAGAGAAAAAGCCCAACATATTCCAAAATCACCATCAGGAGGCAACCATGTATAATGAGGAAGATTTCAATTTCTTTAACATGCTCAATACCAGCGTATGTGATATGAAAAATTCTTTGGGGCTGTTATTACTCACTATTGATGACATCCGAACGGAGATGCCCCCACAAAATGAGAAACAAGTAAAATATTATTCCACGCTGCAATACCAAGCATCTAGAATGAACGGTGAATTAATTAAGCTGCTGACCATCCATCAACTGGAACAGGGAAATCTGAAGGTGCAATCGGATGAGTGTATTGTGCTGGACACATTGGAAGAACAGTTGGCCCTAAATGATCCTCTGATGAAAAGTCACAATTTAACGGTCCATATAGAATGTGACTACGATCTCATATGGCATTATGATTCCGAGCTTATCGGCAGTGTTATACAAAGCATCATGATTAATCTTTCTCAATATACCAGCAGCGACTTAACGCTTTGCGCGGTAAAAAATGACAAGGAATTAATAATTACGATTGCTAATGACGGTGAAGGCTATACGGAAGCAATGCTGAACGCTCCCCAAGCATTCAAAAACGGCACTAAGCTTTTCTGTAACAGCAGTAATTTTGGGTTGTACTATGCGTACAAAGTAGCGACCTTGCATGTGTACGAAGAAAGAAAGGGGGCTATTTCACTGTCTAACAGCCATGATCTGAACGAGGGGGTATTTACGCTTACACTGCCTTGACACAATAGCGATGACTGAGCTGATAACGAAGAAAATGGTCATCGCAGCCCCTAATACAGCCTATCAATACCGGCTAAACGACCCGTTAGCGCACTAAACTGGCCTCAAGCGAGCTTATCAAGCCCATCTCGGTTATCGCTGATAATTGTAAGCAGAGTACGGGCTTACAACTACTTTTTTTGATTTTAGAACCACACAATCTAACGATTGCATCTTTTAACACCTCAAAGCTATATATAAGAACTGAATTCTAGCTTATTGGGCTCTACCCTTAACTATTAGTTATTCAACGATCGATTATTTCGGTTTTAGATAAAAGTTAATTTCTCATTTCATTCACGCATCCTTCAGAAATTCATTGAACGATTGCTGAATTATATTCAGCACTTGTTGATCCCTTGTAACCCACACATTCCTTCGATAACGTAACCACAGTAGTTAAACGAAATTAATATTTTATCGAACAGTACTGAATTTTAAAGTACCTCGCTTAACGATTAAAATAAAACAAAAAGCGAGTGGATGAATTGGTAATAGGAAAGGTGACAAATGGCTGAAACACAATATGAAGATAAAATTCTAGAGTTTACAAAAGAATTTCAGGTTAAGGTCGTAGAGTTGACGGATGGGCTTAATGTTCAGGTAACGAATATTGCCGATATCCTTGGCTTAAACCCCATGACGATTCATCGGTGGCGGCAAGAACATAAGGAAGGGAATCTGGTTTACAAGCCTCTGAATGATGCGTGTATACAAGCGGAGAAAAGAGAACCGTATATTACGAAAAAAGAGTTATCTGAAATTAAGCGACTTAAATGTAAGAATCTTCAATTGCAAAACGAGGTCGACATATTAAAGAATTGGCAAGGGCAGTTATCGGAATACTGTCAACGCTCAGCATCATCTGAATCGTCGGAATCTTTGACCTCTTATTTTTGATAGGAGGTTTTAATTACTTTCGGTTTAACAGCGCCTTCGCTCCTAAACTCAATCGATTCATCTTACCGATATACGTTTCCGCTACAGCACCCTCGTACCAACACCTCCCAATTCGCCTCGCATTTTGCGAACTCAAGCTCCTCAAAGCACTTGCAATTTGCCACTCGGGCCAGTCACCATCATCCGGAAAGTCCCGGAGCACACGGCTTTGGCGACTGAGGCACACTATTTGCTCAACCCTCGTTGATATGATAATTCCGAGAAGTCTGATGCAAAAAGAAATTTGGTTATTACTCGACAGCTCTCAATTTGGCGGTATTGAATCTCACGTTCTTGAGTTATCGAGTGCGCTGGGCAAGTACACAAATGTTCGCGTAGTTTTTTTGAGTGAGCAGTTGCAGCACCCATTAATCCCGCATTTAAAACAGCGTGGGATTGCGTTTTCGTTTTGTCATCGTGGCTTTGCTAGTTTAGCGCGCTTAATATTTCGGTGTCGTCCGGCCATTATTCACACCCATGGTTACAAAGCGGGAATTTCTGCACGCCTGTTATCTCGTGTTTTTCGCTTTAAATGTATTTCGACTTTTCATGCGGGGGAGAAACTTCGCGGTAAGTTATGGTTATACGATTGGATTGATCGACACACTGCATTTTTGTGTAGCCATACCTTTGCAGTCAGCCAACTTATATCAAAGAAGATTTCTCAGCCCAATGAGTTAGCGTCCAATTTTGTCGATACCGATAATTGCAGACCTTCATGGGGTTCTCAAATTGCGTTTGTTGGGCGTTTGAGTTTTGAAAAGGGGCCAGATCGTTTTTGTGAGCTAGCCCGAAATACACGCTTGCAGAGCTTTCATGTATACGGCGACGGCCCGATGTCACGACAGCTTCACTCTGACATCCCCAAGAATATGGTCATGCATGGCAGCCAAGCGGATATGACACAGGCTTGGTCAAAAATTGGGATATTGATAATCACTTCTCGTCAGGAAGGCATGCCAATGTCGATTATAGAGGCGATGTCGCGCGGTATTCCGGTTATTGCTTTTAAGGTTGGTTCTATCGCCAAGTTAATTGACCATGGCGTTAACGGTTGGTTGGTTGACCCTGGCGATATGCAGGCGTTACACGATTGCCTGCGCGAATGGACAGCTTTGTCGGCTCCAGGAAAACGCATTATGGGGGCCAATGCGAAGGATAAAATCAATCGTCATTTTTCTGCTGCCGCTGTTATTCCTCGATACCTGAGTGTCTATTGCGAAGTTTCACCCAGCATTAAACTGAAAGTTTCCGCGTAGGGATTCTCTGATGAATCGAAAAAATACGATCCTATTTGTCCATTACGGTGAAGATTGGATTCGCGGTAGCGAGCGCTGCCTTATCGATCTTATATCTCATATCGATCGTTCTCAATTTTTAGTTTTGGTGTGGTGTAATTCCAAAGTGCTACACGACGAGTTAACACGCTTGAATATACCGTCGATACGCTCGCGGTTTAGTATATTACTGGGTTGGAAAAAACCATTTTTTGATATTCAAAATTTTATCCGATTGGTCAGTACCGGAATTCATCTCATTAATGAATACCATATTGACATTGTTCATTCGAATAGCGGTGCTCCCAATCAATGGATGGCTTTAGCTTCTCGTATTAAACATATTCCCTTAGTTACACAGCTTCACGCGCCTTATTTATTTCGTGACCGCTTATCGCTCGGTTTACATAACAATACACACTTGGTTGGCGTCAGCCGCGCAGTCACGAAGGCATTTAAAAATGATGGTCGCGACCACTCTACGATGTCGGTTATCTATAACGGAGTCGATGTCGAACATTTGCTATCTACTAACGTTGAAAATAGGGTGAGAAATGGTAATGAGTATGATGTTTTCAGTCGGTTACAATTAGGGAATCCACCGCCCATTAAATTAGCCACGATCGGGTCGCTCATCCATCGCAAGGGGATCGATCTCTGTATTCGTGCGGTCGCAGACCTTGCCGAGAAAGGCTTTCAATGCACATTAACGGTGATCGGTGAGGGGAATGAACGATTTGCTCTTGAATCATTAAGCCGGAAACTCGGTGTTATGAAGAGTGTTCGCTTTATGGGTGAACACCCCAATCCTATAGAGATACTCAAGAAAGGAATAGACATCTATATCGCTTGCCCGCGCGATGAGGCGTTTGGACTCACTATCGCAGAAGCCGGTTTGGCGAAACTGCCGGTGATTGCTTCCCGTGTCGGTGGTGTCCCAGAAGTGGTTGTACACAATAAAACCGGGATTTTGATCGAGCCTAATAATCACCAGGCTTTATCTTCTGCTTTGCTAATGCTGATTAAGAATCCGTTGCGCCGGAAAGATCTGGGCGAAAATGGCTTCAAGCGAGTCATCAAAAAATTTAGCATTCACCGAAATCAATCGGAGTTTCAAGGTCTTTACAAACGATTAATTGCAGAAAATAGAAGCTGCTCTCTGCCCAATCATTATATGAGAAATGCCATTTTCAGACGGGTTATGACGTCTGTTTATCGTGTGATATCAAGAATCGATTATAGCAAGCCTCGTAACCCTACTCATAGCGTCACTAATAAAAGCATTCACAACAGCACCTTTGATACCGCTCAAGATTACCTTGAAAAACGTGTTCAAAAACCCACAAATACAACTCGTATTTATTCATCTATCGGGAGATATCGATATGATTGATCCGACTTTACGCAGAAAAAAAATCATCATGTTTGATGGCATCGCTTATCACGGAGGATCTAAGGTCGCGACACGGAATATTGTTGCTCAGCTCAGTGAACAGGGATTTACTATTCATGTGCTCACCCGCGACCCAGAATCATGGAAGGGCAGTAATACGATCCCCCATGGTTTTACAGAATTCAAGTGCTTAGACACTCAAGAAAATGGGGTTGCCTTCTACCTCAAGCACTTGTGGATATCCCTATTTGTATTCGCCCTGGTTATACGCTGTGGGCGCGGAACTTCGCTGATGGGAACTTCCGGCCCTGGAGTGGATTTGGCCGTGTATTTCGTCGGCTTTTGTTGTGCGCTTCCGACGATTCAGTTTGTTCACGGACCGGTGGCAGCCTCACGTACCATTGGTCGGTGCTTAATGGCTGCGAATTTGATTATTTATTTGCCGAGCGCGATAGACTCGATAAAAAAATCTTTATCGATGCTCATATCCCCTTCCGAGTTAAAAGAAGAATTATCGCGCAGCGCATATATCATTATGAAAAATGGTATTCCAGAGGAAAACTGGCCGTCCCCATCTGTCAGTGATTTTACAAAACCCCATGTATTTTGGGCGGCTTCGTTGTTGCGTTGGAAGGGTGTCAGTATTTTATCGGGTGCGCTTTCCCGATTTGATCAGCATCAAGTGCCCACTACCACGCTGTGCTATATCAATCCAAAATCAACTCGCCACGAAATTTCGCGTCTGCCGCTGCATATCTTCCGTTTACGCAGAAGAGAGAACCCTGAAAATTTAGATGACTTACGCAGTCTTTGTAATATTTTTGTATCGACTGCTCACAAAGAACCTTTTGGGTTATCCATTTTGGAAGCGATGGCTGCTGGGCTTTGCATTGTTATTCCAAACGACGGCGCCTACTGGGATACCATTCTCGTCGATGGCGAGAGCTGTATAAAGTATCGCCCAGGCGACAGTGTGGATTTATATGCGAAGCTTAACTTTCTAAAAATTAATATCTATAAGGCAAAATATTTAGCAAAGGCTTCACAGGCTATTGCTGCGGAATATAAAGCCGCTGAAACGTATAAACCGGTTATATCGAGTATTACGCATCTGATCAAATATACCCAGGTCTCTCGTCGGCATTTGCATACAAGACGGGTAGAAAAAGCTATCCGTAATCGTAAGCAAAAAGCAGGCATGCAATGAAAGCTCTCAAACAGATTTTCACATATGCTATTAGCGTCGCGTTAATGCGGGGGATTTCACTCATTATGCTGCCCATCATCGCTCGGTTTTTATTACCAAGCCAAATGGGCAGTATTGAAATACTGTCTATTTTCGCAATATTCGGCAGCATTATGGTAAGTGGCGGATTAGAGGGCGCTTTGTTTCGTTTTGCAGGCACAGAAAGTTCTGCAAACGCGAAAAAAATTGCCGCCTCTATTTATATCTTTGCCTGGGTTTTGGGTTTGTCTTTTTTATGCTTATCGCTTCCTTTTTCGTCATTTATTGCCGGGATATTACCGGGCGACAAAAATACATATTGTGTACAGTTGGTACTGGCCATCGTCTGCTTAGAGAGCGTAATCTCGGTTCCTCTGGGTTATCTTCGGATGACGGACCATTGTTATCAGTTTTGTATTGCGAATATTTCGCGCGTGGCTTTGCATTCTGGATTTACTATTTATTTCTTATCGACAGGCGGTGGAATCGAGGGAGTATTCGAAGCTTGCTTGATCGCCGCAGGGGCACAGGCGGCTTTACTCGGCTATTGGCATATTCGCAGCTTGGGAATGGTGATACAGAAAGCCTTAATAAAACCCATTTTTATTTACAGTATTCCAATAGTGGGCAGCGGCTTGCTCGCTGTATGTTTAAATGGGATCGACCGTTTATCTATTGCCACGTACCATGATTTAGACAGTGTTGCGCTATATGCCATTGCGCTTAAGTTTGCCTTAACGCTGAGCATTTTAATGCAGCCATTTGGCATGTGGTGGATGCCGAAACGCTTTTCGGTACTGACTCAGCCAGACGGACTGGAAGTCAGTACTCGCTATTCCACGCTTGGTTTGGTTTACCTTGCCTATATTATGTTGGGTGCTGGACTGGTCGCCCCGGTATTAATTGACCTCACCATGCCGGATTTTTACCGTGATTCGATTCCATTATTTTTTGCTTTGTTGTTAATGATGGCCATTAAAGAGTGTTCGGATATTATTAATGTGGGGTGTTTTACGGGCGAAAAAACTTACACTCAGCTAACAATAAATTCGGTAACAATGGTCGCGGGGGGTATTGGTGTATTTTTCGCTGCTATGCTCTCGACCCTATGGAGCGTGGTCACTGTGTTGGTCTTGGCCTACGCTCTGCGTTGCATGGCCTTTTACTATTTCAGTCAGAAGAGCGTGCTTTTATCGCACCCTAAAGTTCAGATCATCTGTTTATGTGCTGGAGTGATGAGTTTTATATTGCTGTTTCATATGCGGTATTTAAACGCTGACCTCTGGAGGTCTAGTCGCTTAGTCATTGTTGCACTTTGCTTGTTGTCTCTATTTGTTATCGGCAGTTGCTCTATTTCCATATGTAAGCGGATTGGGATTACTCCCTATATGGCTTTGCCATTTAAGCGGATTAAGCAATTCACTCAACGCTGCATGTCATGAATGTTACTAATACGGCTATGAATACGCATTCGATGGCCGATCTGCGTCCTCACAACCATTCAAAACACATTGGCATTACGGTGTTTTGCTTGCTGATTGGAGTCCTTTGGTCGTTTGTACCCCACCCGATTGTCGTTATTGCCTTAGGTCTCGCCCCGCTTGGGGCTTTGTTTATGATGCGTTACACTTTTTTTCTGGTGTTGATGTTTATTATCTTTTCGTTTTTTCGTATTCACGAAGTCTTCCCCCAGCTCTACAATTTGAAGATTCCGCTTATGCTGTCAATGTCTTCATTGATGTCATTAATGTGGAACATTTTCATTACTCAGAAAATACAGGTGTATTGGCGTCGGGAGCTGACTATAGCGAGTATTTTTTTTACCTTGGTGACCATCGGCGTCCTCACCGCCAGCAACCGCCCCATCGCTATCGAGTATTTTAAAGGTATTTATTGGAAAATTATTATCATGATGTTTGCCATCGCATGGATTACGCGAGGGGAGCGTGAATTTAATATTGCTCAAAAGCTCATTGTTTTGTCCGGAAGTTTGGTCGGCGTTGTTGCGATTTCTAATAAGATGAACGGTATTGGCTTGGTCGAAGGTACTCGCGTAACTATTGGTCGTGATTTGGGTTCGTTACTAGGAGACCCTAATGATCTGGCCTTGGTACTCATGTTCCCTTCTGCCTTTGCCATTAGCCTCCTGCTTACCCCTGGTTTAAAGAGAGCGGATAGGCTACTGGGCCTTGTCAGTGTGCCCCTCTTATTTTTTGCATTAATGGCTACTCAAAGCAGGGGGGGCTTGCTGGGTGTACTGGCTGTATTCGCGGTGTACGGTTACCAACGGATCAAGTCTAAGGTATTGCTCGGTTCAATAGGCGCTGTGTTGGCCGTCGGTTTGTTTTTGTTTGCAGGGATTTCTGACCGCTCCTCTGGCGGCGCTGCCGAGGAAGGAATTGATGAATCGGCCCAGGGCCGTTTGTATGCCTGGGAAGCGGCTGCGCGTATGTCTATCGATAACCCGCTCACAGGTGTAGGGATTGATAATTTTTATTCCAATTACTTCTATTATAGCCCTCACTGGGATGGCCTCAATCATGCGGTTCACAGTACGTGGTTCGGCGTTTTGGCCGAAACGGGAATGCTCGGGTTTGGGGTCTTTATTTACCTCATTGTGAGGCTCATTAAGGCTTCATCGCAGTCCATAAAATCCATTGAAGCGTATTACCACGGGAAAGCTGAGAGCTCTGGCGCGGGGATGAAATCGTGTTCACAGGCGGTATTTGCCAGCCTTATCGGAACTATCGTATCGGGCACTTTTTTAACCCACGGCTTTACGTGGCCTATTTATATTCTGGCTGGACTTGTGGTGGCACTTTCTCATTGGGCGGAACGCCACGAGACTGATAATTTGACCGGAATTTTGGCCAAGAAATTAGAGAATGATTTAACTGTGAACTCTACTATGAATTCTGCTATGAGTTCTACTGCAAGAGCGACCATAAACTCGCCTATAAGCCCAACGGTGAAATAGCAAAGTACTTTGCAATATGATTTGCGTTTTGCAACGACTACACGCCCAATCGAACAACCCTTGATTTTAACGCCCTCACAAGCGTTAAAACTTCTAAGAATTGTCAAATACCCCTATAAAAACACCCTAATTCAGCTTAAATCGTTGTTCTTATCGCTATCGCAGCGTTCATTAAATTTAGTAGAAACATTTTAGATTGGCACACTTCCTGATACTACTTAATCACAACCCAAGTGTAATGTGGTTCAAAAGTTCAACCTCATTCGCTCACGTAAAAATTACAATACATCAGTAAGAGAGGTCGCCATGTGCGGGATATTCGCAGCCATTAATACCAACCAAGTTACCGATAATTTGATTTCAGGTCTTTCGTCACTCAGTTATCGTGGCTACGATTCTGCAGGACTCGCTGTCATTAACAATGGGCGAATAGAGCGTCGTCGCGCTTGCGGGAAGATCAAAGCCCTGTCGGATTTATTAAAAATATCACCCACGGACGGTCATATAGGAATCGCTCACACTCGTTGGGCGACTCACGGCCTGCCCATTGAGAAAAACGCTCACCCACACATGACGGCACGTGTCGCGGTTGCCCATAACGGCATTGTCGAGAATTATGATCATCTCCGACGGCTGCTTGAGGCCAGCGGCTATATATTCGAATCCGAAACCGATAGCGAAACCATCGCACAATTGATTACGTATTATTTGGACCTTGGCATGAGTTCTGAAAAGTCTCTATGCCGCGCACTTTCTGAAATCGATGGCAGCTTCGGCGTGGTGGTCATGTTCAGTGATAACCATCAACAACTGTTCGCCGCTCGCAAAGGCAGCCCTTTGGTAATCGGTCGCTCTGACGATGGATTTTACGTCTCTTCTGATGCGAATGCTTTTGATAAGAAAGTGAAGGCCGTCAGTTATTTAAAAGACAATGATATTGCGCGAATCTCCTTGGATTCGTTTTCTGTATTCAGTTTAAAAGGTGGCCGTGTTGACCGCGCCTTTCAACCCAGCAGCCACAATATTTGTGAAATTGGTAAAAAGGGTTACAAGTTCTATATGGAGAAGGAAATTTTTGAGCAGCCCGCTGTATTCGAAAGAACCTGGCAGCACTATTTCAACATTAAAACCCAGAGCTTTCAGTTACCCAAGATTCCCTTTAATCCAAAAACGATTAACCGAATTTCAATTGTTGCCTGCGGCACCTCGTATTTCGCTTCGATGATCGCAAAATACTGGATTGAGCAAAACACCAATATCGCAGTGGATATTGATATTGCCTCGGAATACCGCTACCGCCGAACGCCAGTCAATAAACATAGCCCCGCATTATTTATTTCGCAGTCCGGCGAAACGGCCGATACGCTCGCGGCATTAAACCATGCCAAAAATTCAGGACAGGCGTGTTTGTCTCTTGTGAATGTATTGACCAGCACCATGGCAACGGAATCCAGTGCAGTGTTTCCCACCCTCGCAGGACAAGAAATCGGGGTGGCTTCAACCAAGGCATTTATTTCGCAACTCACGACTTTATTAGTTTTCACCTTAGCTATTCGGGAAATGAAAACACAACATAAAACGCCACCCGCTCTTATTGAAAATATGAATAATTTCCCCGCAGTAATGAATACATTTCTGGATAATGTTGATTCGATCAAAAAAATTGCTTACACCATTAAAGATGCCACGAATATTTTATATTTGGGCCGTGATATCGCGTATCCATTGGCTGAAGAAGGAGCGCTGAAACTTAAGGAGATTAGCTATATTCACGCGGAAGCTTATCCCGCTGGCGAGTTAAAACATGGACCGCTTGCGCTTGTTGATGAGTCGATGCCGATTGTGTTTATTGCCCCACCCAATGGCTTACTGCTGAAGTCGCTTTCGAATTTACGCGAGGTCGCATCGCGCGGTGCGAAAATTATATTAATCAGCAGTGCTGATGGCATTGATCGCGCGAAAGATTTTATTGAACATGCCATTGAAATGCCCGAGATTGACCCACTTCTTGTTCCGATTTTATACACCATTCCCTTACAACTTCTGGCTTATCACGTGGCACTGTCAAAAGGTAACGATGTGGATCAACCCCGAAATCTCGCCAAGTCGGTAACGGTGGAGTAAGTCTGATGAGCTATCACAGTATTCATGACTTTCGGGGCTGGGTAAAAACCAGCCCCAGTCCCATCGCAAAATTCCTAGTCCACGTTTTCTATGAATTACGGGCATTGGATTTACCGGCCCCCAAATTTATTTACGGACCTCTCTACACCCTTTATAGCCTCGCTCAAGGCGTGCTCGATAACGCTTTACGCGTGTTACTTTGGACACCAATGTTTAAGTCTCAGGTGGAGTATGTCGGGCGGTATCTTTACTTATTTGGCGGCATTCCGTACCTAGCTGGCTCTTTACATATTGAGCTAGGTGATCACTGCCGACTATCTGGCAAGACAACCATAACCGGACGCTGCGTTTCACATACAACCCCCACCCTCAGCGTTGGTGACAACTGCGATATCGGCTGGATGACAACGATTGCGGTGGGTAGCACTGTGCGCTTAGGCAATAATGTAAGAATGGCTGGTCAGTGTTTTTTAGCGGGCTATCCAGGGCATCCACTCGATGCCAAAGCGCGTGCAGAGGGAAAAGCAGAAGAAGACTTTCAAGTTGGCGATATTATTTTGGAAGATGATGTTTGGCTTGCCACAGGTGTTTCGGTAATGGCAGGCGTGACCATTGGAAGGGGAACTATCGTTGCCGCCCAAAGTGTTGTGACGCACGATCTTCCGCCTTTTGTACTGGCTGCAGGCTGCCCCGCCCGCGTTATTCGCTCACTTGATGCAGGCGAGCAAGCATAATGAATAAGACGGTAATTTTAGACGCAGAAGATTTGGCCGAAATATTATCGCCAAAGACTTCTTCAGAAAACAACACACACAAACGTGACCTCGTTGTTTTTGGTGAAGATTGGGGGGGCTTGCCCAGCAGTACGCAACACTTGATTCGTCACTTAGCGAAAGACAGGAAAGTATTATGGGTGAATTCTATCGGTTTGCGAACACCCCGATTTTGCACCCACGATATAAAACGAATCGCCAAAAAACTCTGCTTTTTCATACAGCAAGCTTTCATAAAGAACGCAGAGAACTTCACAACGAAAGAAGACTTTCACAATATATTTGTAATTAGACCTCTGAGTATTCCTGCGCCTAGCTCACAGTTCGCACGAAAGTTTTCTGCTAAATTACTCAAGATGCAGATCGAACCCTATATTAAGCGTTTGAATCTGCACAACCCCATTCTGTGGAGTTCACTTCCCACCACCTCGGATCTGCCCCCCCTGCTTCCCACTACGTCTCTTGTGTATTACTGCGGCGACGACTTTTCCGGATTAGCGGGGGTGGATAACCAAGTGGTCACTCATCATGAAGAAAAGCTAGCCGAAAACGCCGATCTGGTGATTGCCGCAAGCAAGCATCTCGCCGCTAAGTTTGCGCCGCATAAAACACGTGAACTGTTGCACGGTGTCGATTTTAATTTGTTTTCTCAGCCATCTGCTCGCGCGAGTGATTTACCTAAGCGTTCAAGACCGACCGCAGGCTTTTACGGCAGTCTATCGGAATGGCTCGACACGGAACTGCTCTCGGCGGTTATTGCTAAGTTACCCAATTGGAACTTTGTCTTTATCGGTAAAGAATCAATAGACCTCAGCTCGCTAAAATCCCACAAAAATACATTTTTCTTGGGCGCCAAAGAACATGCGGTATTACCCCGTTACAGTCAACATTGGGATGTATCGCTATTGCCATTTCGTGATAACAAGCAGATAAGGGCCTGTAACCCGCTTAAATTATTGGAATATTTAGCCGTGGGTAAACCCATTGTTGCCACACGGTTTCCGGCTGTGGAATACCATAAGGGCGTCATTCAGTGCGCCAATACACCCGAAGATTTTATCATCGCGATGAAGCTCGGTTATCAAGCCGCATCTCTGCCGTTTTTTTCACGCGCACTGCAATCCCGCATTGGTAACAATACCTGGGAAGAAAAGTCTCGTCAGGTATCGCAGTGGTTGGATGCGCTATGAATGGTATTGCCTACAGAGTGTATTGCATATTACACGGTGGGTGGCGACGTCGTTACACGATTGCTATCCCCACCCTTATTTTCCCCATTATTGGCTTGCTTGTCGGCATTAGCAGTCCCAAGCACTACAAGGCCCACACCAGTATGTTGATTCAAGAAACGGCCAAGATGAATCCATTTTTAGAGGATTTTGCGGTTTCTTCAATGCTAAAAGAACGCGTTGATGCGCTTAATACGCTTTTGCACAGTCGACACATTCTTCAATCCGTTGCCTTGGAGTTGGAATTGATTAATTCAGAAACGAGCGACGCCCAACGCGACACTATCGTCGCTCAGCTTTCATCAAGCCTCACGATGCAAATGATCGGTAAGGATTTAATACGTATCGATCATACGGCCGCCGATGCGGAAAAGATGGAAGCATTTTTACAGTCAGTAAGTACGCATTTTATCGAGCAGTTACTCGCACCCGAGCGCTCGTCTATCACTGACTCGGCCTTTTTCCTCAATGAGCATTTGGAACGACGACGCGTCGATTTAGATATAGCAGAGCAAGCATTGTCAGACTTTAAATCTGAGCACGCAGAAGCCTTACCAGAATTACACAGTTTGAATATCACACGGCTCAATCAATTGAGACAATCCTTAGCGGAACACGAAGCCGAACTTTCCGGTGCAGTGAATAATGTCAGCGGTATTAAACAGCTGTTGTCACAAACGAATCCGGTCATAGCCAAGCTTGAAGAAGCTATTGTAGAAAACCGCAGTGCATTGGCCTTACTCAGCGCTCGCTACACCGACCGACACAGTAAGGTACAGGCGGTGAAGCGAACACTGCGTCGCTTAGAAGCCGAGCGCTCTAACACGATTGACGTTACGGAGCGCATTGTCGATGAAGATGCCTTATGGGATATTGCAGTGTCACGCCAAAACAGCGCGATTAACACCTCCAGTCAAAAACGTAAGCCAACAGATCAGCCAGACGCTCATCCGATTCTCATTTCGCAGCTCGGCAATTTACTTGCGGCCAAGCGAAAGGCCGACAGCCTCGATAACAACATCTCCCGTTTAAAATCATTGATCCACGACCTGAATGAAAACGTCAATAGTTTTGGCGATAAAGAAAATCAGTTGATTCGCTTGCAACGGGATTTGAAGGTCAAACGCGACATTTACGAAGAGCTGTTGCAACGCTATGAGATGGCCAAAGTTACCGGATCGTTAGGACAGTTCGAACAAGCCAAACGGGTGAAAGTGATCGACCGCCCCTTCACGCCGACTGCCCCCAACAACATTCATTTCATTGTATTTTTTATTGCGGGTATTTTTGGCGGCCTATTTCTCGGTTGTGGTTTTTCCGTAGTACTGGAAATGTGTGACACCACTGTCCGTTACCGCAGTACGCTCGAAAACATTACTCAGGTTCCCGTTATCAGCCGCATTCCCTACATTCAAGAGAATGTGATTTTTATTGAAAATGAAGAATTTCAAGAAACGACAATAAGAGGCTCTATAGTATGAAAACGGTTATTCAAGTCGTTCAGCACCTATCGCCAGGCGGAATTGAAGTTATGGCGTTAGAGCTAAAAAAATGCAATCAAAAAAATATGCGTATGTTGATTGTCAGCCTCGAAGGCGAAAAAACCTCTTCAGTTCAGCAGTGGAAACGCTTGGAAGAATTTCAACACGATTTACTGTTTATGAACAAGCAACCTGGGTTCGACTTTTCGTTGATTCCGCGTTTAACCCAGTTATTCAAAAATAGCGGTGCTGAAGTCGTCCACACGCATCATATTGGCCCGCTTATATACGGCGGTATCGCGGCACGGCTCAGTGGGATAAAACGTTTGATACACACCGAGCATGATGCTTGGCACTTGAGTAATTTAAAACGCTGCTGCCTTGAACGTATCACCCTTGCGGTTACACATCCGTATTTGGTGGCCGATGCTGATGTTGTCGCAGATCAAATGGCATATCGTTTAAAGAAAAAGGAAGTGCATGTGATTAAAAATGGAATCGATGTGGAGCATTTTTGTCCTGGAGATGAGTTCCGTGCCCGACACCAGTTAAAGCTGCCCATCGGGGTGAAAATTATTGGCTGCGCCGGTCGCTTAGAACACATCAAAGGGCAATCGCATTTAATACATGCTTTGCGAAAGCTTGATGAGCATATACATGTGGCATTTGCCGGGGACGGCAGCCAACGTGAATATTTAGAAGGTCTGAGCCATCGACTGGGTTTAGAAAATCGTATTCATTTTTTGGGTTCTATTGATGATATGCCTTGTTTTTACCAAGCCATCGATGCTTTTTGCCTACCATCATTGCGCGAAGGGATGCCTCTATCGGTTCTCGAAGCCCAGGCTTGCGGCGTGCCCGCCGTAATAAGCGATACCGGTGGAGCCAAAGAAGCCTTGTGCCACAACTCAGGCTATCTCGTCGTTCCTGGTGATAGCGATGCCATTGCTAAAGGCTTGAACAAAATACTCAATGAGTCTAGTAACGTTAATCCACGCGTCTTTGTTGAAAACGTAGCGAATTTACAAACCATGGCCAAAGCGTATGCCGAGCTGTGTAAGACCAGTGGAGAAGCCGCATGATTATTGAAGTGATCACCTTATTTTCGATTGCCATGGTGATATACCACCATGCTGGCTACCCTGTTTTGTTAAAATTGGTATTACGGTTTTCACATCCGAAGCCCCACCCTCATCTCGATATAGATTTTGAACACGATGCCCCTAAAGACTTACCCACAATTACCATTATTATTCCGGCCTACAACGAAGAAAAATATATTGCCGAAAAAATTCGTAATTTGGCGTGTTTAAATTATCCCAAAGATAAATTCGAAGTCATCATCGCCGCCGACGGCTGTAGAGACAAGACGGTGGAGATTGCGATTAAAACTAATCGAGAATACCTATGCCGTAATTTACGTATAAAAATTATTGAGTTTCCGAAAAACAGAGGGAAAATTCTAATTTTGAACGCACTTGTTCCACAGGTAAAAAGCGACCTTGTGGCCCTCTCCGACGTTTCATCGATTATCTCTATAGATGCGCTCAGTGTAAGCGCCGAGCGTTTTATGGATAGCTCCGTTGGTGGCGTAAACGGCAACTACAGAATACTCAACCCCGGATCGAAAGGCGAAGCTCACTATTGGGAATATCAGAGAGCGATACAAATTGGCGAAGAAACGCTTGGGTCCTGCCTCGGCGCGCACGGTGCGTTTTATATGATACGCCAGCGTTTGTTTGAGCGTATCCCCAAGGATTCAGTAAACGATGATTTTATTATTCCCATGAATATCATCGCCCAAGGCTATAAGGTCGTTTATGAGCCTCGGTTAAATGCAATTGAACTGGAACAAGCAAGTGATGAGCAGGACTGGCGGCGCCGCCTTCGCATCAGTTTTGGTAACGCTCAGCAGGTTGTGTATTTACATAAGCTATTTCACCCAAAATATCGAGGTGTCGCCTTTGCCTTTATTTCAGGTAAAGCTCTTCGGCTGACGATGCCATTTTTTATGATAATCAGTTTGGCTGGCTGTGCCTTATTGATGGCCCAACCTCTATTTTTATTCTTGGCCCTATCCCAGGCGGCCTTATACCTTACCGCTTTGGGAACGCAGTTTTCTCCTTTACTACAGAAGAATGTGCTGCTTAAAACTTTGCACTATCTCGTGCTAGGCCATGTTGCTAACTTTATCGGTGGAATGGCTTTTTATACGGGAAGAAAACTCAACTCTTGGTCTTAGAATTGCAAAGAAAACATGAGAGTTTAACTTATCGATTATTACGTATGAAGACTCGCCATAAAACACGAATCAAACATAATCGAACGAACCGTTACATGAGGGTAAAAACAATGGATGATTTAATGTTAATGAAAACACTGGATGATGAGCTTAACCAGGATACCGTTGTTCGAATGAAACGCGTGTCCGATATCATCACGGCTCTGATAATTTTGCTTGTTACTGCGCCGCTTTTCCCGCTTATTGCACTGGCTATACGACTGGATTCAAAAGGCCCTATTTTCTTTTCGCAAATGCGTATTGGTTTGTGTATGCCGATGAAAACCCACCTATTTTGTATGATAAAGTTTCGTACAATGGTGACGGATGCCGAGGCCAAAAACGGTGCTGTATGGGCAGCAAAGAATGATTGTAGAATTACGCGGGTTGGCAAATTTTTGCGGCATACACGATTGGATGAACTGCCTCAGATGATTAATGTTTTACGCGGGGAGATGTCACTAATAGGCCCCAGACCCGAGCGCCCAGGCTTTTACGATAAGTTGGAAACAGCCATTCCGTATTTCGCCGAGCGTACTTATGGGGTATTGCCAGGGGTTACTGGGCTAGCACAGATTAACCAGGGATATGATACCTGTATTGAGGATGTACGCTCTAAGCTGGGTTACGATTTGGCGTATTCTTTGGCTCTGAGTGATTTAGTCTCTTGGTTAAAAATGGATTTCTATATCGCATGGAAAACGGTTTTTGTGATGATTATGGGCCGAGGACAGTGAGATTAAAATGGTGTTGATATTATATTTCGCGTGGTTATTTCGATGAATTTTATTCTCTTAAATTAATAGCTGTAAGCCCGCGATTGCACTACGGGAAGTGTTTGCAAGACATACAACAAAGTACGCATATGTACTCGTGATGTGTATTGCAAACACTTCCCGTAGTGCTATAACGACGTCAAGCATATACAGCCAGCAATCCAGAAAGTCAGAGAACAGCGCTGCAACTGGCTACTAATTAGTGCCCATCCTCACTTCGCAATTCAGTTCGCATTCTGCGAATGAAAATTAAGACTTTCCTTTTGCAAAATGAAAAACCCTACCTCAAGACATGGTAAACCCTTGTTTTTATTGTATTTTATCTATTTTTACAAGGTTGGCCCAATCTTCGCAACACCCTCTTTAGATGTAAAAGTGCGATAAGCCTTCGCTCTGCTTACAACCTTTAGCGATATATATTTTGGAGATAAGTATGCAAATTTCAATCAAACTCAGTTCTAACCACGACGTCCTTGTTGCGCTCAGTGGTGAATTCGACGCCCACGGCTGCCAAGAGATTCGAGAAGAATTGGAGTGCGCAGCCAAGCAATGTGGAGGCGGAACGTTGTACCTCGACTTGGCAGATGTAAGCTTTTTGGATTCATCTGGTATTGGGGCAACTGTTTTTTTGTTTAAACGTGTGCGAGCAGTCAGTGGAACACTACATCTTCTCAATGTTCGTGGACAGCCACTTGAGCTGATGTCTCTTTTACGTGTGGGCGAAGCTATTCCGCTCAGTGAGTATGGCGATAACAAATCTCAACCTGCAGCCTCGATGTAGCCGTCATGCTTAAAATCCCGCTAAACGTTATCGTTTGTAAGTGCGCCTGTATTGTTACCCTATTTTTACAAGCTTGCGCTTATATACCCGAGTTCGGAATTCAAGGCCATGGAGGAAAGGCCGAAGCACACCAGGGAACATTTTTAGCGATTAATGCGCGGCATCCCGTGAAAACAGCCCATGTACTGCGATTAGATTGGGAGTCGCAGAAACATTTATTGGATTTATTGATTCTGCAAGGCGCCAACCGTTGCTACCCCGCCAGTGTACAACTCGCCAATGAAAGACAAACGCTTATTGTGCGGGAACTTGTCGCCGGGATGGTCTTCGATGCATCGGATAATCTATTAATTCAGCGTGAGAAACTCGCTCGATTAGAGGTTAAATTAAATTATGTGAATAAATTTGATACCTGTTATCCCGATCCCAGCAGCACCCCTATACCTTTAGTGCTGGAGGCTGATGCGTCGACAAGCCGTCACCATTTGTTAACCGACGAAATCATTCAATTACTGAATAGCGACAATCAATTCCCTTTTAATTCTTCAGAAATTAACCCCAAATACCAGAACCGGCTGGTAAAAGCCATGGATCTATTGGTTCAAATTGAAGACTACATATTAGTTGTTTCAGGGCATGCCGATGAAAGGGGATTGGACCCCTTCAATTTAGCACTTTCCCAGCGGCGTACTGAAGCAGTCACTCACTTCTTAGTGTCTCAAGGTATGGCGAAGTCTGCAATTATTGAACAGGCATTGGGTGAGGGCAATCCTTTATTTTCTGGCGATAGCGAAGCCATTTATCAGGTTAATCGCCGCGTGAATATTCGCTTGCTTACGGCGAACACTCAAGAGCTAAGGAGATAGGCATGTCCAGGTTCACACCGTTTATATTTGTTTTTTTACTGTTGCCGATACTGAGTACAAGTGTTTTTTCTGATCAGGCAGGTGCAGCTTCTGAAGAGTCCAGTTTGCCGACGCAGTCCGCATACCGCGTTCAAATTGGCGATATTATTCGCGTATCACTCCCTGGAGAGGAAAGTATCGACACAACTTTTGATGTTGATACTTTGGGGCGTATTTACTTACCCGAAGTGGGCGCATTTAAGGTCGGCGGTATTTTAGAGTCGTCGCTCGAAGCCAATACTCGCCGTATTTTATCGCCCATTTTTCAGGATTTAATTAATCTGCATGTTTATGTCTATAAACGACAAGTCTTGGTGAATGTTTTGGGTTATGTAAAAAATCCGGGAGAAGTTATTTTACCAGCCAATTCCAATATCCAACAAATTATTCAAGCAGCTGGTGGACTTCGCTCTGGTGCGCAGCTCGACAAGCTTCACCTGAGGCGCGAGGGGAAGATTATCGACCTGGATTATAAGCGCTATTTGGATACAGGAAACCCTGACTTGCTGCCCTCGGTGCGTTCGATGGATATCTTGTTTGTTCCCGCCTCGCCCAAAATAGGCAATGTGGAAGTGGAATTTGATCCCGCTAAAATTGCAGATTCTGGTGATGCTTCAGATAAGAAAAATGCAATTAAGGTGTTCGGAGAAGTGAACAGCCCTGGCAGTTTTTCATTTAAATCTTCAGGTTCTATTCTGGATTTCATTATGCGCGCAGGCGGTGTAACGCGCTACGCGGGTGTGGAGCAAATTCGAATTATTAGTGAAGGAAGCCCCACTTTATTCAACCTTAAAACCTATTTAGAAAGTGGGGATAGCACTTTATTGCCAGAAATCACGGCGGGTTCTACGGTATTTGTCCCCCGCCAAGAAGAGGCTGTTAAATCCGGCGCAAATACTATTTATGTGATGGGCGAGGTGTTTCATCCCGGCGCCTATGAGATTCCAAAAGAGGCCGGATTTATGGATGTTATCGCCAACGCTGGCGGCCCCACTCGCTACGCCGACTCTCGCCAAATTCGTATATTGAAATCGGACAATTCAGTGGTTCGTTTTGACCTAACGGCTTTCACCGAGGGTATTGGCGAAACAAGCATTCCTAATATTGAACCTGGCGATGCGGTTTTTGTCCCGGAAAAAACTGATATAAACGAAAAGTCCTGGTTAAAAATATCACCTGACCGTGCTGTTAGAGTTATAGGAGAGGTGGTTCGCCCAAGTCGGGTGGAATGGTCGCAGGAGATGTCGTTGCTTGACCTATTGGCCCATGTTGGCGGACCAGTATCGCGGGCGGACACCAGTAACATTGAGGTCTTAACCCCGCAGCCCGACGGGTCGATCAAAACCACGCTCTTCGATTTGGATAAATTTATGAAACGGGGGCTGGCTGATGATCAGTTACCAAAAGTCGTTGCCGGTTCGACTGTTCGAGTACACGACTTGCCTCAGGACCCTTCGGATAATAAGTCGCAGTGGGTACGTCAGGCGTCTGAAAAATCCATTTATATTTTCGGCCAGGTCGGCGCTCCAGGGCGTTATATGTTTACTGACAATCTCAATTTTTTAGATATTCTATCAGCGGCAGATGGCCCCACTAAAGACGCTGACTTGCATAATATTCGTATCAGTCATCGCAATGGTAATCAAGCGAAAGTAACCAGGCTTAATCTAGCGTTATATTTTGAAACCGGCGATGAGCATCTACTGCCAGACGTAAAAATGGGTGACACTATCTATGTTCCAGAGAAGGAGCGTTTGTGGATAGATCACTCTAAAGAAGCCACGGTGAGGGTGCTCGGCGCGATTCACAAACCCGGTCGTTATCGTTTTAGCGACAATATGACGATTCTTGATTTATTAGCCGAAGCCGGTGGCCCAGACAATAATGCGCAAATCACTAAAATCGCCATCGTGAACGTTTCGTGCTGCAAGGATCAGGCGCGTATATTTAACCTCAAAAAATTCAGTCGAAATGCGCGCTTTAGTGATTTGCCCCTGCTGCGTGAAGGCGATACTGTTTTTGTACCCAATAAAAATGACAGTCGTGGCGCTAAAATTCGTGAAGGGCTCGGCGATATATTACGCATAGCGTCCTTTGCGCTGCTGTTGGGTTTGTAACGTGTTTATACCAGCCCAAAATATGGAGGTAGAACGAATTTACCAGGATATGTGTAAAGCCGATATTCGTTCGGTGGCCATTACTTCCGCCACGGATCAAGAAGGCGTGACGTCGATCGCCCAGGCGTTAACCCAACGGTTTTTACTGTCGGGACATACGACTGTCCTCGTCGATTTGAATTTACACCGTCCCAATTTAAATACAGTTTTGTCCTATAACAATGTGCAAACACCGTCTGTGGCCTTGGGCACTCCCAGCCTTGTTAGCTGTAAGGACAGTCATGCATCGATTATCGGCATTACGGTTCCCACACAGCGTGCGGTTATTTTGAAGCTCCGCAACCCTGGAGAGCTGGAAAAATGCATTAAAGAACTGCACACGATGTTCGACTACATTATTTTTGATACCAATGCATTGAATCGCGTCAACAAGCAAAACATCCCGGCAGAGCGTGTGGCTGCAGCCTGTGATGGTTGTTATATGGTGGTACTCGCTGGGGTCACGGAGCAAAAGTATGTGTACAGCGCGGTATCCAAACTAAGCCATAGCCGCGCCAATTTGATTGGCTGCATCGTCAACGACATGTGTAATCCACCGCTGCGTACGGAGTTAATACGCGAATGCCAACGGCTAAGACCCGCACTTAAATCAATAGCCAATTGGTTAGAAGCCAAAATTCTAAAAATTCAGTTTTTAAACACGGAAGAATGAACGATTAACCCGAGTGATTCAACTATGCTAAATACATATTCTTGTGATGAAACTACCCTCCGCATGATTGATCATACTCACGATAGTATTTTAATTGTCGACGATGAGCTTATGATATTAAATGCTCTGGAACGCTTATTTCGTCGCTATAAGTTTCATGTTTTTGTCGCGCAAAGCGGAGAAGAAGGCTTAAAGATTCTCCAGAATGAAGCGATAGCAGTGGTCATTTCTGACATGAAAATGCCAGAGATGGATGGCGCAACATTCCTAAAAAAAGTCGCTGACGGTTGGCCGGAGACCATTCGAATATCGCTAACGGGTCATTCGGATATGCAGGGAGCCATCGATGTAGTGAATAATGCCGGTATTTTTCGCTATATTAGTAAACCTTGGGATGAGCATGATCTCATCGAAAATATCGAGCATGCGTTTTCTATTTTCCACACGCAGGAACATAAAAACCTTTCCCAGGAAAAAACCCGAAAGAAGAACCAAGAGCTGACACACATCAATGTTGAACTGAAGCAAGAAGTGCTCAGTAAGTCATGTAAACTTGAAAAAACCAGTGACCAGTTAGCGAGCGCATACGAAGGTGAGCGCAAGCTTCGATTAGCGCGAATGGAAGCCGAAAAGCTGAATGAGGCGAAAAGTCGGTTTCTCGCCCATATGAGCCATGAAATGCGCTCACCTCTTAACGCTATTCTCGCCATGAATAAATTGCTTCTCGATACGGACTTAACAGAAGATCAACGTGAATTAGGACGCCTTGCCTATGAGGGCGGGCAAACATTATTGTCTCTCATCAATGATATTTTGGATTTTTCTAAAATAGAGGCCGATAAGCTAGCGCTCAACGCGCAGTGGTTTAACTTTAAAGAGTCGCTTGAAAACATTTCAGAGTTAATGGCCAGCCAAACAATCAATAAACCCGTGGAAGTTGCCACGGTCATTTCTCCAGGAACACCCAGCGAACTTTATGGCGATGAAGCGCGCATTAAACAAATCCTCATTAATGTTGTCAGCAATGCGATTAAATTCACCGAAAAAGGCGGTGTTTTTATTAAAGTATCGCCCTATAAGGAAGGGATAAAAATTCAGGTAAAAGATACCGGAATCGGCATCCCTGAAGATCAAATGCACAATATTTTTGATGAGTTTTTTCAAGCCGATAATACTGACACTCGAAATTACGGCGGCACGGGTTTAGGCTTATCCATCTGTAAGAAGCTGTTGCACATGATGGGGGGGGATATCAGCGTTACCAGCGAAATTGGGGCCGGCAGCTGCTTTCAGGTTTATTTGCCAATCAAGTCCAAATCCCCTATTGAAATCAGCCGCTCTTGCACAAAGAAACACTTGGTTTACATCGATACAACCAACGAAATATTATTCAATGCAACGCGGGAACAGCTCAGTTTTTTCAGTTGTGATGTGGTGTCAGATTTAAATATTCCGCCTGATTTGGATGGCTATGACAAATTTACCCTAATCACGGATATTAAAGACCGGAATCTTAGTGCTTCAGACGTTAAAAATACCTTTTGTGCATCGATTCAGGGTAAGTCTGACTTATGCAAAACCAAGCGCATTGAAATTATAGGTCTGATTCCCAACGATTCGATTGGTGAAATCGATCGTCTAAAAGCCAAGGGCTATCTCACGATATTAAGAAAGCCCATACGCATCGATCAACTGAAGGATGCTGTTATTGGCCCTGCGCATGAAGATCAACATCCACGAAAGCAAACATCTGAGATGCATTCCCCCGACCAATCTACTTCTGAAGAAGACTCTCTTCAGTATCTGCAAGATATTCATATCTTGCTAGCGGAAGATTCACCTGCGAACCAAGCAGTGGTAAAAGCTATTTTGAAAGATCGATGCCCGTACATCGATATTGCCAGCAATGGCAAAGAAGCAGTCGATCGAGCCAAAAAGACGTCTTACGATGTAATTTTGATGGATTTATCGATGCCAATTATGGATGGCATTCACGCGACGAAGGAAATACGAAAGATTTCAGGTCCGAATCAAAATACCACTATCATCGCGATGACCGCCAATGCCTTTTCTGAAGATAGGCAACGCTGTTTTGCTTCGGGCATGAATGATTTTGTCAGTAAACCCATTGATGTAACGAGCTTTCTCTCATGCCTAGAGTATTGGGCCACTGAGGCTCAGAAAAGAGGCATGCGTCATACTAACCGCAATAAAAATCTACAACCCGCCTCCGCTGTACCAAAACTTGAAGATGAGCTTGTCGATAAGGCAACCCTTAAACAGCTTGAAAAAGACACCTCGGCCACGGCGCTACCGAAAATACTGGAAATTTTTTACGAGGAAACCCAAGTTCGTATACCGAAGATGCTGGGATTTTTCAATTCTCAGAATTGGCAGGGCTTACAAGATGAAGCCCACATTTTAAAAAGCAGCGCCGGAAGTTTTGGCGCTAAGGCCTTGTTCGAGAAAGCCAAGCATATGGAGGTTGCACTCAAGAATCATAATATCGAGGGGGTCAATGCGGAGATGGAAGACCTGAATTATCTCGCCACCACAAGCATCGAGATGATTAAGCAGTATTGCCAACAACGTGCAACTGAGCAGTAATCGTGGAAAGGCCGCTGGTTAATATTGATATTGAGGGGCGATTAAGTGAATTATCGTTAGCCCGCTCAGCACTAGAGTCAGCGCTGAAACTTGGCCATGTACAGGCGGATATCCAATCGTCTGTTCTTATTTGCTTTTCGGAAATTGCTACAAACGCCATCGAACACGGTAGCGCGGATAAAATAAATACGACCTTAGTCTTGCACGCCGACCGTTTATCCTTAGTTATTTCTGACGATGGCTTACATCAAGATTACAGCAAAATAACATCTGATTCCCCGCTTGATCCACAAGCTGAAACACCGCTTGGCGCTCTGCTTAACTTTGATACGCAGCAAGAAAGCGGGCGAGGATTACAACTGGTTGCGACTTTGGCGGAATCCTTAAGCAGCTGTCGACTCCTCACAGAAACGTCATCGTTTTCATGTCCGTCACAGCGCGATAATTTGGTGTCGTTTCAAAAGAAGCAAGGCTGCACAAGTAAACAAGCAAACATTCCCCATTACATTAACAAAAACTCACTCGGATGGTCTCTTCGCCCGATAGACAACCGACCGTGCGCCCTATTAGTCGATGATGATCGTGCACTCACGGCCCTTTATGAAAGTTATCTGGAAAATGACTACAAGGTTCTCGTTGCGAATAACGGCGCATACGCGATTGAGCTACTCAACGAACACCCTGTCGATATTGTGGTTTCGGATATTAATATGCCTGAAATGAATGGGATCAAGCTGCGAGAAATCATTGGGAAGAATGAAAACACAGCCAGTATCCCCTTTGTATTTTTGACCATGGATGACAATATCCACACTAACGAACACGCTATCCATTTAGGCATTGATGATTTTATTTTAAAGCCGGTCAATAAGCACACACTGCACACCACGATTCAGCGAGTACTAACTCACTACAGGCGCCTATCAAATACTCTCAACACTCGAGTCAATCAACAAATCTCATCGGCATTAAGCCCGGTTCTTCCAAAGGAAGTATTTGGCTGGAAAATTCGAATTGCGTCCCGTAATACAGGAACCGGGGGCGGTGATTTAGTGGTTTTTCACCAAGGAAAGAACGCGGCCTATATCGCACTAATGGATGTGATGGGCCATAACGATACCGCTAAGTTTTTTTCATACGCCTATGCGGGTTTTGTAAGGGGCGCTATGCTTGCTCTTAGGGAAGAGCAAGTGCCAACGACGCTTTTGGAAAACCTCTCTCATCAAATTCACTGCGATGCCTTACTCGGCCAAACCTATCTCACCTGTTGCATAATTAAAATATCAAGCCAAGGCCTTATTGAATTAGCTTCTGCTGGACACCCGCCCTCTTATTTCATTCCTCATAAACAAAAAAAACAAACGGATATGGGCTTTACGCACTCGACAGATGCCCAAGATAATGGCGCCTTAATTCCAATTCACGGGTCTGGCATGATGCTAGGTTTGCTGGCGTCACAAACATATACCTCGACGCCATTAGCTCCACAACCAGGTGATCGTCTTGCCGTTTATACCGACGGGTTAATGGAGGGGGCTAGCGATGAGCGGGGGCGAAATACCTTAGAGACGGAGATTTTGAAAGAGCTGTCTGATTCACAGGACCGGTCCATAGATGAAAGTGTAAAAAACAGCATGCAAATACTCGATAGGCATACAAATAACTGTCCACCCGATGATGCTTTGCTAATCTTAATGGAGCGATGCACCCTAGAATCATCTGAGGACGAATAACGTGCGGGATAAACCCAAAGTACTGCTTATCGAAGATAGCGCCTCCCTTGCTGCTGTTTACAGTGAGTATTTAATCGATGAGGCGATTGAGCTTATTCATACTGATAGTGGCTTGAGCGCTAAGGAGATTATCGCAAGCGATACGCCCGAAGTGGTATTACTCGACTTGAAGCTGCCTGACATCCCAGGTGAGGAAGTGTTGGAGTGGATGCAGCGCGAGGGCTTTCCCTGCGAAACAATCATCATAACGGCTCACGGCTCGGTTGATATTGCCGTGGAGATGATGCACTTGGGCGCAAAGGATTTCCTCCAAAAACCTTTCGACGCGCGCCGTCTGATTACAACGTTGAGAAACACACTGGAGCGCAATCGCCTTCACGATATTGTTTCTAACTTTTCCAGTACCTTTGAACGCGATCATTATCATAATTTTATTGGTGCCTCTCTTTCAATGCACGCGGTCTATCAAACCATTGATGCTGCTGCACCGAGTAAGGCAACCGTTTTTATTACGGGCGAAAGCGGAACCGGTAAAGAGGTCTGCGCGGAAGCCATTCATCGTCAGAGCCGCTGTAAGGATGGGCCTTTTATTCCCATCAACTGCGGTGCAATTCCAAAGGACCTTATGGAAAGCGAAATTTTTGGGCATGTAAAAGGAGCCTTTACCGGTGCCGTAGCCGAACGAAAAGGCGCCGCATCATTGGCCGACGGTGGCACTTTATTTCTGGATGAGATTGGCGAAATGGATTTTGACTTGCAAACAAAGCTACTGCGTTTTATTCAGTCCGGCAGTATTAAGAAAGTCGGTGCGAGTAAAGAAGAGCTAGTTAATGTTCGCTTTATTTGCGCAACGAACCGTGACCCGTTGGATGAGGTGAATGCAGGCCGATTTCGAGAGGATTTATACTATCGTTTAAATGTCGTGCCGATTCATCTTCCGCCATTAAGGGATAGAGGCGACGATATCATTTTACTCGCCCAGCACTTCCTCACTTTGTACGCTGAGGAGGATGGAAAAGATTTTAAACATTTATCCACTGAGGCTGAGATGTGTTTGCGATTATTTCAGTGGCCAGGCAATGTTCGGCAGCTTCAAAACGTGATTCGCAATATTGTTGTCCTCAACAATGATGAAATTGTGAAATATGAACACCTACCACCACCACTCGATACAATACCGTCTCGAAAGCCAGGGATAAGTAATCATTCAACTACCGAACCCGAACCTACAGTCAATATTAGCAACGCTGACGGTATTCGCCCTCTGTCCATTGTTGAGCGCGAAGCGATTGAGCAAGCAATTGTGTATTGCGATGGAAATATCCCAAAAGCAGCCGCGTTATTGGACGTGAGCCCGTCGACGATTTACCGAAAAAAACAAGCTTGGACAGATTGACGCTTCAGGCAAACAAAATTTTTCTTCCATTACTAGCTTACTCTTAGAAAAATATGATTCACGAATAAAAATGGTCTCTGCGAATGTCTTTCTTTGGGTGCTCAATCACTAATGCGAATAATTTGAGGGGTCTTACCTCTGCTGTGTTCTTCCGCTGAATTTACCTGCTTTGCTACCCTATTTCATCGTCAATACTCTCATTTTTGATACGCGCGTATCGATTTTAAAAAGTTATTTTCCTTAGAGTTTGCTAGTTATACTCTTAAAAAATCATTTTTTTGCCAATTCGTTTCCAAAACCACCTTATTTTTTGCCGATTTACTAATATTTATCGATATTATCTGTACCTCTTGTTAGGTTTAATGAGAATATACGCCCGGCAGGCAGCCAATCTGAACTACTATCTAAGAATGCACCGTTAAGAAAGGGTTTTACACGCATGAACATGCACCCATTGAAAGTCATTGAATACCAATCAAAATTTATGGCAACGGTCAAATTTTCGGGTGGAAACTTTGAGGTATTAGGCGGTCGGCCTGACAAGGTAAGATTGAACACGGCAAAAACGGAATCCAATTTTTGCTATGTAAAAGATATTCACACTAACGATGGCGTAAAGCTCATCTTATCGCAAGGCAAGTGGGTTCCCGAACAAGACCTTAGTGCTACGCCCCCCCCTTCTAGCAACGAAGCTTAAATTCCCCGCCTCAATACCAAACTCGTTCTCCACTCTCCTATGCTCCACACACTTTAGCCTTCTACAGCCCAAAGCATTATTTCACTACGCGTCCATGAATATTCCATTGGGTCATCGTCCGGTGAATATTGCCAAATAGTCATGCCCAATCCGTTTACATCGTTGGCGAGCACTATATCGGTAGTGATCTGTCCATTTTTTAGCGGGGCATTTAATAGGCAATTATCGTATTGTAGACTTCCGTCTTTATCTTGATGACAAATATTGATATAGGCTCGACGATACTTTAGCGATTCGATGACTACCTGTATTTCCAATGTCGATATCCCCCGAAAAAGAAAATCCTCACGGCTAACAATATCAGTGGAGGATACGCTATCGATGCTTTGCTCTTCGTTAGGATATTCATTTTCCTCGTCAACTGTATCGTCATTTCCCTCTGTTATCATTTGGCTATTGGCCGAAGCACTGGAATTACTATCGCTCGAACCTCCTCCTGCCCCACCGCAAGATACAATGATCACCGCACTGCAGAATAGAACAGCACTAACGCCCATAAACTTTCGTAATTTCATCATTTTGCCTCACTCATTATCAACCACTAAACCTTGTTGAGCCTGCGACCTCACATACCACGTAACTTGTGACTGTCCATTCGATTCAACATAATCATCAAAATTCGGATACGCATCAACAATGTCGACACTTTCATAGGGGTGGGACCAAAGCGTCGGCATCTCTATGGCCCACGGCATGTTGTTAGCCGATAAAAAGGTTAGTCCATTTTCAATATCCGATTCATCATCGCTCATCCCTAAAAAGACAGGATTAAAACGCGGCGAAACTTTGTTATTTTTAAGATGAACTTCCAATCCTCTGCCAGGATGTAAACCAATATCATCCCCATGATATAAATCAGGGGTGGCAAAGATAAAAGGGTTCAGTAAGTTTTCTGGGGAGCTTTCTGCAGGTATTGATTCAATGAGCGGCACACTTATCAAGAAAACCATTTGCTGATTTTCAAGGCACCCGGCCTCCGTCCGAAAATACAAACAGGTTGAGCTGGACGATTGCCTTACGCCATCCCATAAATCTTCAAGAACGACAATCACCGCGTCTTCAGTAGCCAGATTTTCTTCTAGAGCAGACGTTGTTTGCAGCACACCATTCAGTTCGAAGCGCATCATACTTTCGTTGACATTTTCGCTAGGAACACCGTCCAGCTGAACAGCAAAACCATTGTGATATGAAGCCCCCAACGCTAGTAAATGGCCTTCAACATCGTAGCGAATCACTCTGTTATTATCATCGATAAAACGACGGGTACGAAATGCCATGACAACATCATTCATGTCATAGTCGCCCAGATGGGGCCAATTGTCTTCATAGGCCAAGGTGACGAAATTATTGGAGCTTGGATAACTTTCTATCGTGAGCCCAATCTGCGTTACTGTAATCGGGTAATCTTCTACCTCGCCATCGGAAACGCCACCCGTAGGGCCGATATCTTCCGTGGATGAATAGCGAAAACGCGCCCACGTTGCCCCCTCCACAGCATCGATAGGGACATCAATGAGAAGTCGGTTTTCACCATCTGAAAGTGATACGTTTTGCAGCGCGGATTCTGAATTTTCAAACTGACCGCTCTGATCCCAATCTATCCATACACTCAGCACGCCTTCACCAGTCGCGCTCACCCGCAATAAGGTGTCCAACCCCGATTCAAACCCCGTCACTATATCAACACCATCATCGGCACCACTGGCATTTTCACCAAGGTAAAGGTCTGCAGAAATTTCGTGCCGAGCTCCATTACTTTCTATGTCCGTGCCATACGATGCGGGTGCGTCGCCGAAGTCTACCGTTGCACCTTCTGGAACGATTTCAGCTAATGCGCAACGAGCGCCATCATTGTTCGAGGAGTTAGGGCCAAACGCAAAAAACTCTGCTGAGGGTTCCGCGTCGGTGACATCTATACGAAAGATAAACCCATCACTATTACGGCTGATGTAGAAGTTCTCATCTACATCGAAGTACACCGCCCCAAAGGTTCCACTTTCGCCAACATTGCCAAGTTGAGTAGAGCTGCCATCATTTGCACTAATACGCACGAGAATGCCATTACGATCGACGGAATAGAGATAAGGGTTAGTGGGGTGAAAAGCAAAATCAAAGATTCGGAGGTCAAGTGAGGACCCATCGATGATCTGCTCAACACTCATATAGGCGGGAGATGCACCATCAAGAACCGCTTTATACAAACCAAAGCTGCTGCCACGCTTGTAAAAGTAGTAAGCATTTTCTGTCAGAGATACATCACCAACATAAAAATTGGTGTTAGGAAGCCCCAATACGGGAACAAGCTCTACAGTAAGGTCACTGCCAAATTTAATTATGCTGCCGAATTCATAACCCCAGCCATAAATGTACTGATCGAAGTTATTAAACCCAATCGCGTTGATCTTCCCTGTAGTTCCCATGTCATTCGACAATTCTTCATAGAAGCCTGTTGCTAGGTTTACGCCATAAATACGCGCAACGCTATCTTGAATCAAAAAGGCTTCGGAAGGGCATTGAGCAAAAGGTGCAGCATGGACAGGGGAACCGCTTAGCGTCCAGAGCGAAATCACCACAACGCAAAATGCGCGATACTTATAGTAAGCGTTCTTTACTCTCATCGACCATACCTCTCTACACTATGCAGCTACATTGCTAACGACTAATGTTTGGTGGGCAAGGCAGAAAGTTAACTAACGTTTCACCGTATCTGTAGTACTCAATCCAGCGGCTCGGAAATATACAATTGAATAACCATTACTGAGTTTTCCGCATTCGCTGAGCCTTTTCAAAAACAGATCCGTCATTACATAACAATCCGCATAACCCACTGCAGACAGAGCATTTAACAAGCCAAAGGTGATTTTCCTTGTTAAATCAATGCCCTAGCTCTGCGGATAGCCTTTTGCAAACTTATCGATTTGCAAAATGCAAAGCAGTCCGCGAAAAATCGTTCATCCGTCTTGCAAAATTGCGTATTGGGAAGACTTGGCCTGAGGCAAACGGATACTGCTGACATCACAAGAGCTGAAATTAACGGGGTTCAGGCAGAACAGACCCAAAACAGTCTCAAAAAAGGATCAATCGTTATATTTAACCCCGTTTCTATGCGCTTTAGCTATAGATGAGCGCATTGGCACGGTACTTCCATAGTTATATGTAGATTCAAATAAAATGTTGTTAATTAATACAAACGAAAGCGAGAAAAACAAAACTTATGAGAACTATGGAATCACCACAAAAAGAAATCCGTGACGAATCCCGAGTAGAAAATCACACAGGGATGAGTAATTCTGCTCCACACAAAATTCTCTTCGTTGATGATGACCAACTTATTTTGACAGCGTTAACACGATTGAGCCGCAGAAAAAATTGGACGGCCACCACAACAGATTCAGCTGAGAAGGCTCTAGAGTTACTAAAAACTGAGGAATTCGATGTTGTTGTGTCTGACATGAGAATGCCAAAAATGTCTGGTGACGAATTTTTATCAAATGTAAAAGAAAACTATCCCAACACTGTGAGGGTTTTATTGACCGGATATTCGGACATTTCCGCCGTACAATCTGCTATTAACGGCGCTAAGATTTTTAACTACATCACCAAACCTTGGGATGAAGCACAGTTAAATACAACCTTAGAAGAAGCGTGCTATGAAGCTGAACGCTTAAAGAACTCTGAAAAACATATAGAAGACTCCAGCCGCAACAACCAAAAACTTAGCCGTCTCGCGCTACTACTAGACCGCAAGGTAAAAGAAAAAACCATCGAGGTCGATCAAGCCTTAGGCTTACTTGAAAACCTACAACAGCGAGCAGGAAAGGAGTTTTATGACTCGCTTAACGTTGTAACGTCGATGCTTGAATGGAAGGAAGGGCGGGATTCGGGCCATGCAAATTTTGTTGCTGAGTATGGCGAAAAAATTCTCATTTCTTTAAATGCTAAACCTGATGAAATTGAAGATTTGAAACTAGCCGCAACACTTCACCGGATCGGCACATTATACTTAGTCGATGAACTCAACCTTCGACCAGTCTTTAGCTTTGATTTTGCAGAACGACGCCAATACCAACAGTACCCAGCTTGGGGAGAGCTTGCTCTCGCTAATGCAGATGGCTTGAAATGGGTAGCGAAAATCGTTCGTCATCACAGGGAAAACGTTGATGGTACTGGCTATCCCGATAAACTCACCGGTGATGAGATTCCTCTGATATCAAAAATTATCGCTGTACTCGGAGATTTCTATGACATTTCCAACGGCCGGCTAGAGCGCAACTTAAGCGGTTCTATGGATGCCATGGAGTACATCCAGAAGTGGGCCGGTAAGAAATACGACAAAAACCTTGTTGAAACCTTTCTTTCTGTTTTGGGGGAGTTTTCTGAGCACGAGTCAAAAAAGCAATCCGTAAAAACATCGGAACTTACCGAAGGAATGGTTCTTGATAGCGACATTCGCGATAAGAACAATATCCTTCTATTGAAACAGGGCGTTAAAATTAACGACTCCCATATCAAACATCTTCAAGATTACGAGACGGCCAATAAAGAGGAGTTTAACATTCGTGCGTTAGCCGAATCTTAAACTTCCTCGCTCTCAATTGATTATTCTGTCGAAAAGTCTTCTTTGCAGATATCTCCACAAAAAAATTGCATCTCTTTATTCCCGCCAATCATGGGTATTTCTGCGTTTTCAGCGAGGTGATGAATACAGGTTTTCGGACTGCTCCAAAACAGAACTTTTGTAACCCCAGAGCGACAAGCAACGCTTTTGACGGCAGGATAAATGAGGTCGATCAACGAGACTTGCTTCCTATATTCGGGAACGATTCCCAAGTCATGAATATAGATCATCGTTGAATCTCCAATTTTGGGACTCAGTGTTTGAATCAATTCTAGCACCCCAGAGTTTTGACAATATTCAACCGAATTAAGCGCACCTACCATTTCGTCGAAGCCTATAACTTGTACCCAACAAAAACCAATAAGGTGCAAAGCCTTCGGATCCAAACACGCTCTTAGGCACGCGTAGCCTGACATTTCACGTCTGAGATTATTGACGATATCTTCGTGGCTGTATTGCTCGTCCCAAATACCAGGCTCTGCGAATATTTTTTGATAGGCGTTCACTAGTTCTGTAAAAATTCGAGGATTGGCCTCAAGTTCGCTAAAGTTGTAAAAGTCTAAAAATACTAATGACTCTATTTTTTGGGGCTGTGATTGAGAAAAACAATGGTTCATTTTCATATCCTTTTATATTTTTAGGGCATTTAAAAAAAATTTCTAAAGGCCGCCCTTAATTAATTACAATTTATTTTCGATCTACATTTTGTCTTGGGGCAGCTTTCGCCCGAGTAATAACGGCAGAATTCGCTCTTCCAAATCTTCAGTAAAACCGCAGTGCTCTACTTCGTTTTTCGGATTTCCATATGTTCCGAACAACATGTCCCACCACGTTATGTCACTGAAGTTCTGATTGTGGTGCCCATGTTTATGATGCAAACGATGCATTTCTGGCGTTTGAAAAACGTAGCCAACTTGACGCGGGAGTTTTATATTCGCGTGAATCAATAAACCCGCTAGCCCGGTAATAAGCGTATACACGGCGCCATCGTCTGCAGATAACCCAAGAAGCGGGAATAAAATAATATTGCTGATTGTCAGCGATACAAACATATCCAGAGGGTGCATGTAGTACGCCGTTAGGGTCTGAATACGCTGGGGGCTATGATGAAACTGGTGAAAAACTCGCCACAACAAATCCGATGAATGTCTTAACCTGTGCCACCAATACACCACAAATGTAAAAATAAAATAGGCGAGAAAAGCGCCCAGCCATGGACTGATCACGCCGCTCAAATTAAATAGAGAAACACTCCCCTCCCACCCCCGCCAAAGATTCTCCACCGCCGCGACGACTAAAAACTGAAATGCAGAGACCAGCGCTGCCCGTAGATACCACTGGGGCTTAGGACGGGTTGGATGTGCAGGAATCACATGCTCTAAAACAAATAAAAGCAGAGCGCCAATGGCAAGCGTGTATAAAGCAAGTAATGACATTGAGAGTAACCTTCTGTTGAGGCGTAGTAGCTAGGTTCTAATTAGTTGAACGGTCTTTGCTGACTCGTGTTGACGAACACTATCGAAGAAAGGATCATTACACGCAATAAAACAGGGACAAGTATGGCCATACAGGCTCAAAGGTATCGCATTTAGATACCCTCCTAAGCTAAACTCTCCTCATACATAACCCAGCTACTCGGTTTGCAGATAACAGATAGCCAGCTATGAGGCCACACAGCATGTCCATGACGGAGAATTTGATCTCTGCCCTTAAGCGTCACATGAAAAGCCAGGGCATTACCTACAAAGACGCTGCAAGAGCGTTAGGATTATCGGAAGTGAGTGTAAAGCGACTGTTTTCCGAGAAAAGCTTTACCCTTTCACGTATAGAAACACTGTGTGTATTAGCCGACACAGATCTAGCAGAGTTATTGGCTCTATCCGAACAGGCCCTGCAAAAAAAACAGTCACTAACAATGGAGCAGGAACAAAGTATCGTCGACAGCCCTAAACTGTTACTCGTAGGGGTATGCATTATTAATCGGTGCAGTTTCGATGATATTTTAGAGCGCTATCAATTCACCAAACCCGAGCTGATTGGCCTGTTTACCAAACTCGATTATTTGGAAATCATTGAGCTTTTACCCAACAATCGATATCGATTAAAAATAGCCCCCAATTTTCATTGGCAAACAAACGGTCCTATACAACGCTTCTTTATTAAATCGTTAATGGGCGACTTTTTGTCCGGGGAAATGTCTGGCGCGGATAATAATATGAATTACGTATGGGGGATGCTAACCAAAGAGTCAGCTCGAGAACTGTCTCATAAAATCCGCCGACTCGTTGATGACTATGTTCAGCTTGCCGCACATGAAGCGAAGGTGCCGTTTAACGACAAGCTCAGCAGCAGTTTATTAGTCGTTTTTAAAGAAAATTGGGAGCCAAAGGCTTTTCTGGAACAGTGGAGAGGGAAATAAACTGACATCATTCTACGGTCGCATTTCAGGTGCTTTCACCGTAAAAACTATTGAAATTGACTTAGATACCGTTCTTGAAAACCCACGGGATCGTCCACAAAAGACTCTATACACTTTCTACAAATACAAACGATGCCGTTTTTTCCCTTTGGAACAAGCCTCAATAGTTGGTCAGGCACCTCATACGCAACGCACCAACAATCGGGACCGGAGTCCGCCATACAGCTATTGTCTGCGCCACAAAGAGGGCATATGGATTCTTCATAAGAAACTGGCATAGACTAATTATAAACGCCCTTTAAGCGATTCCTAGGACTCAACAATGTCGTCCTTCAGACTTAATACAAACGCGACGATTTCGTCACACTCTTGCTTGGGAACGTTCAACGAAGCCATCGTTTCTCCTGCATGACCAAGAAATACCGTCCAATCACTTTCACTAACACCCATACCAATGTGGGACAGCTTCATACCTCTTCCCGTGTAATAAACTGGACCACCCGAATTTGAACTTAGAAAATCAATTAATAACTGTTTTTCCCGCTCTATGCCATCATCACCCCGGTTTTGCCAGAACCTGCCAAGCTGGGCATCCGCTTGCAGCCTTGGTAACAGGTCACTAACAAATCCAGAAATCCCATCATACCCGCCTAAACGAGCATATAGCGAGTCATCACTCATTGAATATGTCCTCAAATAAACACTGACGAAAATGTCATATTTAACCACCTAACTATAGTATTGATATTTGAGATGGCCACTTGAGAAGGGCGTTATTCTGGCGCCAAATAACTCAGAAAGCCAATGAGTGAACAAAGAGAGAAAATCAGCGCACGTAGAGAGTGCGCTTTAATTGAAGGCTGAACCACTGAGCAGGCTGATAGCGGCTGGGCTAGAGAAAGCTTTAACGTCTATCAAGCTAACGCCAGTAACGAGTATGACTATGAGAACATTCGAACCATAGCCTACACATGTGTTAAAGCGAACGTCCGCCCATTATTCCCAAGAGTTTACTAACAGCCTTCTTACCTTTTGCAGACAAAAGGATGGGAACTGCAAGCATTCTTCCGGGGTGAGCAGACGTATCTTTTTTAGCGCTTCTCGTTCCTCTTTTCACTAACTTTAAGCCAGGATTGGAGGTCTTACCCGTACTGAGAGATGTGACCATAGAGTTGATTGTAGAGTACTCTTTCGTTGAATAATCACCACCGGCAATATCCACTACAGACTTACCTTCGTGCATAGCAATTTGAACAAGTGCTCGCAGCTGCCGAATGGTAGAGATGTCAGATTTTTCCGCTTCTAAAAACAGATCGTGAAGCATTACCAACTCTGGACTGTTATTCACCAGCTCCGGTGGACCAGGAAGGGTTTTCTTTTTGAGATGTGATTGACCTCGAACATTAACCAGGGCGTCTCCCGAAAGAAGCATTTGATCCCGCTTCTTTTTTGCCGCTGATTTAGCTTTGGCCATAGTGCCGTATTCTGGCACAGAAAACCATTCAGTATAAAACCCTGTTTTCCCTTTGGCTCCAGTAAACCGAAGCCATACACCCTTGGAACCTGGATAATTAACAACGGTTAAATATCGCTCACCAAGATTTGCAATGTCTTTCTTTGAAAAGGACTTGTGTGTCATATTGTTCTTTACCTTACTTGATTCTAGTTTTGAAACATTCTCTAGTGTCGCAAGTGAAAGAGAATTCCCTTAACGTACCACTCCTGCTCGCCTTAAATCCTTTTATAGAAAAGTTGGGCAAGCCGTTTTCGTTTTACATTTACTTCTACCTCTACTTCTACCTCTACCTCTACCTCTACTTCTACATCGTCTTAAAACCTTTAAATATACTACACATGTTATATTTGTTAAGTTTCGTAATCGATTTCACGCTCTTGGTTTTTAATTGTGAATTGGTCCGCAAGCGCTCCGCACGCTTCAACATAATTGATGCCATTAAAATTACGAATACGCGATTTTTGTTCTTCAAACCACTGGCTGTCGAACACGACTTCGACTTCATTTTTTCCTACATAATACTCCAATGAGTTTCCATCGTTTATTTGCAACCAAAACAAGCTGCAATTGTCGACGGTATAGGCCAGCCCTCGATCAAAAAGTTCATTCACCAAATTTTTTAGTGCGGGGTCCCTTTTTTCGATGTTCGAGTCTATCAATTCTCGCTTATGCTGATGGCTTTCTTTATACCCAAAAGCAATTTTTGAATCCCTTATGTTTTTCAACCTTACTGCTATATGTTTCATTCAACCTCTAAATTATTCGAGCTATTGTATTTTTAAATATTCATCCTAGCCAAGGCTGTCGCATAAAAACAAAATATGGCGGACACAACCCTTTTCGTTTCTCCTGATTATATAAGGCGTCAAACTCAAAGTTATCTCAAATCCGTCCAGATTCTAGAGCTAACACCTATAAACGCTTTACCCTCAAAAAAACCACTATAGGGATTTCAAATAATATCCGTACAGACACAGAAATACAAAAGAAAACCACGCACACAACAGGCCGATAGGGCCTGATACACGGGGTTTGTAGCGGTATATCTTGCTGTGAAGGGATAGTCTTTTGTAACTAACGTCCGTATCTGGACAATGCGCGAGAATTACAACGTCAAATGACGCTGGCTTCATCTAGTAATAACGGTTCATTACCCGACTTGAGCCAAATTACCCTTGTCTTGCAGCCATGCTTTTCGGTCGCCCGAACGCTTTTTAGCTAGCAACATATCCATAATTTGATGCGTATCATCTCCCGGTTCAATTGTTAGCTGAACTAAACGACGAGTATCCACAGCCATTGTCGTTTCACGTAATTGCAAAGGATTCATTTCACCCAAGCCTTTAAAACGTTGAACATTTGGCGTTCCCTTTTTCTTTTCCGCTTCAAGGCGATCTAAGATGCCTTGCTTTTCACTATCATCCAATGCGTAGTATACGTCCTGCCCTAAGTCTATTCGATAGAGGGGGGGCATTGCCACGAAAATATGACCGGCCTTTACCAAGGCTGGAAAATGCCTGACAAATAAAGCACACAAGAGTGTCGCGATATGAGCCCCATCCGAATCCGCATCCGCGAGGATACAGACCTTGTGATAACGTAATTGTTCCAAATTATCTGAGCCTGGGTCAACACCTATAGCCACAGAGATATCGTGCACCTCTTGTGACGCCAAAACCTCAGAACTATCGACCTCCCACGTGTTAAGTATTTTTCCACGCAGAGGCATGATGGCTTGAATTTCTCGATCTCGCGCCTGCTTTGCTGAACCGCCAGCAGAATCACCCTCCACCAAAAACAGTTCGCCCAAGGCGGGGTCTGCAGAAGAGCAATCGGCAAGTTTGCCAGGCAAGGCCGGGCCTTGAGTTATTTTTTTCCGGGCTATTTTTTTCGAAGAACGCACACGTTTTTGTGCGTTATTGATACAAAATTCGGCAATTTTATCGGCTTCATCAGTATGCTGATTAAGCCATAAGCTAAAGGAGTCTTTTGAGACACCAGAAACAAACGACGCGGCTTCTCGTGACGACAAGCGCTCTTTGGTTTGTCCAGAAAACTGCGGCTCTGATAATTTCGAGGACAGTACAAAACAACAACTTGTCCAAATATCATCCGGTGCTAACTTCACACCGCGCGGAAGCAAGTTACGAATTTCACAGTATTCTCGCATGGCGTCGAGCAGACCGGTGCGCAAGCCATTAACGTGTGTTCCACCCTGAGCTGTGGGAATTAAGTTCACATAACTTTCTTGAGTAACTTCGCCACCTTCTGGCAACCATTGAACAGCCCAATCAGCCGCCTCAGAGGTGCTAGTAAAAGTGCCAATAAAAGGCTCTGCTGGCAAAGTATCCCAACCTTGAGTCGAGGCAACAAGGTAGTCTTTTAAACCGTCTTCAAAATACCAGGTATCTGTCTCGTTCGATTGCTCATCGACAAAAACAACTTCCAAGCCAGGACACAAAACGGCTTTGGCGCGAAGCACATGCCGCAGGCGCGGAATTGAGAATTTGTTGGAGTCAAAATATTTTGAGTCAGGCAGAAAACGGACGGATGTACCGGTGTTACGCTTTCCACAGGTATCAACCACCTCTAAATCAGATGCCTTGAAACCATCTTGAAAGCCTATACGATGAACCTTTCCATCTCGACGGATCGTCACTTCCAAAATTTTTGATAGCGCGGTCACAACCGAGACACCCACGCCATGTAAGCCACCGGAAAACTGGTAATTTTTACCGCTAAATTTACCACCTGCGTGCAATGTTGAAAGGATAACTTCGACTCCCGGCAAACCTTGCTCTGGGTGAATATCTACTGGCATGCCACGGCCATCGTCAGTAACGGTTATGGAATGGTCTTTATGGAGAAACACACTAATTTTTTTAGCGTGGCCAGCTAACGCTTCATCAACACTGTTATCGATAATCTCTTGAGCAAGGTGATTAGGTCGCGTGGTATCGGTATACATACCTGGACGCTTTTTAACGGGATCTAAGCCTGTAAGAACTTCAATATCTTCGGCGTTATAGTTGCTCATATATCACTCAAGTGGGATTGATCTAGCGGTATTATAGGCGCAAACTATACACAGCTAGGGTCAAAATCGCGACTAATATACGGATAAGCTTACGCAAATCTTTATTACGGAATTAGTGTATCGAAGTGATAGAATTTACTCCGGTTTGAAACTCAAGCTGACTATGCTGCAAGCTCATTAAACCCGCCGCGCTTGCCCATTCGGTATAAACACCCAATGTCGGACGTCAAACACCACCCGTACTAAGGCTGAAAGGCTGAGCTCAATCTAAACTAAACTTAACTAAATTCCAGAGATAGACAAGCAAAGGAACTCGGATATTACTGTTATGCTAAAACTGCTGATGTTTTTTTATTCATCAACCGCCCCTTCCCGCAAAATATGGCAGCCCACCCCCACAGACAAGAGCCTACAAGATACGGACTGCCGCACTGCTGCTCACACTTTTTGCCGATCTATTTACATGTCGGCCGCTTGCTTAATCGGAATCAGCCTCAGTACTCAAGCGCTGAGTGATGAATGTCTAGATGAACGTACGCAAAACCCGATTTACGGAGCCGATTGCCAGTTTATTAGCCTCAAAGAAGACCCAGGCAATAGTCATTCACGCACAATAGATGTTTACCTTACTCGTATCCCCGCCATTCAAGATGACCAAAAACCGCCTGTATTTTTCATCGCCGGCGGACCAGGGCAAGCTTCCAGCGAATTAGTAGCTATGTTCCGCCATCAATTTTCACATTTATTGGTGGATCATGACTTTGTCTTTGTTGACCAACGCGGTACAGGTAAATCAAACCCTCTCGATTGCGATGCTGATCTACTCGAACACGCCGACAAAACATTAAACACCCTCGAAGAACTCGCGCTAGAAAAACAACGCGAATGCCTAAAGACTTACGACGGCGACTTAACGCGCTATACAACACCGTATGCAGTACAGGATCTCGAATCGGTGAGAAAGCACCTCGGCTACGACAAAATTTTCCTATGGGGCGGATCTTACGGTACACGGATAATTATTGAGTATTTACGCTCGTTTCCCTCCTCTATTGCCGGATCAATCTTAGACGGCGTAGCTCCCGTTAGTATTCAGCTTCCTGCTTTCGTGGAACGCGACGGCAGTCGCGCCCTCGGCCGCTTATTTGAGGCTTGCCACTCTGATGCCGCCTGTGAAAAAGCATTTCCCAATCTTAGCGCTCACTGGCTAACCCTGCTCGATACCCTACAAAGCAAACCCAGCATCGTCACACTTACACACCCACGAACACAAAAGTCACATCGTATTTATATTGACGATCAAATCATTTCCGCGTGGACACGAATCATTTTATACAGCCGAGAAATAGCCCCCATACTCCCCCTAGCACTTTACCGTGCGACACAGAACGATTACTCACAATTGTTTAGCATTTACGCCTTGGGCCTAGACAATCTATCTGAGGGCATTAGCGAAGGGTTGCAGACCGCTATTTTATGCGCAGAAGACCGTCAATTCAGTCTTTTGAATACGCAAAACAAACCCGACAGCTATGCTCGATTACTTCACCTACCAACACCGAAATCCTTTGACCGCATATGCGAGATGTTCCCAAAAAGTATTTTAGATGCTAATTATTTTGAGACCATACGCAGCGATGTGCCCACCCTACTACTGTCAGGAAAACTCGACCCCGTTACACCCGCACTATGGGCCGACAAATTAAGCCCACAATTATCGAACTCTCGTCACATTATTGTCGAAGGTGGCCATCATATTGTTTCCCGACTGGGCTGTATGCCGCGTATTATTGCTAAGTTTATTAAAGCACCCAACACACTCAACACGATCGAAATAGAATGCGTTGATCAGATTAAAACGCCTCATTTCTTTATTGATTCCGCCGGCCCGGCATTGTCTACCGAACCCAAATTACCAACCGACATTCAGTTACCTGCCGAACATACGTTAAAAGCAGCGGCCACAACTGCCAAAACAACGGAGGCAGCTCTATGATACAAGTCAGCAATCTCGGTAAAACTTTCGGCAAAATCACTGCTGTAGACCATGTTAGTTTTAGCGCTCAGAGAGGAGAGATATTTGGCTTACTCGGTCCTAATGGTGCCGGTAAAACCTCTACATTGCGCATGATCTACGGAGTGTTTCGCCCCAGCTCTGGCGAAGTCACCATCGATGGAGTCCCCGTGCACAAAGAGACGCTCAAGGCGCAAAAGCGTTTGGGTGTACTGCCAGACGGCGGCAGCCTCTACAAACGCCTTACTGCACGTGAAAATATTCGATATTTTGGCGAACTACATGGAATGAGTAAACAAGCAATTCATCTCTCAATTGAAAAGCTTAGCGATATTTTAGGAATGGATAATATTATCGACCGACGAACAGCAGGCTTTTCGCAAGGCGAGCGAATGAAAGTCAATCTTGCCCGCGCCATTGTCCACAACCCTGACTATGTTCTATTAGATGAACCAACAAACGGACTGGATGTTATTACCACGCGTGCAGTACGAAAACTTCTCCTCAATCTAAAAGCCGAAGGCAAGTGCGTCATTTTCTCTAGCCACTTAATGCATGAAGTTGCCAACCTTTGCGACAACGTCGGCATTATCGCTTCTGGCAGAATGGTTGTTCAGGGGAATATCGAAGAAATTAAATCTGGCGCAAACGCAGAAACGTTAGAAGATGCCTTTGTCCACTACGCGTATGGCAACGAAGCCAACGCCCTACAGGAATAAGGTTTATGCCGCTTTTTATCTATATTATAAAAAAGGAAATTTTAGACGCGCTGCGCGACGGGAAGTCGATGGCAACAGCCTTATTCATTCCCATCGTCTTTGCTTTATCGTCCTTTGGCATTCCCCACCTTATTGTCGCCATGCAGAACGACTCTAAAGCCATCACCCTTCCCATTGAAGGCAAACACCTAATCACCCCATTGGTCGCCTACCTTGAGGAATCGGGCATCAAGATTATTGAGCCGATCGACAATCCTGAACAAGCCATTATTGACCGTAAAATAGAAATGATTCTGATTGTTCCAGAGGACTTTCCTCTGCAATTTCGCAAACAAAATATCGCCACATTAAACCTACTGTCCGACCATTCCCGCACAAAATCCGCAGCTCAAGTTGCTCGGGTAAAAGGGCTAATTCAACGCTGGTCGATGAGCACCGGAGCTTTACGACTGATCACTCGCAATATCAGCCCCGGCATTGCAAACCCCGTTAGTGTAAACAGCGTAAACGTGACCAGCGATCAACGTGTCGCATCAAAGATATTGGCGTTTTTACCCATGTTTATTCTGATGATCGCATTTGCATCCGGCATTGGATCGGTCGCAGATATGGCAAGCGGTGAACGAGAACGACGGTCATTAGAACCACTGCTGATCAACCCTATATCGCACAGCATGGTCTTTTTTGGAAAATGGGCTGCCGCCGTTTGCATTACTACGTGCGTATCCTTTATAGGTATTACCCTGCAATTTTTCTGTATAAAAATGTCTCCGATTGCGCAGCTAGGGTTGCGTTTGGAAATGGGAGCCGATAAGTTTTTCACCATATTCGTTATTCTTATTCCCATTATTTGTTTCGTTTCGGCATTGCAGTTATTCGTTTCGTTCTTTGCACGTTCGTTTAAAGATGCGCAATCGTATATCAGCTTAATCATGATATTGCCCATGGCACCCGGCCTGTACTTGACTTTTAATTCAGGAAGCGCGGAGCTATGGCAAATGTTCGTGCCGATTCTTGGCCCGACTGCGTTGTTTGTGGATATTGTCGGCGGAGATGGTGCGACGCTGTTGAATATCGCTATTACTAGTGGAGTTTCTTTAGTCTGCACTGGCGTATGCGGGCTTGCAGGGGTGATGCTTTTGAAGAGGGAAAAGACTATTTTTGGGTGATTCGAAGAACAGATAAAAATATCGAAACAAGATTTTCTGACCACACTATTTCACACTTTTATCGACCTTATGTATTTCAATGATAGACCTAAAACACCATGAAACAACTGCACCTAACCCTCAGAACTAACTTGCCATGGACGGCATACAACTGAGAATAAAATGCGCTGCAACTGAGACTCCTTACCAATCAAGCATTTGTATCAATAGGGCTTATTACGAGACAGGAACAGAACCAAAACTCATTCACACCGAATACAACTTGACTAACAAATAATAACTATTAAGATAGAATTCAACTTTATGGAAGACAATACAATGGAAAGTAATACTACAGTCTACTCAGTGCGACCTACAGCAAAGAAAGAAGTTGTTAGCATAAGCCTCGAAGATAACTCAATCACCCTCCAAAGCGACCGAGGGAAATACACCTCAATAAATTACGATCAAATCGCCTCCATCAATGTTTTTCTATTTGATGAGAGCTCCTATAGCTGTACGATCAGCTCAAAGTCTAAAGCCAAGATCAAGTTCTTGAGCCATACATTTGAAGGATTTGGAAATATCGTAGAAAAAACCAATGAATTCAAAGGGTTCATCATTAAACTACAGGAAAAGACAAAGCCCTACTTCAGTCAAATTACATTCTCTCAGGGAAGTTCATTACTGTTTTACATTTTCCTAGTGTTATTAATAGTGTTCGTGAGTTTAACGGGGTTTTTAGCCTTCGCCATAATAAGCGGCCATAGGCACCTTCAATTTTTTGCATACTTTGCAGGCTGCCTCATAGTAACATTAAAAATCATCATGCATTTGCGAAATGGAAAGTCAAAAACGTACCGACCTGAAAATAATGAACGTCCTTTTTAACCACCCATTAAATTACCCTCCCCTAATATGAAACCTAATATATCTATTCTTTTAATATTTATCCTCGTTATTTCAGGATGTAATTCCACACTTGAAGCTACGATCCCAATAGAAGAAAAAGTCATATACAAGTCGACGCTATCGATCGATATCGACGAATATTTCCGTTTATATGATATGCCCCCAGTTCACTTTATTCGGTTTAGAAACAAAAAAATAACAATAATTGCGTCTAAAGACATTAAAACATCTGCAGAAAAAGAAAAATTCAAACGGCTTATGACCGCATATGTGAGTCGCCCCAACTCGAATAGAGACCTAAAAATAACATTCACAGGCGACCCTTCTGAATGGAGTTCAGAATTGACACACGCTCTAAAAAAAGAACGCAGCCTACCTCTTACTCTTACAGGATCCGCAAGTCCCTCATTATACAGAATAGATGACGGGGATGACGAATATAACGCCAACTGTGTTATTAAAATACCTCTTCAAGAAGTATTGCCAAGGCAGCACAAGTCCAATGTAGACCAAGCTCGTGTAATGTACACACTAATATCAGGATCCAATAACCCCATAGATCTAGTTGAATCCAAAATCACTTACAGGAATGGTAAAGCCCTACCATTTGGCAACAAAAAAATATACGTTACAAACCAGTTAGATTTGGACAAACCTGATGGACAAAAAGCCCTATTCAATCAAAGCCCCCAATCTAACACCTCAAGCATATCTATTGAGCTAGGTATTTTGTCAAACGTAAGACCTGCATCCGCTCGCTTTGATCAATATGGAAAATTTATTAAGGAAGAAAAACACAAAACAGATAAAACTAACTTTTGGCGATGCGAGGATATGATCTCAACACTCTCGCTAGAAGAAAGGACTTTATTGATGATGACAAGAGACAGAACCTTTACGCTAGATGGAGAGATAACATTTAATGACTAACCTCACACCTTGGAAATAATAACTCTATGAGTCGCAACGAACAATCAACATACAGCACCAGCGTTAATCAATGCATTTACACTAAAGCGGGTTAATATTTTACAGTTAAAATTTCTAGATTCGCCATTACCTACCTTGGCATTTTCTTTTTCACGGCACGCATGCCCTTCATTTTATTTTCCCTCCGAATACGCTCTCGTTCTTCCATTTGAACAAAAGACCGATATGACTCCACATCAGGAAACTCATCCCCTTGGCAAGCGCCAGTATTAGGCGTCCCCGCTATTGATTGGTAATACCCCCAACGATACGCCATTTCTGAAAAATCCCTGCATTCCACATATTCGTACAACTTCCCATAGAAAACCCTGGAGCCAGAGCTTGAACGAAATTTATGATTTCCCGTTATCACCCAATCAGAACCTTGTCGCTTAAATTTCATAAAGCCAAAACGCGCCCCCGCGGGAATTTCGTAACGCATTTTCGCGTTATTTCCATGAATCACCAATTCGGACAAGTGTGCAAAGGTCGCGATTTGTTGATCAATCAAATCGAATTCATGCATAACGATTACGGAACGCCCTGAAAAGGTTAAACCATTCAAAAAATATGATTCTTCATTTAAAAGCAATATGACAGGATGGTTCGATCCAGGATCATTGAATCGCTTTTTTAAAGACTTATAATAGTTCAAAAATGCTAGAACGATTTGTTTGCTATCACTATTTTGGGCCTCTCCAGCAACAACGTAACCGGGCGAACAGGGCATAAATAACGAGATAATGAGTAAAGTATGCGACACCACATATTTAGCTTTTAATAAGAGTGAACTCATTATTTCAACACCTTTTTCCGGACTTCGTGAAATATTTTTTAGCTCAGGACGCTAACAGCAGACATGTCCATTGACCGCAGACTCCCGCAATCGAAGTGCAGCGCTATAGCACCATGCTCCCGCCACCAAGTTTAATTATACCTATTAACGTTACGTAGTGCATACAAAGCAAAACCCCCGGGAATAAAACCCACCAACATAACGCAAAAATGAGTGTAGGGGCATCACTAATAAGGGGGGGGGAACATAGATATAAATTGATATGTATTATCAGACTCAGAACCATAAATTTATGGACGTTTCAGCTTAATGTAACCCCCGACACCTCAATCACCGACCCCGCCCACTTAATCAAAAAGAAAAGCGGCTATTTTAGGAACCCAGCGATCATACCCTTCAAAACTGTGATTACCTCCATCTTCAACTAGCTGACGACACCCCGCATACTTTCCCACGGCTTGTCGGTAGTCGAGAGTTTCGTCCCCGGTTTGCAACATGACCCAGTATTTATCTTTTCCCTGAATACTTTCGGTATCCAACGCCGTTAGATCGTCCATGTCTTTTTGGCTAAGGGTATATATGTCTTCACTGTAGTAGCTCTGTACAGGCCGGCCGATATATTCTGGCAAACGGGTTTGAGGTGATACCGCAGGGTTTATCAATACAGCTTTTTTAATAAGCTGCGCTTCGCACAAATGAGTCGCCCAAAAACCACCAAGAGAGCTGCCGATTGCGTATATGTCTTGCTCTGAGTATTCTGTGAGAATTTCTTGTAATTGTTTTTTCGCTTCCCAGGGATAGGAAGACAACTGCGGGCAAATATAAGCCACATCAGGATAATGTTCAGCAAGCCACTTTTGTGTTACTTGAGCTTTTATTGATAATGGTGAACTTAAAAAACCATGAATATAGATAATGGCGGGCATTGGGCAAAAACCGGGTTACGGGTTACGGGTTACGGGTTACGGGTTACGGGTTACGGGTTACGGGTTACGGGTTACGGGTTACGCAAAATACTAGGCTATATCCTTTAGAAAAGGTTTTAATTTTTCACTAGTAACCTGTGGCTTCGAAATTTATACGATATTTTTTGTCGGCAACACGACGAACGTCGGTCGTAAAGTTTCCGTCTGGGAACAATTTGTAGTGGCGGTAACCGGGCATAATTCGATCGACTTGGAAGTCATCGCAGCTGGGAACAAACTGCACGCAGGTCGATGGTGTGGCAAGCAATGCAACACCATCACGGTTAGCTGTAAATTCTTGGTGTACGTGGCCCCACGAAATGGCTTTCACGTTATTGTAACGGTCAACAACCTCAAAAAATTGGTCGCTATTTTTAACGATATATTGATCAACCCATTCACTACCAACAGCCACGGGCTGGTGGTGTAAAAAAATTATCGTGGGTTTATCGGGGTATTTTTGCAACTCTGTTTCCATTCGCTGCAGTTCATTTAATTTAATCTCACCACCTTCTTCCATAGGAATGGTGGAATCGAGAAAAATAAAATTCCAATCCGCTACCGAATGATGAGCCTCTATCGGCAAGTCTTTTACCTGATCCATATTGATTGGATCATCGTGATTACCGGGCAACCAAGCAAGGGGAGTTTCGGGAAAGGCCTCACGTACAAATGACACAAAGCGCTCATAAGAAGCCACGCCGCCGTCATTAGATATATCACCTGAGCAAAGAATCAAGTCTGGCCGTTCTTGCGTCTGCATTAAATGCAAAACGTCACGAAGACTCTCGTCTGTATTTAAGCCGAGAAACTCATGATCAGGCTGACTGCTAAGATGGCAGTCTGTAATGTGTAATAAGTGAAATGGGCGCATGCTTCCCTACTTCGATACCTCTGTCTGACAGCAAATTGCTAACGCATTATCATTATAGTTTGGTTGCTTATGGGGCATAAAGTGCTCATTCATTTTTATTTTACGTGAATTGAATCACATTTTTCGACTCTTTTAACCCATTTCGCTTACAGAAGTTTAACCAGTCTCCCAAAAATTGGTTGAGCGCGAACTTTTCATCGCGATGATACATTTGTGGATTAGGGTAGGAATATTCGGCTAACCAGCGATGATGCTGGTTCCAAGATACGATTTCGGCCATACCCACATCGTGATAGATACGCACAACGATTCGCGGCGTATCGAGATATTTATGCTGTTGCTCAACGGCCAACGTCGTAGTGTAGGGTGCGCTTTCTAGCGTGGTTACGCTGATTTCGAATTCTGAGTCGGGGCTTCCCGCCGAAAATAACCACAAATCGACACCGTCGCGCATACCCGGCAATAAGCTCACCAATTGATGGTAGTTCATCTCGCACAATGCGTGATGCCCTCGAAGATCGACGGATGGCTTCTTTTGCAGTGATTTAAGGGCTGTCACCAGGCTCGGCCTCTATTTCTCTGGTTAAAACTAAACATATTAGGACAGAAGTTTAGCTACAGCTAACGCTTGCTTATAAGGAACGTTAGTTTTGCTCAACTTTTCTACTTTCAGCTAATGATTTTCGATTAATTTGCAACCATTGTAAACCCAATAATGTTGCTGAATTATTCATCCTACTATCAAGCATAACAGCAAATACTTCTTCCGCTGGAAAAAGATGCAATAAGATATCCTCGTTTTCATGCTCTAATCCGTGCACGCCTCCGGCGTTTTCAAGGTCGCATATTGCGCAGTACAAGTGGATTTTTTCAGTGCAACCGCCCGGCGATACGTAGTAACTGGTAATGTGTATTAGCTCTGCCTGGCCTATTCCGGCTTCCTCTTGCAACTCACGCGTTATAAGGGCTTCAGGTGATTCCTCTGTATCCATCATCCCTGCAACAACCTCTAAGCACCAGGGGGAGTGTTCAGAGCCTAAAGCTCCAATTCGGAATTGTTCGACCAGGCCAATCAGATCTCGTCTGGGGTCATACAGTACGGCGGCACTGGCGTCTCCACGATGGAAGATTTCACGTGTAATCTCCTGACTCCAGCCCCCACCAAACAGCCTGTGCTTGAGGCTAACGGAGAGCATTCTAAAAAAACCATCAAATATAACTTTTTTACTGCCGACAACGACATCTTGAATGGAAAACGTAGCTTTACGCGCGGGCATTTGTTGAGACCTTATCTGTTTTGAGAGGAGGGAGAGACTTGATATCAGTGAGTATCAGCGACTTTCCACGCCGACGACCCCGCACAGGTGACTGAGCACGGGTTCAATTAAGCGGGCTTTTTCTTTATCAGGGCCAAATAAACAGAGGCTGATATTGGATAACGGCGGCATTCCGTCTTTTTCATTTAGAATGATCATTTCCGGTAATAGGCAACTTGCCCCTAAAACACCCAAACCCAAGCCCGCCTTAATGACCGATTGTAAGCCCAAAACACTATTAGAAGAGACCACCTCTCTCCACCCTAAATTTGCATCCTTCAGAGCCTTCAGCGCACGGTGGCGATATATACAAGGGGCAGGCATAAGACATAGGGGAAGTATGGCTGAGAGAGGGGGAACTCCAGAATCACCTTGCTTGGCCTCAAGCTCAGCCTGAGGTGTTAATGGAGGCTTCTCCATGCAATGTACCCAATGCAGAGTCTCGTCTAATACAGGGATTCCTCCCGACCGGGAGTCATCTTCTTTAGCGATAATCACATCGACTTCATTTGCGTCTAACGCACGAAATAACTCAGAACTCAGACCTAGGCTGATTTGCATTTCCACTGCTGGGAACTTTCGTTGTATATCAACCAGTAAACCCGGTAAACGATGCGCAGCGAAGTATTCCACAAGACCAATACGCAATTTCCCAGCGACTTCTGGAGCCTGTAGAGCGCCTATCGCCTCTTCATTTAAGTGCAGTAATCGCATAGCGTAGGGAAAGAACAGCTCGCCAGCACTTGATAGCTCGACGGACCGACTGCTTCTATCCAGCAGTTGTCGCCCTAAGAGGGCTTCGAGCTTTTTCATGCGCACACTAATGGCCGACTGACTCTTGTGTAAACGCTGACCGGCTTCGGTGAAACTTTTACACTCTGCCACGACGACAAAGCAACGTATGAGCTCTAGATTGATATCATCAAATCGCATATTAAGATTAAAGCGTGAATAGATTTGAATTTCAAATAGATACAATAAAAACAATTCATTTCTATTATTCTAATCTTTCTCATATTATTCGCTTATGAAAGCTTTCGGCAACGAAGTGCCAACTGATGATTGCCCGAATATGGACTGAATAAACGTTCACTCTCGGCAAAGACAAACATAAATTGGCAAACAGCCATACACCGCTAATTAAAGGTATCGATCAATGAAAGCTGCATGGTATGAAACGTTAGGTTCCGCAGAATCGGTTTTACAAATAGGTGAGCTTCCAACACCAACCCCATTGGCTGGCGAAGTACTGGTTCACCTCTATTCTTCAGGCGTAAACCCTTCTGACGTAAAAATGCGTGCGGGTACTCGGGCGGGAGGAACGAAAATGCCTTACCCCAAAATCATTCCCCACAGTGACGGTGCTGGCATTATTGAAGCCGTCGGGCCGGGCGTGGACAAGAACCGCATTGGCGAGCGTGTTTGGATTTCTAACGCTCAGTGGCAACGAGCTTCGGGATCTGCCGCCGAATATATTGCGATCGATACTGACTTGGCCGCACACCTACCCGATAACACATCCTTTGAAATTGGCGCGTCCTTGGGGATACCTGCAATTACGGCATGCCACAGCGTGTTCAGTCACGGATCTGTCGAAGGGAAATCTATTCTCATTAGCGGCGCAGCTGGAACAGTGGGACACCTCGCGATTCAATTAGCTCGCATGGGCGGCGCACGTGTTATCGCAACGGTACGCGGCGAAGAAAATAAAGCGCGAGCCATAAAAGCGGGGGCTCATAAAGCTCTAGATTTTACAGATGGCAATTTGGCTGAGCAAATCATTGCCGCCAATGAGAATAGTGAGATTGACCGAATTATTGAAGTTGAGTTTGGTAGCAACGTGGATACCAATGCAAAAATCATTAAGGCCCGAGGTAAAATAGTAACCTTCGGTTCTGCTCGCCATATGCGGCCAGAACTGCCATTTTATCCTCTGATGTTTAAAGGCGTAACAATTGAGTTTGTTTTGGTTTATTTATTAGAAAAAGAGGAACGCAAAGCGCTAACCCAACTCATTAACCATGCACTTACAGACGGTAAACTATCGGTACCCATTCATTCTCACTTTGAATTGAATGAGATAGTCAAAGCCCACGAGCAAGTCGAAAATGGGAAGAACGGTTCGGTTATCGTCAATATGAGTTGATAACGTTAAACAACAACCTCCCACTCAAGTTGCTACTAACGCGCCATCTTTTTTGCTGGCGCGCCAATTTAATAAAATTGAAACATTTTGATTAAAATAATTCTTTAGAGTCAATACCCTCTCTCATTATTCAACATATCAAAGCTCTCGTTATAAGCCTTCTACCTAAGAAGGCTTAACGGTGATAATAGTCTCACTTATTTTGCACTAAGCTTTTGAAACAATATTGATCATTTAGCCTATAAATGAATATAAACGCGGCGCCAAATTCTCTTCTTTACAGTACTCAATCGCCTTTACGTCCGATTGGAGTGAATTCGCTCACCCAAACTAAAACTTCAGACAATACTTCTCGGCAAACCCTAGCGTCTGAAATTTCGTCGTCTCAAAGTACTTTTTCTCAACAAAATGGCGAGCACCGCCGTCCGGTCGAAAAGCTCAACAACACCGAAAAACAGAACCTAAATGATCAGAAAAAAGAAGCGCTTGAAGCCATAGAGTTACGACACTTAATAGTCGAACAAAATACCAACCCAGCAATTAAGGCTTTTCAATCAGTGGCAGGCCAGGAAGACAATTTTTACATTATTGATGTGTATGCCTAGGTAAATCAGAATTATTTCATCCCAAATGGTAGCCCTCAACATTTGAGATTCAACATCGACGGCATTTTTCCAATTCTTCGAACTCCATTAAAAGAGGGCGGATCACCAAGAAGACGGCCACTTTTCCAATTCTTTTTCAGTCAACACCATTGGATAAAGCCCATCATCAAATTGTTGAGGCTTCTGCTTCTTTAATCGAGTAAAGGCCTCGGTAAGAGGCTCTAATAATGAGTACTGCTTACGATTTAAAAAACAGTATGTTTCTATAGAGCCTAAGGCTGGCTCTAGCTTTACCAGGCCGGAGAGAATTTCATACTCGACGGGTTCAGATGCATGAAAAAAGATTTCTGGCAGCACCACCATATCAATTCGCCCTGCGCGCACTAAGCGCGCACCGGTCAAGCTGTCTGGCGGGCGGATAAATCGACGTTGAAGCAATTCTTGAGGAATGTAACGCTCAGGCTTTTGAGCGCCATGAGAGAGGCCAACTGTCGTCACGGCTGCGTCAGCCCACAATCCCGACTTTGGGGCCTTGGCGGCATTAACATAACCAAACAACTTCAACTGATGAATGGCAACTGGAATGCGTAGGATATTGGCCTTCACCTTCTCCATTCCGGAAGCTCTTAAACAAATACCATCAATTTTGCCACTTTCCAAACTTTCTATCATTCGTTTAGGTGGCTGAAAACCAAAATCCACCTGATAACCTAGCTCCGAAAATGCCTGAGCAATTAATCGGAATACGCGTAAATGACTAGGGTCAGGAATATTCTCTAGAGATGTGTTCACGTAGACAGTAAATGAACGCGGTACATCATATTGAACCGCATCTTGCGATAAGGCCCATTGGGGGGAGGCGCCCGAAACGGCTCCTATCATCACGCCAATAAAATAACGCCACAGAAGACTGTGACCAATACGGTTGTACATAAACGTTAACTACGGCCTGCTAATTCTGTGAGTCACGGACTAAAAGAGCGATCAATATATACTGGAAGACTAATCATCACGTTGACGCAAGTATCATCATGACAAAGAGCGGATAACGTTAAACGACAGCGAACCCTTCAAAACCTTAATCAAGTTCTCTGCAAGCCTAGGCCTTCAATGAGTTCAGCGCTTTACACTCTAATGAAGACTGGGTAAAAGAGAACATGAGAAGATTGAAATTTAATCAGTTTCGCGACACTAGTATAACAAGCCGAAAAGCAGGATAAGATTGTATATACAAGAATAATTTAGAACGTTTTATACTCCAACTTTATAGCTCAGCACTAAGTTTGAATAAAATACGGGCCAAAACTCCCCCTTATCAGGAAAAAAGAGAGAGACGACGACATATAGAATGTACTCTATTCAGAAATCAGCATGGGGTTGAGGCTATCGTCAAACCTTTCCGGCAGCCGAGCTTTTAGGTTCTCCAGCGCATCAGTGAGCGGATCAAATAGATCTCGCCGCTTAGCATTTATGAAGCAATAAGTTTCAATAGAACCGAGTTCAGGCTCTAATTTCACTAGTCTAGACAAGACTTCCGACTCAACCGAATCGTAGGCGTGAAAAATAATCTCGGGAAAGACCACCATATCTAAACGACCTGCACCCACCATCTTTGCTCCCGTTAGTCGGTCCGGAGTCCTCACTAAGCGTTTTTGCATTAGCTCATCAGGAATGTAGCTTTTTGCATTTTGTCCGCCGAGAAGTAAGCCCACAGTATCGATGTCCATATCTTTCCAAAACCCGGAATTAGGAGCTTTTGACGAAAGAACATAAGCAAAGAGTTTTAGCTGATGCACGCTAACGGGAACACGAAGAATATTTTTGTTATTCGATTCCATTCCGGCACCCCGTATACACGCTACATCAATTTTACCAATTCCTATATTTTCGATCAGACGCTTAGGTGGAAGATAATCAAATTCCACTACATACCCCAAGTCAAGAAACGCTTGCCTGATGAGAAGAAAAGTACGCAAACGAGCCGGATGAGGAATATACGCCAGAGAGGCATTTAGGAACACGATGACCGGAGCCTTGTAACGCCCTTTAGGGTCTTCACCCCCTTCCTGTTGAGCCAAGCAACCCACAGAGATAAACGCGGGCATTAGAACGACCAGCCAGCAAAAACAAACCTCTTTGGCATATCGACCAATATATTCGATAACAGGCTTCAAAACAGCTCCAAAAACAAACAATCAGGTCAAACAACGCTCTTAACTGGAAGTATATGACACATATCGTAATAGCTGATGCCCAATTTTTAAGAGTTTGGAGGAATTTTCTGAAGCGATCGACATCTAGATATGCCATTAGATTTTTATGTTTTATGACTATTTCGTTATGATACTGATTAACATTGATGAACTATCGTTGAGCTCACTAGCTCTAGACGATCGTCAACAACCCGGATGGACTGAAAAGTAACTAGTACCCATCCATAAACAGGGAATACTCCAAATGCGAAGATGTTTCGCCTACATGTTTCTTTCTAGCGCTTTGTTATCGAGCTTTAGCCACGCTGAATCACTTGATGAAATTTACCAACAGGCGCTACAAAACGATCACACCTATAAAGCAGCGCAAGCGGCTTATGCCTCTGGAATAGAGAATAGGAATATTGGCTTATCCGGGCTATTGCCTCAGATTAATGCAGAGGTGACTTGGAGTGATGGAGAGTCAGATATTACGGGTAAAAATGACATATATAACTCAGCAACAGAGCTTATTGATAGAGATATCCAAGTAGATGGAACAAAAAAAACCTCGTCTTCCGGCTATTCCATATCCCTTACTCAACCATTATTCGATATGGCCGCTTGGCACTCATATAAAAAAGGAAAGATTGACAGTAAAACCGCAGAAGCTAAGTTTAAAGCAGCTCAACAAGCACTAGTTATCCGCACCGCCGCCGCATACTTCGACGCATTAAGTGCCGTGGATAACTTCGAAACAGCCAAGGCTGAAGAGAATGCCAATTCCCATCAACTGGAGCAAACGAGAAAACGATTTGAGGTAGGCTTAACGGCCATTACTGAAGTCCATGAAGCTCAAGCTTCCTACGATAATTCTCTTGCTCGCCGCCTTCTTCTAGAGGGCCAAGTCGGTATCGCTTTTGAGGCGTTAGAGGTCATAACGGGGCAACCCTACCAACAGCTGTCACCACTTAAAACCGACTTCCCCATTTCCTCACCTTCACCTATCGATCGCCAGGATTGGGTTAAATTTGCTACCACTAATAACTTTACCTTAGCGGCATCTTCTCTTAGCGCGGAATCTCTTCGGCAGCTCGCCAACAAGTCAAAAGCCGCACACTTCCCAAAAATCGCCAGTCAATTACGATACAGCGATATAAACAACGACGATAACAACTATGGCCGGTACTCAGACTTAGACACCGATGGACACTCCTTTGGCGTAACGCTCAGCATTCCCCTGTTTTCTGGCGGAGGTGTTTCCGCTCGACGTAAACAAGCTGCAAGCAATTACATGGAAGCCAAAGAAAAATACTTTCAAATCCAACGTGACACGGTTCAAAAGGCGCGCTCACTTCACCTATCGGTATTAACTGACGTTGCAACGGTAAAAGCACGGAAACAGGCAATCAAGTCAAACCAAAGCGCTGTTGAGGCAACGCAAGCTGGGTACGAAGTCGGCACACGTGATCTCGTCGATGTTTTAGTATCCCAACGTTCCTTGTATGCCGCGCAAAGCAATTATTCCGATGCACTATACACATACGTGCTCGATACATTAAAACTGAAAGAAGTTGCGGGTTTGCTAACGGAAAAGGATATTTCTGATTTGGACGCTTGGCTCGATGACGCTCGAAAAGTATCGCGTAGCACGTTCTAACAATTGCTCAGGCTGCCCCTGCTGGATTTCTGGTATGGGGCAGACACCTAACACTTCACTAGACCACATCAATCCTTACTGCGTACTCCTTTGAACTCATACCTTCGTTCGTCTCTCAACCAGCCCTTCAACTCTCCTTTTCATCCCCCGCCATATTTCAGCACAATTCCTCATAACTAAGCCTTAATCCCCCCTCAAATACGCCCTTTCACACTGCTGTAATTACCTTAACGACGATCTAACCGTGTAAGGAATTAGTATTATGTGTTTCGGTAAACGCAAAACCCCTCGCCACCTTATTATAGAAAACGACTACCACCGCCCGGCCAAATGGATTGGAATGGGGTGGCTCATCTTGGCGGTTACAGTGTTACTGGGTAGTATGCTAGTTTCTGTCGCTGCGAATGCGAATGGTGCACTATACGAATCAACATCTGGGCAACTATTATTTCAAAATTCTAAAGGACTGTACGAAGCGTCACTTCATTTGACCAGCCATGCTGACGTAAATATTAGTGGAATGATCGCTAAGGTAAAGCTTTCACAGACCTTCAGTAACCATACTGATGATTGGCAGGAAGGGGTTTACGTTTTCCCTTTGCCCGAAAACGCTGCTGTTAGCCATATGGAAATGAGAATTGGCAACAGGATCATTGTCGGAGAAATAAAAGAAAAGCAGATCGCCAGGGCCATTTACCAGCAAGCCAAAAGGGAGGGAAAACGCGCCTCACTGACAGAGCAAAATAGACCCAACATATTCACTCAACGTATTGCTAATATTGGACCACAACAGGAAATTGAGGTGAGCATCACTTACGTTCAATCTATTCGTTACAACGAAGGTGAATTTTCTTGGCGTTTCCCGATGACAATTACGCCACGCTATTCACCAAGCGGGTCATCGTTAAGAGGCGCTTCATCACACCAATCCGAAACTCCAGTATCGTCTGTCTCTGACCTTAACCCTAATCTAAACTCTGACCTGAACTCTGACCTGAACTCTGATGTAAAAAAAAATTCTACTTTTAATGAAGTCGAAAAACCAATCGCATCAAGAAGCCCAACAATTTCACAAAATAGCGGATGGGCAAGTTCAACGGTTCTAAATCCAGAAGCCCCAAATTCCGATGACTGGAAAGTTCCGTCAAATACAACCACGTTCGCAGATCTCAACCCCCACAATCCAATATCCCTGAACATATCCCTTGATGGAGGCCTTCCCCTAGAAAATATCGCTGCACTTTTTCATAACATTCATATTACAAAAAACAATGGTCTCCATGCGATTCGGTTAGCGAAAAGAACCGTGAATATGGATAGAGATTTTGTCTTGAACTGGAAACCAATTCAAAGTGAAGCGCCCCAGGCCGCCTTGTTCAGCGAAAATATTAATGGCGATAGCTATTCACTGCTAATGATTCTTCCGCCTCAATATCAAAGCAAGAGTATGAGGCTGGCGAGAGATATGGTTTTTATTATCGACACATCAGGTTCTATGGCCGGAGCATCTATCGCTCAGGCAAAAGTCAGTTTGATCCAAGCCCTTTCACGACTGAACGAACACGACCGCTTTAACATTATTGAATTTAACTCACTCCACAGCAGTCTTTTCAATCGTCTCCATCACGCATCAGCCTCTAACATTGATCAGGCCAGCGCATGGGTCAACAGCCTATCTGCCAATGGGGGAACTGAGATGCTCCCGGCGCTGAACTCAGCATTCAAACAATTTTCAGACAGTGAATCATTACAGCAAGCCGTATTCATCACTGACGGTTCGGTCTCAAATGAAGCAGAGTTATTTAAGTCCATTCACAACAATATTGGCAACTCTCGATTATTTACAGTTGGGATTGGGTCGGCTCCCAATAGTTATTTTATGAAAAAAGCCGCTGAATTTGGCAGAGGATCATTTACCTATATTAACGACTTAAACCGTGTATCCGAGAAGATAAACAGTTTATTTAACAAGCTAGACGGTGCTATTGCAAAAAACATCTCCGTTAACTGGCCAGGTAAAGCTCATATTTACCCCAATAACATACCCGACCTGTATTTGTCTGAGCCTCTATTAATTTCAGCAAAGTCTGCCGATTTACAAGGCGATGTCGAAATTAGAGGCGTAACGGCTCAGGCGCCGTGGCAACAAAATTTAAGTTTGGACAACCATAAACGTAGCGAAGGAGTAGCAACACTTTGGGCCAGATCAAAAATTGAAGACCTTGAGGATCTAAAAATATCCGGTGGAAACCGCGACGTGATTAAACAAGAAATCACAGCTGTTGCACTTAGACACAGCCTACTCTCGGCCTATACGAGTTTTGTGGCAGTGGAACAAGAAATCGTTCGCCCAGCAGAACGGCAACTAAAGTCCAGCCCGGTACAAAACGTTCTGCCTGCGGGCCATGCGGCAAATAAACTTAAGTCTATTCCCTACCCTTCAACCGCAACCACCGCAGAAATTTCATGGTGGCTAGGGTTGTTTTGTGTATTTATTCTTATTGTTACCCGACGCCTGAATAGGGATTGAGTCATGTTTTTAATGATAAAGCGGGACATGTTAAAAATGAAACGTGTCTCGAGGAATCTTTCAAGCCTGACATTAATTCTAATCTTATGTATCTGCTGGGGGAATTCAGTCAAAATTTACGCCAAAGCCCATTTAGCACAGATTTTAATTGCTCGCGCCTGGGACGAAACGTTGCAAGACCAAGGAATTCACAAGCCTTGGGATTGGGCCGATACTTGGCCAGTGGGGAAGCTGTATTTCCCAAGCAATGGAAAGACGCTGTATATTTTATCCGGTGCGCAAGGCGAAAGCCTTGCATTTGGGCCAGGCCTTGTCGATGGTACCGCTTTGCCTTCAGAAAAAGGAACAAAGGTGATCGGAGGCCATCGCGATACTCACTTTAATTTTTTAAAGGATATAGACGTTGGTGAATTATTCTTACTGCAGTCTTCAAGTGGAGCATGGCAATACTATCAGCTGGATAGCACGCAAATTATCGATAGCCGCCAGGGACATTGGAAAATCAATCCGGAAAAAGAAGAGGTTCACCTTATTACCTGCTATCCATTCAACAGCATGCTCTCGGGCGGGCCACTGCGTTATGTTGCTATTGCCACACCCATTTTTCGGCCTTCGCCTCCGAGCCCCCAGATGACGAGCGTCAAGAAAAACTCTCGGGCGGCGGAGCAACTCGCAATACCTCTTCCATACTGGTAATACCCGCGGCAACTTTCTGGGCGCCCGATAGGCGCAAGGTCCGCATTCCTTCTCGCATCGCCAATTTCCTCAATTGAATAAGGTCACAATCATCTGAAATCATATCTTTTAAGCTTTCACTTAGCATCAAAATTTCATAAATTCCCTGCCGCCCCAAATACCCGGTATTACGACATTCCAAACAGCCTCCCGGCTCGTATATTTTCTTAGGCTTGGCGACTTTCCATGGCCGCACTAAATTATCCCAATCGGCATTACTCACTTCAGTTTCTTTCTTACAATGCGGGCAAAAAGATCGAACGAGACGCTGAGCCATTACACCTAGCATGGTCGATTTAATTAAATAACTCGGCACGCCTAAATCCAGTATTCGAGAAATAGCCGTTGGAGCATCATTGGTATGCAAGGTCGAAATAACAAGATGCCCTGTAAGCGCTGCTTGCGTGGCCATTCGTGCGGTTTCTTCATCACGAATCTCGCCGATCATTATAATATCGGGGTCTTGCCTCAACAGTGTTCGGATGCCTGAAGCAAAATCAAGATCAATATTGTGCTGTACTTGTGTCTGGTTAAAGCTTTCTTCCACCATTTCGATCGGATCTTCAATCGTAGACACATTAACTTCTACCGTGGCTAAACCACGTAAAGTTGAATAAAGCGTGGTTGTTTTACCGGAACCAGTCGGCCCCGTAACCAATAAAATGCCGTGGGGACGATGGGACATTTCATTCCAACGCTTAAGGTCATCACCCAACAATCCAAGCTCTTCAAACGAACGTAATAAGACTTCCGGATCAAAAATCCGCATGACCATTTTTTCGCCAAAGGCGGTTGGTAAAGTCGACAAACGTAATTCAGCTTCAGACCCATCTGGCCGTACGGTTTTAATTCGACCATCTTGTGGTTTTCGCTTTTCGGCTACATTCATACGACCCAATATTTTGAGCCGGCTGGTAATAGCCATTGCTACCGTCACTGGGAATTCGTATATATCGTGTAATACACCGTCTATGCGAAAACGAAGCCGCGCCTTCTCTCGTCGAGGCTCGATATGAATATCACTCGCTCGCTGGTCGAAAGCATAATTCAATAACCAATCAACGATATTCACAATATGTTGATCGTTAGCTTCCGGGTCTTTTAACGCTCCCAGCTCTAACAGCTGTTCGAAGTTCGTTGCGCCAGAGCTTTTTTGAGAATCTCCATCTTCCGCTCCCGAAACTGAACTCGATAGCGAATAAAATTCAATACGATAACGCTCAATATCTGAGGGCGTCGCGATGACGCGCTTAATACGCTGCTGTAAGGTTTGTGCGATTTGATCTTGCCACTGCGACATGAAGGGCTCAGTGACGGCAACTGTTATTTCATCGGCATTCCAATCAACACACAAAACACCGTGCCGTTTGGCAAACGCATAAGACATAATTCCACAGGTTTTCGCCACGGGGACTTTCATGGGATCAATGTGGTACAAAGGTAAACCGCTTTTTTCGGCTATCCAATCCGTGAGAAAAACCTCATCAACATGCTTACCATTGGTATTTTTATTTTCGAGTTTTCTTGAGGCAATATAGCTGAGAATATGCAACCCGGCCTGCTCACTAGAACGCGGCTCGCCCATCAGAAAATTGGCTTCTCTACGCTCTATAACCCCTTCGTCTGCAAGGATCAATAACACCTTACGAAGATCGAGCGTAGTTTCCGCAACAAACGATGCCTGACTCATGACTGTTGTCACCACTATCTATTAATGTAGGAAATATTTATCTACAACTTTAACACATAACGCAAAATACGGATCTGCTCCATAAATTTGCTGAAATGGTCACCTTTCGTGCACAATGCCCGTCACATAATTTGGCCTGTCAAAAGAGAAAACTCAGTGAATCTTGAAATTTACCAGGTGGACGCATTTGCCAATGCTATTTTTCATGGGAACCCTGCTGCGGTTTGCGTACTCGATGAGTGGCTTCCTGATTTGGTGATGCAGGCCATCGCCATGGAAATGAATTTATCAGAAACTGCCTTTTTGGTTAAGAAAGATGACGGCTTTCGTATCCGCTGGTTTACGCCAACAACTGAAGTCAAACTCTGTGGGCATGCAACTCTGGCAGCAGCCCATGTTTTGTATAAACATCTCGGCTGCCCTGCATCCCCCATCCGATTTGCCTCCCTGAGCGGAGTGTTGGTCGCACACCTTACTCCTGAGGGTTTGATTTCTCTCGACTTTCCGGCAAACCCACCAGCCCCTGTGGATTTAACTCATGAGATTCAAGAGGCCGTGGGCGGTGCACCAATTTGCGCATTAGCAGCCGAAGACCTGATTGTCGTGTATAGCGACGCTACTGAGATTGACATCATCTCTCCTAACTTCGCTCTTATTGCACAGCTACCCTATCGAGGCGTTGTCGTCACCGCGCCCGGCAATGGCTATCGCTATGATTTCGTCTGCCGGTTTTTTGCGCCAAAAGCAGGGGTTAATGAAGACCCTGTCACTGGCTCAGCCTTTACGGAACTGGCACCGTATTACAGTGAAGTTCTCGGTAAGCAGCAATTTTTTGCAAAGCAAGTATCTAAACGCGGAGGGGAGATACATGTATCTCTCGATGGAAGACGCGTGCATATTGCAGGCATTGCAAAAACCGTTATGCAGGGGCGCTTATTTCTCAACAATTGATATCGATCTATCAATAACGGCATACCCATTTAAAAAGTGTCGTAGCTGAGGTGAAACAAAAATACTAGGTACTCACTTCTCTCATACCACAACAATAGCTCCTTTAAGTATCGACCTTGACCCCACCACCTCATGAGAATGTTATCCAGTTAGGCCAAAGTAAAAAATTCCGATACGCAGAAACAGTGCTTTATTTTCGCTCTCAGGATAAAGACACTAGTAGACGGACACTAAACTGGTGCTCAGCTCCCGGGATATCCGTCGACCTCGCTACGGTTATGGGTCATGGCTCTAGCGTTTCAAGGCTGCCTTAAACATTTCCATTACCTCATCTGCTGCTGCACCCATAGATTTAAATTCCGGCATTTGAGCATGCTTTTCATAGTACTCACAGATCACCGGGTGCATGTCGAAGGGGATAATGGAATAACATATGCGCAACGCAGGAAGGAGACTCAAATCTGCCATGCTGATTCGATTTCCATGGTAATAGAGAGACGCCTCATCTTTACCGCGTAAGGTAAGCTCAACCATTTTATATGTTGATATGATTTCGTGTCGGCATTTATCCAGAAGCGCCGCATCGCGTTCAGACTCCGGCTTCATGAATTGAAAGAACATTGAAATCGCATTTGCACTCAAATACGAATCCACTAACCGATCTTTTAAACGTACCTCTCTCGCCTCCTCAGGGTCAGCTGGAATAAGTTGCACTCCTTGCCCGAGGTTATCCAAATATTCAACAATTATACTGGCCTCGGGAATCAGCTTCTCACCATCTTTTAGTAAGGGTATTTTACCCAAGGGATAAACCTCTCTGTACGCAGATCGCTCCTCTGGCGAAAATGGAAATACTGATTTTTTCTCGTATTCGTACCCCTTTAGCTCTAGAGCTAGTTGGACTTTTTGCGAGAATGGGGAGACAGGAAAATAATAAAGCTCCATTTCACTTCCTCTTTATTTAAATGGGTTTGAACTGTTTTTCTGGTTTTACCTTTTTAATTTTCATCTTTACGAGCAGGTCTATGCCCGCCGATGACTTCACTATATTTTAGACTGACCAGTCAGTCAAACACTTTGATAGAGCAATACGCTAGAATGCTTAAATGAAAACTGAAGAACAAAAACTTTCGACACCCGACAAAATCCTTAATAGTGCGCAAGAGCTCATGCTTGAAGAAGGGTTTCACGGGGTATCTGTTGATCGAATCATTGCCTTATCCGGCGTAAGCAAAGGCACCTTTTTTTACCACTTCAAATCAAAAGACCAATTGGCAGTGCAACTGCTAACACGCTTTACTAACGGCAAAGCCGTGTTGATGAAGCAGTTCATGAAAGAGGCAGAAGTGGAAAACAGAGCCAAGGGGGGGGGGGGCCTAGAAACACTGCTCAATTTTATTGATAAATTAGCACTAGGGTTTCGGGGTAATCAGTCAGGCAGAGGTTGTTTAATGGCGGCATTTTCTTACCAATTACTGCACGATATGCCGTTACTGGAGAAAACCAGCCAAGACACATTACTGGGCTGGCAAAACTTTCTATCCCCCTACATTAGCGCTGCGCTAAGCTGCTCTGATGAGTTCGCCATTGGTATATCGAGGATGATGTTCAGCCTATGCGAAGGCGCTTTCGTCATTGAAAGAATCGAAAAAACTAACGAGCTGGAAATTCAGCTGAAACACTTTCGCCGCTATATTCTATTAATAGCATCCGATACAAATACCCATGATCTTTGATTCTCATTGGCATTGACTGCTATTCTGCTTAGTAAGATCGAACCACTAAAAAGTAATAAGCGCCCTATGACAGACACCCAGCAATATATAGACTGGTTTAGACAATCTTCCCCTTACATACATAGCCACAGGGGTAAAACATTTGTTGTGATGTTACCCGGCGACTGTATCGGCGAAAATACTACCGCTAACATCATCAGCGACCTGGTATTGCTACACGGTCTAGGCGTTAAACTCATCGTGGTTCACGGTGCTCGCAAACAAATCGAAGAGCAACTACTCACACAGGGGCTTAAGTCAGATTTCCAAGACGGCCTGCGCATCACCCAACAAAACCAAATTGCCAGCGTACTTCAGGCTGTAGGCGCCACCCGTATTCTTTTGGAAGCATACTTTTCTTCCGGAATGCCCAATTCTCCAATGCACGGATCCAAAGTTAGCGTTCACTCCGGAAATTTTGTGACCGCCATGCCTCAAGGAGTAATCGAAGGCGTAGACTTTCAATACACAGGAAAAGTACGAAGTATTGAGACGGCCTCAATTGTAAATGCGCTCAATAACCAAGAGGTTGTGCTGATCTCACCACTTGGTTACTCCCTTACTGGTGAAGTCTTTAATGTCTCCTTTGCTGAGATTGCTGTCGAGGTCGCCCGCGAATTAAAAGCCGATAAATTGATTGCCTACAACGACGATGGCCAAATCTGTGACGAAGACGGCACAATTTATCGCGAAATGACATTATTGAAATGCGAGAAATTTTTGGTCAAGCGCCAGCATCACCAACAAAGTAACACCTACTTTGCGCTTCGTGCTTGCCACAAAGCGTGCGATGGAGGCGTATCCCGCGCTCACGTAGTTTCTGCGAAGGAAGATGGCTCCCTCTTAAGAGAACTGTTCACACGAGACGGCTCTGGCACCATGGTGTATCGCGATCATTATGAAACCATACGTAGGGCTCGCATTAACGACGTCGGCGGAATCCTCAACCTCATCTCCCCATTAGAAGAAGAAGGTGTACTAGTGAAACGCTCTCGCGAGCGTCTCGAAACAGAAATTAGCTACTTCACTGTAATGGAGAAAGACAACCTACTTATTGGCTGCGTCGGACTCTATCCAATGGATTCGGATAAAGCCGGAGAGCTTGCCTGCGTCGCCATTAATCCGGATTATCGTAAGAGCGGGAGAGCAGCAAAACTGCTCACCCATATCGAAAGACAGGCATCTAAATTGGGGTTAGAGCAGCTTTATACGCTGACTACGCAGACCTCCCACTGGTTTCTAGAACAGGGGTTTACCGAATCCCACGTTGATATGCTCCCGGTTGAGAGGCGCTCACTGTATAACTACCAACGAAAATCCAAGGTGTTCGTCAAGCAACTCGGCCCACATTCCTAAAGCTTACGGCCGTAGATTTACCGTAATTACTCCACATTATGTTCGAACATAGCTGCTGTAATTAATATCCGCTGTCACCTGATCCATCACTAATCCCGCACCGAACCCTCCCCCCTTCCTCGCTTTGTCTCCCGTACTCGGCAGGCACCGCATTTATTGCCTAGACTTATAGGAATATACCGATAATCGAGCGAGATATGACGAACCCGCTACTCAATAAAAATCCGAGCACACTTCGCCAAATAGATATTGTCAAAATCTATAGCGACAAAAAGTGTCTCATCATCGATGACTTTCCAGAAATTCGTGGCTCTCTAAGCCGAACACTTAAGAATTTCGGTGTGGGTACCGTCGATACCGCCGCAGATGGTGAGGAAGCCATTAAGCTTTGCGCCAACAGAACTTACGATATCGTTTTATGTGACTATAACCTTGGCAACGGCAAAGATGGTCAGCAAGTTTTAGAAGAGGTGCGTTTTTTACGCGTCCTTCTTATGACCAGCTTATTCGTCATGATTACAGGTGAGTCCTCACGCCACATGGTGCTCGGCGCTCTAGAATGTCAACCAGACGATTACATTACAAAACCTTACACACAACAGTCGCTGAAAAACCGGCTCGATAAAGCCATTGTTCGCCACCAAGCCTTAATCCACATCAAACGTTGCATATCAAAAGGCGATTACAAAAAAGCCCTCACTTATTGCAATGAAATGATCGCTGAAGGACACCGCTACGCTACCGACTGTCTGAAAATGAAAGGGCAGCTGCACTTTCTACTCAAGCAATTAAAAGAAGCACAAAGCATGTACGACAGCGTACTAGGGAACAAACCAGTAGTATGGGCAAAACTGGGGATGGCAAAAACACAGATCAGCTTGAACAAATTGGATGTTGCTCAAGAAATATTAGCAGATGTTATATCCGAGGATGAGCGATACGTAGAAGCGCACGATATGATGGCCGAAGTCCACTTGGCCCGTTCAGACACTGTCTCAGCACAGCAGTCCACAGAGAATGCTTCGCGCGTTTCACCCAAATCAGTACTGAGGCATCGTAAGCTGGCAGAGCTAGCAGAGCAAAATTTAGATGACGATGTTGCCTTAAAATCCCATCAGCAATCCATAAAGTGGGGGCTTAATTCCTGTCACGAATCAGAGCAAGATTACTTTAACTATGCGCGAAAAGTGTCAGACGTAGTTAAGGGCGACACATCCAATGATTCAAAAATTCTCGTAAAAAATGCAAATAATTTTCTCGATCGAGCGCGTAAACGCTATTCAAGCAGGCCAGAAGTCGCCGTGCAGGCGCAAATGGTAGAAACACAAATTCATCAATCTCAGGGTAAAGAAGAATTAGCTAAAAAATCGCATGAAAAAGCTAAGTCAATGTACAAAGACCTTGCCGCGCCCCCAATTGAAACCAGTTTAGAATTTGCCCGCACACTATATGCTTTAGATGAAGAAGATGACGCACGTGAGCTACTAACAAAACTTGCCGCTCGTCATGATGGTAATGACGACATCATGAGAATAATTGACGGAATTACAGGCGAGCCTATAACTGACGCCGGTAAAAAAGTGGCGGCTGGGCTCACCAAAAAAGGAATTGGCTCTTACGAGGAGAAAGAATTCGAATCTGCAATCGAGGTATTCAACGAAGCGTTATTTACCTACCCTAAACATACAGGCCTTAACTTAAACCTCATCCAAGCCATTATATCTGAGGCCGACGTAGCAGGGTTCAAACCAAAACACGAATCAATGGTTAAACGCTCACTTCGAGCCGTAGGCCAAATCGGCGAAGACCACAAACAACACAAACGTTACAAGTTTTTGGTGAAACAACTTTCCAAAAACTACCCAGATACGGTATTAGAGGAAGAGGAGTAGTTACGCCTATTAATGTGCTCAGAAATCCCACCTACTAACGGGGCAATACCAATAAATCTGTAGTCTTCAATAGCACATTCAATCAAGGATACAATTCAGGCAGGGCTCCCAGTAAATACTCATATGTGCGCTGGCGCACCATGCTTATACGGCAGTCCGTTATAGCCAGTGAGGAGCCTTATCTTCCGCCCTGACCGTAACAGCACTCGAAGCCCTCTCAAAAAAAACCTGTTATGCTTGCCGCCCTTTTCTAATTGATTGGAGACAGTCATGCCTCAGTATCGATCTCGTACAACGACCTCTGGCCGTAATATGGCAGGCGCCAGAGCACTTTGGCGAGCCACAGGAATGAAAGACGGCGACTTTGAAAAGCCAATAATAGCCGTTGTAAATTCCTTTACTCAATTTGTTCCAGGCCATGTTCACTTAAAAGACATGGGCCAATTGGTCGCGAGACAAATCGAAAAGGCCGGCGGTGTCGCCAAAGAATTTAACACCATAGCGGTCGATGATGGTATCGCTATGGGCCACGACGGGATGCTTTACAGCTTACCCAGCCGTGACTTAATTGCCGATTCAGTCGAGTATATGGTTAACGCTCACTGTGCAGATGCGATGGTATGCATATCCAATTGCGACAAAATCACACCAGGAATGTTAATGGCCGCAATGCGGATTAATATTCCCGTCGTTTTTGTATCTGGCGGCCCAATGGAAGCGGGCAAAACCAAACTAGCCGAACATGGTCTTGACCTAATCGACGCCATGGTAATAGCCGCAGACAGTTCTGCCTCCGATGAAAAAGTTGCCGAGTACGAACGTAGTGCGTGCCCAACCTGCGGTTCTTGCTCTGGGATGTTCACCGCAAATTCGATGAACTGCTTAACGGAAGCTCTTGGCTTGAGCCTGCCAGGTAACGGCACCATGCTCGCCACTCATTCTGATCGTAAGCAATTATTTGAGCGAGCCGGTGAATTGATCGTAGATCTTTCAAAGCGCTACTACGAAAAAGATGACGAATCTGTCCTACCTCGCTCAATCGCGTGCAAGGCTGCATTTAATAATGCAATGGCACTTGATATTGCTATGGGTGGCTCTACAAATACAATCTTGCACTTACTGGCAATCGCATTAGAAGGTGAAATTGATTTCGATATGGCTGACATCGATGATCTCAGCAGAAAAATACCCCAACTTTGTAAAGTTGCCCCTAACAGCCCCAAATACCACGTCGAAGATGTTCATCGCGCTGGCGGCATTATGGCTATTTTAGGCGAACTGGATCGAGCTAAATTATTAGATTCAACTATTCCAACAATCCATAGCTCGTCAATGAAAGAAGCCTTAGAACAATGGGATATTGTTCAAACAGACGATCCTGATGTTGCTAAGTTTTTCAAAGCTGGTCCCGCTGGCATTCCCACTCAGACAGCGTTCAGCCAATCAACGCGCTGGCCCACTCTTGACGGCGATCGGAAAGATGGCTGCATACACTCCATCGAAAATGCTTTTAGCCTTGAAGGCGGGCTCGCCGTATTGAAAGGCAATATCGCTCGGGACGGGTGTGTTGTGAAAACAGCAGGTGTCGATGAGGCAAATCTAGTCTTCGAAGGACCCGCGCATATTACTGAATCTCAAGATCAGGCTGTAGATGACATTTTAAATGATCGCATTAAAGCCGGTCATGTTGTCATCGTGCGTTACGAAGGCCCTAAAGGCGGACCTGGAATGCAGGAAATGCTGTACCCCACGTCTTACCTTAAGTCTAAAGGCTTGGGTAAAGCTTGTGCTTTACTCACTGACGGTCGATTCTCTGGCGGGACATCAGGACTATCCATAGGCCACGTTTCGCCAGAAGCAGCCGCTGGTGGAGAGATCGGACTTGTGCGAAATGGAGATATCATCAAGATCGACATTCCAAACAGAACCATTGATGTGCAACTCAGCAAAGAAGAGCTGTCAGCACGTCGAGTTAAGCAAGATTCAATTGGCTGGAAACCGGTAGACGCAAGGCCAAGAAAGGTCTCCACTGCGTTAAAAGCTTATGCATTGCTAGCGACAAGTGCTGATAAAGGGGCTGTTCGCAGTACGGAATTGTTTGAGGAATAATAGGCCGTTAAAACAGAGTCTATTTTACAGACACAAAAAAGGGGCTGAAGCCCCCTTTTTTAATGACAAAAATGATTACTTACATAGAATCCGCAAGCGCTTCTTTTTGACGTTGCTCGTTTTTCGCATACTTAATCCAATTGTTCACAAATGCTCGACATTGCTTATCTTTGCGCGCTTTCTCAAAAGAACCGATCGCAGATTTAAACTGTTGAAGATCAACATATGCAATGCCCATGTTGGTGTGAACTTCACAAGGCTTCTTCAGCTTGCCAACTCGTAAAGCGTTTTTCCCGGCATCGATAGCAGACTTGCTATCATCGATATCAGAATACAGACCGACTAATTCAGCGTACATATTTCCCTGCTGAGGCTTGTATTTCTTCTTCTTTTTATTAGCCGCATCTTCTTTTCCCGCAGCTTTAACTGCCTGCTTCATAGACCCAATAGCTTTTTTCTTCTCTTGTGCCATACGCCAAGCATTTGTAAGAATTTTTAAGTTTTTTACATCCCGATCAACTTTTTTATCCTTCATCCCTTTCTCTAAAATAACACCAGCCTTGTAAGGCACATCAGCGCCAAGGTAGAGATATGCAGAGTTAACAATATCTTGTCGCTTAGCCAAACCGCCCATTACTGTAACCGCATCCAATGAGGCCAACTGTTTATTTTCATTCCCCAACAAACCATTGATATTGGAATACTGAACCCACCACTTTACCTTCGGGTATTCCTTGAGTAGCTTTTCAAGAATCGGCTTCGATGTCTTGTACTTTTCCTTCTCCAAATTCAAGGCTAATTGCAAGCTATACCATTGCTCTCGCGGTACCTTTCCAGCTTTTTCTCTCATCGACACGGCTTTACTTACATCAACAAGAGAGCCCTTTTTATCGCCTTTTGAGTATTTAATAGAACCGCGAAGAAAGAATTTATCCGCACCAACAATTGTTGAAAGCTCCATCCAAGCAGAAAGGTATTTCAATGCATCATTATAGTTTTCCTGAGCGTAACTCAATTGAGATAATGAATTAAGAGCATCTAATTCAACAGCAATCGGTATCTTAGGAGACTTGGAGTAAACATCCTTATACGCTTGAATAGCCTTTGGATAATTATCCAAAGAGTAATAAGCAAAAGCATAAAAACGAAAAATCTGCGATTTTTCATAATCATTACATTTTTTGACGCAATATTTTTCTAATTTTTTAAGCAGCGCAAGCGCCGCTGGAAAATCAGGAACCGCTTCTGGATTTTTTTCAGTATCTGGAGATGTTTTTTCAGTAACAGCACCCAGTTTCTTCATCATCCCCTGACTAATTCCTGGCAGGCTACGCGTTTTTCTCCTCTTCTCGGCTTGAGCACTTTCAATAAAGCTAAGTTCATAACCCATATGGTTTGATGCAACTTGCAGTACCGAAGATAAAAAACATGTAGCGCACATGAGGAAAATGCCCGCAGCGAACACTTTTGCAAATAAAACAGTCTTCATAAATTAACTCGCTATTCTTTGCCGACCTTGAAGGTAAACCTATTTCTTACGCCAGGTACTTCAATCGCTTCACCATCAATGACTTTAGGTTTGTACTTAAACTTAGTCGCAGCCTTTTTAGAGGTATTAGCGAACACCGTTTTAGGACAATCGACAACTGTTACATCTCTCGTCTCACCCGTCTTAGTTACTGTGTATTCCACAATACAGTACCCCTCAACGCCCCTAGAAAGCGCTCGACTGGGATATTTAGGTTGAGTTTTTACGATTGGAAGATAATCACCGTCAGATGAGAAACCACTCATCCCACCAAGAGAAAGCTTAGCTCCTACAGATGGTGCTACAGAAACTGATGCATCTGTATTGAGGTTTTCAAACTCAGGCTCAGGTAACTCGGGTGGCGGCTCTTCCGGCTCTTCCGGCTTATCCGGCTTACTAGTATCGTATTCCGTAGTGATATCCTGACTGGGCATCGAGATATCAGGCAGCTTATATTCAGCACCACCCTCTTCTTTTTTTAGATTCTGAGATATCAGAATCTGCATCGTCAACAATAACCCCGCAGTAATTACTGCTGCAGGGACTAACGACGTAATAGCTCTTGTTACGCTCATAGGTGCCTACTCTGCTGAAACAGAAACGTCGCCGACACCGAGCTCTCTCGCTATCTGTGCAACTTCTGTTAAGGTTTTAATACTTGCTTCTTTATCTGCCTGAATTACAACTCGACCTTTCGGAGTTTCCGAAATTAGGATTTGTAATTGCGTTTTAATCTGGCGGACATCGATTTCACTTTTGTTAATCCAGACCTTATCGTCACCAGTAATGGCAACCAAGATAGGTGTTTTAACACCAATAGCGGTTGTCGCATCAGGTCTGTCAATATCGACTCCCGGCTCTTTAATAAAAGAGGCGGTAACAATAAAGAAGATCAACATGATGAACACCACATCAAGCATTGGTGTTAAATCAATCGCACCCGCTTCATCTTCTGCTTCTGATCGTTTACTCATGGAGTTTCTCTATAAATCACAATAAACCACTAAACTAGTGGTCCATTGTTAAATGGTCTTCGAGTAAGTGATTTTCCCGTTGTGCGATTTTATTGATATAACTAGTACCAAACACTCCGGAAAGTGCAGCTACCATGCCAGCCATAGTGGGGATAGTCGCTCGCGACACACCCGCAGCCATAGATTTAGCATCACCACCACCGGTAATAGCCATCACATCAAACACTTGAATCATACCGGTTACGGTGCCTAACAGGCCCATCAAAGGGCACATAGCCACTAAAGTACCAAGCAGGTCCAAGTTTCCATTTATTTTATCGCTAACACGAGAAATCATCGCGGTTCTAATTTGATGCGCATTCCAGGAAGTACGCTCAGTTCGAGCGTCCCAACGGCTGATCGTATCATTGACCAGCTTTCCTAGTGCGCCCTTGTAAAACCAAAAACGCTCAAACATTAAAGTCCAGAGAATAAAGGTTAGGACAGCGATCACCTTAAGGATGATACCGCCCATATCCATAAATTCCTGAATCGCTTCAATTTGGTCAATCAAGCCCACGGTTCTTCTCCTACTTACCTTCTACTTTTTCAGCAAGCAAGCCAGCGCTTTGCTCATCGAGGATCTGCACTATTGATTTCGCCTTGCCGTTAAGCATGGAGTGAATCAATACAGTTGGGATCGCAACAATAAGGCCAAGTACGGTTGTTACCAATGCGCCAGAAATACCGCCAGCCATTGCTGTAGGATCGCCTGCACCAAAGATAGTAATCGCTTGGAACGTTTGAATCATACCTGTAACAGTACCAAGCAGACCGAGTAACGGAGCAACCATAGAAATGATCTTGATCATGCCTAAGTAAGCTTCAATTGGTGGACGCTCTTTTAATACAGCCTCCTCCAATTTCAATTCAAGAGATTCGATATCCGCGCCAGGATTATCTTCAGCAACTTTTAACACACGGCCTAGAGGGTTATTCATATTAGCCGAACGTGACTTAAGCTGAGCTCGAACTTTTCCGCCAACAAGCATTAACACGAAGAAGCGCCAAACAGATACAACCACAGCCACTGCAAACACAGCAGTAATTACGTATCCAACTTCACGCCCTTGATGCCAACGCTCAACCAAGTCAGGCGTAGCGATCAATGCTTTCAAAAGATTACCGCCTTGAGGGCCAGTTGGATCAACTCCAATCTTAACAAAACCTTCACTAGCAGTTTGAATTTCGCGCGCACCCGCCAAATGACGGCTAGCAGGCTGACGAAGCAGCTCACTTAAACGGCCATTTTCATACGTTAAGTATTTGCCATTCGCAACGATATTAAAGTTCCCAACTCGAACCACTTCTTGCTCGACTGAATTACCTGCAGCGTCAGAGACTGTCGCATCGAACTTAGCAACACGGCCACTTTCTACAGTTTCTCTTTGTAATTCATACCAAAGCTTTTCAATTTCTTCAATTGTTGGCAATTTGGTTTCGCTGTTCATCTTGGCGATTAAGCCTTCAAGAAACTCACCACGGCCTGGAAACTGAGCACTTACAATAGAAATATCAAGATTCGAACGTAAATCACCCGCTGTTGACGTTAAGTGCCCAAAAAGCTCTTTAAGTGAACCTAGACGCTCATCGTACTGTTTACGTCTTTGCTGAACCAGAACGTCTTGATCTTTAAACTTCTTTTCTAGACGCTCAGAACGACGCTCTTCACCAACTTTAGTAGCTTTCGCTTTAGCCAATAAGTTTGATTGAGCTGTTTTACTACGACGAAAATCAGCTTCGCGCTTTCTATGCTCTTTACTTTCAGAGATTTTGCTGTTCTTCATCATCTGTAAAAGCTGATCAAGACTGGCTGCCTTTTTCTCTTGAGCAAACACAGAGCCGGAAAAAGCGATAATGCCAGCAGCAGCAAAACCTAATAGTTTGTTTTTAATACTCATTTTCATCGTGCAGCCTCCGGAGCCAAGACTGGTAAAGACATAACATCATAGGAAGCTTGCTTCTTAGCGATCTTAATGCCTTTAGCAATTGCCGAACTGTATTTGCCTGTATCAAGCGTTACCCAGACTCGCTGGTTTTGATCCCAGGCGCCTGCGAACTTTCTATCTTTTGTTTGATACATGACGGAAATACGTCCAATAGCAAGTATATCAACGTCACGCTCAACACCACCAACTTCTAGCGTGTCGGTATAGTTGTGAATCGTGCGCCCGTACTCTGCTTCGATGCCATAAGCCTCTAGCACCTGCCGAAATTTCTCAGCAACCGAAATGTCTGCGCGATTTTGATTATCTTGCAACATTTCCATACGATCTTGTCGCTCGCTTGGGTACAGAGGTACATCAAGCGCAACAAACTGCTCTAGACCTTCGAGCATACGCAAGATCAACGGCTGAATTTGACGCTCGATAACTGTAACGTTAGCGATTGACTGATCCAACTCTTTAATCAGTTTAAGCTGATTGGCAAGTTGCTTTTCAAGGCGTGAGTTATATACACGCAAGCCCTGAATTTCTTTGTTGGTTTTCTTAAACTTCTGCAAAAGACTTGTGGTCTGATCCTGAAGTTTATTTATTCTTCTTTGTGATGTCTGGGCAGCGACAGTTTTTGTCTGACTCACCTTTAAAACGGCATCAATATCTTTATCTGCATATGCGGCACTAGCAAAAAATGCCCCTACAGAAATTGCAGTGGATAAAACCACCGTTGTTACACGTTGCTTCTTCATAATTCCCCCAACTCGGGTGCTGACATTGGAATATTTACATACAAAATAATACGCAAAATTAATTTGTATGAGTATAAAAATCGATTAATGGTGTTCTTTCACAGCGGCCATTCTAATAAGACCACCCTCAAACATTCAATTACTTATAGATCAGCTTTTTTGCCGTCGCAACAAACATAACCATAAGTAACATCACTACACACTTATCTGTCGCCAAGGTAACACCAAGGTAACAGTCGTTCACATTTCACCCTTCACATCATTAGCTGTTGAAAGCCTTTGATAGCACTACAAACAGGAAGTTAACAGAACAATACCGGTCAACACCCGCTTACCACCACCCCTCAAAATAAGTCGTAACAAATGCGTTACCGGAATACACTTCCGCTAAAATGAACCTGCATACGCAAACCTCTTCGATACGGCAGAATCACGCTGCTTAATGACGATGCAGTGGAGAATTTCCCCCACTCAATTACGAAACCACCTACATAACACGATCAAGGACAACAAAAGAGTATGCATATGGATTACAACTGTCAGAAGCATGATGAAGACGAGAAACTTCTTTCCATGCACTGCGATCAAACTCAGGGAAAAACGCATCCCCATCGACGCTTGCGTGCACTTCCGTCAAGTATAGTCGCTCACACAAGGGAAGCGCTTGCAGATACAGATTTGCGCCACCAATCAGCATAACCCAAGGACTTAAAGCATCCGTCTGCTTTGCTCGAGCAATCGCTGCATCTATACCGTGCACAACCTCAACACCCTCCGCAAACCAGTCCTGCTGCCGAGTTACCACAATATTCGTGCGACCCGGCAAAGGCCGACCAATTGAATCATAGGTAAGCCGCCCCATGACGATAGGATGACCCATTGTTATTTTTTTAAAGTATTTTAAATCTTCAGGCAGACGCCAAGGCAGGCCATTATCTTTGCCAATCACCCCGTTTTCGGAAACGGCAACCACCATCGCTAATTTAGACATAAATTGTTATCACACTGAAATAGGTGCAGAAATATGCGGGTGAGCTTTATAGTCAACCAACTCAAAATCATCATAAGTAAAATCGAATATACTTTTTACCGATGAATTAATCCGCATCTCAGGTAAAGAAAAAGGCTCTCGCCCCAACTGAGTTTCGACCTGATCCATGTGATTAAGATACAAATGGGCATCACCAAAGGTGTGCACAAAATCGCCAAGTTCCAAATCGCAGACCTGAGCCACCATCATTGTTAACAGCGCATAAGAAGCAATATTAAAAGGCACCCCCAGAAAAACATCTGCACTACGCTGATACAACTGACAAGAAAGCTTGCCTTCACTCACATAAAACTGAAACAGGGTGTGGCAAGGTGGAAGCGCCATCTTACCCGCCGCAACGTTTTCCTGCGGCGACACCCCTTCATCCGGCAACAATGCCGGATTCCATGCCGATAGAATCAACCGTCGAGAATCAGGCTTGTTTTTAATCTGCGCAATCAGATCACTAAGCTGATCTATCGACTCACCGCCCGGTGAAGGCCAAGAACGCCACTGCGCCCCATAAACCGGGCCCAAGTCGCCGCCCTCAGTCGCCCAAGCATTCCATATCCGAACACCATTATCAGTGAGATACTTAATATTGGTATCACCATTAATAAACCACAACAGCTCGTGAATAATTGACTTCAAATGACACTTTTTTGTCGTGACCAGCGGAAATCCTTTTTGCAAATCGAACCGCATCTGGTAACCAAACACGCTAACCGTCCCCGTTCCCGTACGATCTTCCTTCTTAGCACCACTGTCACAAATGTGCTGCATCAAATTTAAATATTCTTTCACGAAATTTTCACTCGCCGTTTTATGTTAATTACTAGCCTTCTGACTTCACTTCCGCATACTTCGGAGAACGATAAGCAAAATAGAAGATAACCGCCCCAATAACAATCATAGGGATCGTCAATAACTGGCCTCGCGTCATCCAGCCAAACATATAACCGATATGAGCGTCTGGCTCCCGCACAAATTCAATGCCGAAACGGAAAAAACCGTAACCGATCAAAAACAAACTGCACACGGTATAACGAGGTCTGCGCTTAGCCGAAAAAAGATAAAGAATTAGAAATAGCACAAAACCTTCAAAGAAGGACTGATAGAGCTGAGACGGATGGCGTACCAACAGGTCAGGGTCTTTAGGGAAGATCATCCCCCAAGACACGTCCGTTTGCCGCCCCCAAAGCTCACCGCCGATAAAATTGCCCATACGACCAAAACACAAGCCCAAAGGCACTAGGGGCGCGACAAAATCCATAACATCGACAAAATGCCGATTTACCTTTTTCGCATACATCATCATCGCAGCAATAACGCCCAGCAAGCCGCCATGAAAAGACATCCCACCTTCCCAAACCTTAAAGAGAATGAGCGGACTTTCTAAAAACTGGCCAAAATTATAGAAGAATATATAGCCAACACGCGCACCAATCACAACCCCCATTGCGCCATAAAAAACCAAGTCTTCCACCTGAGATTTATTAATCGCCGAATATTCACGCCGTGCACGATAAGACCCCAGCAACCACGCCGCCGTAAAAGCACACAAGTACATCAATCCATACCAATGCACATTGATTGGGCCGATTGTTTTCCCAAACAGCTCAAAAGCATCCAAGCCAATAGCAACAGGGTCAATTTGAGGGTAAGTGAGCATTTAATTCTCCAGCTTTTCACCTTAACAGGCCATCAATCCTGACGACCATCGGACGATTATCAATTATAAAAGACAAGCAACATTGGCCGTCATTTGTGAACGGCATCATACCAGATAGAAAGGAAGGATCGAGAAGGACTAACGCAGCAGACAAAAACAAAGAAAAGCCGGAGAAAAACTAGCTATGCTCCATCAGAATCGGGACGAATTAACCGCGTCAAACCATACTCTTTAAAGCTAGCCTCAAGACGACGATTAATAGAATCAGCATCTGGCAACAGCATGACCTCCGCCAACAAACTCTGCGACTGCTCCAAGCTAATCGCACGAACAACCGACTTCACCTTTAAGAGATTTGACGCACTCATAGAAAGAATATCAAACCCCATCGCCACCATCAGCATCGCAGCGGCAGGCTCACCTGCAAGCTCACCACAAATACTCACAGTGATTCCTTCACTATGAGCATCATCCACGACCGACTTTAATGCCCTCAATACCGCAGGATGAAGAGAATGATACAGATCGGCAACACGCGCATTATTGCGATCAACTGCCAATAAATACTGAGTTAAATCGTTGCTACCCACAGACAGAAAGTCCACACGAGCAGCAAACTCCCTTGCCTGATAAACAGCCGCAGGCACCTCCACCATCACACCAATGGGTGGCAACTGAACCTTAAACCCATCCTCCAAAAGCTCGTCGTATGCGCGATACAACAGCATCTGTGCAATTTCCAGCTCAGCAACATTAGAAACCATAGGCAGCATTATTTGGAGATTATCCAAACCCTCGCTTGCCTTCAACATTGCCCGCACCTGAGTCAGAAAAATTTCAGGATGATCAAGAGTGACTCGAATTCCACGCCAACCCAAAAATGGATTATCTTCATCAATAGGAAAGTAAGGCAGTGATTTGTCTCCGCCAATATCAAGCGTTCTCATCGTCACAGTATGCGGAGCAAAAGCCTCCAACTGATCGCGATACACCACTCGCTGCTCTTCCTCACTCGGAAAGCGATCGCGCAACATAAACGGAACTTCAGTCCGATAAAGGCCAACACCCTCTGCCCCACGCTCAATAGACCGCACAGCATCAACCTTCAAACCCGTATTAACCCATAACGCAACACGATGATTATCCGTTGTTTCACACGGCAAATCCTTTAGCGTTTCAAGACCTGCAACCAACTCCTTATCTTCTTCCACTATCCTCTGGTATTGATCGCGCAGAGCATCACTAGGGTCGACAAAAATCGCCCCACGATAGCCGTCGACAATAAGCTCATGACCTTCGAGGCGCGTAAAGGGAATATCCATCGCCCCCATGATCGTCGGAATGCCCATCGAACGCGCCAAAATGGCAATATGCGAGTTAGTCGAGCCCCTCAAAGAAATAAGACCGACCAACTTTTCTTGGGGCACTTCAGCCAAAACAGACGCCGTGAGTTCTTCACCCACCAATATCGTTGCATCGGGATATACCTGCTTATGCGTCGATAATTTTTGAAGGTAAGCCAACACACGGCTCCCCAAATCACGTACATCTGATGCACGCTCTCGTAAATAGGGGTCACTCATACTGCTAAAAGTAGAAACGTGCTCCAGAATTACCTGGCTCCACGAAAACTGAGCCGAGCAACCCTCTCGAATTTTATCGAGAACCTCTCCTCCGAGAGACTCATCATCCAACATAGCCAAATAAGCATCGAACAAGATGCGCTCTTCTTTATTGAGTCGGCTTTCTAACTCAATCCCCAAGTTCTTAACATCATTGCGAACAGCACCCAGACAACGCTTAAAAAACGTCGCCTCAGCGTCAATGTTTTCACATTTTTGAAAAGGGACTGACTTGAGGTCCGAAAGAGGGGACGAAACTACACACCGTCCAATCGCAACGCCAGAAGACCCCGCTACTCCAGAGAAACGCGTGTCATTTTTGGGTCCAATTTTGAGAAGAGCGCCCGTTGCTTCCGCGTGCGCAATAACGCTCGCCAACTGTGCAGACATGGTGACAAGAAAAGCCTCATCACCCTCATCAAAGCGGCGGTTTTCGGATTGCTGAACCACCAAAACACCCAACACCTTACGTTGGTGAATAATGGGCGCACCAAGAAATGAGCGAAACTTTTCCTCTCCCGTTTCAGGAAAGTATTCAAACCGAGGATGAGCTTCAGCATTATCCGTGTTAATTGGCTCTTCCCTTGAGGCAACATACCCCACCAAACCTTTATCGCGGGGCAACAACACACGCCCAACAGACTCGTCCTCAAGACCATCCGTAGCCATCAACATATAGCCAGTATCAGAATCTCTTAAATAGACAGAACATACATCTGCATTCATCGCCGCTTTTACGCGCTTGACGATGATTTCCAAAACCTCACCTAACTCAGAGGCTCCGATGACTTCCTGGACAATCTGCCTCAGGGAATTCAGCATGCACGCTCTCCACTCATAAAGTCACCCTCACTGAAACAGCGATTATATGTAGGCGCTAACTCCTTTAAAGCCTTGCGATAAACCTCTCGCTTAAATGACACAACACCGGAAAGCGGATACCAGTACGAAACCCAGTCCCAGCGATCAAACTCAGGGGAACCCCCAAAATTAATATTAATACAGGACTCCTCGGCCGTCAGTTTAAGCAGGAACCACTTTTGTTTTTGACCAATACAAACCGGGGCTTTATTTGAGCGAACGAGTTTTTTGGGTAAGCGATAACGTAACCAGCCCTTAGTTACCGCAAGCACATCAACGTGCTCAGAGCCTAGCCCCACCTCCTCTTCTAGCTCGCGGAACAAAGCCGCTTCAGGATCTTCGTTTTGCTTTATCCCACCCTGAGGAAACTGCCATGCGTCTTGCCCACCAAGCCGACGCGCCCATAAAAGACGGCCGTGGTCATTCGCCAAAATAATACCTACATTGGGACGAAAACCATCTTGATCGATCAAACGGCACCTCTATATTTGTTTGTTATAATAATGCGACTATTGTTTCACAGATTAGTAATATCCAGCAACGGACTGAAATTACACCTTCTCGTGCAATATAACACTTATAAATCAATTACTTAGAAAGAAATTCATGCTGACATGCAGCATGCAATTCAGGCGGAACCATATTGAGTTTAGCGATTTTTGACCTAGATAACACATTAATCGGCGGTGACAGCGATCATAGTTGGGGCGAGTTTTTATGCGAAAAAGGCATTGTTGATGCAATTTCACACCAACAGCAAAACGACCAGTTTTACGAAGACTACAAAGCCGGCCAGCTCGATATGCAAGCGTATGTCGCTTTTGCCTTAACACCGTTAAAAAAAATGTCATCATCGGAAAGACAAACTCTCCATCAAGAATTCATGCTGAAAAAAATTGACCCACTATGGCTACCGAAAGCCTTACAGCTGATCGCCCAACATCGCGCTAAAAATCACACCCTAATGATCATCACCGCGACCAACCGCTTCATCACAAAACCCATTGCCGACAAACTCGGCATACCACACTTACTCGCCACAGAACCCGAGATCGTCGACGACCTCTTCACCGGCAAAATTGTGGGAGAACCCTGCTTCCAGCACGGTAAAGTAGTCCAGCTAAACCGATGGCTCGAACACAACAACACAAGTATGGACGAAAGTTTCTTTTATAGTGACTCAATTAACGATCTTCCCCTGCTGGAACAAGTATCCTACCCTCACGCCGTTGACCCAGACGACCGATTAAGAGCTTATGCGGAAGCTCACGCCTGGCCAATACTGAGCCTGAGAGAAGAAAATGAATAAACGACTCACCAATATTGCTAGCTTCACCCAGCTACTGTGTTTTTTTTCAATACTCTTCACTTTAGCTGCATGCGACAATAAAACCAGTGAAAACAGCAAAGAAGTAATAGGCGCCACCTCAACACCGCCGACAGAAAAGAAAAAGCAAAACCTTCTTGGCGCCAACATCAAACAAACCGAGCAAATGTTCAGCTCAGGTCACGCAGCCCTCAACACAAGCCTAGAGAGCGCCAAAGCTCTAACTCAAGGAATAGAGAGCTTTTTACGCTCCCCCACCCAAGAGAACCTCAGCAAAACCCAAACCCTATGGATGCGAGCAACAATCGATTATCGGAGCTTTAACTTTTTCCGCCACATAGGCCTCGTTGAGCCCTCCATATTTGCCCGCATAAACCGCCTGGACTATCAGATTTCAGGCTTCCCAATACAACCCGGTTTTCTGGACACTTTTGGGGCCTATAAATATTCCGGCCTAGTCCACGACATTAGCTTTCCCATATCAGAAGAAAGCCTGACAAACCTTCACGGACTGACCGACTTAGGTGACATTGTCCTGGGTTTGTACGCAATCGAATTTTTGCTTTTTAATGCTGGCCAAGCTCGCGACATCAAAGACTTCATTAAAGTCGTCAGCATCAATGACGCATTTAAAGAACAAGGCTTCAAACAGATCGAAGAATTACCAAACAATAGAAGACGAAAACTACTCACCCAGCAAGCCCAAATACTGCAAAAAAACATACATCAACTCAGCAAAGATTGGAGCGGAGACAAAAAAACATCCGCACAACACTTGTGGGAAGACATTGAAGGCATAGAACGCCTTAGCATCATTCAGCGGGCCACAAAAAGCTCCCTGACGGAATTAATGATAGAAATCGGAGAGCTCAACAGCACAGAAATAGAAAACACCCGCATTCCACCAGGTATATACAACGCCCAACTTAGCGAGCAGAAAAGTTATATTTATCGCGCACTCCAATCAATTCAGCAGGGTGCCGTTATGCTAAACCCACAAACAGAGTCCAAGATTACAGACGCCATAAGTAAGGCCATCCAACTCACTCAGCCGAATAAAGAAAACGATAAAAAACCAAAAAAAGAGTACTGGCGTGAAGTATTCAGTGCCGTCAAAAACAGCAGTGACGCAATCGCTCACACAGAATAAAGATACCGAACTTTGGCAGAAAAAATGCGTCGAGAACCATCACAACACTGCGACAAAAAAGAACGGAAAATCTAAGTACACGCAATGAATGCTGAGCGCTAGCGGGCAAAAACTAAAAGCAGCTACCACCCCCGGCTTCGAAAGAACATGCAGGGAAGGAAAGAAATAAAAGGAAATGGCACCGGCATAAAATACCGGCACCCTAACAACAACTACTCTTCAGACTCGATACTGGCCACGTACCCATCCATATCCATCGCACCATCTAACTCCTTCACATCACTGGGCTTAACCTTAAAAAACCAGCCATCATCATAAGGTGAACCATTAACAGTTTCCGGAGCGTCTTCCAGTAACTCGTTAATAGCAACCACTTCTCCAGATATAGGAGAAAAGATATCCGAGGCAGCCTTCACCGATTCAACAACACCAGCTTCTTCACCAGAGGTTACGGTTGAACCCACCTCAGGAACTTCAACAAATACAACATCACCGAGAGCTTCTTGAGCATGATCGGTAATACCCACAGTAACAAATCCATCATCATCTAACTGAGCCCACTCGTGGCTAGGCAAGTATTTCAGTTCTGATCGCGTTTCACTCATCGCTTTATCCCCAGGATATTAATTTCATAAAAGTTATAAATAGGATTGTCGGCTCGCAAAGTCATTAGCTGGGCAAAGCCCATTAAAAAACTTTTTCACCATGCCGAACAAAATTTGGAGCGACAACATCAACCGTTAACCGCTTATTTCTAATTTGGACTTCGCATTGAGCACCCACCGATGCAGGTACTCGGGCAAGCGCAATGGAATGCCCTAACGTTGGAGAAAAGGTTCCACTCGTCACCACGCCCTTCGCATCTTCTCCGGTAACAATCACCTCCTGACCGGCGCGCATAACACCCTTAGCCTGAAGGACTAAGCCGACCAACTTTTCTGATACACCACTTTCTTTTTGCGACTGCAACACAGACCGGCCAATAAAATTACGATCTTCAGGCGCCCAAGCCACCGTCCAAGCCATATTTGCCACAAGAGGAGAAATCTCGTCATCCATCTCATGACCATACAAATTCATACCCGCCTCTAAACGCAGGGTATCTCTCGCCGCTAAACCACACGAAGCCACACCCGACTTAAGCAAGTCACGCCAAAACTGTTCCGCTTCAGCTTGCGGCATAATCACTTCATAGCCATCTTCACCGGTATAGCCTGTACGCGCGACAAACCAATCCGTTTTACCTAAAGCCGCTGTATCCAAGCCCTGAAAAGGCTTCAACGTGTTGAGCTCTGGCATATTCAAAATCGAATCCACCTTCGCTCTAGCGTTTGGACCTTGAACTGCGATCATCGCGAAATCGGAACGCTCTTTCAGCTCAACGTCATAATCTTTTGCCTGCAACTCCAACCAAGCAATATCTTTATCGCGAGTTGCACAATTAACCACCAGACGGTAACCGTCTTCCATTAGGTACACAATCAAATCGTCGATCACGCCACCGTCATTATTCAGCATACCGCTATAAAGTGCTTTTCCTAGGACCTTTAAACGATCCACATCGTTGGCAAGCACATACTGCAAGTACGATTTTGCTCCAGCGCCAGACACATCAACAACCGTCATATGAGATACATCAAACATACCCGCATCTTTCCGAACAGCGTGATGCTCTTCAATTTGAGAGCCATAGTGCAGGGGCATCAGCCATCCACCAAAATCGACTAATTTACCGCCGAGCTCGGAATGAAGGCTTTTGAGTATCGTTTCTTGCAACATAAGCAAACCAATAAAATTTTTGCTGCGCATTCTATTGCATTTGGCAGCCAGGATACATTCAAAATTTAGGCAACTGTGATAAGCATTTACAAACATCGACGCTTAACCTAGTCTGCCAGCAAAACCATAGCCTCAAAATATCATGCCAAAACCCAGTTTAAATCAGAAATCCAAACGCAAATCCGAACCCAGCAGCTTTTTATTTTCCGACGCCCTGCTCGCCTGGTTCGACGAACACGGCCGCAAGCACCTCCCCTGGCAACACCCCATTAAACCCTACCGAGTGTGGCTATCCGAAGTCATGCTGCAGCAGACCCAAGTCGACACCGTTATTCCATATTTCGAACGTTTTATCGACACCTTCCCAAGCGTTTTTGACCTTGCTGCCGCTGACCAAGACCAAGTCCTACATCTATGGACAGGGCTTGGCTATTACGCCAGAGCTCGAAATTTACACAAGTGCGCTCAACAGATTGTAGAACAATACAACGGCGTATTCCCCTGCGAGCCCGACCTATTGATCGATCTACCCGGCATTGGCAAATCGACCGCTCACGCCATTACCAGTATCGCCTTTGGCAAACCCACCGCAATACTGGACGGTAACGTGAAGCGAGTACTCGCTCGCGTTCATACAGAAAAAGGCTGGACCGGCGCACCCAACGTACAAAAAGAGCTGTGGAAGCATGCAGAGCAACACATGCCTTCGACACGATGTGCAGACTACACGCAAGCCATCATGGATCTCGGCGCAATGCTTTGTAAGCGCAGCCGCCCCGCATGCGAACTATGCCCAGTATCCTACGAGTGCAAAGCGTACTTAGAAAATACGATCGAACAATACCCCGAGAAAAAGCCCAGCAAAAAAAGCCCCACAAAGAGCACCGTCATGCTCATCATCCAAGACAGCAACGGAAAAATATTACTAACCAAAAGACCCCCTCAAGGAATCTGGGGTGGACTGTGGAGCTTTATTGAATTTGAAGACATCGACCAAGCGATCACAAAGTCGACAAGCCTCGGCCTCGTAAAAGCGCAAAATTCATGGCCAAACGTGAATCACGTATTCAGCCACTTCAAACTCAACATAACCCCCCTCATGGTAAACGTGAAGATCTCAGCAAAACACTCAGTTCAAGAGAACACAGCCCAACAATGGGTTACACTGAAAGACGCACTGAAGCTCGGCCTAGCCGCGCCAGTTAAGCGATTGATCGAACAAGTCCAACGCAACAGCAAAGAACTATTGGAGCTCTCATGACGCGCACCGTAATGTGTCGTAAATTCGGAAAAGAAATGCCCGGTCTTGACGTACCGCCCCTACCCGGCCCAAAGGGACAAGAGTTTTTCGAATACGTCTCTCAAGAAGCTTGGCAGCAGTGGTTAAAGCACCAAACTCGCCTGATCAATGAAAAACACCTCAACATGATTGACCCAGAATCGCGCAAATACCTGGTCGACCAAATGGAAAAATTTTTATCTGGTGAAAAATACGACGAAGCCGAAGGTTATATCCCCGAAGGCGATAAATAATTTCTGAAATATTACACAGATTGAAATTCTGGCTTGACTCAAAACCCTCGAACGGTTTTAATACGCGCCTCGTGAAAACGACGACTAAGCCCAGATAGCTCAGTCGGTAGAGCAGGGGATTGAAAATCCCCGTGTCCGTGGTTCGATTCCGCGTCTGGGCACCATATTGTGTAGCACTGAAAAAGCTTGGCAGAAATGTCAGGCTTTTTTTGTTTCTATCGATCGTCGCGCAACCGGACAGTTCGATTGCCCCCCTTGACCCATGCTCGACAAAGACTCCCAGCCTTGCTCCAACCCCCGCATAACCTAATGGCGCCTCAGGCTAACTAAAGCCCTCTAAAGTTGCGCCTGATGGCTTTCACAGCCGCAAACATAGCCCACAAAAAAGCCAGACACTCACCACAGGCCTTCTTGTTATGCAAGCTTCCGGCGAAGCTGGACATCAAATCAAATGATCAAAGGTTATTCAAAACGAACTACGGCTTACGCGCCAAGAATAAAACTCCGCCACCCCTACAAGCTTCTTTAATTAGGCAAACCTATTTTTTAAACAAACCCTCCTCAGAAAGCGACCACCCAAGAGCAAAAAGATTGGGTTCTTTTTCTTGAATAATAAAGCCGCAATTTTTGACACGATCAAATAATAGCCCTGAACAAATTTCTGCTTTTTAGCAGAGTGGACAAACAATTTTTGGACGGGTAGCGCTTTGATAAAAGACTAACAAAACTCCCCCACCCATTATTTTTAATTTTCTCAAGGCCTATCGAACCATACCCAAGCAGCAGCACCGAAAATATAGTTACCGACTTTTTATTATGAAAAGATCGGCTGAACCGCTGCCTTACCAGAAATAATTTGAATTTTATTATTGGAACTGTATAGAAGTATTGGCCCGCCATTTTTTAAGCCTATCCCCTTATCACATAATTAATCGCGTAAAACAGATTTAAAGTAGACATCAAGCATCCCCCCCCCAGCCGGACTCACAATTGAAGTCTCGACTGCAACCTCCACAATACCGAGACTAGACACCAAACATGCCTGCCCCAACAACCTCACATTTAACATAACTACCATCGGCCAACACCAAACACGCCACTAAACACTCCTACCCCGATAATCTAAGCCTTAACATTGCTATCATCGGTTAGCACCAAGCCAGCCACTAAACATGCCTACCCCTATAACCCTAGCCTTAACATCACTACCATCGGCTAACACCAAACATACCTGTCAGAATAAACCACTACCTGCATCACCATGCCCCCACGTGCGATACTTATCGAAATATCCACAGACCAAAAGCGCAACCTGCCGCACCGCAAGACAGATAATAATTTGCGTTAGTTCGTACCCCCCTTTATTTTTCCACCTAAAAACACAACACACGTCACAGTAAGACGACATGCGCGCCGCGATGCAGCAAAACGTGACACAGATCTAAGAACGGACACATAGAACCCAATAGTATGCGCGCCAGCTCCAGGAGGAGACAAATCAAAAAATTCGAGCATTATTTTTGGTCCTGGGGGACATAAAATTGAATATTTACACGTTTATTACACTTCTTTTATCCATCTTTCTAAGCGCTTGCGGCGGTTCATCCGGCGGCGGTAGCAACAACACGAACACAGAGTCGGGCGTTAACGAACCGACACCAACGGTAGCGCCCGAAATTACAGCGACGCCTGTGCCCACTCAAATACCGGCACCAACACAGACGCCCATACCAACACAAATACCTGCACCAACGCAGACACCCGCACCCACTCAAATACCGGCACCAACACAGACACCCGCACCCACTCAAATACCAGCACCAACGCAGACGCCTGCACCCACTCAAATACCAGTACCAACGCAGACACCTGCACCCACTCAAATACCGGTTCCAACACAAACACCCACACCCACACCCACTCAAATACCGGTTCCAACACAAACACCCACACCCACTCAAATACCAGTACCAACGCAGACGCCCGTAGCGACTCAGACACCGGTACCAACATCACAACCACTATCCATAACGGCCGAAAATGCACGTGAGCTAACAGCGTCCGTAACAACTAGCGTACTGAAGAGTAAAGTCCCGATCAGCACAGAATTAGCGGGCCTATTAACATCACTATCATCGGCTAGCGAATCAGAGATAGACCACTCGTCACTGCTTAAAACACTGTTGAATTCAAATGGAAATAATACTGAAAAAACAAGCTTCCCCAATGAACCCGTCAACTGTGGAATTTCTGGAACATTGAGCTACACAGGAAGCATATCGGATTCAGAATCTTTATCCGCAGGAGACCAAATCAACCTTATGTTTGATCAGTGCTCCAGCGAAGAAGATATCGTAACGAACGGCACCATCATATATACCATCACAGCATTTAGCGGAAACCTCTCATTTCAAGGCGCGTATGAACTTTCATACCTAATGAAATTTGATGTTGAATATCAGGAACCAGACCAAACCGTGAGCATCGTCGGCGAAATATCAACAGGAGTTTCCCTCAACTACGCCAGACACAACACCGGATTAATAGCATCAGAGCTATTAATAACAATAAATGGAAACGAGCAACTGATTCATGATTACGTATACGTACAATCATTTAATTTTGCAACGAGCGCCTTATCATTAATCGCCTCCGGCACGCTTTCAAGTGACGAACTCGGCGGAAACATCAAGTTTAAAACCATCTCATCGTTAATGCTCTCAGCCAGCAATGACGACCCGCTTTCAGGCACCTTCATCATTACAGATGAACAAGGCGCTAGCGTGACACTCAATATTCTCGATGACGGTATCGTCCAGCTCGATATAGATACCGACCGTGACGGAGTAACAGATGACACACAAGTCGCAAGCTGGGAAGACATAGAAAACTTTTTCGATTAATTAAAATACGAACACACACATAGACCCAAAGGGGATAAATGGAGAATCGTTTTTTCGATTCGAACTTTATTCCCTTTTTATTTCACTCCCGCTCTATCTCTCTTCTTTTTAATTTGTTTCCCGTATTCAGCATTGGGCCTACAACACCAACACTACACAAGAAAACTTTTCCGGCATTTTCAATCCGCAGCTTCCATCGAACAACGCTCCCGCAACAAATCAAATAACAACATCACCGACATCCCCTCCTGACTTACTACCTAGTGGGCCATCAGGAAATTGATCGCGCGAGGGAAAATAAAAATCCTCAGATTTACGTCACTGCATGCAGGAGTGTAAGATGAGCATTTTAATTTTTTCGCAGAAGAGCTCTATTTCTGAACGGGCACTAGAAAATCGTCAACCACTACACTAGAGGAATCAAACTTTTGATTTTACTTAACTCTTTCCCCCCGAAAAAAAACGGATCGTAATGCCAAGTTTGATCCGCAAAACGAAAAGCGGAAGCGTATATCCTACCTTCATAATATACGATAGTGGTATGAACAGCGGGACGCTTAAAAAACTTATTTGAACACTTTACGTTTTCACGCAGCTCAAGATAGTGCCTGCCAACACCAATAACCGCACAACCCTCGTCACTACAAGCCTCTTTTATCTTTTCAAATTCCTCCTCACACGCCTCACCAACAAGATGAACTCTCGCAACTTTATATCGACTGATACACGCGACAAAAAGTAACATTAAAACCGGTATAGAAAAAGAAATCGCCATCAGACTGGCTCCCTCCCGGCCGACAAAGTAACACCATAAAATGACAATCAAAAGAAGCATTCCAATTGGCACAAAGACCTCATAACATCCCCCATAAAGAGATCTAACATGCCCCTCTTTTATCATTCTCTTTCTGCACTCCTCTTTCATAACTAACGTCCCTTTCTTATTTTTGACTTTTACCGCATTGACTTTAAAGTGCTCTCTTCGTTTATTTTCTCTCAAACACTACGCTTAGCACCTGAGACCACTTGGCATTTAACTTTAAACTCCTAACGCTTTTTGTTTGACGCTTTTATAAGCTTCTGCAGAGAGGAAACTGTAGTCTCCAGTTTTTTCAAATCAGTTCTTCCGCATAATTCTTCATAAAACTCTTTTGGTTGTGAGAAATCATACGTTTGATCACCCGACAACACATCTCCACTTGAGAACGACAGGCAAAGCCGGCCTTTAGAAGAAATCTCCACAGAGAGAGAACTCAAGCTCTCTGCAAGGCTATTTAAAACTGAAATAACTGCCGGCGTCATAAACGCATGTAAATCTTTCTGGTCTGCGGCAGACCCAACGAACTCATTACTGAACTCGACAGAACTTGAGGCCCACTCCCCCTTATATCGGTGGACATACCCCTGCCCCCGGGTAACATGAATCTCTTTGAAAAAAGGGAAATCAATAATCAAACCAAAATGATCGCCATGATCATAGACTGTCCGCGTTCTTGTTACATAATTTCCGCTACTATCCTTGGTTGAATACGACTCAGATCTTGTACTTACGTACTGAAAATGGAAATAATTGTAATCGAAACTATCCTGCTTGGCCTTGTGGGCTCCCTTTATAAACAGCCGAATATTTCTGCTCGAATTACCACGATCAAAAGTGGTAAATTCTCGCTTAAGCTCTTCAACTGGAGGGCAGGGTAGCTTTTCCAGGTTGTTATCAAATATGGAATCAAGAAAAAATAGCTTTTTTGCAAGCGCACCACTACCTTTTGATCGCTTTCGAGTTTTATAGATAAGAACAGAACCGGCAATAATACAACCAGCAGGTAAAATTACAAAAGGCGACATCAACATGCCGATCAATATAGATTCTAGTTCATAAAGCCCGAAGTACATTATTGACAAGCCAACGCTACGACCAAGTATTCCAACCCCTATAAGCAATAGTATTGCGCCGCCTATGTAGCTTGCGCGATTATCATAAACCAAGGGCTTGCCATAATTTTTGGCTAGCATTGCGGCCGCCAATACGTCTTTCGAGCGGCTTGCAGCCTCAAGGGATTGCTCTATTCTATCTAGGACCTGTTTAATATTCGCATTGGACATTCTATTCATATCTCCGTAAATTATTTTGTGTCACAGCCATCCTCTTTCCATCTTGCAAGATGACTAATAAATCAACAGCTTACTCTCCACTGGCTCTTGCCATTAAGGTTTGTTAGCGCAGCGAGTTTAATTCCATCTATACTGTGTAGACCTGAGGGTTACGCTAACTCAAACATAACGATTCCCTTCCAAACAAGCATTCCAATCTCCGCCCATCATACCCTCAGAAAACCCATATTTTCCCTTACCTCTGTAATATCCAAAAAAGTAACGAACACCCCCTCATAAGGATTTGAGATAACTCATAGTATTTTTCTTCTAGTCTTTTATAGCCGACAGGCGAAACAGTCTCCCAATAGCTTTTTCACTGTCACAGGGTTGAAAGCTATTCACTTCATAACCAAAGGTAAAAATCGAGACATAGTATACATTTAGAACTTCCTTATTTATCTGTATTTCAGCGCTCGTCCGACTTGTTCGTACAGCACCATTTTTTTCCGGCCTCAATCTTATTTATTGCTCTATTACCGTTATCGTATCCTTCACAGAGTCTAGACTTTCCTTCATAAAGGTCACGTAGGATTCATATTTTTCTGCCGAATATTTCGCGGGTTGCTCACTAACCACAAATTTTTTGTTCAAAATGTTTCGTTGTTTTTTCCAGGTCTTTTTAAAACTTCCGAAATCTCCACTATTTTTGCCTTTAGACTTTTTAGGGTATATCAGAGCAAGTCCGTCCTCAGCTGACACTTTAACATCGCTACGAATCGTCAACGGGTAGTGTATTTGAAAGGGCTTTTTGCGTTCATGCACACTTGAAGTCTTTAGAAAATAGCTCTCCCATGGAGACACATCCGTATACTCCCACTCCCCTCTAGATTGACCTAGATTTTTCGGCACAATATAATCCATTTCAACCACTAAGGGATCGCTCGTGCGATACAAATTAGATATTTTCACTCCCTGAACTTTAATGTCACTATTATGTGTTGATACGAACCTTTGAGCCCAGTCATGCTGATTATTCAACTCGATGGTCTTTAAATATTTTCGCCAAAACGAACCAACATATGATGACAGCTGAATACGCTCATTGATATGTGCAGCACCTGTATTTTTCAATCGTACATCGCGGCTAATAGTAAGATCTTCATCCGTTTTTTTATAACCGGTGATGTCAGCAACATGAGACGACTTCTCATCTAGAATAAGCGTTTTATTGCCCGACAGCCCCACCGGCACCCGGCCATCCATAACTAGGTTTTTATCTGTTGTATCATAATAGATATAATCACGACCATGCTTTACCGCTACAACCATGTGGTTAAACTGATTGAGACTCGGAATAGTTGGATCAACCAATTCATCCGTGTGAACTAGCGCCAACTTTGCATCAATTTTTTTTGAACGCAATAATCCCTGTAATAGCACCGCATGATCCTTACAGTCACCAAAATTATCGCTCAAGGTTTCACGAGCAGAATTAGGAATTAACCCCCTAACACCAAACTCCAAAGCCTTATACGTTATCTTTTCTTGAACATACTGTGCTAACGCCTGGACCTTTTCATTTTCACCTTTAATTCCCCGCGTAATTTTTTCACTCAGCGCATCTATTTCTTCCGTTGCGACCAAACGATCCTTTATCGAATTTAAATAATCGTCCCCTAGAGTAGACCAAGGTTTATCACCCTCACCAATACGCACACTCGCCATAACGTCAGTATAATTGCTTTCCATTGGCTCCCAGCGATAAGGCTCAGGGTAACGCTCTAACCATAAAAGCGTTTCTTCAGTTTTACTTGCATGGCCAACTGACTGCTCTACAATATTTATATTTCCTATATCTCCCTCGACATATACCAGTGATTGTCGAATGGGACGAGAAGATGCAAGATAGACATGTTCATATGGAAATTCGAAATATTCACCTGTAGTTTCCGTAGTGATAACCAGTTCAACACTATACCCGGGCAACAATCCCACTACCGGCATATGAATAGTTTTGTCCGTATCGGCTAAATCACTCTCTTTATCGAGAACATAAAATTCATCCCGATTACCTTTTGATACGACATTTCCACCACCATCTTTCACAACGAGAGAATTGACATATGCATTTTCGTAACCAGGATCAAAATCCATTTTTATCGTGCTAAAACGTTCTACTCCTGCTGCGTTAAGCACCCTAATATTGCGATATTTTGTCGTACGAAGTCTCTCTCCTTTAAGATAATGAAAAGCTGTAGCCCGACGAATATAGAATGAATCATATTCGTTTTCTAATTTTTCATTACCTTTTTCATCAACCTCTAGACTGGGTAAATTAACCGGTTCTATCGAGAACGATATTGAGGTTGACTCACCCTGACCTAGCCGACTGGATACTTGACTCAAATAAGATTTGATTGTCTCATTATTGGGTGAACGCTCTAAGGCAGACTCCAAAGACGTCTTAGACTGGACATACCAGCCCAGATAGTATTCCGCTTTACCTTTCTGAAAGAAGGTGCCTGCCGTCAGATTTCCCACGTCAATAAGCTGTTTCGTTTGAGCCAGAATATTTTTGTATTCTCCGATAGCGTCAAAAATATCAATCCTATCAAAAACGAGATCCGCGCTAAATGGCCGACCTTCCTGGGCACCATCAAGAATGAGTAAAGCCTCATCACTCAGACCCATGAGGCTTTTAATTCGCGCACGCTTTCTCAAGAAGTCAAGACTATCGGAAGTCTCAGCATAATCCACAATAACGCGATTCGCCCTCTCGAATAGCTCCAACTCTATCAAGGTCTCAACGTAAGTATTTAAATCCACGTCACTGCGAAAACCGGCAGAAAATGCTGCTTCATATGCAGTAATTGCTGATTCATTATTTCCTAAAGCGTCATCAAACCAGGCCTTCCACGATAAAACTTCAGCGTCACCCGCAAGTAATCCAGCATGTCCTTTATAATAATCCAACCCCAACTGATAGTGTTTCAAACGATTGAACGCACTAAAAATGTTGGTAAGATACGTTTTGTAACTTGAATCATCACCGTGGGCACGTTGAAAGTATTTTAAGGCATCGGAATAGTTTTCCATTTCGTGAAAATATACTCCCACATAGTTCTGTAAAGCTGCTCGCTGTTTAAGGTATTGCTCACCATCAGGTAGACGCCCGCCTTTATCAAATAACAATTTAGAACGTAAGTCTTCCATGTACTCATCTGTACGCTCCTCCCCCCATGAGGTCCACATCGCAATAAGAAAACTGCATTCATCTCCAATAAGGACTGTAAATCTCGCATCGAAACGCACATCGTCATCAACCCAAAAATAACTCATCATCTCACCGCTTAAGTCACCCATGCTGACCCCACCCATGCTCCTCAATGATTCACTATCGTGTGAGAGACTCATCGTTTTTAGAAAAGCTGAGTTAATCACGTTCTCGTGGGGCCTGATTCTTCCATGGCAATAAGGGACAACCTGAAAGTAGGCGCCTTCGCCAATAGAGCCTCCAAAATCAGCCCCAGGGTACTCTTCTTGCAACCCATCCCAAACACCCCACTGGCTACCGGAAAAATTTGCATGATACTTATACGGGGAGTCATAGTCCTTCAATAGAGCCTCCGAACCACCAGCAATACGCTCATCTGAAATTAACTTAAACCCTGCAAGCAAAACGGAGACTTCCTTATCAAGAGCTTTTTTATGCTTCTTCTTGCTCCATGAAACCAACTGAAACACGTAGCCATTTCGCTCATAAACCCAATAAACATAGCTATACTCCTGGCCCTCAACCATTGCATTCATTTTGAGAAGAACTCCGGAATAGCCATTAACCTCGACATCTTCCCTCTGCCAATCAGAAATATTTTCTAACGCTAAATCGGCATTGTTTTTCACCGTTTCAACCAACTCATCTAGGCTATATACACCAACACCCGCGACTTCAGCAATCACCATAAAATAGTATTTAGAATATTTTTGAAGAGTCAGCGTTGAAACTTCAGATAACGATTCCAATTCGAATCTGCGGTATTTTTCATTGTATGGCGTAAACTTAAAATTTAGCTCATCAAAAACATATTCCTTCTCGGAAGCCACCGTAGCCTCTCCTCCACCAAGGTTTGGTAAGGATTTAATTATGGTAAAAGTAAATATACATGCACAAACCAGTGCGATAACAATCCCTGCTATTGCCTGACGCTTCCCTTGAGTGTATTCACCCCCCTTCCCATACAAAGCTAAACCAACTATAGATAAAATAAAACCACTGAAAACTGAAAGCAAGCCAATGGCAATACCGAATAACATAGCGACTCGATGATAATCCTTCAGGTAACTCGATGTAGTCGTAGTAGCCAAGCCTAACAGGACGAATCCCAACGCCAGAACACACAAAGTACTCGTACGCTCTTTTTTAACTAAACTAAAGCACTTTATAGCTCCAGCAATATAGATCAGAATCCAAATCATCCGCCATGCAAGCAGAGCATCGGGAGAAGTATTATCTGCAGAAAAAGCCAAGGAGGGGAAAAACAAAATTCCTGTAAAAAACGCTAACCGTCGAAACAGTACCAAATTCGTCATGAAATAAAACATTCCTGTATAAATAAATTTTTCTGAAATTAGCGCGACATTGCCGCCTGCGCCTGCTTAGAGTGCAGGTCTCGTTAACTTGTTAGCTTTGTACGCCTTCGGACTCAAGCCAGTCTAATACACTTGCTCGTGGCTACCCAGATAAATGAGAATGATATCGTTATCACGAATGGCCATATCCAATACGATGCGATAACTCATATTAACTGAAACCGACGATAAACCACTTAAACGCCCCTGCACCCCATGAAGCCGCAACGAGGGGTGGTGCGGATTAAGCTCCAACAACTCTAATATTTTCCTGTATTGGTCATGCACTTCCGGATGTTTTCGCAAAAACTTCTTCGCTTTCCTGACATAACTATCAGGGAAAATAAGCTTATTCGCCATTAACTACTCGCTTCATGTGATCGGCGACACTCTCGGTAATGCAACACCCTTCCTCAGCATCAGCTTTCGCCTCTTGCAAAGCCACAGCCAGCTCGTATTCACGCAGCTTTGCGTACGTTTCAACATTTACCACCACATAGCGATCTTGCCCTCTCACGGAGATCACGACCTCTTCATCGACCTTTAAGCGGGCCTCAAAAGCAGAAACCCCCTTAGTTTTCAGCTCGTTAGCAGTCATCGTATTCATACATCGCCTCCAATATAAAAAGCGCCACTAATAATACTCTAAAGAGTACTATAGGTGGTGCGATTACAACACCACCAAAGATAGACCGATTCGTTATTAGACTCTCAGCCGGCGCATATGCCACATCAGTAAATCTCGCCTCAAAACTTACTGGCTGATGTAACCAGCGAGATTGAATTCCCGCTGAAGATCAGGGCTATAGGCGGTGCCTAGCATTGACTCTCTAACAAAAGCACTAAAAACCCTAGTGATTAGTTAGGACTTAAAGTCCTGCCCCGCTTATTACCACCAGCCCCAACCAGCTGTTCATACATACAGCACTGGTATATAGTGGCGGAATCAATCATGGATCGACGCACATGCCAAAACCTCGAAAGCTTCTGATATCTTTAGCCGCAACCCCCTATTATCACTGCGTATCCCGCTGCGTTCGGCGTACCTATCTATGCGGTTTCGATCATCACACAAATACAGATTATGAACACAGACGACAATGGATTGAAGACCGGATTCACTTCCTGGCCAAACACTTTGCAGTCGACATGGCAGCGTTTGCAATAATGCACAACCACCAACACCTCGTTTTACACATCAATAAAGTGAAAAGTTTAAACTGGAGCGATAAAGAAGTTTGCCAGCGCTGGCATCAAATTTACAAAGGAACTGTGCTCACCCAAAAGTATTTGAAAGACGAAACACTAACAGAAGCAGAACTCACTGCCGTAAAAATTAGACTAGACCTATGGCGCGAACGACTGTGTAGTATTAGCTGGTTTATGCGCGCACTAAACGAACCCATCGCCAGGCAAGCCAACGCAGAAGATAAGTGCACCGGCTCCTTCTGGGAAAGCCGTTTTAAATCCCAAGCCCTACTGGATGAAAAAGCATTAATGGCCTGCCTAGCCTACGTGGACCTAAACCCCGTAAGAGCGAAAATGGCCGAGACACCCGAAACATCAGAACATACTTCCATTAAGCTACGCTGCGAAACACTGAAAGAAAAAGATACTCCAGAACAACCCACCACGTTAATGCCTTTTGTTGGCAACCCAAGAGAACCCATGCCTGCTGGCCTCCCATTTCACCTAGAAGATTACATTAAATTGGTCGATTGGAGCGGAAGGATAATACGAGAAGGAAAACGCGGAAGTATTTGTAACGAACTTCCGCCGATTATAGACCGATTGGATATTGAGCCTGAAACATGGATCAATTTAGTCACAACATTCGAAAGCCGATTTAAAGGCCTTGTAGGAGAGAAAGATAAGGTCAGGCGTGCGGCTCAGATAATGGGGTTTAAGCGGACTCCTGGGCTTGCTAACTGCACAGCGCTACTGCATTAGCCCCACTTCTTGAACAACCCACATTAAAATACCATTGGCACAACCAGCCAAGGCACTACCACGTCTAAACAACTCCTAACGCACTTGATTTAAAAGAACCAGCCGACAAAACAATGAAAACAAAACCAAGGCTAGAAAGCCTCTAAAAACCAGATGTAACACACCCGGAATTTAGATTTTTTTGATTTTGTTTTCTTTACGATGACTGTCATGTTTATTTTCTCTTGACTTAAAAGAACCAGCCGACAAAATAATGAAAACAAAACCAAGGCTAGAAAGCCGCTAAAAACAGAGGTATCGCATCCGAATTTTCGCGGCCTTGTGATTTTTATTTTTTAAACATGCCTGTCATGTTTATTTTTTTTACGATGACTGTCTTGTTTATTATGGGGAATGGAGAATTTTTCAAAACAGCTTACTGACATAAAAAAATCCACCTTTTACAGTGGATCATTTAAATTTTAGTTGTAAGATACGACTAAAGATGGACCGCCATTCAATACTTCCGCACCTGTAACTTCGCCGCTATGGAACTTAATTGCAATATTTTCTGGATTCGTTTCCAAAGAAATAGCAATTTGCGTATGGCCATAATAATTTACATGCTGAGGCATATCGATTATAGCGGAGACAACCATACCAAAAGTCACCTGAGATTTATCAACCGTGGCAACCGGTACTGCGTAATAGTCTAGAGCAGTAATCGTGCTATTACCACCAAACCCAAATGGACCTGCCACTTCAATTTTTACATTATCTTGTAGGTATTGTAACGTTTGATTAAAATCTTTCCCTGCAGGAAAGTTAGAAAAATTAAGGGTGACATGCGCGTGACTTGCGGCTTGAGTCGCGTCAAGAACACTCGAATCAAACGTAATGATTGCCTTGTGATCGACAGGAAAGAAAACACCTGACTTACCAATGGTGAGTTCACTGCTAAAAGTATCAACTTGCCACGAAGAGTTCACATCACCATCCAAAGCCGGGATAGATTTTAAAATCACGGTATCATTGGCTTGCGCCAACGAGCTTAACGTACAAACAACAGCAGTCAATAAAGCGGTTTTAAATTTCATTTTTACACATCCAAAACAATTAATTTAATAAGTTTAGAGTTAAAACTAAACCCCAAATATGAACGCCAAGCATTCACATATCGAAAGCTTAATAAATTAACGTTAACTTTAACAATTGAAAAACCATATAGGCTTTATCGAAAATTCTAATATGGACCTATCCAGTATTTTTTTACGGTGACTGTCAGGTTTATTTTCTTTTTTAAACATACCTGTCAGGTTTATTTGCGACCTCATCACGTATCTTTAGATGATCCTCTACAGCAGAAAGGGTTTAAAGTGCCTGTCCCGCTTATTACCATCGACCCCACGGAGCTGTCCATATATACAGGATTAATATATAGTGGCAGCATCAATCATGGATCGACGCATATGCCAAAACCTCGAAAGTTTCTTATATCCTTAGCCGCAACCCCCTATTATCACTGCGTATCCCGCTGCGTTCGGCGTACCTATCTATGTGGTTTCGATCATCACACAAACACAGATTATGAACACAGACGACAATGGATTGAAGACCGGATTCACTTCCTGGCCAAACACTTTGCCGTCGACGTGGCAGCGTTTGCAATAATGCACAACCACCAACACCTCGTTTTACACATCAATAAAGTGAAAAGTTTAAACTGGAGCGATAAAGAAGTTTGCCAGCACTGGCACCAAATTTACAAAGGGACTGTGCTCACCCAAAGATACCTAAAAGACGAAGTATTAACAGAAGCAGAGCTCACTGCCGTAAAAATTAGACTAGACCTATGGCGCGAAAGACTGTGTAGTATTAGCTGGTTTATGCGCGCACTAAACGAACCCATCGCCAGACAAGCCAACGCAGAAGATAAGTGCACCGGCTCCTTCTGGGAAAGCCGTTTTAAATCCCAAGCCCTATTGGATGAAAAAGCATTAATGGCCTGCCTAGCCTACGTGGACCTAAACCCCGTAAGAGCGAAAATGGCCGAGACACCCGAAACGTCAGAACATACTTCCATTAAGCTACGCTGCGAAACACTGAAAGAAAAAGATACTCCAGAACAACCCACCACGTTAATGCCTTTTGTTGGCAACCCAAGAGAACCCATGCCTGCTGGCCTCCCCTTTCACCTAGAAGATTATATAAAATTGGTTGATTGGAGCGGAAGAATAATACGAGAAGGGAAACGCGGAAGTATTTGTAACGAACTTCCGCCGATTATAGACAGGCTGGATATAGAGCCTGAAACTTGGATCAATTTAGTCACAACATTCGAAAGCCGATTTAAAGGCCTTGTAGGAGGGAAAGATAAGGTCAAGCGTGCGGCTCAGATAATGGGATTTAAACGGACTCCTGGGCTTGCTAGCTGCACAGCGCTACTGCATTAGCCCCACTTCTTAAACAACCCACATTAAAATACCATTGGCACAACCAGCCAAGGCACTACCACGTCTAAACAACTCCTAACGCACTTGATTTAAAAGAACCAGCCGACAAAATAATGAAAACAAAACCAAGGCTAGAAAGCCTCTAAAAACCAGATGTAACACATCCGGAATTTAGATTTTTTTTGATTTTGTTTTCTTTACGATGACTGTCATGTTTATTTTGCCAACTGTTCGAGGCACACACCCACCAATATAAGGATTACAGTATCCCCTTACAGCAATCACCTCATAAACGTGATTCCCGATGGGTTGACCTGTAATCGAAGCTTGAACATCAGAACTACTCGCTGTAGCAACCTCAACACTACCCCGTTTAATAGAGATACTGCTGTTCTGACCTGAAGGCCAGCTAATAACAAAGTTGCCTGTATTACTGGGGTTAGGCGAAGCCGTCACCGCCGACCAGACATTGGCCGTTACAAACGAAGAAAGAAAAAACAATACCCAAAATATAGTTCGATTCATACTAGTTCCCTACTACCCCAATAATTGGCTCGCCACCACGTGTGTAGCTGCCACCCTAAAAAACGTCTACCGAAAAGAAAACGCTACAACATTAAAACTTGACTGTTTTATTTTTGAAATTCTAAAAAGGCTTTATTCATTAACAAGAAATTCGAGCAAAAAAAGAGCATTCGTTATTCTTGTTATATTTTTCTATTCCTTGAGCCCGATACACAATAAACCTCCCCCTCCCATTTACCGCCAATTATTAGGGATGTAAAATTTAGGACTGCATGGTGAGCTTTCACGTAAGACACTTACAGTTTGAAACACCTCGAAAATAATTTAAATTTACTTTTTTATAACGCGGAGCCGAATCGACAAAACAATATGAACATTCACATTGTTATTTGAAATTCCAGAGCGAAACACCCTCTGTTCATGGCAGAAGACGCAGGCTCAGTGGGCAAGACCACAAAAGTTTAAATATCAACCTCTAACCTATCACTGCGTTTTCGTTCTATTCATCTTATTCAATAGACACAACGCTTTTAATACTCAGTTATGAGTTTATTTTGAAATACAAGGGAACATACAAGAAGGGACGATTCCGTTCTGTAGTACAACTCCTAATATTTACAATGCGCGGATTCTGCACTATTTTCCATTTACGCTCCAGTATTAAACGGGAAAAGTTCCGTTTAATTGAATTAATTCATTTGAGTTTTGGGGAGGAGGGTATTCTAAGGGGGTTACAGGTTAGTTAGCGCTTACGAAGCGCTTTGATTTCAATGGTTCGGTTCAATGGGAGCAGACACGATTCAAGAATATTCAATACTCCCCCCTAAATACCTTGGACAGAAACTCTAGCATAAACATACCCGTCCCACTTATTTCAGCCTCCCATAAAAAAGGCCTGACGCTCACGTCAGGCCTTTTCATTTTTAAACATCCAGAAAGCCAATTCTTATACTAACCACCCCCCCTGAACATCACTTCCAAATATATTACTCTCTTATTTACCACTCTCTGGAAGCAAGACTTGCTTAAACCGATCCTCTTTTTCTTCCCATCGAGGCAAGAACTGTTCTTTCTTCTTTTTTATACTGGCATGATTATCTTTTGCCCATGCCTCACCTAACTCATTTGGCACTACCTCTTTCGTTGCCTTTACCCACTTATCAATTTGCTCCTGAGCTACCTGCCCATTCATCGGACGGAAACTAAAGCGGGCCTTCCATACGCCCATTCTTGGCTGAACATTTACATAGTAAGTTCTATTAGGCAAAAGGTCCGCCTTTAGAAAATCTGCGCTTTCGCCAACAACCATAAACATATGATTCCCCGGCTCAGATTGATAACAAACACGTGTATTTGCCGATACGGTACCAATATATTTGTCTCCGTCATATATTGTTGACTGTATGGCTCCACCAAAACTTGTTGGCCTCATAAAATGAACGAGGGCTTTACCTTCCTCTGGAGCAGTAGTTTGCTGATCAAAAGGAATCACTACAACATGGTTGCTTGCACAGCCACCAAGAAACCCCAAAAGACTGGCCACTAACATTAACTTCAATTTAATATGCATTTGTATCTCCTTCATTATTTTTATTTAAGCACTACAACTGAACTATAAACATTTCGATCTGGATAAGCCTTCCGCGAACCAGCCTCAACGCTGGCATGTTTGCTGACATTACTGCATTTCAGCATTTCAGCATTTCAGCGGGGCCAGATTCAATTAAGAATCTCCCCATTTTTTAAAAATAAGCGACGTATTAATCCCACCAAAGGCAAAGTTATTCGTCATAAAGTGATCGCACTCAAAGCTGCGCCCTTCACCCATAATGTAATCCAGGTTGCCGCACTTCTCATCCGGCTCAGAAAGATTCAAGGTCGGTGCAAACCAACCGTCGCGCATCATATTAATGCTGGCCCATGCTTCGATAGCGCCACACGCGCCCAAGGTATGACCCAGGTTACCTTTTAAGGTACTAATCGGAACGTTACTGCCAAATAAGCTTTCAGTCGCACTGGTTTCAGCAATGTCTCCCCGGTCGGTTGCGGTTCCGTGGGCAGAAATATAACCAATAGCGGAGGTATCTAGCTTTGCGTCTTCTAGCGCTAGCTCCATGGCGATTTGCATGGTCACTTTGTTCGGCTGAGTAATATGTCCGCCGTCAGAATTAGCGCCATAGCCTACTAGTTCGGCATAGATGGGCGCGCCGCGTTCTAGGGCGTGCTCCAGCTCTTCAAGAATAAGGGTTCCGGCACCTTCGCCGATCACTAGGCCGTCTCGGCTGCCGTCGAATGGCTTTGGCGTTTCGCTTGGCGTATCGTTTAATGTGCTGGTCGCGTATAGGGTGTCGAACACGGCGGCTTGGGTTGGGCATAGCTCTTCAGCGCCGCCCGCTACCATGACTTTTTGTTTGCCAAAGCGAATGGCTTCGTAGGCATATCCAAGACCTTGGCTACCAGAAGTGCAGGCACTGGATGTTGTATAAATACGGCCTTTAATACCGAAGAAAACGCCGATATTAACAGGAGCGGTATGTCCCATCATGCGTATGTAGGTGGTTGCGGTAATGTTGCCCATGTCGTTATTCAACAACATGCTGCCGAAATCGAGCACGGCATCGGTACTGCCTGAACATGAACCGTAGGAAACGCCGACCTGCCCTTCGCCCAATATAGGGCTGCCGAGTAAACCCGCATCTTCTAAGGCCATTTCACTGGCCCGAGTTGCCATTAATGACACCCGGCCCATGGAACGGGTCTTTTTACGAATGTAATGCGAGGGCACTTCAAAATCGTTAATCACACCTGCCAAGCGGGTGTTTAACTCTGGGAATCTGTCCCAGGCAGGCATGTGGCTGATGCCGCTTTTGCCCGCACGTAAATTTGCGCTAAATTGGTCCCAGGTACTGCCCAGCGAGGAAATAATCCCCATTCCCGTCACTACAACTCGCTTTTCCATCAAAACATTCCACCGTTTACAGAGATAACTTGGCGAGTTATATAACTGGCCTCTTCAGACATAAGAAAATTCACTAAGGATGCAACTTCTTCTACCGTACCGATGCGATTCATGGGTACCATTTGTAGCGCTTCGTCCATCCGAACATCTTCTAGCATATCGGTTTCGATCATACCGGGTGCTACACAGTTGACCGTAATTTTGCGTTTGGCCAATTCAATTGCCAAGGCTTTGGTCGCGCCGATTATTCCGGCCTTCGCGGCACTGTAATTGACTTGACCACGATTGCCCATTAATCCGGAAACGGAGGATAGGGTCACAATACGTCCCGCTTTGCGGCGACGAATCATCGGCATGGTTAGGGGCTGCAATACGTTGTAAAAACCATCTAAGTTGGTGCGGATAACGGAGTCCCAGTCTTCGCCAGAAAGCGCAGGAAAAGCGCCGTCACTGGCCAAACCAGCGTTACATACAACACCGTAATATGCGCCATTGGCCTCGACATCAGCTTCAAGGCAAAGCTTGGTCGCTTCACGGTCTGCAATATCAAACTGGAGGACTCTGCCCTTGCCACCATCGGCTTCAATTTCTGCCAGCACTTGCTCTGCTGCATCACGCCGACTTCTGCAATGAATCACTATCTCATAGCCTGACGCGCTTAATCGCTTGGCAATGCCTTTACCGATCCCTCGGCTAGAGCCGGTTACTAATACCGTGTTCATATTAATTTTTAACCTTTACTATATCTTCAGGATTTTCAGGCTGAATCGCCTTAATATCCGATGTCGCTAACAGCTCTTCATTGCATGTTATTCGGCAATGAAACTGCACTATATTGTCTTCGCTGTGATACGTCCGCTCGGCCCGCACAATCAGCTGATCGCCAGCATTAAAGCGCTCGGTAAAAGCCTGATATTTACGCGTTCCGAGTAAAAAACCGATACTGACGGGTAAACCGTTTTTCTTTGACTCGATACCCGCGAAAGCAGAAATCGCCTGGGCCATATACTCGATACCAACCCAAGCAGGAACGTTGCCATTCTCATCGGTAAAGAGTGACGGTGCGCTGTGGTCGACGGACACTTCAATGAAGTCATCCCCCCAGCCCAATAAGCTGCTGAGCAACATCATGGGGGCGCGATGAGGTAATAATTCCTCAATATGTTTACAGGGAGCAGTCGGTGCCATTGTTCAAAGATGTATCTATGTCTAACAAGGTGCTTTTAATGATTATTTTTATTTGATCAACAACGTCAACATATGTGACTTCGCCCAGCCAGGGGCACGTCGAAGAATAATCCACGTAGCTCGCCAATTCGCCTCTAAAATAGAGCTCTCGGCGTTGAGCGCGCGCGATTATACTCCATTCGGAGTTCAGAAAGAATTGCTCCAGGGATGATTCTGGCCAAAAAACAACCTGAAAGCTCTTCACGAAGCGCCTCAAGGGCACTGGGCTGGAAAAGACACCCTCTCGAGCCATTGCCACTTCGCTGCCATTTATACTGATAGTCGCTAAGTGCTGGCTGAGTTCGGACAGCAGTAATAACGACATTTTGCCTTCGCTGAACTCTATTGCCGCGTCAAAACGACGATACTCTTTTCCGTAACGCACTTCGATTTGCTGGAACGCTGCCAAGCCTACCTGGGCATTCTGAACAGGAATAACGGGAACATTTCGATTTGAAAGATGCTGACAGGAAGACAGAACAAGCACGAAAAAAATGGCAAAACGTATATTTTTCATTGAGCGATCTCGCGGCTTACGTCGGAAGCCCCAGAATCCAACACTTCAGAATCCGATTCGTTCGCCCCCTTCAAGTCTTTTGATTCTTTTGATCCCCTTCCTCCGGTTTCCGCCAATAGGGAGACCAGCGGGACCAATAGCAGGTTAAATAAACTGCCTAGCAATATCGTCCCACCAAAGGCATTGATCATCGGAATACTGCTTAGGCTCAACAAGCCGAAAGACAAGCAACTGGTGATGGCCGAAAGAAAGACAGCTACAAGTACTCGCCCTTTTTCACTTGACGGTCCGGTGAGAAAAATTCCGTAGTCCATCCCCAAACCTAACACTAAAAATAAACCGAACAGATGAAACAAACCAATTTCTATTTTTAACAGGCTTAGAACAGCCACGGTTAATAAGCTGGCCAGCAAAGGAACGACTATCAGTAATAAGGCTTTTACCCGACGAAACCTAAGCAACAATAAACAGGCAATGCCGATATAGGCTAAGCCCAAAAGATAACCCGCTTGATCTCTCTGCGAACTCAGGCTTAAGGAGATATCGGCAACCTTATCCACGAATAAGATATTTTCAAATTGATCGGCTAATGCTTTCAGTGCTGCCACCTCAGAAACACCCTGTAAGGCAATGATCGAGGCATAACGACCATCCAAGTCTCCCAACCATAACATTGCCAATTCAGGACTTGCCGACGTCAACCACTGCTCCGGCGTTAAACCTGTATTTTCATTTTGCTCAAACGCCAGCACGTAGTCAGCTGTCGCCTCCGCCGAAAACCCCAGCTCTCGCATAAAGGTTTCCAATACGCGAGAATCCGAAAAAAACGTTTGCTCAATTAAACGATAATTATCGTGCTGACGCTGCTGGGATGGCAAATACGATGAGACGGCATCGTAAGCTTGAAGCGCTGGCGTATTGGTTAGTAATGTTAGGGCCTCACTGAACACTTCTTCTTCACGCAATAATGCCTCTTGCGAATCTGCGGCGACAATGAAAAATTGGTTCGCCCCTTGCCGCTGTAGTTTTTGTCGAATACGCGCTTCTTCTTGTAACAGTTCAGGTGAGCTGACATTTAACGAGCGGATGTCGTTCGACCATTGAATATTTAGCCATAAGGTCGCTATGGCAAAAACAAACAAAAGTGGATAAATCACCTTTACTCGCTTAAGCCCCAAGCGCTGCCAAAAAATGGTAGGCGCCGCTGCAAGAACACTTAGGGACTGAAATCGTTTAGCAAGGCTTGGGCTATTTGGCTTTCGGCATATAAGCGGATATACCACCACCACAAACAACCAAGAACTCGCCAAACCCACCATTGAAAATAATGCGATCTGATCCAAGCCCGGTAGCGTCGACTGTAACAAACAGCCAAAGCCCACCAGCGACGTTAATAAACCGGCCGCAATTTCAGGAAAAATTCCCGCGATGGTATCGTAAGCCGAGCGTTTAGTGCTTTGAGTGCTTTCTGTTGATTGGGAGCCTTCATCTGAACAAGTGCCATCAGCGTCGGGAGAAGCTTCAGCGTCTAAATAATAAAGGCTCGCAAAAAAGTGTAAGGAATAATCAACCGCTACACCGATTAGGCTAGCACCAAAAACAAGCGTAAAAACATGCAGCTCACCAAACAGCGAATGCGTAATAATCGCCCCGGCAACACAACCAAAAAATATTGAACTCAAACTCACCAGCAAGGGCATGGGCGAAACAAATGCAAAAAGAAATAAAACAATAATTCCAACCGTCGAACCAATAGCAACAAGCATAATATCTTGCTTCGCTTTGGCTGCGGTTTCAGCCGCATGAAAAATCATCCCAGAACGAGATAAGGTCACGCCTTCGGGCAGGGATGAATAAACGCCGCTCATCAGTTGAATAACCTGACCCTGAACATTCGTCCCTAAGGCATCACCCACCAATTCCGCCACAATAAGAATACTAAACGCAGAAGAAGGCCTTAGCTCACCGTTAATTTCTGCCGACGATCCTGAAACAAACAAAAATCCATCTTCACGTAAAATATTATCGGGGGGGGAATATGCGGAAGAAAACCAGTCATTAAAAAGGCCAACGGGGTCTTGGTCTGGCGATAAAACACCTTCAGAGCCCACCAAGTCGAACAGCGCCATGTGCGCTTCGTTGAGTAGCGCCGACACCTCTCCTTGTGAAAGCTTCTGCCGATGCCCGTCACTCAAAAAGCTGAAGGGTTGCGAACTTAAGGTATTCAACAGCATATCCGATTGATGCTGAATAACGGTATCGTCTAGCAAATGAAAAACAGGGCTAGTCCCAAGCTTTTGTTCAACTTGCTCTGCCGCTTGCAGCACCAGGCTACGGTCATCGCTTTCGACTAACAGGACGATTTTATTACCACTGGCAGAAAATAGTTTGTCCGAGGCTAATTGAACAATTTTATGATTTTTATCTTGCGGCAATAACGCCTGCAGGCTTGTTTCTATCTTAACGCCATCGCGGATTATGGACGAAGTCAAAAACGCGCCCACGGAACAAAGGAGAACCAGGAAAAAGGCGCAGCACCAATACTGATATCGAAAGATACAAATAGAACGAATGAAAGATACGATTGGCTTAAACAAAATAGTTACTGACACATTTGTTCAGTGGATTGAGGGTAATACAACTCACACTGTTTCTTGAGCGGTTGTTCCAGCATCTTCGGATCGGAAAACTGAATGAGTGTAATACCGCCATTAGAGGAGGTCACCTTTATTTCATTAATCGATGTTCCGCCAATCAAATCCAATTGCTTAAGCGCCTTACGCGTTGCAAAATCTTTGGGTTCTAGCTGCATACTCCAGGTGAGGGGTTCTGCCGATACCTCATCGCCGTTACCCGCCTCCCCGTTATCCGTCTCCCGTTCCCCCATTCCCCCTTTTTCATCAGCCATCTTATTAAAGTGGGCAGTGGCAACAAAATATCGCTGAAGGGTTTCAATATCAGCACCGAGGACCGCGATAAGCACCTTACTGATTTGTTTTTGAATTAACTTGGGAGCCACCGAAGACGACACTTCACCGGGTGATGACCAGCTGATGGTTAAGTCGTTACCAAAGGTTGTTGCTCTGAAAAATGGTTGTTGAACTTCCCAATACAGCCCGTGCTCTTTCCAGAAAAAATACTGCCCGGAGGACACTAGAGTACGGTTGAAGCCTTTGAGGGTTCGCTCTTGCCGAAATGCACCCTGTAAAAATGGTTTCAGCTCTATTTGATGTGTAATTTTTTCAAGTGTGAGGGCATTTTGGTCCTCCACTTCATTCGCAAAGGCCGCCATTGACAGCGACATTACAAGAACGAACACACTCGACAATCCAGCAGAAAATTTCACTCAGCAGCTCCTTTTTCTTTTCCCTCTTGAAGTTCCGTTTTTTTGGCCTGCGATGTTTTCTGTACTTTTTCCGCTGTTGGCGCTTTTTCCGCTGTTGGCACTATTTGCGCTGAAGGCTCTTCGCCTGTTTTTAATTCTGCGCTTAATGAATTTAGGCCCAGCTTTTCCATTAAAATTTTTGGCGACTCAAAACACGTTTCTTCGCTTTCAATATCGATGGCCATTTGAGTGGTATAGCCTTTGCTCAACTTTTCATTTGTTTTAATGTCTCGCACTTCATAGGCTATCTTTATGCGGTATTCCCACTCAACCAGTTCGGCATGTACGACTATCTTTTGCTCGAAGAGAAGTGGGCGAATGAACTTAATTCGCATATCGACAATCGGCCAGGCGAATCCTGAAGCGTGCATTTCCTTGTAACCGTAATTAAACAATTCCAATAGGTCGCAACGGGCCAATTCAAAATACTTTAGGTAGTGGCCATGCCACACCTTATTCATGGGGTCCACATCGTGAAAAGGGACTTCAATTTCCGTCTTTACGCTATACGTAGGCATAGACATCGCCATAGTTTTTCCTCACCAATACATCTTCCGTGCACATGCTTTCATTCTCACGCATAACGTTTCCGCCTCAAAAGAAGCTGAGGGAAGCGTATCAACATGCCAAAGAACAATCGTGTATGCATAATAGAAATCCGGACGTTATCTCGCCACAGATCAAAATGGGATGGTATCTCATCGCTGTACAGAGTACGCGTTTTAACGTGCTCAACATCGGCCCCACGCCAATATAATCGGACCAGAATATCGGTATCAAAATCCATACGACGTCCAATATTGCTCTTTGACAGCAACGCGCACGTTTGCTTCAAGGGATAGACCCTAAAGCCGCACATGGAATCTTTAATACTCAGTGACAATGTGTTTATCCACACCCAGACATCCGTCACCCGACGACCATTGCGTCGCCCTTTGGGCATATCGGCGTAATCACGCCAAGCAGATATAACCGAATGAGGGAACTCTTCAGACTTTTCCAGCATCGCGGTGATATCCGACAAGTCGTGCTGACCATCCGCATCCACCTGTAAAGCATGGGTGTAACCATCTTTTTCAGCCTGAATAATACCGTCGCACACCACTGCGCCCTTGCCTCTATTTTGCTCCCAACGAAGCAAGGTAACCCCAGGTTTGGAGCGGAGCTTTTCGAGTTCTTTTTGGCTAGGCGCATCACTGCCATCATCTAGCAAGTAACAGGGCAGGCCCTTTTCAAGCAAGACGTCAACGATATGCGCTATCTTTAAGCGGTGGTTATAGACGGGAATAATGATACAAGGCTTAAACATCGAGCGAGCCCAAAAGTATTCGCCCCTGAGAATAGCTGCCGTCATCATCTAAAAACTGGAAATTAACGCGACTCTTAGAATGCGTCACATTTAAGGTAAGGATTATACGCCGCTCTGGGAAGATGGGCCTCACGAACTTAAGTCGCTCTATGGAAGAGAAACCTCCATCTACGCCCAACGACCTCGAAAACGTCATCACCATATCCACCTGAGCAATGCCCGGCAACAAAGGGAAGTCCGAAAAATGCCCCTGAAAATGAATTAACGTCGCCGGAAAATAGAGTTCATACTCGACGGTAAACCCCGCCTCCGTGTCGTTTTTTTCAAAACGTAATACTGTGTGCTTTTCGTGAGTAGCCATCTTCATTCATTGTAGGTAGCATTGAAAAGCCAACGCAATGTAAGTCATCTGCTCCGCAGAATTGGGTTCTATCTAACTGATTTACTCAGCATCACCTGTGCTTTCGTCTTCATTGAGCAACAAAAGATAAACAGCATCAACAACATCTTGCACCGTTCTCACATCTTTAAATTCTGAAGGCTCTAAACGTTTTTTATTGGTAAATGTTTTGAGCTTAACAACCATATCAATAGCGTCAATACTATCAATATCCAAATCATCATAGAGTCGAGATTCGGGCTTAATATTGTCTGGTTCTAACTCGAACAAATCAGCAAGAATTTCTTGAAGATGTTTATAAATGGATTCTTTAGATTGCATTGACTTTAGGGCTCTTGTTTGTATTTCTGACGCTTACTTCGGACTATTATTATGTGTAGCCCAGCCGTCTATTTTAATAGTAAATTTTGTTCCGATGCTTTTTATAGCATGTTCGTTTAGCCTATGACTCCAGCGTGACAATCCGTCGTTTCACGGAAAGTTTTCTCGGAGAAATAGGCCACCAAGTCTCTCGTTAACCGTCTGGCAACTTTGCATTGCGGCTCCTCAACTTTTAGGTAAGGAGCCACTTCAATAACCGGCTGAAAATGGATCGAAAAATGGGGTCGCCGCGACGACACGTCGTACCACTTCTGGTGCTTCATCAAGATTGAAGGGTTGCACTCGATAACGACCGGGACTATATCACAGCCCGCTGCCAATGCGATATTGGCGGCTCCGCGCTGAAAATTCAAAGGTTTACCTGGCTGGCTGCGAGTCCCCTCGGGGAACACGATTAGCGGTGAACCTTCCGACAACGACGACACCGCCTCTTCAAGCAAGCCCGGAGCACCGTTGCAAATAAATCTGGCTGCCGTAATTGGCGCCCGTGTAAAAGGGTTTTTAAACAAGCCCTCTTTTACGATACAACACGCTCCTCGCAACACCGATACAACCAACACAACATCCAATAAAGACGGATGGTTAGCAATCACAAGCTGACCGCCCTTGGGGATGTTTTCCCAGCCCTTCACCTCAAACGAGATCAGACCAATCCCCCTCATAAAACCGATATACAATTTAAAAGAGGAGGTAATGGCTTTTCGTGCAATATAGCATTTGTTCGTTTTCGAGATTGGCACAAACAGCAAAGCGAGCGTCAAGCTAAAGGCAATAACGGGCCCACCGATACCAAAGAAGGCAAAAGCCAGCCCGGTGCCAACAATTCGCCAGCCATAATAAAGCGTGCTTAACATGCGTTTATTCGTTTCCAGCTAGCCACTATAAATAGCATAATCCATCGATTTCCACTTCAAGATCACTACGGCAAATGTCCCCCTGAACATACAGAATCTGGGCGCCAACAAAATGCTCATCAATGACAGGCTTTAATACACTCAGATCTTCGGGATTTCGCACATATACCTTCACAGACGCTAACGTTGGTGTCACTTCCAGGCTTGCACCTTCAGCCACATGCGCGAGCAGCCGATCAATATTGTTCAACGTGACCACCAACTGAGCCTCGCAATCGCCAGGGGAAACCGTCTCGTGACCTTTTACGCTGGCAGTACCGGAAATATATAAACATGCACCCGCCGGGCTATCGACTATCGTCGCCCTCGCGAAGGAAGGACTAATAGGCCCATACTCCCTCGGGTAATGGTAAGCACTTAGCTGTTCGGGGTTTTCGAAGTGAGCGCCAGATTGTTTGGCCGCAAGAATATAGACAATGCCATCACGCTGCTGATGACCGATGGCGCAAGCAGCCGGATACAGCAAAGACGGCTTTTTCTCTAACGAACTCTGAAACGCGTTATAACGCCCCAGGCAAAATTCTTTGTAGCGCTCAGCGTCGCCAAGCCCTTGGTTAATCGCCGCAAAATAATTCCACGCTCTTACAATAAACGGAAATTCGCGCCGCTCTATGAACGCTAACAGAGACTGGTAGGCTTTCTCGCTGGCCGATTCGAGGCCAGAAGCGTCATGCTCATTAAGATGAACAGAGCAAAACAAAAACTCACCGTTTTCAGACCAACTGATCGCATCATCACGACCACGGCTGACCGGTTTTGCGCTGCACCATACTTCAGACAGGGGAGCATCGCCGGAAATTTGTTCTAGGCCTGTATGGGCTAAACGTGGGTCGTCGGCTTGACCAATATCACCCGTAAAGGTGAACACAGCCAAGGTATGATCAGAAGCCAAACATTGAGCTACCGGTGCTTCGGTATAGTCACAGCGTAAAACAACGCTAGGCTGGATTGAAGTTGCAGAGCAGGATATATCCATCGTAAAGCTATAGGCCCCCATTTAAGCCATTTTTTTAGTCTTGTAGGGCTTGAGCCTAGATTTGATTTGCGGTGCAGGATTGTATCCTAAGGTTGCTGTTTTTCATACTTCAATTATGCAGTCCCCTAGACTAGCTTGCCAATCACATAAAGCTACCGTAAAGTACGCCGTTTTTCAGCGAATGTTAATCATAGCGGCTATATGACCACACAAAATAAGAACAATGTTGCTCCACACCCAGTCCTTTCCGAATATTATGATTCAGAGGAAGATCGACGCGTTAAAGTTGATCAGATGTTTGATTCATCGGCAGAACACTACGACTGGATCTGTAATGTCATGAGCTTTGGCTCTGGCAACATGTACCGCCGTCAGGCCTTGCTACGTAACGGCCTCAAAGAAGGCATGAGCGTTCTTGATGTCGGCGCAGGTACCGGCGTTGTATCTTGGCTGGCCCAAAAAATTGTCGGCGAAAAAGGGTTTGTTACGGCATTAGACCCGAGCAAAGGCATGCTTGGCGAAGCCAAAAAGCTTGGCGTAACCCATGCGACCCAAGGACTAGGCGAAGCATTACCCTTCCCTGACGACACCTTCGATATGCTGACCATGGGCTTCGCGCTTCGGCATGTTGCCGATTTAACAAAAGCTTTTGAAGAATACCAACGAATATTAAAGCCCGGCGGCAAGATTTTATTACTTGAAATCAGCAAGCCCAGCAGCTCTATTGCCACATGGATGCTGAAAGCCTACATGAAAGGTTTTGTTCCTTTGGCTACTCGCTTATTCCGCCGCAGTGCAGACGCGCAAGAGCTTATGCTTTACTACTGGGATACCATTGAGCAATGCGTACCCCCGGCAACAATCGTCGCAGCCCTCAAAGAAGTCGGCTTACTGGACGCTAAGCGCCACGCCGTAATGGGTGTTTTTAGCGAATACACTGGCATAAAACCAGAGTAGAGCCGCTGCAAAGCCCGACAGTAAAACGCTAGTGAAACAAAAAATAAAACCACAGAAAAACCATAGCAACGCAACAATATAGCCTTAGGTGGTTTCAGGAATAACGTAATGTCGACTCAAACTGAAGCAGAACAGAAGCTCGCACAAATCCTTGTTGAAGCGCTGGATTTGGAAGATATAGAAGCCGCAGATATTAAACCCGAAGCCTTCCTTTTTGGTGTGGGTGAAGCGGATAGCTTAGGTCTAGATTCTATCGACGCACTTGAAATCGCACTGGCCATTTCTCAAAATTATGGCATACAGTTAAAAGCCGACGATGAGAAAAACAAAACTGTATTCACAAGCCTGCGCACACTGACTGACTACATTAACTCACAGTCAGAATCATAATTTTAATAGTCGTCTCATCCGTTGCGCGTCATTCATTAGTACATATTAAAGGCGCCCACCGATGCGGATAGGACTGCTGATAGCGTACCCGGTTTTTGCTCATTTGGGCGTTATGCTTGGGCAGCCAATTCTTCAGATAATCGCTATATCCTCACTTGCTGCTGGTATTTTTTACGGCGGATTAAAATCCTTCAAGATATCAGCCTGGATATCGGTCATCGGCATTACCGCCCTATCGGCTGGCCTTGGCCTCTACTACAAACCGACTTATTTGCTCTTCCTTCCTCCGATTGCACTCCCCTTATTGGTGAGCTGGGGTTTTCTGCGGACATTGTTCCCAGGACAAACACCTTTGGTAACCGCGATAGGAGAAAAAGCACGCGGGAAATTTTCCCCTGAAATGCGTACCTATACCCGTTACATCACCATTCTTTGGGCGGCATGCCTACTAATGATGAGCAGCTGGGCCATCTTACTGCCGCTATTTGGTAGTATCGAATTGTGGTCTATTTTTACCAACATCGTAAATCACGCATTGGTTTTCAGCCTATTTGTCGGCGAGTATACTTATCGCAAGTGGCGCTTTCGCGACCATAACCATCCTCGATTTTTTGAATATTTGCGCATCGTTTTTCGCGCTCAAGGCAATAGCGATTAAATCCTTATGCCCAACACCTTATTACCGTTAATAATTCGTCACGATGCAAATGACCCGATTACCTACAGATTGGGCGAAGCAATATCCCAGCGTCAATTTCTGGCAACCATAACCGCCATTAAAAAGCAGCTACCGAAACGAGAGTTCGTGATCAATCTTTGTGAAGATCGATACCATTTCTTACTCACCTTCGCCGCAGCACTGGCTAACGATAGCAGTAATATACTGCCGCCTAACCGCCAGCCGAAAACCATTAAAGCCATCGCAAAAGAATACCCAGAACATACATTGGTCATTGATTCTGACCAATACCTGGAATTCCCCAACTGCCTCGATATTCGCACCCTCAATCTAAGCGGCGCCACAGACACAAAAACAGACACTGCGGAAATAGAAAACCCTCAGATAAAAGCTGATCATATCGCGGCTATCGCCTTTACTTCGGGTAGCACCGGCAAACCAAAAGCGAATAAGAAAGAATGGCGAACCTTGTCTGGCACAGCCAAACTGCTCGGGAAACGTTTTGCTCCGCACGACAAAAACGCGGCGCCGCACATCGTCGCGACAGTCCCGTCACAGCATATGTACGGCCTCGAAATGACCGTTATGATGGCCCTACAAACCCAATGCATTATGGTTTCAGCTCATCCGTTTTTTCCGCAAGATATTGCCTGCGCGCTAGAAAAAACGCCGGAACCCAGAATTCTGGTCACGACCCCCATTCATTTACGCGCCTTACTGGGAAGTAATATTACGATTCCTCCCTTAGCTCGAATTATTTCAGCTACGGCACCAATGACTTCGGCAATTGCTGAAGACGCCGAAAAACGATACGGCGTTGCCGTGGAAGAAATTTACGGCTGTACCGAAGCCGGAAGTCTGGCAACACGCCAAACACTAAAATCTGAAAACTGGCAAATGCTGGACGGCATCATCGTGGAAAAACACGATGATACTTTTGTCGTGAGCGCCCCCCATTTAGCACAAACAACCCCGCTGCAAGATAGGCTCTATATCACAGCCGATAATACTTTTCGTCTGCTTGGCCGTTCTGCGGATATGCTCAATGTTGGCGGCAAAAGAGCTTCGCTGGCAGAGCTTAATCAAAAGCTACTCGAGATAGACGGCGTAGACGATGGCGTGATTTTTCTTGTCAATAAAGATTCCACCGACAAACAGCGACCTGCAGCACTAGTGGTATCAAAAACCTTATCTGCATTTGATGTACAAAAGATTCTGGCAAAGCAACTCGACCCTGTTTTTTTGCCACGGCCTTTGCGCATAGTCCCGAGTTTGCACCGCAGTAGTACCGGCAAGCTCCCCATAGCAGGCTTACTTTCAACGCTGGCGGCTGCAAAACATGACTCAGAATAAGCTCACCCTGCCGCTCAACATTCCACATGAACACCCTTGTTATGCGGATCATTTTCCGGGTAACCCCGTCGTTCCGGGCGCACTATTATTGCAGTGGATTTTTGACCTTGCCGAAAAAGAACTAGCAGCAACGCCAATCAAAGGCATCCGCACCTTAAAGTTTGTTGAAGCCGCTAAACCTGGCGACCCATGTGAAATACACCTTGAATTGCTACCATCAAAAATTAAAATGCGCTGCACAAAGGAATCCACACTTCTGCTCAAAGGTGAATTCGTGATAGAGGAAGCAGCATCGGATGAACCTATCAATCGAGAACCCGCCAAAGAAAACCCAAAAGAAGCCCCCGCACACGATAGCTCAAACTAAACAAAACTGATGAATAAGAACTGGAAAGATCAAAAGGAGCGAGCAGGTATTTTCTGGATTTCGATACTGGTGTGGATCGCTCTTAACATGGGCAGAACAATTGTATTGTTAGCCTTGCAACCTGTCTGTCTGTTCTATTTATTCGTTGCCGGTGACGCTACAGCCGCGTCCAAAAACTACCTTCAACGTGTTTATAAGCGTCCGCCCAGCTGGCGCGAAGTGTGGCAACACTTTTTCTGCTTCGCCACCGTTGCTATAGACCGCCTTTACTTCCTTGCTGGCAAAACCGAAGGGTTATCCGTTAGCTTTGAAGGCGGTGACCTTTTGCAAAGCTACGTCGAAAAAAAGCAGGGCTGCATTATTCTCGTTAGTCACCTTGGCAGTTTTGACGCATTGCGGGTGTCCGCTTTGGCGATAAAAGAGCTGCCGTTAAAAATCCTCATGGACCATCAACATAACGCCTCGATGATGAAACTTTTCGATGCGCTCAACCCCGAATTTGCAGATTGCATTATTGATTCCAATCAATCTGCCCCGGCGCTTGCCTTAACCCTTGCGGAAAACCTCCAGCAAGGCAATATGATCGGCATCATGGCCGACAGGCATTCAAAACACGAACAACAAATTCCCTGTAAACTGCTCGACAGTCCAGCCAACCTACCCACTGGCCCATGGTTACTGGCAAACGCCTTAAAAGCACCCGTATTATTGTGCTTTGGCCTTTATAGAGGGAAAAACCAATACAGCGTTCATGTCGAAGTATTCAGTGAAAAACTCGACATCAAACGCCGTGAACGCCAGTCTAAACTCGCGGCTTATATGCAGCAGTATGCGGACAAAATAGAATATTATCTAAAACAAGAACCTTACAACTGGTTTAACTTTTACGATTTTTGGCAAAACGAAACCGAAACAAAAACAGATAAAAAGCCTGAAAATGCGACCACTAAAAATTAGCAGCTATACATTAACCAGCCCTCTGGGCGAAGGTGTCGAAGCCAATTGGCAAAGACTACAAAGCGGTAAAACCGGCCTTAAGCCCTGCAGCGAGTACAATATTCATGACCTTAACGCATGGGTCGGTGAAGTGGACGGTATTAGCAAGGTTACTCTTTCAGAACGATTAAGCGAATATAGCTGCCGCAATAATAAGTTGGCAGCCCTGGCCCTAGAACAAGACACCTTTGCACACGACGTCAACACCGCTATCAAAAAATACGGCAAGCACCGCGTAGCGGTTTACATGGGCACCAGTACTTCCGGCATTCAACAAACAGAAATGGCCTATGAAGAAAGGCAGCAACGAATCGAGACCGACGACACGCTACCCGACTGGTACTCCTACGCTAAAACGCACAATGTTTATTCTTCAGCAGATTTTGTTCAACAATACTTTGAGCTAGAAGGAATCGCCATGGCGATATCCACAGCTTGCTCATCCAGCGGTAAAGTATTTGCCGCTGCACAACGCGCATTAGACGCAGACTTATGCGATGCCGCAATCGTCGGCGGTTTTGATAGCCTGTGCAATACCACGCTATACGGCTTTAATTCTCTGCAAGTGGTGTCTCCCGATATTTGTCGCCCCTCGGATGTGAATCGTTCAGGAATATCAATTGGCGAAGCAGCCGCATTTGCGTTGCTTGAAAAAACTCCGGTTGTCAGCGGTGAAATCGCATTTTTAGGTTTTGGTGAAAGTTCTGACGCCCACCATATGTCCACACCGCACCCTGAAGGTAAAGGCGCCCAACTCGCCATGCAAGCCGCGCTAAACGAAGCGGACATGAACATCAGAGACATTGACTATATTAACCTTCACGGCACGGGCACGACCGCTAACGACCAATCCGAATCATTAGGTGTAAGTTCGCTGTTCGGGGACGAAGTGCCTTGCAGCTCGACCAAAGGCTGGACGGGACACACCCTGGGTGCAGCTGGCGCCATCGAAGCTATTTTTTCAATTTTAAGTATCAAGCATAATTGGGTTCCCTTTAGTCTTAACACGAACGAAGTCGACCCCGCCATTAGCGTTAACATCATCCGCCAATCAGAAACACAGCCTGTAAATGCAGCCCTCAGTAATTCATTTGGCTTTGGTGGCAGTAACTGCAGTCTAATTTTTGGAGAAGCGCCGTGAAGCCTGTATTTATTGACGCCATTGGCTTAAGCACCTCAGGAATAGATAACTGGGAAAGCGGCAGCCGTATATTGCGCGGTGAAGAACCTTATGAAGCAAGTGAATTGGAACGCTACAAGCCCCAGTTTTTGCCCGCCAACGAGCGCCGCCGAGCAACCAATTTAATTCGTCTGGCGTTTAAAGTTTGCGAAGAGATTACACCCGCAAACCCAGAACAGAATGATAGGCTCGCAACGGTATTTGCCTCGTCTGGTGGCGATTATCAAATTCTCGATCAGCTATCCAAGGTCCTTGCTCTGCCTGACAAACCCGTATCACCAACCATGTTTCACAACTCGGTACACAATTCGGCTGCTGGCTATTTCGGCATTGCAACGGGTTCGCGAGAAGCCTCGACCAGTATTTCTGGTTTGAACTGCAGTTTTTTTTCAGGCTTAGTCGAGGCCATAGTTCAAGCGGGCCACAGTAATAAACCGATTCTCTTAGCGGTTTACGATACTGCGCCACCGGAACCCATGCAGGCGAAAAGACCGATTACAACGCCTTTTGCTTGTGCGTTTATACTCAGCCCAAATCAAAGTGAAAAATCGATCGCCAAAATTGAGCCACGCATAGATTACGATGAGCCTTCGGAATCAACAATGGCTGAGCCAACGTTAGAAGCGCTGCGCTGTGATAACCCCGCTGCTAGAGCTTTACCACTGCTGTCTCTTCTCGCGAAAAAACAATCGGGCACTATTCTAGTTAAAGGAATGGGCGTACAGACCTTAAGTTTATCGGTCAGCACATTATCATGAACACTCTAGCGGTTACTGAGTTAAGCCCTTCTGACATTGCGGGCTTTCTGCCACACGGCAGGGGAATGTCGCTTATTGAAAAGGTGACGCACTGTGAAGAGGAGGGGATTAGCTGTATCGGGATGTCGCATTTGGACCCACTGAACCCTATGTTTCATCAGGGCAGTTTTCAATCCATCACGTTGGTAGAATATGCCGCGCAATCTATCGCGATTCACGCGGGCTTATTAAACCGACAACTCGCAGCCAGTCGACCTGCATTTATTGGCGGATTTAAGAATATTGAAATCCCCGCGGCTAAACTTCCAAACAGAAAAACTAAAATTGACGTGAAGGCAGTAGCCGAGTTTCTTAGCCCCGGCGGTGCCATTTATAGCTTTACGGTTTTGAGTGATGATGAGATTGTTATTTCGGGTCGGCTGACTTTGGTGCAGCCTCCTGAGGCAAATGATTAAGGTTAACTATTGTTTCTGCGCTTAACTTCTTCTGAGAGCCACTGCTTCCCCGCCATAAAACTGCACAGCGATATCCTCAACAACGCCAGCCCAATTCTCACTGCTATAGCTTTAATCACTAAATTCAGCGCACGGAATTTTCTTTAACGGTTAATAGTGGTATCGGCAAGATATAACCGTTAATTGACCGTCCTCCGCGGCATAGACCAAGCGGTTAGTGTCATCGATACGCCTAGACCAAAAACCTGCCAAATTTTCTTTTAGTGGTTCAGGCTTACCTATCCCTTCGAAAGGGGATCTTTGGGTGTCTTGGATTAGTTTGTTTATGCGTTTTAACGTTTTCTTGTCTTTAGTTTGCCAATACAGATAGTCAGACCAAGCCTCTTTAGTCCATGAAAGTAACTCAGTCATCAGCTAGTCCATGCTGCAGAACCTTCCCGGCACGGTATTGCTGAATAGACTTTGTAAGATGTGCTGAGTTGGCAGGGCTCTTTAAAAGGTGAACCGTTTCCATGAGAGCATTGAACTGATCTAATGACATAACCACCGCATCCTCTGAGTCTCGACGGGTAATTACAGTGTAATCTGCATCGCTCACCACTTGATCTAGAACGCTTTTTAGCTTACTTCGAGCGTCTGAAAAGCTTATAACTCTCATTATGGGCACCACTACAGTTGTACGGCTTATGGAACAAGTATAACCTGTACAACATACAGTGCAAGTGATAGATTCAGAAATCAATCACAGAACACACAGGCGGCGTCTGGGAATTGTTAGGTTTAACCACATAATGGCAACCATTCCTGAAACACGACTATTTTTGGAGCGGCTAACTTTCTCTTTTTAAGAGTGGCTGTCTGTTTAATTTAGTTTTGATGCGTTTGTTAGCTCTATTATTGGAACTGAGCAAGACATGCTTTAGCTTGTTCCGTAGATAAAATTGAATATAAATGATCTTTATTTTCTCGTATGAAATCTTCTTTTCCAGACGTATTCTTTCCTTCAAATCCAAAAAAGGCAATTAATCGATTGCATACGGACGGTATCAAGAATGGTAACTCACTCATCAATCCTAAAAACATCGTTCTGTTTTGGGAGTATAATGGCATTAAGTCTGATGCTAAGTATTCACTAAATGCTCCAGAATCACGATTTTTCGCATAGAATGCAAAAAACATAATAACTTTTGCCTGTTCTTGGCTATATTGAGTTTCTCCTTGAGGCTCAATATAGCGACCATATATCTCTTCAAGTTCTTTAAATAACTTAAGCTGATCTGAGTGTGATACCCCTTCGCTATCTATATAGGTATACCTATTTTCATTAATTCCAAGAAGATTAGAGTAAATAGCGTAGTAATCATCTTTTTCATTTTTATGAATCTCACTTGAAGATAAAGTTGAGCAACCAGACAACAACAAAAGGGAAAATATTAGATTCTTCATTAAGCTAACCTGTAATAACGACTTTTACATTCCGACCATTTTTTAGAGTAATGGCGTTATATATTTCAATAATTTTAGGTTCATCTATTACGATACATCCGTCAGACCATATTTCATAAGGAACTTTCCCCATATGAATGAATATTTCAGAATATCCTTTAATGTTCGGAATGAAAACAGCTTCCCGAGGTGCGCCTTTAGAATTCCTCTTTCTTGACATTGTTGTAGCTGAGCAAGCTGAATATGTTCCTACCGGAATTTTTTTCTTAGTGTTCCAGTAGCATTTTGTCGTTATGACTTTCCCTCCTCCTGTGAAAGTCAAATCACCTACTCTACCCAATCTCTTTACTGTAATTGTATAATTCAAAAAACTCTCCTTATGCTAATTAATATTTGAGCTAACGCCGCTAGCAAGCGCGGCTTTGTAGTTGATTGGTGTTGCGCTAGCGTAGCGTTAAGCGCAAAGCAAGGCAACGGAAAACCGTCGCCTTGTCTAGCCTTGCTAGAAAGGGCACTACGCACTCAAACATAAGACTACGTTAGTCTAGTAGGATACCCCCTAAATGATCGAAAACTTTAGATTCATCTAAATGATCTGAGTTTTTAATATTCTCTAGCACATACATAAATAAAACATTCTGTTCATAGGACGGAAACATGTATATCTTTACAGTTTTATTGACTCCAATTTTGTTTACACCATTATCAGAAAATACGAACCCCTGATTTTCAAAATGTTTAGCAAACATACTTGACCACTCACTCGGGCTGCCAGTACCTGAGTCAGGATATAAAACGGATATATAGTCCTTATTTGAAACACTGCGGCTATAGTAATTATATATCTTACTGTTGCTATCATTTGAGCGGTCAAGCTGCTTAGAACCGTATTCATTTCCGTTAAAGTAAATTACATCTGGCGATGACTCCCGAAAAAACAAAAGATAGCCAATCACCAATAAGACCACAATTCCAACAACTTTATACATACGCTAATTATCTCCGGATATTAGTTTTTCTAACGCCTTTGTCATTTGTGTTTTGGTTGTAGTGGGGTTTTGGGGCAAAGTGGCGAAGCCACCCCAAAACGGAGCGCAGACCAAAACGTCAAATGGACAAACTTGTTAGGCCGACTTATTTGGCTTTCTGTTCATCAAGTGAGGCTATAATCTGCACCACAGAATCGACAATATCGTTAGTGTCACTAGATATTGAAAAAATCGTCACGTGACCAGAAGGTAAATTTGCTGCCGCAGAAATCATACATTCTACAGTTTTTTTGGCGGTGTTATAGCAGACCTGATATATTACGCCATTTTTACTCCATGGGGGAAATCCAGCTTCGACAACATCTGGCTCAGCATTCAACTTTTTCAATAATTTTTTCAAGGGTTTTTTAGCCGATTTTTTAAAGTTCTTTGATTTTCCCTTTTCTATATCTGCCTGAATAAATGCCAATGACTCTGACTCAACAAGAACTAGATCTTCTGTTCTTTTTGAGTTTAATTTTACTTTTAACCAGGTTGATTTTTTTGAAACCAAATAATATGTATTAGATTTTCCATAAACTGCCTTTTTTGTTTCCATATCTTCTACAGGATCAATTTTTGCCATCGATTCGATAAAACACATCGTCTCAGTTTTTCTTGTTAAACATTCCATTGTTTTTATCTTGCTTTTTGTACTCTCAATAATTGACTGTGCAACACACTGGATTGAGAAAGCCAATAAGATTATTACTGCTAATACTTTCATAACTCTCCTATAAACATCGATTTAGGTCTAACGCCCGCCATATTGGGCCGAACGAAGTGAGGTCCAGCCCGAAGGGCGAACAATGATGGCATTGTCAGGATGTAGCACCTGAAGGAGCCTTTTTGGATAGAAAATAAAGAACCCAGCCCCAAACAACTGCCCCCAAAGGAAATAGGACGAAGCCAAGGCCCCACAAGAGTAAGGAACGATTTTGTAGCTTAACAATTGGAATTAGTATAAATATAGCTGCAAGTGGCATGAAGAACATACAAGTTAGAACGAGTTTTTCTTCAACAGATTTTGTGAGAAAAGAACCTGTTAATCCATCAAGGGCTGGAACTGATGCGGCAAATGTTATGACGACAATGGCAGTAGCCAGTATTAAAAACCACTTTGCTATATTGTTACGTTTTTCTAATTCGGTGCTCATAATAATATTTTCCTATATCTTAGTAAATCGAGATCCTAACGCCGCCAGAAACTGCCGGAGTGAACTGGCTGATTTTTTGCGTTTTTTTGCAAAAAAGAAGACAGTTTACGGAGGTCAGATTTGCTGGCTTTGTTAGTGGTTTTCTAAGCACAATTTCAGCCTCTGTTTCCAGTGTGGTCGACACCTACTGTTAATTTTTGCACCTGACCAAGATAGCTTTCGCACAATATCATCCGAGGCGTGATGCAGCGCCAACTCCAAAGGTACAATACCACTGGAGTTCTCTAAATTCACATTGGCACCACTATCGATAAGATACTGAACAATCTCTTCGTCGCCGCCATTTATAGCTTCAGACAGAGCGGAACCGTATTTATTATCTCGATAATTAATATCGCCCCCAGCAAATAGCCTCTGCTTAACGAGTTCAAGGTTTTTACCCTTGACTGCGAATATAACCTCCTGGTGAATTGTAAATGACATACTTTCCCGTACTACTAACGCGGAGCTAACCAGCGCCGCGTCTGGTTTAGCGTTTTGTTAGTGTTGCTTTGCATGTTTGGCCATCCATATTTTACTTTCCTGGTATATCCCACTTTCAATTTCCTCGGCAGTACTAACATCATCAAGATACCAACCATACATGCCAGAGATACCAATATTGTCTCCAACGTATTCCTTTATATCCTTGCTCAAGTCGAACCTCTCAATATTATCAAGCATAATGAAAAATTGCTTCGCAGCACTACTTCTTCCGCTACTAATCTTCGAAACGTGATACGTAACAATAAACCAAATTGCGTCTTCGAAACTTGGAATACTATATCCGAGGTCTTTCACCACTTTTTCGAAAAGAGGGGCTATTGAATCCCAATCCTTTCGTTCTTCATCCAAAATATCAAGCAAACTTTCCGTGAAGACCCCTCCAGCTAGCTTTTCATTCGCAAACAACAATAAGTCTTCAGTAGCCAATTTCTTGACTACATATCTAGCTATAAATAAATTATCAGAAATACTCTTCAATCTCATAGAGGACACTAACGCCCATGTAGCCGGGATTTTTTTGTGGAGGCCTTTTGTGAAAAAATGAAGCGAAGCGTAATGCACAAAAGGCCGAAGCAAAAAAATGTCCGGTTGACATGTTTGTTAAATGCCGTCTCTCTCATTGGCATATTGTTCATATTTGTTCCCGAATTCCAGCTCTAGAACTATACGTAATAGGCCAGGATACGCAAACCAATAATTTTTACGCATATGATCATTAAAGTCATTGCGCCCCATTTCTTCTGCATACATTTTCTGATGGTAGATATCTATCGGGCTTTTATCGATAGCAATAACACTTTTTCGATGCTTCTTGAGCAGCAGCCTCAACTTCTTGTTTGTAGTGACGCCGAAATCACGAAGCTCATTTAGCTCTTCGCTATAGCCACTATCACTAGGAGCGTAATCATTAACCTTCGGGAAAATGGCTCGAAGATTTTTGTAAATGAGAGCCTCATCCAATTTCCCTTGATCAATTACCCTTCTTGCGCAGTATTTCATAGGCCTTTAACATTTTTATTATGCCGCACGCGCGTTTTGCAGATTCTCGAAATCCAACACACTACGGCAACTCTTTGATTTAAAAGAAGATTTCATGAGAAGCATAAACCCCCTCTGCGGCAAAACGCGCGTGCGGGAATGCGCTTACAACCTTGCACAGAAACTCCACTTTTAAAACTTCTAACCTATTGATTTTTATAATGTTTTTTAATACTCCAGCGCAAAAACGCGCACACGCCTCGTGCAAAACACGCACAGGCGGCCCAAAACCGCTGAATCTTTATACAAAACACTAGATTCAAGCCATTGAACGCTTAAACGTTAACCGCAGTAAAACCGCGTATTATGCTGCGCACTCGCAACATATTCGATAACTACGCTTATCATTTATTAAAACAAACTTGGGGAGGATACAAGAAGGAACGAATCCATTCTGTAGAACAACTCCTTACTCAATAATGCGCGAATTCTGCACTACTTTTGATTTGCGTGCCAGTACAAATTGGGAAAAGTTCAGTTTAATTTTGCAAGGGACGGAGGACGGAGGACGGGGGACGGGGGACGGGGGACGGGGGACGGGGGACGGGGGACGGATTATATAGGCTGTTAACACGGGCTAAAGCACGAGATCAATTTGTTAAGGCTCTGCGTAACTTTTTAATAAGCGTTCTGCTTCTATAAGAGAAGTTTCTTTTTAGGAAGAATGTCGGAAGGCGCTTTGCTTTTCTAACCTACGGTACAGTCTACGCGCCCTGAATATCATTTTTTAAGCTCAGCCCCCGCTATACCAATCTGGCCCTGCTGTAATCGCATTTTGGCAATCGTTCCCAGTATTCCTTTTCCGGCACCGATAACGCCCTTTAATGTGCCGCTTATTTTACTTTGCCCAATGCGAACTTTGCTGTCCACAGGATACTCGCGCATGTCCAATCCGTATTGGATGGCTTTTATTTGCATCTCGACGGTCCAACCAAAACTCTCGTCTTGCATGTTTATTTTATCTAAGCATTTCTTGCGAATTGCCCGAAAAGGCCCGAGGTCGGTAATTTTGACTTTCCACAATAACGCGATTAATAATACGGAAAGTTGGTTACCAAATTTTTGCGGAGGCGTGAGCGCGCCCGATTCCATTTTGCCAAGGACTCGAGATCCTATGGTTAAATCAGCGCCTTGGTAAATCCCTTCTAATAAAGATTCTGCTTGTGAGATAAAACACGAATCGTCACCGTCTACAAATAATACGACATCGCAGCTTGGCAGTGCTGCCATTGCCGTCAAACACGCGATTCCGTAACCGGGCTGATCTTGCCTAACGACAATAGCCCCCGCTGACTCTGCGACAGTAGCGGTATTATCCATTGAACCATTGTCGCAAACGATTATCTGGTCTATCCAGGGCGAACTCATTTCCATTTTTTTGATTCGTTGGTCATTATTTTTTATGCTCTCGCTTATATCCGCCGCTGGTACTTTTTCTGGTGAAGGTCTGCCTAGCTGAACCAGATCGGATACAACTTTCCCAATTGCCTGTTCTTCGTTTAAAGCGGGAATAATAACGACGACTCGTAAATCACGATACATGTTTCACCTCTACAAATTCTGCCATTTGAATAGAACTGGCGGCCACTTTGTCGGTACAGATTATTTTGCCAGTGTTGCGGTTAATTTCACCAAAGCTTAATACACCTGTGGGGCAGGTTTGTACGCAGGCGGAACAGCGTACGCATTCTGGGTCTGACATGGGTTTACCTTTATTGGCAAAGTTCATGACATCAATTCCCTGATGGCAAACACTGCTACAGGCATTACAACTGATGCATTTATCTTTGTTAGCGAAAATTCGGAATCGGCTAAAGCGTGCATAAATATGCATGAGCGCTGCCAATGGGCAAGCAAAGCGGCACCAGACTCGACCAGAATATTTAAAGTACAAACCCACGCCCAGTATTCCGCCGAGTAACACGTCAACGGTCCACTTCCAGCTCACGGGATTCACCAGTTTGTATTCGGAATTATCGCCTTTTAATAATAGGTCAAAAGTGGTGTGCATCCAGGTTTCAGGAAAAATCCAGCCGCCAATACGAATTACGAGCATGATAAATGCGACCAGCAATATGACTTGGCCAATCATGTTTAAAGAATTCCATAGGGGTCCGTGGGGCATTTTATGCCGTTGTGTATCGCCGAGCGTTTCGGCTAAGGCGCCGCAGGAACAAATCCAACCACAGTAAGCGCCCTTGCCCCATTTGAGTACGATGAGCGGAATTATGATAAAGGTCTGAACGCCACTAATAATAAGCCAGCCCATTATTGGCGTTGGCGTGAATACGTTGTAGACGTTTAATGGCCAAGCCAGAATAAAACCATAGGCATGCCAGTACGCGCGGGGATGGCCCCACTCTGGCCAGTTGTGCGTAACCAAGTCGGCGGACGAGATGTAACTTGGGAATAAGGTATTTGCGATGCTTTGGCCCAGCCCACTGTCGAAGGCGCCGTTGTATCCGAGCCAAGGTAGGAATATCTCGGGTAATAGAAACAAGGGGATTAACTGAACCACAAATAAGGTAATGGTTTGATTACGCACGTAGGGTGTCTTGCGTCTTTTTATTCGCTGCCACCCGAATGCACCAATGCAGGATGTATACACCAGCGTGTAATAGAACGATCGGCTTTTCATCGATGTCACGATGACTGAAATTAGACTCGAACGATCTTGTATTTTCTGTTCCCACCAATGGCCCATCTCGCTAGCAAAGGCGGGCATTTGATCGGGGAAATTGGTTAGGCTCCATATGCTGTTCAGGAAACCAAAGTTCTTCCAATCGTATAAAGCAATAATAAACATAAAGAATGCAGCGAACCAAAGCCAGCCTTTCGCGGTGCTTTCTCCGGATATTGGGATGCCACTGCGGCGGAAGAAATCCAGTGGGGCTTCTCGCCCTAACATTGATAACACGACATGGTTATCAATTGTTATTATTTTTCTATTCCCCTTGTGCTCCTCATTCTGGTGAGACTCACTCTGGATTATGCCTTTCCTGTCTCCATCCCCATTCCCCCCAACATCTCCACTTTCGCGCCTTAGCTCAACGGACGTGCTGGATAGTTTGCTCACTTCAGTGCCCATTTCTATGCGGAGTTTTTGATCCGTCGCTAAACGATTGAGCTTTTCAATATTTTCAGGTTTTGCCCGTACAAATTCCTGTTTTCGATAGGAGAGTGTCACATTGGCACCCGCTTCTGCACATGCTATTGCAGACTCTAACGCGCTATCACCGCCGCCGACCACCAGTACATTTTGATTGGCGTAGGCTTTTGGGTCATGCAATCGGTTAACTATCTTTTCTTTTAAATTATCTGTTACGTTTTCTATTAGCGCTCCACTGGCTCCCTCTTTACTAAAATTAAAACCATAACGAACAATATCCAGTTGTCTAAAATTCCCCGAGCGTCCGATCGCAATAATCGCGCGATGCGCTTGAATGTTGTCTTCGCCATCTATAACCGCTTCTACCAATTTTCCTTTTTTTACGACGTGGGTAACGGAAGCAATACGGGGCGCAATATCCTCGTCGCTGGCTTTTTTCTGTAGATGCGCGAGTAAGCTTTCTTTTACGGATACGCCCTGGTCTAAAGTGAGCTCTCCCTCCGGCGTCATATCACTAGGGTAAGTGAATATGGGCTTCCCTTTTGGGAAGTTTGAAATCGTAGAAAAGGCTTCACTGGCTTCGATTAATGTAAAGCTTAAACCACGTTTTTTGGCCTCAAACGCGGCAGCATAACCGCTCACGCCACCACCGATAATCACAAGGTCAACAATACCGTCTTTTAATTCTCGTCGAGAAAAGCTAGCCTCTTGCACAATAGAACCGACCGCTTTGGCCCCGGTATCGGAGGAAAATTTCAGAAGCGGAACTCCAGCCAAATCACCAACGACGTAAACACCCGCAATAGCGGTACTGCCATCGGCATTAATCAGCGGTAATTTTTCAATCGTTCCCGCTGGCCACTGGCCATGCAACCACTGATAATAGCCTTTGACTACATTGAACATTCTATATTTTCTCTCTTGCGGTGTCTTTTATCGATGAAGGAGTCATGCCCATGACTTCGATCATTTATAATTTTCGGTTTTTTCATTACTAACATCACGACACTTGTCATCATTCCGATGGCTAACATCACTATTGGCCAAGTGGAAGGACTCCATTCATTGCAACAAACGAACGCACCCAGCACTTCGTAAGTGAGCGGGATCAATGCCAACCAAATTAGAAGAAATGGCTGAGGCGAAAGTACGAGTAAGGGAATTAACGGCGCTAAATACCAGGGGTAGGTAACGGGACTCAGTAACAACGGCAAACATAACGCGGCTTGTAAAGATATAAGGTTAGCCCCGTCCAATACTCGCCGGCTGTGCTTCCAATTAAGCCCGGCAACGAGTAAAAGGCCGGTAACCAATAAGAACCCGGTTATCATCGCAACAAAGTTCAACGGGAGATAAGCCTCCATAAAATAAAAGTACGGCGAGGAAAATCGGAATTTTTCAAAAAAGTTTCCGATACTGCCGACCGGGTGTAGGCCTAGCGCATAGGCAATCCCATAACCCAATGAAATCGTAGCCACAACGACCAAGGAAAACCGTACTGCCTTGCTAAAATTTCGTAAGCTCAACACTATTGGCCCAGCCAATACCAAGGGCAGTAATTTAACCAAGGTTCCGAGACCAATAAAGAGTGCCGCCCACAGCAGTAGCTTTCTTTGCATCGCATAGATCACGCCGCAAACCGCCAGCATTGAAAAAACATCAAGGTGGGCGCCAATGCCACTTTCAAAAATCAGAATGGGCGACAAAGCAAAGAGCGACAGATGTTGCATCTTCTTTGCCTTTTTTAAAATAAGAACAACGAACAATAACGATAGAAGGCCTGCCGCCATCAACATTAATTTCCACATCAGAACGGCATACTCTACGCCCACACTGGCGGCAGCACTGAATAAGGCCAAGGCAAGTGGCGGATAGAGCGTGACATATTGCACATGTTCTTGGGGAGGTGCCCAGGCTAAGCGGGCTTCGCTAAGCTGCATCGCATCGTGGCTAATTCTATAAGGATCAAAACCTGAAGCGGCTATATAGCCATCGAACAGGTAGCGTCCTATATCATTGGACGTATACGGATCAACATACAGAAGTAGTATGCGCACGCCCACTGCAATAATAATAAGGCCTGCGTAGTCGGAAACTTTTTGAGTGTTTGGGCCAAAACGCCACGTCACTAACATTACAACGAATAGCACACTAAATTGTAATACCGTTGCCATACCCAAAGACGATTGAGGAAAAATGCTTTCACCCACCGCTATGCGTTCTACCCAATAGGCACTGACAACAACTAAAAAAGCGATAAAAAGCATGAACGTGTAAATCGTCGATTCAGCACTTTCCCGGCTATCATTGTGGGCTCTTGCGTCTTTACTTTCAGAATATTTTGTATTGTCTCCAATAGCGCCGCTATCAACAACATCGCGGTTAGAGAAACGTTTTTTCACGATAGCTTTCCAGCCGAAAAACGACGAAATAGGCCCGTCACCGCCGTTGTCAGAAATCCCGCCACTAACAACGCAAGAAAAGGTAGCACTGCCCATTTTTCATAACCCACTGCCCAGACCAAGACGAGCATATAAACAACGCCCACCACAAACTCAACTACGGCACTCTTAGGCAGGGCCACATCATAAAGTTTATGGTCTACACCTTCTGTTTGTAATGTGCGGCACGTCGTCTCGCCACTCTTGGGCGTGCGAACAAACTCGCTCTCTTTACCCAGTAGAGCTTCTAGGCCAGCTCTTGCGTTGTTAAAAGCCAACTGAATACCTAATAGCATTAACATCGGAAGGTACAGAAACGCCGCCCATTTAGAGCGACCCAATGCTACCTGACCAAAAAACAGGTAAATTAAATGGCCACCAGAAGCAAACATCAGAAAGGGAAAATCGAGCCAGAATATTTGTTTAATTTGGTAAACTTCGCGCACCCATAAACTGGGGATAAGAAAAAATATCGTGTCAATAAGAACAATAAGGTAGGCCAGATTATTACCAAGATGAAAAGTGGATTCGAGTTTTCTACTCAAGGGATATGAAGCGCCCCACACTTTCCCCAACATTTTTTTCATCACCTGAATACCACCTTTTGCCCAGCGATGCTGCTGACTTTTAAAGGCATTCATATCTGCAGGTATTTCACCTGCACAACTGACGTGATTCAGGTACAGCATTTTCCAGCCGCGCATTTGTGCGCGGTAACTTAAATCCATATCTTCCGTTAGGGTATCTGCGCTCCAATTTCCCGCGTCAATGATGGCATCTTTTCGCCAAACACCCGCCGTTCCATTAAAATTAAAAAACATATCACTGGCAAATCGTACTTGCTGCTCTAATACAAAGTGCGCATCCAGCATCATCGATTGGGCTTCGGTAAAACGGCTGCTGTTGCGGTTTAAATATTCCCAACGGAACTGCACCATGCCAACCTTTTCATCGCAAAAGTAATCGATCGTCTCCCGCAATAAGAAAGGCTCTGGAACAAAGTCAGCATCAAAGATGGCAATATATTCGCCGGTAGAAAATTCCATGGCATCACGCAATGCCCCGGCTTTATAGCCTTTGCGATTTTTTCGGCGAATATGTTCAATATTGTTAAGCCCATGGGAGCGGTGATATTCAATTCGCTGCTCAACAAGCACACTCGTGTCGTCGGTTGAGTCATCAACAATCTGTATTTGTAACTTGTCGGCGGGATAATCCAAGGCTGCGCAGGCATCTACAATTCGTTCGGCCACAAAGCGTTCGTTGTATAGAGGAACCTGCACCGTAATCGTAGGAAGCTCGCTAAATGTTGCCGATATTTCTGGCTTTACATTTTTATGACGAAACCAGCGAAGCACTAAAGACAAGCGGTGCAGTCCGAACAAGCACAAAAGTAACAAGAGGGAAAAATGTGCAATCAGTATGAACAAGGCGAATAAAGACATAGATTAAAATACTCGAGTAAAGCCTAATTGAATCGCATCACCTTCTAGGGTGTTGTCACCGAAAACATCGCTAATCACACTCAGCTCAACGCCCCAACGTCCAAGGCTTCGTTTTCGCTCGGGGCCAAAATTCCAACCAACGGTTATCTCTAACTTACCCAAGTCGTAGGCTGGGCCTAATAACAAGTTACCCGCAACGTCACTGCCCTCCCCCCTATCCTCCTTATCCGCATTGGTTGCGCTGTATACACCGTCGAGTTTGGTGCGAAAATATAGGTTTTCGTTTGCCGATATACCGTATTCCAGTAGGTAACGATATTCGTCCGAAGGGCTACCTGTGCGGTAACGATAGGCCGCTTCAATGCCGATATACCCATAAGGATAGAGGCTCTTACCCACCAGTGCCCGAATTTCATAATCTTCCTGCCCATTGCCTCTCGGTAGGTCATCTTCTTCATCGTATAGACTTGGTAATTTCACCAAAAATGATGTCGATAAAACAAAGGGCTCTGCCTGCCATTGATAGCGTAAACCCAATTCCAGGTCACCAAAACCACTGGAACTTGTTTGCTGACCATCACTCATGGTTTGCTCAATATCTTGATGCAATAAGGTCCCGTAGATTGCGGTATTCGCTCCCAGACCATATTCTCCGTAATACGAAATATTGGTTCCCGTGAATTTTTCAAAACTTGTATTGCCACCAAAATAGCTGTCGGCTTTATATTCCTGAATGCCTAACTTGCCATAGCCGCTACCTTTTTCTGGAACCCATGCACCAGCAGTCGCTACTGTCGATAATCCGATACAGGCTAAGCCCGACGCAACAATTAAGGTACGGCTTCCAACATTTCGCTCTTTAGTTTTCATCAATTTCACTCGTGGGATAAGTCGTTGATGAGGACTATAGGGGGACGACGAAGGCCGTACAATATCAAAAGGAGAGGTGAGGGGAATACGTTATTGAATCGTTATACTAATGTGATAAGTGGATATTTTTGCGATTTGGTATGGATAGACAGGTGTAAATTAACTGCGTAATTGATGGTTTTCTGTCACAGTTTTTAACAAAAAGAGGTGGCCCCGAAGTTATACACTAACTTCGGGTTCAACGTCCAAGCCTTCGGCAGACAAAATAATACCGCTGCAAGCAAAAGAAAAAACCACTAAAATCTTACATATCATCTTCAGCTCAAGATTCTGACCAACATTGGCTCTACTTACTCGATTGTAATTTTCATTTGCATACTCGGGTGTATCGCACACTCAACTTCCACAACGCCAGCAGTATCAAACACCACTCTTCTTGAATCTCCTTGAGGGAAGGAACCCAGATCAAATAACGCAACATCAGACAAACTGAAGATATTATGAAAGAAACTATCATTATTTTTAAACGAAACGGTATCACCAACTTTCACCGTTAAATTACTCACCGTAAACTTTTTGTCTGTCTGCCCCACCTCATAACTCCCAGCCCAAAGATGAATGGAAAATGTACTTATGACTGCGAACACTACGCTCAGTATAATGCGCAGAGGGAGGGATTTAACCATGATAGTGACCTTCATAAATTAACTCTCTTTATCAGCACTAGAATTCGACATTTTATTAATTATTAGTTCGGAAGAACAGGCAACACAAATGGCTTAACGGGAGAAGTTAAGGCCTCCAAATAGTTAAGGAGATCTGATTGGTCGGCCTTACTCAACGATAGCTTTTTCAATTCAGGAGACAAGTTGGTTTTCACATCTCCACCTTTAATATAGTGATCAATAACTGCTTGCAGGTTAGCGGCAGAACCATCGTGAAAATACGGAGCAGTTAAGGTCACATCTCTAAGTGTTGGCGTTTTAAATGCTCCTTTCATCAAGCGAACGGGCTTTTCGGCATACCGACCCATATCCGGATTTTCATCGCCATACGAAGCCAAGCCTATATTATGAAAACCATCGTCGGTAAAATTTGGCGCGGAATGACAAACCACACAGTTGCCTTTTTTGGGGTCGGAGAATACTTTAAAACCATTTATTTGTTTTTTTGTCATCGCTTTTCGATCGCCCTTCACCCAACGGTCAAATGGTGAATCATTGCTGATAACTGTGCGTTCAAAACTGGCGATAGCCTTTGACAAACTATCCTCATCAATTTTTTCACCAGGATAAGCCGCTTCGAATTTACGAATGTACGCCGGGACAGAATTAAGCCAAGTTAATATTTTCCCCACATCCATATTCATTTCAACGCGGGAACGCATGGGGCCTATCGCCTGAGCCTCTAGTGTCGGCGCCCGACCGTCCCACATTTGAATACTGTTGTGAGCGGCATTTATGATTGAGGGGGAAGCACGCCCCAACTCCTGATCTTTAAACCCTCGTCCTTTGGGCAGCCCATCGGACCAGCCAAACAGTGGGTTATGGCAGGTCGCACACGACATATTGCCATAAAGACTTAAACGGGGATCAAAGAACAGCATTTTTCCCAATTCAACCCTTTCCCGGTTCGGTGCATTACCATCTGGGTATGGAACCTCGCCCAAGTCCCATATTTGCAACGAGATATGCCCCGCTTTAAAAACAGTATTACTGTCTCCAGATAGCGCATAATGGCTAACCATGAAGCCAGTAATCATCATTAATAAGGAAGAAATTTTCACTTACTTTTTGCTCTATAGTTTCGAGATCATTCCGTTTTGGGTGTCGAGCCTCCGCTCGATAAGTATATGCTCGCCAGTGCCCAGGCATAAACAGATCATGAAGGAATACAAATTTAAAATTCCACTCTAATTTAAGTACATACAGACAAGTTACTGACCCAGCCCCACTAAGCTTAGAGGAGTTTCAGTGTGTTCGGGCATCTAAAAGTTCGTAAGACTGTATCGGTATGTCCCTAGGGCTTCCTTTCTAGCAGTTTTTTACTAAAAACAGATGTCTACCGACAGCTCAACGCCCAACATTGATTTCGACGCCAACACATATAACCGTTGACTATATAAAACACCTAAACCAATCATAATTCGCATAAAATTTCGATACAAAAACCGTACGCATCGACAATACTTATAGAGTGCTAGCGTAGCGCCAACAAGATCTATAAAGCGCAGACGTACAAAAAATATGACTATATTGATGTTGGAATAAAACCCGTTTTATGAATTCCAAAAAACCTTCAATCACTAACACTGAAGTGCAGCCTTGGATCAACGCGCTGTTCGAAGGGATTAGTATTCGTAATAAAATCCTTATCGGGTTTTCTTTGCCGATATTCCTCATGATGATCGTGATCATCACAATATACTCCAACACCAAGACACTATTTGAGTCCAACCGATGGGTAGACCACTCTTATGAAGTCATCGCTCAGACACGATTACTTGATCATTCCCTCAATGACATGGAGAGAGATCTTCATAAGTACTTAATGTCGGGAGATAAAACCAATTTGCAAAGTTTTTCAAAGGCGCATGACAGTTGGAAAACCGACATTCAATATTTGGGATCGCTTCTATTGAATAACCCAATATATTACCGAGAGATAAATAGTATTAGACGACTCACTGCCGAGTGGATTCAAAACAGCGTCAAGCCAGCCATTACCTTGCGCCAGTCTCTGAAAGAGCAAGATATCAGCATTCTCTACCTTAAAAATTCTCTATACGAAACAAACGGAGAAGAAAGTGTCGGTAATATTCGCACGCTTATCAATCGATTGATTTCAAAAGAAGATGCCTTGATCAGAGTAAGCGCGCAAGATGCCGACAGCCAATCTGATGACATATTGGTGCACGCTATTTTGGGCGCTATATTTTCTCTTATTCTCGCGATCGCTACCGCTGTGGCCTTTTCACAAACTATATTGTCGCGCCTATCCATGCTATTAACCGCCACGAACGATGTGGCAAGTGGTGATTTTTCAACAGACATTCAGGTTGAGGGCAACGATGAATTCGATGACCTCGCCAAGTCATTCAACCGAATGACGAACAAACTACAAGAATCCACACAAATTGCAGAAGAATCACGTAACGAGCTGAAAGCACACGCAAAAGTTCTTCAACAAAAAAACAAAAATATCGAAAATAATAACCAGCAACTGATTAGCGCCCATGAGCAGTTAGCAGAGCAAGCTGAGGACCTCGTTAAGTCCAGCAAAATAAAGTCAGAGTTTCTAGCCAGTATGAGTCACGAAATTCGAACCCCCATGAATGGTGTATTGGGAATGTTGGGACTGCTCAGAAAAGAAGATCTTAACTCAGGCCAACAGCGTAAAGTGGAGATCGCGCATTCTAGCGCACAGTCATTGCTCACAGTTATTAACGACATTCTTGATTTTTCAAAAATAGAAGCCAATAAAATTGAATTGGAATTATTGGATTTTGACCTACCCTCTCAGCTTGGCGATATCGCCGAAGCCCTCGCACTGAAAGCGCACGAAAAGGGACTGGAATTCATACTCGACATTCGCGGCGTTCAGAGAGGGGCAGTAAAAGGGGATCCTGGACGCATCCGTCAAATACTCAACAACCTCGTCGGTAATGCAATTAAATTTACACTGACAGGGGAGATCATATTAAAAATCGACCTCATCGAAGATTCAAAGGATAAAGATTTAGAGTTGCGCTGCTCGGTTATCGACAGTGGCGTGGGAATTTCTGATGATAAAATCGATCACATATTTGACAGTTTCACTCAAGAAGACGCCACCACCACACGAAAATTTGGCGGCACAGGGTTAGGGCTCTCTATTGCGCGACAACTTACCGTCTTAATGGGCGGTGACATCCGTGTTGAAAGTGCCTTGGGAAAAGGCAGTATCTTTACCTTTTCCATCAAACTGGAGCCGTCCGACGAAATTCAGTGCATACCCAGCGTCAATATTTCTGATCAAGACATTTTGATAGTCGATGACAATGTAACCCTCCGAGAAGTATTCAAAGGCCAATTGGAACTCTGGGGAGCAAGAGTAACAACAGCCGGTAGCGCAGAACACGCTCTTATGGCTCTACTCTCTCGCGATAACAATAATCTTTTTGATATTGTTTTTATCGATTCCATTATGCCCGAAACATCCGGCTTGGATCTCGGCGATAGTATTCGAAAAAACCCACGTTACGACGCCGTAAAACTGGTCATTATGACCGACATGCAATCACAGCATAACGCCCAAAAATATGAAGACTTTGGTTTCAATGGCTATTTTCCAAAACCCATTACATTTGGCAATTTGTTTAATGCGTTATCGATACTGTTTGAAAACGACAGAAGTTTTGACGACACATCCAGTCAATCCAGTTTTCCAAAAAACCGTGCTCACGGCACCCATATCAATTCAAGCTCTGAACTAAAATTACATTTCGACAGTAGCACTCGATTACTCATAGTCGAAGACAATGCGATTAACCAAGAGGTCATTCGTTGTCTACTGGATGACTATGATGTTAATTGTTCTTTCGCCGGAAATGGTAATGAAGCACTACAAGCGCTTCGCCATGCGCCCAAGAACCTTCCGTTTAGTTTTGTATTTATGGACTGCCAAATGCCCGAGATGGATGGATTTACGGCCACCGGCCTAATACGCAAGGGAAACGCAGGCCAAGAGAATAAGAGCATTACGATTGTAGCTATGACAGCAAATGCAATGCGTGGAGACAAAGAACGTTGCCTCGACGCTGGAATGAATGACTATCTATCGAAACCTATTCAAGAAAATAAATTAATCGACATGCTCAACAAACATTTAGCACCGTCTGATCAAACGAATTTTGAGAATGAAATAATGACCAATCATGACCCGATACCCAGCAGTAATGATACGCCCGCAGTCAGCGAGCATAAAACATGGGATGAAGAAGACTTTTTGGAGCGCGTCAGAGGAAGAACTGACCGAGCCTTGAAGCTAATGGATTCCTTTGAAAAGTCTGTCTCTATCGATACGGCGTCCTTAAAACAAGCAATCGCACAGCATGACGACAATGCAGTTGTCGAGCTGTCACACAAAATAAAGGGCATCGCGGGAAACCTAAGCGCCATACAGCTGGCAAAGAATATGAGCGCTATCGAAGATGCTTGCGAAACGCAAAATATCGAAAAGCTTAGTACCCTATCCGACGAGATAGATACATTACTATCTGAACTATCCGTTCAGTTTGATGAAGCAAGAGAACGTTTTAGTCGCTAGTGCCCGAATAAAAACGAACTTTATAACAATGGAGGCCGACTATCAGCCATCATACGATCCAGTATCTTTTGTGATTTCTGCGGTTTTTTAAGGTCTATCACTTCTATCATTTCACACTCATCACGAACCATTTCGTCAATACTCGTTGGGTAATGTCGGCAGTCTTCTGGTCGGTCATGATAAATTGCGCAGGTATACTTGTTTTGATTCGCGTCTTTTTCCAACCAAGGACACGTCTTTAGTTGTTTGCCGGTCTGCGGATCAAACCAAATTTCACCATTTCGAACGTATTCAAAAATATCCGGTCGAAAAATCTCCCAGCCGTCAATATCTTGAGTCGATGCGGATAACCCGCCGTCGCCATATTTAATACAACATTTTCCGCATTGATTGCAATCTTTCACGTTTTAAATCACTTCGCAATTATGATGGAATTCACTCTTCCCAGTCTTTAAAATGCTCCAATAAGAACTCGATCGCCAAACGCGCCCGCATCGGTAAAAAACGCCGGTTTTTGTATACGATCCAACTAATTAAACCACGACTCCAAAATGGCTCTAGAACAGGAACCAAACTTCCCGCTTTAAGCGCTTGGGAAAAGCTGCTCTTCGGCAAATAGGCAATCCCTAAACCATTTTCACTTGCCCGAACAATAGACGCGATATTATTGCTGCGCCAGCGACCCTGCACTTTAACGCTCAGCTGATTATCCCCTTCCGTAAAAAACCAGTGCTCATTATTTGAGATGATACAACTATGCTGTTTCAAATCTCGCGGATGGTAAGGCACCCCACATTCTTTTAAATACGCCGGACTGGCGACCGCCATTAAATGCCTATTGGCCAATTGCCGCGCCACCAATGCTGAATCTTGTAATTGACCAAATCGAATAGCGAAATCCACGCCGTCCTCGACAAAATTCACCAAACGCGTATTAAAATCCATATCGATCGCGAGTTTGGGGTGAAGCTGAGTAAACTCGATTAAGACAGGAGCAATATATTGCTCGGCGAAACCACCCGCAGCACTCACACGCAAAGTACCACTCAACTCCAATTGCTGGCTATTCAACTGTTCATTTGCCTGCTGTAAGCCATTTAACAGTTCTTTACATTGCTGGTAATACGCCTCTCCAGCTTGCGTTAAGCTGACCAACCGCGTTGTACGCGCAAATAAGGCACTGCCCAAGCGATTTTCAAGACGCGCCACTTGACGGCTCACGTGACTTGTCGAGCTACCGACCTTGCGTGCAGCCGCAGAAAAGCCATTCGCCTCCGCCACTGCGACAAACTCAACAATCCCCTCAAAACTATCCAATATCTTCCCCTGCACTCAACGAAGTGTAATCAGATGAACATTTAATGCCTGCGATCTGTAATAGTCACTGGCTTACCCCAATTAAATGTTGACCTGCCCCCTCTTTAATTCTGAATTTCAATCAATTCGATTGTTGCCATACGACAATAGTAAATTGCTTGGTTAGCCGATTATCACCCAACTGAATAGTAATTACTATGCGCCTCTTACCGATAACGAGCGCCAATAATAATGAAAAAGGTTCTTATCTTATTGACCAATCACGCAACGTTGGGACATGGACCAAGACATACGCTGGAGCCCAATGGTACCTATGCTCCAGAGCTTACGCATACATTGAATGAGATGTTAAATGCAGGCTTAGATTATGACCTAGTCTCGATTAAAGGAGGATGCGTACCGCTATATGGCACGGATATCGAGGGAGATGCAATTAATCACCATGTTTTGAGTGGCTCAAACTTCCAAATTCGCATTAACAATACGATACCTGCGTCACAAATTGACATATTCGATTACTCCGCAATTTTTTACCCCGGCGGTTTTGGTCTTCTATACGACTTGGCGATAAACCCGTTCGTGGCTAATTTAAGCGCCCAGCTTTACGATAATGGTGGTGTGATTGCTGCCGTCTGTCACGGCCCTGCTGCGCTACTCCCCATCACGTTACGTAATGGAGAAAAATTACTGGCCGACAAAGTCGTTACCGGCTTTACCCGCGCTGAAGAAATCGCCTTCGGCACTATCGACAAAATTCCTTTTGTGTTGGAGCGCGCTCTAAGACATGAAGCTAAACGCTACATCAGCGTTCAGCCATGGGATGAATTTATTATTCAGTATGATCGACTGATAACCGGACAAAACCCAGCAAGCGCGGCAGCGGTAGGACGTGCTTTGGTGGAAAACATTTCTGATTCAAAGATATCTCAACACTCTGCAGAAGCGGAAACCTGCGTCTGATTCGAGTTAACTTTCGATTCTATTTTCGTTTATGCACTTGGTTTCGAATACGACATTCCAAGTAGTCATCGATTACCATTACCGGGAATGAAATCGACGCCCATCATTCTGTATATACAAACGAAATAATTTTTAATTGATAGTTTCTTAACCTGATATAGCCGTTTCGATATTAAACTTTTAAAGCGTTAACATTCTTATTTTCACATCATAAATCAATTAAAACTTTTCCATTTTATTGTTAGTAACAACTGTATCAGGCTGAACAAATGTGTGTTTTTTACTGGAACGTACTAACGTGGAAATATTAATTAGCACATCGGCTTTGATGTGCTATTAATATAAGGATGCTCGACAAAGCTGGCCGCGATTCAGAATATTCGTTCCACTATTTTTCAGAACCAACTTGTCAGCGACGCCTCTTTACTGCGTAACAGAAACCCGTCACAAACACAATTATGACCCTACCCGTCTCCACAACACTATTACAAAAATAATACCTTCAGGTAAATCCGTCTTGCGTATTCAGCCCATGGACGGGCTTTATTCGCTTAGCAAACAACTTGAAGGAAAGCAGACATCTGGCCCAAATAAGCCCACGTTACTTACTATTTATAGACTCGATAGCAATGCGGCACATCTTTTCACTATAACTATTAATTTTCCAATGGCCAGGGCTCCAGCCCTTTAAAAACCGATGAAAGTCCGCCCAGGCTACAGGAAAAACTGACCGCCAATTTTCTTCCAACGCAGGAAAGTCAACAGCCTTATTTTTCGAAACTAACGCTGTTTTTAGTTTCGAAAAATAATCGTCAAGAATCCAGTTTTCTTGGGCTTCACATTCATCATCGAAAAGACAACTCCCCATAAAATAAGCCAAATCTTTCATGCCACAACCGCCACCCACATATTGAAAATCCACAGCAGCGACAGATCCACCATCCTCGCTAAAACAAAAATTTGCCAGTTTAGCGTCACCGTGAACCAAGGTTTGGGGAACGCCATCAATTAAAGCTGAATCAAATAGTGGCGCGAATTGTTTAAGCTTCATATCGCTTAATGCTTCCAGTTCATCTGGCCGTGTGTCGAGATGCCAATAACACCCCTTATCCCACAAGCCCTCAGGCACAACTTCCATAAAACACGCATGGAAATTGGCTAACCAAAGCAAGCAAGCTTCGATTTCCCGCCGACCAACAGACTCTAATCGTTTTGGAAAACCGCATGCATTCAAGTCTTCAAGTACAAGCAAGATATCACTCTCTGAATGCTCTGCCCCCAAATACAGAGGAACTCGACAGTTTTGCCCACAAGACTCGGCAAAGTCTTGATAAAAGTTCAGCTCCACCTCATAAGACTTCACTTTGCGTTTATGGGAAATATCCGTGGCCCAGCCTCTTGGATGTCGTACCTCATCCGGCCAACGAATGCACTTCACCACCACCGGCTCAGCACTTTGTAAGGTTATTCGAGATATCTCACCGTAGCCACTCCACAACTCCTGTATAAGATCAGTAGAAATAATGGCGTCCGCGCCGGTAATCGAAAGCAAACGTGTAGTACGGTCAGGTGAATATCTATTGCTCGTCATTTGATAACCAGTAATTCATGCAATCTTGAAAAGACGATAACAACAAAGAAAGGCATAAAATACGATTGAAGCATACTTAATCACAAAGCGCTCTTAGTCTTGAAACAACGCCAAAAACAACCTTCGCATAATCTAAAGCCCCTTCCAATGACATGGAATCCGGATCAACGGTTTCATGAGAAACACTATCTTTTAATTTGCGTAAATCATGCAAAAGGCGAACATCCTGATCGGTAATTTTTCCGCTTTCTTGCAAAACATGTATTTTGGATACCGCGCTCGCTCGTTCTCGTGTACTAATTTGAATGCCTGCCGACTCAATCGCGTTGATCATCTCAGTATCCAAATGCGTCCAAGCAGCAGGGACTGCAGCCATTGGAGATATTCTCGCCATGTCCTCTACCTCTCTTACAACCTTAGAGTCAACCGACTTAATACGGTTCAAGGCAACTGTTGGTTCGTCAAGCAGCTCGCTAGCAGGTATTGGCGTCGCCTCATTTTCATTCGATCCCTTTTCGATTGCAGGCCCGGAGGTAGACTTACTCAAACTCTCAGCAGCTACCTTCTCAACATTCGATTTTATTGTCGCCAGTTCGCGACCAAAATTAATTTCAAAATCGCGATACTTCATCCGCGCCATGGAGCTAATCACTTTCGATATAGGCTGGCTGAATTTATAGACAAAAAATATCGCCACTAAAGGCCAAGACAAAGAAGAAATCATTGACGATATAAATTCAAACATATTCATAGTTATCTTTCCCGACAAACATCAAAAAGAGGTTCCTAGCACAAACAAACTTAGGCTATAGGGATATTCTGCCAGATTAATGTTCATCTGACCCCAATTAATGTCACTTAATAATGTATGGCCAACCATATTGTTTCAGTATCCTGGTCGGTCCAGCTCACTCGATGCTTTTTATACGCTTTAATATTGAGATAATCACCCGCGTTTAGGCTTGTGGACCTTCCATCTTCGAACGATATACGGGCATTACCTTTGATTACAATGACAAATTCGTTCTTATCTTGACCATACCAGCCAGTATCTGGTGAACTATGTCCCTTTGATATAATCCGTTCAGTTTTAACGTTCTCATTTTCAGCAAGGATCTCAAACACCTCACCACTTAAATCATGCGGTAGTGAATCGAAAACATTCACTTTCATTTCCTGTTAAATAAAAAGTGAACGCTAAAATCCCAGAGCGAGAACTTTGGCGTAGACTACAACTCAATGACGCACTGGATACTGGCATATCAAGATAAAAAACGACGAATTCTACCGCCCCCCCTAACAGCTACGAAGGTATTTCAACAGAATACAGACTAACATTCGTAAAAAACAACTTTGACGACACTCAAATGATTGCCAACCATCAGATTCTTATTCATAATTAGGAAATAAAAGGAGGCTATAACACTCCAAAATAAATGGATATATATTTTTTCATGAATTTGGCACCTACTTTTCAGTTATAAAGCCATAAACCGGCGTTTCTGATGATGATCCTGTAGCCGTATAAAATACAATTACCAAAAATAAAACTTATGCAAACCTATTTATTATGAACATAAAAAATCCTCATAAAAAATCACTCCCAAAAGCATTGGCAACATCTAAATGGTCTTGGTTTCTTGTCATACCCTTGACCCTTATCATCATTTATAACGTGATTAGGATTTCAACTGCAATAGAAAAATTAGAGTTTGCGCTCACGCCACCCGACCTACCACCATATAGTACTTTAGCTATTGAGCATCTCAACGACCCTACAGAAAATAATCCAGCGCCTCTCGATTTTTACCACCAGAGCCAAGGCACTTCAATTTTGCCTTATAATTGGTTTGTTGCCCTTGAACAACCAAAAGCAACCCCCTGGCTACTACTCTTCGGGTCAGAAAAATTATTCACTAAAGATTTTATTTTACAACTCGGTTTTATACCCGACAAAGTATCACCAACAAACCCCGACGGCCTACCTATAGGGTTTGCCAAAACGGAAAGTATGTATTTTCCTGGACTAGACCGAAAAGCTGCCGCCGTCGGTTTCACCTGCTCCGCTTGCCATACAGGACAAATCGTCCATAACAACATACGGTATGTGATTGACGGTGGACCAGCAATGATTGACCTTGGCCTACTCAGAAAATCGATTGGTGCCGCCCTCGGCCAGACAGCCCTATCGAGCAGGATCGATATTTTTAACGGGCGCTTCCAGCGCTTTGCCGCACGAGTGCTTGGAAACAATAACAACATCGTTACACGAAAATCCCTAAAAGAGGAGTTATCCAAAACGCTTAAGGTATTAATTGCAGACAGTGATGTTGTCGATGTCACTGAAGGATTTACCCGACTAGACGCGCTAAACAGAATCGGCAATCAAGTTTTTTACGATGACTTGGATCGTAACGCAAATTACTCCCCCATTAATGCTCCGGTGAACTACCCTCACATTTGGTCCGCCTCTTGGTTTGCCTGGGTTCAGTACGACGGCTCCATCATGCAGCCTCTAACGCGCAACGCTGGAGAATCATTGGGCGTTTCCGCATTTGTCTACACGCCAGCAACTAGCGCTGAAACACCTGAAGCCTCGAAAGGGCAACGTTTTTCCTCCTCAGTCCCAGTGGATAAACTCTCGGCTATAGAAAACTGGGTAAGCGGAATACACCCATTAGATAACGGCAACAAATTCAGTGGAATGCAGGCACCAGCATGGCCTAAAGCCTTCCCCAAAATCGACAGTATGTTAGCCAATAAGGGACAGGCCTTATATAAAGACAACTGCCAAGGATGCCACTTACCGGTCATCAATGATCCAAAATTCTGGACCGCCAAGAATTGGCAAAAAATAAAATACATGCAAAACGGTGAGGCACATGAATCCGATAAGGCTTACTTAGAATTACCCATTATTCCACATGAAGAAATTGGTACAGACCTAGCACAAGGAAAGATCCTAACAACTAGGACCGTCGACACAACGGGGGTTGGCCTAAATTTAGATATTTGTACTTGGGAAGCGGAAGATCCTTCCGGCGTAGGACTCAGACCAAAACTAACCTTCCTACCATTTAGAGACAGCGCAACAGCTAATTTCGGCATGGCTTTAGGTGCCTTTGCAGAAATGACCACCAAAAACTGGTTTAAACAAAATAACATCCCAAAAAAATGGCAAAGCCATTACGAAGGCAACCGCCCCAATTGTTTGCAAGTGGGAAAAGGCTACCGTGCTCGTCCACTCGATGGCATTTGGGCAACTGCACCCTTTCTGCATAACGGCTCGATCGCATCGCTATACGACCTGCTTTCGACAGAAGAAGAAAGACCCACATTTGTGCAACTGGGCGGACTAGATTTCGATCCCGTACACGTCGGGATCGTCCAAGGCAAAACCGTCCAAGCCTATAACCAACAGCAAAGCCATGATTTCTACAAAATTACTGACGATTATGTAGACGGTCACTTTATATTGGATACACGAGAGCCTGGCAACCATAACACCGGTCATGTATTCGACGGAGAAGACGACAAGCTCAATAGAAAACCCGGCGTAATTGGGCGAAAACTGGAAGAGCATGAAAAAATGGCTTTGATCGAATATCTTAAGACCCTATAATTTTCACCCTCACTAAAACACGTCTATATTAGGCTGCCGGAAACTTATACTTTCAAGCAGCCTCTTTTTAACTCTACACACTATCGAAGTTATAACGAACCTCCAAACTAGCGAGTGCCTGCTCAGAAATGTCTCGTCACGAGGAGAAAGTAAAATCATTATATTTGCGCCACTAGACAGGGCTATTTGCAGTGAGAAAATACCAGTATCTAATGGTGAAAATCTCACATCGATACGACTCTATTTATGGATGAGCACCAGCTATGCATTTCAGTTCTTTAACAAATAGAACTTAAAAATATTATTAGTTAAAACCATCGGGCTCCTAAAGCCAACACATTGCGAAGTAAAATCGGCTAAACTTTTTTATGCAGGCATTGAGTTCATCACATTCCCACCAAATATTTCCACGCGATTACTGCCAAAACGAATTTCACAATTACGCCGTTCAATGGCCATTGGAATCGTATAGTTTGCGGGTAACGATTTTACAATTGCTTTTCGTAAACGATAAATATGGATATTGACAAGTGTTTCCTTGAGCCCCAGCATCTTGCTAAATTTATCTTTATCGATCCAACCCTGTTCACCATCGGGAATACCCGCTTCACTGTCTTCGTTACGTTTACGCGCCAAGACCAATGCCAAATAATGATGTTGGCGCATTCCCAAATCGACCTCAGTTTCACCTAAGTGAAAACGAAGACCAATATGCTCCTCATTTTGACTGGCGTTAAAGGTATATTTAGCGAGAGGCTGAGCATGGTCAGCCGTATTATGCATCAGTGTTGTATCCACATGTGACGCGGCCGCATCGATAAAACGCCATATGTTATCCGACGTTCCTACACAATCACCGCTCTTAAGAACGACAATGCCACTCGCACTTTCGCACAACCACTTCCCTTCGTTCGAGATGTAGAGCGTCACTTCAGGAGCGACCTCCGATGGTAGGGCCATAATGCTGTGCAACTCAATTTCGCCTAAGCCTCGTGTAACCGGAATTAACATACACACGGGCGGGGAATCATCGATTAACTCCCAAACTTCCGTATCCAGGTTACCAAAGACTATTTTATCGCCTTCTTTCAATGGCTTTTTGACTTCGCTAGAAATCGGGTGACCGTTTACAAACGTTCCGTTACGACTGGTATCTTGTAGCGTCCAGTCTTTACCCGTCCAGCGGATGCGGGCATGCATTCTCGACACGCCGGGGTTTTCGATACAGGTTTGAACCGACTCTTCGTGGCGACCAACAACATGATACTGCTGGAGATAGGTCTGTTTCTTGGTATTGAGGTTGAGTAACTTTGCCATTTTTAACCCGTAAAATAGTCCAGCTGAATTCAGCTTAAGTGCACCTCTATTAATAAAAACTTTCCTGAAAGCCCCGAAAGGCGGGTTCCTTACATCTATTCGGCGGCATTGTACGTATGAAGAACAAAGGCCAGAGTCTACCCCGTGAAACGCTGAGGGTATTCACGGGGTAGAGCACCTTGCCGCCTGAAGGATAGGAATCCCCTGAGGAAAATTTCAATTAATAGAGCGGCCTTAAGTATAAACCCCTCCTATACGGCAAACAAAAGTGTAATAAGAGCCGCTTTACCCTTGCCTAAATATAAAGCGCCTGTGAATTGATAGAAATTTCTGAATTCGGTTTTTCGAGCCATCCCATGGATAGTAATGCACGATACAATCGCTCGTTACCAAACTGAGGCCACATATGGCATAAACCAGGCACAAACACTTTTGCGGTCTTGAGAGGAATATGACCTCGGCTGTAATCCAGAACCAGGGTTTCAAAGTTGTGTGCTTTTAATCGTGCAACAATCGATGAGATATCCGCCCTAATGTCACCGTTAGTCGAAAGTTCTGGGGCTATCGGCTTAGCCTCAGCTGCGGGGAATAAGTAAGGGCTTTCTTTTATTGCGTCAAAGTCAAAGGGGGCATTTTTTTGATTTCTAATGGGAATCAATTGGCACAATTCCGTTAATGCACGCTGTGCGGCCATCTCTGGAATCAGGTGGCAGCCGAAGCCCATCACAAGACCTCCGGTCTTTTTATTTTTTCCAATCCCCGCCATTACAGGAACACCTATATCATGAGTTAAATCCAACACCCAAAAATCATGTGCGTTATCTGTCTCTTTATTTTCTGAAGATGCAGGTGATAGAGAGGCTGACAGCGCGGCCAGGTTATCAGCATCCAAACGAGACAGGTCAAATGCCGGGCGAGGTATACGGTTGTACCACCAAATTGCAATCGCATCCCGCTCAATCAATTCAAACAGGCCTTGTAGAATCGCTTCTTCCAAAGTATTGCCCGCTGCGCAACCGTTAGAATGCCAACGGCCAAACTGATCGTCATCAAAAGGTATATTGGTAAAACACTGACTTAATGGTAGGTAAACACTTTCATTCGAACTGAGCGACCACGTTGGCAGCCAGTGAATTTTGCGTCCATCATAGGGCTGGGCAGATTGCTTTCGCGTGAAGTCTGCATGCTCTGGATTATTAAAATTGCGATATTGCTGTGCGCTATACGGCACGAGGTCTTGAAAACTCACACTGCGTTTTCCCGCATCACGAAGTTCAGCTTGCGAATATTCGAACAAAGGCACATCGGTCTGATAAAGCGCGCAATATCGCTCTACGGCTTCCGATAGGGCACTAGCTTTAGACTGTTGATGACTAACCCCTTTACCCATGCAAATCTGCACAAAGTCATTATGATCGAAGGTTTGTTTTTTTGTTTGATGCGGCGATTTAAAAAACCCTGTACGGTAAATATTAATGGGATCGTCACTATTATGTGCCTCAACTTCCTGCAAGTGACTAATAATACCTGTTACGGGGCTGACCAATGGCATCAGTTTTTTTACCGTATCTTTTGCGGCGATACTGCGTGAACCCCCATCTTTTTCGAATAGTCCGATACAGGTGTTCAGTTGAATCGGCTCACTAACTTGCCGAGCAAAATCGTGCGCGACATCTAGGTACGGATTAATCGCATGATACTCTGTGAGACTATCCTGCCGCGTATAAATAACCAATCGACGATCGTCAGGGCTCTGTAACTGAGCAAACAATAGTTCGCCTATTTCCTGCGACTGCCGTGAGGTAAATACTTGGTCGGCAACAAAGGCATAACTATGTGCACGCTCTGGCCAGCGATTGAGTAGCATTTTTCTAACGGGCTGATTATCCAACATCAGCTGTTGCTGACGACAAAATAACGGCATTTCGTCTCGTTTGAACAAGGGACTGATCCAGATTTTTTCCCCGCTAATCGTCATTACCAAGAAGTTTTCATTAATACACACATCGGGGATTCGAGGATCAAGAAAATCATCAACCACTATTAAGCTAAAAGATTCGCTGAATGAATAGGATGTCTTAACGTTGGCGACCATATCCTGATGAACACGATCAAGAACATCTTCAAGAAAACTCTCGAAGGCCATTACTGTTCTCAAAGACAATGCCGAAAGATTTACACACTCACAACTATCATTGAAATATCGATAGCAAATAGCACTTCCGCCTATTCGTTTAACATCATCAAATATCGGGCGTTGATAGCGTTCAAAATTACAGAAGGGCTCTGCATCCACTAATAAATTAGACTCAACCAATTGATTAATTTGGAAGTAGAATAAAGCCGCTTTCTCAGCATCCCGAATGTCATGAATCCCTATAATTTTATAGGCGCAAGTTACACCATCAATATCAGCCATAAATGGAAATTGCGTGGCAGGCAATAGCCACTGCTGCGAAGCGGATACTAACAGGACATCTCTTTTTTCCATTACATAGGTATTTAACCGGGGATGCCACCGAAAAACACTTTCAGAATCTGGTTTTTTTTTGGTCGATAAATTTTGAGCTATCATACACAACACCCCAATTTCAGACGACAACCAACAGGACCTTTTGACCTTATAATATTAGCCTTAAGCCCTATTTTTTTAGCGCTGACGCTATTACGAAACTTCACATTCCGACTCTATTTTCTGGGTTTCACCCGCGAAAAGATGGCGAGGATTCTCACTCAGAATAATTTTCACTTCGTCACTTGTGAGTTCAGATTCTTCATTGTGCAGTTCGGCAAGGTCAAGATGCAGATGATCAGGATGAGGGTAATCGGTACCAAACAGCAGATGCTCAATTCCAATCGTATCAATGACATTCCTTAATCCCGGTTCGCCGATTTCAAACCCGACCCAACATTGTCGCTTAAAATATTCCGATGGTTTCATTTTAATAACATCAGCAACTTCGGCCTTCGATTCCGTATAGCAAATCTCATCTAATCGCCACAGCCATGACGGCACCCATGAGGCGCCAGATTCTAAAAAAGCAAATTTAAGTTGCGAGTAACGTTCCAACACACCGCCGTCCAGAAGCGAAAGAAATGCCATTTGTGCTTCCATCACATGGGAGCATGCATGCTGCGCGAAGCGTGACTCAAAGCGATCTGCACCGGTGGTAACACCGGGTAAGTGAGTGCCACCATGAATGACAATCGTTATATGATGTTTTTCACAACTTGACCAAAACTCTTCATAGTCTGGATGACTGAGTGATCGCCCCCGTATGGGTTCAGGCCTGAGCATCACGGTATGCCAACCAAAAGCGATGACGCGATTCAATTCCTTTACCATACCTTTTGGATCTTGCCGGGAAATAAGACCCACGCCGATCAAGCGAGATTTATCATGCGCGCAGTAATCGTGTAACCAGCTGTTATAGGCTGAGGCAAAGGCTTCCGATACCGCTGGTTCGATTCGGCTGCTATTGACACAGTATCCCGCGATAGTCGGAAATAGAACGCAAGTATCAATTCCGGCTTGGTCCATTGACGCTAGCTGCCCTGCAGGTATTGCGGCCATTTTCGTGGGGTCACCGTACTTTTCATTCGTATCAATGGCCTGCTTGCGGCTAGCGTAGTTTAATTTGTCACACAGGGGTTTTCCGTCAACATAAAGTTCATAACGTGAAGCGTCTCTTTCGACTTCTGAGCTAGCCTCCGCGTCATTCAGCTCCTCTGCGGTATCGAGATAGGGGGCATAGCGCTTAAAAGGCTCAGGCAAATACTCTCGCCACATATCCAAAGGTTCTGACACATGCCGGTCGGCATCAATGACTTCAAATTTCAATTTATTGACCTCTCTTATGACAAAAGTCCCCCGCCCATTGGGAGAGGGGAATTCGCACCTCACATCAGCACACTCATGAAGTTATCACAACATTATGCCTTATCGTTCAAAATCTATTATCCGATAAACATACGGCTAATGAGTTCGAAAATAATTTCACATGAAAATCATATTTCTGTAAATAACTTTTCACGCAAAAAACGGCCGGTATAGCGCGTGGTTAGATTCAAAACATAAGACATGCTTTTCCAAATCCATCACTCACGACTAAGCCTGCCGCCATATCAAAAGATCAGCAGGTAAACGGCTGAGTTTTAACTGTAGATTCATAATCGGCCAGTGCAAAAGCACTCACATTAACTGCGCCCTTACCATTGGTATCAAACTCAGCCGGTCTTGGAGGCATTGTCATTATTACCACTGTTGGCAGATAAGAGGTTAAATCTTCCCAACCATTTTTTTGCTCTTTGTGAGCGTCATAATTGTAAGCATAATCTGATTTTGGCTTACGATTGGGTTTAGCAGTAGGCTTTTGATTAATAGGCGTTATAAATTCTCTTTCTTCAGGGTTATCCGCAAGAACCTTATTTTTCCACTTCTCATATGATTTTGAATCCATGTTATATTTATTTTTGAACTCATTTTCATCCGCATTTTCAAGCCACGTTTTGAATGCATTTTGCACGTCGTTGCTGACAGCAGCTTGAATCCTCAAAATCAAACCAGGAGGCTTAGTGTAATTAGACAGCTCTCTCAATTTATCCAAAGGGGTCACGACCGCCTCGACAAAGTGAGCCGGTGACATCCATGCATAGCCGATCAAACGGGCCCAGGAATTGCGCCACTCATTATCCCCCTCTAAACCAGCAAGGATACTTTCATCACCGTCAAGCTGGGCAACCGAGACAAAGCTATTAACGTCAATATCTTTATTAACCATATTCATACAGATACACTCCAGATTTTATTGGAACTAATTTTTAGTATTAGCCCTCACGGGCCAGTTCTTTTTGATAAACAACGGGACAAAACACGGGATTCTCAATGTGCTTTAAAAAACCATGATCATCCCGATCAAAAAGTGGGGTGGAATGTTCCGAGCGCAAATTTATTGCCAAACATACCCGGACTCTATTACTTATATTTGATCCACTTCCGTGTAAAACACTCTTGTGGTGAATGCTAAATGCACCCTTAGGCAACGACACAAAGTCCGGCGTGAACATCCCCTCCGGTAGCTGTTGCCGAAAAAGTTGCTCCGTCATCAACAGATCTTGATTGTACGCATCCTCAACAGATACATTAACGTTGTATTTGTGGCTGCCAGGGATATAACCAATACTACCGATAGAGGGGTCAACATCCACTAACGGCAGCCACACCGTAAATACGTCACCGCCCCACCAATGCCAGTTAACCTCGTCAGTATGCCAACCAATATTCCCTTTAGAACCTCCGCCAGCCGGCTTTATAAACAACTGAGAACACCACACCTGCAAATTATTGACTCCGCAAATTTTCGCGACACGCTCCATCAGCGATGTGCAGGTAATCAGATTAAAAAAGGCGTTGTCGCAGAAATGGACTTGATCTATTTTTTGAACACTGCCTGAGCTGTTGATATTCCAGCGCCGCATCGGTTCAAACCCCATGTCATACTCACCACCAATAATGGGGTCAACTCGGGCTAACGCTTTTTGTATTAAGAGGGCAGGCACAATAGGATCGGGATGCAAAACATAACCTTCATCTAAATATTTTTGATGTAAAGTATCTATTTCATCCATAATTTTTATTTCCAAAATCAGTTAACAACATCAAGAGGTTTTTCTGCACAAATACAGGTCCACACCACGACACTCATTGCATCAGTTAAATATGGGAGTATAGATATTTGTTGCCGCAGGTCTTTTAATTCTGATAGCGATAATAGATTTTCTTTCACCGCAATATTTCCAGGCCGCCCCATTAGCAACGACAGGTACCAGTGGCTAATCTGCTGTAACTCTGAAGGAGTTTTATAGAGTGTTGTCTCAATGCTAAATTCTTGCTGTATAAATCCAACCTCTTGCAGCAAACCGCCAAGCTTCAACCCCACACTCGGCGTTCCTCCCGAGACAAGAACAATCGAATCCAAAAGCTGACTCAGTGTAAGGCCCGTCTCCCCGACCACCACTCCCGGAAGGTTTTCTAATGAACCCACGCCTTCGCGGATCAATATGCTCCCTCCCGGCTTGAGTACCCGATAAATTTCAGCCAATACCGCCTGTAAATTTGGCACATGCATTAACAGAGTATGAACAAAAACCACTTCAAAGCTGTCAGAATTAAAATCTAAAAACTGAACGTCCTGCGTCTTAAAGTTAAGATTTTCAAAGTTTTTGTATTTTTCCAACGCAATGTCAATTTGACCATCATCAAAATCGATACCAATAACCTGAACATCTGGATACTCATTGGCTAGACCCACAGTGATACTACCAATCCCACAACCAGCATCTAATAACCGCCCACCCGACGCTATCCCGTCAAGCACATTTTTAGCAAAGCCGGCTTCACACTGAAGAGTTCTTGTCCCCAACAAATTCAGTATTTGCTTATCACTGCCGAGAGCATAGTTACTGTTATAGCATCTTGCTGTCATATTTAGTTACCGCGTTATCTTTAGTTACGTTTAGAGACACTTATTGCATCTACAGCATTAGAAAATAAGCTTGGCTATTGAGAATTAGGTATTGCCTATTTAATCTGCTAGCATCCGACACACATGCATGCCTATTTACCGTGGGCCTCCACAGCAACGAATGTCTGGCGAAGTATTTGACCAAAACGAATACCTAAACTCACAAATAGCTTTGAGTTTGACTAGCTCACCTCGAAATTGTTCTGTGACGCTGCAGAATAAATCAACCTGGCTTGATCTACGCATTCAAATATAGCGTATAAATAACAACCATGAGAATTACCCTTATCGAACAGCCGCACAATGTTTGCATTGTTGTCAGCAGCTATACTGCAGGGCCTATAATTTGAAAAGGTCGAAATCACATCTTCTTTACCCACGACGGTAAAATCATGAACTGGAATTTTTATCACGACTTATTAATTGATGTTTTTATTATCAAAGTACACCTAAACTTATTATTCTTTTCAGGTGGCACAAGTCCGATTGGAAGTTAATTTCTACGGTTTAAATGACACCTTCACTCACGAAAACCTGTGGCATAAATAACACCGCAACTAGAGTCTTCTACTACACACGTTAATAATACTGTATTTTTTGATTATACAGAGCTCAACATCACTGACAGTTTATACGCCAATTATTTTTTTGCAACTTAATACGCCAGCTAATTTTACGAAACCCATCCCCACCTAGCCTCCATAGAAATAGTGATTATTCAAAAACCACTTTCGCTAATATAAAAATTATCGCACAACAAGCCAACAGAAAACTGAAACCAGATGTAAGGAAGTTTTCAACTCCCCCTCTCAACTTTTTATACCCATAAATACGGAAACCGACCAACCACGGAAGCTATACGCGCCACATGGATTATTAGCGCGCCTTAAAATCTGTCACTAATGTCACACCTTAAGGTAAGCTTTTGGTTTTTAATGAAAACAGCCCGCTAAATAACCGCGCAGCCAACACTCCACTCCAGGGAGTTTATTTTCTTAACCTCTCATCAATACTACGACCAGGCGCTGTCTTTTCAAGACAGCCATTTCGATGTTAAGTAGATATCTATAGCGGCAATGGTTTACCATCCATGGACTGCACGACACACTGATAGATTCCATTGTAATAACAATAATATACAGAGTAAGCTTACTTGGATTCAACTCTGAATCGCATAACCTGAATAGCTAGAAGAAGCGGTCAGCTACCTGTAGGGTTATCATTTTTGCAAGCAAAGTATAAAGCGCAAAATCGACGGGCGCAGGGAGTTAAAACAACCAGAGTGACGCCGCGAATGATAGCGATAGTGGCGTCAAAGTTACGAGAAAACTGAGCCCCGAGAAAATCCCCTACTGTCTTCTGGATGAAAAAGAAGAACTGCTTAGTCATGAAACAATCTATCAGTAAATCTGGGCAGATAAAGCCACTGGAGGTGATTCATATGGCGAACTACGCCGCAAGGATAAAGCTTATGTGTCGCGAGGAAAAATCCAGGCCGTACGCAGCCACATCAAGAACCGCGTCAGCATTGACGAACGCCCAGCGAAGAAGCGTGTAGGCGACAGGGAGACTGACCTCGCTATCGGTAAAGGTCATAGCGACGCACCGGTAACAATCGTTGGCAGAATGACAAGCTTCACCATGCAAAACGAATGAATAATAAAACGGCTCAGGCAGCTGCCGATGGCACTATTGAACTACTGAGACCTTTCAAAGGTTCTGCGCTTACGATTACAGCCGATAAAGGTAGCGAATTTTCCTATCAAGAGAAAATGACTGAAGCACTAGAAGCGAAGGCATATTTTGCCGCCCCCTACAATTCATGGCAGCGTGGTTTGAATTAAAAGATCAACGGCTTACTGCGACAGTGCTGGTCGAAAAAAACGGAACTAAAAATAATATCGGCAAAGGATATGAAAGCGGTTATTATTCAGTTAAATAACCGCTCGAGAAAGAGGCTAGACTTTAAAACTCCGGCTAAATTGATGGTTAACCATATGGCTGCAATTGCGGCTTAAACTATTATGCACTTCGGTATTAAATCTGCCCCATATTAAGCGGTATGTGAGCACCAATTTAATTCGCACAAGCCTGCTGCGCTCCAATATTTTTTAAATTTTGACGACTAGAACAATCATCGATACAGGCGAATCCAACATCTAGGTGCACTACTAACACAGTCGAAATAAACCTCTTCTGGAGATTAGTAATTTAGCATCCTTCCTGGACGCCGATTATTAGTATAGGCAGCATCCTCTAACTGCCTATCGGTTAAGAGACAAAAGTCGCGACCTTTCGGAAAAACCCTCGTAATAACCCATTCGTATGCTCATTAGTCCCTCGCTGTTATAAGCATTATGGATCGAAAAAATCAACATCTCTTCCTAGCGACTCCTCTACCTATTTGAGGAAAGTCGCAGCGGAGAGACAACCATCTCGCCGCACCAATACCCCCTATAAGTTGTTGATGTCAGCTTTCCCTGCAATGTTAACGAATACCTTATACTTACTATGCATACACGGTTTCGCACAATTTACAGGTAAAACTTGCCCTCAAGGCTATCCAACCACACTCCTAATCGAGCGCTGGACTACGACTTCCCACGCCAACTCCCCTCCAGGCGCCTTACGACATCCACGATAAAATACAGATCGTAGCTTACCAAAAGTGCTATCTAAACAGACCCAAAATGCAATACTGAAGCGCGTACTTTTAACGGTTAAAAACAACCCGAAACGGGCTGCATCAACGGCTATGACAACGAAGATTCATTGCTGGTTTCCAGAGACTTGGTAGAGGGAGGCCGCCATTTCAATATACACTTATTTTCGATAACGGCTAACAAACATGAGAAATGGGTTCTTGTTGGGCCTTATACGTACTAAAAATAAATGGCCGACATGTCTTCACGATGCGGTCACTTTTAATTACTTTACTCCAAGATCAGGCTATTTTTTTACTTCCACCCAATCGGGTCACATTGAAAGTCTTCACGCTCTAACCTTTCCAAAAAAGAAAAACTACCAGGCGAATGTTCCTTCACTTCTTCCCAAACGGTTTTGAATGCAACTTTTTTCAAGTGAGATTGAATACCGGAACTCCAATCTTTCCACGCATCGTTGGATATTTTGTTCTTTTTCCGTAGGAATACTTGCTCATTCGAGAGATCCAAATAATTGTAAATCAGCTCTCGCGTCTCCATTTTCTGAGATTCTTGAACCGGCTTGCCAATAAGCGCATCAACAGGAATCCCATAAGCTAGCTCGCGGTATTGTTGATCCAAGGAATCTTCAAAGGAAGACTGTGAGAGCTTTCGGCTTTCATTGATTTGCCATGCGGCTACAGCTACACCAACGGCTGTGGCGAGTGCTGCTATTGTGTCCCAGTTCATAAGTGACCTTGCCTTAAATGATTAGACCAATGATTCCTCTTACCCTACCCCAATAATTAAGAGCTTCCCTTTCACCGTATATTTTTTAATCCGATCCATATCATTCTGTTCATGATCAATCGCCTCTCCCGTTATCTTCCATTGATTGTTTGGCCGGTCTCCGCGTTCATCTAGGTCATGACACTGCATCACCGAGCTTTCTGTTATTTTCCCTTCTTCGGTTGTTGGACCAAAGCTTTTGCAGGGCCAGCCCGCCCGCCACCAATACAGGTCGGGCATCATGGTATCGCCATTTTCATTACGCAGCATGTAATGCACGTCATAGGTTTGCTCTGCATGACGAACGATAAAATACCGGATTCCATATCGCCCTTGCTCGACTTCACCGTCATGAAACATATAACCGCCAACAGGTAATTCTGAAATATCAATATGAGGCAAGCCTTCAACCGCACCACCTAAAGGGTCTTCTGGCCCAATTAAAGGATTAATGGCCAGAACTATACCAATAACGAGGGTGATCAGCGTCCCGATTAACAAACTATTTCTTGGCATACATATCTCTGGGTAAACGTTAATTTCTGCTGGATTTTGTGCGGTACGGTTCTTGCGAAAGACAAGGAAGGCAAGCTCTCCCAGCGCGTAGGCGATGAGTTTACAGTGATTGAGTCGACAAACTAACTATTTGGCATTGAATTCACCACATTCTTGTGAGCTCTTCGGTCCCATGCTGAACAAGGAAACAGGATGGTAGTGCGGCGTAGTAATATCAGCCGAGGGCAGGATATGCCAGCACCTCGTTAATATGCGTTACATGTGACTTCACCCACCCTGGGTTTATCGCGCCCCAGCTGTTTAACGTGTAGTAGCCATCTTTGGTTGCGCCAACGTATTCGTAGTCGATATCCAATTCTTTTAGGGCGAGAATCGTATCTTGCGCGGTTCGCCGTGGCATGCCGGTTTTTTCGATTATCGCCGGGACTGTATTCACACCCGAATCTATTAGGTAAGCCACGTATAAGCGTCGATAGAAACTAGTTTTGGTTTTACTGTGCTGTTCTTTCATGAAGATGATTTTTCCTGTAGAGCTTTGCGCCATTTTCCCACGGAGAGATGATACCGCATATTTACCCACAACAGGGCGGTAGAAGCCCATCGTCACTACAGCCTGATAGCTCACAGACATTTTTATTACATCTTCATGCGACAGACAAAATACCGTACGGTTTCCCGTAAGCTCTAACGACTCATTATTGATTCGATTCAGAAGTAATTTGATCAGTATTTATTGGCTAGCAGAATCTGCATCACAAACTAATTTTGCACGGGAATTTTTCCTGCATGATACTAGTCTATCGAATATGGGCTCCAGAAAAAATGGAACACCATCCTATACGCCCTATTATGAAAATGGACTAATCGTAGATAAATTATTTGTACATCGTTAAAAAATTGGGAATATTATGAAGAAGGAAAGTAAAAATAGGCACCCCTAAATATTCGAAGCCTCTATTATCTATAGAGCATAATTAGGAGCATATTTTTAGAACGCGGACGCGTTAAGTTATCAAAGTTTTTGATTTACAATAACAGTGAATTCACTCCACTCTTCTTCGTCGCGAAGATTGTAGAGGAAATGAAATTCGACCAATAATAGAGTTTCGATTAATATTGGCGTTGAGGCTGACCCCCACATATCGACTAGATTAATGAGTGGAAAATTCCAAATTAAAGTGTGTAAATGCTGTTTTATTACTCAAAGACTTTTAGTACAACAATATTTTTATTCCTGACGGACTAGGCAGTTTTGTTATGCCTGAGCTCTATTTTTTATTCATTAATAAGGGCGGTGAAAACGGAAAATAATTTGTGTTTTCTATTTTTCACCACCCGATTTATTCGACTATAAATCTTGAATTAAAAGAATTTACAGCTCGGTGCGTTTGTTAGGTCAATCTCTACAGGCGCGCTAAAATTACTTTCAGCATCGCTAGCAACCAAGGTAACTGATGTAGTGTTCGCTGGAACATTACAGTTGTAGCTCGCTCCGTACGCATAGTTTGGTAGAAGGCCCTGAGCACAAACGCCAACGACTAGTGGTGCAACTGAAATTGCATCACCATCAAAATCGATTAGTAGCCCACTAACGGATAAAACATTACCCGATGGCATTACGCATGCACTTTTAATTGTAGGTGCAGTTCCAGCGAAGGCTGAACTAGCGGCTAAAGTTAGGATTGTTGCAGTAACTAAGTTTTTCATAAATACCCCATTGATATGAATTAAATTAAAAAATGCACAACGTCCTTATCGTTATAAATTATTTAAGGTCACCGAAATATTGTTTCCTAAACGCTAAATCGGGGTTTAAATAAAGATTGCTTCACTGCAGCATTGTGCGGGAGGCATCCTACCAACGTGGCGCCTGAAACACAAACGCTTTATGACTGTTGAATCATGTTTATTCTATCTCCAGAGTCAGGAACTGCGTAATTCCCCTATAAAAATAGTCTTTCCTGCTATATTGCTGACTAACATCTGAATAGACAAAATCTACCACGCCCGAAAACCGTACAGATATTAATCAGTAATTCCTTTCGCCTTAAGACAGAACATTTGCTGCAGTGCACACAAAAGTCCTATTTTAGGACTTATACTGGAAAGACTGGGTAATCTTTGAAGTCAGCTAACTACAGCAGAATTAGCTTTTAAATTGGAGGGTGGAGAGGGGAATCTATCACTGCTGAAAACACAGCATTTCTATAAAATTAGATTTTCGTAACCATTCAATAGCATGCTCTAGCATACCTGTAGAGAATAAATAACCGCATAGCGCCCTAAACCACTGGCTAAGCTTTATCTCTTGAGTCGCCTAACCAATGATCTGGAGTTTCCCTGATCTAGCGCATCCGTGTCGTGAGCACTGCATACGCCTTATGGATTGAGACTAAACCCTCAACTAAAATTTTCTGGAACAATGATAACTGTAAGTTTTCTTTGTTCACGTGGCTATTTGAATCAGAAAATGGGAAACCTTCAGCTACAAACTGATTTAAAACTGATAGTTCACCGTTATCAATAACTGGCTTAACGTCACGTCGTACTCTTCCCCTTCAGAAAATATTACAAACTCTTCAAAATCCAATTCAGAATATTTGTAGTCCAAACGTAATCTTAAGCCGCTTACCGGGGACAATTGCAAACCAAAACCGATAAACGGGTCAATCGCTAATATCCCAAGGTCATCATAATCCTCACCAAATCGATTCGCCGAAACCTTATAATCCAGTGCTTGAACTCCAACTTTTAAATAGGCGTTCAGAGACTCGTTAATGGGTAAGGTAACTTTTGGGGAAAAAGATGTACCCTGCACACTGGCATCACGCCGCGTATCTCGATCAGAAAATTTCTCACTTTGAGAAACATCGAATTCTATACCGAACCAAGGCGTAAAATTATAGCCCCCGAAAATACTCGCAATTAACGCGCTCTCACTTGTTCTTGATTCAGCGGTATCACCTTCAGGGTCGATTGAAAGATGCATAGAGCCCACCCCACCACCGACTACCCAACCCTGACAGTCATTTTTTTTAATACTAGAAAATGCTGGAAGCGCCCAGATGGAGCATATGGCGAACGTTATTAACCTTTTCATTGAACAATGTTTCCCTACGTATTTAATTTACTTTATCAATGCTAACTTCTTGATGAAATCAGCCCTGTAGCCAAACTGGCTAATAGTACAACGTCACTTTACGCGACTAGATTAGTTAACGCGATAATTACCCTTGCGTTTTGGTTTTTCTATAAATCCCACTTTTTCATATAAACGTATGGCTTTTCTGCTTGCTCTCGTTACTTTAGAGGCTTCTCCTATATATACTGACCCTTAGATGGTTATCAGTGGAATCTTAGTTATTTCATTTAAATTGGATTTCATAATTCTAGCGTGACTCCCTCCCCAAAACCCTAAACCACCTCGACAAGGTAAACCCCAACTCATCAATCAAGATAAGCTTGTGCCACCCCGGCGCTAGATCCAACTCCACATCATGAAAAAGCTCTGTCTCTTTGATGAAATGATTATCTACATGCCAGAACAATTTAGCTTTGTGATTACGGTGAGTTGCCTGAAAAACGACACGTCCTTTTTTTCCGTCGAGTTCGATGGGGATATAAATTTTGGCTCCTTCTTGAGGGTAGATAACGTCCATTGGCATTTCATCTGAATAGTTGGCAAGCTCAGCAATACAGTCCGAGCGCCATGGGGGGAGGTCTCGGAATTCACCGTGATTTTTTCTCCAGTAATATTCTTGCGCAGGGGGAAGTATTAGCCAGTTTTTTATGATGCTGTTGGCGACGCGCTCGCAGCCACCGTGTACACGAAACTTTTGGTCACGATCTAGCTGAACTTTTTTATGGAAGGGTGTGACGTCTTGGAAGTGGCTGTTAACCGGAGCAAGGGAAATTTCGGATTCACAACGGTTGCCAGTGAGGTAGCCATCATCTTTACAGGTGATAACTTCTTTTAAGTCAAATTCTGGCTTGCTGATCCACTGGCTATTGCCGAGTACGTCGAATATTTGAAACATAAGCGGGGCGGCTGTGCGAACGCCACTTAGCCCTGCGGCGGCTTCGCCACCGGCATTACCTGCCCATATGCCGACGGTGTATTTTCCATTACTTCCTATGGCCCATGCATCTCTGAGTCCATAGCTGGTTCCAGTTTTCCAAGCAATTTTCTGGCTGTTGGTAAATTCTCGCCATAAGTTTTCACTGCCGGGGCGAACGACTTCATGTAGGGCGTCGAGTGCTAGCCATGCTGCTCCTTGACTGAGGAGTGGTGTTTTTTTATGGGCGGAATGTTTTTGCTTCGCAGCGTCTGAAGTTTCTATATTGGAGATTAACGCGGGCTGTTTTTGGCTACCGCTATTCCAGCCCTGTCTTGCGGTGTTAAGTAGTTGGGCGTAGATACTGGTCAGCTCCCATAGGTTACCTTCCGCTCCACCAAGGATAAGACTGAGACCGTAGTCGTCTGATGATCGGAACAATGTGCTCATACCGAGCTGCTGTAGATCATGATGGAAGCGCGAGACGCCGTATTTTTTGAGCATACGTACAGCGGGAATATTGAGTGAGCGTGCGAGGGCTTCTTTTGCAGGAACCGCGCCGCGATATTTGTGATCGTAATTTTCTGGCGTGAATCCTTGGTAGTTGGTGGGAATATCCGGCACGAGTGTGTTTGGGAGGATGTCACCCGCTTGTAGCATTAGGCCGTATAAAAGGGGTTTTAATACAGAGCCTGTCGAGCGTGGCTTGATGGCAATATCGATATCAGAACCGTAAAGGATTTTATTATCGGCGGTGGTGACATTGCCCAAATAAGCCGGGGTGGTCATGTCTTGATTATTGATTACGATAATGGAGAGGTTGTGGACACCTTCGCTAGCAAGTTGTCGACCTTGAAACTTGGCGAGGGTGCTTACTTTTTTTTGTAGATCGGCGTCGATGGTCGACTGGATTAAGTCTCTATTGGGGTATCGCTGCATTAGCGTTTGCAGTAAATGTGGTGCGTGCCGAGGTATACGGTTGGGTTTTTGCGGCAGTGGCTCTAATACACTAAGGTCATGTTCATTTTTGGTGATTTTATTTTGTTTACGCAAGGTGGTAAGTAGACGGTCACGCTTAGCTTTTAGTTTGGGCCTGGCACGACCTGGATGCATTAATGCAGGGCTGTTGGGAAGCACGGCAAGTAATGCGGCTTCGGCCCATGACAGTCGAGAAATACTGACTATCTTTTCTCTCGAATTTTCTTTCTGTTCTTCTTTTAAATAACGACCGAAGTAACGCCAGCTGGCGGCTCCGATACCAACGGTGTTGCCGCCAAAAGGGGCTTCGCTGGCGTAGAGGGATAGGATTTCAGTTTTACTAAAATGCCATTCGAGTTTTAGCGCTAGGAATATCTCGATTATTTTATTTTTGTACGTGCGCGGTGGATCGTCTTGAATTAATCGCGCGAGCTGCATGGTAATGGTACTGCCACCGCTGGTGACTCTTCCGGCTTTAAGGTTGCCCATAAATGCGCGGCCAATGGATATCGGGTTTATGCCGGGATGGAAATTGAAGTAGCGATCTTCGAACGTGGTAACAGCGGTAATGTATTTGGGTGGCAAATTATGGGTTTGTGGAAATCGCCACTGTTGATCGCTGGCGATTTTTGCCGCGAGGAGTTGACCGTCTTTGGCGAGCAATACTTTTGATAAGGGGTGCTGCTGCAGTGAACTGGGAAGTGGGGCTAGGTGGAAAGCGAGCAAGCCACAACACAACATTAAGGCACTTATGGTTAAGCGTTTTTTTACCTTGGTATGACGTGTTTTTTTGAGAATAGCCTGAGGGTTTGCATTACTAGCCTCAACGGCACCCGAGCTTTCGTATTGCTCAGTTTCAGTCTGGTCCGAATTCCCACGGAGTCCGTGGGAATTCGGAGTAGTTGAGCAGGGTTTTAAATTCCACCACACGAGTAGTCGGCGCCTTTAAGGTTTGGGGTGCGTGTCGATTGCGCTGATTTTATTAGGTTCGCTTACTCCGCTCGAATCAAAGCCTGTATCCGATTTTTTATTAAGAGCCACCCGAGATTTCGCTTGTGACTCTGAAATCACTTCTACCCATTGTCCTGCTGACTGAGCTGAAATTTCGTCGTCGTACATGGATTTCACTTGCCAGCCCGGCAGGTAAAACTTTCCGGCGAAGGAGGCATTCAAAATAACGCGAATGGTTTGTGTGTCTTGGCTTCTGTCGTTGTAGCGATATCGCCAGTAATGGTTTTGCCACAGACTGAAATACGAGAGAACGCGGTCGTCACGAATATCTTGATAATCAAGTCCTTTTGGTGTTTCTTCCCCTTCGAGTCGTTCGTTGCGAATCTGCCAACCACTGGGCATCACCATGGTCATGGCGATGTCTTCGATTTTATAACTGTGTTTGTTGGTGTCGGCAATAATCGCGACTTCGGCAATAAAATCTTGGCCCTGGGGTAAGGCGTCTACGTTTATAGGGTTGCCATCCATATCGGTGAAATTGGTATAGAATGTTAAACCACTGCTTTTTTCGATTTCTCCTCCGTCGGATGGAACGCCGATATTGCTAACCGATGCATGTAGAGGGCGCTCACTATCGTTACGAATCATTAGTCTTGATTGCGTCAAAACCTCGGGTGAAATTTTATGTTGATAGACGGTCGATATGGATTCAATGCCTTGCCAATTTAATTTATTGGGTTTTTGCTTATTTGCACTGTTTTTATTTGCGTTCTCACTAATTGAGAAGCGATTACTGTCGCCATTTTTATTGTCGGCATATTGTGATATTGCCAAAAACGCCCAGGCCGTTGAGTGGGTGCTGTACCACCGCTTTTGCGATAGCAGGGTGGCTATTTCTTTGGCTTCACCCCAAGCTTCAGAATCTTTACCTGCAGCGTTGTAGGCCATTAACAGTATGGAGCGGTCTCGCAGTGATGAGCCATAGGTGTAATAACCATAACGATAGTCTTGTACGTCATTTGTATTAACGTTCATGAGTTCCTGTGCAACATCACTTAAACCAAGTTTTTGATAGGCCAACGCGAGCTGCCAACGCCCTACGCTGTCGTTGTAATATTTTTGTTTTTTGAGCATGGCTTCACGCAACCGGTTCATCGCGGCAAGGTCTGGAGAACCAGCAATGGCGAGCACATAAAGTCGATAGGCGGCAACGAGCCGTGAATACTCGCGCTGGTCGTCGAACGACGATGCTAGGCCGCCGAGGTATTTCACGGCGCTATCGATCATGGTGGTTGGTACTGCATAACCAAGGGATTTGGCTTCGACTAAAAAGTGGGTAACGTAGTTAGTGGCCCAATCGTTGGTATAGCCTCCACCCGGCCAGTAGGAGAAGTTACCGCTGGCTTGCTGGAAGCCTCTATATTTGATTATGGCGGCAGTCACATTTTTTTGAATGTCGCTTTTCTGCGCCTCGCTTAACTCGGTAATATTACTTAACCAAATTTGTGGAAATATAGCTGAGGTGGTTTGCTCCACACATCCATGGGGGTAGCGAATGAGGTAGCGCATACGCTCACTTATGTTCAGCGGTGGCAAGCTACTGACGGCAACAGTGGCGATATTGGTATTATCCATACCATGGGGCATTAATATAGGTTTCCACTCTTCTCCCGGCTGTAATAATTTACTTATTTTTTCTGTACTTTCGACGTTGGGCGAACGCGATTCAATGTGAATTGTTTGTTCTGCCCTTTCGTCACCCGACTCTGCCACTACGGTTACTCTTCCCGCACCAATTTGATTTCTGACGTCGAGTTCCAGCATAACTATTTGATCACCGGGTCCATCGAAGGTAAGCGTTTTAGTTTCTTCTTTTATGGTGAATAAATTATTCGTGGTAACTTTTATGTCGACGGTTTTTATTTTGTCGTTATTCACAAAGATGTTTACCGGCAGCGAAACTTTTTCTTTCGGCCCCAGTACGCGCGGCAAGGTGGCCAGCAGTGTAAGTGGCTGGGTTACGATAATAGTCTTTTCGGCTTGTCCATAAGCTCCGCTGTCTGCTGCTACAGCCATGACTCTGACCGCCCCCATATATTGAGGAAGCTCTATGCTGTGGGTTTTGGTCTCACCCGGTTTTAGGGTAAAAGCGCCAAGGAACTTCACCACTGGCGGGAAACGACGTTGTTTTTTCTCTTTGCCGCCTTTAGCGCCGTCGCCACCACCGATTCTCAGGAGGCGTTCAAGATTGGCGCCATAGGAGCCGATTACGCCGTCGAAGATGTCCCAGGTGACAACACCTAAGGATTCTCGCTTATAAAAGGTCTTGTGAGGGTCTGGAGCCTTGTAGCCTGTAATGCCCAATAGGCCTTCATCTACCACTGCGAGTGTGTAGCTCATATCCCGGTTATTTTCTTCACTGACCGTAACTTCGAATGTGCTTGAGGGTCTTACCGAGTCTGGCGCATCCAGTACAGGTGTTAGATGGCTTTTGGGGTTGTCGACCAGCAAGGGGGTTATGCCATACAGACGTATAGGGGCATCGCTTTTCCGATCGCTGTGTGGCAATAGCAGCATGGCATTGATGTAGACGTTTGGCGCCATGTCGGCAGTGATGGGCACCTCAAATGAGGTCGCTCCGGGTTTTAGGTTCAACCATTTTTGTTGTAACACTTCACTGCCGGTTTCAATACTCAGCAACATCTTACCTTGAATTAACTCGGGGATTTGTATGATGGCGGTATCGCCCACGCTGTAGCGGGTTTTGTCGGTGGCCAGCATTAGTTGAGTGGCGGAATCAGGATTGACTTGGTTGCTCCAACTCCAACCTAGGTAAACTTCTTTGCCACTGCAATGACCGCTATCACGATCACATACACGGATAAGATGACGGCCCCATCCATAGAGGTTTTTTTCTAGGATAAATTCGGCGTGGCCTTTTGCATCGGTAACGACGGTTTCATCAACAAGTTCATTTGTGTGACGGCCATTAACGTAGTTGGCAAAATTTTCTTGTGTTTGGTCCCACCACCAACGCCAACCGATTTTATAAATACTTATGTCTAACGTTCGACCTTCTACGGATTTTGCGTCGCTATTGATGGCTTGCAAGTTGATGGAGTGATCTTGGTTACGTGAAATTGCACCTCTATAACCATCTCCTTTTGGAATATTAAGGCCGACCCAGTTTTCGTAGGGTAAGACTTCTTCATGTCGAATACTGGTACTGAAATTTCCGCTTTGTTCAAAAACACGCGTAACAAAGGTTGCTCTTAATTTTCCGGGAGCTTGAACGATGTGCTGCAAATTAACGTTAAACGCCACACGGCCATTATCGTCAAGATGTCCGTCAAACAGTTTGTGTTTAGATTTTCGAAAGCTGCTGGCCGGATCGTCGAAGTGATATTGGCTCCAACCTTCGAAGGTGGTTTTCATGGGTGAAAGTTTTATTTCAGAATCCGCTTTTAGGCCTTTTGCACTGGCGCCGTTTAGCCATTGGGCAAAGAGTTCGGTACGAATGGCTGGGCTAGAAACCAACAGGGGGCGCTGAGCTGGCCTCACGTCAACCTTTAATCTATTAGGGACAATGGTTTCGATTTTTATCGATTGAGCAAAATATTCGCCACCCACTCTGACCACGGCTCGCCATGCACCGGTTGGCGATGATTCTTCTGTTTTTAGAGTAAAGGTGTATAAGTTACCCACCGATTGACTGTTGGTTTGGGTCGTAACTTTTGTTCCACGCGGATCGAAGAAGTCTATTGATACGGGATGCCCTTCGGGAAGACTCTTATTTTTATCTTGCAAAACGAAGGTAAGGAAAATGTCGTCACCGGGACGCCAAACATCTCGTTCGCCAAAGATAAAACCTTTGATGCCTTTACGAATTTTTTCTCCACGCGTGTCAAATTGACTGGTGGGTAAGGCTTCATTGCGCGGGAAGCGAATGTAGCCTTTATCGTTTTTGTATTCTGCTATCAGGTAAAAGGCTGCGCCTTTGGGTTCAACTGTAAGCATTCCATTTTTATCGGTCGTGCCTTCGGCCATTATTTGATGCTGGTAGTTGTACACCGTTATTTTGGCTTTTTTTCGGGGTTCGCCAGATTGAATACCGGTGGCAACAATATGGTATTTGTTGCTGCTGCCTTTTTTAACGAGAAGCCCCAGGTCTGAGACTAAGAAGTTTTTGGTCGCCTTGACGTTTTTAGCGTTGTAGTAGGTATAGAAATTTGCATCGCAAGGGTCGTTACGTTGGCTGTAGGTCACGTACCCATTGCTGGTAGAGTAGTATTGATTGAACCAGCTGGGGCGTTTGACATCCTCTTTAATATTGGGCCCTTCATAATTGGCTAGCGGGGGCATTAATGATGCTTGAGTTGATGCTGGACAGGTATACGCAACAACAGTGTTATCAATCGATAGGCTCAGGTTGATTAAACCGTCGCCGTGTTTTTCCATCAATTCATTCATATCAATGTCAAAGCGCTGCCATTGGTCAAACGGAATAGAGGGTAAGGTTATTTTCTTGCGCCATAAATAACGGCCTTCGTCCTGGTACGTATGGCTACTATTAATTTGACTGCTCTGAAGGAACTCCTGCATGCCATGCTCAAAGGTTTTAAATGCTGTTACCCATACAGCGTTAACGTTTATAGCCTCGAAGGGAACGGTAAGTGAATCGCTTGGTGGAATAATTGAACCGCCGCTGAGAAAACGGACACCCGGTAATTCAGAAACAAAGGTCACTTTGGCTTTGTGAATTGTGGGAAGCTGAATGCTTTTCGAGCTTTTTATGGTATCGGCAATTTCGAGTTCCAACTCACCTGACTGTATGCCTGCAGGATAAATGCGTAAGGAGCTGCCATCGACGCGAACATTGGCATCTTTGCCATCGAGCTGAATGAGACCCACTAAATTTTGATTGCGATCTAAACCTTCTGAAAAGCTAACTTCTACGTATTGCTCCGGGTATTGAATGGTTCTAATGCCGGTGACCACAAACTGATTAATCGCGGGAACGTCGATGGAGTGAATACCATCTTTTTCTACATCGATTGATTGGGCAGAATAATGAAGGTCTAAGGTAGACGCTTTATCACCACGAACAATTCCGTTAATAGTGAAATCGTGCGACAGTTTATCTGTACTGTGCCTCCATGTTATTGGTAGGTCTTTATCCGCTTGTTTTAAGTTCAGTGTTTTTTCTATCTCACTATCATCTGACGTGTCACTGGTTTTGATTGATCCATCAAGAACCATGACGTTTTTAGTATCCCCGGGAGTCAAACCTGCAATCTTTAATTCGAAATCTTGTTTTAAGACCTGAACTTGAAAATTAAATGCGCCTAAGGATTCCGAAACACCTTCTAATTTCTGAGGCATTAATTGGATAGAGTAAACCTTGGCCGATGGAAATCGTTTAGGGTGAGCCAAGGTTAAGGTGTCGGGAGCTGTAAATACCGCCGTAAACTCTACGGCTGGGGTAATGCTAACGAGGCCCTCCACGGGAAGATTTAATTGTTCTGTCGATACAACCGGGTGACTAAAACGAATTTCAAGCGCACGCTCTGCTGGAACCCAACCTTGACTATGGCTTTGTATGTGCTGCGACCAAGATGGTAAATCTGAATCACTGAATTCTTCTATTGACTGTACTGAGGATTTCACTACGCCCTCGGCATTCCCTTCTACTGGCACAGCTTCGATAACGGTTTTGTTTTTTTGCTCTGTGACAGAGGCTGGCGTGTCGTTATTCTTTTCAGAACAAGCGGATAAAAACACAAGTGTAAAAAACAGGACGACGAACAAGGAATAAAATCGCTCCTTTGATTGAATATGCATTCGAGTATTCTCTTTTTATGTTATAGCTATAAAACTGCTTTTATTTTGGGGGAGTCGATACTGCTGACAGTTAGTAAAGCACTAGAATCTGGTTATTCCATCAACCAATTATGATCAATTGTGGATAGCACTTTTGTAACAATTAAAGTGGGAAGTTTTGAAACAGGATTCAGTGTTGCTGATTATTGGCTATAGGGCTAGCTAAACGGGAGGTATCTGCATGGGGTTCCTTCTCCAAACGTGAGTAATGCGGGCTTGCTCGTTACGATAAAGCTTTCGCCTTAAGATCTAGCTGACACTACACAATCACAGCGGGCTAAGCAAGCGTCAGCCAAGTATTCTAAAGCAAAATCCAATATTGCTGTAGACTAAAAAAACAGCTCTGTAAATTAACTAACTATTTTCACCAAGCTCTTCTCCTACGTTTACTCCCACCTCGTCTATTTTTATAGAGCTAGTGCTTTTCTATGATAAAAACGAATAAACAAACTTTACCTTTTCGCTTTGTCAAGACTGTACGCCGACTTTTACAGTGCTATACTTAATTCAACCTAAGGTGTACGCCAGTTGGCTATATCCCTGAGCCGATAATGTTATTATCGGAGGCGACCGAGTTGTATTGTGCGCATGTCCGCTCGACGGAAAGCCTAATATATGATTGTCCCCTCCTCCTTGAATTTTACGGTTCAAGGTTATGTCAACAGCGGCACCTTGGGCTTCTAATCTCTTCTTTGCTTGCACTAAGCACGTTAAACTATTTTTTCGAAACCAATACTGCTGGCTATCGTTTTGACTATTGCCTCCTCAACTGCCGAGCAAAAAAAAACTGAGCTGCGTCGTATAATTCGTACGAAGCGCAGAGCCCTTTCTAGCGCCGCACAACGAGAGGCGTCGCGCAAGTTATTGCATAAGCTGTCTCATCTCCCCATATTTAAAAAGTCATTCCTAGTAACACCACAAACCCTTGCATTTTATATTGCCAATGATGGTGAGATCTCACCCGATCTGGTGATTAATTTGGCAAAACGGAATTTTGCTAAAATGAATAAGGGGCAGGTTCTACTTCCGTGTGTTACCTCGAACAAAAAGCTGAAATTTCGTGTGTATAGCAATCAGGCTTCACTGACGAAAAACCGATATGGCATACCCGAGCCACAACCCCGCTGCGCGGAAGTTAGCGGGGATAATATAGATGTGGTGTTTATGCCTCTGGTGGCTTTCGATGAAAAGGGGAATCGCTTGGGCATGGGTGGTGGTTTCTACGACAGGACTTTTGCCTACAAAACCAAGCACCCCAATAAAGCTCCCCTTCTGGTGGGTTTAGCCCACGAATGCCAAAGGGTCGACGCTCTAAATGTCGATCTATGGGATATACCACTGGACTACATTGTGACTGATAAGCGGGTAATTCGGCCTGGTCGCTGAGCAACGTTCTGAGTTCCGCCTAAACAGGGGGAGTTCTAACTGTTAATGGCTGTTGAGAGCGTCCAAGAAAAAGGCTTATGAAGGCCGTCATAATGAGAGTAGGCAGATAGTGGCGAACCGCATAAATTTTCAATTCTAACCTGTCATGCACTCCAAAATGGTTGCAAGAAGCCTACTAGAGAATCGAACTAGAACGATAAAGCCTAAATTCTGAATGCCAGTCATCAGAAAGCCTCTATCCGAGCTAGGAGAGGATATTTTACTTAGGAGAAATAGAAAGGGGGATAGCTGAAGGGGGATAGCTGAAGGGGCTCCGCCCCTTCAAAACAGCTTATCTCGAAATACTTCCCTGCTGTACGGGTGCAGGCGCGTCTTCATTTGAGTCAAATATCTCAGAAACACTGAAGGAACTCAGTAACAATCCAACAATGAATACTAACGCCGCCAAGGTCAACACATCTGTTTTCATAACTGTACCTCTAATGACCACAAGGGCCACCTGTGTGTTTTTATTAGTCAAGATCTAAGCGGGCTGAGTTTTATACCCCTTTAATCTTTGACTTTCAAACGCCACAAACCAATATTCTGCTTATATTTTAACCATGGCGAACTCGGGAGGACACACCTATATTTCAGTCCGTTATGATAACTAGCTCACAGAAAAAGTGAGCATTCACATTAAATGCGCCAGCGAACTAAAAAAATACGCGCCACTAAACTCTTTAGGCAATAAATTGCGTCTAAATTTGCCTTTATCCGACATTGCATTCATAAAATCATCGGCATTCAACAAAAACAGAAAGAGCCCACCTCCGCCACAAACGACACTATGGCGCCAACAATGTTTGCAATACCGGCCACACATTCTCTAACACCAGCGGCTGACCTTCTGCTGTCGGGTGTAAACCATCGTTCTGCATCAGCTCACGATCACCCGCAACACCTTCCAGTAAAAAAGGTACAAGTGGCAACTGGTATGTTTGCGACAACGCTTCGTATTGGGCAAAAAATGGTTGGGTGTAGCGGCGACCAAAATTGGGCGGAAGTTTAATACCCACAATTAGAATTTTGGCGCCACCCGCTTTTACTGTTTCAATTAACTTTGATAGATTTTTGGTGATATAGGGAATGGGCTTGCCCTGTAGCCCATCATTGGCTCCAAGCTCCAGAATAACAATATCGGGTTTATGTACGAGCAGTGCGTCAGGTAATATCTGCAAACCCGCCGCAGTTGTTGCTCCGCTCACAGAAGCATTGACCACTTCAACGTCCCACTCTTGCTGCTGTAGCCTTGCTTGAAGATGATAGACCCAACCATCTTCCACCGGAAGCTTGTACGCCGCGCTTAAACTATCTCCCATTACGAGGATCTTTTTACTGATCTTCGCATCCAAGTTCGGCTTTTGCTCAGAATATGCGGAAATTGGGAGCAGTAACATCCCCATTATGACGACGCAATGTCTTAGCCTGAACCGAGGCATTGCCCTTAAAGTGCGCGGTAATGAGAGGCACAAGCCTGTTACCGCAATCTTCAAGCAATTGGAAACATATTGAAAACTACATAAGGTTAAAAGGGCTGAAAGAGGTAAAAGGTGCTTTAAGAACACTTTAGACTTTCGAAACACTTTATACTTTTGAAACATGGAATAACTCTATTTACTAAGGCTGCATGAATGATTAAAGCGCTCGATTTACACCAGCAAGTCCCCATTAGCGATGGTGAGCTGCATATTCTTAAAAACATTAACTTGAGTATTAAGCCCGGCGAATCGGTTGCCATTGTTGGGACTTCCGGATCAGGTAAATCGACTCTACTCGGCATGCTCGCTGGCTTGGACATCCCAAGCCAGGGGAAAGTTTATCTCAGCGACACAGAAATTACTGAATTAGATGAAGAATCCCGAGCAGCGGTACGCAGCCAGCACGTCTCTTTTGTCTTTCAGAATTTTCAGCTGCTCGGCAGTTTAACCGCGCTAGAAAATGTGATGCTTCCGCTTGAACTCAAAGGAGACGCCGACGCAGACAGACTGGCACGCCAATATTTACAGCGCGTTGGATTAGCCGAGCGCTTAAGCCATTACCCCGCACAGCTTTCGGGCGGAGAACAGCAACGCGTTGCACTCGCCCGAGCATTCGCCTGCCATGCGCCGATTATTTTCGCTGATGAGCCCACGGGCAATTTAGACACAGAAACTGGCGACAAGGTTGCCGACCTACTTTTCGATATGAATAAGGAGATGAATACTACTCTTGTACTGGTAACCCACTCCCCCGCATTAGCAGCCCGCTGTGAAAGACGGTTTGAAATGCAATCGGGTGAACTAACGGAGCAATTAGCGTGAGTCAAAGCTCCGGTATTAGCAACGGGAACCTATCGACCCACACAACAAAATCGAACTTTAGATTACCTCTGACGCAACGTTTACTATGGCGAGACTGGAAAAGCGGTGAACTGAATATTTTACTGTGCTCGCTCTTACTCGCGATTGCTACAGTCACCTGTATCAGCCTATTCACCAGCCGTATTCATAATTCCATTTATGAGGAGGCATCACACTTTTTGGCCGCCGACGCAAAAGTTACAGGCAGCCTTCCCGTTCACGAAGATTGGACGGCGCAGGCGAAATTGATGGGCCTGCAAACAGCCAATATTATTCGCTTCCGCGCGATGTCCTTTTCCGAAAAAGGAATGGTGCTGACACAGGTCAAAGCGGTGTCCAAAGAATACCCACTCAAGGGGCAACTCAGCATTGCAGACACGCCATATGGACTCGGCCATAAAACCGGCACAGGGCCGAAGCCCGGAGAAGCCTGGATAGCTGCTCGATTATTTAACGCATTAACAATTACAGTCGGCGATTCTATTACAATTGGTGAAGCTGATTTCACCGTTAGCGCCTCGCTAGAAAAAGAACCCGATAGCGGACAAAGTTTATTTGGTATCGCACCGCGCGTGCTGATTAGCATCGATGATATACCTGCCACGCAAGCGGTTCAGGCGGGGAGCCGAATCGACTACGATTGGCTGCTCGGCGGAAACGCCAAACAAATTAACGACATGGAAGTTTGGCTCTCGACGCGCCTTGGTGAGCATTTTCGTTGGAATGGGGTTAAAGGTGGCAACCGCAGCATTGACAGCGCGCTAACCCGTGCCGAACAGTTTCTATTACTGACTGGCTGCTTAAGCGTAATTCTTTCCGGTGTCGCAATCGCACTCGCCGCACGCCGCTACGCCAAACGTCATCACAGCCAAGTGGCATTACTCAAAACACTTGGCAGCAGTCCCAAAGACATCACCCGTCTTTACAGTACAAGTCTTTTATTTATTGGTCTTATCAGTATTATTTTGGGTGCGGCATTAGGCTGGTTGCTGCACTGGGGGATTATCGCAGCTCTTGGCAACCTCATTCCCACGGCGCTCGCAGCGCCATCTTGGAGTGCCTATTCGACCGGCGCCATTACAGGCTTTGTGTCACTTTGGGCCTTTGCTGCTCCACCCATTTTTTCATTGCGATCGGTATCACCAGCAAGCGTTTTACGCGCGGGGGATTCAGAGGCAAACTCTTTAGGCATAAGCGGTATTATTGGGGCTGTCGCCATTCTCGGATTAATGTTCTTTTACAGTCGTGATATCAATCTGTCTTTGATTGTCATGGCCGGTGCGGCCGTCTGTGTTTTAGGTGTGGGGCTACTGTCATCGCTTCTTATTATGGCGACCAAGCCGTTAAGCCGCTATTTATCGTATACCTGGCGCTTAGGCCTAGCCAGTCTAAAACGGCATCAACGCTTTAATACCTTGCAGGTCGTTATTTTTTCTTTGTTATTTATGTTGCTGTTTATACTGTTAACCGTGAGAACAAGCTTACTAACACAATGGCAAAACCAGCTACCGAAAGACGCTCCCAATCATTTTGCCTTTAATATTTTCCCCGATGAAGCCGATGAAATTAAGGCCTTCTTGAAACAACAAAACGTCCCCGCTCAACCTTTTTATCCCATGACTCGCGGCCGTCTAGTGGAAGTCAATGGAGAAAGTGTAAATGACCTGACCAAGGACAGTAAAAGTAACGTAAATTATAAGCGTGAACTTAACCTTACTTGGTCTGATAGTTTTGGCAGAGACAACACCATTATTGAGGGTAAATGGTGGGACAAACCGGCAAGTGAACATTTAGGTGAAAACTCCCCATTACTCGTTTCAGCTGAATCGGCCTACGCTAAGGGCTTGGGAATGGTTATTGGTGACATATTAACGTTTAGTGTCGCGGGACAAAAAGTGGAGGCACAAGTCAGCAGTATTCGTTCGGTTAAATGGGATTCAATGAATCCGAATTTTTATATGATTTTTAATCAAGGGCTACTAGGCGGAATCAGCGCCAATTGGGTGACGAGCTTTCATCTTCCCCCAGAAAAGAAATCCACTCTCAATGAATTGAGCCGTGCCCACCCAACGGTGTCAATTATCGAAATCGACCAAACGATTGCTCAGGTTCAAAGTATTATCCAAAAGGTATCTATGGCAATCGAATTTATTTTGGCTTTGGTTTTGAGTTCTGGAGTTCTAGTGCTCATTACAAGTATTCAAGCGACTCTTGATTTGCGTGTACAGGAAGGTGCGATTTATCGAACTCTGGGAGCGCCTAAATCATTAATCCGACTAACACTGTTAATTGAATTTGTTACTTTAGGTTTTTTATCCGGGATTCTTGCCGTAGCAGGTACTGAGTTGTGTATGTACTTTTTACAAACCCGCGTGTTTAATTTGGAGTATGCCTCTCAAGGGCTTCTTTGGATTGTCGGGCCGATTATTAGTGCGACTCTTATTGGTTTGACAGGTTGGCTATCTGCGAGAAAAGTTGTGAATACACCGCCATTGACGTTATTGAGGTCGGTTTAGTCGATAATTGGGAAATATTTTAAGGCCGTCTAATGCCATTTATCACACAGGATTTAGTGAGGGATGGCATTAGACGATTCTACAGATCAGTACTCGTGGCATGTCCCTGAAGCTCTCTAGCGGGCTACCAGATTAACTAGAATTGTATAGCCAATTCTCAGCGACAACCCATACCCTTACGAACATTAAAGAAACAAGTATAGCCTTTTTAAAATTCGCTATTAACTCGGTGTATTTTCCCGATAAAGTGCAAAGCGTTCTACGTCACGATACTCACCGTTCAAAAAGACAGCTTTCTTATCAAGCCCTTCGGAAACGAAGCCATTCTTTTCTGCAACTTTTCTAGAACCGGTATTGCCGGGGTTAATATTCAATAAGATTTTTGAAATTTGTTTTGAACTCAATAAAAATTGAGAGAATAACCCTAGGGCCTCGGAGGTGTAGCCTTTTCCACGGTCCCCAGCATCAAACAAAATATAGCCAACTTCTAGATAACTCAAAAAAGGATTTGGGATCATAAAAAAGATAACACCTACGATACGGCCTTCCAAATCCACAATCACCATATGACCTCCGGACTCACTCCAAAAGCCATTATCCTGAAAGCGTTTCTTGATGGTAGTCTCGTTTAAAATACTCAAAGGGAAATGATCTCCCCTCGCGCTTAAATCAGCCCACTTCTGAATAAGAAGCCCTAGATCACCCGAACCAATATTCCTAATTGCCGTTTTTTCACCTTTTAACACTTATCCACCCCTGTAAACTAAATTGATAAAAAACACTCATCCCAAAACAAGACTGCAGCGAACTCAAATTTCTTTGGCCAGAATTGATCTCGTGTAGAAGCTGGTTTATGCGTAGAACCTAGAGAAGACCCTAAATAAGCGCCTGATAAACCAGCTGCCAACTGAGTGTATCAAACAAATGTACCGTTAAATTTCATATACTGCCGCCCTTTCCTATAAAATGATCCCCATTCGAGGCTGACGCCCACCAGTTGTGGCGACAACCCCAGCCTGTAAGACCAATAAACAGCGAGCATTCAGTATGATCAACTCCCGTGCAGCGGTAGCCTTTGCCCCTGGAGAACCTTTGACTATCGAAGAAATTCAAGTCGATGGGCCACGACAAGACGAAGTATTGGTTAAAATCGTCGCAAGCGGTGTCTGCCATACAGATGCATTTACCCTTTCGGGTACAGACCCTGAAGGGATTTTCCCCAGTATCTTAGGCCATGAGGGCGGCGGTATAGTCATGGAAGTTGGTGTTGGGGTTACCAGCGTAAAACCCGGCGATCATGTGATTCCCCTATACACACCCGAGTGCGGCCAATGTAAATTCTGCAAGAGCGGTAAAACCAACCTTTGCCAAGCTATTAGAGCAACCCAAGGTAAAGGGCTCATGCCCGATGGCTCTTCTCGTTTTTCACTAAACGGGCAGCAACTGTTTCATTACATGGGGACTTCGACTTTTTCTGAATATACCGTGTTACCTGAAATTGCCCTCGCAAAGATAAACCCCAACGCCCCACTCGATAAAGTGTGCTTACTCGGCTGCGGCGTAACAACTGGCATGGGCGCGGTACTGAAAACGGCAAAAGTTGAGCCCGGCTCTACCGTTGCAATCTTTGGCCTTGGCGGCATTGGACTATCAGCAATATTAGGTGCTGTACAAGCCCAGGCAGGAAGAATTATTGCTATCGATATTAACGAGAGTAAATTTGATATTGCGAAAAAGTTCGGGGCAACAGACTGCGTTAACCCTAAAGATCATGACGGAAACATCCAAGACTATATCGTCGACCTAACCGATGGTGGAGTCGATTATTCTTTCGAGTGCATTGGCAATGTGAATGTTATGCGTTCAGCCTTAGAGTGTTGTCATAAAGGCTGGGGAGAGTCGATCATTGTAGGTGTAGCAGGAGCAGGCCAGGAAATCACAACGAGGCCTTTCCAGTTAGTGACAGGTCGCGTATGGCGAGGCACTGCCTTTGGTGGCGTAAAAGGTCGTAGTGAGCTGCCCGGAATCGTCGATCAATTTATGGAAGGTAAAATCCCCCTCGATGATTTTGTTACCCATACTATGCCACTCGATGACATCAATAAGGCTTTCGACTTAATGCACGAAGGAAAAAGTATTCGTTCGGTCATACTATTCGATCAATAAAATTGGCTAACGCTAAAACTTAAACGATGCCAATTTAGCACTGTAATTTATGAAATTAAAATCATTATGAAAATCGACGACACTCTACCTTTTGGGTTTGAAGACACCTCTTTCCAATCTGCAGGCGGGAAAAAAGGTATAGCAAAACTTGTACATGAATTTTACGCGAATATGGAGACGTTTTCTGAAGCCAAAGAAATCAGAAGAATGCACCCGGTTGATTTAGAAGAATCAGAAGATAAGCTAAGCCGTTTTTTATGCGGTTGGATGGGCGGGCCTAAACTTTATCGTGAAAAATACGGTTCTATTAATATTCCGCAAGCTCATCAACATCTGACAGTAACAGAAGAATCTCGTGATGCATGGCTTTTATGTATGGATAAAGCTATTGACCAGCAACCGTATTCTGAGAAATTTTCTGCTTATTTGAAAATACAGCTACGTGTACCGGCAGAACGTATTTTTCAAACGGCTAAGAAAAATTAAAAGAAGAATAGGAAAGATGAGTTAGAAACAAAACTGAATTCATTCAACAAAACGATATTCCAGAACTCCTGGAATATCGACGCTAACTTTGAATATCGACCCAGCATCAGGATATAGCCCTAGATCCTCCGCTGGCCGATCTCCGGCAGTAGTAATATATAGCGTTTTCATATCCTTATCACCAAAAGCTACCATAGTCGGGCATTTGGCCGGCACCATTACCTCTTCAATAATCTCACCATTGGGGTTCAAACAAATAACGCGGGCCCCGTCATATAAAGCCGTCCAATAGTTCCCATTAACATCCACTGCCGCTCCGTCTGGCCGACCACCCCCAAAGGGAAACTGATGAAATATACTTCGGTTTGATATGCCCCCGGAATCTAAATCGTAATCATATCGATAGATAACATGCTTTGGCGTATCCGCCAGATAAAAAACAGTATTATCCGGTGAAAACGCTGCTCCATTGGACGTTAACAAGCCTTTCTCAAGCTTTGTTGCGGTTCCCACTTTACTTAAAGACCAAAGGCTCGCGGCATCATGATCTTTGGGAGGATAATAAGAACCAGCAATAAATCGTCCTCTGGCATCACAACGCCCATCATTAAATCGATTTTTTTTTAGCTCAGCCTCTGGATCACAGATAAATTTAAAGTCAGTGTTCCAATCATCTAACAAATAAAATCCGCTTCTCATCGCGAGCACAAATCCTTTGTCCCGACGTAAACTAAAACATCCAATCTCTTCCGTGAAAGTTAAAGTATCATTTTCGGACGTTGCGGGGTTAAAACGATGCAGCTGAAAAGTAGTAATGTCCACCCAATACAAAAGTTGAGACTTTTCATCCCAGCGCGGACATTCGCCCAATTTCGCTTGAACAGCTAAAGCAACTCTCACTTCTCGCAAGACTCTTCCTCAATACAATTAAGCACTAGAAATTCAAACGGCTAAAAATCATCTAAAAAACCAAACCTGCGCCACTGTAACGAGAAAATTTTGGCTGTAAATATTCGTACTGGTCGCCCCGAATACGGCGACTGTTCGTCAAGGCCATATATTCATAAGGGTTAGGGCGATAGGGAAGTGCCAACAATTCCATATTCGTCTCTTTTAATAAGCTGTCGCCTTTAAATTGATTGCAACGTTTACATGCCGCAACAACATTTTCCCAAACATCTTTTCCTCCACGACTACTGGGTTTAACGTGGTCACGCGATAATTCAGAAAAGGTAAAGTACTGGCCGCAATATAAACACTGGCAGTTATCACGATAAAATAAGGCTGAATTTGTCAGAGAAGGGTTTGTTCGCATTTCCGTAATGCGCTCACCGTCACTTGCGACGATGGCCGGTAATTCAATCGAGCTGGTGAGGCCGGTTAATCGTGATTTCCCCCCGTAAACTTTTTTGACCACGCCTCCGAGCGACCACACAACAATATCACGTGCGTATAAGGTTACACACTCTTGCCAGTGTAACCATTCGATGGGTTGGCCTGCCAAATTTAATCTTAATATTCTCGCTTCCACGCAGTCACCTTTTTGAAGTCACAGCTAATGCCTAACGGGTCGACATTACTACAGACTATTGTATTGGAGTGAAGTTGCAAAACTCGGCTGATGCGCCGACTAAAGAGATTGGTAAAAATACTAATGAGATAAAATTGAAGAGAATTTTGGGGGAGGTTCCCCCTGCCGGTCGAGCAAGTCGATCGGTCTTTATGAAGGCGGGCTAAGCGGTATTGCAACCAAGCCCAGTATATTATTGCTTGAGATAATCGTTCGAAGACATCAATCCTCGTAGTACGGGTTTTACTTAAAGTAAATACCACCCTAACAACTAAGATAATTAGGGTACTAGTTAAATACTACGTCAATTAGAATTTGTGTCAAGCGCACACAGTAAATCGCCGCAGCACTTTCATGCTACGGCGAACTCACAGGATCTACCCACATCCACGGGTAAGTTTCACGGCTATCATCCTTGCTCCTTGCCACACATCCGTATGTATGTGTCCCTAACAACAACTATTCTAGTCTTTTCAAAAAATAGCGATAGAGGACATTCGCCATGATCTTTGTAGGATATATCCTACAAAGCGACTTGATAACGCCAATTCAGACTCTTATACCACTAACTCCCGCGCATTTTTTTCAATTGATGCCCCTGAGAAACAACAACATGCTGAATGAGTACTTCTTGTAAGGTTTCACTCATATCGTAAAAATCCACACGCCAGTACCACTCATCTCCCTCAGGTTCACAGTCCACCACAATCGCTTGCACTGTAACGATTTTTTCCGATGGGTAAAGCGTAAGCTCCATCTTCAATCTTGCACCTTCGCTAATGCCTTCATGATTATGAAAAGCAACGCCACAGGCACTGATATTGGCTTCTTTAATACGATGAGCTATGCGGTCCACAAGGTTACTTTCAATCACCAATTGAGTCACAATACGCTCAATTTTTTGATTAAAGACAGTGACAAGTTCCGCGACTTTGGGGTTATCTTCCGCGATTTCCAGTAGAAGCTGCTCAATCCGCTGATCTTGCTTTGATACCAGTTCAAGAATATCAGGCGCGTGCACGCCCTTACTTACCGAAAGCTCCTCACCTTTAAGGACATGGTAAGTAATACCAATCGTGTCATTGATTCTAAAATACCGCCGACGCTCGTCTGTCATTCAATATGCCTAAAAAATTTCTTCTGGGTCTAAATCAAAAAGATATTCCGGCTCTAAATCAAGCTCCCGTAATATATCTTCACCTTCTTCGTCTTGCTTTAAGAGTTGTATATCTGCTTCATCTAGCTCGCTCTCCAATCCTTGTTTTACTAAAATTTCAACACGGCGATTCCTCGCGCGATTTTCACTGTTTGTATTCGGTGCTAACGACACAGTATCCGCGAAACCCGCCACTTCAAAGCGCTTAGGGTTCAATTCACCGCCCTTCATCAACTCCATTGCTACGGATACTGCCCGCGAAGACGACAACTCCCAGTTAGAGCGAAATCTTGATCCTCGGATTGGAATGTCATCAGTATGCCCTTGGACCTCAATTTTGCCTTTTTTCTGCATTAGAACGGCTTTAACTTCACGCATAACATCTTTGTAGGTCGGTGACATTTCCGCCGAACCGGATATGAAAGAACCTTTTTCACGAATACGAATAATGATGAGGCGACCACGCGTCTCGACCTCTACCTGACCTTTCATAATCTGGTCACTTAGCGCACTCGCCAGTTCAAAGGCATCTTGCTCGGTCTTGCTCAGTAAGTCCTCTAGCTTCTGCATCACTTTGACTTTAACGCCAGCGTCATAGCCCTCAGCGCCCTGCTCTATCGTGAATTCTTGAGTGCAATCCACCTCCAATGACATTTTAGTAATGTCTGTGGTGTGCTGCCATATCTCGTTGATTGGCGTCGCTTCTGGCCGTCCAGGGCTAAATTCTTGGGCAATAATACTGGTGCCTTTAGGCACATCGGTGACATTAAAGGTGTTTTGTACACCAAAGGCCTGAGCCATCGATCCAGCTAGGCGCTTAAATTTCATGGCATCCATTTCTGAAAACGACAGCAACAACACGAAAAAACACATGAGCAACGACATAAGATCTGCAAAGGTCCCCATCCACGGGGGTAACCCCGGGACACAGTCGCAACTGGACTCCTCGTCTTCGTCGCTCACGCGACCACCCGACCGCCAACTGGGTCAGTCATACTACTCATCAGTCGCAACCTCTCGCTTACCTTCAGGCAAATAAGCGCGCAGCATCGAATCAATAACTCGAGGATTTTGACCTCCCTGAATCGCCAGCAGGGCATCAATAACTAAACTTTTAATCATCGCCTCATCGGAGGCTCTTAATTTGAGCTTGTCAGAAATAGGACCCGTTAAAGCATTCGCAATAATGGCGCCATATAGGGTCGTCAGCAATGCAACAGCCATTGCCGGTCCAATCGCCTTAGGGTCATCCATATTCGCTAACATCGCGACCAATCCGATTAATGTCCCAATCATCCCCATTGCCGGCGCCATATCAGTCATGGATGAAAAAATAGCCGCGCCAACCGAATGCCGTTCAAGAGCCTGAACCTTATCTTTCGATAGTAGGGTTTTCACGACATCAGGGTCATGACCATCCACCAAAAGCTGTATACCACGCTGTAAAAAATCACTACTCACTTCTTTGCCTTCCAAGGAAAGCAAGCCACCTTTACGGGCCTCATCGGCCAATGACACAACTTCTTCAATCAACTCATTGGGATCGGGCAACTTGTTTGTGAAACTCTGACCCGCAATTTTGAACGCGCTGAGGTAAGTTCCCAGGCCGAATTTGACCATGCAGGCGAAGATGGTTCCGCCCACAACGATGACAACGGATGGACCGTTGACAAACATCGATAATTCGCCGCTCATCATCATTGAAACGACAATTAACGCCAACGCGCCGATTACTCCGACCAGGGTCGCTAGATCCACCGGTTACTCCTTAATAAATCAATATCAATATCAAGCTCTTCACTAAGTCTAGACCGAATATCGAGGCTGGAGATCAGACTTATATGTTTTGCAGCTAACTGAAGCGCCAATCTGTACGATATTCACCCCAAAGCACATAAAGTGAGCGCTATTATCAATATCGGCCTCTCAGTAAATTTCATAAACTTTTTACGAATATAACCTCCGACCAATGCGCCTAATATCGACTTTATGTTGACCGCCACATACGGCTTAGGTAGGGTGAGCGCAAATGAGGAGAGCCTAACCTTGAGCAAGAACGAAACACCCGATTTTGAAAAATCTCTCGATGAACTTGAGAGCATTGTCCACTCCCTAGAAACAGGAGAACTCAGCCTTGAGAGTTCCCTGACAACATTTGAACAGGGCATCAAACTTACCCGACAGTGCCAAACCGCCCTGCAAGAAGCTGAGCAGCGCGTTTCTATATTGTTAGAGAAAAATGGCGAAACAGTCGAAGAGAGCTTCGACAAGTCTTCCATCGAGTAAAACCGCCCCACAATGAACACTCCTCTCAGCGAATTTATTTCGCAGCACCAGACTCACGTCGAACAACAGTTAACGTCGCTCTTTGCCGAACTTAAGCATTGCGACACGCAGTTGTTAGAGGCAATGAAGCACAGCCTCCTCGACGGAGGTAAGCGAATTCGGCCTCTACTTTGCTACGCCGCAGCTGAAGCAGTAGGTGAAATCACTCCTGCCACAGATGCTTTCGCTTCTGCCCTTGAGTGCGTACACGTATACAGTTTGATACATGATGACTTACCCGCAATGGACGATGATGACCTACGTCGCGGCAAGCCCACGTGTCATGTTGCTTATGGTGAAGCCACGGCAATTCTTGCCGGAGATGCTCTGCAATGCCTTGCCTTTGAGACTCTGACCAACGCTCCCGCCGAGGCAGAACAAAGGCTAGCCGCAATGAGTACCCTGTCAAAAGCCTCAGGGGCCAATGGCATGGTTTTAGGACAAGCAATTGACCTAAATGCGGTGAACTCCCAGCTAACCATAGAACAGCTAGAAATCATGCATCATCATAAAACGGGCGCGCTCATTAAAGCTTCCGTTGTCATGGGTGCAATTTCAGCCAAGGCTTCACAGAATAATATTGATGCGCTAGAAGATTACGCCAAAGCTTTGGGACTGGCTTTTCAGGTCCAAGACGATATTCTTGACGTAATTTCAGACACCGAAACACTGGGTAAAACTCAAGGTGCTGACGCGGAGCGCAATAAACCCACTTACGTTTCACTTTTGGGATTAGATGCCGCCAAGCAGAAGGCCGAGTCATTAAGGGATCACGCCATCGCAGCACTGTCCCCCTTCGGCAATCGCGCCCAGACGCTGATTGAGCTGGCCAATTATGTAGTTAACCGCCGACACTAATTCGCTAATAACAAGCTAAACCCAGGCTGTAGCTTTTAATTAAGTCTTTTAAACGCACCGAATCTCCGCTTTTTAGCTGAGATTGCAACGCTGTCACTGCGCTACGCAGCTCAAACCGGTAGAATAGCTAGCTTAAACTACACGACTAGGCACTTATGAACCCCGACTTTTTAAACGACATAAAATGGACAAGCGATGGCCTTCTTCCGGCAATTGCGCAAGATGCGACCTCGGGCAAAGTACTGATGATGGCGTGGATGAACGAAGAGTCCCTAAAACTCACGGTAGAAGAGCAACGTGCAGTATATTGGTCCCGCTCAAGACAATCCCTTTGGCGCAAAGGCGAATCCTCTGGCAATGTTCAGCAAGTCAAACATATCAGACTCGATTGCGATGGCGACACTCTGGTACTTTTAGTTGAACAAATCGGCGGCATCGCCTGCCATACAGGCCGTGAATCGTGCTTTTATCGCGAGCTCATCGACGGCAAGTGGCAAAACCAAGACCCTATTTTAAAAGACCCAAAGGAAATGTATTCATGAGCGACGTACTAAAAGAGCTCGATAATGTATTGGAGCAACGCAAGCAAGAAGGCGACCCAAACAAATCCTACGTTGCTCAACTTCACGCCAAAGGCTTGAATAAAATTCTCGAGAAAGTAGGCGAAGAAAGTACCGAAACGATCATCGCTGCAAAAGATGCTGCTCAATCGGGGCAAGTCGATTTACTCGTCGCGGAAACCGCCGACTTATGGTTTCATTCGATGGTCATGCTCTCGCATCTTGGCGCTCAAAGTTCTGACGTGCTCGAAGAACTTGCGCGCCGGTTTGACCTTTCCGGAATTACTGAAAAAGAAAACCGAAAAAAAACGTAACGATTCAGCTCACTGCTAAGTCAGCAGATAGTCTCACATTATTGATGAGAGATTACTTACAGGGGCAGGCTCGCATCTCTCGCCTTACCGGCACAGATTTGGATACAACCTGAACAGCTATCGAATATGCTGAACAGTTACAAAAACTTAATTTAATCTCGGAGATATCATTATGGGATTTGGTGGAATTAGCCCCTGGTCATTAGTTCTAATTTTGGTCATCGTGCTGCTATTGTTTGGTACAAAAAAGCTACGCAATCTCGGTGGTGATTTGGGCGGTGCGCTCAAAGGCTTCAAAAAAGCGATGTCTGACGAGGAAGAGAAATCGAAAGAAAAAAAACTTCCCGCTGACGATAGCGAAGAGTCCGACGAAAAAGACTCAAAAGAAGCTAAGTAAGCATTTATGGGTATCGCAGAATTATTCGTCATTGCTATCGTGGGACTCCTTGTGATCGGCCCCGAAAAGCTGCCAGAAACAATCAAGAATTGTCTGGTTTGGTTTGGACGAATTAAGCGTGTACTCAACGATACCCGTACCGAGTTAGAACAACAATTAGGCGTCGATGATATCCGCCGAGACATACATAACGAAGAAGTTATGAGTTCCTTGAAGGCCCTAAAAAAAGCCACAGAAGAAGCCGAGAAAGCAACCTTATTAGCTGGAAATGCAGTTAAGGATGAACTGTCCGGTGTTACTCAAGCGATTCAGGCCGAAGTAGAGCAGGAAGACGAGGGCTTATTCGGCGAGCAGAGAGCCAATCACTCCTCGAGCGACACAATAGAAGAAGACCAAAGCTCTGTTGAAGCTTCATCACCAGAAACCAACCCAATTAATAAAGCGTCGCCTTAAGTAAACTAATGGGAATCCAAAGTAACAGCGAACAACCGTTCATTCAGCACTTACTCGAATTACGTTCACGACTGATTCGCGCACTTATTGTCGTAGTGGTGATATTTGCGAGTTTATTTGCCTTCGCTAATGATATTTATGATTTCGTTGCGTTTCCGCTGCAGCAGTTTCTGCCCGAAAATAGCACGATGATCGCTACCGATATTACCTCACCGTTTCTAACACCATTTAAACTCACGCTTCTTGTCTCCGTATTTATCGCAATGCCCTTTCTTTTGTTTCAAATATGGGCGTTTGTCGCACCCGCGCTATACCAACACGAAAAGCGCATTGCTCTCCCTTTATTTGTTTGCAGTATTGTCCTTTTTTATGCCGGTATCGCTTTTGCCTATTACGTCGTATTCCCACTCGTGTTTCAATTTTTTATGAGTGTCGCACCCGACAGTATCACTGCCATGCCAGACATCAGCAGCTACCTGGGCTTTGTACTGAAGATTATTTTTGCCTTCGGTCTTGCCTTCGAAATCCCTGTAATCACCGTTATGTTAATTGCTGCCAATATCATATCCGTTGGCAATCTTTCGAAAAAACGCCCTTACGTAATTGTTGGCTGCTTTGTTATGGGGATGTTCCTCACGCCTCCGGACGTTATTTCACAAGTCCTCCTAGCGTTTCCTATGTGGCTGCTATTTGAATTAGGATTATTTTTCGGGCGCTTTGTCTCCACACAGAAAAAAGACGACGCAGAAGAACCAGAAGGCAGCAGCGCTGAAAACCCCGACTAAGCTCAGGCCAATGCAGAACCAATAAACCTTCTTCTCGTTCAGCTAGAGTTAAGGCTGCCCCCCATACACTGCCCTCAACATAATGAATGAGTTGAGGACAGAACAATGCTTTCCCTATCAAACACCGCACCACACTCCGTATCAAAACGTACACCCCTCTTATTAATACTACTAAGCTTGGCATTATCGGCCTGCGGTGGCGGAAGCTACGACACTCACGAAGACTATGTTTATATTGAAATTGTAGAAGAGTACGACGAGCCAGAACTTTACCAATTCCATGTTATCGACACGTATGAAACCAACACCGAATTTGATGAAAATACCTTTCTAGCCTTATCTCCATACGTCAATAACGGAGAATTTGAAGTCTACTGGGACACCCATAGCGATGACGACTATGTTATTGAGCTGCTCTTCAATGAATCACCATCACCCATAGGCGCACGAACAATTTCAACAGAATGGTGCGGACCCTACGATTATTGTGACAACAATCAATATCAATTCTGCGAATACAGCAGCAACCTGTATTTATCATGCGAATCTTCTAGCGGAGACTATCAGTCCAATTACATTGGCGACCTGCTGCACACATTCCCTCAAGATTCATACCTGATACTACAAGTATGCGATACAAATTATTTTTACTGTGAATACGAAACACGAAGAGTTTCTATGGAATAACGCCGTCAATAGCTCTCATTACCGGAGCTATTTCAATATCTTGTTAGCTGTTTGGGACGTGTGCTCAGCACCCAAAGGAAGTAAACCAAGGGATATAGAATCAAGAAAAGGAATTCTTAGGGAGTGCCAGGTGTAGGGATCAGGAGTCAACAAGGAGCATTTAGACTAATTTAAGCACGCTTCCCAAACCGCTAAGCTCGTCGCCCCTATTGTTGCTCGCTATCATTACTCACTATTATTGTCGCGCCACCCCCTCTACCACGAGCAATTCAGCCCGATTGCGCCTACAATAAAACAGTCATTACAAAACTCAGAGCCCAGCCCAAGACTCGCACCTACCTTGGGTAAACGGTCGACAAGTGTCCTTTTGTCTCACTCATGTCCGAGATACATATGCAGATTCTCTACCCAGAAATCAAACCTTATGCTCAGCACAATATTAAGGTAGATGATATTCACACCCTATACGTAGAAGAAAGCGGTGACCCCGGCGGTGTTCCTGCGCTCTTTGTACACGGTGGCCCTGGCGCGGGAAGCAGCAAACATGACCGTCGTTTTTTTGATCCTGAAAAATATCGCATCATCGTATTCGATCAACGCGGTAGTGGTCGCTCAACCCCTCACGCGGAACTTGAAAACAACACCTCGACTCACCTTGTTGAAGATATTGAAGTCATACGTAAAAAACTTGATATCGAAAAATGGCTCGTGTTTGGAGGGTCTTGGGGTGCAACTCTAGGTTTACTCTACACCGAGGCTTATCCAGACCGAGTAAAGGGGCTTATTCTCCGCGGTACTTTTTTGTGCCGAGACAGCGACTTAAAATGGTTTTACCAGTCAGGGGCCGATTTAATTTTTCCTGATTACTGGCATGATTTTGTTAAACCGGTGCCTCAAGATGAGCGCGATAATATTATCGCCGCCTATTACAAACGGCTCACGGGTGACAACGAATTAGCAAAAATGGCCGCAGCTAAGTCTTGGGCCCTATGGGAAGCACACTGTGCAACATTAAGACCCAGCTCGGATGTTGTGAATACGTTTTCAGAACCTCACTTGGCCGTTTCTTTAGCACGAATAGAAACGCATTATTTTATGAATAAGGGTTTTTTGGAACCCAATCAACTGATCAAAAACGCAGATAAACTGGCAGGAATACCCGGCATCATCATTCACGGTCGATACGACATGGTCTGCCCACTCGATAATGCATTTCAACTTTACAATGCTTGGCCCGATTCTGAGTTACAAATTATTCGAGACGCAGGCCACTCTTCTCGTGAACCCAGTATTGTGGACGCATTGGTTAAGGCAACCAATACTATGGCGGTAATGCTTGGCGAAGAGGGTGACCAACTTAGCTAAAGCATACCCATCCATAAAATAGTTCCCTGCGATAGAAATACAAGCTAAAACGGAATGCTGAAATCGATATGAGCAGAAGTTTTGGTAGACGCGAACAGAGAGAGAAAGACTAACCAAGTAAAACTACGAAGCCTTCCAAAAAAGAACAAACTTAGCACCACCCAATTCAGACCGCTCCACTCGAACCCCTCCGTTATGCCACTTCATTATCCGGTGAACAATCGCTAGACCTAAGCCAAAACCACTGCGATTTTCAGAGCCTTCATTTCGCAAACGGAAAAAAGCCTGAAAGACTTTTTCTGCATCTTCCGGGGCAATGCCAGGACCATCGTCTTCAATTGACACCCGGTATTCTGACTGGCAAACTGATATTTCAATGAGAATTTCTTTGTCAGCGTATTTAAAAGCATTTTGAATCATATTATGCAGGCTTCGTTCCATCAGATACCATTCGCATGACACCATATTGTCATCACTTAAATTCACCACTTCACAGCTAATATCACTATTGATCTGAGCCGCTTGATTGACGCATATAAGATTATCGAGCAACGATGACAAATCCCCCCCCTTAAAATCCAAAGCCTGATTTTTTTGTTCAAATCCAGCATAGGTCAGTAGCTCATTAATTAAGGTATCCATTTCTGCCACATCTTCACGTAAACCATTCACGTGCTTTTGGCTCACTGCCGCATCTGATGATGCTCCAACAATCTCCAATGCAAATTTCATTCGAGCCAACGGCGTTCGCAATTCATGCGACACGGCAGAGGTCATTTCTTGATGCGAAGCCAGTAACTCATCAATACGTTCCGCCATGGCGTTAAACGCAGCGGCAAGACCATAAACAGCTGAACCTTGCCCTAACGCCACTGCACCCAGTTTCCCAGCTCCAACCCTTTTGGTGTGGTCCTGCAAGATTTTCAAATCTCTCGATAGTGGCCAAACCCAAAAGTAAATAATCACAGCAATAGCGAGATAAAAGGCGACCAATAAAGCGATATACAACAGATGATTTTCATTCCCCTTCGCCGTTTGAGAAATTCGAATAATTAGGGATGTATTTTCAATACGTTTGTAACTTGACCGCCTACCCGACTCATCGAATACGCTGACGATCCCTCCATTTTCTAAACGCTGATAAAAAGATGTTTGAGAAAACTCATCCATTTGATAAAGCTTAACAGGCTCATCTAATCGAAGACTCAAATGATGCGCGACATTATTGATATCGTTAGCGTCTTTTAAAATAGCTTCGGACCAAATCGCTTCTGACTCTAGCAGTTTAAAAAACAGAAGTTCGAAGGGTTCGTCTTGCGGTTCAGGGTTATAGGATTGCCATAACTTATCCGCTCCCCAGCCCAGAAAAACCACAGATAGGACAACGACGGCATATAAGGAAAGAAAGGCTCTATTCATGAGGAAGTTACTTTAGATATGACTGATAGTACCTTAGGTATGACGACACATTTCCATAGTGAGAGGAAAGGACAGCGAAGCCGAGGGTATTGATTAATCGTCTCCCGCGTAGAAGAAGATTACCACGCATCAGCCACAAATAAATATCCCTTTCCCCACACTGTTTTAATCTTCTCAGGGACCTCTGCATTATCATTCAATTTCTTTCGTATATGAGAAATACGAACGTCGATTGTACGGTCCAAACCATCATAGGGTCGGCTGTAGATCGCATTAAATAGATATTCCCTCGATAGTATTTTGCCTGCATTTTTAGCAAGTTCAACCAAAAGATCAAATTCATGGCTAGACAATACCACATCAACACCGTGCAGTTTTACACTGCGTGCAGCAAGACTTATGACAAACCCACCAAAAACAAGTTCGTCAAACTCTTCTTTCTCCTCATGATTATAGCGCCGTAACAAAGCGCGTACGCGCGCTAAAAGAACACGCGGTTCGGCAGGTTTAATCACATAATCATCCGCACCAAATTCTAGGCCCAGGATTTGATCTACATCAGCATCTCGTGCCGTCAGCATTAAGATGGGACCTTTATAGCTCGGACGTATTTCTTTGCATATCGTCAAGCCATCCTTACCCGGCAGCATAATATCCAGGATCACAATATCCGGCATCAACTCTTTAACGCAGCGGGGAACGTTATGGCCCATACCTTCGATAACAACCTGAAAACCATTGCTTTCAAAGAAATCTTTTACTAAATGCGCCAGCCGCTCATCATCTTCGGCCAGTAAAATACGGCTCATATATACGCTCCCATCACTTTTTCATTTCGCATTAGAAGAAACTCCAGGCATTTCGTCGACGGCGTCGAAACTGAGGGTTTTCGTGCACCACCTCAAACGCCTCCGTCACCACCAATTCTTCATTCCCCACTTCCTTCAACTGAAAGTCGACATTATGCGAAGCTGCAATATTAATGTAATGGTGGCCAGACACGGTGTCTTCCCAACATTCCAATGGCCTAGCGACATCATTACGGAATAAGCACAGCGAACGCCGACTCGGGGAAGTCCATCTAATTTCAAGTTCGTCTTCGCACAACTCTTCGCCTTCCGATAAAACACACAGATGCGGCTTAATCGAAAACTGAATCGTCGGCAAAGCATCTTCCGCGCTTACACTCGCGGCACACAAAATATAAAACCCCAGCACACCTAAAATAGTTTTAAAAATGATACACACCTCCAATAAAAATGGCGGTGGTACTGTCTTCATTTACAAGCGGGCTATTGGTTATGGCCTCACCAAACTGGCGATGGTGCAAAATACTGCGCAGTTCCCAATGCTTCGATAAGCGGTATCGCCAATCGAATTTAAAGTAATACGACAATTCACTCTCTACCGTATACGCAAAGCGCTGATCGTCCACTTCGCTTGCTTTTATGCCGTAGTAATAGTCGAGGGTATCGCTATCCTTCCATTCTGCCCCCAATGAAAAAGCATACGCACTTCTCTCACGCTCAAACGCAGTAGATAGCCCCAGGCGAACTTGTAAACCATCGTGGACAGAAGTAATGTCTTTTAATACCTGAAGCCCGAGGCTGACATATTCAGAATCAATAATGTATTCAAAGCCCGCTAGGCCTGCCATGTCCCGATCATGCAAATCATCGAGGTCAATATCGGCAGCAGCTAAGTCTTCACGGTCATCAGTGCTAAGCTCTAAGAATTCAGGGTCACGACCAGCAATCACAAATTCTTCAAGGTCAATACCGGCAGCCGCTAAATCTTCGCGATCAATAGAGCCAGACACTAAAGTGAAAAGTTCAACATCAGCAGCCGCTAAATCCACACTGGAAAGAGAGGCAACAGCAAAATCGTCAAGATCAATACCGGCAGCCTCCAAATCTTCAAGTCCAATAACGTCAGCAGTTGCGAGAATAACCCCATTGGATCCAAAAAATATCTCAATTTCTCCACCACTAACAGGGCTTTCATCCGCTCCAACAGGAGTGGAAGTTGGACTTGGAGTAGACGTAATTACTGGAGAATAACCACCACTAGGGCTTCCAGCATCACTCGGAGAAGCTCCTCCACTACCCAATCCTCCACCACCCCCTTCAATCGAGAAATTCCCAATCCCCCAATCGTTAAAATAGGTTTGATCGTAACCAATAGTGCCGATAATATTGAATTGCGTACGCTCAGATTCAAATAGAGTGTACCCAATCGTATCCGTCTGCCAAAAAAACCGTTTTCCGTAATAGCTAATCGTCGGCATTAAAAATATGGGGATATCATCATTGAGCGCAATGGGGTTGGTCCGCCCTCCCAAGCCAATCCCAACGGAAAATTCCCACTGCCCAACCGTTACGCAGCGTGAATTTTCTTTCGAACACACGGCATCACTCGAACTTGCATAGGCAGGAATCCCCAGCATTAACAACAGAACACAGCAAAACGAAGTTCTTATAGACAATTCGAAATCTCTACAGGGTTGTACACGAGACTGAATGATGGCGATGCAGCCGCCAACAATCTATGACTATTTAGAAAAAAAGTGTAAAAGTTTGTAATTTTAGGCAAGTGATCTCACTTCAAAAGCGCCAACAAGATTACACTTCTTTACACAAGTACGCACTTCACTTACATATCAATGCAACGTAATTCCATACCATGGAAAATCAACACTTAAGGGAGAACATCATGCAAAAAATACTGTCCATTTTCATCAGCTGCTGCACATTAGCGGCATGCGGAGGCGGAAATAGCCATACTACCCCCAATATTATGCAACCACCCACAAACGACATGCGGGCTGAGGACTACCAAAAACTGACAAGACCCGAAATAGAACCGTCCGTTTTAAAATACGCCACAGAAGCTGAGCTGCTCAATCATATAAAGAACGGACTTAGACTTAGAGTAAGTGTCTTCGATGACACAATAGAGGAGCTTTTCAATCAAACCGATGACGTTGTCACATTCTCAGCGGTGATAGCTGACGCCAGTCCGACGGCGACAGCTAATTTTACCGGGAATGCGGCAGATGGAGTTAGCCCAACTGGGGCAGTTTCTGATTCCAATGTTGAAAGCACTTCAAGCGACCTGGCTAACGCACCAACTGCAGATGGTTTCTCGGAGACCAATACACATGTGAGCGGCGTCGATGAAGCAGACTACGTTAAATACGACGGTCAATATCTATTCATTTCGGCGAGTTCCTCAGGCGAGTATGGCTCACTACCCGCCTCTACGATCAGAATCATGGAAACAAACCCGGCCAATGCAGAAATCACTGAAGTCGGCACAATAGAAACAAACAGCGAAGCTTGGGGAAGTGTCAGCGAACTTTACCTCGTTGGCGATGAGAACGGCACCAATGAACTGGTAACAACCCAATCAGATTGGAACTATGTTTCGGTAAATTTTGGACCTGAAGCAATATTTAATGATTATGCTAGCTCAGTCACCATCAATGAAATCAACATTACTTCATACGATGTTAGCGACCCCAGCTCCGCGGTCGAAACGTTTAACATCGCTATCGACGGCGATATTCAGAGCAGCCGTAAAATCGGCAACATACTATACCTTGTCACTAGATTCACACCTCACTTCGACGACATTCGTTACTATTTCACACAAAATGAACAAAGCGCACTTGAAGACAATGAAGCTCGTATCTCATCCTTAACACTTGAAGATGCCCTGCCAGCAGTGCGAATAAATGGAGGCGAAAGCCAGCCGTTATTACAAGCCTCAGACTGTTTAATCCCAGCCGATTCAGGTGAGCTTCATGGATACTCCACTCTCATAACGGTTATTGCCATTGACCTAGAGCAACACAAAGTATTATCCGCGAATTGTTTAAACACTCAGGTCGGTGGTATTTACGCCAACCAAAACTCGCTCTACATTGGCGGTTCCGCGTATCGAACATGGGAGGACTACGAAAGCTATACGGTGGTACATAAATTCAATTTAGACAGCTCTATCGATTACCGCTCAACAGGAATTGTCCCTGGCTGGCTAGGCTGGCAGGACCCTTCATTTAGAATGGACGAATACGAAGGCAGCTTTCGTATCGTCACAACAGGAAATGATGGGTTCGGCCCGATCCATCGCTTGAGCATTCTCCAAGATAACACTAGTAGTGATGCGATGACCCTCGTTGCAGAACTGCCCAACGAAACGCAGACAGCCGCTATCGGGAAACCCGGAGAAGATATTTACGCCGTTCGCTTTGTCGGGGACCGAGGCTATATCGTTACCTTTGAGCGTACCGACCCACTCTATGTGCTGGACTTATCCGTCGCCAATGCGCCGGTCATTGCGGGAGAGCTTGAAGTCCCTGGGTTTTCATCGTATCTGCACCCCATTGGTGAAAACCACTTACTCGGAATAGGCCGGGATGCTGACGATGAAGGACAACTAAACGGAACCAAAGTCAGCTTGTTTGATATACGAGACATATCCGCACCAGAATTGGTATCAAGTGAAACATTTGGCGAAAGAGGGTCATGGACAAGCGTTCTTAATGACCTACGCTCCATCACATTTTTATCGCCAAATAGCGACCAAGTGCGTTTTGCCGTTCCCATTAGCTTGAATTCGGAGCCTTGGGTATGGCAAGAGGACTCACTTCACTTATTCGAAATCAATGGCCTAGACGCTAGTACTGTCAGCTTAAACTTTGTCGGAAAAATTATTGCTGAAGAGAGTAACGAATCAAATACATGGCCCAGTTATTCCAGCCTTGATCGCAGCGTTTTACACGATGACGCCGTGTACTATTCTCATAACGATGAAGTGTGGGCCTCATTTTGGTCTAGCCCTAATGCTGCTACCGGGCCTCATTGATTAACACCTAACCGTAAACAGAACGTTCTCTTTGCCGCGACGATAAAATATTCGATTTTTCTCGCGGCAGTCTCATCTCTGCAGTCTCATCTCTGCACAGTCTAATCCCTCAAAAACAGATGACACACTGTTACTTCAGCATGTTGCTAAGCCCTCACTGGATCACCCCCCAATTGAATTTAACATCTCAATACTATGTAGCAATTCAGCACAAGGATTTGGAATCAAGAAAAGGGAGCGGCAAGGAATGAGAATAAAAAAGGGGGAAAGAGTTTCCGCTCAAAGTGGGACAACTCATTAATCGACTAGGCAATAGAGAGACGAAGCCTAGAAAGTACATCCGTATTCTCAGCCGCGTGTTTAAAGTCATTTAACAGTCGACCGGCATCCCGCCGAAGAACGCGAGCTAATGCAGGATCAAGAACTCCACTCAATAAAGGCCAGCGCGAAGTAAAATCACAATCCAAGACCAGCCGGGTCGATTCAGAATCAACCAATTCAAAGCGCCAGATATTTTTCACCTTTGAGAAAAATGCGGGTCCCTGCAACATATTAATCGCAATCATCGAGGGCGCAACCAGGCTCACATGCTCAACCAACATTCGGAAAGGGTTCAATAAATGTGCGCCACCAGCAAAACCGACCGTTGATGTCACGGTGCCGTGCTCATATCGAATACGTGAAGCGAAGCGATCCCACTCAAAGCGGCGCGAGAAATCCTCGGCAAGCTTATACAGTTGATCACGGTTAACAGCGATTACCGCTTCGACCTGAATGCGTGGCATACTTTAATTTGAATGTGGTGGTGATTGAAATGAAGTTAACTTAACACCATCAATTTAGCACTCTATGCCTTATTTTTCTAACTATTGGTTCTCATGAAAGTACTTATTCAGCGCGTAACCCACGCTTCTGTCAGTGTTGATGGTGAAATTCTCGGAAATATCGATCGCGGCATCCTCATTCTCGTCGGCATTGAAAAGCACGATACCCCCGACACGCTGCAGCGAATGACAAACAAAATACTCGGCTATCGCATATTCCCCGACGACGAAGGGAAAATGAACTTGAGCGTCAGCGACATTAACGGCGGTATTCTGAGCATCTCCCAATTTACTCTCGCCGCGAACACAAAAAAAGGCCTCAGACCCAGTTTTTCTTCTGCAGCTCCCCCTGCCGAAGCCAAGTGCATCTATACTAACTTTGTACAAAACTTGCGCAAAAAACATACTCAGGTAGAAGACGGCCGCTTTGGCGCCGATATGAAAGTCAGTTTACTGAACGACGGCCCCGTCACCTTCCTATTAGACATGTAAAATCTGGACCAACCTGATAGAATGCGCGCCTCAATTTTCATAGCCCTCACGCAAGCTCGTCGGGGCATTGTCACGATAGCGATTTAAAAACGAGGACTTTATAATGGATCCAATTACCGCTGTATTGGTAACCTTTGGCGCAATATTAATTTTTGCTGGTTGGATTCAGCTGCTCATTACATCTTTTGGTGATGACTACGCATGGGGACTTACGACCCTTTTCTTGCCAGCACTTTCTTACATCTACTCCTTTTTTGCTTGGCAAAAGGCCAAAGACGCAATGGTATTGACCGGTATCGGCTGGACACTTATTGTAGTCGGTCTAATATAAGCCGCTAATTATAGGCAGCAAAAAACAGCACAATGAAACTCAACTGCGACTTGGGTGAGGGCCTCGACAAGATCGACGCCGCACTCATGCCGCATATTGATATGGCCAGCATAGCCTGTGGCGGCCATACCGGCGATGAAAGCTCTATGACCAGGGCTGTAGAGCTCGCACTATCCCACCAAGTTACAATCGGCGCACACCCTAGCTACGCAGACCACACAAACTTTGGTCGAAAAAGTCCCAACCTCGAAAAACTCGACGCCTCCCATCTCTTTGATAGCCTCTGCGAACAAGTCTCCCAACTACAGATCATCGCGAAACGAACATTTACCAAGCTAAGCTATATTAAGCCACACGGTGCGCTATACAACGATGCATGGCATAACAGCAAAATACAGGACGTCCTTTATCAGCTGGCTCAACAATTTTCATTGCCATTGGTTCTGCAAGCTCCCGTAGTTATAGCGGATGAGCCGAACACTAGCCACGCCCATGCGGCTTCGGCCACTTCTACAATAACCATCATTAACGAAGCGTTTGCCGATCGAGCCTACACAGACACTGGCTCTTTAGTGTCTCGCAAACTCAAGCACGCCACCCATAGCGATATAGAGAAAACAATTACCCAAGCTCTCAATATTCAAATGCGGAACGGCCTGTACTCCGAAAATAAACTCTGGCTTCAGCTTTCAGCCGTGACCCTCTGCATTCACAGCGATAGCCCGAATGCTGTAGCATCAACCATTGCCATTAAGCGCGCACTGGACAAAAACAGCGATGCACACAGCCAGTAATATATCTATTTACCCTTTGAATGAGAACACAGTTAAAGTTGAGTTCTGCGAAGACTCCGGTGCCCCCACCCAAAACCCCAGCCCTGAACTTTGCCAAACAATAGCGAGCTTTCGTTCGGCCATAATAGAACTACACCCCCACGTTATCGCTGACTGCACCGCCTCCTACACATCGCTACTCGTCTATTACGATTTTTTAAATCTCAACACTGTAGAGTTCACAAAAAGTATTCTCGAGTGCTGGGAGAAACAAAAAGAAAGATCTAAACATGTCACGACTCCCTGCAAACGCATTGAAATACCCGTTTACTACGGGCAAGAGACAGGCCCAGACCTAGAAGTAATTGCACGCACACACCGACTTACACACGAAGAGGTTATTCGCATACATAGCGAACAGATCTTCACTGTCTACGCCATAGGTTTTGCCCCAGGCTTTGCCTACATGGGGTTTGTTGATGACAAAATAGCAACGCCCCGCCTTTCCCAACCTCGCCCGAAAGTAGCAAAAGGCTCGGTGGGAATAGCAGGAAAACAAACCGGCGTTTACCCAAAGGAATCACCTGGAGGGTGGAATATTATCGGCAGGACCGCCACAGAATTAATCGACCTAAAGAACCCCACTGATTCAGCGAGTCTGCTACACGTTGGCGACAGAGTTCGATTCACTCCCGTTTCTCGGGACGATTTTATAGCGCTCGGTGGCAATCTCACATGAGCACTGCTAAACAGAAAATGGGACAACTTAAGGTTATACAGTCTGGGCCACACTCATTATTGCAAGACTTAGGAAGAAAAGGCACTCAGCATCTCGGCTTCTGCCAAAGCGGCGCAGTCGATGAGCACAGTTTTTTATGGGCCAACAAATTACTGGGCAACAATATGCACCGCCCTTGCTTAGAAATTTCATTTGGACCTTTTGAATGTGAATTTACCGAAACAACGACAATCTCGATTACCGGCGCAGCCCAAACTATTCTCTTCAACAACGCGCCTATCAACGGGTGGCAAAGTCTTCACGTAAACCCGGGGGATCGATTACAGATAAAAGCCCCGAAATATGGTCTGCGAAGCTACATTGCAATAAAAAATGGTTTTCATTTTGAGTCACTTTTGAATAGTGCCTCTATGACACCCAGAGAAAACAGCGGTCCATTTGATGGAAAGTGTTTTTCTCGCGGGCAAACGTTAGATTATTCAATACTCCCTCAGTGTAGCAACGCGTTAACGAAAATTACTCCAGCACAATTTATCCCCAACTATGATGGGATCAAACATCTCAACATATTTGTACATACTGATAGCGATTGCATCGAAGCGTCGCAGGTAGAAGCTTTTTTTGAAACAGAATACACCGTTGGCCCGAATTCAAACCGAATGGCATACTGCCTAGAAGGGGAGAAGTTACCCCAAGGGAAAAACGCCAGTATCCTCTCAACAGGAACACCCTTCGGCACCATTCAGATCCCGCCGAGTGGCCAACCGATCATCTTACTAAAAGACAGACAAACGATTGGAGGCTATCCCAGTCTAGGCTGCGTTACGCACCTAGACTGTTTTATCTTGAGTCAAATGAGACCGGGGCAACAAGTACGATTTACACCGTTAGATATTGAAAATGGGCAAAAAAAACTGAAATCGTTTTATTCTTTCTTTTCATAATTCGTATCCCGCACCCCGTATCTCCCGCATCCAAAATTTTAAATATTTTTATACTCGCTACTCTCCATCCACTCCATCAATACAGATTTTTCCATAGGCTTAGCGTAGTAAAACCCCTGAGCATGGCCACAATTTAACATTTTAAGGAAAGTGATTTGCGCCTGAGTTTCAACGCCCTCGGCAATCACCTCCATACCCAACTTCCCGGCCAATTGAACAATCATCTCAACAATTTCACCACCGCTTTGGGTATTGGATGCCTCCACCAAAGAACGATCAAGTTTAAGGTAATCAATGGGCAGCTTATGTAAGTGATTGAGAGACGAATAACCCGTACCAAAATCATCCAGCGACAAGGAAAACCCCATATTTTTGATTTCATTCAACAGATTCAAAGTCGACTCTAAATCGGATATCGCAAGCGACTCAGTAATTTCCAAATCGACATATTTTGGATCGACGCCAGTTTCTTTTACCGTCGAATGTAATAAATGTAAAATTTCCGAATGCTGCAGTTGAGCGACAGATAGGTTGACGGAGATATGACACTCAGTCCAGCCTTTGTCGTGAAACTCTCTCAAACTGCGCAAGGACTCTTTTAAAATCCAACCGCCCATTTGAACAATTAAACCCGACTGCTCAGCAAGCGGAATAAACGTTTCAGGAGAAACTAACTCACCGTCTTTATTACGCCAGCGGACAAGCGATTCAAAGCCTGTAACTGACATATCACTGAGGCGAAATTTAGGCTGAAAAACCAAGAAAAGTTGATCCAATTTAAATGCCGCACGCAAATGCTGCAACATACCTAAACGCTGCTGAGCATCTTTCACCATATGATGCCGAAATAAAAGCACTTCTCCGTGACTATGATTTTTCGCAGTTTTCAATACGATAGCCGCGTCCTTAACTGCCTCTTCCCCGCTACCGCTAACTTCAGAAATGGGCACCATACCAGCGGTTACAGAAATAAATTGCTCTTCACCATCAATCTCAAATGGATTAGAAAATGGTTTAATTAATCGCTCCTGATCAATCAGTTTAGCAGGACCAAATACAGCAAAGGTATCACCAAAAACCCTCGCAACAAAATTTGGTTCTGGAAATTCTTTCTGCATTCTTGCTGCCACCGCTAGCAACAACGCATCACCATAGTCTTGACCTAGCGACGCATTAATTTCAGCAAAGTTATCGATATCTATCATGCACAATATATACTCAAGATTGCTATTTCCCTCAATTGCTTCGCTTATTCGGGAAACCAATGCATTCCGATTCGGAAGATCTGTAATAGCATCGTGATACGCAAATTCATTAAGCTGAGAAACCAAGCCCATATTATCCGCACAAATCGTGATATTGCTACAGAACAATTCAAGCAAACTTTCGTCTATCTCTTTGATTTCAGCCGCACTGCAAATAAAGCAAGCCATATCCCCGCGCTCTTCACTGCCGAGATAAAGCACTATGCCGTGCTTATCGTATATATTTTCTTGCGAGTCTAAACAAGCCAGCAAACATTTTTGCGTCTCCGCTTCTTCCAACTCACTTAAGGGACGATCAATAAGAGGTTCGAAATGGCCGGCTGCAGCAATAATCACCGCATTACCATCATCTTTATCACGCCGACGCGCACAGATTAAGCCCTCAGGAGAAATACTCAACAAACCCGAAAGGTGCATAATTACACCACGAGAAAAATCATGCAGTCCTTTTTCGCTTAATAAATCAGCGCTAGATTTAACAATTAACGCCAAACTTTCTTTACCGGCTTCAATCATTTGAATCTGTTTATACGATCGTATCGCCGTTGTTAACGAAGCAAATAAACGTGTTTGCGTCAGTTCTGATTTAAGTTTGTAATCATTAATATCGTAGTCGCGAATCACCTCAATTTCCGGCGCCTGATTAGGCTGACCCGTACGTAAGATTATCCGCGTATCTTTGATCTTCAGCTCATCACGAATGAGCGGCACCAGATCAAGGCCAGCATTGGGCGTCTCCATCACGACATCTAAGAGCACTACCGCAATCTCAGTATGCGTCTCCAAGATCTTTTTCGCCTCTCGCGCACTTGTCGCATGTAAAAATTCCAAGGGGCGTCCGACAACTTCCGTGTTGCGCATTGCGAATGTCGTCGCCGAATGAACATCTTTTTCATCGTCGATTATCAACACGCGCCACGTCATGGATTCTTCTCCGGAGTCATCGACACTTTCGTCGGCGAACTCCATTAACCCATCGTCATCATCATCGCTCATGTAACTGCATTCCCAATTCTGTGAAACTCAATTATTAATAAACTTTAAAAAACCTAAACATCATCTGTACTGTCATCATCTGGCGGCACCAAAGCACTATCAACGGCATCTGTTGGAGCAACCAATGGGATCTTAACCATAAATCGAGTCCCTTTACCCAACTGCGAACTAACATCAATACTGCCGCCCAATGCGGCGGTAACAATATTGTGCACAATGTGCAGCCCTAAACCGTTGCCGCCTTCACCTAGCTTCGTAGTAAAAAACGGATCAAATATATGAGATAAACATTTAGAGTCGATACCACGCCCATTGTCTTTCACGTCAATCTGTACGCCATCATGATAAGGCTCGGTAGAAATCGTAATATCCCCATCATCTAAACCGTCAAAGCCGTGTAATAGTGCATTATTTACCAAGTTGGTAATCACCTGGCCAAGCGGACCCGGATAACTGTCTAGAGTCACGTCCTCAGGATCAATTATTTCCAACTTATAAGGCATGTGCTTCATCAGTGTTAACATCGTTACGCGCGTCTCATTTAAGAGACTCGACATCTGAAAACGTCGACGCTGCGCACTCGTTCGATCCACTGCCACCTGCTTAAAGCTCGATACCAGCTCTGAAGCTTTTTCCAAGCTAATGCACACCAAACTAACGCCTTCTTGCGTATCAGATAAATACTGCTCCAACATAGAGCGAGTCATACTCCCACCCGACATCGCCTCAAGAACGTTTTGCGTTCCCACCGCCATCGAAGTTGCTACTGTTAGCCCGTTACCGATGGGAGTATTCAATTCATGAGAAATACCTGCAACCAAAGAACCCAATGCAGCCAGTTTCTCTTGTTGAACCAACTCACCCTGAGCATGCTGCAGCTTATCCAAGGTCCCTTTTAATTCTTGGTTCACATCTAACAATTCAGCCGTTCGCTCACGCACACGTTCTTCCAAGTCGTGAATCGATCGACTAAGAGCCCCCCGCATTCGCTCCAGCTGATTGGATAATGCACCAAATTCATCAGCCCCCAACTTAGGGATTTGGGTTTCCAAATCGCCTTCGGCAATACCTGCCGCAGAACTTTCGAGCTGAAGCAAAGGCCCAGTGACCCGCTTCCTTAAGAAATAGCCCATAAGGGCAACAGAAAAACCCAGCTGTACAGTCAGGATGGTCAATAATAATTTCGAGGTATCCTGCGCCCGTTTCATCGCCTCTTTTAGGCTATATACCAAGGTCACTTCACCCAGCAAATCCCCTTCGTAGGTAATCTCCCGACTCATGATAATGCGTTCATCCTCTTCACCGGCCGTATCATCTCCGTATTTCAGAAACTCAGTATCGCTGGTGGTCATGACAACAATAGATAACACCGACTGATCGACTGAGATAACGTCAATCAGTGGCTGTCCCAAACCAGAAGAGATGTTCCACAGAGGCAAACGCATACCAGCCTGCAGAAGGTCGATATAACTCCCAGCCTTTACCTGGCTGTCATAAGTAATCGTACGTTTGAAATTCTCACTGATTAATATACCGCCACTGATCAGTGCCGGAAACGCAATCGAAAACAACACCACAATCAGCAGCACCTGCTGGAGACTTCGATGAGCCTTAACTCGACGCATATTGCCCTTCTTGATGGACGTATTAGTAAGAACTGTTGAGGGTAACTCTTCGATCATACAGTTCTCAGAAACCGTGCAGAATTGATCCACATACTCATACCCTTATCTTAGTCTAGCAGGCAGACAGCATAAGTATGCGTATCTCGACCTACACCTAACCCTTATCACGTACAAACTCATGATCATGCCCCTTTGTACATGCCTTTGACTTCTTTCACCCGCTCCTCCAAACCGTAAATAGACTGATTTAAGCCGTGAATAGAATCAATATGAGCAGTACGCATACGCTCTAGCTGATTCGCAAAAGAACCAAATTCATCATCACCCAACCGAGGGATATCCAAGTCTAAATCACCTTCCGCTAGGCCTGCAGCCGAAGCCGCCAACTGACGCAAAGGAGACGTGACCCGCTTTCGCAGAAAATAGCCCACCAACGCAACAGAAAAAAACAATTGAATGGTCAAAATGGTTCTTAGAGGGCTTCACCCCCTGAGACAAATATAGTTTTTCGGCCATGATACCTTAGGGCTCCCACTGGCTCTTTAAAATGAAACACCTCAATCATTTCCAAGCCCTCAACAAAACAAATAACATATTCATTATAATGCTTGGGGGTATATCACCTAGTGATTCACTGATGCTCACGGCTTTGAGCTATCATATTTTTACTCGAATATTGATACAATTCCAGCAAGCTTGCCGCAGTGGCAGCCTCGAAACAAGCACTAACCAAGAACTGACATCATGATTCAAAACCCCAGAAAAAAAAGAACGCTGCCAACAAGTGGAAAAGCATCGATTGCCTTCGTCATTATTTTCATCGTGTCATTCTGTCATACATCTCTAGCCGTAGAAGCTTTCAAACCGGCAAACGGCGCCAATATTTCAATCCTTAGCCCTAATAATGGCGCAATAGTATCCACCACCTTCAGGCTGATGCTTTCCGCTAGCCGAATGACAATCATGCCAGCAGGAATCCCACATACGGATTCAGGCCATTATCATCTACTTATAGATGGTTCAACACGTATCAAAAATGACGAACAGCCGAATCGACCTCACCCCACCACATATGACATATTCGAAAAGGGCCAACGCGAGGGGGCATTAACCCTTTCAGCAGGCCCCCATAGCCTTCAAATACTCCTCGTCGATCACCTGCATCGCCCCCACAACCCACCCCTGCTTTCAGAGAAAATTTCGATAACAGTGGTTGCGCCAATATCGTTAAAACCCGCCAAAAAACCATAACCAAGCCCCCTTAGAACACACTACTTAGATAAGTCGCTTTTGTTTCCCCAATCACTGCACCTATAATGCCTGTCTTTTCCATTCAAACTAATCATCGGTAAGCATGAAAGACAACTATCACCCATCATCAATCGAGCCCAAAGTTCAACGCCATTGGGAAGAAAATAAGTGTTTCGAAGTCAGTGAAGACTCAGAAAAAGAGAAGTTTTACTGCCTAGCAATGTTCCCCTACCCCAGTGGGCGCTTGCATATGGGGCATGTTCGTAACTACACCATTACCGATGTGATCGCTCGCTTTCAAAAAATGCAGGGTAAAAACGTCCTCCACCCTATGGGTTGGGATGCCTTCGGCTTACCGGCCGAAAATGCGGCAATCAAAAACAACACCGCACCGGCCAAATGGACCTACTCCAATACCGAATACATGAAACAACAGCTAAAAGCGCTCGGTTTTGGCTTAGATTGGTCACGCGAAGTCACCACCTGCAAACCCGATTATTACAAATGGGAACAGTGGTTCTTTACTCGCCTTTACGAAAAAGGTTTGGCGTACAAGAAAGTATCAGCCGTTAACTGGTGCCCGACCGACATGACGGTATTGGCCAACGAGCAGGTAATCGACGGTTGCTGCTGGCGCTGTGACACCAAAGTGGAGCGCAAAGAGATTCCACAGTGGTTTATCAAAATTACCGATTACGCAGAAGAACTGTTAGACGACCTTGAAAAACTGCCGCATTGGCCAGAACAAGTTGTCACCATGCAACGCAACTGGATCGGCAAAAGCAAGGGCGTAGAACTTACCTTTGGCTTAACCGAGGAAGTCGCAGGTGTCTCATCGTTTGATGTTTACACCACTCGCCCAGACACCTTGATGGGAGTTACCTATGTAACGCTTGCAGGGGAACACCCCATCGCTCTCGAAGTCGCCAAGAATAATCCAGAGTTAGCCACCTTTATTGAATCCTGCAAAACACAATCTGTGGCTGAAGCCGATATGGCCAGTATGGAAAAAGTGGGCATGGATACAGGCCTCAAAGCCTTACACCCCATTACCGGTGAAGAAGTACCTGTCTGGGTCGGCAACTATGTGCTAATGGGATACGGGACCGGCGCAGTTATGGCCGTTCCGGCACACGATCAACGTGACTGGGAATTTGCTCGTAAATACTCACTGACCATTACCCAGGTTATTGCCCCTGAAGACGACGCAGTCTCCGTTGACCTAGAAGAAAAAGCCTTTGTCGATAAAGGCCTATTGGTCAACTCAGGTGAATTCGATGGACTTAATTTTGATGGCGCTTTTGCTGCTATCTCACAAACCCTGGAAGCGGCAGGCAAAGGCGGCGTAAAAACGCAATACAGACTGCGCGACTGGGGAGTTTCCCGTCAACGCTATTGGGGAACACCTATACCCATCTTTAATTTGCCTGACGGTGGCGAAATCGCTGTCCCCCCTGACCGCCTTCCGGTTTTATTACCCGAAGACGTGGTAATGGATGGAATTCATTCGCCCATTAAGCAAGACCAAGAATGGAAAAAAACCGAATTTAACGGCCAAGAGGTCGAGCGTGAAACAGATACCTTCGACACCTTTATGGAGTCTTCTTGGTATTACGCCCGCTTTACCTCAGCTAACGCTGACGCCATGCTCGACAGCGATGCAGCCAACTACTGGCTACCTGTCGACCAGTATGTCGGCGGCATTGAACACGCAATATTACATCTTCTTTATGCCCGCTTTTTCCATAAGCTGATGCGCGACGAAGGTTTGCTCGATTCTGATGAACCCTTCAAACGCTTACTTTGCCAAGGCATGGTTTTAGCCGATTCTTTTTACTATTTAAAAAACGGCAAAAAAGAATGGGTCGCGCCAAAAGACGTCAACATTGAAAAAGATGCGAAAGGCAAAACCATTGGCGCCACCTTAATCAAAACAGGTGAGGCAGTGGAATTCGGCGGCATTACCAAAATGTCTAAGTCTAAAAATAATGGCGTCGATCCCGAATCCATTATCGAATCCTACGGTGCCGACACGGTAAGGCTTTTCACCATGTTTGCAGCGCCCCCCGAGCAAACTCTGGAGTGGGTCGACAGCGGCGTTGAAGGCGCTTTCCGCTTTTTGAAAAAGCTTTGGAAAACCGTGTCGTCTCACATCAAAGTCGGCACACCAGTAGCACTGGATACCAGCAAACTAAACGAGAAACACTCCGACCTACGCCGCAAAACTCACGAGACAATTAAAAAAGTCAGCGATGACTTCTCTCGCCGCCAGCATTTTAATACCGCCATTGCAGCAGTAATGGAATTACTCAACGAGATAACCCGCAGCGCTGATCGCGGCACCCCCCAAGGATTAGCCGTCGAACGGGAAGCGTTAAATGCCGCGACCTTGTTACTGGCTCCTATAGCGCCGCACATTTGTCATGAACTTTGGAAAGAGCTATCAGAAGATGGCAGCGATATTCTCGATCAAAGCTGGCCGAGCCACGACGAATCCGCCTTAAAGCGATCCAATATGACGATTGTGATTCAAGTCAATGGCAAGATGAGAGACAAGCTTGAGATAGCAGTCGATACGGATAAAGCAACCATCGAGAAACTTGCGCTCTCTAGCGAAAAGGTGCAAAAGTTTATCGCCGACAAACTCATCCGCAAGGTGATCGTTGTTCCCGGTAAATTAGTCAACGTGGTCGCAAATTAATGCGACTCCGTTTTTCATTTTTTATTTGCGCACTTATGCTAATCCAAAGCTGCGGCTGGCAATTGCGCGGTTATGAGCAATACAAAAACGGTAACGTTAAAAAAATTGCTGAGGTGCACTTACGCAACTCATCTGACAACCGCCTATTCCAAGCCAGCCTCAAACGCCAATTAGAAGATTTATCGATCGAGCTTAATTCTGACGCTAACATTTCATTGATCGTGCACAAAGAAAGCACCGAACGTAGACCACTTTCGTATGGCAGCACGGGAATTCCAGTGCAGTATCAGCTGATCATGAGCATTAAATACGCCTACTCCACCGAACAGAACACAATACCGGTCGAACGTAAATTAATGGCCCGACGTCAGTACGATTTCGACACCTCATTGATTGTCGCTAAAAGAGAAGAAGAACGTACACTTCTTCAAGAGATGCGAGACGAACTTGCCTCTCGCATTATTGCCAGCCTAAGCGAATAAGGGCCAAATACAATATGGCCAAGCTTCGCGTCGACCAACTCAAGGCTGCATTAACCCGCAATATCACTCCCGTGTACCTGATAACAGGAGATGAGATCCTGCTTGTACAAGAAGCTTGCGACCATATCCGGAAAGCTGCACAAAAGCAGGGATACAGTGAGCGCGAGCTTCATCACACTGACGGTGGATTTCAATGGGATTCACTGAACCACAGCGCGAACAGCCTTTCGCTATTCGCCGATAAAAAAATCATAGAAATTCGCGTACACAACGGCAAACCTGGCGACGCGGGTAGTAAAGCAATTGTCAGATATTGCGAAAATGCAGACGATCAAAATTTATTATTATTGATCATGCCTAAGATCGATAAACGCTCCCAAAACACCAAATGGTTTAAAGCCATTGATAAATTAGGCGCCTCTATTACCGCTTGGCCTATCAGCACTCAACAGCTACCGAACTGGATAGAGCAGCGTATGCAGGCACAGGGCTTAAGCGCGGATCGTGAAGCTATCGAAATTCTTTGCGCAAAAGTAGAAGGCAACCTTCTCGCAGCCGTTCAAGAAATTGAAAAACTAAAACTGATTGTCGATAACAAACACGTTGATGCGCAGACAATGGCCGACTCAGTAACCGATTCCGCACGTTACGACGTTTTTAGCTTGGTCGATAAAGCCATTGCTGGCGATAGCCGAGGTGCCATCACCAACCTTCACGGTCTACGCGGTGAAGGAACAGAACCGACTCTAATTTTATGGGCCTTGTCTCGTGACATTCGTTCTTTGACGCTCATTAAAGAAAGCATGGAAAACGGCAAGAGTTTTGATTTTTGCGCGAAGCAAGCCGGAGTTTGGGACAATCGAAAGTCAGTGATGAAGCAAGCCGCTTATCGATTACACCTAAGGCAGTTTCATACCCTCATCCGAAAATTAAGCCATGCAGATAAGATGATTAAAGGCTCGATTCGCGGTGATGTCTGGAGCGTACTGATGGATATTGTTTTATCGCTGACCGGAACTGAAGCACTCAACCCTCGCTCACAACGATTACGCTTTCAAGCCAAACACTAGCAGATTGCTCTCAGGGCAAAATTAATGGACACGCCTTCCTGCAACCCGATCACTTAAGAAGCGAGCTAGCACAGTTTATAATCCATTATGTCTACCTTTAAGCCCTGCACAATTCCTCGATTAACTCTACGCCACTGCCGCTTGTGATAAAAATTTGCACTGCTGCTTGTATACAACATAAGGCGGGGCAAATTCTGAGCCTGCGCATAAGCCAAAGCATGTTTTAGCAAACGATCGGCAATACCCTGTCGGCGGAAGTCAGGCAGCACAAACAAGTTCGTTAGCCACTCACTCGGCTTTTTATCATTGGTAAATTGATAGTAAACAAGACTCACCGTCCCCAAAGGGAAATTGCCTCGATGGGCCACAAAAGTGACAGGAAGAGTCTCTTCGTTGATATGCGCCGATAACGAGGCTTCGCGCTGCGTGAGTTTTCCCTGAAGCGCTTCAGATGAGCGATGACGCCCCTCTAGCCCCTCGTGGGTGCGTAACCACTCCTGATGATGCCAACCCGCAATAGCAGGCACCCACTGTGCCTGCTGCGTTAGATTGGAAATTTGAAAAACTTCTGCCACAACATCCCCTTCAGAGAAATAGATAGCATCGCGATGATGTAAATCGACTATTTAAAAATGAGCCCTAATTAAGTGCCCTTCCATAAATCGGACCCTACTTAACCACTTCGCCCTTCACCTGCTTATCTGCATGGTAAGAAGAACGCACCAACGGCCCGCACGCAGCCTGCGCAAATCCGAGGCTGTTAGCAGCAACCGTATATTCGTCAAACTCAGCAGGCTCGACATAACGCAACACAGGAAGATGATCACGAGAAGGTTGCAAGTATTGACCTATCGTCAGCATATCGATGTCGTGCTCACGCATATCCTTCAAGACTTCCATGATCTCTTCTTTCGTCTCACCCAAGCCCACCATCAGCCCAGATTTAGTCAGCACTTCTGGGCGACGTGCCTTGTACTTACGCAACAGCTCTAGCGACCATTTATAGTTCGCTCCTGGACGCGCCTGGCGATAGAGACGTGGCGCAGTTTCAAGATTGTGATTGAAAACATCCGGCGGAGTCTCAGTCAGAATATCCAAAGCCACGTCCATACGCCCGCGAAAATCAGGTGTTAACACTTCAATCTGTAGATTCGGGCTTAAGAGTCGCGCCTCGCGAATACAGTCCGCGAAATGTTGCGCACCACCATCGCGCAAATCATCACGATCCACCGAGGTTATCACCACATACTTTAGGCCCATCTCCGCAATTGCTTGAGCCAGCTTCTTCGGCTCGTCTGGGTCCAACGCATTAGGTTTACCATGGCCTACATCGCAGAATGGGCAGCGCCGAGTACAAATGTCGCCCATAATCATAAATGTCGCTGTACCGCCGCTAAAGCACTCGCTAAGGTTGGGGCAGTTTGCCTCCTCGCACACAGTGGACAGAGAACGCTTCCGCAAAAGCTTCTTCACACGATCCACTTCTGGCGAAGAAGACACACGAATGCGAATCCAATCCGGCTTGCGCAGTAACTTGTCAGAAGCGATGACTTTTACCGGTATGCGCTCAACCTTATCAGCGTCTCGTAACTTCTCGCCTTTGGCGATACGGCGGGTGCGTTTTATGGGGGTCGAATCAGTCATTAAGGGTCTCTTATTCGGTAAAATCTGGGCGCATCTTGTGAACGCATTTCTATTAGGGCTGCATTTTAACGCAGAATTTGGCACGTAGGGACCTATAAATTCCGGTTTATTGTAGAACGAAAGCAAATCCCCCGGATCTCAACCAACACCCTAGTACACCAAAAGGCACCAAAGAACACGCCAAGCCACAATGACACCTCAAGGTCGACCTAACGACGGGGCCGAACAGAAACGTGATTAGCGCTAACTTCCAGAATCCCGGCTCACTTCATACTCCTCATATTCTGGCAAAGTCTTCCCTAGGGAATACCACGGGGCCTTTTGAGACAGCCAAATATGGTTTTTCTCGGTTGTATTGGGGTCATCATCCAAAGAACCTAGACGCAAAATCACATGCCCACTCCCTTCTCTTTTAGCATAGATATGAGTACCGCAACCTACACAAAAAAACCGTTTCTTTCCTGGCGACGACTCAAACGACGCCAAAGACATCTTGTTGAGAAACGTAAAATCCTCATCCCTTACCGCTGCTACACTTGAAAACGCCGCACCGTGGGCTTTTCGGCATGTACAGCAATGACAATGACTAACATCACCAACCTCACCCGATATTTCATACCTCACTTCACCACAAAGACAACTACCAGAAATCATATCCAGTTCCATATTATTAATTACACCTAAAAACAGTCTATCGATAGCATAAACCTCAAGCCCATAAAGTGAAGTGTTTACACACTTTCAACACACCCTAGCAAGCATACATACCCGCGCATAAAACCGCCAAAATATGTTTTTACGACAGTTGGCGCCCCATAACAAATTGAAACTTTAATAAAATCTAGCGCGTCATTCTCTATCGCCAAGCATAAAAATCATAGAGAATTACCCCCCTACCGATCATGCCGAAAAGGGGGCTTGAGCTAAGCGATCGTACGCGACAGCGTAAGGTCGCTTTCCGCTGCATATTCACCGAATCAATTCACCTGTTAAGGTTTTTTAGCGTTAAATAAACTGAGTTAAAACTAACATGTTTCGAAAATACATCGTCATAGTTCTCGGGCTTTTTTATCGAAAGCCCGAACTTCCAAAAATTCGCTTTCTGGGTGACTACATTATTGAAGGCGCAAAACTAAGCGATGTAGACTTTATCTATAATCGCATTGTGGAAGAAGCCGATGCAGGCTATTTCAATGATCGATTCAGCAACGACGACCTAAAAAATGGCATCTGTGATCAAATACTCTGCACCACACAATTGCGCAAAGCCCCTAACAACAAGGGAGTACAATGCGGCTCTGTTCTATCCATTGTCAAACATAATAACCTGTCTATTGGCTTTGTTTGGTGCCGTGAAATCAGCGAAGAAAACGATAGCGGATGGGAGCTATATTTAACATCCTTTGCTCCAGAGCACAGAGGCAAAGGACTTGGAGGAATGAGCGTAAGCTACATGCTAAATCTAATTCACTCCGAATTTGATATATATGCACGAATATACAAAAATAGGCCAAACAAACCGATGGTTCAGATTTTAAAATCGTTAGGATTTAAGGATTGCTCTGCGGGAAACTCCTATTTAGATACAACCATCTACAAAAAGTCAGCCCTCAAGGTTCAATCGCCAGTGAACGGATCGTACTGATAATTTCTTCTTCGGAAAATGGTTTCTTCAAGGTTGCGTCAACACCGAAATCCGTAGCCATTTTCAGATAATAATCTGAAGTTAACTTACCGCCTCCAGACATCACAATAATTTTTGAATCGATGCCTTTCTCTTTCAAATAATTCACCAAAAACAAACCATCCTGATCGGGCATTAAAACATCGGTAAGTATTAACGAGTAGTGACGATCTTTTAACATCACTATCGCGTTATTCGCGCTAACCGATTGATCACAAGAATAATTAAAGTCTGCCAAAGTATCGAGAACAGATTCTCTAAAGTCATCATCATCATCAACCACGAGTATAGATGTCATAAACCTGCCTCAAGACAAGAAATTAATACTTGTTATTTATCAGGCCCAAAACCGTTGAACCCAGGGAAACGCTGCTTTGCATACAGGCTAGCCTCGTCGCAGAAGACACCGTTATGAAACTCTATATGCCAAAACCCCACTGCGCATTGCTACACAAAAAGAACGTCTCTTAAAACTTACAATTTCCCAGAAGGTCTATAGAGAATAGCAAAGATCAGCCCAGCACAAAGCCAGAATCTAGATGAGACAATAGCGTATGGTTTTTAGTGCTTTTTTGATCTAAGCTCAGCGAACAAAAGTCATTTTCGTGACTTCAACACCTCAACCCTTACCTATACTGAATAGGACTACGCCGCCAATAACAGAGTGCAGTTAAACCCAATAAAGATTCAGGCCGCCATATTATTATGACCCTATTCTACGAATCTGCTCCATATAAACTACTACTTGTTGACGACCAAAGAAGTGTGCTCGAATCCTACACCTTGCTGATAAAAGAGGAAGCGCCCAACATACGGGTCACTCAAGCGTCCACTGGGAAGGAAGCCATCGAGTGCTTTCATGATATCAATCCAGACTGTGTCTTGCTCGACCACGAACTCCCAGACATGAATGCCTTACAGGTAATTTCGGCCATGCAAGACGGCCCAAATCTTACCGTTCCCGTTATTGTCTTTTCCTCTCACAGTAAAAAAGATTTAGACCTCGAACTTATGGAAGCTGGCGCCACCGACTTTTTCGACAAGAGAGAAGTCAGCCCCGAACTTTTAAGACGTACCATTTTTAGAGCCATCGTGCGCTTTCGTTACAGCAGCTCACAACACTATTATGAACAGGCTCAGCAAGCACTCAAAGAAAAATCTGCCATAGAGAAAGCAACATCGGAAGAGCGAAAAAAGCTCAAGAGCGCCAACAAACAACTCGAATTTATGGCCATGCACGATTCTCTCACAGGGCTAGCCAACCGCGTCATGCTGATCGAACACCTCACACGTGCCATATCCTCATCAAAACGAAATGAAATCAAATTTTACGTCCTCTTTATTGACCTAGATCGCTTTAAAAACGTTAATGATTCTCTGGGTCATAGCGGCGGCGACATACTGCTATTAGAAGTCGTGCGCCGTATCCGAAAAGCAATACGCATAGAAGATGTCATGGCTCGAGTGGGAGGCGATGAGTTTGTCATTGTACTCGATGGCTGCAACAACGAGAGCAGCGCTTTTGCGGCCTGTAAGAAAATAAATGAAGTCGTTGCTGAGAAATACGTAATCGACGGTAATGATATTTTCATATCGGCTAGCGTAGGCATTTCAGCCTACCCCGCAGATGGAGAAACCCCCGATGATCTTTTGGAAAATGCCGATTCGGCAATGTACTCCGCCAAACGCAATGGGAAGAACACATTTATTCTTTTCAATAACAAGTCAAATCACGCCCCTAAACAAAACAGCTTCGAACCGGATTTGCACAATGCAATAGATAAGGGCGAACTGTCCATTTACTACCAACCTAAAGTCGACTTAAAATCCGGAAACATATACGGCGTTGAAGCGCTGCTTCGTTGGCACAGTAAAAATCATGGGCCGATATCACCAACAGCATTTATTCCAATAGCAGAAGAAAGTGACCTTATCATTCGACTAGGAAAGTGGGTAAGGGAGGAAGCCGCCAAGCAATTAAATCTCTGGAAAAACTCACCTTTCTCACATTTTCATATCGCCATCAACGTATCCAGCCGTGAATTTTCGAAAGTTGACCTACTGGAGCAATTGAAACACTTACGCGACAACTACCAGATAAATCCAGAACTATTAGAGTTAGAAATCACCGAACGAACGATCGTCGAACAAGTCAACCTAAAATCCAATCACTTTAACAAAATCAAAGACCTCGGCTGCGGCCTATCCATTGACGATTTTGGAACCGGCTATTCATCACTAAGCTATCTTAAAAAAATCCCCATCGACGAATTAAAAATAGACCGTTCATTTATTAGTGAAGACATTCGCGATAGGGCCATCACCGAAACCATTATTAATATGGCGAAAAATCTCGGCATTCGCTCCATTGCAGAAGGTGTCGAAGGACGGGAACAGCTAGACTACTTGGTGAAAGTGGGATGCGACCAAATCCAAGGCTTCTTTTTTTCCAAACCGCTCCCCATACAAAAATTTGAAGACTGGGCATCCCTCTACAGCAAGGATTCACACGCAGCCATCGCGCCCCTAGCTCAATCTCGTTCGAGCTAAGGCACAGCGTGCCGACGAACAATGGCCACCGCGCTACACCGCTAATTGACGAGCTCGCATTTCACTAGAAGACACATTCATGATTAACGCTACAGTCATCAACATTTCAGACGGGGAATTTCTTTTCAATACAAAACTCCTGATCCTGTCGTATCAATTATCAAAATAGCACTTTATCTTTCTCAGAAACAAAAACCCGCCAAAGTTCCTGTAGCAATTGAAGTTACATTTAACTCCATTATGGAGAAAAACAAAGGCGCTAAAATTGGGGCGACTTTTTAAGATAACACCACAGCATGAGTCCATATTAGAAAAAGAAATCAAACCCAAAACAACTAACTGCCATTCACTGATGCACGTAACTCCCGAGGTGAATAGTTTTTTACAACATTCGCCATAAGCATAACAAGCCCCCCAACGATGAGAGAGATTTCAAACTGCTCTTCGTAAACCAAAACCCCGACCAAAGCAATGAGGGGAAGGCGAAGAAAATCCAGAGTGACGATCGTTGTAATTTCGGCGAACTGCATCGCCCTCGTCATGCAGTAATGTGCCGATAGCGCCGTCAGGCCAATAAGAACAAGCCAGCACCACTCCATCGCGACAGGCCACTCCCAATTAGATATTGATAACGCAAATCCCATGGGCAACTGCAATAAGCACATATAAAATAGAATGGTTAGCGGTTCATCTGTAGACGATAACGACTTAGTGATCGAATAGCATATCGCAAACAATATAGCTGCGCCCAAAACCACCAAAGAAGCTGTATCCACAATCGCATATCCAGGCTTCACAATAACTGCCACTCCCAGCAAGCCCAACAAGATCGCAATAACTTTACGAACGGTAACTTTCTCACCAAGAAAAATAGCAGCAACAATAATAGTCCAAATGGGCACCGTAAATTCTAAGGCGAACACTTCAGCCAACGGCAAAAATCCCAAACCGAAAAACCAGCAATACTGGCCGGAAAAATGAAAAACGTTTCGAAGCATGTGTAAACGAAAACGTTCAGTCCGTACGCTAGGAAATATTTTCTTAGCACGAACCCAAAAAATAAAAAGGATGCAGGTTAAGCCAACAACACTGCGAAAAAACTGCGTTTGAAATATCGGAACATGGCCGCTTAACTCCCTAGCACCAACAGCCATTAAACAAAAAGACAACAGGGCCCCAAACATCCAATAGAAACTGCGGAAATCACTCATAACAAAACCAACGACCCTTACAATTAATCGACGACATTAACGTTCTTCTGACCCTACCTTATTTGATGATTACTGTGTGGTCACCACCCTCGTCATCGCTTTCGAAGCGTAGTGTTGCGCCGCCAATTTCAATTTTATCCCCATGTTCGAGGAATGTTTTTTTCACGGATCGGCCATTAACTGTCAAGCCATTACTCGAATAGTTGTCGGTCAATTCCCAGCTATCATCGACTAAACATATCGTTGCGTGCTTTTTGGAAACACTGGGGTCACTGATCACAAAATCATTATCAGCGCCCCTACCAAGGTCAACCCTAGGCTTATCGAGGGCAAAGCGCGGAGTATCATTGTTTTCTGGTTCGGTGATTAACACCGCTACCGGCAACATCCCAACATCTGTTATTTTGGGTGTAGGAGCCAGGGTGGGGTCGGCAGAGGATAGCTGTTCAGGGATTTTAGTTCTAACCCCGGTTAGATCTTCATCATAATCGTTTTTGATTTCCGCGCTAGCTGGGCCAACAATAATGAATCGCTGCTGATCAAAGCGAAGCTCATCACCCGGCACGCCAATATGCTCCCCAACTACTTTTTTGTCATTCAAGTAAGTCCCATTTCTGGAGTTAAGGTCGACGATCCGCAATTGGCCCATATCTACCTGCAGTTCAGCATGGTGACGAGACAGCAGGTGGCAATCAATACTAAGGTCGCAATCAGGGTCACGCCCCACTACCGTATTGTCTTTAAGCGCGAAAAACTGACTTGATAATAAATCCGATTCCGCTCTAAGCGCCCAGCTGCCAGGGCGGCATGTCTTAGGGTCATTAATCTCAAGAGTGATAGTGCCTAAACGAATCGAGTCCCAAGAATTTAAGCGATGCTTGGCGGTTATTCGATGGTCATTCACAAAAGTACCACCCGCGCTCAGCAAATCGACAATATAAAGACCTTCAGCATCAAGATGAATTTCAGCATGGAAATCCGAAGTCCGTAAACTATCGATAACAAAATCATTACTCGTATTACGCCCTAGCGTCACGGGAAGTGACGAGAGTTTGATATAACGACTGGGGTCTTCGGTCAATTCGAGTTTAAGCATAAATAATCAATTATCGCATTTGGCTTTGCAGTCCGAGAGTATAACCTAAGGGACAATCCCAACCACGGAACAGAATGAGATTCAGCCCCTATAATAAGCCTTCGAATAGGGCAAAACAAATGCCCAACCAACAAGTCATACTTAATCGCTACCTTGAGCTTCGACATGATATTCCGACAAGGATTGTCTTCAGGCAACATGTGAATACATCCCCGTACGCTTCACTGCCGCGTACATGCGTCATACCACAGGCCAAAAAACCCACTCCATTGGCAGTACTCTCACACCGTCCACTCTAACCTCAAACCTACAGACCTTAAAAATTCGCTAAGCATTTTTTTCGTACAATGTTATATATACTGTAACGAATTGATATCCGCCTAAAACAGAATCATTACGAGAGCGGATTTACAATATAAGGTCAAGAGAGAAACCATGAGTCGGGACAGTGAACTAGCAGATATCATTAGCCAGCATAAAGAATGGTTAACATCCGACAATAAAGCGGGTAAGCGAGCCGATCTTTCGGGAGCCAATTTAGATGGCGTTGATCTTTCAAACGCAGACTTAAGTGGCGCAATAATTCGCGGGGCGTCGCTTATCGGCACTAATCTGCGCGGATGCCAGTTATTCCATGCCGACTTTAGTGATGCCAATCTTCGCGGCGCTAACTTTTCAGGCGCCAGTATGATTCTTACAGACTTTACAGGCGCAGACCTTTCTCGCGCCAACTTGGAAAACACACTCGCCCCCACAAACTGCCAAACAACGACGAATAACCTCGACTCAATTGCAACCGCAAATAAAAATCGCAGAGGCCCCACATTTAAAGATGCAAACCTGGCTAACGCAAAGTTATCGTTATCGTATTGTTATTTGTCTGACTTCAGTGGTGCGAATCTCGAAGGCTGTTGCTTATCAGAAGCAAATCTTGAAGGCGCCAACCTCTCCAATAACAATTTAGACTCACTCGATTTGTCTTCCAGCAATGCCGTCAATGCCAATTTCAGCAATAGCCAACTCAGCAATGCCAATTTACAAAACACACAATTCACCAGCGCAAACATGCGTGGCACCAACCTTATGCAGTCGAATATCTGCGGGGCAAATTTTCGCTCTGCCAGCTTAGAGAGCTGCAAGGTCGATGGAATTCAATACAACCGTAAAACTTTATTCAGAGGTATTCGCCTAGAAGGCTGCTACGGCAGCAGTCGCTTTAAACGCTTTGCCGATGACCAAGATTATCTAGAGGAATTTCGTGAGGCACATCCGCTGTCTTATTTTGTTTGGCTAACATTAACCGACTGCGGACGCTCAATGACAAGAGTCGCCCTGTGGACTCAGGCCATATCAATCATTTTCGGTTTTATTTATTTTGCGCTGGGTCAAAATTCCTTTGAAATAAATAACCCCGATGGATTAAAGTGGAATCTGTTCACCGCTATTTATTACAGCGTCGTCACGTTTACCACACTCGGTTTTGGCGACATTACCCCCAACACCCCTCTTGCCGCAGGCATTGTGATTGTTGAAGTGGCGATTGGTTATATCATGCTAGGTATCTTGATTTCAATATTGGCCACAAAGGTGGCGAGAAGAAGCTAGCAAACATTTAGGACACGAATGGAAACCATGCCTACACTTTACCGTCATGCGTTAAACGCATATGCCCAAGAATTTCGGCAACTGTGCGCACCTTACTGCCTTATATTTCTATTTGCCATTCTATCGGCAGGCTTGTTCTGGAACACGGAAATCAACCACACTATATTCTTCGCGATCAACCGCCTAGGTAAACCCTTCACAGATTTCCAGCAGCATGAATCACATTATTCTCATCAACTTTTCTAATATAGCCCCAGGCACTTTTATCGGTTGCTGGGTTCGTTTATCACGTTATCGGTTTTCGCCATCCCTTCCCCGTGACGGGACCCTCCCCAAAACCGGACCCCTCGAAAAGCTCCAATAGAAAATAGGCACCAAAAATCATCGGCCAGATAACAACAAGAGTGGAAACAATGTCCGCCAAAGAATGATACTGCTGATAAATTTCAAGCCCATAGTACGCCAAGAGACTCGCCGTAACAGCAAGCTGAAGAATTCCCGACCGCCACTTTCGATGAACAAGAAAATAGGCTAACGCGAAAGCTACAGACGAATGCGTCGAATAATCCAGACCTAGCGATTGCCAAAACAGAAAACGGTTATCAATTACCATTACCAAATAACACAGCAGGATACCCGCAACCCCCTTTAGTGAAACGAGCCTGTCATTATTTTTGAAGCGGAAAGCCCCACGGATAACGCACGCGATAAAAAGTAAGGGAGAATAAGAATCGGCTATCGTGTCGAGAGTGTCGTATGAAAACATAAAATTGATGACAGAAGGTTATGAATAAGCCTTCAGGATACGCTTAACTTCCTCAATATTATCCAAAAACAATTCAACAAGCTCAGGATCAAAGTGCTTACCCTTCTGTTCGCGTAACAGCACGAGAATATCCATTAACGGCCAAGCTTCTTTATAACATCGCTTCTGAGCCAAAGCATCAAAGACATCTGCAATTGCTACGATACGACCATAGATATGAATATCGCTTCCCTTTAATCCATTTGGATAACCCGAACCATCGAATTTTTCGTGATGTTCACCCGCAACAATAGCAGCCGCCTGCAACACCGGCTTTGTGGACGATACAAACATGCTCGCGCCAATTGCCGCATGGGTTTGCATTTCTTTCCACTCGTCCTCATCAAGCGGCCCCTCCTTCAGCAAAATACTATCGGGAATAGCTACCTTACCAACGTCATGCATTGGCGCGGCCATGTACAAAACGTCAGACGCCTCTTCACTCAGCCCACACAAACGCGCCAGCATGCGTGAAAAATGAGAAACGCGCTTAACGTGATTTGCCGTTTCATTCGAACGACTTTCCACCACATCACCCAGTATATTAATGATTTCAGACTGGGTTTCGTATAGCTCGTTATCCAAGTATAAATTCTCGAAGGCAACAGCTACATTGATGGAAAAATTTTCAAGTAAGCGCCGATTCAACTCGTCAATAACCGGAACACCATCTAAATAAATGAGATAGTTTTGTCCGCTTTTTGTAGGGTAATAACCAACATATTTATCACCATCACTAATGCTCTTTTTTTGCTGACAAGCGCGACTCAGATGAACCCTCACCTCATCGGGCATGTCATCAGCCTTACCGACACCCTCGAGAGCAGAACCAACGCCAGCAAGCGTCTGAAAACCGCGCTCAGACTGCACCACCGTCCAGCCATGACAACTCTCTAAGACAGCTGGATCAATATGCAAAATTGAACCCAGCTGGACCAACAGTTCCTTCGCAAACATACTTAGCGAACGAATTTCAAAAAGGCTAGCGGATGACTCAATGACGTCCTCTAAGCCAATACGGTAACGATCTAAGCTCTTTCGAGAGTCCTCAAGCCGCATAATATCCTGATAAGCCCGCAAGGCAGAGAACGTAGTGGTAAACAGTTTCGTACTGTCAAAATTGGTTTTTTCTTTATAATCATTGATATCGTAATTCACAATGACATCGCGCTCAGGAGCATTGCCTGCCTGACCAGTTCTGAGAACGATTCGAACAAAGCGGTTCCCCACTTCCTCTCTCAGATATTTGACGAATCGTAAGCCTGCATCGTCCGTTTCCATGACCACGTCTAAGTAGATCAATGCAATATCTGGATGTTCAGCAACAACCTTCTTCGCCTCTTCACCACTGAATGCGCTTAACAGATCCAAGCCCTTGTTTTCAAAGGTAAAATCAGCCAGCACCAGCTTGGTAATACTGTGCATTCCCGGCTCATCATCGACGATCAATACTTTCCAACCCGCGGCTATAGGCGGCTTGCTGTCGCTGCGCTGAGTGTTATTAAATATTGTCATACGCGTGTACCAACTTAAACTGTCACGTCTGTAGGTATTATTATAGTAAAGGTCGTACCTAAATATGGCCGACTGCTCACTGTAATTGTTCCCTTCAATTGCTGCGTGACAAGGTTATATACAATATTTAGCCCTAGACCGGTCCCACCATCTTCCCTATTAGTAGTATAAAACGGGTCAAAAATCCGCTCTTCAACCGCTTTATCCATACCTAAACCATCATCGGCATACACAAATACAACCAGGTTGTCTTTCACGCTAAAGCTTAGCCGTATCGTGCCATGATGACCTTTTTTATACCCGTGAATAAGAGAGTTAGTAACAAAATTGGTGATAATCTGCGACCAAGAACCCGGATAACTGTTCAACTCAATGGTAGGGTCACAATCCACTTCAACGGATATCGACGCAAGTTTCGTTTTGTTCCGCAAGCTCAGCAAAACCTCATCTACATAGTCTTTAAGGTTAAAGGACCGCTGCACTTCATGAGTTTGATCCACAGCAACACGCTTAAAACTACTCACCAATTTTGCGGCTCTGTCGAGGCTAATATGAATAGACCGGGCAATCTCTTCGCTGTCCTCTAGATAGCGCTCAAAATCCTGTTCGGATAACTCCCCAGCCTTGTATTTTTTCTCGAGAGTTTTCACCATATATTGAAAATGTGTAATCCCAGTAAGGCCAATACCAATAGGTGTATTTATCTCATGGGCAACGCCTGCAACCAAAGACCCAAGGGATGCCATTTTTTCAGCTTCAACTAATTGGCTTTGAGCCGTCCCCAAATCTCTTAGGGATTTTTGCAGAGCCTTACCGCCCTCAAGCAATTGCCTCTCTCGCTTAAGCCGAATAGAGGCCTCGCGCTCCAACGCACTCTGATCTTTCACCAACTGCGCGATAACATCATTAAGCTTTTCTGTTCGTTCAGAAACTTTATTTTCGAGGCCCTTATTGAGCGTATCAAGATCCGATACTGACGCTGCAATTTTATCAATCATGCTATTAAGCGCTGCTTCAAGCGCTTTTAGTTCATTATGCTCATCGCTTTCAACAACGATTCGCTTTTCTTGAATATTATTTAAATCAATATTACTTGCATCAATTGCTAAGCGCTCTAACGGCTTGGTTAATAAACGATTAAATACGATGGCAATAAGCAGGATTAAAACGAGAGATTTCATCATCGCATTAATAACAAGAATCACGATACCCAATTTAATACGATTGAAAACAATTTTTTGACTAGAAAACAAACGAACATGCCCTACGCGCCGCCGCTCATCGTCAAAGAGAACCATCAACGGAAATTCATGCCAGAAAATACCGTCTTCATCCATCCTGCTTGTAAAATCAATATCCCCCAACTGCAAAACAATCTTTCCATTCTCATCTTGAACCTCTATACCACTAACAAGCGGTAATTTAGTCATGCCTTTTGCTGTGATATCTAACTGATAAATATCAAGTATCCACAAAGAGGAGGCAAGACTATCCTCAAAAGCTTCCTCAGTGACGAGTAGCTCACCTCTCACATCACCCATCGCAGAAGTGTATTCGATAAAGACATGCAAAGCTGTCGCAAACAAGGTAAATACAAAGTAAATCGAGAGTACTATTTTGAGTAATCGACGAGAAAGAGAGTGTTTAAAGTTAACGGTTTTCATTTAAACCGTTCCACGATAAAAAAGAGACGAAAAGACACAACATTTCCGCACAATAGAAGCAAAAATCATGTTGAGTAGCACCGCAACTCGTTCAGTCACAGTAAAAAAAAGGGTTTGTTGAATCATAACAATACAGCGGTTATACAACGACCTGCGCGCTACACGCAAGCTCAGCACCTAGTTAAATAATTATCAATAACAGTTAATCGCCGTATCGACGCTACCTGCGAAAACATAGCCAACTTGTCGAACTTTCAACCAAGCCAAACATACCTCACATTTCACAAATTTTTAAAAAATCGCGCCACTCAACAGTGATATTATGTGCCAAATTGAAACTTAGCATGCAACTAATTATCGCTTTTAGCAAGCAAGAATTGGTCTACTTGAACCTTTGAAAACTCCACTTAATTGTAGGCATATAGAAGCAAAAGCGCCTACATTTATACTGGTTATTCCCAGACTCTCTGCATTACGCTGGCTCACTGAAGCAGAAAATGAACAAATTGAGCAACTATAATTGGTATAAGATATGTAACGCCATACGCATGAGAGGCCTAGCTTTTAACCTCTTATAGTAAGCCTCCCTAGCAACACAATGAACCGCCTCAAGCAATGCTATATGTTTAACCTCTTACCCTGGAAATCAAAAGTGCTATTTATGCAACGCCATATACAGAGTAAAAGCGATCAGACACATCCACGCCCACGTGCTTCTTTGTTCGCATTTGCGCTCCTCATTTTCAGCAGTATCGCGCTAGCCGACGACCGGCCATCTCTCACATTTGGATATATTGAATTTCCGCCCTACTACTACACCGATGAAAAGGGAGGAGCACAGGGACACCTTATTGCCCTAGCAAACGACATTGCAAAGGAAGCAGGATACGACATTGAGTACATCCCACTGCCCACCAAAAGAGCTCTACTCTCTGTTGCAAATGGCGAAATAGACCTTTGGTTTGGTCTGTCGACCATTGACGTATACAAAGACCACGTACTTATCTCCGAACACCCCATTGATCGCCTAGAGCTACGCGTCTATTCCACCAAAGATATGGAGGGATTTCATAATAAGTACGATTTGATAGGCAAAAGCGTCGTTATCCTAAGAGGTTATAGCTATGGTGGACTACTGGACTTCATTGAAGACCCAGCGAATAAAATTTACACCATCCGCGTGACCAGCCACGACCAAGCTTTAAGTGTATTGGCCACTCGCAATATCGATTATATGATCGACTATGCCCGAATCGTCGAATCCGCACGAGAAAAATACCCCGTCCCAACTCTCAAAAGTCGCGTACTCTCAACCCTTGATGTTCACATCAATTTATCAAATAAAATGGACAACGCAAAAAAGGTATTGGAACGCCTAGGTGAGGCCTATAAAAAGATACCACACGATGAGCTACGCCCTAAGTTCACAATGAGCGAAGAAACAGCACGATAAAAAATGACTCCTATCCCCCTAACAAAGATATTAGCAACACTCAGACGCGACAATTAATTTCCCAAGGGGCTGCTAGTCATACGTAAACTGATTCACATACTTATGAAGACCTTCAGAGGTATGGGAATTTTTGGGGTAATCGCCGTCAAGTCATCTGAACAGCTACTGGAGGTATTCGCAAACTCATCCAATGTGTCTAGCTTACTGTCAACCAACGCCATTTGTTTGCATATCGTTCAAAGGAATCACTAATAGAGATACTGCAGCATACGCCAGAAAAATTCAAAAATGATAACCCCCGAAATTACTTTAAGTGATTATTCAGCCCCATGAGCAGAATATTTGAAAAACAGAGAATATCTACGACGCTATAACCATAGGGATATCCAACTCAAAAACGGCTCCACTGTCAGACTTAAGACAGCGAATATTCCCGCATAGTTTTTGCGTCACCAAGTTATAACAAATATTCAAGCCAAGACCACTGCCGCCAGACCCTCGCTTTGTTGTATAAAACGGATCAAACACTTTGCCGCGATGCTCTTCGCTAATACCGTAGCCATCATCCCGATAGATTAACATTACACACTCGTTGGTCTCGCTAACATCCAAAATTATCTTGCCTTCCGGCCGACCACAAAAACCGTGAGTAATGGAGTTCATCACCAAATTTGTGAGCACCTGAGAGAACGCCCCCGGATAAGAGATAAGTCCTAAATTGGGATCGCAATTGACTTCTATTTCAAGCTTAGTTTGATGATATTGCGGCACCAAACTTTGACATACATCTTCTATATAGTCCTTCATAAAAAAGTGACGTTGATATTCGCTCGTCTGGTCCACTGCAACCAGCTTAAAGCTCTTAATAAGGTCGCTGGCACGCGTAAGATTGGACTCCAATAGCGCCCCACTATCCAGCGCATCTTTAATCAAGGTTTCTAGCTCAGAGCGCTTCAACAGGCCATTACGGAAATCTTTATCGAAGCTTTTAAAACGCCCCATCATATAACTAATGGCAGTCACGCCAATACCCAGAGGGGTATTAATCTCGTGAGCTACTCCAGCAACCAAGCCCCCAAGCGCCGCCATTTTTTTTGATTCTGCCAGCTTGTCCTGAGTCTGTTCTAGCTCTGCATTGATCTCCGCTAATTGTTGATTTTTCCCTTCTAGATCATGGTTCGCCTTAACATTTGCACGATTACTGCGATAAATGAAAACAATCAAAACCGCAATTACGGTGATGACAGATAAAGATATAAGCATTAAGGTATTCTGAGTTTCAATCGTCGTTGACTGTTCATTTAGCGCCGTTTCTTGCTCGCCAAGCTCGGCCTTTTGGCTCGCAAGAACATCATTTTGCTGCTTGAGCATTAACGTATTTTCCACAATTGAACTCGATAATGACTCAATCAAGTTTTCGCGTTTGGTAATTTCATTTAGCTTCTGACTTAACTGTAGATTATTAGAATCTAACTGATTTCGGCTAACGTCTAAAGCACCGTTCAACTCATCAAACTCACTCGACAACGTGTCAAATCGTTTTTTATAGTTGGTAATTTTTTCTTGCTGTTCGTTCAACTGACGTTCACGCTGCTGAACTTCGTTGTGCAGGCCTTTTAGCTTTTTTGTTTGTTGCTGTAGTTTCTCCTGGCTGCTGCGCATACTGCCTTCCATGTCCTTGATCAGTTCAGCAATATCTAACTCGGTTCCGGCCAGCAATAAAATGTCCGAGGACAACTTAAGATTTTCATACACAATATTATAGCGATTTAACTCAAACGCCACTCGCCCAGCTTTTGCATAACTAAAATTCAGCATGACTAACTGTTTCAGCGGGCTGTCATCACTAACAATAAGCACTCCCTTCCCTTTGAGTCTATGGGTAATATCCGACAACTTAGAATTAATGCCTACGCCCAAAACTAAAACGTGCGGCAAATTATCCATGTTTATCCGTGAAGTACGGCTAACGATTATTGGATGACCCCGAATAGCTTTTTGCTTACTGAGAACTTGTAAGTTTTCATAATCGTCGTCATTTCCGCCCCAGTACACCACAGAAATATTTGGATGCGTTTTTTCGCCAGGCCATTCGATATGTTTTAAAAAGTTATAAACAAAGGTAGCTTTAATAAAGGAAGGTGATAACGCGTCTCTCGCCAAAGCTTTCAGCGGCATGAACACAGAGGCCAGAATGATGGCGAATAACGTAACTAAGACAAAAAATTGGCCTCGTATCGACCGTTGTAACATTAAGCCAATTCCTTCGTTTCTGATGGGAAATTAGTAGAGGTTTACCCCCTCAACTGTCATAACACCATGAGTACCAACCCCGTTTATAGTCTAGTCTTTAAGAATTAAAACACTACGTTAATTTGGCACTGGTAAGGTTATGGCTGACGGTAACGACCTACTGTTATTCGCAGAAGAAGATGACTCAAAAGAGCAGGAGTCTCTAGGAGAGCCATGGCACATACTGATCGTTGATGATGAGCCTGAAGTTCACACCGTTACCCGTATCGCCTTAAAAAACTTTACCTTTGCCAATCGCCCCCTGGAACTGCACTCTGCACATTCTGGCGCCGAAGCACGAGAGGTTCTCAGTACTGGCGACACCGAATTTTCAATTGCAATTATCGATGTCGTCATGGAAAGCGACTTAGCCGGCTTGGATTTAGTCAAATGGATTCGAGAAGAGAAAAATAATCCAGTTATTCGTCTCGTACTTCGTACCGGAGAACCAGGGCAGGCCCCCGAACGAGAAGTCATATCCAACTACGACATAAATGACTACAAAGAAAAAACCGATCTCACCGCCAACAAACTCTTCACGTTGATGCACAGCTGTTTACGTTCCTATCGTGACATCGATTCACTTACCAAAAACAAAGAAGGCCTGGAAGTCATTATTCGGTCCTCGCGCCGTATTTTTGCCCACCAATCGCTAAATGAATTTACACAAGGCGCACTGGCACAACTCAGCGCACTCCTGCACGTCGATCAAGGTGCCATTTACTCTGAAATTAATAGCTTGGCAGCGTTTCACGAAAACGACACCAACAACATACTGGCCGCTACCGGGCGTTTTTCTAGCTTTGTTGGCTGTAAGCTAGAGGCGGCGCTCTCAAATTCCAATATTGATCGTGAACTATTCGACCGTGTACTCAAAGAGGGCGGGCAAATATTTGGCGAGCATTTTTATATCGGCGTCTACGACTCACATGCTCAGCGAAAGAACCTATTATTTTTGGAGGGCGTCGACAAAATCAACGAACTCGACAAACATTTAGTTCAGTTTTTTGGCGCTAACGTTGGCGTCGCTTTTGACAACCAAGATCAGTTCGCAGAAGAAAAAAACTCCCTGCACGAGATGATTTATAGCCTAGCTGAAATAATCGAAGGTTCTCCACAACAGAAGTCTCAGCATGTTAAACGTGTCGCGAACATTTGCCGGCTATTGGCCGAAAAATCGGGCCAGAGCGAACACGACATACAGTTGATATTCAAAGCGTCCCCGCTTCATGATGTCGGCAAAATAGCGATTCCGAAGAGCATTCTTAATACCCCCACCAAACTCGATGCGGATGAATGGGAATTAATGAGGACACACGCCCAAAAGGGGCATGACATGTTTGCCACATCCGAAGTAGAAGTCCTTCGCGCTGGAGCTGACATCGCCATTAGCCACCATGAGAGCTGGGACGGCAGTGGCTACCCTAAAGGGCTTATTGGAGAAGCCATACCGATGATGGGGCGCATCACGGCAGTGGCTGATGTATGGGATAATTTACTCAATCGTCGTTATTATAAAGACCCTTGGTTACTGGAAGATGCAGTTAAGTATTTTAACACCATGAGGGAAAAGAAATTCGACCCCGCACTGGTCGATATCGTTCTTGCGAACCAAGAAGAATTGGCACTCATTCAATCTACGTTTCCAGATAGTTAAACCTTTTATTCCTTTCTGCGCCATCGCCCCACGCTTAGAACCGGGCCTCCTTCAATGCACTACACGAGAAATCTCTCAAGCAGATTACAGACGAATCCACGTTACCCATTCAAACAGTCCGAACCGCGACGCTTTAAGGACTGCCATCATCCGAATAATAACTACACTCAAGAATCGAGATTTAACACCATACCCATTAACACTGTAAACATTTCTGGCTGGAGTCTTGCGCTTTCAAAAAGCCCCAAAAAATATCACCAATATTGGACCGAACAGCCAGAAAAATTCAGACGATGGCAAACTAAAAGCCACCTATACAGACCCTGAGCCTGAAATATCAAAAGCCGTGAATTGTCTTTCGATAAGTCCGCATTTGTTTGCCTCCTCTCGCCACGGTGCAATATGAGGCGCAGTAAGATGCTTATCCAATAGGCCTTGATTTGGCCATAATTCAGAAAAACGAATAAGACCAGAATCAAAAGGGTCTTCCGCCGCATCATAGGCAATACAACCATCTTTCTCGCAGGTTGACTCCACTAAAGCCCATAAGTGGGGAAGAATTTCCGATACTTGATCGGGAGGGAAGCGAAGTGTTCCGAATACTGCTACTTTTGCGTCCATGGTATTCTCCAATTAATCTTCGTGTTTGGCTGAACTCGCCGTTAACTCAGGAATAATTCCCTTTAACTTTAGCGCATCCAGCGTTATTTTTTGCCGATAAACCAATTCTGACCTCGATTTGATGTCCACATGATGAGCAAAAAGCCAGACCTTGTCGCCGGCCTCTACATATCCAACATACCAACCGTGTGACCCCTGCCACCCGGTCTTAGCCCAAAGGGAATAACTGGGCGTTTGCTCTACCTGCATGATGTCTTTTAGTATCGCTATACTCTTTGGCTTAACCAGCAGCTCTCCCCGGTAGACCTTACGGAGAAAATTAACTTGATCACGAATAGAAATACGGATGTCACCATCCAACCAAAAATGGGATGTATTCGACCCCGTTTCCCTATTCCCGTAATCAAACGCCCTTAAATACTGCTTATACGTCGAATCACTTATTTTTTTAGTGAAACCCTGATAGCACCAAACGCATGAATGTGCGAAAGCCGTTGCCAGTGTCTGGTCTTTATTCCAAGGCGCGTACCCTCTTGTAACACCGTCCCACAGAATAACCTCAATCTGATCCTTGATAGCCCCCTCCTCTAGTGCGATTAAGGTATGGGGTATTTTGAATGTAGACGCAGGAACATAACGCTCATCGACATTCCGTAGATTATTGGAATATTCAATTTCCCCATCTAACGATTGGATCAAAATGGAACCCGTAACACCAGCAGAGTCATACAGCTTCGAAATTCCCGCATCTTCAGCCGAAGAATATACCGGCATCGTGATAATAAAAACGAGAACGAAACTGCATTTCTTTAACATGTTATCTTGATTTTCTAAAAAAGCGGTGTCAGACGAAAGTTTTGGCGCCTAAATAATTTAGGAGAAATTTAATCTATAGCAAACCCACACAACTCAATATCTGGCAAGTTCTCATCCACCTCAACGTAATTCATGTAATAAGTCAAAGTATGAACCACAGAAGATAGAGGATCGGCCCATATTTCAGGTAAATCCGCTTCGCCTTTTGTCACGATTGGAAAAGCTAACTTTTCAACCGGAGGACAAAACTCCGCCGACACGCCATCTTTGTTTCCACGCGCATCGAGACGATACCAACCATGATCGGGGAGGTACACGGCATTCAAACCATGAAGACAAAAGGGAGGCTTATCATCACGAATCGTTAAACGCTGATAACACAGGCCAGCAGGAATACCGCTTGCTCTCAGTAAAGCCGCCAGCAAGTGGCTTTTCGCGTAACAATACCCGGTTCCATACCGAAGAACATCAGACGCTTTACAGGTAACGGGATCTAGCCTGTAGTCAGCACTGTGTTTAATTTCATCACGCACAAATTCAAAACAGGCTTTTGTAATCGTCTCAGAACCGTACAAACCTTCAGAGAGTTGTTTGGCTTTCACCAAAATGTCTCCGCTTTTCCAATCGATGAACTCTGTCGATTTTAAGTAATCGTCCTTAAGCCCTATTTTTATCACTTTTCACTATACCTGTATCGCGAGAGGAGAAGACATTACAAGCCCGAATTATAAAAAGCAACAATGACAGAAGAAAGTGGCTCAATAAAAACCCGCCCCTCTCATTTCATTGTTTTCTATTTACTTTCCCTTTAAACAGTTTTCTCCCATCTCCCTTACAAATTGTAACTTGCACGCGGCATGACGCAAATGACACAATACCAACGATATCGGCCAGACACACCACTCACAGGCACACTTCAAAAAGCGGAACGACCATGAAAAAAATAGGCTTTATTTGTTTCGATAATTTTCAGTCCCTCGACCTTGTCGGGCCAATGGAGGTTTTCGCTCAAGCGAAACATTTCAACACACCGCAATATAAGCTGCATATCCTTTCCGAAAATGGGGGTACTGTACGCGCATCTTCTGGTCTGGAGATTCAAACACAGCGTTTAAAATCCATAAACCCGCTCGACACACTCATTGTCATCGGCGGTGATGGCGTCTACACAGCAATCAAAAGCAAACGACTCATTCAATACGTAACCAAACAAGCTGCCAAGGCAAGGCGTGTTGTTTCCATTTGCAGCGGTACATTTATGCTCGCAGAGGCCGGCTTACTAAACGGTAAAAAGGCAACAACACACTGGAAAGTGTGCGATAAATTTAGGAGTCATTACCCCGACATTGAACTCGAACCCGACGCGATTTTCGTACGTGACGGAAACATCACCACTTCCGCTGGAGTGACAGCCGGAATGGATTTGAGCCTTAGCTTAGTTGAAGAAGATATGAACCGCGACACAGCAATGAGCATCGCGCGTATGTTGGTCATATACTATCGTCGTGCTGGAGGCCAATCGCAATTTTCCGAAACACTCAAAACTCAAACACTAGCGGATAAAAAGTTTGCCGATTTATGTGTTTTTATTCAAGAAAATCTCGACAGTGATTTGAGCGTACCCGCACTCGCTGAACGCATCGCCATGAGCGAACGAAATTTTTCCCGCTGTTTTACCTTTGAGGTTGGCATGTCTCCAGGGAAATACGTCGAAAAAGTTCGCTTGGAATCGGCTAAGGAGCACCTAGAAAACACCCATAAAAATCTGGACGAAATTTCATTACGATGTGGGTTTAGCAGCTCAGAAATACTGCGACGCCTTTTTAAACGACGCCACGGTATTGCACCCAGCGAATATCGAAAGCGATTCGGAAAGTAATCGTTCTTCTCAATCCATCTATTGCTTGCTGGTGATAACGATTTTCTGTCAACCCCTGAAAACACTGCACTCAATATTAACGATACTTTTCCATCGCCGCACGGATAACGTCTGATTTTCGGCACAAACAACCAACAAATAGACCCTCCTCCCCCAGTCTAAACAGCGAAAACTCTAGCAACATTACTTAGCAGCCCTTCTTTCTCGTAGCAGCGTAAGGTGTAAACAGATAAACCGAATAATTTTGACACTACTGAGATATGCATGTCACAGCTCGTCATTACTGTGATGTCACGTCAGCATTCGAATCAATACCATCCTCAACAAGTCTTTTGGCAACACACAAAACAGAATCGACCTTATAACCTATAGCATCATAAAAATTGAGAACATTTACGTTTGTATTGCGTACTTGTAAGTTTATTTTTGGGCAACCATCCAACACCAGCCTGCGCTCCACCTCAGACATCAACTTTTCTCCGATTCCCATTTTTTGGAACTCAGGCAACACGACCAGGTAATTAACACTGCCACGATGGCCATCGTAACCAAACATAGTCGAAGCGATGACTATACCCTCACGTTCAATCACCAAAAACTGCTCGGGGCTATGCGCCACCTTTCTTTCGAAATCTTTTTTAGGGTCATTCCATGGAACGACGAGCCCACAATTAACCCACAGAGAAATGATTTCGGCTTGGTCTTCACGCTTAACGTTTCGAATATTATTGTGCACTTTCTTAATCCTTTATCAAATAAACGTTGGCGATTATTGTGGACGTGTTGCTAGCAGAAGGACACTTATTTCGTTCTCTCAACATCAACTCAGCCCGTTCACCCAAACCCCATTCGTCAATTGGCAGTCTATCGAATCTAAAATCATATGGATGATTAAGCCTATGCCGATAACACGAACGCGTGGGACAAAACACAGAATGAAATATAACGCCACAAACCAGAGTTCATGTAAGGGGTGAAAACCGATACTGCAGCGCGCAGCATCGTAAATGGGATTCGCGAGCAAGTGATCCAAGTCAACCACCATTGTCGACATAAGGAGTAAGTAAGCTGACTTCCATTTGTCTCGATATAGTAAAGCGACTATTACTGCAGGGATAATAAAATGTAGCGCTAAATGAATCATTGATCCCGACTAAAGTTATGTAAAACGGAAGATATAACCCTCAATCTACTTTTGGGCTGACAGGAATTTTTGAATAAAAATTACCCAACAATTATACCATAACCATTATCGCTCGATTTCTCCTACGCCAATACCCCTCATCGACACGGCCCAGAGCCAGCGGGCTATCACGAAGAAAGCCCCTCACATTGCCTGCAATCCAACGCTCTCTGCATTCTGCTTTACTCTCTCCCTTAATGACCCTCCATTAAGGTTTGCACTCCTCCGTTCAGACCAGCCAACTTGGCGCAGATTACCGTGAACTCGCATGTACCGCAGAAGAATGTTAGTCTTCTGACACCAATATCCACGTTACGACAGCAATAACAACTATTATCAGTAACTGTATTTCCATAGGAAATGGGTTCAAACACCAAAGGAATTTCAACATGAAACCACAACTTACCCTCGCACTAACCATCCTTGCAGTATCCGCCTTCACAGTATCCTGTGGCGGTAGCGACCTAGACAATAAACAAACTGGAGTCTCGTCAATATCCGGCTTGTATGCTTGGGACTATGACGACGGCGATGAGGCCTACACTCATATTTCAGAAAACGGATCGCTTAGTATTTACGATTATGCTGGCGACTCATTTGATAATGGGGAAAACTGTTATTGGATCGCTGAAAACATTGCGACTTATACCCACGTCTCAGAATATAACTACATCCAAGAAGTCAGTAATACGGGTGTAACAAGCGAAATATCTATCCGACGAACATCCTCGGGCATTACCGTTTCTGGTGTAGATGTAGATGGCCCCTTCACCGCCAACTTTTTAAATAGTAACTTGTCGATTTCAGATTTCACGCCAACCTGCACTGAGTCTATGACTCGCCCATCATCAAAGAGCACGTTTAAATAAGACCGCTGATATAGCGCTTACTTCTCACCTCTGCGTTTCATAGAAAATGATACACAGAGGTATGCTTCCGCAAAGCCCGCCTCGTTCAGCAATACAAATCCTTTAGCCTTAACTTCACAAGTCCTTAAGCTAGCGCCTCTATTAAATGGTTTAAAGAGGAAGTCGGATTTTTATTGTTCGACCGCAGCCAGTACCATCCTAGCCTGACCTTTGCAGATGACATTTTCAGCGAGCACTGACATTTTTCCCCACCGTAGAAAAGTAAGCGACATGAAAAACTGCAGGAATAATTAGCCAGAGAAAAGAGATGTCATCCAAAAACCACAATAAGTATAAAGCAAGGACATGACAGGCCAGAAACACCAACCAGACACATGCTCCCATCACGCCAAGCACCACCGACCTCGAATTCTTGAAATTCACCAACCCAAATCCGCCAACAAAAAATGCACACAAGACTCCACACGCAAGCACAAGCGAACTAACAATCAGGAAAAAGAACTCCATATTAAAGACTCCCTAAAAATAATCTGCTGAGCGAATAGCTCAATGCAATAACGTACAGATACGAATGGCGCCCATCACCACGACCCCGAACTTTCCATTTTCGCCCATTTATCATCAGTAGGTAAACGCTCTCCCTCCTGCAATAATTCAATCGAAACGCAGCTTGGGTCTTTCACGAATGCCATATATCCATCTCTAGGCGGACGAAGAATAGCGACACCACCATCTTCTAATTTTTGGCATAGTTCGTATATATTTTCCACCTGAAAGGCCAAATGCCCAAAAGCGTCACCAGACGTATAATCACCACCATCCCAATTATGGGTTAGCTCAACTTCCGGCTCGCCTTCTGTTGTCGCCAAGTAATATAAAGAAAAGCGTCCGCTTTCATGGTCTTTTTTTCGTGTTAATTTTAGCCCCCAGAAAATCACGATAAAAATGCAAAGACTTTTCGATATCCGTTACACGAATCATCGCATGTAAATATTTAAAAATAGTGTCCTATAGCTAATAAAAATTAAATGGCAAAACGCTGTTTGCTTAAAACTCAAAACCCTAGTACATCTTAGAGGGTAAAGTCATGAAATGAGGATAACGTTGCGAGGACAGCAGGGCAAGGTTGAATTATGTATGAATAAAAATTCAGTTGGCCTTACGCTAGCGCGCCAATCTTGAGCGTTAATGAATAATGCGGGAAGCACATTCACTTTCCCGCATAGTTTACTCAGTAACACTTTAAATTAGAGTCGCCAGCATATCCTCAGAATATTCGACCAACGCTTCCCCGCGTTTAATTTTCTCAATGTAATCCGGGTTTGCAATAAAAGGTCTACCGATGGCAACCAAATCAAACTGACTATCACCAATAGCTACACTGGCAGTGTCGGCGGTATAGCTACCCACTCCGACAAGCGTTTTCGTATAGTTGTTTCGAAGATAACGAGATGCTTTTCCATCAAGATAATCAAATTCCATGCTGTCATCAAAAATACCAAGATGTAAAAATGCTAAATTACGTTTTTCCAACTCTGGCAGAAAGTAATCGAAAACATCACGATCTCTTTTATCTCCCTCTAAGTTGAAATAAGCCCCCGGACTCACGCGCAGCCCCGTTTTCTCACTTCCTATTTTCGCAATAACGGCATCGACTACCTTTAGTGGAAACTTAGCCATATTTTCGGGAGTAGAACCATATTCATCATCACGCCGATTACTATCGTGATGTAAAAATTGGTCAATTAAATATCCGTTAGCGCCATGAATTTCAACACCATCAAAACCCGCCTCTATCGCGTTAGTGGAAGCTTGCGCGAAGTCATTGATTAACTGAGTAATATCTTCCTGCGTAACAGGTTTCGGCGTTTGGTAAGTTAATTCCCGCATTCGAGGTACCGAACCGTCAACGGCTTCAGCTGAAGGTGCTAGGACATCACCACCACCATAGAAAAATGGATGCGCAACTCGGCCTGTATGCCAAAGTTGAGCAAATATTTTCCCGCCATTTTTGTGCACAGCTTGTGTCACCTTTTTCCAGCCTTGAATTTGTTCATTCGAAAACAAACCCGGCGTATTGGGATAACCCTGCCCATCTGGGCGAATAATGGTGGCCTCTGAAATGATTAATCCAGCGTCTGCTCGCTTAGCATAATAGTCAGCCATTGCCTGGGTCGGAACTAGATCATCACCGGCCATACAACGAGTAAGGGGAGCCATAAGAATACGATTAGCAAGCTCAATAGATTTATTAAGGGCAAAAGGTTCAAATAAGTTGTCGGTCATGAGGTAGTCCGTTATTGAATGTGTACTCAAGATACGCTTATTTGAATGACCGTTCAAGAACTATTTTTGAATGAATGTTCAAGATTAGTTACAATCAAACAATAACCAGCGAACAGAGCCGAACAAAGCCATGCGTAATGCAGAGTTTGATCAAGAAAAAGTGCTGAGATCAGCCATGAAAGCCTTTATGCATAAGGGCTTCGCCAAAACCAGCATGCAAGATTTGACTAAAGCCACTGGCTTACACCCCGGCTCAATATACTGTGCATTTGAAAACAAAAGAGGTCTTCTTATCGCAGCATTGGGGCAATATAGAGAAGATAGAAACACCGAATTCGGCACATTTTTTTCAGGTGACGCGGCCGTTGTAGACAAGTTTAAGGCGTATTTAGACCACACCGTAAGAGAATGCATCAGCTGTGACTCAGCCCAAGCCTGCTTACTCACAAAAGCCTTAAACGAAGTGGCTGAGCAAGATGAAGAGATTCAAACGCTTATCAGCGAAAACCTAAGGCTTTGGCAGGTTGGCATTGCGGAACAGTTTGAACTCGCAAAAGCTAACAATGAACTAAAGACAAAAAAGGACAGCGGGCATTTAGCGCGATACTTCGTTATGGGTATTTATGGTTTGCGGGTCTTTGCTCAAACACGCCCAGAGGCAAATATTTTGAAGCAGCTTGCCGATCAGTTGTATCAGGATGTTTTTGCTGCTTAAGGGCGGTACGAGGGTCATATATGGTCCGCCACAAAAATATAATCATTAGAACCTTGGAAGACAGGCTTGTACTCACCGTTTCAGAACTAATACGTTTAATAACCTCAGTTTTCAGAGGTACTTATATTTTGTATCGTCTGTGTGGTGCAGACGATCAAACGGGTGCCGACAGTTTTGATGACTGGGTTTGTCACGATGTATCGGTAAGTCCACCAAGTTAATGATGTACACCCCGTCATCGAACACAATAAAAGGCTGGCCAATAGAAAGAGCCAATTCCGCAAATTACCGTCACCAACCAACTCAATAATATCGTGCTTACATGCTCCTCTCCAGACTGCCGGTAGACGCCGATGGCTGAGCACGGGGAGTGCCTCCCAAAGCTTAACGCAACCAAGGTAAATCGACTACTCCATCATTATTAATATCGGACTTTGACAAAGCGTAAGGAACACGAGATTGTCCAATACTATTTTTGTCGCAATTTATTCTCGTACATTCGAAAAGGTAAAACGTATGACCTGACAGGCTATATTCTCCCGACGTTAAATATTGGGAAGCTGAGCGTTTCTCCTTATGCTCAGGCTTATTGTAATAATGAAGAACAGAAGCCATTTCCTGCTCGGAGACATAAAAGCCATAGCTAAACCTAGGACAAATTTTACATCCATCACCAGCATTAGGAATATGACCGGAACATGAAGAAAACAAAACTGCCAATGCCGTACAGACAATCAATAATACACGGCGAAAAATTATCATAAATTGCAGCTCCCTTGTATGAGTGGAATCAGGCCTTGCCTTTCATATGGGTGGAGCCGTACATAGTCAGCTCGGAAGACTACAGCGCAGAAAATCCTTTGCAGTAAAGCTACATAATGTGACGACATAACAACAGGAACACCCCTCACCATTAAAACCATCACCCGAATGCCACTTTTTTGACGCTATAAAACTCCATATGTCGCCTGAACAATTTAAATAGATGAGGTTTTCTCTACGCATTCTCATAGAGTACATCCGGTAGTGGTTCTCACTTAAGCACGAAATTTGTAAAATTTAGACTTTAAGTTGAGTCACGCGCCAGTTTCTATGGCGTGTCAATTGCCTTTTGTGCACATTTCGAATCATAATAGCTCAAGGCATACATCATGCTTTCATCACTAAGGTTTTACATATACCGATGGGTAACGGTTATTTCATTCCCCATATTTAACATTTGATTATAAGGATTAAGATATACCGAATAGCGTTTTTTCGGAAAACTGTAAAACCAACTTACATAAAACAAATAAAAATAAAATCGTATAACGAGGTAAATCATGATTTCGAAAGGAATAATTGGTGCTGTTTGTTTCTCTATTACTGCAAGTGTATTTGCTGGTAATTTTTCATTAAAACAAACCTATGGGACAGAAGATCCTAATCTATTAAATTCTCCTGTTGGTATCGTTGAAGGTAGCGCGGGAAATTATTATGTTGCCGACACAGGCAATGGCATTATTCGTAAATTCGACGCGACTGGAACAGAGATAGACATACTCGGTTCAGAAGGAAATGCTCACGGCGAATTAAACGCCCCGATGGATATTAGTTTCAAAAACGGACTTTTATATATTCCAGAATTGGGTTCTAAACGCGTTACGGTTATGGATGAAGACGGAAACCTTGTTCGCGTAATTGGCGAAGGTGATTTAGAAGGCCCTCGTGGTGTATGGGTCGAAGACAACGGTGATGTCACTGTACTCGATGAGTTTGGGTACAGCTTAGTTAAGTACTCCGCGGAAGGAAATTATTTGAGCGAGTGTAGCGATGGCCTTTCTAGCATTAGCTATAACAATGATCTCATTAAAGTAAATGGTAATTATTTAGTCACCGATGCGACCTTTGGTCACATTGTTGAAATCGGTAATAACTGTGGTCTAGTCGCGATACACGGCAGCTACGGCGCAGGAGAAGGGCAATATGCTATACCGCGCGGTATCAGCACCGATGGCGAATATATATATATTTCTGACAGTGGAAATAATCGTGTACAAAAACTTGATTTAAGTATGCAATATATTGAAACGATTGGTAGTGCTGGCCAGCTTTTATCACCGAACCAAATTATGGCGCACTCCAGCGGAGTGTATGTCGTGACGAGTACCGCCAATCACGTTTTACAAGTTTTTGATCCCGCAGCTCCTTCAATTGCGATTCAAACTGTTGGTAATCTTCGTTCTGCTCCCGGCGTATTTTCAAGCCCATCAGGTTTAGATGTGGATTTTGAAAATGAAGAACTATATGTTGCCAATGCATATAATCACCGCGTTGAAGTACTAGACGTTGAAACAGGCGCGTTCAAACGTAGCTTTGGTCAGCTGGGTTTTGGTGCGACTAACGGTGACATGCTCGTCCCGACAGATATTCTTGTGCAAGACAATCAAGTATTAGTATCTAACAGATTTTTACACAAAGTCAGTATTTTTGACAAAGCCGGATTGGAGTTAGGCAGCTTTGGTAGTTATGGTGCCGGCCCGGGTCAATTTAATCAGCCATACGGAATGGCTGGCGACAGTGAAGGCTCCATATACGTGGTCGACTTTGGTAATAACAGACTGCAAAAATTCGATTCAGGTCTTAATGTTTTGTGGAGCACTGCAGGTTTCGGAGCTGGTCCTGGTCAAATGTGGGCGCCGATTCGTGTGATAGTAACCAACGATGGCCGAGTATTAGTTGCCGAAGCTTATAACAATCGGATTCAAGTTCTCGATGCAGAAACTGGTGATTTCATCACAAGCTTTGGCGGTGCTGGTGCTGGGCCTGGAGAGCTATCTCTGCCTTTCGGAATAGCCATGGATAAAAATCAGAAAACTGTAATGGTCAGTGAAGTTGGCAACAACCGTATAAGCGTTTTTAGCCTAACGGATTACAGTTATATTAATGACGTTGGCCAAATCGGATCTCGTGGTAAAGATTTATTCTTCCCCTACGACATTGCCCTATGTGTTGGAGCCAAAGAATTTTGTATCTCCAACTCCGTTACGAACGAAGTTAAACGTTTCAAAATCAAAAACAAATAGAATTTTCGTGCAGAAATGCACAAAGAATAGATGCAGTAACGGCGTATAAAATTAGAACGCCAAACATTTTCTAAAGCAGTGGTCGGTTACGAAAATAGCCGACCCTTTTATTTCCTGATCTCCTAGTCTACGGATTCCCATATCCGATCTCCGGTTTCCCGTTTCCCATCTCCGGTTTCCCGTATCCGATCTCCAGTTTCCCGTATCCGATCTCCCGGTTATGCTCATCGCCCTTCTAACATCTTCGTTAGTTTTAACCAAGCAAGATACGGAATAGGGCACACACTCCAAATATGATTTCTCATATCATCTTCTGAAACACCGATTAGCCTCCCGGCTTCTGCACTGGTGATGCTATAGAGCTTTAAGAGCGCCCTTATTTCGTCTGAAGTCGGCGGAATATATCCAATTTTAGCCTCACCCAATGGGAGTAAACCGTACATCACCCACGATAATAGACACGATAAAAACGCCCACTAATACGATGGTGCCCAAGATGAAAATAGTCTCAGTTACTGAGAACATACTCTTTTTTGACTCTTCTGCATTCATGTCATAAATTTCCCTAGAATGAAGGTGCCGTCATTATGCCTAAATTCTGCTGGGTTAAAAGGGTTCCGAGAAGGAAACTGGCGCGCCATATTTTTTGGCGTCGTCTGTTTCTTCAATAACGGAATATTTTTGTATCTCAAGAGACTACTCGGCAAAAAAATACCTGCGGAGCGGTCAATATAGAGGGTTGAAACTACTTTATAGACCGTATAAAAACGCCTGTATTTGGGCTTGGTAAATCTGTGCCGATCGATACGCGAACAAAAGACGTATATACACAACCTTAATGCTCATTGCAGAAAGCACAGCGTCTATCCGGCTCGCTATCTCCCGTATAGTTCGCGTATTTCTCATCAAGGCCATAAGAGGTTCCGACACAAGGGTTAGTCACTTTCAGCATCTAATTTAGTAGCGATAAAAATCTATCGGCGCCAATATTTCACCCATCAACATCTATTATCTAAAATGTTCAGTCCGCCATTATTGCATTATCACAGACCGCGCATATTCATCACTTATGCACAATATTATTGGATATCGTTTTACAGTGTTCGGAGGCGTTTTATTTATAAGGCGATGGCATATTCAATACCTTGCACAGTTTTAATCCTCGTCATGACACCAACTACATCACAAAAACATTGGGGTTAATTGAATTAAAAAATGGTATGGAAGTGCCCATACCGAAATTATTATCGATCTTGTAAATGTTGAAATAATTGAGGATAAGGAAGTTAAATCCTTATCAAATAAACACATCAGCGCAGGCATAAATGATTATCTGAGCAAGCCACTTACCTCTGATAATCTAGAAAATATATTATCTAAGTGGCTCCCAACAGAATAGGATAAAGCCTTGGCTTTCATCGATACTAAGTAGGGAGAGGGAGAGATACTCAACGTGATTGACGATAGCCAATTTGGTTGGCCATCGCCTCTCCTTTATTCAACTCTGTAGAGGCTCTTTGCCCGCCACGCAGCCACTAAAGATTCAGAAAAAACGTTAGAATTTCTATAGTGGGCGACGAGCTACCTCATGGCAATAGACCACGTTATTTCAAATCCACAAGTATATCGACGGTGAATGTTTCTTCTCCGTCAGCGATAAAGCTACCATTAATTTCAATAACTCTTTCATGCGTAACAGACACGTTGCCTATTATTTCTGAGGCGTTGGTAATTAAAACCAGGGGTGCCTGATCCTGAATATCCTCTCCCCAAAATGTGTCAGTTTGCACCGGCAATGCGCCGGGCAAAAAACTAGAAACCCCGATCTCAGGATGATTAGACAAGAGACTAAAGAACCAGCCTTCGAAATAATCGCCTGAATTTCGGGCCGATATAAAATCAACAAAACTAAACTGGCGCCGTAGCGAATAAGAGGGAAGAACGGATGAGTCGGTGCTAACCTCCTGAATTGAGCCTCCCTTCATATCGTATATTTGTTCTGTTCTAACAACTTCTTCCGCGTTTATATATTCGATCAACATAGTTGATTCAATAAAACTGTTGAGTGGAAGAACTCCAACCTCACTATAATCAATCTCACCCCACGTACTAGGGATTTCGCTTAAGCTGGGCAAACTGGGAGTGTCCGAGAGCTTAATCATCCCACCTTGACTAGAATGAACGGTTGTATGTATATCGACAAGAAGGTCTTCTGAGTATGAGGTCACCTGTCCATCAATCCGATTATTTTCGCTATTGATGGACCCAATAAACTCACCGTGACCAAGGTCTAGCGTAAGCACACTGTCTTCACTCGAGGCATAACCGGCAGGATCAGAAAAGCAACGCATCGAAGGTGTAGCCACTATCAAAATTTCAGATACAGCTCTACACCAACCCCAAGGATTATGAACTTCTAAGCCCGATTCCGTTTCGACAAGATTTACTATTGTCCTCATCTCCACCTGAAAACGTATTGATACGTCGGGATCAAAATCATCTTGACTGTACGTCAGATCAAACTTCATCACATAGAGCCACGCCCCTCCTAGGCCGTTCTGAGACACTACTTTAGGGGAATATGTATCCGCATCATATTTATCCAAGACCACCGGTTCTGTGGAGGGCGAAGACGATCCTCCACCACAGGCACTAAGGATTAACGAAAAAGAAAAAGGGGCGAGGTACCGAATAAACATAAACAATCCCTATTTAGGAGAAATAAAAGAGGGCGATGCAACTCACCCGAATAATGCAGTGGATTGTAGGGGGAGATGGAGCGTCGTGCAAACCTACAAAAATTTAGGCACGGCTGGCGCATAACAGAAGAATTAAGATCAAGAAGTCCGAGCAATCAATTATAGTGTCTTTCCACCATATCAACTGCTCTGACTCTTTGACAAATTAAAAATGAAAACAGCACTTCTAACTCCGAATTAATGCCTCTGGCAATATTAGACCGGCCTCTAAACCCTGCTCAATAACTTTTCGAGCGAGATCCTCTTCTCCGCGTATGCGGTGTTCAATAAACTTCATTATTGCCAGTTCTTCTTTGTTTGTCACAACGCTATCGTAAATTCTACTGACATATGGAGCTAAATCATATTCCGAGTACGAGACCTTAGACTTATTGGCCTGCTGATGCTCGAATGATTCAAGCAAATACCAATTAGAAGAGGATGGAAGGGAAGAAAACATCGTTTCGGAATGAACAATATTTTCAAATAGTTTTTTAGTAGCCTCCCATTTGATAACTTCACTTCGGTAGTCTGGGATCGTACTAGCCGCTATTGCCAACAGTAAATCGTCATCCATAATCCTACCGTACGTATTATAAAACGCTTTAAACTGATCATTCTCTTTTTTTGATTTTTCAATAATTACCCTCGTTAGAACCTTGGTAAAAATTGACCGTGTACCAGAGCTGGGGTAGCTTCGATAATTTCGTTCTGTTTTTTTCAGCAACTTGTTTAAATCAACTGGTTCGTCATATTCCAATAGCGATAGCCGATTCCTGCTGACAGCAGAATCAACAACGACGTACTCAAATGGGTGTTCAGCTATGGTTAAAGAGGAGTAGCGCTTAATGAAAGCGTCAATCGTGCCATTAATCGAAGAGATTGATTCCGCATCGTTTTTCCCTGAACGATAGCTTATTTGAGATTCAGTGGAATCTTCAACCTCTAAGTCAATATCATCCAGCCGATTAGATAGGCTAATCAGTTCGTCATCCATGCTAAGAAATTTATATAAAGAGAATGCATTTAAAAAAAACTGTGAATCTTTGGGGGCAAGCAAGACTGATCTTTTTGTATACTCGGACATTTTCGCGTAAGAATCACTGTTTATAATTTTTCTTGCATACTCACTTTTCCCTTTTTCGTCATTATACAAATAGGCAAATAAATCCAGTGATGGCCGGTAATCTATAGCCGAAAAGTCAAACTTATCACTTAATATATCTCGATACGCCCTGACCGCATTGGAACTTGCAGCATTGTAAAGCACAATACTATCTTCAGGAGATAGCTGTACGGCTTTATCCATATTTTCTAATGCCTGATCATAATCATTTTCGTCCCGACCTAAATCAAATTTAGACATATAGATTAAGGCAATATTATTGAAGGACTTTAAGCCTTCGGGCATTTTTAGGTAAGCATCAATGGCTTTTTGGTAGTAACTATTCGCGAGTTTGTTATTGCCATCTTCTTCGGCCAGAGTCGCCTTGGCTGAATGCAGGTCAGCCTGTATATTAAACTGTGCGCTATCGGACTTTTCCAGCCAATGTATCTGCTCCTCTACACTTCGAGAAAGGAAATAGCGTTGATACGCGTATTGTTGCTTATTCGTTTTTTCATCTGCCTTTTCGTAGGCTTCTTCGATATAGGCTGTGGCCTTAACTTTTGCACCCAGATCCCGCATAACCGACGAGATTGAGGCCAGCACGCTGTGACCGCGTCCATACTTGTTAATTAACGCATTAAACAGCTTGTCACCCTCCCCTTCTTTACCAAGCCAATAATATACCTGTCCCAGATACAGCTGATAATCATCTGTTTCGCCGGCATAGGATTTTACCGCCAAAAACATCGCCTCTGCTGCAGCCAACTCCACTTTGCGTAATGCGCCGTCGTCCATTGATGTAGCCCGACCTAATCGAACGATTCCCAGATCCAGCACAACCGGAACGATTGCCGCAGACTTCTGATAATTGGCTAGCCTTGATTTAACTACCTCAGATTTTTCGACATTACTAACATATATCTCATTCACCAACTCACTTTGTCTTGCGTCGTCTGCCTCATTGTATTTTTTATAAAAATAATCTGGCGCCTTGCCAGCATCCAGAAACTTTATCGTGGCCTGCCAAACTCTATCCAGCTCGGTGTTGTAGGCTCTTTCTGCTTTACGATAGTCTTTCAGCTTCGCATCTGTATAAGGTTTAAGTAGCGTGAAAGCTTTCTCAATTTCGTTGACTCTGGCGTAGTATTGACCTAAAGCCCTAGCAGCTTCACTGCTCGATAGACCTTTTTCATATTGCTGTAATATTGTCGGACAACCTTTACATTCATTAAATAGCTCATCAAGCAATGTAACCGCCATAGCCAACTTTTTATCACTCTGAACTTCTTGCTCAAATGGCTCAAGCAGCTGATAAGCTTTTTCCTGGAATTTCAAACGCGCCTTATCATCAAGAGCACTTTGCACGGCGACAATCGAAAGCTGCCCCGCTTGAAAGGGGTGATCAGTTTCGTATTGACCTAAATAAGATACAAGAATATCTCGGAAGTCACGCCTAACGGATTTCACCGGAAGCATTTCCTGAAATATGACAGCAACTTCCTTTGGCGTGAACTTTTCTAAAAATTCGAGCTCCAGTAAGCCTCTCAAAGATTTTGTAGCTTCGGGAGAAATATTGGTATGGCTATACATAGCCTTGGTTAACAGTTCAATACCTAGTTTGTGCTCGTTATTTTCTATCGCGGCAACACCGGCCTTGTAATCTTGTTCGAACAGATAATTTGGCGTCCCAGTGTAATAATTGTAACCAAATAAACCAGCAAACGTTAAAACGAGGATGTAAGCAATGAGGGTGTTTTTATTCATTGGATTTAGCTCTCCCTAAGTGAAAATATGTTTATAGTTTTTATATGTAGCAATTTTACTTATTGATACTCATGGACCTAGAGAAATTAGGGCCAGTGAGCGGTTCAACGTTGAGGGGGAGAATAGACTTCCAATCACACTCCCTCGAATCGTACTACGGAGCAATATAAGGCAGGCTTCCTCGTGCGAACAAGATACTAACACAAGTACAAAACGGGAATATATCCAATACTCGAATGAAGGTGAGTTTTACCCAGACTTGGCCCTAGGGCCTTATTTAAGATTAATGAAGAAGCGCTTACCATCCCAACATAAGTAAGATTCAACCCTAGCTTAAGTGGGTATGACGTCCTCCCCCTTCACCTTCGGCACGAAATCAGGCTCCTGCCTAACCCCCTATCAGTCACATCCGATATCTATGCTAGAGTGGCTACTGTTGTATCCAGTAGCCACTCTGCTTACATCTCGAATAACAAAGTTCGATACCCCCTCACCAAGGGCAATAAAATTGAATACTTCGACCCATGATCTGAGCCACCCGAATATTCCTTCAACGGCCATAACGGAATGAGAAAGAGCTTACTTCTTATGACGGTCACGGACTGTTTAGTTTTCACAAATGGAGCATTGAATGAAACGCATCAATCAGAAGCCGGCTTGTATGATATGGGTAATATTGTGGATTCCTATCAGCTTTTTATTTCCAACACACAGTCATTTCCCTATTGGCGGTGTGTTCGCGCCCATTTCAGCCTTTTTACTACCCTTTACAGGGAGCGCTACTCACAGTTCATTTTCGCTTGACTGGCAATACGGTTATCTTCCCGCGATTTTTTTCTGGGTCGGTGGGATTATTTTTGTAGTAGCTATTACCAAAACAACCGAGCGTCTTTGGAGCCAAACATGACTTTGATTTTATATAACTGGCTTGGCCCCTTTCCTTTCAATCAGCATCAAACTTTTCAAACCTCATCAAGCTTTCCCCATAGATCTGTCATACTCTCAGCTATGCGCCTTCCTCTAACGCCCTCAAGAGTTTATCAGCTTCACCCTCCCAGGAAGGGTTAACAACAAGCGCCTGGTCAAAATATTCTTTTGATTTTTTAAGGTCTTTTCTAGAACAGTAGCAACGCGCCAGCCACCAATTGGCATCAGCATCATTGGGGTACTCGATTAACCGTATGTTACACAGTTTATCTAAGTCATCAATTTTGTTGCGACTAAACAACTCCCCCGCTTCATCACCCCACAGGTTTCGCTTTACGCTCGCCAAATTATTTTTAATATTGATAAGTGTTTTTGTAGACCAAAGCATACAGGCTACCGAAACAAATGCGGCCATGATAATCAATATATTTTTAATTTCTACAAGAACTTCGAACAACTGCTGATCCATATCACCTCCTAATTTTATTCAAGACTCTCATGACTAGTAAATTTAACCTCCAAAAAAACCTACAATGGCATTTCGAACATTCACAAATCCAGCCTCATAAAAGTTTACTTCACCACCCCTGTATTCGGCATTCAAGCCAACAGCCTATTCAAGGCGCTATCAGGAACTACCCACAAGTGTACTGCCAGCCATTTTCCCTGAGGAGGTTAACAGCGCATGTAACAAAAACAGCATGCAGGCCGTAATCATAACCGGAGAATACATTGCCGCCGGTACGGCCAGCTCTGCATCGCTTAATAAGGTCGTCGCGACGACGATGGCGAGTGCGGAGTTTTGAATACCAACTTCAATGGCGATTGTTTTACAAGCTCGCCCATCTAACTTAGAAAACTTAGCCGATAGGTAGCCGATGAGCATCGTCACCACACACAACAATATTGTTGGCAAGCCTACATCCTGAATTAATTCCAGCAAGTTATGCCGTGCTTTAGCAAAGGTGGAGACAACCAACAAAAGAAGAAAGACGATCGATATTATTTTTACTGGACGTTCACAGTACTTGTCAAACGCTGGGCAAGAACGCGCGATAACCATGCCTAGGGTAACGGGTATTACGGTAATAATCAGTACGAGTAGACTAGTTTTTACTGCTGAAAATTCCATTGGATTGCTTGGCATAAATTCGGATACGCCGAAGTTAACGACTAAAGGAATGGTAAATACAGCGAGCAAGCTACTAATAGCCGTTAGGCTTACAGATAAGGCGGCATCGCCACGAGATAGGAAGGCAACAAGATTGGAGCCGGGACCTCCGGGGCATGCGACTAGAACCATAAGACCTACGGCCAATACTGGCGGTAATGCGAATGCCTTTGCTAGCACATAACCAACTATCGGCAGTAACAGCAGTTGTAATGCACTGCCAAGTAATATGGCTTTGGGTTGAATCCATATGCGCTTGAAGTCATTGAATACGAGCGACAAGCCCATGCCGAACATCATGATGCTGAGTATGATGGGAGCGATTAGGCGAACGCCTGACATGTCCATTTTAATTCCTCGTTTTATTTTGGCTTTTATTCTGGCCTGTTGTTCAGAGGGCGTATTGGCCCAATACTTAATTATTTTCTCAGCCAGTTTAACTTAAGCCAAGCTCACCCTTTAAGCATTCGATGTATTGGGTTTGGACTTCTGAAACAGTTATGTTTTTTCTGCTTGATCCGCCCTTTTCCCCGCCTTCGCCTCTTCGTCCTTCTTCCTCGGCAATAAGGTCACAAAGATTAACCATTACTAGGCCGGAGTACCCGCATGGGTTTATTTGTTGAAAGGGAGTGAGATCGGCAGATACGTTAATCGCTACGCCGTGAAAGCTGGAGCCTTTGCGGATGCGTAAACCAAGCGATGCAACTTTCCTGTTATCGACGTATACGCCGGGTGCATCAGGTTTTGCGGCGGCGTTAATGCCATAGTGTTTCATCAAACTAACAACGGAGTTTTCTATTCCGGTAACGAGATCGCGTACTCCTATTTTTAAGCGTTTTAAATTTAATAGGGGGTAGGCAATTAGTTGGCCGGGGCCGTGGTAAGTAATTTGGCCACCGCGATCGGTTTTAACAATGGGGATGTCCGATGTACTGAGAAGATGTTCTGGCTTGCCCGCTTGGCCCTGAGTGAACACGGGGTGGTGTTCGGTGAGCCAGAGCTCATCTGGGGTTTCGGTTGTGCGATTGCTGGTAAAGTCGCGCATCGCCTGCCAGGTGCTTTGGTATTCGGTGATACCAAGTGTTTTGACAATAAGCGAGCGAGACGATGCGGTCATGGCAATTTACCCGAAGGTTACATCACCATTTTGGTGGAGGGGTGTTTTTTGAGGTCATCAAAAATTTGTTGCAGTTGCTCTTCACCGGTGGCTTCGATAAAGACAGTAATGGAATGAAAGGTCGCTTTGCGACTATCTTTAATCCGTATTGTACTGCGGTCGAAACCGGGGTCATACTTTTCCATAATTTGAAGTATGGCTTCGCGGTATTCGTCGCTCGCAAGGCCCAGTACTTTTATGGGGTAGTCGACACAAGGAAATACAATTTTAGGGGGTTCTTGTTGGCTCATATTCTTTATTCTGGCCCGCTGACCATTAGCATGATGGAATCCCACATGCGCGCAAAAAAACCTGCGGCTTCAATGGCTTCTAGTGCGACTAAGGTTTCTTCGATAACCAGCTTATCTTGTAATTTTACGGTGAGCTTACCGAGTACCTGGCCCTTAGTAATCGGTGCTTCGATAACGCTGTCGATTGCGGTATCGGCTTCTAAACTTTTATAGCTACCGCGCGGGATAGTTGCCACAACACGACGCTTAACGCCAACTTTAATGGTATCGCTCAGACCTTTCCATACACGTTCGGTTTTAATAACGTCGGAAGATTTATAAAGCGTATGGGTTTGGTAATAGCGAAAGCCGAACGACAATAATTTGTTGGAATCGTTTGCACGTTGTTTTTCTGATCGTGCGCCGAGCACTACGGCAATTAGACGTGTGCCGTCTCGGTAGGCCGATGACACTAAACCGTATCCGGCTTCTTTGGTGTGGCCGGTTTTAATACCGTCGACATAGCTGTTGGGCAAGAAGAGTAATTTATTGCGGTTAGGCTGGTTGATACCGTTATATTTAAAATACTTTTCGGAATAGATGGAGTAATGGGTGGGATGATCATTAATCAATGAGGTGGCGAGTAATGCAAGGTCGTAGGCAGTAGTGATATGCCCTTTTGCTGGCCAACCAGTTGCGTTGCGAAAGTGTGTATCGTTCATGCCGAGCAGCTGGGCTTGCTGATTCATGACATCGGCAAAGGCATCTTCACTACCGGCAATGTGTTGAGCTAATGCAATGGATGCGTCGTTACCGGATTGAATGATTACGCCGCGTAGCAATTGAATCACCGGCACTTCTGAACGAGGTTTAAGAAACATGGTTGAGCTTCCGCTCTTGGTTCCGCCACGTCGCCATGCGTCGTCGCTAATGCGCACAAGGTCGCTTTCTTTTAGTCGTCCTGCGTCTATTTCTTCAGCCACTATGTAGCTGGTCATCATTTTTGTGAGGCTAGCGGGAGGAAGTTGCATTTTCGCGTTGTGCTCAACCAATACTTTGCCGGTATCTGCATCAATCAGTAAAAATGCTTTGGCGCCTAGACTGGGCGGAGAAGGGATAATGACTGGGCCTGCCCATAAAGATGAAGACAAGCACGCAAATGTTAGGGCAAACGCAAAAAAGACGCGCATTTTTAAAAATGACATAACCAGAAAAGTCCTTGGGGATCTATAAATCTGTAGGTAAACAGCCGCAGGAGTGTAACAGACTGCGATCGCAACACCTAGCTTAGGGCATGACCGCTAAGAGGCCCCTGCGGATGGGCGTAGGGGGCAATCGTTAAGCCCTCTTATTGATGGACAACATGTGGGGCGGGATAGTTCTGGTCTTTTAAGCGCTGACGAAATTGAAGCAGCTGAAGGTTGTTATCAAATGGACCAACGAGGACCTTATAAAGCGCTTTCCAGGCTCTGGGCCGCGTCACTTTGATGGGGACTTTTGTCATTTTAGTCAGCTTTTTCTTCAGGCCATGGGCGGCTTTTGATTTGCCAAAGGCGCCCACCTGTAAGTAGGTGTTATCGGGTAGCGCGTAGCCAGCCGAGTCTTTGGGTGTGGGTGCTTTTGTGCCTTGGCCACTTACGGTTGATGCGGGTGATTGACTGGTTACGCCATGGTAGGTGGAGGGATCTATATATTCGACGGCAACATTGGCGGTGCCACGCTGTTGGTAACCTAATTTTTTTGCGGCTGTGTAGCTGAGATCAATTACACGGTTGCCGTGGAAGGGGCCACGATCGTTAACCCTCACAATAACGCTGCGGTTGTTGTCGGTATTGGTAACGCGAACGTAGCTGGGAATGGGGAGGGTTTTATGTGCGGCGGTCATCCCGTACATATCGTAAATTTCGCCGTTTGATGTGCGCCGTCCGTGAAACTTTCTACCGTACCAAGAGGCTACGCCTTTTTTGCGGTAGCCTTTTGGGTCTTTGAGTATGTGGTAGGTTTTACCCAAGACGTTGTAGGGTGTTTTATTACCGGCGATGGTGCGCAGCTCTTCACGCGGAATGGGTTCTTTGATATGTGAGACGTCCATTAGGCGGCCAGGACCACTGTCTTTTTCTTCGCTTACCCATAGGCTTTGGCAGCCTGACAAACTAATGACGAGGGATGAAAGCCATAGAATGAGAAGGCTTTTTTTTAACACGTTCAACGATACCACTCCAGCGTGCGAATATGAAAAACGCCCATGCGAGTGCACAGGGCATTATTTATTTTACTCTTTGTTATTGTTTCTTTTACTATTTCTATTAATACATTTTTAGCAGTTTTTTTAAGCGTTGCCGCTTTCAACGGTTTCGACTAATACGCTACAGCGCTCTACGCTCTTTTATTTCTTGGCTGAGCTGCCATACGGCCATAGCGTATAGGCGGCTATGGTTGTAGCGAGTGATCACGTAAAAGTTGTTGAAGCCTAGCCAGAATTCTTTGCCGTGTTCACCGATGTACATGAGAGGCATTGCCTTGGTGTCGGGCGTATGTTCGCCACTTTCTACCAAGCTAAAACCTTTCTCACTTAGCTCTGTTAGTGAGTGTTTGGGCTTTTTCTTTTGGTTCAGTATGCTTTTATCGTAGCCTTCGTTGATGCGTGTGCGACCGACAACAGGCTCACCGGTTTTCCAGTGGTGAGCACGAAAATAGTTGGCGACACTGCCAATGGCATCGACGGGGTTGTTCCAGATATCGGTTATGCCGTCTTTATCAAAATCGACGGCATAGGCGCGGAAACTGCTGGGGATGAATTGGCCGTATCCCATAGCGCCAGCATAGGAGCCTTTGAGCGTTAGGGCGTCTTGTTTTTGTTCGCGCACCATTAATAGGAAATGCTCTAGCTGGCCGCGAAAAAAGGTCGCACGCTTGGGGTAGTCAAATCCGAGTGTCGTGAGCGCATCGATAACACGGTAACTTCCCGCATGGCGGCCATAGCGAGTCTCAACACCGATGATCGCTACGATGATTTCTGAGGCTACGCCCAGTTCTTTTGTGGCTCGCTGTATGGTTTCGCTGTGGGTGTTCCAAAATTCAACACCTTGCTTTATGCGCGATTCTTGAACAAATATATTACGGTATTCGTGCCACTCTTTGGTTTTTTCAGCGGGACGAGATATGGCATCTAGGATCGACTGCTGCTTGCTGGCTTCGCTCAATAAACCGACAACGTACTTTTTTTCAAAGCCGTGTTCGGTCACCATTTTATTGACGAAATCTCCTGCTAATGCATGCTTGGAATAATCCGCTGCCACGGAAAACGATACGCTACCTGCACAGACAAAAGCCAGATTTCGCGCTATTTGTAAAATACCTTTTAGTTTCAAATTGAACACCATTTTGTTTGTTTAATCGCTCTTCTCGCGATTGGCCACTTTGATGATCCTTATGAGGATCTTGCCATCAAGACTATCAAAGTTTGCCGGTTAAGTGTGTGACTGTTTTCTCTGAAAACCGTCAATGAGTCGGCTGTTTCATTTTTAATATCCATCGCCTAAAAATTGCGGTGAAAATCAAAAACTAATAATCAAAAATTAACAATTTAGGACGCGACTTTTTTCTTTTCAGTACCAATGGCCATTAGGATGCCAAAGCCGGTCATCAATGTCACTATCGAGGTGCCGCCTAAACTCACCAATGGAAGCGGTACGCCGACTACAGGCAACAACCCCGAGACCATGCCGATATTAACAAACACATAGACAAAAAAAGTGAGGGTAATACTCCCCGCTAACAGTCGATTAAATGTATTTTGTGCTGCCCAGGCTATAAACATACCCCGAGCGATGACGAGGGTATAAAGAAATATGAGGGATAGGACCCCTACTAAGCCAAACTCTTCGGCTAATACGGCGATGATAAAGTCGGTATGGCTTTCCGGTAAAAAATCGAGCTGGGACTGGGTACCATTGAGCCAGCCTTTTCCTTCCCAGCCACCGGAACCGATTGCGGTCTTGGACTGAATGATATTCCACCCGGCGCCTAGGCGGTCTGACTCTGGATCGAACAGCGTGAGCACCCTTTGCTTTTGATAGTCTTGCATGACGAACATCCACATGGGCCATATACTCGCACCAAGCGCAAACAAGCTGGTCAAAATAAATCGCCAACGCAGCCCCGCTAAAAATACGGCGATAAGGCCTGACGCAGCTATAAGCAAAGAGGTACCTAAATCTGGCTGCCTCAAAATAAGGGCCGCCGGTAAACCGATAATCACCAAACACCAAAACGTGTGTTTGAGGTTCGGCGGGAGTACGCGGTTAGAAAGGTAGGAGGCGACCATAACCGGCACGGCGATTTTGAGCACTTCGGAAGGCTGAAAGCGAAAAAAACCTAGACTAATCCATCGTTGGGCGCCTTTGGCTCCCACACCAATCACAAAAACCAGTAACAATAATATTAACCCTAGTCCATAGAACCATGGCGCCCACCGACGCAAGACGCCCATATCCACTTGAGCAATGGTAAACATCGCGCAGTAGGCAATACTGAAAAATACGAGCTGTCGGGTGACTAAGCGTTGGCTTTCGCCACTGGCACTATATAGAACGGTTAAGCCAAAACAGGTAATGATTAATAATAAAATCAGAAGAATGGGATCGACATGAATGCGCAATAGTAAGCCTACGCTACGACCAAAATGGTGTTTGGAATCTGGCAGTTGCCTTAAAAAATCTTGATTCACCAAGCTCACGATGATTTACCTTGCGGCGAATGTTGCGTGGCTAAAGTTTTTTTGGGCATTTTTTTTAGCGCTTTCTTTTGGGCTTTTATTAGGGCTTTTTGGCTTTTGAAATATTGGTCAAACACGGCCTTCACCACAGGAAAAGTTGTGGCGGAGTGTTTTTCCCCGTTTTCTATTATCACGGCCAGTGCAATTTCTGGGTTGTCTGCTGGGGCGAAACCTATGAATAAGGTGTGGTCACGGTTTCTTTCCGCTAAGGCTTCGCTGTCATAATCTTCACCCTGTTTAATTCCGACGACTTGGGCAGTACCGGTTTTACCGGCAATTTTATAACGCATTTTACGCCCAAGACTGCCTGCGGTTCCTTTGCGACCATGCACGACATCTTTCATTGCAACATGAATAAAGTCCCAGTTTTGGTCGTAGCCTTGATAGCTTTCTTCTTCCACTAGAGGGGTTTCCAGCTCTCCCATTTTGGCCACGATGCGCGGCTTTAAGCGCTTACCTTTCGACGCAAGTGTGGATGTCATAACAGCGAGTTGTAGTGGGGTTGTTAACACATCGCCCTGCCCGATACTCATGTTAAGACTATTACCTGGATACCACGCTAAGCCCCGCACACGTTTTTTCCAGGGGCGAGATGGCCAAAGGCCGGAACGCTCGCTCGGCAAATCGAGCCCCAAACGCGAACCTAAACCAAAGTGCAATCCGAACTCGTGCATACGATCTACGCCCATGCGGAAGGACATGTCATAGAAGTAAATATCACAAGATTGCACGATGGCTTTATGAAGATTTACATAGGAACCGTGACCACCCTTTTTCCATTCACGATAGAAGCGTTCGTCATTTTCGAGCTGGTAGTAACCCGGGTCGGTTATCTTGGTTTCAAAGTCGACGATTTGATTTTCTAACGCGCCCAGACCAAACATTGGCTTTAAGGTGGAACCCGGCGGGTACTGACCTTGAATACTGCGGTTGAAGAGCGGAAGATCAGTTGACTCGTTAAGGGCCCGATAATCCTTAACGCTAATGCCGGTTACAAAAAGGTTGGGGTTAAAGCTCGGCGCACTGACCATTGCCAATACGCCGCCCGTTTTGACTTCAATCGCGACGAGTGAACCACGACGATCGCCCAAGGCCTTTAGTGCTGCCCGCTGTATTTCTGTATCTAAAAATAAGTGTAAGTCTTTACCGGCTTCTGGCTGTTCTTCATCAATAAGACGCAAGCGACGACCGTGGGCATTGGCTTCTATGTATTCCACCCCCACATCACCGAGCAATTCCTTTTCGTAAAACTTTTCTATACCGATTTTGCCAATGCTGTGGGTACCCGAATACCGTTTGAAATCCTCTTCGGTAAATCGGGAAAGTTCTTTTTCATTAATACGACCGACATAACCGACGGTGTGGGCAAAGAGGTTTTCTTCGGGGTAAAAGCGGACTAACTGCACTTCAATTTCTACGCCTTGAAAGTCGTATTTATCCACGGCGAGTAGGGCAATTTCTTCTTTTGTTAAGCGGTATCGTAGGGGAACGGGCTCGTATGGACGGCGGCGCTGCTTGAGGCTTCGATAAAAGCTGGTCTTATCGTCTTCATCAATATCGATCAGTTTTGATAAGCGAGCGATCGTTTGATCAAGGTCTTTCACTCGCTCACGAATCAGCGATAGGGTAAAGCTGGGACGATTTTCTGCGATAAGTTTGCCCACACGATCGAAAACCAAACCTCTGTTTGGGGCAATCGGGCGCACTTGAATGCGGTTGCGATCCGACATGGTGGAGTAGTTTTCGTGATGAACTACTTGAAGATCGTAAAATCGGTATATCAGTACGCCGAATAGGGTAATGACTAGGAGCAAAGAAAAGAACACGCGTCGCGCAAACACGATCGCCTCTTTGAGGTGATCTTTAAATCGATAATGTTCGGTGCTCGACCAATTCATATATGCAGGCGTTACTTTTTATTGTCTTTATAGGGAGTTGCGATAAACGCCCTTTAATCACATGCGAATCATTTATGGTACGGGTGGTTTTGTGTGATCGTCCATGCGCGGTACAACTGTTCAATTAACACCACTCGAACCAAAGGGTGCGGCATGGTCAGGGCCGACAAGGACCACAGCTCACTGGCATGCTTTAAACACTCCTTTGATAAGCCATCTGGCCCACCGATCACCAAGCTTACATGAGTTCCTTCCATTTGCCAGTTCTGGATTTTTTGGGTGAGACCGTGGGTCGAAAGAGCCTTTCCTTCGACGTCCAGCGCAACCATAATTGAGCCTTTCGGCAGGGCTGCCAAGATCTGCTTGCCCTCATCGGCCTTTAACTTTTCGGTGTTGGAATTTTTATTGCGATTTGCGAGCGGGAGATCAATCATTTTGGGATTGATCTCTTTAGGCAGCCGTTTAGCGTATTCGTTGTAGCCTTCGCTGATCCAGCCCGGCATTTTCCCACCCACGCTTATCAGCGATATTTTCACGGCGATGCTCTCGTACGATTATTCGCTTAAATTAGGCTTTATCTTGACGGCCAGCAGGCTCTTGAGACCACAGTTTTTCAAGCTCATACAAGTCACGCGTTGCTTTCAGCATGACGTGCACAACGGTATCGCCGAAATCGATCAAGACCCACTCCCCTCCATCTAGGCCTTCAAAGCCAATAGGTGGTGTGCCGACTTTTTTAGCGTCTGCAATGATGTTACTTGCCATCGCTTTCACATGTCGGCTTGAGGTGCCTGTTGCAATCACAAGCATATCGGTTACATCTGTTAATTTGCTGACGTCCAAATCGGTGATATCTAAAGCTTTTAAATCTTCTAATGCAGTGTGAACTAATTGATTAATATCGTTTGCCATCGGGTACTCTTTCACTTCTTTTATGTTGTGGTTTTACGCTGATTTCGTAACGAAAACGTAAAACCGGATTAAATATACAGTTTATGCTTTTGAATATAGTCTGCAGTTCCCTGCGAAACCATATGATTAATGCTTTTTCCGTCGGTAATAGCAGTGCGAATCACGCTTGAGGCAATATCACGCTCCTGCATGGGTAATTTGGCTATTTTGCCATGAGTGTACTCGCCAATTTGCGCTAAAGGCACTTCATTCAGATGAAAGCCTTCATCTTGCTCCGGCATTGCCAACCCAGCCGCCGCTTCCTGAGTCGCACCCGGCCTATTGACCACTAAGATATTCACGGTATCGAGAATATCTTGCCACCGGTGCCAGGAGGTAAAGTTAAGCCAGGAGTCTTGGCCAAGCATAAAACATAGGCTCACGTTCGGCCCGGCTTTTTTACGTAACTCTTTTACCGTTTCAACGGTGTACGAAACCGTTGTTTTTTCAAGCTCTCGCGCGTCTATCTGTACCTCATCAAAACGACCAAAAGCCTGGATTAACATCGCTGAACGATCTTGATTCGAGGCATGATGCCCTGCTTTATGCGGTGGCATATGACACGGAATAATGTGCATTTTTTGCGGTTTTAGCTGAGCGATAACCTGTTCGGTCATTGCTTCGTGACCGAGATGTACTGGGTCAAAGCTACCGCCGTATATTACGACCAGCGGGTAGGCATTCAACCGCGAACCTGTCCGTCACCCAATACGATCCATTTTTGCGAAGTAAGCCCCTCTAAGCCAACCGGACCCCGTGCGTGAATTTTATCAGTGGAAATACCAATTTCTGCCCCTAGCCCGTATTCAAAACCGTCAGCAAAACGCGTTGATGCGTTTACCATTACAGAGCTTGAATCCACTTCCGTCAAAAAGCGGCGAGCCAAGGTGAAATTTTCACTCACGATGACGTCGGTGTGTTTGGAGCTGTAAGTATTAATGTGGTCTACCGCTTCATCGAAACCGGAAACGATTTTAATCGATAAGATCGGCGCGAGGTATTCGGTTGACCAGTCTTCATCAGTCGCTTCATTCGCCGAGATAAGTGCGCGTGTTTTTTCACAGCCGCGCAGTTCGACTTGTTTTTCAGCGTAGGCTTTGGCTAAGCGTGGCAAAATTTTCGCCGCTACTTCTTCCGAAACCAATAAGGTTTCCATTGCGTTACACACACCGTAACGGTGGGTTTTGCTGTTAATGGCAATCGCCAAGGCTTTGTCGATATCGGCTTGGCCATCGATGTAGACGTGGCAAATACCATCGAGATGCTTGATCACGGCGACTTTTGCATCCTTGGAAATGCGCTCAATCAAGCCTTTGCCACCACGTGGAATAATGACATCAACGTATTCGGCCATGGTGATCAATTCGCCCACGGCTGCACGGTCTGTGGTTTCGACCACTTGCACGGCATCGGCAGGTAAACCGGCTCTACTAAGACCTTCACGTATGCACTTGGCTATGGCTTGGTTTGAGCGAACCGCTTCACTGCCACCGCGTAATATTGTTGCGTTACCGGACTTGAGACAAAGAGCGGCCGCGTCAATGGTCACATTTGGACGGGACTCATAGATAATTCCGATAACCCCCAAAGGTGCGCGCATTTTACCGACTTGTATTCCACTTGGGCGGAAGCTTAGGTCGGTAATTTCACCGCAAGGATCGGACAATGCCGCAACTTGCCGGAGGCCTTCTATCATGGAGTCAAAACGTGGCGGGGTGAGTTCAAGACGGTCGAGTAACGCAGAGTCTAAACCCTTTGCTCGGCCTGCCGCCATATCGGTGGCGTTGGCTGAGGAGATGTCTTTTCGCGCTTTATCAATCTCATCGGCAATGGCGAAGAGAGCCGCATTTTTTTTGCTCGAATCGGCGGACATAATTTGTCGTGATGCCAATCGCGCACGCTGCCCCAACGTTTGCATGTACTCTATTACGTTCATCGTCTGCTCTGAATAGTCTTTCGGTCGCTTTCTGGATGCCTAATACGGCCAAGATTTCGAAATTTAGCCCAGCATTATACACGCTTAGCAAAGGTGAAACCCTATCGAAAATATGAGGGGAGTTTTAGAACGCTAAGGCCGCTGTGCTGGTCCTTTTCACTAGGACCGAGCTATTGCCAGAACCCAGGCCAAAACAGATCAGACCAAGTTAGAATCAGGCGGCGAAGTGCGTCTGAGCGAATTCAAGCTTTTGCTCTGCCCCCCAACGCTCGGGGTGACTGATGGATTCAATTTTACGTAGGCGAGGTAGAAGACCTTCATTATTGGCCATTTGAATGGATAGGCCCGGACGGGCATTCAACTCGAGCAACATGGGACCTAGGCTCTTATCGATCACTAGGTCGACGCCGAGGTAACCGAGACCGGTCATCTCTGAGCACGCGCAGGCCAACTCGAGAAGCCGTCGCCATTTCGGTAACACTAACTCGCGTAAATCCTGGCCGGTATCGGGATGATTATGGATCTCAACATCATCTTTTACGGCATTAACCGCTCGACCCGTCGCCAAACATAAACCCACGCCTATCGCACCTTGATGCAAATTTGCCTTGCCGTTCGAATCCGAACAAGAAAGGCGCATCATGGCCATGACGGGAATACCGTGAAAGACAATCACGCGAATGTCCGGCACTCCTTCATGGGAGAAACTGGCCAATGCACTTTCGACTTCGATACAGTCTTCTATCATCGCTACGTCGGGCGCACCGCCCAGCGAAAACAAGCCCGCGAGTATGTTCGAGACGTGCCTCTGAACTTCGCTGGAACATACGGCCTGTCCGTTAGTACGGTAAAAAACACCGTCTTCCACCTTCGAAATAACCAGTATGCCTTTACCCCCCGACCCCTTGGCAGGCTTGATACAAAACGCACGATGCCCATCAATGATCTTGTTGATATGACGTACGGAATGTTGATGCTCTATAACACCGATTAATGTGGGGACCGTAACGCCATGCTCTATGGCAAGGCGCTTGGTTTTCAGCTTGTCGTCAACCAAGGGGAAGAGTGAGCGCGAGTTGTATCGGCCAATATAAGAAAGGTTGCGCCGGTTCATGCCCATTACGCCCGAAGCTGCCAATTGTCGATAGCACTTCAACATAAGCGACTCAGTCCTTACAAAACGGGTGGAATCGTCGGAATTCCAGTAAACGGTAACCCGTATAACTTCCCAGCATTAAAACGACGGCCATTAGTACAAGCTGCAAACCTAGGAAGTTAAAAGTGAGATGACGGACAACGTCATTCGTTAGCAGCATGTAGGTCACGAGGGCAACAATCAACGAACCTCCCGCCTGCACAACAACTTCTTGCGGGCCTTCTTCTTCCCACAATATAGACATCCGCTCTATCGTCCAGCTCAAGATCACCATAGGGAAGAAAGTGATTTTTAAGCCTTCACTCAAGCCCATTTTATACGCAACCACAGAAAAACCCGCGATCAGGATGATGACGAAGATGATCACCGCCGCTATCCGTGCGACTAACAATAAATTAAGTTTGGATAAGTAGCTGCGAATCACTAAGCCGGTGCCGACGATTAAGACAAACCCAACGACACCCGTAATTAAAGTGGTTTGTATAAAAGACATGGCGATTAATACGGGCATGAACGTACCGGATGTCCGCAAGCCAACAAAAACGCGCAGGAATACGACGACCAAAACCCCTACAGGAATGAGCAATATGCCTTTAAAAAGTGACAGTTCTTCAAGTGGCAGGCTGTGTATTGAAAAATCCAACAGAGAGGAGTCGCGCTCAATACTGCTTTTAAGCGATTCACCCAGCGGCACTTCCTGTTTAATCATTGAGAAGTTTACGCTTGTATTCGCCCCCCCCATTAAATCGATTAATGGAAGTGAGTGATATTCCCACAATAAAAATGACTTGGGGCGTATTTGCTTTCCGGTCGATGTATCAAAAATTTTGTACTGCTGTCCATCAAACACTTGTAAGTAATTCAACAGTTTTTGTCGGCGACGCCCATCTTCTAGATGCAAACCAAGAACTTTACGAGCCGGAACATTCGAGTACTGAAGCAGTATAACCAGCCAGTCAATTCGCGGCCTCTTTTGAGATAAAAATTCGGCGCTTTGAGATTGGGTCGAAAACTCACGAATTAATTCACCCGTTAAACTGTAGGGGTCTGCCGACCGGCTAGTCGCTTGCTCAAGCAATACACGCGCAGAGGTTTCGTAAGGGCCATCCCCTAAGTTGACTCGGCGTTTATCGGGAAGTGTAAAGGTACCGGCCTGGTCTTGATCGGGATCGACCAACATGTCGACTCGGTAGTATAAAATCTGCGGGCCTTGTGCGTCACGAATGGTCCACTGCACACGCCTTCCGGCATCATCTTCTAAATAACTTAAGCCATAACCGGCACTGGCCGTATGCTCTGCGACTTTTTTAAAACTCTGCTGAGTATCGGGTACGGCAAGGGAAACTTTGACGGGTTCATTTTGACCATCAAATTGAATTTTGGATTCAATTGACCATATGTGCTGTTTTTCACCCGGTAACCAGGGCACATCAAAAGTAGTGTGCCGGTAATAGCTCAGCACAATACCAATAGAAAAAAGCAAAAAAACAGCGACATAAAAAGGCTGACGAGCGTTATTCACTAAGGCGCCACCTGAACAGTTAACTTGGGATCACGTGACCGTGTAAACTTTTTCGCCACGTCTACAACTGCGATATCGCGTAAAAAACTACGCCCCAGTAAAACCGAGTACAACATCTCGTTGCGGTCAGACAGTGTAAATTCTGTTTCCTCGTGAATTTCTCCCAAACGGATGGAAAGCTTAACGACGGCTCGACGCTCTAATTCATCGACGGAGGCTTGTCGAATTTTGACATGTCGTAATAAGGGAGCTTCTAACGTAACCTCTGGACGATCATCGAATAACGCAACATCAAACCGAACCCAACGATCGCCGTTACGCTCAAAACGCTGAACATTGGTTGCACTTAAGGATGAAGATTTTGCGCCGGTATCAATACGGGCTTTAAGGTAGTGGTTTGCACCATCTAGCCAGACATATTCAACTCGGCCTAATATGGCCTTGTCGTCCAAAGTTAAGGCCTTGCCTGAATGAACGCCAGATTTATTGGGGATGCTATGAATTTGCCCGCCTGCCTTTTCTTTCTTTGAACCGGTAGTCAGTGAACGGCCATTTGAAACTTTTTTGTTAATCGCTGCCAATTGCGTCTGCATTGCAGATAAATGTGTTAACAATGTGTGCTGCGTACCTGCAATGGCATCTAACCTCTGTGCCTGCACACCAATAAGATCGGCTTGCTCCTGCAAAAGAAGATTGGTTTGCCTTGGAATAGAACCGGGTCGCGTCTGCGAAAGCGTGCAGGCATTAACCAAAACAAGAAGGGGGATAAAAAAGAGTACGGCTCTCATTACTTACACCTAACTTTCACTTAATTTCCACCTAAACTTGCGCCTAACTTAAAGACTAGCTAACGCCGACTATTCAATTGGCGTTTCTTTAATTCAAGTTTACGTTTCATTCAATTTGGAGAAAAAAACTCTACCGAGTTTCTTGATTTTACTTATTATTAACCCGGATTATGGGGCTGAGTGTCGGGGGCGTCATTATTCAACATGCAAAGCTAAACCCACATTACTAAGCACAAGTTACCAACCATAGACCACAAGACCGAGTTATGACCCCAATAGCTCGCTTAGAACTGAAGGAAAAACTCTTCTTCGCTCAAGACGCGCCATAATAGGGGCGGATATCATACCAGTCATTCCTTATTTTTTTGCGAATCGCGACACAACCTACCCAATAAACCGACGGTAGCGGAAAGGCAAACCGCCAGTCAACTGCATTATTGACGTTTGAATTAACCTATTCCTCATTTTTTTATTGAAAAAGCAATTTGAATGCTGGCGACATACGGCCTCAGCCCACCCTTCCGCAGCGCAGCAATTTGACACCTAAATTCCAATTTGCCTGTTAGCTTGATCGCCCCGTCGCTCACGGCTAATTCAGCAAGGGTTCAGCATTAGGCGAATATCCTGTGACTCACTGCTACAGGAGAATCATTATGAACAAAATCATTGCCACTGCACTCACCACCATCAGCTTGCTCATCGCACAAACATCCGTTGCTGAGTCCCATCGCTTTGACGACTTTGCAAAAGTAAAACAGGTCACCCCCATCTATAAAACCATCGAACGCCGTATTCCAGAAGAGACTTGCTGGACTGAAACGGTTCGACATGAACACCACACTAGACGGTCTTCCTCTAGCGCTCTTGTCGGCAGTCTCATTGGAGGCGCTATTGGCCACTCCGCAGGACACGGTAAACGTAACAAAAAGGTGGGCGCGGTAATCGGTTCAATTATTGGGGCTTCAATCGGCAATGATATCGAAAATAGGAAAAGGCGCGCAGGCCATCACCAACGTGCCACGTACAAAGATCTGGAACGCTGTGAGACGCGCTACACAACTCAAACCAAAGAGCACCTCATGGGATATGACGTCACCTATCAATACCGGGGTGAACGTTATACAACCCACATGCACGAACATCCGGGTAAACGTATTAAGGTCAAAATTAGCCTAAGCCCAGTTATTGATTACAAGCTAAACACCGCCTCAAGATTTTGATTGCGCTCAGTAAAAGCAGAATGGTCAAAGATCGCGTAGAATAGCGCGATCATTTTTGAGCAGATCCACAATTAGCGCTGACATGCACTGCCCGACCTGTAATTATCCAGGAACGCAATTCATCAATAAACGCTGAAAACAGAGGTTCTGGAGCATACTAATTTGCGAGCTATATTGGTCATGATTTTCGCTAAACGATTCAATACAATGTTACGGGCACTATTACTTCTAGTATGTTTGTCCGCGTTCTCTCCTGGCTACGCCTTTAATACGAATTTTTCCAATTTTTTTTCCCACGCCGACTCGGCTAAATCCGGAGCAAAAAACCGTGCTGCGGCCACAGCCAAAGCCAGGCATGGCGGCAAAGTACTCAGCGTCAGTCAGTCGAAGAAAGACGGAGAAACGGTTTACAAGGTGAAACTGTTACTCGATTCAGGGCGAATTAAAATCGTAAAAATAAAAGGAAAGTCATAGTTATGCGCTTACTTATCATTGAAGACGAGGCAGCTGTTCGCCAACAGCTCAGCGATTTTTTTTCATCTTTGAAGTTTGTTATCGATGCGGCTCCAGACGGAAAGGAAGGTAGTTATTATGCAATGGAGTTTGATTACGACTTGGCAATAATTGATATTGGTCTGCCTTTTAAAGACGGCATTACTATTATTAAAGAGCTACGAGCAGCCGGAAAGACCTATCCCATTTTAGTCCTCACAGCACGCGGTAGCTGGCAAGACAAAGTAAACGGCTTGGAGGCTGGCGCCGACGATTATTTGGTCAAACCTTTTCATACCGAGGAGCTTCGTGCGCGGGCCAATGCTCTTATTCGACGATCTACCGGAAATGCGTCACCGGTTCTGGACTTTGATCCGATTAAAATTGATACCTCGGCTAAAACTGTAACGGTAAACAATGCAACGGTAGAACTGACCAGCTACGAATATAACACCTTGGAATATTTGGCTCTGCACTCTGGAGAAGCCATTTCCAAAACAGTATTAACCGAACACCTTTATCATCAAGATTTTGAGCGCGACAGTAATGTTATTGAAGTTTTCGTTGGACGGCTGCGAAAAAAACTCGACCCAGACAACACAATAAAACCGATTAAGACAGTTCGTGGACAAGGCTATCGATTTCAACTAGAAACCTAGGCTCATTATTGTGTTACGCGCAAAATCCCTCGCTTGGCGAATATTCTTTGCTTCCGTTATCTTGATGCCCATCTTGCTAGGCTTCTGCGCGTTTATACTAGAACGCGCATTTCGAGCGAGCTTGCTGACGGCAGAGAAAGATTCTTTACTAACTCACACATACTCCATGATGGCTGTCGCTGAACCTGACGATGGCTTTTTGCTACTCCCCGAGAATCTCACGGATTCTCGCTTTAACGATCCGAATTCGGGGTTATACGCCCAGGTCATTGACGATGAGTTTGGCCCTGTCTGGCAGTCCATCTCCCTTGAAATATCCCCACTTAACACGAAAATCCCCGACAACAAGGTCGAGATGGGAAATCTCGACCTCGGTACGGCACGAATTAACGGTGAAGATTTCTTTATTTCTCGATTTAATACGGTCTGGGAAATTGACGATCAAGACAGGGAATACCAGTTTTGCGTTATACATTCTCAAAAACAAACAAACGCTGAAATCAGAAACTACCGCACTACTTTAGCTATTGGCTTAATTGGTTTGGCCCTGCTGCTGATTTTAATCCAAGCGGCGATTATTCGATGGGGCTTATTACCGTTACGCAGACTCGCTCTCGATATTAAACAACTCGAATCTGGTGACATTGAAAATCTGGACGATAACTACCCCACTGAGATTCTCCCAGTCACTCAAAACATTAACCATTTACTCGACAGCGAATCCCTTCAACGTAAACGCTATAAAAATACACTTGGCGATTTAGCTCACAGCCTCAAGACGCCTCTTACGGTCATTCGCAGCATTTTGGAATCGATCAAGTTAGTACCACGAGGCGCTGCCGATTCTCCCGAAGACTTACATGAAGGTTCTCACGCAAGTATTGATGAGCAAGTTGAGCGTATGAATAATATCATCATGCATCAACTCAATCGGGCCACCCGAACCAAGGCTTCTTTCCAATCTGCAACGCCGATTCAGCCGATCATCGAGCGCATTGGCCAAGCGCTGGTAAAAGTATACAAAGCAAAAAACATTCAGTTTACGAAAGATGTCGGCAAAGACTTAGAATACCCTGCGCCTGAAGATGACTTGATGGAAATGCTGGGGAATTTAATGGAAAACGCTTTTAAATATGGAAGCTCGCAGGTGTACATTCAGGCATCCCATATCGATCAACATTTGATATTAACAATTGAAGACGATGGCCCTGGAATTCCTGAAAATATGCGTAGCGAAATTCTGGAACGCGGCGCCCGTGTAGACACCAGCACGCCCGGACAAGGGATTGGCTTAGCGGTTACAACCGACATTGTCAGTACTTATGATGGCGGGATTCTCGTGAAAACATCCCATTGGAGCGGCGCTAAATTTGTGGTTACATTGCCTTATTAATCCAACCCAAACAGCCCCCCGTTCAGAACAGGTCGAACAGTTTTTTATGCCGAAGAATAATCAACATTTACCACAATTCACCCAGCTATTGCTCAGCCCAGTTTTCACAAAAATTCGAATCAGTCAGTTTTGTTTGGCCATCGCTATTTTCTATTTTTTTGCGCTGATGCCTGCAGATGACACGCCGAGCAACTACCCCGACGAGCTGCTTCATTTCGTGGGAAATCTATTGCTAATGGGTTCGGCCTACGTTGCTCTTTTTCACAAAACAACGCTATTAAAGACCTTAACCGTATGCGTTTTACTTTCGGGGATTTCTGAGCTTTGCCAAAGCTTAACCGCTAGCCGAGTCACTGACCCGGCAGATTTAGTTGTGAACAGCCTCGGCTTAGCTCTGGGTTATTTAATTTGCAAGGGCTTTCAAGTCGCTCTCAAACTCGGCGTAGAAACAGACTCCGACTTAGGCAACTGAAACGGCCTGGTCATTAATATAAGCTTAGGCAAGAGCAACAAAGCGCCCATTAATGCGTAGAACATTGCCAAACCGGTCAGTAAACCAAAGTAAATCGTGGGAATAAACTCTGACAAGATCATGATGGAAAAACCAAACACGATAATGAGCGTTGTGTAATACATCGCTTGACCGATTGACGCATGCGAACGGTGCATGGCGGCAATATAATCCCCATCGAATACAAGCTCTTCTTTAAATCGGTGAATATAGTGGATGGTGTCATCAACACCGATGCCAACGGTGATGGCCGCAATGGTGATTGTCATCATGTCTAGCGGAAAACCTGCCAAGCCCATCGTTCCCAATATTGATAACGCGGCAAGAATGTTCGGAACAATTGCCACTATCGCAAGGGTGAAAGAGCGAAACAAGATGATAAACATGAATAAGATTCCCAAAAATACGGCGCCTAGCGTGACGATTTGAGAGGTAAATAAACTTTGCAGCATGTTGTTATAGAGAACCAATAAGCCTGTCGTTTTAACTTGCTCGGGCGTGTATTCCAAAACCGTGAATAAGTGCTCGCGAATACGTTCAACGAGTTCTTTTCTCTGTAGCCCAGGGTAGGTATCTCGAATACGTAAACTGACGCGCGTGTTATCCGCTTCCGCTGGCACAAAAGGTGAGATGAGTACGTCCTTTACTTCAGGCGATAAACTGCGCGTTAATATCGCTAATTCAAAATCATTCAGGCCGCCATTCAAATCTTTACCGACCTTGTACAAGGTCGCCAAAGACTGGACTTTACCAACTTCAGGCAAGCTCTCTAGGTAATCGTGAATTTTCTCGACTCTTTTTAAACCGGCAACTGTGAGCCAATAACTTGTTGGCGCAGAAGTCGTTTCAGCTTCTCCGCTTTCATCAGCAAAGGGGTCATCAGCAAAGGAGTCATCGCCATAGGATTCGTCTTCTGCAAAAGGATCGTCTTCCCCCTCAAACGTTTCGCTATTGCTATCGTCAATGGAGATTGGGCTTGTGATCACGATATCGAGCGATGTGGTGCCGCCCAAGTTATTGTCGATTACAGACAAGCCTTGGTAAATCTCAGTCGATTCGTGGAAGTAGTCAATAAAGCGATTTTCGACTTCCAGTTTAGCAATACCAATTGCAGCCAGAATGGCCATCACGCCACTCAAACATAAAACTAGTTTCCCGTGATTTTCGACAAAAGAACTAAAAAATAAGGTTAATGGCTTGGATTTCTTTTCTTTGCCTGAACCTTTAGTTGCAAATTTTTCTGGTGACAGCAACATCAAACACGCAGGCATAATTAAAAACGCGAGAATCAAGGCCAGCACTAGGCCAATGGTCATCATCCAACCGAAGTCGATAACAGGGCTGATATCACTAATGACCAAAGACGCGAACGCTACAATAGTGGTTAGTGCGGTATAGAGGCAGGGGCGCGCCATAAATTTAACGGTGGCTATGACCAACTGCTGCTGGCTCCATTCCGGTTGTTCAGCGGAATATTCACGATAGCGAACGATTAAGTGAATGATGATGGCGAGCGAAATGATGAGTAACAGCGCCACAAAGTTTGATGAGATGACGGTGAGTCGCCAGTCCAACCAACTCACGTAACCCAACATCATCAGTACCGCTGTTAAGCAGGTGATCATAGGAATGACTACATAACGTAATTTGCGAAAAATGAATGCGAGGATCAGCACCATAAAGAGGATTACCGCTGTTCCGAATACGACTAGATCACTTTGTATAAAGGTGATCATGTCGGCGGTAATCATGGTAATACCGCCAACAAATATTTGAGCCCTATCCTTGTATTTCGACACTACCGCACGCACTTGCTGTACACGGTCATGCCCTTGCGCTTCAGAGGTTGTCCGGTACGCAAGGAATTCGCGAGAGACTTCTTCGAGGGCTTCACGCTCTTGGTTATCAATACCCTCATGGTCACGCTTGTACCTCAGGGCATCGCGCTTTTGAACTAAGTCCATGTAGCCTTCATCTATGGCAATGTTCAGCTGTAAAGCTGTGGTCTGCCCATCAGGTCCCAATATTAAATTACGGTATATTGGGCTGTCCAAAAATTCTCTTCTCGCCTGCTCTCGATCGACTCCTGGCGTCAACAATGTTCTAGGAGAGGTGATGATTTCACTGACGCTTTGCTTGGGGCTATAAAGCAGGGGAACATCAAGAATGCTATTGACCCCCACCACACCGTCGATCGCCGCTAAATCCGCTTTCAATTCACCGAGTAAAGCTATCGAGTCGTCCGACATCAAATCGCTATGGGGGCGAAAGGTGACTACAAGGAAGTCGCCGCTTTTATACTGACGAGACATTTCACGAAAATATTGCAGATCGGTATCGTGCTCGAGCGTTAGCGAATCTGCCGAAGCATCGAGTTTAAAATGCGGTAGACCCATGGCCAAAGCCGCAGCAATGATCGCTATAAGAAGTAATACCGTTTTTGGGAAATTCGTGACAAAACGAATGTACTGATCAAAAAGTAATCGCATGAAAAATATAAGTCCGCTGCTGTTTATGCCTTTGAAGGGGTGACAGCCTATCGAGTTTTAGAAAAAAGAAAAGTCTACCGAGAAAATCTTTCCGTAATGCAGACCAAAACACAGTTGTGGTCTTTCACAATGAAAATGATCTTACGCTTTAAAGGGCTGTTCGCTATACTGCGAACATTACAACTTGCCTCATTCGACCTTATGTTAAAGATTCAGTTCAAGGACAAAAGATGTGAGCCGTTCTGGGTGATGGAGAAAGCTTTCTCTATTGGCCAAGCGAGCAAAAACCATCTGACGATCGATGATCCGTCCATCTCTTTGCAACACGCGAGACTCTTAAATCAGGGTGAAAACTTTCTGCTAAAAGATTTAGGCAGCGAGCACGGCACCTTCGTTAATGGGCAGCGTATTACCCAAAAGCATATTGTTTGTGGCGACACGCTCAAGATAGGTTCCGTTGAGCTAGAAGTCATCGACCCCATCAAGGAACGCGATGATGACAATTACTGGTCTCTCATCGCGGATTCAAGCTGGCTGTCTGGGCAAGAGTTTCCCATCATCGGTCAACCCGATGACATGATTACCATTGGTCGTAGCGCTCAATGCGATATCGTATTTCCTGGCACCCACCTTTCCCGCCTGCACGCTGAAATCATCATTAATTATTCATCCTTAACCATTAAGGATATGGGTTCGGCTAACGGCACCTATATTAACGATAAGAAAATCACTTCGGAACAGATTTATGCGGGTGACCGTATACGTTTGGACGTATACAGTTTTCGTGTTTTTGGACCGGGGATCAATCTCCCCAAATCGGCTACGACCTCGATACAGTCGATACCAGAACCTAGCGAGATCAATCGCCATAACGATACAGCGCCCAAGCAGTGGAAAACCAAACCCACGTCACCCGGTAACCGTGAAGATATAAACCTCTATAAGAAGCATTATAAACAGGGGATTTTCGCCGGGATTGTCGGCATTGGAATTGTCGCAGCAGCAGCCTATGTCGTTTTAGCCATTATCGGTAAAATCTAACGCCCTAGGGTCTAGTAGCCGTATACCGTAGATAGCGAGAGGCAAGCCTACGCTACGCATAACTTAAGCCTCTGGATAACTGCCCTGCGGGGACCTAAAACAACGTCAAGGCCTGCATATCCAACTGCGATTACCACCGCTCCCGCTATAACTCTGCTCTATCATTCTCCCCAACGCGCAAGCAGCTCTTGATCCAGCCCTAACTGATCAAGGATTCTGGCAACAACAAAATTCACCAGGTCATCGATCGTTTGGGGGTTTTGATAAAAACCTGGGCTTGCAGGCATAATCACGGCTCCCATTTTCGAAAGTTTTAGCATATTTTCCAGGTGGATTTCTGATAAGGGCATCTCTCTCGGCACCAGAATCAGCTGCCGCCGTTCTTTCAACGCAACATCTGCAGCTCTTTCAATAAGGTTATTACTGGCACCATGGGCAATGGCCGATAGCGTGCCTCCACTCGCCGGACATATCACTAAGCTTGACGGGGAGCTAGAGCCAGATGCTACGGGCGCAAACCAGTCTTCTTTCGAGAACATGACCAACTGCTCCCGGTTTGTTTTAAACAAGGCAACAAACGCATCCCATTGTTCCTCGAAACCTTCTGGTAAATTCAAATCTGTTTCTGTGTTAATCACCACCCGCGCGGCATTCGACAGCATTAGATATACGCGGCAGTTACCTGCCAACAACTGCTCCAACAAACGCAGTCCATATTGGGCTCCAGAAGCGCCAGTAAAAGCGAGGCTAATTGTGCGATTAAAACTCATTCGGGATACCTGTCCAACTTTATATTTAGCGTCACATTAGGTGCAGAGCCCCGATGTAATTTCGATTACGAAAGGAAGATCGCTTTCACTCCGCTTTTTGCAAAGCTTCGATGATACGTTGATGAATATTTTGAAAGCCGCCATTACTCATAATGACGATGTGGCAGGGCATAGCTAGATTGACCATGGATATGGTATCGATGATTTGATCAACGGAGTCGTACACCCGCGAGGGCAATATCGATTCATCAGCATGCTCATTCGCTTCAGAGAGAACATATTCCTCTAGCGACCAATCCAATTTTGCGTCTTGATACCACAACACGGTGTCTGCAGCAGAAACCGCAGCCATTAAATCGGCTTTATGACAGCCCTGTTTCATGGTGTTTGAACGAGGCTCAATAACAGCAATAATCGACTCGCAATTAAGAGACTTCCTCAAGCCTGCCAGGGTACTGGCAATTGCTGTTGGGTGATGAGCAAAATCATCGTAAACAGACACCTTGCCAACCGTAGCCAGCAATTCCATTCGTCGCTTCACGCCTTCAAACTGGCTTAGCGCCTCACAGGCAAGAGTTGGGTGAACACCCACGTGTCTTGCCGCAGCAACCGCGGCTAAGGCGTTACTGACATTGTGTAACCCCGTTAATTTCCAATCGATTACTCCGCAAGGCTCTCCTCGTAGGAGGATATCAAAATGGCTATCACTGCCTGCCGATTCTAGAAAATCATCTTTGCCTTCGCTAAAACGGCCCTTAAGCTGATAGCTCCAATCTCCGTGCTCGTCCATTACTTGCCGATCTGTCCAACAACCCATTTCTAGCACTTCATTAATGGCCTGAATATTGGGGTGAATAACGAGACCATTATTTGGAACGGTTCGGATTAGATGATGGAATTGCGTTTGTATGGCTGCTAGGTCTGGGAAAATATCCGCGTGGTCGAATTCTAAATTGTTAATCACCAAAGTGCGCGCGTGGTAATGGACAAACTTAGAACGCTTATCAAAAAAAGCGGTATCGTATTCATCCGCCTCAATGACAAAAAAATCGCTCTCGCCTAGACGTGCGGAAGCACTAAAGTTTTGCGGTACACCACCAATCAAATACCCTGGGGACATACCCGCGAATTCGAGTATCCAAGCCAGCATGGTGGAAGTTGTGGTTTTACCGTGGGTACCCGAAACGGCCAATACCCATTTATCACGCAGAATATTCTCAGACAGCCATTGCGGGCCTGAGGTGTAGGGAATCCCTCTATCGAGTATCGCCTCCATGACCGAGTTACCCCGACTGACAACATTACCCACAACCACTATATCTGGGTTTAGATCGAGTTGAGATGGCTCAAAACCTTCTATCAACTCAATTCCTGAGGCTTCTAGCTGTGTACTCATCGGAGGATACACATTGAGATCTGAACCCGTCACCCGATGCCCAGAGGCTTTCGCCAGCTGAGCTAACGAACCCATAAACGTACCGCAAATACCTAGTATGTGGATGTGCATATAGAAGAGAGCCTGCTTTCTCAAGAATTCTTGCGGCCAGCTTAACTCTATTCCCTCGCCTCATCCATTCCCCTCACCCACTTCTCGTCGAAATTAAGATGCGTTATTGCGTCCCCCACAGCTCTTCAAGGCGGTCATCTCGGCCACAGCGTGAGCGGTAAAAGCGATAGCGAATAGGATTACGCTGATAATAATTTTGATGATAATCCTCTGCGGCGTAAAAAGCCGACGAAACGGCTATTTTTGTCGCGACATTTTGATCAAACCCCTCAGCCACCTTTTTCAAGCTGGCCTCAGCTAGTGTGCGCTCGGACTCACTGGCGTAATAGATATAACTTAGATACTGCGGCCCCTTGTCACAAAATTGGCCCCGAGAGTCAAAGGGGTCGACATTTTTCCAAAATACATCCAGCAGTTGCTGATAGGAAACTTTTTCGGGGTCATAGGTAATCTGTATCGCTTCCACATGGCGGGTCAGGCCAGCAGATATTTTTTTGTAATGGGCATTCTCCGCTCGCCCACCAATATATCCAGAGATTGTGGCCGTAACCCCCTCTAATTTGTCATAGGGAGATTCCATACACCAAAAACATCCACCAGCAAATACCGCATTTGTAAGCTCGGGAACATGCTTTTGTGCTGCGAACGATGCCAGAGGGAAGGCCATTACGACAATTAGAGCTAGGCATATTCGTTTAATTTGCATTCTGATCCATCCTTAATGTGATCTAGGTTTGAAGTCTAGCTTCTATCGTGCATATACACGTAGAAGACAGCGAGTGAAACACTTACAATATAATTCAGAACACGCGCACAGATAATCACGAAACTGGCACAAGTTGTCACTTAAAGCCCACTGAATCGATATTCATGGGACCACAGTTGAAAAACAACCTCTATAATTAGAGCGGATTTTGACTAAAAACCTACACTTCTAGACTAAAAACCTATATTAAAATTACGGAATGACAAGTAGATCAAACGACACTATGGCACTGACGGATAACGTAAACGCTGAGCTTCTTCAGTTACGCAACGAAAGCTTGTTGCTACATTCAATTAATGACTCGATTGAATTAGATGAGCTCCTCGACATCCTCGGATCTGAGATTGAGAAAACCAATCTCTTCGATGCCTACCTTATCAACCTTGCGGATAGCTCGCACGACAGCCTCGTGTGCGAAAAAATCCGCTTGCCCAAAGGCTATCAAAACGTCGAAAGCACCTACCGTAAATATAATTTTTCTCTAGAAGGCGACTTTATTCAAGCGGATTCTTATGCACAGAATAAAGCGGTCATCATCGACGAGTCATCTATTACCTCTCACGAGGCCCATGTGCGGAACCGTTTTGAACGCTGGGAGATACGCCAATTAATCACTGTCCCAATACAGAGCCTAAAAGACGATCGCTCGCTGGGCATTATTATGGCATTTCGCCAACACGAAGATCTTGCTCCCGAATCTGAATTCACGCTACGGACTATTATTGCGCCTTTCATTCCTCGTCTTAAAGCCGCGCTAAAATATAACGAATTAAAATCGCGCCAAATTCAAGTCGATCAAATTGCTGCTGAGCAAACACGATTCCTTGAATTCGTGACGACGATTAACAACCTCACGTCTAATAAAGAAATTTATAAAGCGATTTCACACGAGTTTTTACGCCTACTGCCGTTTGAACACGTGACCGTCATGATGCAAGAAGACGATAAGATCATATGTAAAAAGAATACCGCGCGTAATGGTCATTGCCACGAGCTATGCGAAAGGTGGGACCAGTACTTAAATGACGTCGAGTACGATCTCGACATTGCCGACGGCGCGACTTCAACGGCGTTCCTCAACAACTCCCATTTGTTTTTCCCTGACGTGATGAAAGTTTTGCACTTGCCCATGTCCGATAAAGATAAAAATGGCTTAAACAAGCTGTCTACTCCCCGTACATTTCTATTTATGCCCATCCGGCACAACGGGCATGCCATAGGACTTATATGGCTAATTTCCTTATCGAAGATCGTTACCATTACCGATGAAGAAATTAAACTTGTGGAGCTGCTATGCGGCTTTATTGGGACGGCCATAAAGAACGCCGAAGTCTATGATTTAGCCGACAAGCAAAAAAATGAAATCGAAATCCTCAATCAAAACCTGCAAGACAAAGTCTACAAACTTGCAGAAATGGCGTCAAAAGATAAGTTAACCGGCCTCTACAACTTCAGGTCGTTCGAGATCGAACTTGATCGCCGAATTGATAACAATCTCGTAGAAGATACTGATTTCGATCTGGCTTTGGTCATTCTTGATATTGACCACTTTAAAACGTTTAACGACACCTACGGCCACACAGCCGGAAATGTTGTTTTAGCGGGCGTTGCCCAGCAAATAAGAGGCCTAGCTCGTCAAAAAGACATCGCTTACCGTTACGGCGGTGAAGAGTTTGTCATCATATTACCTCGATGCGATATCGATGGCGCAAAACTCTTTGCAGAAAGAGTACGACAAACCATTCAAGATTCCTGTTTCGACACTGAGAACGAAGAACTCAGCGTCACCGTGAGTGTCGGGTTTGGGTGCCATAAAGCGAAAGAAAGCCGCGAACAACTATTCGAACGTGTCGATCAGGCGCTTTATCGAGCCAAGCACCAAGGTCGCAATAGGATAGAGACTGCGACCTAAACTTACCTCTCTTCAAGACAATCCCCCACCGTAAAAGATAAAAACTCCCCCAAAGAACGCCTACTCTGTCACTCCCTGAGCTATTATTTATAAATCAGGCTCTTGCTTTCGGCAAGAAGCTATTCTTGACTGAACCTAGAGCGTAAACACGGATATGCAAAGTGCAGCTCCCCCCGAAGGTATTGATCCGCGCAACATAGACTTAAGTAAGCTGTCTGTTGTCACTGACAAAACTAACCGCGCCATATTATCCACCATAAAGCTTGACGAACTGCTTAACCATTTCTGCTCTGCTGTTGAAAGTCTGGAAATTTTTGATGGCTACCTGATCAATATTTTGGATGAAGCCGAAGAGAACCTTGAGTGTAAAAAACTGCGCTTAACCCATGAATTTCGCAGCGTAGAAAACTCACTATTAAAATACATGTTCCCAATCGATAGCGACTATATCAACGCTGTCGCATACCGTGAAAATACAGCTCTTTTTTTCGACACTGAAACCATTAAAAACCTTGGCGAAAACGCTCAAAAATTACTAGGACACCTAAAAATACAACACCTTGTAATTATCCCGTTATCATGTACCGAATCAGAATCATCCATTGGAACAATACTCGCTTTCCGCCAGAACAGTAATATTGATGAATCTGACTTTTATATTCTACTATCGATATGCAAGGCTTTTCACCAGCAAATCCGAAATGCTCGAGACCACCACCAACTGCAAAGTAGGCAGGTCCATATTGAGCAGGTTGCCTCTAGACAAGAGCAATTTTTAGAGTTTATTACAGAGGTCAACAATTTCACCGCGACGGAAGAAATATACAGCGCTATTTCACGGGAATTTTTACGCCAACTACCATTTGACCTTGCTAGCGTTGTCATGCTCGAAGATAACAAGCTGGTATGTAAAAAAAATACGGTAAGCGATGAGCGCTATCGAGAAAGATGCAATGCCTTAGATATCATCGCGCAAGAAACTTACTACACACTCGACGCATCCGATGGTGGCACGTCTATCGCTTTTACCGGTAATATCCATATGCACTTTCCCGACGTAATGGAAGTTATGCACTTACCAATGTCTGCGAAAGATGAAAAAATATTGGGGGCCATGCAAACCCCGCGTACATTCGTATTAATGCCTATAAGACACAATGGAACGCCTATTGGACTGGTCTGGCTCATTAGTTTTTCTCAGATAATCCCAATAACGGAAACTGAAATAAAGTTAGTTGATTTACTCTGCCGATTTATTGGGAAAACCATTAAAAATGCTGAGCTATATGACCTTGTTGCCCGACAAAAAAGTGAAATTGAACGCCTAAACGCCAACCTCATTGGACAAGTAGGCGAGCTTTCAGGAATCGCTTCAACGGACGAGCTAACGGGGCTCAATAATTTTCGTGCATTTGAACTTAAATTGGATCGCCAGCTATCTAGGCTTCAAGATACTCCAGGGTCGGAGTTGGGGCTTGCTCTTATCGACATTGACCGTTTCAAACTATTTAATGATAACCATGGGCATTCAGCAGGCAATTCAATTTTAGCTGGCGTTGCAAAAATTATTCAACAACATACAAGAGAAAAAGATATCGCCTGCAGGTTCGGAGGTGAAGAGTTTGTTGTGATACTGCCTGATGCCGGAATAGACGGAACAGAAAGATTCGCTCAGCGGGTACGACAAGCCATAGAAGAATCAAAATTTGAGACTGATACCGGAACCTTAGGGGTTACGGTCAGCATTGGCGTGGCATGCCACGCTCCAAACGAGTCTCGAAAAGAGTTATTTGAACGCACAGATCAAGCTCTCTATCGGGCAAAAAATAATGGCCGTAACTGCGTCATTGTTACGCCTTAAAAACGGCTAATCCCAACCGTATCGGCTCTATAGCGAGCGCCATACTTTACTCACACTATTCACAAAAAATGGCCCGCAAGCAGGCCATTCATTTCGAGCTTTGATTATTTCTATTTTCGAAAAATCAATCCAACGTCACCCCCTCCCTAAATCAGAGGAGCAATAACCAAGCTTACAATCGCCATCACATTGATCAAAATATTCATTGAAGGGCCCGACGTATCTTTAAAAGGATCACCAACAGTGTCCCCTACGACAACGGCAGCATGCACATCAGAGCCTTTCCCTCCAAGGTTACCCTTTTCAACATATTTTTTAGCATTGTCCCAAGCGCCACCTGCGTTAGCCATCATCAAGGCCAGTAAAACACAGCAAATAAGAGCGCCCGCTAACATGCCCCCTAATGCTTCCGGCCCAATAAGAAAGCCAACAGCTACAGGAGCCGCAACGGCCAATACGCCCGGAGCAATCATTTTACGTAAAGCAGCTTGTGTCGCAATATCAACACAACGATCCGTGTCCGGTTTTGCCGTGCCTTCTAGCAAACCTTCAATTTCTTTAAATTGACGACGAATTTCTTTAATCATATCAAAAGCTGCATCACCAACAGCCCTCATCGTCAACGCACTCACAAGGAACGGAAAAATCCCCCCCAAGAACATGCCGGTTAGCACCAGAGGGTCATTAATATTCAAACTGAAATCGGGCTGATTCACGGATATTGTTTCAATAAATGCGGCCATAATCGCAAGAGCGGCAAGGCCCGCAGCTCCAATCGCAAAGCCCTTTCCGATTGCTGCAGTGGTATTTCCCACTTCGTCTAAACCATCGGTAATCGCCCGCGTTTCTTCCCCTAAGCCCGCCATTTCTGCAATGCCACCCGCATTATCAGCAACTGGGCCGTAGGCATCGATCGCCATAGTAATTCCGACAGTAGCCAGCATGCCCACAGCACCAATACCGACACCATATACACCAGCACCATCAGGCAACATTACACTTGAGATAAAGATAATGGCCGCTATTGTAAGAACCGGCACAACAACCGATTCCATGCCCGTCGCCAAGCCAGAAATCATAACTGTCGCAGGGCCAGTCTCACCATCTTTTGCTATTTTCCGAACCGGTGCTCCCCCCGTGTAATACTCCGTAACCAAGCCGATAATAATACCGCCCACAGCTCCAGCAACCACGCACAACCACACGCTAAGGCTGATATTCATCATGGAAAGCAACTGGTAAGACGCCCCCATAAAAATAACAGTCGCGCCAATGGTCCCTATTCGTAAAGCCATTGCAGGCGATTTCGCTGACATGAAACGAACAATCAAAATCCCCAGAATTGAACAGATCAACCCAACAGATGCGAGTGCTAGCGGCACAAACATCAAATCCCCTCTATTTTGGGCGAGCACCGAAACACTGGTCAGTGCCATTGTGGATGCAATCGCAATACTCGCAATCATGGAGCCGCAATAGGATTCGAAGATATCAGAGCCCATGCCCGCAACATCACCCACATTATCGCCAACGTTGTCGGCGATCACGCCTGGGTTACGCGGATCATCCTCAGGAATACCGGCCTCTATCTTGCCAACAAGGTCCGCACCAATATCGGCACTTTTTGTAAATATTCCACCGCCAACACGGGAGAACAAAGCAACGACTGAAGCTCCCATCCCGAAACCATGTATCGCTTCAGCGTGCTCAGGGTTCGAGCCGAACAATAAATACAACGACCCTAAACCCAGCAAGCCCATTGAAGCCACTGTCAGCCCCATAACTGAACCGCCGTAAAATGCGACAGTAAGTGCTGTAGCTGCACCTTCGGTATTAGCCGCCACGGTCGTTCTTACATTGGCCTTAGTCGCGGCAAACATACCAGCGTAACCCGCTATAGCGGAGCACAAAGCACCGACAATAAAGGCCGTTGGCGTATGCCAGGATTTAAAACCAACAAATAGAAGAACGGTGACTATGGCGACAAAAACAACCAAAATGGAGTATTCACGGCGCATAAAGACCATCGCGCCACGGTGGATTTCAGCAGCTATATCAGCAACTGCGCCATCACCGGCGGGATATTTTTTAACGACTAAGTAGATAAAAAAAGCGACAATAAGACCTGCGCCACCAAGTATTGGTGGCAACAACATTGCATCCATATGATTCCCCAAAACGAAAAATTAATATTTTTTTTATTTAGAGTATTTGCGCTCGCAAAAAATGACGCGGCTAAATACCCCCGTTTTCTGCACCAGACAAATGCGAAAAGGCACATTTGAACTAGTCTTCACACTATAGATTTATACAACGTTGGCTCGTAGATACAGCTGGGCCAGCCTCTTGATTCTAGGTGACTGACACAGCTGCGTAAACCGCTAATCATGGATTACGTCACAACAACTCAAAAGAATAGATTTGCCCAATAATTGTGTGCGCTAACGCTTATGTTACAATCGCGCGCCTAATATTTTAGTTTGTTCCAATATGTAACGTTTTAGGAAAAAGTTTATGAGTCTCCACCTAGTACCGACCGGGAAAAACTGTCCGGAAGAAGTTAATGTCATCATCGAAATCCCCATGGGTGGCGAGCCCATCAAATACGAAGTGGATAAACATTCTGGCGCATTATTCGTAGATCGTATTCTTAGCACATCTATGCGCTACCCATGTAATTACGGCTACGTGCCTCACACTCTCTGCGGAGATGGTGATCCTGTCGACGTATTGGTCTTTATGAATCGCCCATTACAACCAGGCTCTGTCGTTGCATGCCGTCCAATCGGCGTACTCAAAATGACTGATGAATCTGGTGAAGATGCAAAAATTCTTGCCGTACCGATCAGCAAAATCTCAAAATATTATGATGGCGTAGATAGCGTAGAAGATTTGCCACAGATCAAGCTTGACCAAATTTCACATTTCTTTGAGCACTACAAAGATTTGGAAGAAGGTAAGTGGGTTAAAATTGATGGCTGGGAAGATGCTAAAGCGGCTAAAGCTGAAATCATGGATTCAATTGAAAACTACGAGAAAGCACCTAGCGCTCCTCGCTTCTGAAAGGAAGGTTAAGCACTTGAAACTAATTGGTCAGCATCCATGCTGACCAATTTTCGATCGAGCTGTTCGATTAAGCTACTCATAACCATAAAAACAACGTCCTCACGGCTCCAGATGAATATTACTAACGTCAGGTGCTGGCGGTGGTGGTGGAGCGGGCTTCCCTAAGCGCACCCCCGGATCGGCAATACTTAACGCACTTGTATCAACCGTTAAAATTTCCGCTTTCTTTTTCTCTTCGTCTCTTAATAAGCTCTCGCCAGGCGGAGCCACATCAATCCCTCCAAAGTCTACCTCTAAGACATCAAACTGCCTCTTTTCACCTGACTCAAGCAAATCGCCTCCCGCCGCCTTAACAGACAAGGCTGAAGTATCAATTTCAACATCGACATGCTCTTTCCGTTCAGATTCCGAAAGTACATCTGACCCCGCGGGCGCTAAACTGAAGCCTGCCATATCCGCCTGACCCTGCCCTTTAACCTCCTCCGCTCGAGAATCTTCAGAGGGTGATCCCGACAATGCTGTATCTGGCGACACCGCAGCTGTACGCTCACCAAAAGCTGCCTTCCCTAAATTGGTTTTTGATTGAGCCTGAAGCCCTGCCTTATCTTTAGGCTGAGGTTTTGACCCAGTCTTTGATTCAGGTTTCGAGCCAGACTGAAGCTGAGATAGAGGCTTGGTCGTGCCAGCTGGCGCACGAGACTCACTGCCATTTGATGAAGCCATAGGCTCAGACTCAACCATCACTAAATCAACCCGCGCTCCCGCTTTTTTAATCGCAACTCGATATTTTGTCGCAGTCTCGAAATTTAAATTTCGCTTTAAGACTATTGTCTTGCCAGAGAACAATGCCTCTAGCTTTGAACCATCCATTTTAAACAACTGACCAATATTCTTTTTGACCGCAGGCAAATCGAATGATCGAACAAGCTCCCCCTTGAAAACAATATTATATAGCTCATCAGACATAGCTCACCTCCAACCTCAACCATTTACTCTTCATTGTATTCGATACCGTACAATATAAAACAATATGAGCACACTAAAAAATCACTCAATAAAAAATGCCTAACAAATGAACCTGACGTCGCCGAAATCGATCTAGCCATGAATACAACACTCACAACTATTTAACTCTATGCCTTTTTTCCTATGTCGCCACTTTCTACAGAAAAGCGGTTAAAACGTATATTCGCAAACATCCAACTGTAATTCCCTAAGTATTTTTTGTTCTAATTAATGAGAAAACCAGAAGACCCCATAAAAACCACTTACAAATCATTAGCATAGCGCTTAAAGCTAAACCTTATGACGGCGTCGACACTTAGAACAATCCACTATTTATTATGGCGAAGCGGGAAATTATTAACCATACTGTAAGGACGCCTTACGTTTATTGCTAGTCACATCCTTGCCTGCTTACACCCCGTAAGGATGCAAACAACGGCCTCAAACAAGGAGTACCCGAATGATTGATAATTCTAGTGACAACACCCTGGACGACTTAGTCCGCCTAAGAACAAATAAGCGTCATGAGACTCATAATCGGGTGGATCCTGACGAGGTTGTCGCAAAAGTCATCGAAGATATTAATTTTTTACGTGGGCGCATTAATCATATAAAACGCGCCGCACTATCGCCCCGAACCCCCACCATTCTCGCCACATACGAGAGCATGCTAAAGAGTCGCGAGTCGGTACTCTCATGGTTGCAAGACGACGTAAGTAATTCCGATTATATCAACGTGCGCGCCAATTAACCTATAGTCGTTTTTAGATACGACCCGATACTTCCGCGTTAAGCACGGCAAGTAATTCATCCATACTCTTCACAACGTTAGCTTTTGTAAATTTAGGCTCATTATGCGGCGTGTATAAAAACACCTTCATGTTCGCTGCAACTGCGGCATTCCAACCCGCTTCTGAATCTTCTACAACCAAAACGTCACCCGGTAACGCTCCCATCATTTTTGCTGCATGTAAAAACAACTCTGGACTTGGCTTACCTCTCGCAACATCGTCCACACTAAAGCGATGAGAAAAATAAGAAATTAACCCCGTTGCAGTCAAAGAATTTATAACCTTACCGTGCGATCCGTTGGAAGCAACGCAAAAATCAACTTCATATTTTGTCAAATACTCCAGAACCTTACCCACGCCATCTACAGAACAAAGCTGACGACTAAATGCCATCTCTGTATCATCATCGAGAAGCTGTGAAAAACTACCGGGAAGCGTGCAATTGAAATTATTTTCTATCCACTCAAAACAAGCGGCCAAAGTAAGCCCCTGAAATGTATCGAAGCATGCTTCCGCAGACAAATTAATGTCTATTTTGCTTAAACTAAGGGAAAAAACCTCTGAAGCAAGCACTTCGCTATCAACCAAAACACCATCACAGTCAAATATAATTAACATATTAGACTTTGACATTTTTGATAAACCGGACATAGATCTCATTAATATTTTCTAAAATTTCTTCTTTCAAAACAATCTCACTAGATTTTATAGTTGCTTCGATTAATGACAGAGATAAGGCATCATCATAAACCTTCGCCATGGGCCTGTAGCTTAGATGCCAAGGCTCAACTGCAACCCCTCCTAGATCTTCCTCATAAGGGCGAAAAAAATCATTCGGCTCACTTTGCAAATGCTGATCGAGCCAGCAATAAAACTTTTCAAACGGACCATTTTTTTTTGTTTCTTTTACCGTCAATTGCAATGTGTAATCATCCTCAATAGCTGAAGCATCGAATATATCGAAATCAGTCCCCCAATGATGCCGAGAAGATCCAGGCAGTGCTGTCCACCGTAAAATGGAAAATAACAATTCACTTTTATCGACAAAACTAATATTTATCGGATCTTCATTTTCATCTAAAACCTGTCGCTTCCCTGTCGCTTTATCATTCCATATTCGCAACTGCCGATCAAAATTTCTAAAGCCGCTTGCCAACATTAAATCAAATCCGGCAAGTGCCGCCTTTTGCTTCAGCGCAGCAATTGCATTCACTACATCGCAATGAATTGGCTTTTCAAGTGTTACAAAATCTATGCTTTGGGAATCTTTCCCCAACGATGCCGCATTTAACACATTTTTTTTGTTAAGTTTGTCTACATTCATCACTTTTTACCGTAAAACGCTTTGCGTGTTTTTGATAAATCTGTATTATCAACCGTCGCTTTGTTCTGCTTCGGCCATCATGAATTCAGAGCGACCGATACCTTCTTTAATCCTTGAAGCGCATCTGAAGTACTAAGACGCTTCAAAGTGTAGAAGAATATCAAGAAGTGTGAATTTGAAAAATATTCTGCCGAAGTAAAAACCATATAATTATAACGTGTACATAAATATTCTAATAATAATGCTCTTCGGAGATCTCAACGCATGACTTCCAACTCTGGGGATCTGCTCGGTCTTAAAAACCTTGGCATGGCCTCTGTAAATATTCTACACGCTGTAGGTGTAAACTCTTACGACGATCTTTCTGAGATGGGCGCTGTAGAAGCTTACTGCAGAATCAAATCTCGCGGCATACAAGTGTCCAAAGTCATGCTTTATGCATTACAAGGTGCTCTTATGGACGTCCACTGGAACGACTTAACACCCGATTTAAAATCTCAGCTAGTTGCCGAAGCCGAACAGTTTGGCCAAACGGCTTAGCCGTTATTGCAGGTGAAGGGATTTCTATGTCGCTCCAATGAAATTGCCGAGGGACAATGCAAGGCGTTTTCGCTTGAGCAAAACAATCTGCTTTTGCTGCGACGCAAAACGACTATCTACGCATATGCAAATCGCTGCCCCCACATTGGGACCCCCTTAAATTGGCTCCCAGATCAATTTATGGATAGCGAAAACGAATTCATTCAATGCTCAACACACGGCGCCTTATTCATTCCTGAGACAGGTGAGTGCATTTCGGGACCCTGTAACGGCCAAACCCTTACGCCAATAGCTATTTTTGAGCAAGATGGCTGCATTTCTCTCATTCAAAACAACCCCAACACAAGCTCACACTAATATTCGATCACAAATTACAGCAACACGGGTATAGCTCTCGACAAGCGAACCTCAGTCTCATCAATATCTGCACGATAAGCTAAGATCTCCACCCCTTCTTTAGCGGCACGACGCAGCGCAACACCATAATCCGGATCAATCTCATCTGCTGGCGATACACGCTCTATGCCTGTGTGTTGCACGCAAAACAAAAGTACTGCTCGATCCCCCAAGCGCTTAATTTGAATAAGCTCTTGGATGTGACGCAATGCTCGCTCACTCTTAACATCAGGAAACAAACCTACCCCGGCACACACCCCAAGCGTTACGCTTTTCACCTCGACGTAACATCTCTTATCTCCACCGGTCAGCAAAAAATCGAGTCTGCTTTTATCTCCTATTTTCACCTCTCTCTTTAAATCACCATAATCGGCCAATTCAGCGATGACTCCAGATCGTATCGCCTCCTCAGCAAGCGCATTAGCACGCACAGAGTTAATCCCCGCAATATGCCCTGTGGGCGTTGTCGCCAACTCCCACCCATAGCGATATTTTCGTTTTGGATTTTGAGCATCTCGCAGCCAGCATTTAGAGCCCTCTACAATGCAATTGGTCATTCCCCCAGTATTCGGACAATGCACCGTAATACACTCCCCAGCCAATTCAACATCGGCCAAAAAGCGTTTATAGCGCCGCAACAAGGTCGCTGCAACCAGAGGAGGATCAAATTTCATGACATGTTTTCTCAAGATTTCCAAAAAGAAAGCCAATTGGGCCTATGTATTTGGCGCGACTTAGTGAAAATCTAGACGCCTCGCGCTATGATAAAACCACTAGCGCAGCTTAGCCAGATCTGGTAGTTTTCTCGCCCGGGTCCAATCGGCCAAATTAATGGCCCTTGAAAGCAGCTAATGCGCCCCAAAATAGTGTCCGAATCTAAGCAAAAGGCTACATCGAGATGCCAGAATCACAAACAAAACCGGGCTTTGCTCTAGGCGACTTCATTCCATACGAATTGAAGGACGGCGAAGAGTACATGAACGACTCACAAAGAGCACATTTCCGCGACTTACTTATGTCATGGAAAACAGAGCTGATGGAAGAAGTTGACCGCACAGTTAGTCACATGAAAGACGAAGCGGCAAACTTCCCAGATCCTGCTGACCGCGCCAGCCAAGAAGAAGAGTTTAGCCTAGAGCTTCGCACTCGAGACAGAGAGCGAAAACTTATCAAGAAGATTGATAGCACTCTAGAATTACTTGGCACTGATGATTACGGTTATTGCGACGCTTGCGGCGTAGAGATCGGCGTTAGACGTCTCGAGGCACGCCCGACTGCAACATTATGCGTGGACTGTAAGACTCTAGACGAAATCAAAGAACGACAAACGCTCGGCTAAGTCTTATTTGAATGCTTGGCGTGTTCGACTTTCGACTCGCCAAGTCATTCAGAATGAGGGCGTAAGTAACATTTTGGCCTCGCCTCATGCCTTTTCCGCATTCCTCAGACGACTTCCAATATATTGGTCGATTCGCACCATCCCCAAGCGGCCCTCTGCACATGGGCTCTTTGATGTGCGCGCTTGCCAGCTATCTGGACGCAAAACACAACCAGGGTAAATGGCTACTTCGAATAGAGGACATTGACCCCCCCAGAGAACCCCCAGGAGCCAGCAAGGCCATTCAGCAGTCCCTAGCGTCACACGGATTACACTGGGACGGCAACGTGACTTTTCAAAGCGATCACTCAGAACGCTACACTGACTCACTTAACGCTTTGCGCAAAGCCAACCTTCTATATCAATGCGCCTGCACTCGAAAAAGATTAGCCAGTATTGCTGTTGCATATGATGGAAACTGTCGCTCATTAAAACCAGAGAATGACACCCCCTCATCAACCCGACTAAACATCGAGCTCGCCTGCCAACAAAACTCACTGAGCCCATTGATTTGCGTGAGAGATAAACTTCAGGAACCGACAAGCGAAGACCTCAGCCATGATGGCGATTTCATTATTCACAGGAAAGATGGTCTCTTTGCTTACCAACTGGCGGTTGTTGTCGACGATATTAATCAGGGGATAACCCATATCGTAAGGGGCTCCGATCTATACGACTGCACAGGGAAGCAGGTTTTTTTGACGCAACTATTGAGCGGAACCAGGATAGAGTATGCACATATACCAGTTTTGTGCGCACATGACGGCAACAAATTAAGCAAGCAAAACCATGCCCATGGCATTGATAATCACAATGCGCCACAAAACCTACTTCTAGCACTGAGGCACCTACGACAATCCCCGCCACCTGAACTTGAACCCAGCCCGACTGAAGACATACTTTCTTGGGCCATCAAAAATTGGGACATCAATAACCTATCTCTACGCGAAAAAGTTTTTCTTTAGCACCCACGCCCCCTTAAACACCTTAGCCCTCCATTAACGGAAGCGCTGTTTACGAGCCCACTAGCTTTGTTACACTGCGCCTTCACATCCATGGGCAAAATTCATGAACAAACAACGTCCACTGCTCATCTTAATTTTGCTGATTTACATCTTCACGCCCAGTATTTTCAAATGGATGATTAGCGAAGACGGCCACTGGTATCGCCCATTCATCATATGGCTAGCCGTAATAGTCGCCGCATTTCTTTTGCAATTGAGAAGAAAAAACCATGACATTTAGCTTTCTTCACGTTGCCCTCATTGGCGTCGTCTACATATTGATCCTCTTTGGTATCGCCCATGCGACAGAGAAAGGCTGGATCCCCGATAAGGTCGTATTCCACCCTATCGTCTATGTATTTTCATTGGGAGTTTTTGCGAGCGCCTGGTCATTTTATGGCGTAATTGACTTGGCTCAACGCTATGGCTACGGAGCTTTAGCTTACTATCTCGGTACAGGAATATTGTTTTTATTCGCTCCGCTCACACTAAAACCGCTGATGGAACTCGCCAGACGCTATCAAATCACGTCAACAGCAGACCTTTTTACTTTTCGCTACCACAGCCACTCCGTTGGCGGCTTCGTTACATTTTGCATGCTTTTCGCCATGATACCGTTGCTCGCCCTTCAAATTCAGGCGGTCGGCGATACCATTCACATTCTTACCCTTTATTCCGCAAAAGAGATGAATCCCGTAGGCCTAACATTTGGCTCTCGTGAAATGCTTGCTTTGATTTACTGCATTGTCATTGCCTTTTTTGCTATGTCGTTTGGCGCCAACCGTGAACGCCACAAAGGCCTCATTACCGCGATGGCATTTGAATCCCTAGTCAAATTATGCGGCTTATTAGCTGTAGGCTTTTTTGCCGCTTATTACGTATTTAACGGCTTAGGTGACATTGATAACTGGCTAACGGAAAATCCGATTTACATGGAGGAATTACACTCAACAACAAATGTATCTTCCTTCCATACAATGCTATTGGTATTTATTTCGACAGCAGTTGCAATGCCTCACTTTTTTCACATGGCCGTAGTAGAAAACACAACAAAGGAATCATCACGCATTGTAAGCTGGGCTTTCCCTTTGTTTCTTTTTTTTATGGCACTGCCCGTTTTCCCAATTCTATGGGCCGGAATAAAACTCGAAAGCCAAATACCCGTTGAGTATTTTCCACTTGCGATCCCTATCGCCTCAGGTAACGCCACCTTTACGATTATTGCATTTATCGCTGGCCTGTCAGCTGCAACAGGAGCCATGATTGCAATCGCTTTATCTCTTGCGACCATGATCATGAACCACTGGATACTCCCAGCAACGCCTCTAAGAACAAAAAAAGGGATTTACGCTCAGCTTATTCAGATTAAAAAAATCTTGATCGCTGTTGTTATTGCAACCGGCTATGCATTTTATATAGCCCTAAACAATGAATTTAATTTAACCGACTTAGCCATTTGTGCATTTATAGCCACTCTGCAATTTTTGCCGGGAATTATTGGCGTTGTATATTGGCCTCTGGGAAATGTACGCGGTTTTGTTGCAGGTTTATTCGTCGGGATGACGGTTTGGTTTTGGGGGATTTTCATCCCCATGCTTTCCGGTGATCACGAATATTTAGTTGATGTGTTTGACCAAAATTTTGCGCTGGGCATCGATCTATGGACGGAAATCTCGCTGTGGTCTTTAGCGTTAAATGCAGGGGTTTTCGTTGTCATATCTCAGTTAACCAAACAATCAGACGCAGAGCGCTACAGCGCAGAATTATGCTCTCAGGATGAACTCAGCCACCCTATTCGATCAACCCTCGACTGCCGTTCGCCAGAAGAAATGATTAAGCGTCTCAGCAGCCGCATCGGTGAATCCACTGCGCAAATTGAAATGGACAAGGCCCTTTTGAGCTTGGGACTTAACCCGAATGAAAGTCGCCCTTATGCTTTACGCCGACTGCGAGATGAAGTTGAAGCCAACTTATCTGGGCTACTTGGCATTGCAATGGCTAACGAGATCATCAACACCCAATTGCCCTTCATTGTTCCTGAGACAGACGCCGCCACGGATATCACTTTTGTCGAAAACCGCTTGAGCGATATGCGTGACGAATTGACCGGCGTTGCCGCTGAACTTAACCAGTTGCGACTCTACCACCGTCGAACATTCGAAGAATTACCTCTTGCTGCATGCTCGATAGGTAAAGATATGGAAATCATGTTGTGGAATAGCGCAATGGAAGACCTTACCGGTATCCGCAGTGAGGTTGTCACAGGGTCAACTATGGAAGAAATGCTAGACCCCTGGGGGCCATTACTCACGGATTTTCTCGCGTCAGGAAAAGCGCATTATTACAAACAGCAAGTAGAACTAGCAGGCAAGATCCATTGGATTTCTATCCATAAAGCCGTAATACCATCGTCTTTTGTCCGTAAAGTCGAAAGCCAAGTTATCTTGCTTGAAGACGTCACCCACTTACAGCAGCTAGAAAACGAATTAATCCACAGCGAACGGCTAGCCTCTATCGGACGCCTCGCCGCTGGTGTCGCCCACGAAATCGGCAACCCCGTTACAGGTATTGCTTGCCTAGCACAAAATATGAAATACGAAACCGAGAACGAAGAGGTATTAGAATCCGCCGCACAAATACTCTCCCAAACAGACCGCGTAAGCCGAATTGTTCAGTCACTCGTTAGCTTTTCGCATTCAGGCCGGCATGATCAGGAGCATATTGCAGAAAGTGTTAATTTGTGGGAATGCGCCAACGAAGCAATCAACCTGGTGGCCTTACAAAAAGAGCTCGGCACCATGCATTATGAAAACACTATCCCCGAAAACCTGAGGTTTATTGGCGACGGCCAACGCATGATTCAAGTATTTGTAAATTTACTGTCCAATGCCCGTGACGCTAGCCCTTCCGAATCCCGAATTCACATACATGCAGAAGAACATGCCCCCGAATTACACGTATCTGTAACTGACGAAGGCTCTGGTATTCCTGACGAAATTCAAGACCAGATTCTCGAACCGTTTTTCACCACAAAAGAGCCGGGAGAAGGCACAGGGCTAGGATTGGCAATGGTGTATAGCATCATAGACGCGCACAAAGGCAGTATTGAAGTCATCAGCCCAGCCGCCCCCCTGTTACAGAAGGGCACAAAATTCGTGTTAAAACTGCCCATGCCCCTTGAATCTGCAGAGCGTTAGCGTAACACTAGGGCGCTTAATCTTTTTTAGCGAATGTTAACTAGAGACCGAACGCCCCTATTAACACTGCGTAACACTGCGGCATTCCCGATTATTCGATTTTAATTACCTAATACTAAAAGCTGTATTTACATGCAGCCATAACAAGTAAAAACGTTTATGAGCAAGATACTGATTGTTGAAGATGAAGTTATTATTCGCACCGCACTGCGAAAACTTTTAACTCGAAATAAGTACGATGTTAAGGAAGCAGGCTCCGTCAATGAAGCCATAGGCAAACACAAACTCGATAACTTCGACCTCATCATTAGCGATCTGAGACTTCCAGGCGCACCCGGCACAGACCTCATAAAACTCGCAGACGAAATCCCCGTTCTCATCATGACAAGCTACGCTAGCCTCCGCTCTGCTGTCGACTCTATGCGCATGGGCGCCGTCGATTACATAGCCAAGCCATTCGACCATGACGAAATGCTTGCCGCTGTTAAACGTATCATTGGCAAATCAAGCTCGATACAACGCCTTGCGCTCAACACGAAAGGGAATGATACAGCTATAGAGGGAATGATCGGCACAAGTGCCGTGATGAAAGTGCTCTACGCAAAAATCCACAAAGTAGCACCGACTAGCGCCACAGTGTTAGTCACAGGAGAGACCGGAACAGGCAAAGAACTTGTCGCCCAAGCGCTTCATCGCGAAAGTCCGCGCAAAGATAAACCGCTTATCTCCGTCAACTGCGCTGCGATTCCCGAAACACTCATTGAAGCAGAGCTATTCGGGCATGAAAAAGGCGCCTTCACAGGGGCCGCCACGACGCGTGAAGGCCTTGTCGCTGCAGCCGATAACGGTACGTTATTTTTAGATGAGATTGGCGAACTGCCACTTGAGGCACAAGCTCGATTACTTCGCGTTTTACAAGAGGGCGAAGTTCGCCCAATTGGCGCTATCGTATCCAAGAAGGTAGATATCCGCCTTGTTGCGGCAACGCATCGCGACCTAGGGCGATTAGTTCGCGAGCGAAAATTTCGCGAAGACCTTTATTTCAGAATCAACGTCCTCCAAATTAAGTTACCCCCTCTCAGAGAGCGAGGTAAAGATATTTTGACCTTGGCGGAAACTTTTGTCAGACGCTTCTGCACAGAGATGCGTAAAGAGCCCCTGTCATTAACACCCGAGGCAATCCAAGCCATTACCACCTACACCTGGCCAGGCAATATTCGCGAGCTTGAAAACGCCATGCAACGGTCGGTCATTCTTTGTGAAGACGAAAAAGAAATTGATCATACCGAGTTGGCTATCGACTTAGACCTCGTTCGGGTTGATCCAGAGCTCTATCGAGAGCCTACACACCCGCCCACGATAAACGAGCCTCACCCAAGCGAGCCCAACGAGGATTTATCGCTAGAGGACTACTTTCAGCGCTTTGTCCTTGAGCATCAAGACAGCATGAGCGAGACCGAATTGGCGAGAAAACTTGGTGTTAGCCGAAAATGTCTTTGGGAACGCCGACAGCGCCTTGGCATCCCACGTAAAAAACCTACCCAATCCGCCGCCACGAAATAACGATTCGTTACACTTCAAATTCGATCAAATCAATATTTATGCTTTTTGCTCCACTTTGAGGCAAAAAGCATCATGCCGCGCCGCAGCAAGACCCCATACACGTCAAAATCGAGCTTTTTCAGCCAAAAAATGTGTTACCCGCGCCGAAACAAGGTAACAAGCATCGGCACATATGGTAACGAGAATCCATAACCAAAGGGTATTAAAACACCCCCAAAAAACTGCAAGCCATTGATTATAAAGAGCTTTTCAATGTTGGCGCGGAACCTGCTATAGCTGAGGTACAATAAAAACAATAAATAATAATAAAAACGAAAGCTATAACGAATAACAACAATAAATAATAAAAACAAAGCTTTACGAAAATAATAAGAACAATAAATAATAATAAAGATAATAAGAAACTGACTTGCGTACATTGGAATGGGCTAGAATATTTGGACACGGAAGTGCCAGAGTTGATAATAAGATAACAACTAATAAAGTTTCTACGGGAAGGCTAAAGCTTTCCCGTTTTGATTTCTCCCTTTTGAAAAAATCACCGCCTTCGCAACATTACTCATCAACAGATTCTGTTACACTCCCTGAATCTTCGAATTTATCTACGTAAAATTCCCAAATCTATGCTGAAACGGCTGTATAAACTGCTTAAACCATCCAACTCGAACTCGCCCCTCATCATTCAAGAGAACGAGCACAATATCTCCGAGCGCGACATAAGCAGAAGCGCTTTAAGAGTTGTTGATCAACTCAGAAAAAATGGCTTTGTAGCCTATCTTGTTGGTGGTTGCGTAAGAGACCTGCTTCTCGATGGCACCCCAAAAGATTTTGACGTTGCTACAGATGCTACTCCAGAACAAGTTAAAAGCACATTCAGCCGTAACGCTCGCATTATTGGACGTCGCTTTCGTATTGTGCACGTACGCTTCGGACGAGAAATAATTGAAGTTACCACTTTCCGGGGCAACCCAGCAGAAGCTAAAACGAAAGCCAAAGCCGATCACAACCAATCGGAAAAAGGCATCCTGCTACGCGATAACGTCTATGGCGATATCAAGTCAGATGCACTCAGAAGAGACTTTACCGTTAACGCGCTTTACTACTCGCCAGAAGACGGCACCATTCTCGATTACGCTGGCGGTATAGAAGATTTACAAAAACGTCAGCTACGCATAATTGGCGACCCGAACGCACGCTACAAAGAAGACCCGGTACGCATGCTTCGCGCCGTGCGCTTTGCCTCCAAGCTTGGCTTTGCGTTAACCCCTGAAAGCGAATCCCCCATATACAAACACGCGGACTACTTAGCCGACATCCCGGCTGCACGTCTATTTGAAGAAGTCCTAAAACTTTTCATTTCTGGTTCCGCAACTGCTGTACTCACCAAACTACGTGAATATGGTTTATTAAAATTTCTCTTTCCCGGTGCCAATAACTGCCTAGACAGCGGAATTGAGTACTACGAAAAGCTAATTTTTGCGATGGTCTCCAATACCGATAGACGTCTTCGCAGTAATAAACGTGTTGCACCGGCGTTTATTTACGCAGCCATGCTATGGCCTCCGTTACACGCAAAAATAAAAGAATTAGTAGAAGAACAGAAGCTAAGCCACCATGACGCGACTCAACATGCCTCAACGGGCGTCATCAGTGAACAGCTATCCTACACATCTATCCCCAAACGCTTTTTAATTACAGTTCGCGAGATATGGGCGCTGCAACAAAAACTCAGCAGACGCGAAGGCAAGCGGGCGCTGCAAACTTTGGAACATCCACGCTTTCGCGCTGCATACGATTTTCTACTATTGCGCGAAGAAGCCGGTGAACAGTTAGACGGCTTAGGGCTCTGGTGGACACGCTTTCAAGATGCCGATGAAGGTGAGCGTACCGATATGATTGAGAAACTACCAAAAAGTACAAAAAAACGACCGCGCAGACGCAAATCTTCGGCAAAACCCAAAAGCAATGACTGATACCCACCGGGTATTTATCGGGATTGGCAGCAATCTGGATACCCCGCTACAGCACGTCGTTAAAGCCTGTAAAGACCTGCAAAGCCATCCACAACTGACCTTGTTGGCGCAATCTAACTGGTACTCCAGTAAAGCCGTTGGACCCGGCGAGCAGGCAGATTACATTAACGGTGCAGCGTTGCTCGAAACATCACTTAGCCCTGAAAATCTACTCAACGCACTCCAGGAAATCGAACAAAATCATCGACGCGTGCGTAACGAACGGTGGGGGCCTCGCACACTGGATCTCGACATTCTTCTCTTCAACAACGACGTAATAGATTCCGATCGGTTAACGGTCCCACACAGAGAAATGACCCAGCGAAACTTCGTTCTCAAACCCCTTCTCGATATCGATGCGAAATTAACACTCCCCAATGGTCGCCTAGTGGCCGACATTTTGAATATAATCGGAACCCAAGACCTGAGCGATTTGGAGGTTGGGTAGCCCGCAGGCTCTCAAAAACAATTTTGACTGACACAGAAGAATGGAAGATCGACATTTCAACCAAAGATATTCCCAGCTACATAGCGGTGGAAGGCCCTATAGGCGTGGGGAAAACCACTCTCACCAAATATTTGGCAAAAACCTTCAATTACGAAACCCTGCTCGAACAAGCTGAAGACAATCCTTTTTTAGACCGTTTTTATGCCGATGAACGGAATTCAGCGCTGCCCACGCAACTGTTCTTTCTGTTACAACGAGCACAACAATTAAATGAGCTACACCAAGCCGACCTTTTTAAACCTGTACGTGTCGCCGATTTCCTTATCGAAAAAGACCAGTTATTTGCACAGGTAACGCTCGCTGAAGAAGAATTTAAGCTCTACCAGCAGGTTTATGACCACGTCACGATCGACGCACCCACACCTGACCTGGTAATTTACCTGCAGGCTCCTGTCGACGTATTACTCGACCGAATCTGCCAACGCGGTATCGCCGCAGAAAAAAGCATTACAACTGAATACCTGGAAACACTGAACGAAGCTTACGCACGCTTTTTTCACTATTACGACCGCTCGCCTTTACTCATCGTGAACGCAGCCGAAATCGACTGGGTCAATACCCCGGATGATTACACCCAACTCGTCGAGTATATGCTCGAAATCAAAAGTGGTCGCCACTACTACAACCCCAAACCCACCATTTTCTAAATATTACGGAAGTACATCATGGTTTATGCCGGAGACGACAGCAAAGCACTGGGGAAACCAGTAACAATACTAACCCTCAAAAAAATGAAAGCCTCAGGCGAAAAATTCGTCACGGTCGCACTGTACGATGCTCCAATGGCTGCCATGGCACAAAAAACTGGCATAGAGGTGGTATTGGTCGGCGACAGTTTAGGCATGACGGTGCTTGGTTATGACAGCACCATTCCGGTAACGATGGAGCAAATGATTTACCACATTGAGGCCGTCGCACGAGGAAATAAAAAATCCCTCATCATGGGCGACCTGCCTTTTATGACCTATGCCACCCCCGGACAAGCACTGGAAAACTCCGCCCGCGTGATGCGAGCTGGTGCCCACATGATCAAAATTGAAGGCGGTGAATGGCTATCTGAAACCGTTACCATGCTCAGCGACAGAGGCATTCCTGTCTGCGCGCATATCGGCCTAACACCTCAATCTGTCAATAAATTCGGGGGCTTTAGAGTCCAGGGACGAACCGTTGAGCAAGCACAAAAGTTAGCGGAGGACGCCCGTATTTTAGAAGATGCTGGTGCCGATATATTGCTACTCGAATGCGTACCAGAAGACCTCGCATCTGCGATTACAAAAAACCTTAGCATCCCGGTTATTGGCATTGGCGCAGGGAAAAATACCGACGCACAAGTACTGGTCATAAACGACATATTAGGCTTAACGCCTCAGCCGCCTAAATTTTCAAAAAACTTTTTACTTGAAACGAAAGATATTCCAAGCGCTCTTGAAAAATACGCTGCAGACGTAAAAAGCGGTGCATTTCCTGGAGAGGAAAATATATTTCATTAAGAGTAGCAAGGAATCTGAAGTGCTGGTACTGAGCCATTATTATCCAAGGCATACCGTTTGTCTTTAGCGCTCGCCCCGCCACGACTTCCCAAGAAAAGAAAACTCAACACCCTGAGAGCTAGCGATACCGGGACGTTGAGCCGAAAACGTTTTAGCCCCGACATGAATTCTGTGATGTATCGGTATCAGACTCGTTTTGCTCGCGATACATCCGATCACCCACTCCAAGGATGATCGGATGAGCCGTAAATAGCATTAAGCAATACAGATATAGTCGCTATATCTGAGCCAAGAGCCGGTACGTGAAGTCCAAAGTTACATATTCTGAACCGCCAATGGTCTCCTAAACACTTAAACACCCGACAGTCGACTAAAATCAAACATCACAATCTTCTTTCCATGCAGCATGGGAGGCAATACAATTGCGGCTTTCGCCAGAATGAAAGCACCGCTCTACCATGTTTGACACAATTCCCCTCACTCGACCAAGCACTCCATTGCTCGATAGCATCAACGAGCCAGCAGATTTGCGACGCCTGGAAGAGGATCAACTCGAAGAACTTGCCCACCAGCTGCGTGAGTACTTACTCTTCACGGTAGGGCAAACAGGCGGGCACTTTGGCGCAGGACTTGGCGTAGTCGAACTCACTATCGCTCTTCATTACACGCTCGACACCCCCAACGATAGAATCGTATGGGATGTTGGCCATCAAACCTATCCCCATAAGATACTCACGGGTCGCCGCGAAGCCATGTCAGGGATTCGTCAAAAAGGCGGACTCTCAGGCTTCCCTAAGCGAAGTGAGAGCGATTACGACACCTTTGGTGTAGGTCACTCAAGCACGTCAATTAGCGCCGCTCTTGGCATGTCAGAAGCTTCAGACCTTCTTAAGATAAAACGACAATCCGTCGCCGTTATCGGCGATGGCGCAATGACTGCTGGCATGGCATTCGAAGCACTAAACCATGCAGCTCATACGAATACCGACATGCTCCTTATTTTGAATGACAATAATATGTCTATTTCAAAAAATGTCGGCGGATTAGCCACTTATTTTTCAAAAGTATGGGCAAGTAAGACCTATCACGCACTTCGCGAAGGCAGTAAGCGTGTACTAACAAAAATCCCCAAAGCTTGGGAATTCGCACGCAAAACAGAAGAACATCTCAAAGGCATGGTCGCTCCGGGGACATTGTTTGAAGAGTTGGGTTTTTATTATGTTGGCCCAATAAACGGGCATGACCTTGGCCACTTGGTTCAATACATCCGCAAAATGCAGGCGATTAAAGGGCCAAAGATTTTGCACATAATTACCCAAAAAGGACGCGGCTATACTCCTGCAGAGAGCGATCCAGTGGGATACCACGCGCTCAATAAAATTGAACCGACCCCAAAGGCACTGCACAGCAAGCCCAAAGCATCTAAACCAAAATACCAGTCAGTCTTCGGGCAGTGGCTCTGCGATACGGCAGCCAATGATCCTCTCTTAATGGGTATTACTCCGGCGATGAGTGATGGCTCAGGAATGCTCGAATTTGCAGACAAGTTTCCCGAACGTTTTCACGACGTTGCTATTGCAGAACAACACGCAGTAACGTTTGCTGCTGGACTAGCCTGCGATGGCGCTAAGCCCGTTGTTGCGATTTATTCATCTTTTTTACAAAGAGCCTACGATCAACTCGTTCATGATGTCGCCCTGCAAAATCTCGATGTTACCTTCGCGATTGATCGCGCTGGCTTAGTTGGCGAAGATGGCGCAACTCACGCAGGAAGCTTTGATATTTCCTTTATGCGTTGTATACCACAGCTCATTATCGCGACTCCTAGCGACGAAAATGAATGTCGGCAATTACTCTTTAGCGCATACAATCATCCGGGTCCTTCAGCTATTCGCTACCCAAGAGGGACTGGTCCGGGCGCAATAATTGTCGAGCAAGACATGAAATTCCCTATCGGAAAAGGTCTCTGCATACGTGAAGGGAAAAGCCTCTGTATTCTCAACTTTGGCGTGCTACTGCCACGAACCTTGGAAATTGCAGAAGAGTACAACTTCAGCGTTTGTGATATGCGCTGGGCTAAACCCCTCGACGAAGCTCTTATTCTTGAGCAAGCGGCAAAACACGATTATTTCGTTAGCGTAGAAGAGAATGCCATTGCAGGTGGCGCCGGTGCCGCTGTACTTGAATTTTTAAGCCATAACGCCAACATGACTCCAACACTGGTACTCGGTTTGGGCGATATTTATTATCAACACGGCACACGCGATGAAGTACTTGATGACGCGGGATTAAGTACCGGTAAAATCGAAACTCAAATCAATAATTGGCTAGAAAAACTGACCGCCAGCCAGGTACGCCCCATAATTCGTAGTGTCGTTGGTGAAAAGGGTAAATAATCCTAAGTGCACCACCATCTCGCCCTGTAGATAGCGCATAAGCTACTTCCCTGCTCTATATTTACAAGAGCAATAACATTCAGCATAAACTTGGGCACCTCCATATGCGCGGACAACGCACCGACGTCAATATCAGTGATGTAAACTGGCGTACCCTTTTTGATCTTTTTCCCTATTTACTCGAGTTTAAATTACGCATCTCTTTCGCACTGTTTTGCTTGATCGCAGCAAAACTGGCAAGTATCGGCCTACCCTTTACCCTCAAATATATTGTCGATGATATCGAGCAAGCAAACGACACTCTGATATTACTCACCGTTCCCATTGCATTACTGGTCGCTTACGGCAGTCTTCGCTTTGCTAGTGTCTTATTTGGTGAATTGCGAGATACAATTTTTGGCCGTGTGACCGAACGAGCAATGCGCAATATTGGGCTGCGTGTTTTTCGCCATTTACATTCACTCGACCTCGACTTTCACCTTAATCGACGCACAGGTGGTTTATCACGCGATATTGAACGCGGCACAAATGGCATTAATTTTTTAATGCGTTTTATGGTATTTAATATCATTCCCACCATTATCGAAATAGCCCTGATTACCATCATCTTACTTGTACAATACAGCGGCTGGTTTGCCATTATTGTGATAAGTGCTGTTCTTTCTTATGTTTCCTTTTCTGTATTTGCGACCGAAATTCGAACTAAGTTTGTTCGCCAAGTTAATCGAGCAGAATCGGAAACAAGCACGCGCGCCGTCGACAGTCTCCTTAACTTCGAAACGGTAAAATATTTTACCAATGAAAGTTTCGAAGCTGAACACTACGACAAAGAATTAGCCGCCTGGGAAAGAGCACGACAAAAGAACCGTCTCTCGCTATTCTTTTTGAATGGCGGACAAGCGTTTATCATTGCCGCCGCGATGACTTGCGCAATGATCCTAGCCGCTGCAAAAGTTGTCGCTCAAGAAATGACGCTTGGCGATTTTGTTTTGGTTAATGCATTTATGATGCAAATTTTTATGCCTCTTAATTTTCTCGGGTTTATCTACCGGGAAATGAAAGGGTCACTGGCAAACATTGAACAAATGTTTGGCTTGCTTCACACCCAGGCCAAAGTAGCTGATATTACCGACGCAAAAGACCTAGAAATTAAGGAAGGGAAAATTGAATTTCAAGAAATAGGCTTTGCCTATTCTCCTGACCGTCCCATCATTAAAAAAACAAGCTTCACCATCGACAGCAAAAAGAAAACAGCCATTGTTGGGACCAGTGGATCGGGCAAATCTACTATCCTTAAACTTCTGTTCCGTTTTTATGATGCCGAACAGGGCCAGATATTGATAGACGGCCAGGATATTTCACAAGTCACTCAACACTCCCTACGATCTTGCATCGGTGTTATTCCGCAAGACACCGTACTCTTTAACATGTCTATTTATGAAAACATTCGCTACGGCCGGGTCGACGCAAGTGATACTGACATTCAAAACGCTATTCGACTCGCACATCTAGATGCTTTTATTAAACAGCTGCCAGAAGGCTCCGACACGATCGTCGGCGAACGCGGCCTCAAACTATCTGGCGGTGAAAAACAACGCGTATCCATTGCCAGGGCGATATTAAAACGCCCTCAGATTATGGTTTTTGACGAGGCGACATCTTCTCTAGATAGTAAATCAGAGCAAGGCATACTCGATGCTATTGCTAAGATTAGCCGAGAACAAACGACACTCGTTATTGCTCATCGCCTATCAACCATCGTCGATGCCGATAAAATCATCGTGTTAGAGCAGGGGGAGATAATTGAGCAAGGGAATCACCATACATTACTTCTAAACCAGGGAAAGTACGCGCAACTTTGGCAGATTCAACAAGCTGAGCAACGTGAAGATAGATGAAGAGTTCTCGCATCTCAAGGTCGCTAACGCATATGTTGAAACAAAGATCACTAGCCTGAACAGCCCTTAACCATCGGGGTTCGTCATTTTCCTCAACCCGTCGCAAATTTAAACAATCTTGTGGTTTTCGCTAGCCTAAAACACATACAGGCGCTAAACTAAACGATAATTGTTAGTATTTAAGTTTCGTTTACAAATCAAACATAAGAATTCTTGTGAGGACCGCCCAATGACCCTTGCCGATCAGCAGAAAAACATCAAAACCCGTATCAAAGGCTTCACTCAAGCTGGTGAAACGCTGACTCGCTTACATCGCATGGGCGTTATACCTGGAGCTGAAGCGACAGTGCTACGCACCGCACCACTCGGCGACCCAATGCAAGTGCGCGTAGAAGGAACTCTTCTCAGCATCCGCAAGCGCGATGCATTTCAAATTCAAGTTGAGAGTGTGTGACAGACCTAACCATCGCCCTAGCGGGCAACCCCAATTGCGGTAAAACCACTGTATTCAATACCCTCACAGGATCTCGCCAAAAGGTGGGAAACTGGGCTGGCGTCACAGTAGAAAAAAAGACCGGGACTTTACGTAATAAGAACAACAACGTAGAAGTTGTAGATCTACCCGGCGTCTATACATTGCAGGCAGAAGAGCAAGGCATCGATGAGCAAATCGCTCGACACTTCATCACCGAAGAAAAACCCGATCTTATTGTTAACGTCCTCGACGCAGCTAACCTCAACCGTCATTTATTGCTGACCCATGAACTGCTCGAAACCGGCTGCCCTCTCATCATTGTACTAAATATGATGGACGTAGCCGAAAGCCAGGGCACCCATATCGATATCGAAGGACTGGAGCGTCGCTTAGGCGTCCCCGTGATTCCCGTTGTCGCCAGCAAATCCAAAGGCACCAACGAGCTTAAGAACAAAATATTCGAAATTGCACAAGACCCATCCCTCGCACCAAAAATTAAAGAAGACCTTCTCTGTGAAGAAGAGGCGATTACTCACCGCTTTCATTGGATTCAAGAGCAAACCCGTGACGTTGTGATCATGGAGCCTAGCCGCCAGCCCTTTAGCGAAAAGATAGATGCTGTGGTCCTTAACCGCTGGTTAGGCATCCCGATCTTCCTGCTAATGATGTATTTGATGTTTATGTTTTCCATCAATCTCGGCGCAGTATTTATCGATTTTTTTGATATCTTTCTTGGTGCATTGCTTGTCGATGGTTTAGGTAACTTGATGAGCAGTTTGGGTTCACCCGATTGGCTGCGCACGATCATTGCCGATGGCGTTGGTGGCGGCATTCAGCTAGTTGGCACTTTTATTCCCGTTATTGGTTTTTTGTATTTATGCCTAAGTTTGCTGGAAGGCTCCGGCTATATGGCTCGCGCGGGCTTTGTCGTTGACCGACTTATGGGCAGAATTGGCTTACCCGGAAATGCCTTTGTTCCATTAATTGTCGGCTTTGGCTGTAACGTACCATCCGTGATGGCATCTCGCTCACTGACTCGCGAGCAAGATCGCTTACTCACTATCGCCATGTCGCCGTTTATGTCTTGCGGCGCGCGACTTACGGTATACGCTTTATTTGCCGCTGCGTTTTTCCCTAAGAATGGCTCCTTGATCGTATTTGCTTTATACCTGTTCGGTATTCTAATGGCCGTTTTTACCGGCTGGCTATTCAGAAAAACCTTATTTTCAGGTCAAGCTAGCCCCTCATTTCAAGAGATGCCCGCTTACCACGTGCCCACCGTCACGAATGTATTTATGACAACGTGGCACCGACTTCGCGGTTTCGTTAAGCGCGCAGGCAGCACCATTGTCAAAGTTGTTGTGGCACTCACCATTATTAACTCCATCGGTCTCGACGGCAGTTTTGGTAACCAAGACAGCAAAGAATCCCTTTTAAGCTATATCGGTAAAGCCCTTACACCAGCACTCGCCCCCATCGGCGTGCAAGAAGATAATTGGCCAGCGACTGTCGGCGTATTTACGGGTATTTTCGCTAAAGAAGCTGTCGTTGGTACACTAGACGCTCTCTATCAAGATGTAGCTGGAGAGACGACTGAGGACGAGGGAGAGTTTGATTTATTGGCCTCGCTAGGCGATGCCTTTGTCTCTATCGCGGACAACATTGGCGGTCTAGCTAGCACCATAGGCGACCCACTCGGACTAAGCTCGGTTAATGACTCATCAGAGGATCAGGGCGTATCCAATACAGGCATTGGCGCCATGCAAAATTTATTCGGAACGGCCTTTGCGGCGTTTTGTTACCTCGTATTTATACTGCTTTACACTCCATGTGTTGCCGTTATGGGAGCAATGAACAGAGAGTCTGGGCCCATGTGGGCCTCCCTAGTCATCGCCTGGTCGAGTTATTTAGCTTATTGGGCCGCTAGCTGCTTGTATCAAATTGGTAATTTCTCAAACAATCCCACCTTTGCCTCTTTCTGGCTTTTGGGTGCCGCTATATCCATGGCTCTCGTGGTGCAAGGATTAACGCTACTGGGGAAACGTTCTAAAAATTCTGACCCGAATATTATTGCGACCAGTTAATATCACAACACTTTGTGAACGCTAATATTACTAACCTCAATATTAGCGTCAACTATCAGCTACATCACACTGAGATCTCAGGACTCTGACTTACTATTCATAAACCCCCTCTCATGTTAAGTCCTCAACACCAGCTAATTAAACCTTCAGCTTGAGCTTAAAGCTCCCGCCTCATTTAATAAGTGCAGTAACATCTGCAGCTTCCAACGTTAAAGCCTAAGCCAGAAATATGATGCGCTCTCAATAAGCTAATAATACATACCAGAGAATAATGATATCGGTTTAAAGATGCCTAATTCATTAAACCGAATATAGTGATGCTGGAAGAACCGCAGATACAAATCACCAAAACATTTCAGGGTATAAAATAGTCGCTCAAGGAGGCTATACAGAAGGGGGGATTCGGGGCTGAAAGTATTTTCTTTAGCTTTCAGCCCCCTGACAACTGATCGTATTAACGCGCTATTTTTGCTTTTCGAATCAACAGAACAAACTCATTACGATAGCCATATTCATCGCGGCCACGTGTATCCAAAGCCATTTCAATCGCGTCATCGAATTTCCACTCTCCCATATACTTGTCATTCTTAAGCAGTTGCGCAAAGCCTGCAACGGCTGCGGAAAAATAGAACTCGCGCGCTCGCCAGCTCGTTTTATCGCTATGAAGATCAACTGTATTTTCAGCCGCTATGACTTGAGTCATTAGCGTTGACTCTGTCTCTTTCGGTAATTTGTAACGCAACTTCAGCAATGCATATTCACCAGCCTTACCTTCGCTCGCTTTACCATCATCTACACCTTTACTATCGGTATAGCGCGTTGGCTCTATTAGCTGGCTCTTTGCACCAACGGGTGTAATTTCATATAAAGCTGTGACCGTATGCCCGGAACCAATATCTCCCGCATCAACCTTATCGTTATTAAAATCTTCACGAGCCAGTGCACGAGTTTCATAACCAATAAGCCGGTACTCAGCAACGGTAGCAGGATTAAATTCTATTTGAATTTTGACATCTTTTGCGATGGTAAATAAAGAAGACGTTGCTTCATTAACTAAAACCTTTTGGGCTTCGCCAAGGGAATCAATATACGCTGCAACACCATTACCATTTTGAGCCAAGACCTGCATCATCGTGTCGTGGTAGTTACCTTGACCGAAGCCTAAAACAGAAAGGTAAATGCCGGTTTCTCGTTTACGCTCGACAAGTGTTTTAAGTTGCTCGGGGCTGGATACGCCGACGTTAAAATCGCCATCCGTCGCCAACAATATACGGTTAACAGCATTTTTATCAAAGTTCTGCTCCGCCAATTGATAGGCTAGACGAATACCTTGGCCTCCAGCAGTTGACCCGCCTGCTTTCAAGCGAGAAAGGGCAGATAATATTTTTTGCTTGTCTTTGACTTTTGTTGGTTCCAAGACCGTACCTGCCGCACCAGCGTAAACAACAATGGCAACGGTATCATCTGGACGTAATTGGTCGAGTAATAGCACAAGCGATTGTTTGACCAAAGGCAATTTATTTCGCGAATTCATGGAGCCTGAAACATCCAATAAAAATACCATATTGGATTTTGGCTGCTCGGCAATATCGTAACCTTTGATCCCTATATGGAGAAGCTTATTTCCGGCTTTCCATGGTGAATCACCGACTACGACATTCGTCGAAAAAGGCGCTGATTTATTTTTCGCTCCAGGATAGTCATAGTCGAAATAATTCAGAAACTCTTCAACACGAACCGCATCCGGGTTGGGCAAATAGCCCTGATTCAATCGTTGACGAACAAAGCTGTACGACGAGGTGTCGACGTCGACAGAGAAGGTTGAGACAGGCTCGTCGGCAACCAATTTAACTGCATTAATATCTTTGTGTTCGAAGCGTTCACGCTGTTCCTGGGGCGCCTGCGCAAAATACTCATCGCTAAATCCTACCGTTGTCCGCGACAGCTTTTGGGTAAGTAGCGTTTTGTCTTCAGGAACATGCGTTCGGGATCGGATACTCATAACATCGGCAGACGCCATTTGAAGGCTTGGTGCAACGAACAACTCTGACTCTACCGCACTATCATTATCACGACCACTACCTCCATCATTACTGACTTGGCGAATGTGTTTTTTCGGTTCTGCCGCCAACGCAGGCATCGCGGAAGACGCACTGTTATCAGCCGAAACCGCATCCGCTAAAACAATAACCTCCTGTGAGGTTTCACTTCTTCTGGCCGAAGACGCCATCAACTCTTCTTTTGCCTTAACTCGCACGCCTTTGCCTAAGCGGTCTAGTTTTCCGACCGTTACCTCTATTGTCCTGGGGGCTTCCTCAGCAGGCTTCGCACCTACGCTGTACTCCGCAATGATTCCGGCAAGATCTTCATCTATCGCTATCTCATCCGTCGGGTTAAACGGCAGCGGGTTTCTCAGCACGATAAAACCTGCAAACAATGCCACCGACACTCCAGCAAACGATCCGTATATCCATTTTTCTACTTTACTTTTTATTTCATTTTTCATCACATCTCTCCAATCAAAACTTGCTAACTTTTTGATAGGACGTAAAGCGCTGAAAAATCCTTGGTGATCATCGGCTTTATTTTCACCCTTTTCTGGTGATGCGGCTTGCGCCTTGGAAAATTCAGCCATCGCCAAATTAATTGCCCGTTTTTTTGCATTCGAATCAATCTTCACATCTTGGTTTTGATTGAATAGTTTTTCGAGGTCTTGCTCGTTCATAAATGACCCCTTTCATCTTTTTCAAATTCAGTTAATTTATTACGCACATTATGTATACGCCAGGATACGGTGCTTTCTTTAACGTTCAGCACTTTGGCGGCTTCACCATGAGAAAGCCCTTCACCAAAAACCAACAGTAACGTTTCTTTAAATTCGGAACCGAGTAACTCTACCCAAGCCAGTAGCTGACCTAGGTACACAGCAATATCAGCTTTATCTTCGGTCATACTGGAAAGAACATTGGCATCCTCAGCACTCGGCTCTTCGGTGACATGTCTTTGCTGCTGGCGCTGCCAGTCTTTGGCGCAATTAATGACTAGGCGATATAACCAAGTGGAAAATTTTGACTCATGATTAAATTGTTTGAGATTAGCCGCGATTTTAATACACGCCTGCTGCGCGACATCTTCAGCATCGCAGGTATTACCACACCATTTGTAGGAAAATCGATAAATCGTCGAATAACGCTCGTCGAGCAATTGCTCGAAGGCTCGAGAATCTCCGCCTTGTGCGGCTCGAATCAACTCGGACTCACCCATATATGAACATGCTCAACACGTTGTTGTTTACCGGTGTAAATTAGTAGTTTTATGATAAGACGCGGATCGACAGTATTTCCTTTGTGGAAATTTTAATTATTTTCAATGTCATTTTTTTCTTACAGAGAAACTAAGCTTACGCCCACTAAAAAGTGACCATATCGACGTAAAATTTGACCATCAATCTGACCGAGATAGGCATCATACATCGGTAAGCGCTACTGAAATCCCTAGGGCTGGATGATAGCGTTATTTAAACCCGGATACTCGCGGGGTAAACGCAGTCCTGATAATATCCCCACTTTGGATTTTTGCGACGACTTAACAAGGGCTTTAGAACTGCTGGGCAAAGCAGGACAACTACCGTCATCCCGATATTGTAACGCTGCAGCCAACAATGCCTCTTCAGGATCACCCAGTAGATGCTCAAAATCATCCTCAACCCGGCACCCCGGTACGGAAACGCCTGGCGCGTTTGGAATGTTCGAGGGCGAAAAGCCATCGGGGTATTCACCAAAGTTATCAGCATTAACGCCAGCAAATTGAACCGTGAAATAGGTTGTCCCGCAATTGTCTTGCGGGAAGAAGCCATAGGGCTTTCCACAGGTTGTATCGCCGATCAAGACGACATCCACATCAATCCCCATCAAACCATTGATAATCGCTTCACTGGCAGAGCAGGTTCCACCTGTCGTCAAAATATAAACCGTCGATAAGTTTAATGTCGGTAGGTCGATGCCCGCATTAAGATCCTCAGAAAAACCTAAGCTCTCCGAATGAAAAGGAATGGGACTACCTGACGATTGCTTGTCGTTAAACGCCAAGCGGTAGAAGGTGTCGCCATTGGATTGACTACCCGCGACCATATACCCCACCTGCCCAGCAATGGCGAGAAGACCTCCACCGTTGTAACGTAAGTCCAAAATGAGATCGCTAACGCCACTGCCCTGCAACGAAGTAAACGCATCGTAGAGGTGTCGTTCCGCTGGACGAATATGAGAATTAAAGTGAACATACCCGACACCACCAGATGCTGTATCGATTGTTGTCACGGCCTTAACGGGGACTGATTCAATGTTGGCTGACGTTAGCGTTAGCTCCACTGCGGTATTGGAACCAACCGGTAAGAAATCGAAGGTGTGATCTTCTTCCAATGCAGGAGGGTACAAACCATTATTGAGGGTGTCCACGTCGCCACCAGAGACAAGGTCCTCGCCATCAATCGTAACTATCTCCATGCCTCTTTCAACCCCAGCAACGGCTGCTGGAGAGCCCGGCACAACGTCGCGCACGATTAAGAGCCTAGGGACATTGACCGATGCAAAGACCAAATTCATCCCATAACCAAAGGTCTCTCCACTCACGGTTCGAGTCAGGTAATTTGCGGTATTTTCTGAAAAGTGGAAATTATCCTTCAGGCGATTTGAAGGCGTCCTTTCCATTGTTTTAAGCTCATCGAAATATTCAGCCGTGGTAAACAAGTTGGGGTCTTGATCCACCACTTCGTCATACCAAAAATAAAGGTCATTGGTCCAAGAACGGAGGTAAAAATTTTCATGCGCAACGGATCCCAACTCATCAGGAAAGGGTCTATTTTCGTCAAAAGGGTTGGGGCCAGTGCGAGGATCTGCGCACATTGCCTGATATGCTGCTTTATCAAAAAAAACACCAGACTGCCACGTCAGCAGCTCATTTCCACTGGGAACTATGGTGCCAGCATCGCCACTTAACAGGCCCTCGTCACTACCGCCACCACAACTTGAGACAGCTATTATAAGTACCCAAAAAACAGATATGCGCGGAATAAAAAGACAGGATATATTCAATACAATTGCCAAGTCAGAAATCCTTTTCATGAACGACCATTTTGTATTGCCCTTTAAAACTACCATGAACCACCACCACGCAAAATTAAGCTATCACATTCGATAACCTACACCTGATAACCCACTCTTAGTAACCCACTCCCACAGAGGATGATGGCTGTTACTCTCATGGCACATAAACTAGCCAGTCTTTCCAGTATAGACCCACCTTTCTACTGCGGCTTCAATATATCCTGCCACCAATTCAGCGGGGTTTCACCATCTGCAGGGTCATAAACATTACCGTATACCCAAGCACTCTCGGTTTCTTCGCCGACATGATCATTTAGGATCTTCTCGATCGCCTCAAAACCACAACTCACATGAATACTAAAAACCAGCAAACGTTCATTTTCGTGGTCTAAAGCGCCACCCAACTTCTCAAACAAGGGGCGAACATCTTCACAGAGCTGTTCAATATCTTCACGAGCAAAGATGCGAATGCACAGATTCCCTGAGCGCTTAATTAGTTCAAATGATTTTTCTTTTTCCTTCAGGGAGATTTGATCACCCTTTGCCAAACCTTTAATAAAGGCCGGTGAGCGCAATAAAACAAAGCTCCCATCGTCAGCCTTAACAACCTGCAATTGTTCCGCCACAGGGCTGCCATCAGCCCGCGTACCCGCAAACATTTCTATAACACTCACACCGCTCATTAATACACTACCTATCGTTTTACGCTTCCGTTACCATTGCCCGCCGTTACGGCTCGGTCAATATAGTTCTATCAATGCCCATCCGATAAACATCAACCGTAGACCCCATTTATTAACTAGGAAACTCACATGCGTTTTATTGTTTTGTTGACCGCAACACTGACCCTAACGGGCCTATCAAGTTGCGCGGTGAACCCTGTCACAGGCAAGACAGAATTGTCAATAATTTCCACCTCCAGTGAGATCGCTATTGGGCATAAAAACTACATGCCCTACCAACAGCAACAAGGCGGCCAATATACAGTTGATCCAGCCCTCGGCCAATACGTCAATAAAGTCGGACAGGCTTTGGCGCAACTCAGTGATAGCCCAAACCTACCCTATGAATTTGTTGTACTGAACAACAGCGTTCCCAATGCTTGGGCCTTACCTGGGGGAAAGATTGCCATTAACCGTGGCCTATTGATCGAATTGAAAGACGAAGCTCAGCTAGCTGCCGTTCTAGGTCACGAGATTGTTCACGTGGCAGGCAAGCACGGCGTACAAAAAATGCAGCAAGCACAGCTATTAGGACTAGGCGTATTGGCAACGAGCCTGCTCACTCAGGATAAAGATTACGGCCAAACAGCAACGATAGGAGCCAATATTGGAGCGGGTCTTTGGTCTGCCAAGTATGGACGCGATCAAGAACTGCAATCCGACGCCTTTGGCATGGCATATATGGCTAGAGCAGGTTACGAAACCCAGGCAGCTATTGAGTTACAGGAAACCTTTGTGCGGCTATCCCAGCAGAAGGACCAAAAACAATGGTTACGAGGCTTATTTGCCAACCACCCGCCATCACAGGAAAGAGTTGATAGAAACCGACAAACCGCAGCCAAGCTCGGGTTTATCGGCAAGCGTAATAAGAATGCATTCGAGCAAGCGATTAGCCAACTGCTCAAGGATCAAAAAGCCTACGACAAACATACAAACGCCCTTGCCAAGGCAGGGAATCAGCAATACAAGCCTGCACTCAAACTGCTAAACGAGGCCATTGCCATTCAACCTAAAGAGGCAATCTTTCACCTTGCCCTGGGGCAAATTCTTTTCCAGCAGAAACATGATTCACATGCAGCCAAAGCATTTACCACAGCCAAAAAACTCGACCCAAATTATTTCATGGGGTATCTGGGGCTAGGCCTGATCGAGAAAAAGCAAAAGCGTTATGGGCAAGCTAAACAAAGTCTACTCAGAAGTCAGTCCTTACTTCCGACACAAATGGCTAGTTACCACCTAGGCGAAATCGAGCTCGCAAACGGCAATAAGGACGAAGCAATACGATATTTTTCGGATGTCGCTCAACAAGGTGGGAAGCTAGGTGAGAAAGCTCAAGGGCATTTGACGACATTGAGACCGGCCCCAGCGAATAGCTAGTGCCTGTCCAGAAATGGCTCGTTGCGAGAACGAATTTAAAATGTCAGTTTTGCATCACAAGATATAGGCGTTTGGTTATTTCAAACAACTACATCTTGTGGTGTGAAAATGGCGTTTTAAATTCGATCGCAGCAGAGCCCTATTTCCGGATGGGCACTAGCTAGGTAGACGTAAGGCTTCGCCGGAGTATTAAGACAAAACCGCTAGCAGGCGAAATTGCCTCCTTTACGGCGACGCTCGCATTCTTTACGGATATTCTCACAAGCCGTAACCTTGCCCGGAGAGGTAGGGCTGCGCTGAACACACTCATCCCGCTTTGCCACTAATTCTTGGTTTGGCATACCTTTCATTCCGCCATCACAAGCACTCAGTCCAAACAACATTAGCGTCACCATGAGAATGAGTTTGTGAGGGTGAGTTTTCATGGCGTAGCTCCAAAGGCTGAGATGTTTATTTTTAGTGTAGCTTATACACTTAAGTCCTGAAGAAAATATTTTACCGACAGATAGGATCTAACTGCCAAATCGGATAGCAAGCGGCCATTCAGAATCAGTATTATTATGCGCTCACTCAATTGATAGACGAAAAAAAGGGGCTTTCGCCCCAGAATGCATCCATGAAAAAGATGTATTTAAAACTTTAGCTCTACACCCACACCAAGATAGTTATCGTCACGCCCATCATCTTGCGTGCCCTCAAAAGCCTCTCGATCAACATGATCTGACTCATTTCTTGTGTAGTAAGAAAATACTTTAAGCTGCTTAGCCAGCGTGTAATCAACACCAATACTTAAACTTTGCCCATCGTCTTCGTTAATATCCGAAAGGCCGTACTGCGCGTTTAACGCAAGCTTGTTTATTTTGTATTGGAATGAAATAAACACCGCTTCCGCGTCATCACCTGACGCATTATCAACCGACTCTAAAAGCCCGCCGACCTGAAAATCCGAAAAATTATATTGAGCTACAAAACGAAGGACGTCAATATCTTCAGCTTCTACATCTTGATCCAATGCCGCAGCCAAATAGAGGCCGTTCTGGTCAAAAGTGATCGACGCTGAGACGCCATCTTCCTCACCATCCTCTTCACTCGAAATCAATGCTGCTGTTGCGATAAAACTGCCAAACTTAGGCGATTGATAACTGACAACATTGCTTGCACGGTTATCATGTTCAGTAATGATATGTTTAATATCGCCCTCAAGATCGTTAAAGAGATCCACTTTGTTTTGCGCCTCTTTAAGAGGAGTGTCAAACCTGCCGACTTTTACCGTACCAAAGCCACCTTTTAAGCCAACAAAGATATTACGCTGAGAAAACGTTTCACCGTCTTTATCATCACCGTCATCAAACTGAACTTCAAATTCAGCTTGATAGATAGCCTCTAAGCCACCTTCAATTTTTAAGCTGCCTTTTACTCCGACGCGAGAAGCATTACTCTTAACTTCGGTCGTACTCTCTTCGACACGAGCACCACCATCATCAACATAATCTTCGTCAGCAAATTGATACGAAACGTTCGCTTTTCCGTATAGCGTTGGCTCTGCAAACACAGAGAGTGAAAGACCGGCACAAATGAATACTGTCAAAAATTGCTTCTTCATTAACCCTCCAAAATCATGCTTAAAACGATAAAAACGTTAATAGTGAATACTTCGCTTCTGAACGGCTGTAGTTGGTAGAAGCAGCCCAAAAAATAAGGTGTTGGATTTCAACGGGCGCAAGGTAAACAGTTGCACCATAGTATGCAAGCCTGAAAAAGAATTAAATTCAAACTCGCCTTTCAATACCGACAAAATCGATATATTACGTCCCTATAACGCAGCACAACAACAAAACAGCTCTGAAATCATTCCGTAGATTATACGATCATTCACACAAACCCCACGATACAGATTGGCCAAATACAGGCCGTAAATTAAAACAACAACCAATTCCTTTGAATTTGACGACAACCTTCCCTCTCGCATCTTGCGCAAACCCCATATAGCACTTGCACGGGAACGCTTGCCCTCTATACTTCACCCTTTATTTAAACCTATGCGCCAATTTAGCGACAATGCCGATGAGAACGTTTTTTCACACCCTCAATAAAGCCCAGCGTGCGCTCAACGAGACACTGGGTAAAGTTCTGTCCTGGAGCCTTGCACTCATGGCGCTGATCGTCGTGGGCATTGTGCTAGCGCGAGCGATATTCAATATTGGCTCTATCGCAATACAGGAGTCGATAAATTACCTGCATGCGGCTGTGTTTTTGCTTTTACTCACCTACGCTGCACAACATGGCGCCCACGTGAGAGTGGATGTGTTTTATCGAAATTTTTCAGACAATACAAAATCCTGGGTAAATGCCATTGGCGCTATTCTGTTCCTGCTCCCGTTTTCCATTTTTTTGACTGCCATAAGCTGGCAGTTCGTAATTGACTCATGGTCAATACTCGAAGGTTCGTCTAATTCAGGTGGACTTCCCACCGTATTTATTCTCAAAACATTCATTCCTATATCGGGGATTCTTCTCGGCATTTACGGTTTTTCTCAAGCCCTAAGTGAGCTAGTAAAGCTGACGTTTAAAGACGAATACCCCAGCGATGAAAAAAACACTTAATTTGTGATTCTATAAAATTCAGGAACTGCTTGTGATCGACCTCCTCCCCCTCATCATGTTTGTCGCCGTTTGCGCCGCCCTTATGGTCGGATACCCCGTCGCCTTTACCTTGGCGGGTGTGGCGCTCATATTTGCAGGCTTTGGCATTTTTGCTGGGAGCTTCAACGCAGATTTTTTACTCAATTACCCCGAACGTATATTCGGCACGATGAACAACACCACCCTACTTGCAGTACCATTATTCGTATTTATGGGTGTCATTTTACAACGCTCAAAAATAGCCGAAGAGTTATTAGAGAACATGAGCCGGCTCTGCGGACCGCTGCCTGGAGGTTTAGGAATATCCGTCATATTAGTCGGCGCATTGATGGCCGCCAGTACCGGTATTGTCGGCGCAACCGTCGTCACCATGGGGCTCATGTCCCTTCCCACAATGCTGAAGCAAGGCTATTCCACCTCTCTGTCATGCGGCACTATATGCGCGACGGGAACTTTGGGACAAATCATCCCGCCGTCAATCGCCTTGGTTTTACTGGGTGATATTATTTCTAACGCGCATCAAGAAGCACAACTGTCACTCAATATTTTTAACGCATCACCTGTAACAGTCGGCGACCTCTTTCTCGGCGCTATCGTGCCCGGTTTATTACTTGTCATTGCTTACATCGTTTATGTCGCCGCAGTCGCCATTTTAAATCCCACCGCGGCTCCGCGAGTAAAGACCGAAGGCCATACCAGCAGCGCTGCACTTTTCAAAAGTATCGCTCCCCCATTAGTTCTTATGATCCTTGTACTCGGATCGATTCTCACCGGACAAGCAACGCCGACAGAAGCTGCCGGAGTGGGCGCCGTAACCGCATTTATACTTGCACTGCTAAAACACCAAATGGATATTGAAAAGCTCAAGGACATTATGCAAACCACAGCCCGAATAACAGTTATGGTTTTTGCCATCTTAATTGGCGCATCTTTATTCTCCCTAGTCTTTAACGGACTTGGCGGCAATCTTCAAATTGAACGCTTTTTTGAAAATTTGCCCGGCGGCACGGTCACCGCTCTTTTTGTCGTGATGCTGGTGATTTTCTTACTGGGCTTTATTCTAGACTTTATTGAAATTACTTTTGTTGTCGTGCCTTTAGTCGCTCCCGCACTGCTTAAACTCGGGGTCGACCCAGTTTGGCTAGGCATTATGATTGCGATCAATTTACAGACCTCATTTTTGACCCCTCCTTTTGGCTTTGCACTATTCTATTTAAGAGGGATTGCACCCGACTCCGTTTCAACTGGCGCTATATATCGTGGTGTCGCACCCTTTATTGTGATCCAATTGGTTCTACTTGCTGCTCTTGCTCAATGGCCTTTTCTGATCACTTGGCTGCCCAGTATTTTTTAAAGCAACGCGGCTCTCAGCAATAAACTACCGTCTTTGTGGCAAAACATAAAATAGCCCCCATTTAGACAATACGACTACTTGGAGGCTCGAAGCCTCAATAAAAATAACTAGAGAACACACCATGTCAGACATCGATGAAGAACCGACCCCTTGTGGCACTTTAGTATTGCAAACACTGACAATGCCAAAAGATACCAACCCTAACGGCGATATATTTGGTGGATGGCTACTGGCTCAAATGGACCTCGCTGGCGCCATTGTCGCGCGAGAAATGGCTTCTGGCAGGGTAACAACGGTTGCAGTCGGAGAGATGGTGTTTTTACGCCCAATCCCCGTCGGCGCAACGGTAAGCTGTTACTGCGAAGTGCTAGAGTCAGGACGCTCTTCGGTTAAGACTCGTGTAGAGGTATGGGTAAAAGAATGCGACAAAAACGCACAGGAGAAGGTCACTGATGGGGACTTTGTCTTTGTCGCCATCGATACGAATGGCAGAACCCGAGCAATCATAAAGAAATAAGAAAGAAAAAACACAAAAAAAGGGGAGCTACCGAAGCGCTTTAAATCAAAAGCACTTCGGTAGCTCCCCTTTTTTACATTCTAAACTTAAGCCCCAAAGATGGCCTTAAGAATAAAGAAGAAGATGATAGCCAAACCAGCACCCGCCGGTAGAGTCACAAGCCACGAAAGGAAAATTGTACCCACAACTTTCAGGTTAAGTGCACCAATACCTCGAGCCAGACCAACCCCTAATACAGCGCCTACAAGCGTGTGCGTCGTCGAGATAGGCAAGCCTAGACCAGAAGCAACAACCACGGTACCCGCTGCTCCTAGCTCCGCTGCAAAACCACGGCTCGGAGTAAGCTCAGTAATCTTCTTACCAATCGTTGCCATCACCTTAAAACCGTATGTTGCCAATCCGATGACGATACCACCGCCACCTAGGAATAATATCCATGTCGGCATAGCCGAGCTTGAAGCGATTTCACCTGACCCCACGATGGAAACAACAGCTGCTAGCGGGCCAACCGCATTCGCCACATCATTTGAGCCATGAGCAAAAGCCATCGCGCAAGCGGTGAATATCATAAGGATGGCGAACACTTTCTCAACATCGGCAAAACGGTGCTCGGATTCAGACTCTTTCGTTACTTTGACGCGACGAAGCAATACGATGCCAATCAACGCCACTACTACGCCCATTACGCAAGCCATACCAACAGCATCGATAAAGGTCAGCTTAACCGCCGCATCTTTAAAGACATGCTTTAAGCCTTTCAAAATAGTGACCATCGAAATCAAGAATCCAACGGCGAACATGTAGAAGGGAATATACTTTTTAGCGCTTTTGAAAGGGTTAGGGCTGTTAAAAATAAGTTTTTGCACGCTCATAAAGAGGCAGAACGAAAGCGTTCCAGCCAATACAGGTGACACCACCCAACTCGCAACAATCTTACCGACCTTAGCCCAAGCCACAGCATCCACAGAGATACCTACAGCAGCAAAACCAACAATGGCACCGACGATTGAGTGAGTCGTAGAAACGGGCCAGCCCATCATGCTAGCAACCAGTAGCCAAGTTCCGGCAGCCAACAATGCCGCCATCATTCCATATACCAGTAAATGCGGCGTATCCCCGAGCATTGAGGGATCAATAATGCCTTTTCGGATGGTTGCAGTGACTTCGCCACCGGCTAGATATGCGCCCAAAAATTCAAATATCATCGCCACAACAATGGCTTGGCGAATGGTTAGTGCTCCAGAACCTACGGATGTTCCCATAGCATTAGCAACGTCGTTTGCACCGACCCCCCAAGCCATAAAAAAGCCGAAACAACAGGCGACTATTACTAAAATTGTGCCGTATTCTGCCAACACAGACATAGGATGACCTCGTAATCTAAAAAATCGTTAACAATTAATGGATGCTCTGTATCGCTAATGAATCACTAACGAGCAAGAAGAAGTAATAGGCGGCTGCCTACTTTTTGTGATCGGTCGGCAAGCTCACCAATCGATTCAATAATGCGGTAAAGGAACATCACCTCAATTGGTGGCAATTCAGTTTCCAGACTGAACAACTGCCGACGAACAGCAATTTCATGATCGTCAGCCTGACGCTCAAGCCCATCTAATTCGGCAACCAAACGCTCCACAATAACCAGCTCATGGCCGCTGAACCCCGACTCAAGCAACTCATCCAACTCGTCAATCGCCTTCAACGCTTTGTGAACAACGTCTACAGAAATTGCAACAAAATCGAGCATCAAGGTATGCATGGAAGGAGGAATGGCCATATTTCGACCAAGCATCAAACCCGCAATATCTTTGGCGGTATTGGCAATTTTGTCTTGTTTGGTCAATAAATCGAGAAGATCGCTACGTGGGACGGGCAAAAATAGGCTTTTCGGGAGGTGCAAACGAAGATCTTTCTTTAGCACGTCCGCTTCGTTTTCTATTGAACGAATTTTATTGTATTCGTCCTCCGCTTTTTCCCAGTCATTCGCGAGAACAGCGGTAAAAAATGCAATAAGTTCATCTGCCGCCGAAGCAGAAACGGTCATATGTTTCTGCAATGGCTTAATAGGAGATTTGCCAAACAGATCTACAAGTGTATTTTTAATCATTATAGAGTTTTCCAAATATTCCGTACGGCGACCAAAGTGCTCAAACTCTAGCTCGAAAATTGGCGCCAGAATAACAATTTACACCTCAAAGTAAAGAGGTAAGAAGTTAAAATTTCATCACTAGGCATCGACTGTTTTATTGCAACTGACTCCGCTGGCGATAATAGGCCTCTTCGCTGATTTTATGGTAAGCCACAACATTGTCCATATAAGTTTTGTACGATTTATAGACCTTAGCAAAAACAGGGTCTGATTCAGACAAATCATCATAAAGCTGCCAAGAAATTTCTTCCAACTTGGCAATAACGTCATCGGGAAAGCGCTTAATGTCCACGCCATGAACATTAATCAGCTCAACCAAAGCACCCTGATTTCGTGTCGTGTAGTCATCGAGCGTATCTTGATTTATGGCCCTTGCCGCGACCTCGATAATACGCTGTAGATCTTTCGGCAATTGCTCGTAAATGGTCTTATTTACAATCAGTTCAAACATTGGGCCAGGCTCATGCCAACCGGGGTAGTAATAATACTTCGCAATTTCATGGAATCCGAAGGCTAAATCGTTGTACGGCCCGACCCACTCCGTTGCGTCGATCACCCCCGACTGCAAAGAGGTGTACAACTCTCCGCCAGGAATATTCACAGCGACACCCCCAGCCCGGTTCAGAACTTCACCCCCCAAACCAGGCAAACGCATTTTTAAGCCTTTCAAATCGTCAATGGAATTAATCTCTTTATTAAACCAGCCACCCATTTGTGCGCCTGTATTACCCGCCGCAAATGGGATCAGGTTAAATGGCTCATAAAGCTCTCGCCACAACTCTAGGCCACCGCCATAGTGCATCCAGCCATTATGCTCTTGTGCATTCATACCAAAAGGCACAGTCGTAAAAAGTGGTGCCGCCAACATCTTGCCTTTCCAGTAATAGGCCGCGCTATGGCCAAGTTCGACACTACCCGAGGATACCGCCCCAAAAACACCCAGCGCAGGCACAATTTCATTGGCGCCATATACATCGATAACTAAACGACCATTGCTCATTTCTTTGACTAAGCGAGCAAAATTCTCCGGTGCTAAACCCACGCCAGGAAAACGTTTTGGCCAGGTGGTGACCATCTTCCAGTGATAAACAGCTTGAGAAGATTGCTCAGCAGTGAGATTAACAGGGGGAGTAACGTTGGCCGTTTTAAAAACCAGAAGGGAAAACAAAAGGGCGCTTGTTGCGAGTAAACCGAGAATCGCCGCAGGCATCCACCAGGGGGAGTAACGTTTTTGCATAATTAGTCTTTAATGGGCATCGCTTGTAAGCGATATAGAGTTAAAAACACCGTAACTGTTCAGGTCGCGCTCTATTCATTTCTCAGCAATAGAGATTTGCCGACATTATAAGGGTTCTAGCTTGGCAAATCCTAGTATCAAACGCTTATATCCATGCTCTTCGAAATTTACATGGATTTCGGCCTTGGGACCGGTACCGATAATTTGCACGATGACCCCTTCAGCGTATTTACCATGCATCACTCGACGCCCTAACTTAAGCCCTGGGTAATCTGGCAGCTCATCACTAAAGCGAGTTGTGGCGAAACTGACTGGACGGCGAATAGTCGCCTTTATGCGTACCTCTTGAATTAGCTCTTTCGGGATTTCGCGCACAAAGCGAGAAACCGTATTCATCTTTTCTTCGCCGTACATACGGCGAGTTTCAGCGTAGGAAATCACTAGGCGCTTCATTGCTCGGGTAATACCAACGTAGCAAAGTCGACGCTCTTCTTCCAAGCCTTCAGGATCTTCAATAGAGCGCTTATGCGGAAATAAGTTTTCTTCTACTCCAGCCAAAAACACCAAGGGAAACTCCAACCCTTTAGCACTATGCAGCGTCATCATTTGCACTGCATCTTCGTACTCATCCGCTTGACCATCACCCGCATCCAGAGCTGCTGCATCGAGAAACTCTTGCAGGGGTCTCATATCTTCGTCTTGTGACTTGAATGAGCGGCAGGCATTTACTAATTCTTCCAAGTTTTCTACGCGGGCTTGTCCACGTTCACCCTTTTCCATTTTATGGAAATCTAACAGTCCACTACCTTTAATAACTTCATCCACCAAATCAGCAAGCGACAATTCATCGATACCAACACCTAGCTGCTCAATAAGTACAAAAAAGGATTTTATTGCATTCGTGGCTCGTGCGGTAAAGACGCCATTATTAATGGCGCCCATCGCGGCGTCATACATTGAGCAACCCTGCTCGCGGGCAAATAAACGAATAGTTTCTAGTGTTTTATTGCCAATGCCACGCGTTGGCGTATTGATCACGCGTTCAAACGCCGCATCATCATTACGGTTTAGTAAAATACGTAAATATGAAAGGGCATTTTTGATTTCTAAACGCTCATAGAATCGTACGCCACCATAAATACGGTAAGGCATATTTTCACGTAGTAACTGCTCTTCCAGCACCCGCGATTGCGCATTCGAGCGATACAAGATCGCCACGTCATTAATAGAGCCACCGGAATCCCTCCATTCGGCAATACGCTGAACGATATAGCGCGCTTCATCTTGCTCATTGAAAGCCGCATACAAATCAATGGGATCGCCATCTTCACCGCTGGTCCACAACGTTTTACCAAGACGATCAATATTATTAGCAATCACGGCGTTTGCTGCTTTCAAAATCGTCGCCGTAGAACGGTAATTTTGCTCTAAACGACAAACTCGTACCGGTGCGAAATCTTGCTCAAACTTTTGAATGTTTTCAATTTTTGCACCGCGCCAGCCGTAAATGGATTGATCATCGTCACCAACAGCAGTGACTCGCATCGACTTGCCAGCTAACACGCGCAGCCAAGCGTACTGAACGGAGTTAGTATCTTGAAACTCGTCTACCAATAGAAACTTGAAACGCTCTTGGTAATGCGCGAGTAGGTCTTTGTTATTGAGCCACAACTCATGCGAACGCAATAACAGCTCAGCAAAATCCACCATCCCACCGCGTGCACAGGCTTCTTCATATGCGGTGTACACCATTTTCATAGTTGAGGTGTGAGGGTCACTGCCGTCTTGAATATAGGCCGGGCGAATACCCTCGTCTTTTTTGCCATTGATAAACCATTGCGACTGTTTATAAGGCCAGCGTGTCTCATCGATATTTAAGGCTTGATAGACACGTTTAATAAGGCGTAATTGGTCATCGCTGTCCAGAATTTGAAAATTTTCGGGTAAGCCGGCCAACTTCCAATGAGACTTAAGCAGTCGGTGAGCAATGCCATGGAAGGTTCCAACCCACATGCCACGCGGTGAGGCCCCATGAGGCGCATCACCCATCGCGGCCCCCAAACGCTCTCGCATTTCGTGCGCAGCCTTATTGGTAAAGGTCACCGCCATAATTTCGTTAGGGGAAAACCCTTCAACACGAATTAACCAAGCAATACGCTGTACCAAGACACGTGTTTTACCACTGCCAGCACCGGCTAGTACCAGTTGATTTGCGGGAGGGGCGCTAACGGCTGTGCGTTGCGCGTCGTTTAGGTCGTTGAGTAATTCTGCGGCTATCATGGGACAGCATTGTAACAGAACTACCTGTATAGAATCACAGCTTTTTGGTGGCAAACACTCTTGAATGCACTCAAAACTGCCCACTTAAGATTTGGCAGTTCGAAATAAAGTGATGCTTCCATACAGCTTAAGCCGTCTTATAAAGCGGATTCAATTCTGAAGCGTTCGCAATATTACACACGCTAAGGCAAGCGACTAAACGTTCGGGAAATGGCTGAAAATGTATTTATGCAGCAGAAATCGAAACATCAAAGCAGGCAGAGCCGCCTCCCGTCACACCATCGATATTGAGGAAATCATAAACCTCTAGAATGTACTCTCCTGAAGCAAAGTTCACGCTACCCGACTCAGAGTCGTCTACACCAGAATCAAGAACCGCAACACGGCTCCCGCGCCTAAACACTTCAATATCAGGATCTTTGGCCCCTGTGCCCAAGGTTGTCGACGCTGAAAGAAAGTAACTTCCCGCAGAAGGAATATTCACTCGAATAAAACGACGCGCATCCATACCATTTCCCTCACTAAGACCTTCCAAATTATTGCTGCACACATTCACTGTACTGCCAATGGATAGGCTATTGTATACCGGTAAAATAAAAGAGCGGTTGGCTGCGCTATCGTTCATTTCTCCATCGCCATAGATCCCAGTACCCGTTAACCCCTCTTCTAACATTAATGCATCGAGAACACTATCAACCTCACTAGAGCTGATATCTTTAATTTCTGCGATGAGTAAATAAATCGAGATCATCGCCGTAGACTGGCTGTAGTCACTGGACGTCATTGCGTTATATATCGGCGCAAAGCCTGCGGACACAGTATCCACACCATCATTATTGTCATCCGCAATGTCGTAGATTATTTTGCCAACCGAGTTTTCACTAAACCAGCCAGCATTGCCAAAACTATTGGCTTCTAGAGAAAAACGAAACCCTCGGCCTTGTAGCGTTCCACCTGAGTCTGCATAGAATTGCTGCTCACTGGCAATGGCAGAAAAGGCATTCGCAAAACCTTCGCTCAACACTAATCTCATATCAAAAGAGCCGCTTAAACTGTGAGAGCCACCAATACTGTCTGAGCGGGATAGGGTGTCTTCTAAATAATGCCCCCACTCATGCTGAATCACGCTTTTGTCGTATTCATCCGTATCACTGTTTTCATCGCCTAGAATGTACATATTGTCTTCAGAGGGATCATAAAACGATGTCCCAATATTACCGTCGGCACGGCTCCCTCCTACAGCCCGATTTAGAATACTCCAACGAAGCTCTGCTGGTGGCAAGGCAACCGTCGGGTCAGCATCCAACACTTGCTGAAGCCCCTCATAAACCGAGTCTAATATCGCAAAAGGCGCAGCTGCACGTATAGCCGTATAACCTGCTCCACCCCACCCAGAGGCTGCATGTAAGTCACGAGTGGCATTGTCCGCACCCGAACTCGCTAACGAACCTTGCAACACATACTGAGCATTGCCACTGGTATTATCGGTCACGGCAAAATCCCACGACGGTGATCCGCTTTGACTCAATTCTGCCAAGACTCGGATAGAAACATTAAGGTTTTGGGCTACAGTCACGCTGTATAAGCCCGACGCATCACTGGTTGTTTGAGCGAGCACTTGACTGGAAGATGAAAGCACCTGAATCGAGGCGCCTCGTATAGGTTTTACTGAGATATTGCCATAATTTAGTGCCGCTCCAAAAGAAGAATGCGGAACAAAATCATAGGTCAGCGCACCTGAAATCGTCACAACGGGACTCGGTATTACAGTTGGACTTGGAGTTGCCGTTTGAACAGGTGTTAGTGTTTCCGTCGGGCTTGATGTGACGACAGAAGCAGGGGTAACTGTTGGAGTAATCGTAGGGCTAGGCGTTGAACCTGAAGAGGAACCACCGCCACCGCTGCCCCCACTTCCGCCGCCGCTACCACCACACGCGCCCGTAAAGGCCGAAGCACACACAATCACACAATATAGATATCGACGCACAATCACCGCCTAAAGGCTTAAATCTGCCGTAAAAATAAACAACCGGCTTATTAACATTAGGTGGCGTATCTAAGTAACGCAAAATTTGAAACGAACAAAACTGAAACAATCTAAATGGTCAACGCAGGCGTGTTTTAGGGCATTACGCCTGCTCATTTAACGACCACAATTAAGATCCAGAAAACAACTAAGGCATACTTTTTTCGGCAAATATAAAGAACTCACGGTTGCCGTCACCACCCGTAATAGGGCTTTCGAAGTAATCCCGCAGCGATAGCCCAAGCCCCGTCACTTGCTCACTTAACTTGAGCTCGACACCGGCATAGAGGGAAGGGTTTTTAACAATGCCGCCTTTTCCTACGCCCCCAACACCAACTTCAAACTGTGGTTTAACCAACGTTAACAATGTCCCACCCTCAACAAGCAAGGGCGCTAAACGCGGCAAAATAAGGGATTGAGAAATAAAAGACACATCCATAACAATCAAATCAAATTCAGCAACACCAGCAGCTTCTAGCAATTGGTCAGCGTCTAATATCCGTGCATTTACTTTCTCAATGCACGTTACACGTTCATCATCACGCATCTGTTGTGATAGCTGATCACGACCGACATCAACACCGACAACTTTCGCAGCGCCCAACTGAAGCAGGCAGTCCGTAAACCCGCCTGTGCTTTGGCCTATATCGAGGACTGTCAGCCCAGAAACCGACAATTCTGTGCGCTTCAATGCGCCTTCAAGCTTTAAGCCTGAACGCGATACGTATTTTTGCTCTTCGCCCAGCTCAACTCGAACCTCGAAAAAATCTTCACATTTATAAGAAGGCTTGGTGAGTATTTTCCACTGCCCTCCGAGCTGTACACTGACTTGCCCGCCTTGAATCATTTTTTGACTTTGCGTACGGGATGCTGCAAGTTTTCGCGTTACTAATAGTTGATCAAGTCGCAAGGTCTGCCTCTACATTTTTCTAAGAAATTCAATTAATCTTTAACGGGATGTTTTTGGAGTTTACGCTGTAATGTACGACGATGCATATTAAGTTCACGCGCAGTTACCGACACATTGCCGTCATTTTTCAGTAGTACTCGCTGAATATATTCCCACTCTAAGCGCTTGGGTGACATGACTGGCATATTCTCACCCACGCCATTTTCAATAGACTCTTCCAACTCTAGGGCACTGAGTATTTCACTGATATTGGCAGGCTTTGGCAAATAATTATTGGCGCCTAACTTAACCGCCTCAACCGCCGTCGCAATGCTAGCGTAAGCCGTTAACATTAAGATTTTCATATCGGCATTACGTTTGCGCAATTCTGGAATCAACGCCAGAGAGGTTTCGTCTTCCAACTTTAGATCAAGAATAGCAATAGAAAAACTGGTCTGCTCATAAGCCAATCTTGCGGAATCAATCGTCATCACATAGACAACCGTGTAACCACGTTTCTCCAGCGCGCTTTTTGTGATGACACCCAGAGTCTCATCATCTTCGACTAATAATATTCGCTCTATATTGCTCACGCTGAATAACTCGTTTCGTCTCTCATCACTATTAATTATCAAATTTGACCACCAAGGAAGTACTCATAAATACACGCGGCTTCGATATTTTATACTGGCAAGGATACTCTTCCGCCCAGGACACATATTACCCCACTATTCATGCGTTTCAGAGAATGATACATCATGCTAACGGGGCAATATTAAAGGATACCACTGGCTTCGACATATCATTCAGAAGGATACTCTTCCGCCTTGGCAGCAAGTCTCACGAACCTCACAATGATAGAAGATCGCCGGGCGTATCATTAAAAGCTATATCGACTGTTGTTTCGGTGCCACCATTAACACCGTCATGCATAGAAATTTCACCGCCAAATTGCTCAATTGTCGAGTTCGACAGATAAACACCAAGACCCCAGCCGCCTGTTTTCGTCGACATAAACGGCTTTCCCATTTTATTTTTTACGGCAGAACTCAAACCAGCACCATTATCGAGAATTGAAATTTTCAGAAAATCATCTGAATTTATGAATTTCACCGATGTTCTATCGCCACCCGACTGCAAAGAGTTTTCAATTAGATTGACCAACCCCATCAAAAATGATCGATTTTGTAAAATATTTTTCACTTCCGCAGCTGGGTCAATCGCAAAACTGACATTTTCTTCAGGGTGTAGCAAATGAAAATAGTGCCGAAGCTCAATAAAGAACTCCCTCACATTCATCGGTACCTTCTGACTAACTTCAACACCACGAGAGACCGTTCCGATACCCGCCAAATACTTTTTACAAATCATCAGCTGTTCTTTAAAAACTCGCCGCTCATCATCAAGGGTACCCTCTCGCTCCCACTCTTCAACTAAAATGGCCATTGTCGAAAGTGGCGAGCCCAAAGCATGCGCGGTAGTAGCCGTTAAGGTCGCAACGGCTACCAATTGCTCATCCCTCAAGATTTTTTCGCGTGCATTCTGTAACTGAGACTCGCGACTTCTTACCGAGTCCATTGCATAGGTAATAAATAGAAATAATATCGCCGCACTAATCAAAAAATTAATCCACATACCGTATAAGTGAAGTGAAAAGTTTGAATGATTCATATGCGCTGAAGAGTCACCACCAAAAGTCCAGTTAGCATAAACAAGCACCGCCACTAACACCGCCGAAAGACTGTAGCGTTTTCGCAATAACGCAGCCGACAAGGCCAACGGAATCAGCAAGGACGAAGTAAAAGGGTTAGCGCTGCCACCAGTCTGATCGACCAATAACGATAGAATCACCACATCGCTCACAAGCAACACGAATATTTCAAGTTCTGATACCGGCACTCGTATTTTAAGCCTAACCAACCACAGCACGATTACAAAGGCACTGACGCACAATGTATGGCTAAGCTCCTGATAGGGCAGTTCAAGCTTAAAATATAAATAGGTCGCCAAAACAACCAAACACGACACCAGCAATGTCACAGCCTTTAGCGCTATGAGTTTTACCAGTAATGGCAGGTCAAAATCAGCAGAATGACTTTTCATGAGTCAGATTTACAAGGAAATAAAAGTGCTGGACTGTATAGAAAAAAGGCGAAAAAGGATAGTGCAGACATGAAAACAGTTACGTTCTTAAATTCACCTATACGAGCCCTAACTAAAGCTTTTAATAACTTCTTCTGTCCAAAAAAATGACTCATGGTAAATATCCAGCACCGACTGCTTGCTGTGAACCAACTTCTCAGGCTGAGAGTTGATGAGATTTTCGAGGTTTACCGCCAATTTAAGCACCTTACCCAAACGCCCCTCCCTCTCGATAATAGCGAGATTCATTTCCTCACCGAGATTAATGGTCTTGGCAAACTCTTCAGGTAAAACGCCGAGCAATATATCCATACCGGAGAGCAAGCCCATCAAAAAGGCCTTTTCTGGATCGACTCCCTTAAGCTCTTTCGCATAGAACTCACAGAATTTAGCGCGATTCAATACAATCCTATGAGCCTCCTTACAATTGTCGCTCGCGGAAAGCAAAGACAGCACGATTGCCCACTTACGCAATGACTCCATACCCAGAAAAACAATCGCTTCGCGGATGGTATCAACCGGACTCTCTAAGTTGTAGAGAGGGCTATTCACCATTTTGAGGACTTGAACAGAGAGGCGGGGGTCTCGCGCCACTGTATCCGCGATTTCGTCAAAACTAGAACCCGAAGAAGTTGCATTGATAATCGCACTTGCGGAAGCTTGCTCTGGGCGGATATTCGTTCCTTTGATAATTTTAGGGCGCGCCAAAAAATACCCCTGAAACAAATCAAAGCCCATCTCCTTGAATACCTCAAACTCTTCTAGCGTTTCAACTCGTTCCGCTAGACACTTACATCCAAACGCCGCCAATGACAGCTTACGACGCCGGACTAAGCCCACGTCCATACCAAGAACATCAATTTTTACGACATCCGCCAGCTCAAGTAGGGGATTCCAATCTTTGGTAAACTCAAAATCGTCGAGAGCGAAACGAAAACCTTTCCGCTTCCATGACTTAACCGCACTCACGATTTCCTCAGTAACATCGATTCGTTCAACGAGTTCGATATAGAGATATTGGGGGTCAATCGGAAGGAAGGCTTCAGATAGTAGGAAATTGGCACATACGTTAATAAACGCAGGACGCTGGAGATGCGATATTTCTTTGGTAATGCTAGTGACGTGATTGACGATCACTTCGCTTGTCGCAACGCTTTCACCTACTTCCATGGCGGTGCTGCCGCTTTCGTTTCGAAACAGTAATTCCGTTCCGAATAATTCCCTCTTTCGGTTATAGATACCCTGACTAGCAAGCAATATACTTTCAGTCATTTAGAAATCAATATCCCCAGAATCAAAATTAGTGTCCACCCCTAAACAGGATCAGTACTAACTCAGTATAGTGACTCTAGCGTGAGTTTCTTTTATTTAAGAAATAAGCCCTTTAGCCCTCGGCTCTTATGCCTTAAAGGAATTTGGATTCTAAGAAGGGCATCATTTCATTATTACTCGACGGTCACAGACTTCGCGAGGTTTCGGGGCTGATCGACATCAGTACCGCGCATAACAGCCACATGGTATGACAACATTTGGAGCGGCAAGGTATAAATCACGGCCTCCAAACTAGACGGTACTCTCGGGAGATTGAAAACTACCGTGTTCTCATCGGCCTCAAATCCAGCCTCCCCGTCAGCGAAAACATATAGTTTTCCACCCCGAGCCTGAACCTCTTCGAGGTTTGATTTCAATTTTTCTAACAGCTCATTATTAGGTGCCAACGTGATCACGGGCATATCGCTATCAACCAAGGCTAACGGTCCGTGTTTTAGCTCACCGGCAGGATAGGCTTCCGCGTGAATATAGGATATTTCTTTTAGCTTTAATGCGCCTTCTAATGCTACTGGATGCTGAACACCGCGACCTAAAAAGAGCGCATGATTCTTTTCTACAAAATCTTCACTAATTTTTTCTATAGCCTCGTCTAGTGCCAAAACCTCTTCGCATAAGCCAGGAAGAGTTTTTAGCTCACCAACCAAGACGGCTTCTTTTTCAGCAGACAACCCTTTCGCCTTGCCAATCATAAGTGCAAGTATTTGAAGAGCAACAATCTGCGTCGTAAAAGCCTTAGTCGAAGCAACACCAATTTCGACTCCCGCCTTTGTCATTAATGCAAAATCTGACTCCCGCGCCAACGAACTGTTATTAACATTACATACAGTTAAGGTAGAGCGATAGCCAAGTTCTTTCGCTTTTCTCAAAGCCGCTAAGGTGTCGGCTGTTTCGCCTGACTGACTGATCGATACGAACAGAGCATTGCGCGGTTTGATCACTTTACGATAACGATACTCGGATGCGATATCCACAAGACACGGAATATCGGCCCAGTCTTCAATATAATGCTTCGCAATAAGACCCGAGTGATAGCTCGTTCCACAAGCGACTATCTGCACAGATTCAATTTCTGAGAATTCTTGCTCTGAGTTGCAACCAAAAACTTCAGAGATAATTCCAGACTCACTTAATCGACCTTCCAATGTATTGGCGATAGATTGCGGCTGCTCATGTATTTCCTTTTGCATATAATGGCGAGCCTCTCCTTTATCAGCAGGGTCGGCATTTTCGGTGATGGTGACTTGCTCACGTTCAACCGCGTTAAATTCACAATCAAAGATCTCAACACTATTTTCAGTAATGCGTGCGATGTCACCTTCTTCTAGGTAAATAAAGTTGTCCGTTACCTTTCTTAATGCGAGCTGATCTGATGCTAAAAAGTTTTCTTCTATGCCTAAACCTACGACCAAAGGACTTCCACTGCGTGCACCAAGAATTACACCTGGCTCTTCAGTCGACATGATGCATAAACCATAAGCACCTTTTAACTTGCCAATCGTCAACTTTAACACGTCGAATAGGTCGCTCGTTTCTTTCTGAATAGAATGATAAAGATGAGCAATAACTTCACTATCGGTATCAGAAACAAATTTATAGCCTTGCTCCTGTAATTCTGATTTCAAGATTTTATAGTTTTCAATAATGCCGTTGTGAACAACAGATATAGGGCCCGAGCAATGGGGGTGAGCATTACGTTCAACGGGCTCACCATGGGTTGCCCAACGCGTATGTGCAATGCCGGTTTTTCCGTGCATGGGTGATTCATCAACCAATGTAGAAAGCGCCTGAACTTTTCCCACAGCCCTCGCTAGGAGTAAGTTTTGTTTCGAATCAATGATGGCCATACCAGAAGAATCGTAACCACGATACTCTAAACGCCGAAGTCCTTCGATTAAGATTTTAATAACATTACGCTGACTCACTCCAGCAACAATTCCGCACATATCCTAGACTCACATTAATTTTTGTTACGCTAATAAACGAATGCTTATGTGGCCCCTAACGACTAGGCACATATTACTTTTACATCACATTTATTAAGCTGTTGCTTTGTTTCTTCATCGATCTCGTTGTCGGTGACCAATATATCCACCAAAGACCAAGGTAATTCCAAATTATGAATTTTTCGTTTTATCTTGCTCGACTCGGCCATCACGACAACTTCCCTCGAAACTTCAGCCATCACACGGCTTAGGCTATTCAATTCGTTATAGGTTGTCGTACCACGCTCAAGATCAATCCCGTCGGCGCCAATAAAGAGCTGGTCAAAATCGTATTGCTGTAACATTTCTTCAGCAAGCTGGCCTTGGAAAGATTCCGAGCGTGCATCCCAGGTTCCACCGGTCATCAATAACGTGGGTTCGTTTTCGAGATCTCTTAATCGATTGGCAACATCTAAGGTATTGGTCATTACAACCAAACCCAGTTTTCGCTGTAAAAGGGGAATGAGGGCTGAAGTTGTGCTCCCGCTATCGATAATAATTCTGTTGTGATCCCGAATAAGGCTGACCGCCGCCTGCGCAATCGCATTTTTACTCACTGAATTGAGGGCAGTAGATGCTTCGTTAACGAGCTCTGACGGCAACGGGATCGCACCGCCGTGGCGGCGAAGCAGTAAACCGCTGGCTTCAAGCTCAGCCAAATCCTTTCGAACCGTAACTTCCGAAACTTCGAAGCGATTGGACAGAAAGTCTACGCTAAGCTCACCTTTTTCATTAAGGAGAGTGATTATTTCGCCTCTACGGCGCTGAGTGTAACGTTTTGGCATTTAAAGAGCGATCAATTAGTTTCGTTTCGAAAGAAACTGTAACCGATATGAAACAAAATTTCTAGCGATATGATCGTATAGATCAAGCGAGATTACGCCCCGAAAGCTATCAGATAAACACCTGATCAGTGGCTGCTAACGGAGCTGGGGGTGGGAGCACAACTTAAACCATTGAGAATAGGGCTTCAGCGACCAACTTTCACACACGGAAGGAGTCATACATTCTCAATACATTATGAGAAATAAAGAGGCAGGAAGAGAGACAAGCTGATAACGAGGCTATCAGCTTGGAACATAACGAAACGTCACCGAAAGTTTGAAGCAAGTCTCCGAAGACATCGCTGAAAGTGGACTAGTCGTCCTTGCTAGGTCGCACCCAACCGTCAATATTGCGCTGACGAGATCTCGCAACAGCTAAAGCGTCATCTGGAACATCAACCGTCACCACAGAGCCAGCAGCAACCGTTACGTTTTCACCTAAGGATACCGGAGCAACAAGAGCGGTGTTTGAACCCACAAAAACCCCATCTGCAATAGTGGTTGGAAATTTGTTCACACCGTCGTAATTACAGGTAATCGTTCCCGCACCAATATTAACGTTATCGCCAATTTTAGCATCGCCGACGTAGCTCAGGTGACTCACTTTGCTATTAACGCCGATCTTCGATTTTTTGATTTCAACGAAATTACCAATCTTAGCCTTATCACCGAGAACAGCTTGAGGTCGTAATCGTGCAAATGGCCCTACCGCCACATCATTGCCCAGCGTCGCTGACTCAATCACGGTGTGAGATTTAATCTCGACATTGTTGCCAATTTTGGCATCTTTGATATGGCAATTGGGGCCGATCGTAACCCCATCACCCAAGCTCACATCGCCCTCAAAAACGCAGTTCACATCAATAATACAATCTTTGCCAGCCGTTATTTCTCCCCGGCAATCAAACCGAGAGGGGTCTAATAAGGTCACGCCAGTTTCCATCAAACGTCCTGCAATTGCGGATTGAAAAACACGCTCTAACTCGGCTTGCTGAATACGGTTATTAACGCCAAGAACCTCGAACGTTTGAGACGGCTGCGTGGTGACAATTTCTTTGCCTTCTTTATTGGCCATCGCAATAATATCGGTAAGTAAATATTCTTTCTGAACATTATCATCACTTAAGGCCGGCAACCAAACCTTAAGATCTTTAGCTTTAACCGCTAAAACGCCGGTGTTTACTTCGCTTATTAGAAGCTCATCTTTGTCTGCGTCTTTTTGCTCGACAATTGCCTGAACTGTGCCGGTGCTGTCGCGAACGATTCGACCGTAACCTGTTGGATTTTGCAGATTAACCGTTAATAGGCCTAGCGCTTTTTCGGTAACAACGTCTACCAAGGCAGATAGAGTCTCTGTAGAAATGAGTGGCACATCACCATACAAAATTAAAACCGTCGACTCGCCACTAAAGTGAGGCAAAGCTTGCTTCACCGCATGCCCGGTTCCCAGCTGATCCAGCTGCTCAACAAATGTTAGCTGTTTCGCTCGAACATTCTTACGTACCATTTCTGCCCCATGCCCAACGACAACAAAGGTATTGGCCGAAGCTAACTCATCAGACCTATCAAGCACATGCTGCAAAAAGGGTTTCCCTGCAAGAGTATGGAGAACTTTTGGTAACTCAGAGCACATGCGTGTCCCTTTACCCGCTGCAAGAATGACGATTTCTAACATATGGAATCCTAGTTTTTGGCTGCCGAATGAGACATTACTTTTTATTCTAGAATATATAGGCCCTAATTGCGTACAACGGCCTGAACAGACTAATTCCAGAGTAGTAATTTTTGCGTGATAAACCCAAATCTATAAATGTAACTTGAGTGCAGAACTTTTATTGGGCATAACGGCCCGTGTTGCTAGGGTAAACCCCAGACACGAAAAAGGGTAGCCTAGGCTACCCTTTCTTTGCTTTACCGGAGGTAAATTTATTTAAGCTTGCGAATAGCTTTCAATGTACGAATCTGTGCGACAGCTTCTGCAAGCTGTACAGCTGCTTTCGCATAATCCATTCCATCTGGCTGATCTTTAAGTGCTTTCTCAGCCTCACGAACCGCTTCTTGTGCTGCTTCTTCGTCCATATCACCTTCACGCAATGCTGTATCTGCCAGCACGGTAACTGCATATGGTTGAACTTCTAAGTAGCCACCAGAAACGTAGAAAACTTCTTCTTCGCCGTTTTGCTTTTTAACTCTTACTGGACCAGGTTTAAGACCAGAAAGGAAAGGTGCATGTCCGTATTCAATACCAACTTCACCTTCCGTCGCATTTGCCACAACCAATTCCGCCAAACCGGAGAAAATTGCTCGCTCGGCACTTACGATGTCGCAATGTACTGTCATAGCCATGATTACGTAGCCTCTCTCTATAACGCTATAAGCGAATTAAGCTGCTTTCTCAGCAAGTTTCTTCGCTTTTTCGATGGCTTCGTCAATACCGCCAACCATGTAGAACGCTTGCTCTGGAAGATCATCATAAGCACCTGAAAGAAGATCTTTAAAACTAGAGATAGTCTCTTTAAGGCTTACTAACTTACCTGGCGCACCGGTGAAGATCTCTGCCACGTGGAACGGTTGTGACAAGAAACTTTCAATTTTACGTGCGCGCGTTACAGACAACTTATCTTCTTCAGATAGCTCATCCATACCCAGAATTGCGATGATATCTTTCAATTCTTTATAACGCTGCAATACTGCTTGAACACCACGTGCTACGTCATAATGCTCTTGACCAATGATAAGAGGGTCAAGCTGACGAGAAGTCGAATCCAAAGGATCGATCGCAGGGTAAATACCTTTCGCTGCAATCTCACGACTCAATACAACAGTTGAATCCAAGTGAGCAAAGGTTGTTGCAGGCGATGGATCTGTCAAATCATCCGCAGGTACGTATACCGCTTGGATAGAAGTGATTGAACCAGATTTAGTAGAAGTAATACGCTCTTGAAGCAAGCCCATTTCTTCTGCAAGTGTTGGCTGGTAGCCAACCGCAGAAGGCATACGACCCAACAATGCAGATACTTCAGTTCCCGCAAGGGTGTAACGATAGATATTATCAACGAACAATAGAACGTCTTTACCTTCGTCACGGAATTTTTCAGCCATGGTCAAACCAGTCAACGCAACGCGCAAACGGTTACCGGGGGGCTCATTCATCTGACCGTAAACCATGGCCACTTTAGATTCGGAAAATGTATCGACGTTAACAACACCGGCTTCCTGCATCTCGTGGTAGAAATCGTTACCTTCACGAGTACGCTCACCAACACCAGCGAATACAGACAAACCACTGTGCGCTTTTGCAATGTTGTTAATTAATTCCATCATGTTTACGGTTTTACCAACACCGGCACCACCGAATAAACCAACTTTACCACCCTTAGCAAATGGGCTAACCAAGTCGATAACCTTAATTCCTGTTTCAAGGATATCGGAACTTGCTGCCAACTCGTCATAAGCTGGTGGTTTACGGTGAATAGAGGCACGCTCTTTTTCGCCGATAGGTCCACACTCATCAATTGGGTTACCAAGAACGTCCATGATGCGGCCTAAAGTTTCAGTACCTACTGGTACAGAAATCGGTGCATTGGAATTTGTTACTTCCAAGCCACGGCTAACGCCTTCAGAACCACCCATAGCGATCGCGCGCACAACGCCATCACCCAATTGTTGCTGCACTTCCAAGGTCAGTTCTTTACCGACCACTGTCAATGCGTCGTATACCTTGGGGACAGAATCGCGTGGAAATTCCACATCGATAACTGCGCCGATAATTTGTACGATACGTCCGCTACTCATGCTCGCTTCCTCGTAATCTCTCAATATTTAAAATTCAAAAACTTTTCGCTACGCGTCGGTTAAACCGCCGCGGCGCCACTTACGATCTCTGACAGTTCTTGTGTAATGGCCGATTGTCGCGCCTTGTTATACACCAACTGAAGATCATCTATCAGGTCACCGGCATTATCTGTCGCGCTCTTCATCGCAACCATTCGAGCGGCTTGCTCACAAGCGCCGTTCTCAACTACTGCCTGATAAACCTGCGATTCGATATAACGCATCATCAAACCATCTAACAAGGAATTCGCATCGGGCTCATAAAGATAATCCCAAGAATGCTTTTGTAACTTCTCGTCAGTATCCGCTTCCAAAGGCAATAACTGCTGCACCCTTGGACTCTGCGTCATGGTATTAACGAATTCGTTGCCTACGAGGTAAAGCTGGTCAATTTTGCCTTCGACAAAACCATCCAACATTACTTTTACGCTACCGATAAGGTCGGTTAACACTGGCTTCTCACCAATATCACGCACACTCGCAACGATGTTGCCGCCTAAGTTGCCAAAGAATGATGCGCCTTTCGCGCCAATCATACAGAGGTCAACGTCGATGCCTTTATCGGCATAACCTTTACTGTGAACAAGCGCTTCTTTAAAAGAATTGATGTTCAAACCGCCGCAAAGGCCTCGGTCAGTGGACACAACGATGTAACCCACTCGCTTAACTTCACGCTCAGCTAAATACACGTGTTTGTACTCAGGATTACCTGCCGCGATGTGCCCAACTACGGCACGTATACGCTGAGCATAAGGTTTTCCAGTTTCCATACGCGTCTGAGCTTTACGCATTTTACTCGCCGCTACCATTTCCATAGCGCTAGTAATTTTTTGCGTATTTTTAATGCTACCAATTTTGGTACGTATTTCTTTTCCGCTAGCCATAACTCTTATCTGCTTGAAACACCCCGTTATAAGAAGTATTTCTCTGGTTGAGTTAGCCACATGTCTGTGGCGTATGCCGGAAATGCAAAAGCAATTTCCGGCGCTCTAACAGTTATTTCGATTTTACTAAATCGACTTCAACTCTTCATGTTATCTAAATCAGAACTGAGTGCTTACCAAGTCTGAGTAGATTTAAACTCTTCAAGTGCGGCTTTAAGTTGGCCTGCAATCTCATCGTTGTACTTACCAGTAGAGTTGATCTCATTCATAAGCTCAGATTTAACGCTGTTCATGAATGAAAGCAAGGCAGCTTCGAAATCACCAATTTTGGCAACGTCAACATCACCCAAGAAACCTTTATCCACGGCGTAAACAACGGTCGCCATTTCAGCAACGCTTTGCGGTGAATATTGCTTCTGCTTCATCAACTCAGTAACACGTACACCACGATCTAGCTCAGCTTTAGTCGCATCATCCAAATCAGAGGCGAACTGTGAGAACGCAGCCAATTCACGATAACGAGCCAATGCAGTACGAATACCACCAGACAGCTTTTTGATAATCTTAGTCTGAGCAGAACCACCAACACGAGATACCGAAATACCTGCGTTCATCGCAGGACGGATGCCGGCATTGAACAAGTCAGTTTCAAGGAAGATCTGACCATCGGTAATCGAAATAACGTTAGTCGGTACGAAAGCCGATACGTCACCCGCTTGAGTTTCGATGATAGGCAACGCGGTCAAAGAACCTGTTTTACCTTTTACTTCACCGTTAGTGATTTTTTCAACGTGAACTGCGTTTACACGAGCAGCACGTTCTAACAGACGAGAATGCAAGTAGAAAACATCGCCAGGATACGCTTCACGTCCAGGCGGACGACGAAGTAACAATGAAATTTGACGGTAAGCCCAAGCCTGCTTGGTTAAATCATCATAGATGATCAATGCATCTTCACCGCGATCACGGAAATATTCGCCCATGGTACAACCGGCAAATGGAGCCAAGTACTGCATAGACGCAGGATCAGCAGCAGTAGCAGCAACAACAATGGTGTGATCCATTGCGCCATGCTCTTCTAGCTTACGAACAACTGCCGCAACAGAAGATGCTTTCTGACCAATCGCAACATAGACACACTTAATGCCTGTGCCTTTTTGGTTGATGATGGCATCAATCGCAATAGCTGTTTTACCAGTCTGGCGATCGCCAATAATCAATTCACGTTGACCACGACCAATTGGAACCATGGTATCAACAGCTTTCAAACCAATTTGAACCGGCTGATCAACTGACTGACGAGCAATAACGCCCGGGGCAATTTTTTCAAGTGCGTCAGTTAGCTTAGTGCCAACTGGGCCTTTGCCGTCGATTGGACTACCCAAAGTATCGACAACACGACCAAGTAGTTCGGGGCCCACTGGGACTTCCAAAATACGACCTGTACATTTACACGTCTGGCCTTCAGCAATACTGTGATAATCACCAAGGATTACCGCACCTACAGAATCACGCTCCAAGTTAAGAGCCATGCCGTAGATGCTGCCTTCAAATTCAATCATCTCACCGTACATTACGTCGGCAAGACCGTGGATACGAATAATACCGTCTGTTACGGAAACGACGGTACCTTCGTTTTGTGCTTCAGTCGTAATCGACAAGCTGTCGATACGCTGCTTAATTACTTCACTTATTTCAGAAGGATTCAGTTGTTGCATACTGTAATTCCTTAACCTTTAAATTCGAGTTCTGTTCAAATGCGTGCCTGAATGCACAGAGCACAATAAAACCGCATTATTTTCTCGGTCAGACCACTGCACCTGAACAAGCCCCATACAAGATGGTGCTGGTTAGGCCGTCATTGCTTCGGAGAGCTTCGCTAAACGCCCTCTGGCCGAACCATCAATGACTGTGTCGCCAGCGCGGATCAATGCCCCACCAATCAGTGATTTATCAACCACTGTAGTGAGCTCAACATCACGCTCTAGCTTTGCTTTTAATGCTGTTCCCAGCTTCTGCTCCAGCTCAGTCGACATTTCGAAAGCCGTTTGGATTTCGACATCAACTGTTTTTTCTTGGTTGGCCTTGTAAAGCTCAAACAATTCAAAAATTTCTGGAAGCAAACCTAAACGATTATTTTGAGCCAACACACCAACGAAATTACTAAGCTTTTCGTTGAGCGCATCACCACAAACATCGGTAAAAGATTTGCCTTTTTCGACAGAAGTCAGGCTTGGCGAAGACAGCATTACCACAATAGAAGCATCCATCGAAACGGAAGCTGCTTGTGACAATCCACTTTGCCAACCCTGTAAATCTTTCTCGCCGCGAGCAAACTCAAAAGCAGCTTTGGCATAGGGTCGAGCTAGCGTAGTTAATTCTGCCATGTGACTCTCGCCTATAGTTCCGCTGCAAGTGTTTCGAGCATAGCGTTGTGCGCAGCCGCATCGATTGAGGAGCCAAGAATTTTCTCTGCGCCAGTTAACGCAAGTGCAGCCAGTTTTCCACGCAATTCTTCACGTGCCTGACCTACTTGACGCTCAACCTCTGCTTCAGCTTGAGCCTTAATTCGGTCAGCTTCTACAGTTGCAGTTTCTTTAGCTTCTTCAACGATTTGATTTGCACGCTGATTAGCTTGCTCAACAATTGTCGCTGCTTGATTTTTCGCTTCTTTCATTTGACCAACAGCTTGCTTTTTAGCGAGCTCAAGATCTTTATCTGCTTTGTCTGCATTTTCTAGACCTTCAGCAATCCGGCTTTCGCGTTCTTGCATAGCACCTAGAAGTGCTGGCCAAACAAACTTCATACAGAAGAATACAAAGAGCAAAAAGCTCAATGATTGTCCGATAAGCGTTAAATTAATATTCACACCAATTCCTCACGAAGATTCTATTTCAGATGAGTTAACGTTGGTGCTTAAAGATTTGGAGCAACAGCGAAGATCAAGTACATGCCGATACCAACACCGATCATTGGAACCGCATCCAATAGGCCTGCCATAAGGAACATTTTACCTTGTAGTGCAGGTGCTTGCTCTGGCTGACGTGCTGAAGCTTCTAGTAATTTGCCACCAAGAGCACCAAAACCTAAAGCTGTTCCAAGTGCTGCGATACCGATAAGAAGCGCTGCTGCCAAAAATACAATTGCTTGTGCCATTATTCTCTCCTGTTGAGATGTCGTAATTAAAAGTTTAAAAAATGAAAAAGTTAGTGTTGATCATCATGGGAATCAAAAGCCATTCCCATGTAAACAACGGTCAATACCATAAAAATAAATGCTTGTAATGGGATCACGAGAATATGGAAAACTGCCCACATCCACTGCATTACGCCACCCATAGTGCCGAATACCATGCCCGCTCCGTACATAATAGCGATCAAGATGAAGATCACTTCCGCCGCGTACAGGTTGCCGAACAATCTCAAGCCGAGAGATACAGGCTTAGAAAGCAGAGTAATGCCTTCAATCGCGGTATTGATCGGGATTAGAATTAGGTTGAAGTACCATTTTTCTTTAGGCGCAAGAAAAGGGTGACACGTTAGTTCTTTAATAAATCCCAACACACCTTTTTCTCGACAACTGAAGAATACAATCAAACCGAACACAGTGAATGACATGCCCAGAGTTGCGTTGGGATCAGTCGTTGGGACGACTTTAAAGTAGAAGTGGGGGTCGCCGGTGATAAGGACAGCCAATTGCGGCAACCAATCGACAGGAACAATATCCATTAAGTTCATCAACAACACCCAGCAAAAAATAGTCAACGCTAGTGGAGCCACAAAACGGCTCTTGTGATGAAACATCTCGGTAACAAGATTATTAATAAATTCAACCAACAATTCGATAAAACTTTGCAGACCACGAGGAACGCCAGTAGAAGCATTTTTCCCTGCGCGATAAAAAATAAAACTGAAAATTAAGCCTAAAACAAGACCCCAACCCAGTGTATCGACATGAAAAGCCGCAAAACCCATTTGCTTGGCCTCTTCAGCACAATGCGCTAAGCCCCACTTTGCTTGTTCAACCAAAGAACCATCACACTGTGCGACTCCTACAGGCATTTTGCCAAAGGTCATGTTTTGGAGGTGGTGCTGAATATAACCAATAGTGGTTAGCGCTTCGCCGCTTTCACTTGACATAGAATCAGTTAAACCTAATTTATTAATCTGCGTTTGATTTGTCGCGCGCGCTAACAATGCGGGCCGCAACAAACCACTGAAATACAATCATGCTAAAAAAACCGACAAATAAACTCGCGTGATTAAGTGGATCGACAAAACGAAACACCAATATAAAACCACAACTCGCTAATGCGACTTTTCCAGACTCACCCCAACTAAAGGATTGCGCAATCAACGGTGCATTCTGAGCACCGGAATATCGGAAGGCGTAATGGACAAAATAGAGGTTTGGAATAATATAAACCAAAGCCCCCAAACTATATGAATATGCGGTAACAGCGTCTACGGCCAGTAAAACAAGCGACACCAGCATCATGATGAAGAGCTGACTTAGCGCATTTAACCAAACCGGGGATTTCACAATCAACTAACTCTATACTTGCGTGTTTTCGAACGCGTGGACTTAACGATAATGCCTGCGAAACACAAAATGAAACTTACCTCGACACTGCATTGCCATTGTCGATTCAAGCAACATCCCTAAGAGCTACTGAAATTAGACGACTCCGCAGTCATATCAACATTGCACGTTAACGCACAAAACGACACTGACTTTCTTTGCCCCAATTACACCCACTTCCTGCGATTCCTAACCGCCAATTTGGGCGAGCGGGATTATAGGGATTTTAATGATTAGGATCAAGTAGAAAGCAAGTTTTGTTGGGCCTAAAGAAGAGTTATAGGTGTTTTCGCGCCACGAACACTGATGGCCAAACACATAAAATGAACTCCCCAACGAATCTATCTAAGCTTAACCTCCGTAGATAAACAGCCGACTAGCCATCCGCATCTATTACCTCCCCTAGATTACACCCCCAATAAACGCTCCCGAATAGCGGCACAAGTAAGTTCAACCTACTTAAAGTGAACAACTAACTCACAAGCGCCACAGAATTGCGTACACTTAGCCTTCTTATTCATTGTTACCCCACACATTCGCAGCCATAAAAATAAAATCGAGCCCCTAAGGCTTAGCCAAAGAAAGATAGAACAAGGAATTTACATGTATCTGAAGATTTCCGGATTAGCAGCACTCGCACTAAGTCTTGCCTGCTGCGGTGGCGGAGGCGGGAACAGCCCCCCCCCAGTCATTACAACGACTAACTGCGGCACAACATCGACAGAAACCACCTCCATCACCGGCAACATCACCTACGATTTTGTCCCGCACCACACTAGCGGCGCACTCGATTACGGAAACATAAGCGCGGAACCCGTTCGCGGTGCCGGAGTCGAGCTGCAGTACGCAAACGGCAACGTTTTTTCCAGCGCGACAACCGATGCCTTCGGCAGATATACGCTACAGGCACCAATTAACGAAGAGCTCCGCATTATCGTAAAAGCAGAACTGCGCGAAACAGGAACGCCATCCTGGCAAGTTCGCATAACAGACAACACCCAGAACAACGCCCCCTACCTAATGCAAGGTAGCGTTAGCTGCACCGATGAAGCCCCCCAATCACGTAGTCTGCACGCCAGCTCAGGATGGACAGGAAGTGAGTACGGCAATACTCGTGTTGCCGCTCCTTTTGCCATACTCGATTCCGTTTACCAATCTCTGCAACTCCTCTTAGAGGCTGATCCAAGCCTATCACTACCGGAATTAGAACTGCGCTGGAGCACTGAAAACAAGGCTATTAACGGAAACCCAGCATCCGGCAATATCGATACATCAAGCTATGACGGAATTTACATCTATATCTTAGGCGACGAAGATAACGATACCGATGAATACGATCGCTCTGTGGTTCAGCATGAATTCGCTCACTTTATCGAGCATAGGCTATCGCGCTCAGACAGTATCGGTGGCGGTCACGGTCCCCAAACACGCACCGATATGCGTGTTGCATTTAGCGAAGGGCTGGCAAACGCCTTTACAGCAATAGCCTCAGCTTCAGGCATTTATGAAGATTCATACAGCTCTGCTCAAAGTGACGGATTCAATTACTCCCTGGAGAACTTTAATGCCAATAACTTCGGCTGGTTTAGCGAAAACTCCGTCAACCTGATTCTTTATGACCTAGTTGACAGTGATGACGACGACGCCGACACCATCAGCCTTGGATTTGCACCTATTTACGAAACATTGCGCTCGCCCAGTTACCGAGATGGAGAAGCCCTAACAAGTATTTACAGCTTCACTAACGCATTGAGATCTATACTCAGTGTAAGTGAAGAAATTGGACTAGACGACCTTATGGCATCCCAACAAATTTTTGGCCGCGGCGCTTTTGGCAGCGATGAAACAAATGACGGAGGCGTATCCGACAGCCTGCCCATATACCAATCCCTTGCGGTCGGCAGTTCGGTAACCCTCTGCACCGCTAACGGCAATAACGATTCAATAAACTTCAGAAATGACAACTACAACGGTTTTGATGTCCGCCGATTTGCGTCCGTCGAAATCAACAACTCGGGCGACTACACAATTGAAGCCGAAAGAGCTTTCGGCACCTTACTCAGCGACCCCGACCTAACGGTTTATCAGGACGGAAACGAAATTGCCTTTTTCGGCTCCAGCGCTGCCGATTCAGAAAGTGGCAATGCGTCGCTCAACACCGGCCTTCACATTATCGAGCTACACGACTTCAACGCCACCACGGCACGAACATGCTTTAATCTCAGCATCAATACTGGAAACAATTAATCATGAAATTATTATCCAGACTCGTTATTGCACTCACCCTATTTTCAAGCACGCTAGCGCTTAACGCTTTCGCAGAAAAAGCTAAGACCACATACCAATATCAAAAACCCGGCGCCCCCATCCGACTCGCGGAGCCAAATCTAATACAGATGGAGCCCCACAGCACCAAGACCGTCACTATTTCTTTTCAGACTCCATCAGCTGGCGAGCTATCAATTAGCGCCAAACCATCCCTAGGAATTAACATTGACGACACCAACCAACACAACTTCGACCTTGCAACGTCCCCCCCATCACTGACTCTGCAAGTAGATTCTCAAGAGGAAGGTCTATATAACATCATGTTTCAAGCATCGATCTCTGAAAACGGACCGAATATGCATCGCGTATTTGGCATTGCAGTTCAAGTCGGCAACCCTCCCGCCACCACAAAGCAAAAAGCTAGCACGCCATACGTCATCATGAAGGCAGAAGAAACTATTAAGTGAAGTAAAAAATAGACGAACAAGGTGCATCTAAACATATAGCCACCCTGAAAACGCTACCGGGTGGCATTCTTCGCTGACAATGCACACTCAGAACAAATATGGACGCCACAAAGCTATTCTTACACAACAAATGTAGCCATTCTCTTTTCCCGAATCAATTACCCACCTCACAAGCCGCATTCATTATAAGTCAGGCCTCAAATAAACAAGCCTAATACCAAAATTTCATAAGAAAACTAGGCCATTTTGTCCTATGCTTTTTGTATTACTATCTACGCTATATCTCAGTAATGACAAATCAAACACGACATAAAGTACTCCTCATCGAAGACAGTAAGTCCTTTGCTGCCATGCTGCAGAATTTCATTACCCAAACACACGGATTTGAAGTTGACTGGGTTGAAACCTTAAAGGAAGCTACAGAGGTACTGTCCAAAAACAAAGACCAATACTTTACCGCGGTAGTAGACTACCACCTACCAGACGCCCCCAACGGTGAAGCCATAGATGTCGTCGTTGCAGCAAAAATTCCCGCCATCATCTTTACCGGTCAAAAAGGTGAGTCGATGGAAGAGGATTTATGGCACAAGGGTATAGCCGACTACGCTAACAAACGCGGAAGCTATAATCTGGAGTATGTTACATGGATGGTAAATCGAATTTACTTAAATAGTGACGTCGAGATTTTAGTCGTCGACGATAGCAGAGTCGCCAGAAACACCATCTCTCGAATGCTGAAACGCCAAAACTTTATTGTGCATACTGCCGCTTCCGGAGAGGAAGCATTAATAAGCTTGGAGAAAAACCCCAACACTATAATCGCAGTTATTGACTGTAATATGGATGGAATGAGTGGGTTTGAACTCACCATGCATATCAGAGAAGAGCATGCCCGAGCGCGACTTGAAATCATTGGAATTTCTTCCCAGGGCGGACGTAGCATGGCAGCCCAGTTTATTAAATCAGGCGCCAGCGATTTTGTTTTAAAACCCCTTATTCCCGAAGAATTTCTATGTCGAATCAACAATGCAGTTGATCGTATCGAGTCTTACTGCGAACTAGACAAACTCAACAAACTGAAAAATCAATTCTTAGGAACAGCTGCCCATGACATACGCGGCCCTCTTGGATCAATAAAAACAGCAGCAGATTTTCTACTTAGAAAGCCCCCAACACCCGAACGCTTGGAAAAACTTCTCAACATGATCTCGAATAGCAGTGTTGATTTACTAGGGCTATTGGAAGAATTGCTCGATGTATCCGTGATTGAAAGTGGCATAGTCCACCTTCATACAGAAAAAGTCGATATTTCTGAAGCCTTACTTGAGCGCCTCGACTTATACCAATTAGAAGCCAGCGCCAAAGGAATTGAAATTCACCAAGAAATAACGCCCAAAATAATGGCAACTGTCGATCTCTTAAAAATAAAACAGGTCTTTGATAACCTCGTAACAAATGCTATCAAATATTCTAAACCAAACTCATCTGTCGATATAAAACTCGTATCCGATGCAGAGTCTTTTACCGTATCAGTGAAAGATGCCGGCCCCGGGATATCTACAGAAGAACAGCCCAAGCTTTTTAAAGCATTTTCAGCGATCAGTACACAAGCGACGGGAGGGGAAAAGAAAACCGGTTTAGGTCTAGCAATTACCAAGAGCGCTGTCGATGCGCACCAGGGAAAAATTTATTATAAGAACGATAGCAGCACCCATTCGACGTTCTACGTAGAATTACCTTTGGAGGCAAAAAATAAATAGCGTCACACCACGGCCCCATCCTCCGACAACTTGCCCCCTGCAATTTACGCTTAAACTTACCCCCCCCAAACCTACTCTTCAGTAATCCAAATATCACGACACCATTGCCAAAAGTCGTCCCACTCCATCGTTAAATCATTGCCATCCCAAAAATAAACTTTCCCTGCTTGGTCAATGCAAGCATACCCACCCCCGTATTCACAAACAGGAACATATTCGCGCGGCAGCCCAATCTCCCATGCACGCGAGGTTACCTCAGATAAATAAGTATGAGAGCGCGGGTCTGCAGCAGTAACAGGCTCAATCACCCCAACAATCACATCACTGACCTCCAGTAAAAACAGGCGAAGATCATAGGGAATAGGCATCAATATCTCCTCTTCGATACAAACAAGCGCCTCCTCAGTGGGAAGCTCTAGCGGCAAATTAACGGCTGCATTGTGTTCTCGTAATAGGTCAATAATTTCTTCCACGATCTAACTCTCTTATAAAATAGTTTATTTGCCGCTTATTTAGCTGCAATCTCACCCAGCAACTCTCTTTCAACGCCCGCAAGCAAAATCCGATTATTTATGTGCTCTTCTCACTTCACCTGCATGCAACGAAAACTCTCGTCTGAAGGCTCGAGAAAATGCAGCTTCAGAACGATAACCAACAGCCTCTGCAACCATACTCACGCTATCCCCCCGACTCAAATAATCATAGGCTAATTGCATCCGCCACCAAGTGAGGTACTGCATTGTAGTCCAGCCACTGACCGCTTTGAAACTTTCGGCCAATCCTGTTCGCGACAAACCACTCACAGTAGCCAAGCCCTTTAATGTCCAAGCTTTTTGGGGCGATCGATGCATTTCAAGCAAGGCTCGCCGTAACTTTGAATGACCATACAATGCCAACACACCCACATCGGAACAATCTTGCTCAACGTAGTGCCGCATCGCGTACACAAAGACCAATTCGGATAAGCGGTCAATCACCAAGCTTTGCGCATTCAAATAACTCTCATCAATCAACAACTGACGCAACTGATGCAACCACATAGTGTTCGCAGAATGCTTGAATATCATCACTTTAGGCAAAGAGTTGATAAGCGCATCACCACCAACGTGCTGAAAGAGGATCTTTCCACATAACATCCCCGTACCTTCAACCTCAACCGCTCTAGCATATGGCACATGTACCTGCAGCCCTTCGATTTCCGAGGCAGGGCGCATAGAGTGGGGAAGCTCTCTGGGAAAGATAACCAATTCGCCCGCCTCCAATATTTCATCGGGAAAACCCGGAATACTCAAAATGCAGGCGCCCTCTGTAGGCATATGAAAGCAAGTTTGCCCCAGCTCACTCTCTCGAATAAGCCAATCCCCACAAACTTTGGCGTTGTGATACACCTCAGCATGCATTCGAAACAATTTAAGAAGGTCTACAATCATATATGTACGATAGAGCAATTAATATGGCCAAAATAGCATTCAACGTTCACGGTAGTCTACCTACAATATCCTCTCCCCCTAAACGAACAATGCTTGATTAAGGATAAAAATATGACTGACTATACTTTTCACACCATCGAAAATAGCGACGGCGAACGCAAAGAAATACTGCAGTCCGTAAAGGACAGCTATGGCTTCGTGCCAAACCTTTTCGGTTACATGGCTGAAGCGCCCGTCACACTGAAAGCATATCTTGAGCTGAACAAATTAATCTCTCAAAGCTCATTACCACCCGCACTCGCACAGGTGGCCCTGCTGACCGCCAGTATCGAAAACAAATGTGAGTTTTGCAGTATTGCCCACCAGGCTATGGCCAAAAAATTTGGCACAGCCCCACAAACGGTGCACGCACTAATTAACAACGGTGTGATTGAGGACAACAAAGACCAAACTGTGGCATCCGTTGTGAGAGAGATCATTAACACACGAGGCTGGGTAAATGAGGACGTCCTCAACGCTTTTTATTCAGCAGGATTTACCCAGCAACAATATTTTGAGCTGATATTAGTCGTTACCATAAAGACCTTATCGAACTATATTAACCACCAAACTCTGCCTCGCGCCAATAACGAACTGCTACAAATGATTACCTAAAAATGCAGCAAACTCATTAGAGAACGCCCGCACTCAGGTTTACATTACACACGAATTTAAAACTAAGCTTCTACACCACTAGATATGGATATTGAGAACAACAACTCCCCCATATCTAGTGGGAAAAATCTGACATTTTAGATTCGATCTCTCTGCATCCCAGTTTTTAGTCGCGCACCGAAAATAACGACTGCCAACTCCATCACACTTCAAATTTTCCGGTTAATAATAAATTCATTTAACAGCATTGTATTTTTATGCTCTAAATTACGCTTATCTCCCCGAAAAACGATTGTACCGATATCACTGTATCGAAGGGTTTTAAGCACAGTGGTTTTTTATGATTCAATGTTACTATTATCGCTATACTCACACAGCAAAGAACGAGCAAGCACTAAAAACTCGTCTACAATTAGGGGGTCAAAAGTAAGGCCCCCTTTAAACTCAGAAGCTCAGGACTTCTCGTAGTAGAGATAATTATGACAAACGATAACGAAAAAACATTTGTTCTAGAACAGCTTGATGAAGCGCTTGAAGAAAGACAAACCCCTGATCGACGCAAAATTATCGATGAGGTTGAGGAGTTGGTACAGGAGGACCGCCGCAAAGAAAATCGACGAGAAACCTCCGCCGCTAAGCAATAAGCTAGTGCGTAGCGCCCTATATTAAGCAAACCTATAAAATCATCATCGCCTTATTTGGCATATGAGAATGTAGTTTCTGCATACAGCAGCTTAAACCGGTGCGTTAACTCAAGGTCTTTTTAAGAAGCTTACACTTCCGACGTAAAACACAGCCTCCATGTGGTGAATGAAGACTGTGTTTTTATCTGTGTGCTGGATTATTGATACGCTTCCAAGTGAAAACAAACATACTAGTTCACAACGGCTTCAGCTCTGAACCCGCAAAACTAACAGCGTGAAAGTGGCAAATCAAAACCCTACTCTATGAGCGTTTTGATTTTTGTTTTGCCTGCGCAAACAATGCTGCCATCGCTCCAGTCGGCTCTGGTTTTTGCTGGCGAGGCGCACTGTTATTACGAGCCGGGCGACTAGAACGTGAGCCCGCTTCACGCTCTTCGGGCGTATCGTCTAAACGCATCGATAAAGCAATGCGCTTACGCTGAGGGTCTACTTCCATGACCTTCACTTGCACAATATCCCCAGCTTTTACGACTTCTCGCGGATCTTTAACAAAGCGGTTTGCCAATGCAGAGATATGCACTAAACCGTCTTGATGGACGCCGACATCGACAAAAGCACCGAAGTTTGTAACGTTTGTAATCGCACCTTCAAGTATCATTCCTGGCTGAAGATCTGAAATTTTTTCAACGCCCTCTTGGAATTGCGCCGTTTTAAATTCAGGCCGAGGATCTCGTCCCGGTTTTTCAAGCTCTTGCAAAATATCCTTTACCGTAGGCAAGCCAAACTTTTCATCAATATAGTCTTCGGCTTTTAGCGAACGTAAAAATTTCGTATCGCCAATAAGGGACGAAAGCGACTTACTATTTTTTTCAGCAATACGCTCAACTAAAGCATACGATTCTGGATGTACTGCAGATGCATCTAAAGGATTATCCCCTTTTGCTATACGCAAAAATCCAGCGGCCTGCTCAAATGCTTTTGCCCCCAAGCGCGGCACGTCTTTTAGTTGCGAACGACTTTTTAAACCACCAATCGAGTTTCTGTATTCAACGATATTATTCGCAATACTCGAACTTAAACCTGACACTCGTGATAACAGCGGCGCAGAAGCGGTATTAATCTCAACGCCAACGCCGTTCACACAATCTTCCACAACAACATTCAAGGATTTAGCCAATCGTGATTGCGACACATCGTGCTGATATTGCCCCACACCAATTGACTTAGGATCGATTTTCACCAATTCCGCTAGAGGATCTTGTAAGCGGCGTGCAATTGAAATTGCTCCTCGAATGGTCACATCTAAATCTGGAAATTCTTTAGCCCCGAATTCCGAAGCTGAATAAATCGACGCGCCCGCTTCGTTCACCATTACTTTCTGTGCATTAATGTCTTTATGTGCTTTCAGCACATCACCAACAAATTTTTCAGTTTCGCGACTGCCGGTTCCATTCCCAATTGCAATTAAATTCACGTTATGTTTTTTACATAGAGCAACCAAAACCAACTCCGCTTCATGAAGCTTTTTTTGTGGAGGCGTCGGGAAAATAGCGCAATGATCTAAAATTTGACCGGTTGCATCCACAACAGCAACTTTAACTCCTGTTCTCAGGCCAGGATCTAAACCAATTGTTGCTTTTTGACCCGCCGGAGCTGCCAGCAATACGTCTTTTAAATTCATTGCGAAGACATCAATCGCGTCCGCCTCAGCCCGCTCACGCAAGTCACCCAATAGGTCGGTTTCTAAATGTGTCGCAAGCTTGACTCGCCACGCCCAACGAACACATTCCAACAACCAGGCATCAGCTGCTCGGCCTTCATCTTTAATATCCCAAAATTCGGATACCATTAATTCACAGGGATGTTTTTGCCCTGTTTCTAACTCAGTCTCCAACGTAAAAGCAATCGTTAAGATGCTCTCATTGCGACCACGGAACATTGCGAGAGCGCGGTGCGACGGGACTCCGGAAAAGCGCTCTTTATGCTCAAAATAATCCCTAAATTTCTCACCTTCGCCTTCTTTACCGGGAATCACTTCCGCCTTTAGAAAGGTTTCACTGCGCATAAAGTCACGAAGCCTTTCCAACAATCCCGCATTCTCACTGAAACGTTCCATCAGGATCTGCTTGGCACCATCTAAAGCTGACTTTATATCTTCAATTTTGTGTTCAGGGTTAAAGTATTTAGCCGCTTCAACTTCCGGCAACAATGAGCGATCGTCAAACAAGGAATCTGCCAACGGTTCTAAGCCAGCTTCGCGCGCCGTCTGCGCTTTTGTTCTGCGCTTAGGCTTGTAAGGTAAATACAAATCCTCAAGCTGTGTTTTGGTTTCTGCTTTGCCGATTTGCGCTTCCAGTTCTGGGGTCAGCTTTTCTTGCTCGGTAATCGATTTTAGAATCGTAAGCCGACGATCTTCCAACTCTCTCAAGTAGTTGAGACGCTCTTCCAGAGTCCTCAACTGGCCATCATCCAAGCCTCCCGTCACTTCTTTTCGGTAACGCGAAATAAAGGGGACCGTAGCTCCTCCATCTAACAAGGAAATGGCAGAGCTGACTTGGCTTTCGCCAACGCTCAATTCTTGAGCGATACGTGTTTGAATGCTGTTCATAAAATGGACTATAACCGTAAGAGGAATCGAATGAGAGGTAAACTGAAGTGTGAATTATCCGAATTTAACGTTTATCGCACAATCTTGTTTTTACAGAAAGTTTATGGGCCGAAAATGCCAGTCACCCCCAATGGCATTTCCCAGCAACCTTTAAAGCAAAGGCACACCGCGGAATCTTCCCCGAAACAGTCGAAAAGGAGATCGAAAGCCTAGACGTGAGTACAATTCTAGCTCGTAGCGAGAGCGAATTTGAAATGTCAGATTTATCCAACGCCCCTCTAAACTTCAGGAAAATACCAGTTACTGAGCGGAACCTATGATTTGTCTCTGAATTTGAGCTTTTCATTTCCGGCATGAACACAATAGTGAATACACGCTTTTCCGCAAGGGCCGCAACGCTAGGTATCTTCTGAACGCGAAGGCCCGCAGCAACTAGGCCCCTGAATTAGTCGACAGGTCGGAAAAGCCAATCCCATGCCCACTATCGGCGCAGCGATATAAGCCCAAAGATGTTCGAGCTGCCCCGAAATCAAAGCCGGCCCCAGGGAACGTGCAGGATTCATCGAAGCCCCCGTCAACGGGCCTGCCACCAGCGCCTCCAATGCAACCGTGCCACCAACAGCCACCCCCGCCATGATTCCCTTCTCCATTGAACCCGTGGAAACATTCAAAATCACGAACATCAGGGCAAACGAAAGAATCGTCTCGACGATAAAGGCGTTCATCACACTAAAAGTCGGCAACGTAGCGCCCAAAGTGGCATGATCAGGAAAGCATAGTTTCAATAACCAGGCAGCTATGCAGGCTCCGACTAGCTGAGCAAGGATATAAGGAAAAATACGATTCGCCTGAAAACGACCTGCCAAATAGAAGCCTAAGGTCACCGCAGGGTTAAAGTGCGCTCCTGAAATATTGCCCACCGCATAAATCAGGACCATCACCACTAATCCAAAAGCCATCGCTATGCCGCTATGACCAATAACACCGCCCAGCTCATCGTTAACAACGATCGCGCCACAGCCTGCCAACACAAGGAAGAAAGCCCCCATCAGCTCAGCGACAAAATGATTAGGGGAAGAAAGGTCGAGAAAAGGTGCTTTAGGTAAAGAAGACATAGATTGGGAGACACGTGTATATTGGGAAAGCGCATTTTATTGGCTTTCCCGTTTGGTCTCAATCGGTAAACTTTGGTGCGTTACGGATTAGCTCGTTAAGCTATCTGATACATGGCGCAACAGGCCTTGCAACTTAGTAAACTTGTCATCACCAACAGCCTTGGCCATCGCTTTGTACTGTTTTTCTACTTGCGGATGAATCTTACTGTGAATACGCTTACCTTTCGCACTGAGACGAATGTTTTGCGCACGCTGATCATCTTTGTTGACCTTACGCACAACAACACCCACCTCGGTGAATCGGGCTAAAATCCTCGACAAACTCGGACTTAAAATCCCGCTTTCTCGCGCAAGTTTTTGCGCATTCAAATCACCGTGCTTATGCAGTTCACGAATGACACGCCACTGCTGCTCGGTTAAATCATGCTGTTTCAATACAGGCTTAATGCAAACCAAGGAGCTCTCACGAGCTTTGAGAAGTAAACCGGTAATTGTTTCAATATCGACAGGCATTCGAAAGTTCCCACGCTAGTCTATTCACTTACTTTTAATCATAGACAATGGTTGTGGACTTTACTCAACAAATGAACGAATTGGCGCATAGACAAAGGTATGAACAAAAAAAGGGCGCATAAAATGCGCCCTGAAAACTCCTTTGGAAGAGTGGTGAAAGCAATTAACTAATCAACCGGTCGGTTCGACACTGTAGTGCCATCACCTAGCGCACCAAGCTTTTCAAAAGCGACATAGCGGTCTAACTGAGAACCTGTGCCAAGGCTTTGTGATAAACTGTTACTGCTGTACATATCCGCAAATCCTCCAGCGAGGTCCTGATGCTGCCCGTGCAATGCCATGTAGTTTAATACCAAGCAATCTGCTGTTGTTTTTGGGCTGTTGGCCATTGGGCTACTGGAAGCATTTACATTGCCATCCGTATTCATATACCCGAACTGCTGATGAACAGCCTGATCCGCTTCGGAATTTCCTTTTAACACGGGTCGGCCAGTTGGGTCATAGACTAAGCAAAACTGGCTTCGAGTATTAGAGTTATCACCCTGCCACTGGAACTTACCTCTACCAGCACCGCCTTCTACTGTGCCATTAGCCGATAGTGACCCATCACTATAAACTGCTATCATCACAGGCACTTGTTTTCGATGAGCGTATTCAAGTGCTGCACCCATACAGCGCCCCGCACGGAAATCTCTTGTTTCGCCGGTTCCACGACCTTGACCGTGGTAATCATAACCGCCCATGGAAATATGACCCGCACCAGCGTATGAACTGATAGACCCGCCAGCGCCACCAATAGCCAACTTCATGACTGCAGCCGTTTTCTGAAACTCACGGTCGCCCAACTGATCTCCAGGCGTCACATCCGTAAATATTTCTTGTATGTCGGCATCTTCATCAATATCAAGTACGCTCGGATCAGGATACGCATTTGCCAAACCAGCACTTTCCACATACACGCACTTGAGCCGATCCCTCAGGGCGTTATCAATACCGGCAAGCCCTGCCGCGTCCATTTTGTTTTCACTCATTCGTGAAACGGTTTCCATTACTGCCACAACTTCATCTGAACTGAGGCCGTCAAATTCCCCCACTTTCACCAAACCTAAAGCGTCTGTACGACGATCCACTTTTGTCGGACGAAAATTAGCAAACGCATCCCCCATAAACTGAGTTGGGACTCGTGAATTACCACCACCGGTATCATTATTGCGTGAAGCAACTGAATACACTAAATCGCCTTTTGCGCCATAAAGGCTGAGACCTGGAATCGGGTTATGCGGGTTGTTGCCAGTATCATTATCCGAACGCGCCGCCATGACGAAACCATTAACGTTAGCACGACACTCGGGGGATGTTTTATCGTGTATACCGCGTAAAAATGCACTATCACCATGGAATGCCAAGCCCAAAGACTGATCCACATGGTCGACACTTGTAGCAGTCCCCATAAAACCTGCAGCCTGCGTAACGCCAGGAACCATATCACCAGGCAAACCCTGACGCGCATAACCAGCAGTACTCAGAAAATCTAACTGACCACCAGGCCCTCCAACCAGAACGTTAGAGCCCGTTGAATTACAGCCACCCGCTAAATCAAATGCGATAAATGGAATTTTCCCGTTACCACCGGTAATGCCACACTCGTCCAACCTCTCAGCAATATCGGTAGATAACGCACCGTGGGCAGACATGGAAGCAGCTAAACTACCAAATAGAGACCCCCCCACTAACGTTCCGACACCCGTAGTGAAACCTTGAGCCAAGAACTCACGTCGTGTTTTTGGACGCGCATGATCCGCCTGAAATAAGGGCTCATCTAAACCTTTTAATAAACTTTTCTTCGCCATAATCATTACACCCTTATTGCATTAACATGGCTGCGCCAGCCAAGACAGAAGTACACACTGCCGTTGCTTTCGCACTTGCCGTGTTAGATGACATAACTTGCAGCAGGCCATCAAATTCTTCAGGATTATTCGTAAGCGCGTTACCATCGCTCACCCCAACATTATCCAACCGCAATCGAACATCTACAGCTGCAGGGCTTACATTCAACGCAGCAGCATCAGAAATCAACATTCGAGACATTAGCGGATCAATCAAATTATCAATCTCACCCTGGGTACTCAGATCACCGTAATCACCAAAATAGGCTATGCGTAAACCTGCATTTGAAACGAGCTCAGTACAATAGGCCAAAGACAGCTGCGTCACAGCAGATTGCTGGGATGCCAAAAACCCCGTAGCAATTGTTGCGCTGGGTAACGACCGACGAATCTCTGTTACGTAAAAATCGTAAATGCTAGTAGAGGGAACGGTCGTAATTGCTGACATATTTTGAAAAATTTCATCGAATAATCTAAGACCAATATCCGGCTTAGCATCCGCAGCAACTGGAGCAACAACTTCGGGAACATCTTCCGCGGGGCGCGTAAAACTGCCACTGCCAATTTCTTCAAACGTAAGGAAGAACAAATCATTGGTTAAACCATTTTCTAAACCGATAATGGTTCCCGATGGGGCAAGGTTCGGATTGACTAAAGATATACCCGATTCAACATCATAATTATCGCCGCTAACTTCGATATTAATATTCGCGAAAGCCTGACCAATGGCTGCTTCTTTGCCATTAATACCTATGCGCATTCCTTCAATAGAAAATGATGTTGCTGGAACCGTGTCACTTCCATCTATAATTTTAAAAATAGGATTTTGAAACAAGTAGGCTGTGTCGTCGTATTGCTCCACTTCGAAAATAATGAAGGAACGCTCTATCCCAACATATTCTGAAACGCTAAAGAATAAGAAATATTTTTGGCCAACACCCACATCGAAATTCGTTACGACTTGCTCCGTCGTAAGAACTCGGTTATGAATCGCCAACAACCGTATTGTGCCCTGCCAATCATCAGCACTATCTACTTCATTTCCGATTGCCAGTACGAAACCATCATCCCAGTCGTTAATACTCCCTGCGTTAGCCCCATCATCCTCACTCACAATTAACTCGCCGTTAACATAAATACTGCGGCCTTCAATCGGATCGTATGTGGTTACCACATGCTGCAAAGTCGCCTGCAAGACTTCATCGTCAGAAGGTGTATTAAGCAAGGGCATACCATTGCCGTCTGAGTTTTCTGAGCGACTTAAAAAACGGTAGTCGTAAAGATTTTGCATCAACGCAAAGTTACGTTCTGTATTACTGCCCGAGTAGGTCACGATGCGGGCTTCTTCTTGCGTAACATTTGCAGGTACGACCCAAGCTTCAACAGAGTATTCACCCGTTGTCCGAATAAGGTCGTGGAGCTTTTCACTATTACCCGTGCTGCCTTGCGCCTTTCCGTTATCAGAGAAACGAAGCCCCCAGGAACCTACCCAGTCGACACCTGTCGGTGAAAGATCTAGATTTAACTGAGGGTCAACGCCACTCAAATCGTAGGCTATCGCCCCTTCACCTTGCTTAAATTGGTAAAGCGCAATCACGTCACGCTGAACACGACCACCGGCACTCGCAATTTGCCCATCTTCAGCAATATTAGAGGCGCTACTCACCAACCATTCAACCGGCAAAGGCTCCGAAACTAAACCCTCACCAGGATCATCGCCATCACCGTCGCCATTCAAGTCGTTGAGTAAAAACAAATTGATAGCCGCCGTCATTTCCTGCGTGCTGTATTGTGAATTTGTCATCACGCCGTCAGGATCGGACCAAGCATTATGCCCCTCCTGCATACGCCCAACAAAACGTGAGCTAACCGCATTTTCTAGATCAATCAACGTTCGCGCTGCTGAATAAGCCGTCGCTGCATTTGAACTGGCAAAAAATGGCTGCTGCCTCAGCTCTGATTCTTCCGAGTGACAAAATACACAATTCGCACTCGCGGTATCCCTTACCAATGGGTAGATTGTGCTTTCGTACAATGTACTTTCAATAGGAAATTGAGCTGTAACACCCACGGTTTTCAAATCGTCTTCCGCAGGCGGAATTAAAATAATTTCCGTTGCACTTGCACCTGTAACCGTCGCCCAATTCGAAATTACAGTCGAAATAAAATCAGCTGCGGCAGCATTCCATGGGTTATGCCCATTTTCTGCCCTCTCGACTAAACGCGACAGCACGGGAACAGCTTTATTAATCAAAGGAACAGCTGCGTCGTAGGCTAAATTAATATCATCACGTCGCAAAAATAAAGGCTCTTGTCCATACTCTTCATTGTGGCAAGCGCCACAACGATCATCGCCTGCAAGCTTGTCCCACACCTCCAATTTAAATTGGCGGACATCATCTGTCTCGCCAATCGGACCATTGTAAACAAGGGTGCTATCACCATCTTCAACTTCCTGCTGCTGAATTGTTTCGCCTTCCTCACCAGAATCTGTTGCTCCGCCACAAGCCACAAGCAAAGCTAAACTAGCGGAAAGTGCTAACGCGGGAACCAACCTAATATTTGTAATATTCATTTCTTACTCCCCCGCACACAATGTTGCTGACGTTGCAAATACGTGCTTCATATCACCCGCTCGCGAGCCGGTCATAAAGTCACTTATCATTCCCGCTACAGGTGTCAAATCGGTCTCAACTGGATCTCGCAGACAGACAGTTTTGAACACTCGGTTAACATGGCACTGAGCAAAGGCTCTGGAATGTGCCAACTCTTGGAACATTGAACTTGCTCCCGTACCCTTCCCAGTCAAACCTGGGTCCCAGTCCAAGGCAGCATTTTTACCCGCACGCCAATAGTTGGCCCAACTATTATTAGGAGTCACAAACCCAGGAGGAAAAGTTGTATCGTTGTTAAAGTATTTATCTTGGACTTCACCAGAAGTGTATTCGATCTCGCCAAGCTCTCCCGTTGGATCAGTTTCGGGATCATAGGCATAATTGTGATACGCCAACGCTTGAGTCATAGGGTCCATGCCACTATGGCAACCAATACATGAATTCAGAAAAGCAGTGGAGTCGCCACCAGGGCTGCGTGCTACATCCTGACGGATTCTATCCGGCACACGGGTTACGTCATGCACCTGCTCCATATCCAAACAAAGATGATTAAGCATTGTGAAACGAAATGCGGCCCTATTAGTCCCGGCAATCAAAAAGGACTTAGCTCCTGCTCTCGAGGTAATCACACCTGAAGCTCCGCCACCGGATAAAGCTGCAACGACAGACGACTGAGTACTCTGCTGCAAATCGGACTTGAGACTAAACCCTGGATCTCCATTTAGGTCAACGCCCGCTTCAAGCTCAACATAATGATTATTATCGGTAGTGGAATACGCTGAAATGCCAGAGGAAGGACCGCGATAAATGACATCGTCATATAAAATCCCCCGAAAATCGACCGGACCTTCATAGGTATATGAAGAATCGTCATCGGTTGATAAAGGAGCCGAATCGCTATCGCGTACATAACCAATCACGAGCGCGATATAGTCATTTAAATCCGCAAACGCATCAAAATCGCGATTGGTCCAAGGAGCGGCCCAGTTTTTTAACGTAACGTTATAGAAACTGTGATCGACCGGATTATCGATAGCGATTCTTGCGGCTTCATAAAGCTCCGACTCGTCCATCATCTGCTCTAAAATAGCCTGACTCGGTAAATTACCCGTCAGCCTATCGTGAATTTTTTTTGCCTGATCTGCTGTTATTGCAAATGCCGATGAACCCATCATCACCACAGAAATACCCACAACCAAGAGAGAAGAGGTCCTGAACCTCGATAAGAGGCTTCGCTGTTGAAGCTTATATATTGTCATCTCACCACTGCCTTTAACTGAAAACCCAAATTACATTCGAAACGCCACAATGTGACAATTATTGTTTTTTGGTGACGTTTTTTGTCATTTTTTAGCCCAATAAAATGACAATTTTTGTCACCTCTGCCCACCAAACTTCTTGAAACTTGGCTCCATCCCTCGTCGTGTATGACTTTGGCAGACATTCAAGCAATTATTTGCTCCCTTTTTACTATTTGAAAACGCAGGAAATATACCGCAATTGACCAATATCAAAGGGACCACACAAATAACCGAAATATATGTGACGCAAGTCTCAATTATACACGCCAAGATAACAAATAATTTTACGTTAGACAAAAAACATGCTCTGGATATTTTAAGCAAATACGACTTTATAGTGGTCAAGTATCTCTTTCCTCCCACCCTCCCCAACTTTCACTGTGCCAACCCGACCCCTCATCAATTTATTAGCGCGATCAATTCGTTTCGGCACAGTCCTTGAATTAAAAAACAAATAAGCGTTAAGCCACATCATCGCCAAACGGTTCACCATTGCTAACACAATTCAAAAAATAATCGTGTTAGTCTCTGTCTCTCCGCAGTTGGCACAACTATTTTAATCTCACATTCACAGGTGCTGAATTAGAGCGTTCTCATGAAAAAGATATTGATACATTCCGTCATCCCACTATCCCTTATTTTTTTAGCAAGTGGCTGTGACGTAACAAGTGATGGAACAGGCGGCTCTAGTTCAGAAAGTGACCCTGCAGTTGTCGACAAACCTGTCGCCTATATTCAGCGCCCCGTCCCCTTTGGACTTGCGGATGACGATGACATCCAAATAAGCGTGCTACCGGAAGACGTACAAGAACCGTCCGAATTTCGCCCCGGCGCAGTCCTGATGCTAAAAGGTAGAGCGACGGTTACAGCAAGCGCTAGAGCGCTAACAACCGGCGCCTTTCCAGAAGTTATGGACGAAGAAGGCGAGCTAAGCGAAGCGCTTTACGATGTCAGGGACTTAACCTCTAATATCGATGGCACTAAGCTCGCGTTTTCAATGCACGCCCCCATGGATGAAACACTCGATGACGATGACCCAGGCCAACCCACGTGGAATATTTGGGAATACGATACTGAGCTAGATACGCTATCGCGCATTATTGATTCAAATACCGAAGCCGAAAAAGGCCACGATCGCTACCCAACTTACCTTGGAGACGAAAGCATAATTTTTTCGTCTACTCGCCAGGCTAACTCCAAAAAACTCTTGCTCGACTTAAACGGCTCCGGCTTTACCTACGTCACCGAACGTGATGACGAATCACGAGCCTTCACTCTGCACCGCATAAACCCTGACAGAGATGACATCATTCAAATCTCCTATGGCAAAGGGCACGATATTCAACCCACCATTTTAGATGACGGTCGGGTTCTGTTTTTACGAGGCGATGATACTTCGAATACAAACGATGACAGGCTGAGCCTGTATACCATGAACCCTGACGGCTCAAATGTAAGCCTGCATTACGGCTTTCACAGCCCTTCGAGCTTAGACGGCGAAGTCCAAGGCGCCCTGATAAAACCCCAAGAAATGCCTGAAACGGGTGAAATACTTGTTAATTACCAACCGCGTGTAACACGTGCCCTGGGTGGCGATATATATACTATCGACACACAAAACTATATAGACATTACCCAACCCACTAGCGTGAACTTAGGCTTAAGCGGTCCAGCAGAACAGTCGTTATCATTTGGAGATGTTGTACTCGAAGAACAATCACCACACGGCACATTCAATTCCGCTTACCCCTTGAAAGATAATTCAGGAAGACTCCTCGTGAGCTGGATGCCATGTTTGGTTCAGGGCTACCGCCTCGATATATACGTTAGGCAAGTGGATACCGAAATTACGGATGAGGACGATTTAGTCATCGGGTTGGATTCTCGCTATGAGCTCATTAATGTAGACGGTGATCTGGTCGATGAGGACGGCGACAACCTAGGTGTAAACGCAACTCCAGTCGAAGTTGCCTTCGAAGATCTCAATTCATTCCCCTGCACAAATGAAACCTTCGACAATGCGTTCATTTTACCTGCAGAGCCTCAGTTCGGCGTATGGGTATACGATCCTAACGAGGAATCTTTCTCGCCCGTCGTGCTCGCAAATGAAGCCGGGACTCTATACACAGAAGCAATTATTTTAGAGTCTAGAGACCGCCCCACAAGCATCCCAGACACTGGCGCAGAAAGCGAAGCCGTCAGAGACATTGCTGATGAGCAAGTCGGCATCATCCACATCCGCAGTGTTTACGACTTCGACGGGATAGACACCGTTGGCATTGCCAGGATGGCCGACTCCCAACAAACCCCGGTAGACTCTAGACCCATACGTTTTGTACGATTTCTTTCTGAGGCCAATATGCCCCATGAAGACGATTTAGATATCGACGAAGGCCTAATCAGAGGCCGAAACGGACGACCAAGCCGGAGCATTATTGGCTACGCCGAAGTTCATCCCGACGGCTCTGTTATGGCCAAAGTACCTGCCGACACCGCCTTTACAATCGATCTTGTCGATGCAAACGGACGACGTGTAAGTGGCGCCAATCCAGCCCACCGTTACTGGCTGAATGTACGCCCAGGCGAGACACGCACCTGTAACGGCTGCCACACTCCCGGCAGCACCTCACCACACGGCAGAGAAGATGCTGAACCGGAATCTGCGAACCCCGGCGCGAACGGCGCAGCACCATTTCTCAACACTATTCTGCGCGACACATCTAACGGCTCATATACCGACATTCCAAATGACGGCGATACAATGGCTGAATATTATGTAAGATCCAGGCTGGCTGATCCTAGCCAGACAGACGACCCTCTCGCCCTTTCACTCGATTTAATATATGAAGATGAATGGAGTAACCCCCTCTCTGTCCCGGCCGAAAATATTGGAACAGCCATTGAGATCAAATTTGGAGACCCGGAAAACCTTGGCCCAGACAATCTTTCAACCGCTCCCCCAGTTTTCTTAGGTGCCTGCCTCACCGGATGGGAATACCGCTGCCGAACGGTTATAGACTACCCCGACCATATCCAACCTATATTTGAGGTTGTTCGGCTAAGGACGGATGAAGATACCGGACTCGAAATTAGCATCGCATGTACCAACTGCCATTCCGTTACGGACCCTGACGGCGTAGCTCAAATACCTGCCCCCGCAAGTGAAAATTTGCAGCTTGACTTTAGAAACATCATATCTCCGCTTGATAATGATATGGTCTTCTTAAAAGGTTACGACGAATTTTTTGCGGCTGGTGATTTACTACTAGAAATTGAAGACGGTGTTATACGCACCCGACAAATTCCACTCAGGGGGGATGACAACGAAATTCAATACCAACCGAGAACCACGCCTCGACTCGACGAAAATGGCAACTCATTGATTGAATTTCTCGATTTAAACGGGGATACACAATGTCTCGCAGATAACACCGTCGACCCAGACCTCTCTCAAGTTCTTGATGATAATGACGCCGTAGTGCCCTGCCCACGATTCCTTTGCATCCTGGAAGACGACGTTGAAGTATTCGATGCGCAAGGAAACTGCGTCGAACGCAGACCAATACTTGTTAATGACGAACAAGGTCGATATCTCTCCGCTGGCGCAGCTAATGCTAACCAAAACCAACGCTTCTTTAACATATTCGACACTGGCGGAGCACATGAAGGGTACCTGAGCCCGGCTGAGATTAAGCTCTTCTCCGAATGGCTAGATATGGGCGGTCAGTACTACAACGATATCTTTAAAGCGATTGACGACTAAACGATTAATGTAATCAGCACATAATTCAAAAGGTAGGCAGAAGCTAAATAACAGCTGACTCTCAACACATAGACCCAAGAGTCAGCTGATAATCTTCACGTGTTCACTAGAGCTTGGTTGATTTGAGTGCAGGTTTTTTGAGCATGACAAACCCTAATAACAAGAATCTTCGGAATATTTCCAGCACTCTTACCATTATTAGCCAATTATGCGTAATATTGGGGTTATGAAAAGCCTACTCCTCAACTAAAATGGCAGATAAAACAATTATTCATTACCCTCATACAACGAAGTGTATTTTGATCGAGCTAACTGCATGATAAAAACGATAACGTGGATTGCTGCTCTATGTTTTAGCATCTGCGCTAACATCGCACATGCAGGCTGGGACCTTATTCCAAACAGAGGTGTCGATCTGATCGTCATCGACCCCTACATCCAAATGCATACTGGACCAGGCAGAGGCTACCCTGTCTTTCATGTCATTGAAAAGGGTGAAAAATTACACATTTTCGTCAAACGCACAGACTGGTTTAAAGTTGAAACGGCCAAAGGCGTAAAAGGCTGGGTTAAACGCTCCTCTTTTGTAAAAACCCTGGGATTAGAAGGGCAACTTACAGCATTTACCGGCCCTGGCCGGGAAGACTACCTCAACAGACGATTTGAGTTTGGCATTTTAACCGGCAGGTTCGATACCGCTGACTCCCTGACCACATACGGCGCGTTTCACCTCACTCAAAATATATCCGGTGAATTAAAATACACCCAAACCTTTAGCCCCGTCGCTAACAATAAATTACTGGGCTTCAATGTCGTACATAAACCTTTTCCCACGTGGCGCATCTCTCCCTTTTTCACCCTGGGCTACGGACAAATTTCTATTTCACCGAGTGCTGCCTTAGTGCAACCCAAACAACGTAAAAACTGGCTCTACACTGTCGGTACAGGCGCCTTTGTTTATATTTCAAGACGATTCCTTATGCGGATCGAATACAACAAACACACGCTTCTCACCAAGCGAGAAGCGAACGAAGAGGTTGAAGAATGGAAAGCCGGATTCAGCGTATTTTTTTAGTGCGCGTTATATTAGCGGCTGTATTGCTCACCGCTTCGTCGCTATCGATAGCCCAGCATGACGGGAGTAATCCAGGTGAAAAAACCATCCTAGACTCTATTATTGAGCCCGACTTGGATCGCCGAAAAATCAGGGAAAGTAAAATAGATTCCGAGCATTTCGAATTCGGTTTTTTTACCGGGGTAATGAGCGTAGAAGATTTTGGTTCCAATAATGTATCCGGCCTCCGAGGCGCTTTCCACATATCTGAAGACTGGTTTATTGAAGCCGTATACGGAGCCACAGAAATCAGCGAAACCAGTGCAGAAGCACTGTTTGACATTCCTCTTCTTGAAGATAGGAATTTACGCTATTACAACACCTCATTAGGCGTCAATTTATTCCCAGGTGAAATTTTTATTGGTCGCAATCACGCCTTCAACAGTAATGTATTTTTAATTCTTGGCGCGGGTAATACCCGATTCGCAGGCGATGAATATCTAACCTACAATTTTGGCGGTGGCTTCCGACTCTTCATCACCGACTGGATGAGTTTTAGACTCGACTTCAGAAACCATATTTTCACCCACACTGTCCTGGGTGAAGAAAAATCCATACAAAACCTCGAAACCCATTTTGGGCTTTCAATATATTTTTAGCGGAGTACGTTAAGACATGAAAAAATTCGCATTACTTTTATTTATGTGCGCTATTGCCAGCACTTCGCTAGCGAAATCAGCAAAACACCAAGAACTTAAAGGCCCCGCAAAAGACTTTACCCTTAAGTCCCGCACGGGAAAAAATGTGCGCCTTTCGGATCTTCGCGGCAGAGTCGTCATGCTCAACTTTTGGGCTTCATGGTGCGGCCCTTGCCGTCAAGAAATGCCGCTTCTCGATAAATTGTCGCAGCGCTACAGCCCAGCGGGTTTCGACCTAATAGGCATCAACGTTGACGCCGACCAGAAACTAGCTGATAAGGTATTAAAAGAAATCCCCGTAGGCTTCGATGTACTTTATGACCCAACAAGCAAAGTCAGTGAATTGTATAAAGTCGATGTAATGCCAAGCACCATATTGATCGACTGCGACGGCAATTTAAATTACTTGCATCGCGGCTATGTATCCGGAGACGAAAAAACTTATAAGTCGCGAATCAAAAAGTTGCTCCGTAGCTGTAACTAGACAACGATAGAACACAATTCACAAGGCAAAGAGAAAGCAACGAATTCTCATGAAAAAATGTATCACAGCTTTTTTAATCATTAGCCTGCTTAGCGGATGCACGCCATGGGTAAAACCCTATGAACGCGACAATCTAGCCGCCCCCATCATGGCTTTTGACAGCAACCCTGTTGACTCAAACTTTATGGCGCATGGCTTTGGAAATCGAGAGGCCGCTATCGGTGCAGAAGGATCAGGAGGCGGCGGCTGTGGGTGTAACTAAACTCGTTCGTTGTTTATTTTTAATCTGTCCGGCATTTTGCTTGGTAATTTACTCGCAAGTAAGTTCGGCGGCTGTACTTCCTGAAGATAGAACTGACATCCTTCTCCACAATTACAGTGGCGACAACTCCACGTTTAAAGGGCCGTCTATTCTCGTTCGAAAAGAATTTAAAGAAACCTATTCAGCCTGGGCTAATTATTACGTTGACATGAACTCCGCAGCATCTATCGATGTTGAGACACAAGGAAGCAAATACACAGAAGAACGTACGGAAATGAGTGCGGGCATTGATTATCTCTATGACTCAACTGTACTGAGCGCTAGCTTTACCAACAGTAGTGAAAATGATTACGAAGCCGATAGCTTTGCACTGGGATTAAGTCAGGACTTTTTTGGCGACATGTCGACGCTGACGATGAGCTACTCCAAAGGGAAAGATGATATTTATCAGAACTTGCGCCTCGACCCAAACAGCAACCAGGTTACCGGTCGAGACTTTCGAGGTAATGCCGCACACCAACGATTTGCTATTGGCTGGACTCAGGTTTTCACTAAAAATTGGATAGTCTCATTTAATGCAGAAGCCTCAGTAGATGAAGGGCTTCTGAACAACCCATACAGATCCGTTAGGTTTGAGGTTCCAACTGGCAGCGGCTTTGCCAGAGAACGAGAAATATATCCAACGACACGGAGTGGTCAAGCATTCGCAGTAAAGAGCATGTATTACCTACCTTGGCACGCCGCATTCAAACTGCAGCTCCGCGCGTTTAAAGATAGCTGGGAGATCAAAGCCAGCAATTACGAGCTTAAATATATACAGCCGTATAAAGAACACTGGACCTTTGAGTTTCGATACAGAGGCTACGAACAAACAGGAGCAGAGTTTTATAATGACCTGTTTCTAAGCCAAGACGATACATTCAAAGCCAGCGACAAAGAACTGAGCACATTTCAAAATTCTACCGTTGGTTTTGGTATCACTTATGAACTAGACAAGAGCTGGATTTGGGGGCTCGATAAAGTCACCGTTAACTTGTTTAGTGATCTCGTCAGTTCTGACTATGAAGACTTCAGCAACAAACGAGAATCAGAAGGCATCCACTCTGAAGGCAAGCGTGCAGGTGAAGAATCCCCATTTTCCTTCAACGCACAAATCACGCGCTTCTTCATATCCATTTGGTACTAAGATTAAATTCGTTTGGTCCTAGTGCCACATAAAGACCTCGCTCCATCGTTGTTGACTCCGATCACAAACACAGCGGTCAACAACTCAAACCCTTCCCTAGCTCGCACTTCACTACCTATCAAAGTGTTACAATCCCACCCACATTTGGAGGAGATTGGAAATACTCATGAAAACAACATTACACATTTGTTCACTGTTCAGCTTATTAGCGACTTCCGGCAGCTACGCCGCCAGCCTGGACGTTGACATAAACAACGACGCAATACGCGGCCAATATAATTTCAGTGATGCAAATGCCAAGCTTGGCATTTCTGGTACAGCTTTAGCGACCGATGATAATGGCGAAGTCTATTATCTAACCGCTCGCACTCAAGGCACGCTAGCAAAACAAGAAATGCTAAAAGGCGGCTTTGGCGGTCGTGCGTATCATGCCAATCCAGATGGCGGTAACAGTTTTCAATCCCTCGCGATCGGCGGCTACGTTGATTTAACTGTACCTGATTTTACCGACCTTACCGTGGGTATTGAGGTGTTTTACGCTCCCAGTATTACAACAACCGATGACATCGACAATCTGCGCGAAATCAGCTTTCGGGCCACATACAAGCTTTTTGAAAATGCATCCGTTTATGCCGGACTTCGGTACTTAGAGATTGAAGTCGACAATAACGATTATGAAATCGAAGAAGGCGGCCACATAGGCTTTACCTTACAATTCTAGTTTCATGTTAAAAAACGATTTTAAACGGGCCATCATGGCCCTTTTTTATGCCCCCTCAATTAATGACTGCAGATGGATATTGATATCCTACCCTCCAATATCAATTAGCAACCTTCAGCCCATAGCGATTAATGTTCATCTGACCTCAATTTATTCTTGATTGCGTTTTTGGTTTGCTATACTGTATATCCATACACACACAAACGAGGAGGCAACTATGGCTGTAGTAGCCGTTTGGAAATGCGACCGAGATGGGACCATGTTCGACAATAAAAAAGAAGCAGAAGAACACGACAAAATGCTTGAGCTGGCAGCAAACATTACCTGCCTTATCGAAAAGCACTTAAATATCGACGAAAAAGACAGTGAGGCTATTGGCCTTTTGCTTGCTGAACGCCGTGACAAGCTCGCTATTGCCTGTAAAGGTAAGCCAGAAGCTTTGCTAGTTGAGCCCGTAGAAGAGCCAGCTAAGCCTGTCGGCATTGAGTCAGACAAGGTAACAGCGCTTAACCCTAATGCTTAATTGAGCAACACCGCTTTACACTAGCCCAACCCACTACGACCACTTGGGCTACATCACCTTAGCCGCCTTCGGGCGGCTTTTTTATGCCTCACATAAAAAAGCCCCATACAATGATGAGGCTTTTCGGTAAGTTACATCTCTGTGCAGCAATTAAACTAGTACGGTAAGAAGTCCAGATCGTAATTGAGTATCGTTTTAAGAACGTCTTTCGCACCAAAGTTAATTAAGCGAATACGAGCAAGGAGTTTACGCTCTAGAGCGGGGTCGTCCAAATCGCTCGACACAATGGAAACGTTAACAACTTGTCCCTTGCTATTAATTTCCAGTTTAAATTCGACCTTACCTTCTAATGCCGGATTTTTACGTAGCGCCCTATTATAAATTGCAAATATCGCGCTCTTATTTTTATCCATAACTTTACGGATATCTTCTTGGCTTCGGGAAGATCGGTCAGCAGCTGTTTGCACAAGTTTCGGCGCCTTACCATTGCCCGTTTTTAACTTGCTAGCAACGACGGCTGCGGTCTTTTTAGCTGACACCGCAACACCACCAGTATCTCGACTGAGGTTTGCAACATTAATCCCGCCACTGCCTTTCTTCGCTCCACTAGAAATAATATCGCGATTAAGCTCAGCTGCTTCACCCATACCTTGCGTAAGTTCGGCATTAACTTCAGACAGGTCAAAGGCGTCACGTAGATCCATGAGATCATCAGCTATTTGATTAATTTCAGCTTGAGCTTCCTCACGCGCCTTTTCAATAATTTTAACCGGAGCGGGTGTAGGTTTTGGCTTATCCTTTTCCTTCTCTTTCTTCTTGGGCTCTTCTTTCTTTTCTTCTTCCTTCTTCTCTTCTTTTTTAGGTTTCGGTGTTGGCTTGGGAGTAGGCTTAGGTAGTTCTTTTTTCTCTAAAACCACTTGCGCCAGCTGCGGCGGCAATTTTTCCAGTTCCTCACGTGCAGGCTCAGGTATATTGATTAAAGGAATGGCGATACACATAATAAAAAACGGAACGAGCAGGATAAGAAAGACGTTCCAATAACGCTTATCATCTTGTACCGTTGAACTCCACGGTAGCTGTAAATTCGGCGCTGCTATCATTCTCGCCATATCAGCCCCCGACTCCAGATTCAGGTTCAACCGCAGCCGGTTCAAGCATCTGACTCACTGCAAGTGAAATATTGCGATATTCTGATTTCGCGCAGGTCGTCATAATTTTTTTAAGAAGCAAGTAAGGGATTTTTTGGTCACCCATAATTGTGACGTCTCGACCTTTTTCCTGCTCTTCAATTGTTCGATAAGGCTTACGACCAGCCAAATAAAGCAGTTCTTTTTTGAGAGAAGCAATTTCTCGTTCATCACTTTTTAGTACTAACTTAACGTCTGCGACTTTTCGTCCGCCAACTAAGATATCTTCCGAACTAACCATAACCACCAAATTATTATCAGGCTTTTTCTCAGCTACAGAAGCAGGCAACGTGATGTCTTTATTGCTCTGTAAGACTTCTACATCCGAAGAATTTACCAACAGAAAAAACACCAGGATAGTAAAAATATCCATCAGAGAGACAAGGTTTAATTTCGATTGGTGTTTGGCACGACGATGCTGCCTTGCCATACGCTTGGCGTGTATTGACTGTTTCATGAGGGCTTCTTCTCCTCTTTATCAGTCGATAGGTTATTTGAGGGCGCGTCACCCAAAGAGATAAGCGGGAATAACTCTGCCTCAACCACAGAAACTGCCACCACAGCTTTGAAGCTTCGAACAGTATCCATTGACCTTACGATTGTTTGGTAGTCGGTATCTGGCTGAGACAAAATGAGAATATCTTTTTTATCGACGCCTTTATTAGATAGCAGTCGCTTAACTTCTTGCAAGGTGTCAGACAGCAACTTGAAATCGTAGACCAGTTCTCCCGTCGACTCGTCTTCTATTTTCGGAAGTCGTTTTACGGGTACACCAGCAGGAAAGTTTACTAACAATTCATTCGCGAAAATGATCAATTCCAATGTTTCGTCTTTAAGATCTTTCTGTGCCTGAGCAGGATCGGAGGATAAGTCAGGCAGTTTTAGATCAAGCACGGTTACGTGCGAGAAGACCATACTCATAAGAAGTACGGGAACCAAAATGATCATTAAGTTCATAAAGGACGTGATATCAAGATCAGCATCCTGGTCTCTGTAACGTTTTTTTCGCATAGCTATTGCCGAGCTGGGTTTAGGGCTGAGTATTCGCTGCGGAGTCTAGGTCCGCTTTTACTTTATGGCGTCTTGTTGACGCGTGCGCGAATTAAAGGTGTTCGATGTCGACATAATATTTAGACATTTCACGCCAGCCATTTCCAAGCTATCGACAATTTCAGTCGTTTTGTTTTGTAAGGTAGCGTGCAATAACAACAAGGGAATTGCGGCCATCAAACCAAATGCGGTGGTATTCATTGCAACCGAAATACTGTTCGATAGCAGGCTAGCTTTCTCAGCCGGATCAGCGTTTGCTACAGCAGTAAAGGCGGCAATAAGACCCATGATAGTTCCCAGCAAGCCTAGAAGCGTTGAGATATTCGCTAGTGTCGCAAGGTAGGGTGTACGCTTTTCTAAGCGAGGGACCGCTTCCATTACGCCCTCTTCCATGGCGTATTCGATTTCATCACGACGTGGCGTTTGCTGCATCCGCGCAACGCCGGAAGCAACGATTCGGCCAATAGGCGCTTTTGAACTGCGCGCCAACTCAACCACTGCCCCATAATCTTTTTTACGTAGCATCGGCAAAATTCTATCGAAAGTTCGACGATTAGAGCTTTTTGCTGCCGTCAAAAAGATCCAGCGTTCAATGGCTAATGCTAAACCAATAACGAGCGCTAGAGCGATGGGGTACATAAAAGGACCCCCTTGTTGGAAAAAGGTAATAACTGAATTCATAAAGCAATGCCTCCGAAAACTTGCTTCGCCCAGATTGGGGATTTAAAGAGTATATTCACGATAACCGTATCTGTCATTGTGAATAAATTATTATGATTATTGTTTATCCAAGTGTTCGATATATTGCACTTGTCGCTTATGTTCTACACGCTCAACATGGCCAAAAATATGCTCCATCGCTTTAGAGCTAAGTGGAAGATACAGTATGGTCGTATCTTCCGCAGCTTTCCACGGTACTATGTAAAGGACTGTAGGCTGCTCTTGGTTGCCGACGATTGTTGCGCTCAAATTTACCACTTCTGTGCCCTGTCTTACAACAGGATCTGGCATTAGATTATCGTCTACAGGTATAGCTTCTGAAGAGGCCTCTACAATATCTAGAGCCGGATCAGTTGAAGATATATCCTCCTCTGCCAAAATGGATTCTGAAGCCTCTAATTTCGGATCAGCTTCAACGCCCTCACTTTCACCATCATCGACAATAGGGGTTTCATCCTGCGCAGCAATATTTTCACGTTCGCCGCGATTGGAAGAGTCTTCTACTTCGTTTACGTTTTCACTTTCGCTTTCACTAGCGTCTTCATTGGGCCCTTGACCCAACGCTGCGCTAGCGGGCTCATTTAATAACCCAGCGTCTTCAGAAGATGATTCTGTTCCTGCAATCTCTATTTGCTGAGAGCTTTGCTCGCTATCATCATTTTGAGCAACCACAGACAGGCTCAAGAACAGCAGGGGGATTATGAAAACTTTCATTTCTTTTTCATTCTCCGTTTTAAGTCAATAATCCAACCTTTTAACTGCCTGTCCTCACCACCAAGAATGTTTTGACTTAACTCATAGTAGACGAGCGCATCATCAAATCGCCCCATATACAAATCGTATAAGATACCAAGGTTTTTTGCAGAAGGGAGATGGTGAGGCCAAATACCAAGTGCTTTTAAATAAACCACTTCAGCCTCATCAAAACGTCCGAGTTCTCGATAGAGTATGCCAAGCCTTGTATAGCTGCCTAAATTTTGTGGGTTAACCTCAATCGCATACTGTAGCGCTTTCTCTGCCTCGTCCATTTCTCCCAGAGCATGGTGAACAATACCCAAGTTTACGTAGGGGCCCGATAACGATGGGTAGGTTGCCGCCATCAATTCTAACAAGCCTTTTGCTTGCCCCCATTTCTTCGCCTGCATTGCCGCCTTTATATTCGCATATTCTAACTTTGCCTGCTCCGGTACAACGCCGGGCAAATAAGGATTAGGCACGAGTACAAAAGGCTGAGAATCTACTGCTTCTGTAGACTCTGCTTCTTTATCCTTATCTTTTTTACCCATATTAGAGCACGCTGTAATTGTAAGCAGAAGCAATACTAAACAAAGGCGCTTAAGGGTATAAATATGAAGCCGCTCAATTTTGTTAATAAATTTCATCGCTAAACTCCATCTTCAATTCTTTTTTCCCGTAGCGAGCGGGTAGGATTTTTGCCAATGTATCAAAGCTTTCTTTCACCCAATCGTCATAAAGACCTGACCACGAACGCTCTGCATTTGAGGTTAGAATATCGATAGCTTTTTCTTCAAATGGCAAGGCTTGCTCTTCCAACAAAATTTCATACTGCTCTAACGCCAGATCGCTTAGCCCTTTAGGCCGTTGTGAATCCATCAAATCCTTTGATAGTTGTATATAAATATCACCTATCCTGTGATTGGCTTGAGTGGCAAATTCCGCAACACCATATTTAAGAACTTTACGATATCCTTTTAGCGTCAGAGCAAGCGCTTTACGTTTCCGCTTCAGGCTCTTTTTAAGCGGTAAGCTCAACTTGATTCGTTGGTATCGAACAAACTCATCATCTGCAAATTTAGCTGTTGCAAAAGAAGCCAAGTACTTGGAGCGATCTGTTCGAGAGGCTCCGGCCTTGCGGTCTTCATCAACAAGTTTTTTCAACCAATAATTTCGCTTACTATCTTGTTTCGTTTTTCCATAAAGCTCCACCAAATGGAAACGTGCTTCTGTGGCAATATCAAAAGGCTGCGAATACGTATTCGCGTAACTTCTATATTTATCAATCGCTTGATTAGTATCGCCAGCTTTCTCGTATAGTTCAGCCGCCAAATAGAGTGCCTGACGACGCTCTTCTTCCGTACTGGCATTAGCCGCCATGCCTTCAAGCGCTTTAGCTGCCTTACCCCACTGCTTAGACTCTTGATAAATAAAAGCAAATTTTGGCGCTAGCGTAATTAATAATGCATGGCCAATATAACGTCGTTTAAAATCGAGAAGAACTTGTTCTGCTCGCACCCAGTCTTTCAATTCAATTAAGTGATTGGCGGCGTCATACTGCGCGGTAATCGCAATATCGCTCCCTGGCGCCAACTGTCGAATACTCAGCAAGCGCTCAATGGCAGGGAGTAACTCTCCCGTTGCGACTTGCACTTCAGTTTGGCGATAAACCGCAGCGGCAACGCGCTCAATTATTTTTGCGCGATCTTTGTCTGTTTTGGAAAGGAAACTGAGCAGTTCTTTGTAAGCAACTTCGGCTGCAGCATATTGCTCCAAATCAAACCGGCTATGGGCAACAATAAGCCAGGCCGATTTCATTAGCTTTTGTTTTGGTCGTGGCTGCCACTGCGTTACTCTCAACGCTACTTCAGCGGCACGTTGGAATTCGTTTTTCTCAAATATGGCCTGCGCAGCTGTGGTCAGCAATTCAACTGCTCGCTTATCCGCAGGGTAATAATCGGAAAAACTGATCGAGCTTTCAATTTTATGATCACGCCAGCTAGTATGCTGCGGCACTAAATTGGGGTCTCCCGCGGTTTTATCCACTAATTCTTGCAACGCTATAACAGCTGAAAAACCAGCTTCAGCACCACGCTTTTTATCAACATAGTTATACGCCACGGTTTCATAAGCAATAACAGCTTTAGCACGTTCACCAGCGGAGTAAAACGCCTCGCCCATGAGGTAAGTCATTTCAGGTGTACGCTTATCATCAGGAAAGGTAAATACAAACTCTTCGTATAAGGCTGCTGCACGTATAAAGTCTGGCCTTGATTTTTCCGGTTTGTCCTTTCTTTTAACTTTTTTACCGGCTGACTTTTTGGCTTGATACTTTTTGTTCAGTTTAACGAGCTCCAAAGCACGAGCATGATAATAACTCGATAGTTCATCCAAATAAATGGACAACTTTGGCGTGATGATCGCTCGAGACTCATCATTACGATCTTTCCAAAACTGACTGTATACACCATAACTTCTAACGTACTCTTCTTTGGCGGGCAAAATCAAACTGGGAAAGCCACCAAGATCGTATGTTTCAATAGCCTTAACACTAAAGGCCGGTGCAGGATCTGTATTGGGGAAGTGCTTAACGTAGTGTCGACAAGTATCGGCACTGTCTCGGAATCGTCTCTTCTCCAAATACAGGTTACTGAGCGCCATATAAAGACGGTGCTGATAATGGCGAGCCCCAAACTTGCTGTAAATTTCCGTAATGGTTTCGGCACCATCGAGATAGGAAAATGCAATACTGATAACACGCAGTGTATCTTTCGACATATTGCGCTGTGTATTGCTTAGGTGTCTATCGTCTTTGCCTTCAATTAAATTTCGATCCAATACTTCCGTAAACGATTTAATAGATGCGCGGTATCGGTTGCGCTTAAACTGCGACCAACCATGCATATAAACTGAAGTTACGTAAAAGGGCGTTTCTTCGCCCGCAGACATAACCGTGGCATAAAGTTTTTCTGCTGCTTTATAGTCACCATCACTAAAGGCTTTTTCTGCACGCCTAAAATCGGCTTCAGCAGCAAAAGGCGAATCTGAAAATTCAGTAACTAAACTACCCAGTATTTCGTCGGACTCTTCCATGCGGCCATCAAGTGCGTATGCCTTTGACAATTGATAGAGCAGGCGCTCATTCGTCGGTGTCCCTGCCTCTCCTTGCCGCTCACTGTTAAGCACCAAAAGCTCGGCATACATATCAATAGCGCCATTAAAATAGTCCTTCTGTACCGTGGCGGACAGCTGTCGGTTTTCACTTCGCGCCATCTCAAGATCAGCCAATCTCGTTAAAATTCTATGTCGGACACTAGGATCTTTCGCTACGGTTAAAGCCGATCGGTAACTCTCTTCAATTTGATCGATGGTGGTTACCGCAACGGGATCTAATCGATCAGGCACTTTCACCTTTTTTAGGTCTGCCAATGTTTTACCGTAATTAGGACCGTCGTCATCTTTTTCTGAGATGGACTGAACGAAAGTACAATTAGACAAAAGTAAACAAGAGATAACGATTGATAACGCTATTAAAGGGTGACGAACATTCATTATTCAGCCCCCTCGTCGCTAGCGTCCTGACCTGCATCGCCTGCATCGCCTGCATCGCCTGCATCGCCTGCATCGCCTGCATCGCCTGCATCGCCTGCATCGCCTGCATCGCCTGCATCGCCTGCATCGCCAGAATTTACTAAAGGAGCTTCTACGCTGTCATCATCAACATTTGCCGCACGATTATTTCTTTCCGTTTCTTCAAGACTCGCCTGAAGTGATTTATCGTAGAGCCTCGCCATAGAAAGACGACTTTGAGCAATGTAATGGTTGAGGCGCTTACGTTGAGCCTCTAGTACGTCACTTGTCTGTCGACGTAAATCGTCTTGTGTTTTATTAACAATATAATCAATACGGACCGATATGGTATCGAGTTTAATTTGCGCATCATTTAGCCGCTGCCTAAGCGGAACTAAATCTTGGGGATTCTCAATAAGGTACTGAACTTTTTCATGATTCCGCGTAACGGTAGCCAATGTTTTATCGAGAAGATTGAGTGTTTTAATCACCCGCCATAATCTATCGGAATAATTTTCACTAGCATCCCACAATAAAACACCACGGTAACGCCGAATAGCTTCTTCGCTTTCATCGATAAATGGATCAGTCGCCCTCAAAGCATCGAGATTTTTTTGCGAGCGCTTAACGCGATCAATAAGATCCTTTTCATCCGCGTTAGCAAGAGCGAAGTATTCTTTGTTAGCAGCAATTTCCTCAATTTTACGCGCTAAAGATGCACGCTTCGCTTTCATGCGTTTTATGCTGTAGGTTAATTCACGTGCTGCCAGGTCCTCGGCTTTTTGATTCCTGCCGGTTTCTCTCTCATTCATCAAGTCGGCATAAAACGATAACTTTTGTTGCCACAAAATAAAGTCTTCTCGAATACCCACAAGGTCTCGCAACTCTTGCACCAAACCCTGAAAGTCTTCCCGAGAAAATAGGTCTGCCAAATAACCTAGCTGAGGCGAAACTTGATTGTCACGAACATTTTTGAGCCAATCCATACCTCCACTGCGCTCAATTTTCAGAGCGTCCAATAATTGATCGCCCGCCATACTGTCGATAACGCTTTCTAGACGCTTCATTTCATCGAGGAAACTCTGCTCGGCTAATTCAAAATGTGCCAGAGCCAGCCCGCTTGATCCCAGCTTTTCATAAGCATAAGGCACCGCAATTAGTGCTTCTTGGCTGTTTTCATCAGCCAAAGAACTTTTAGCCAAGTAACTCCACGGCTTTAACGCCTCGTCAAAACGCTCTAGCCTAGCAGCAGCCCAACCGTAACCCAGCAATGCGCGATTTGAGTGCGCACTGGTTAAACGCACTCGTGAAAATTGCCCTATCGCTTTTTCATATTGCTGTGTTACTAAGTAGGCATAACCGGATGATGTCATGGCTTTATCGAATAGCGCACGCAACTCATCGGTTGGGTATTCATCAAAACTCAACTTTTCGAAATACGCCAAAGCGGTTTTAAAATCGCCCTTACGCGCATAAGCAGCTCCTAAGTTGAAATAGACATACGGCAACCAATCTTTTTTGGGCGTATGTTTTTTCAGTAATTCCTGAGCAAGATTGAGATCTCCTTGCTGAATAGCAAGATTAATTTGATGGGCATAAACTTCATTACGTATATCGCCGCTAGGCTTTTCACGTACTTTGCTAAGCGCTGATTTGGCACCTTCCCAATCGTTGCGCAGATAACGGAGCTTAGACAGAAAAAACCAAGCGGCATCTTGGGAACGTTTCGAACGATTACCTTCAAGTAGGCGCTCAAAAACTTCACTCGCGTGACGTTCTAGTCCAAAGCCCAGTGAAAAGCCACCCTCCATTATCTCCGGATTATCTCCGTGCCCCTTAATGCCGCCACGCTCTTTGGCGATCAGCAATTCTGTCAGGGCTTCAAGATAATCGCCTTGATAATAGTAATAGAGCGCCACGCCATAACGCATGTCTTGGACGGCGGTTATTTTCTTCTTCTTAGCAGAAACGTCTGCTGCGCAAATAAAAACGAGAAGAAGTACTGTAAAGAGTCTTAGGGTCACAGCTGCCATTCTTCAAATTCGAATTCTGGCTGCATATTTGCGCTAGAGTCTCGAACCTTGAGTTCCAATAATTTAGGGTCACCATCTTTTTCAATGATGATCGTAGCACCACGTTTATACTCTCGATTTTCTGGCCCGACACCAACAAAAAATGCGGTAATTTCATGATCTCCAGACTTTAGGTTGCCCAGGTATAATCGCTGAATGCCGCCCAGAGATAATGCGGTATTTTGACGACGCGTATATAGATGGCTAGCAATCAATTTGTCGTCTATTAACAATTTGACCGAATCTAAATCGAAGTACTCACCAACATCTAGCGATAAAAATACAACGATTTGAGAGTTTGCAGGAAACAGCAATTCTTCTTCAAGAATTAGCAGATCACGATTAAGCTCTAAAGCCGCTTTTTTCAGATCCTCAACTTCCAGACTTAAAGGGGTAGCAGTTTCAGTCTGCTCCTCTCCGTCCGCAACATCCTTACCTTCGTCTTGGTAAGTAACAGAAGCCTCATCAATATCTTCTAATTTATTTTCTTCTACTGGCTCATCAGCCCCATCCACGGCAATATCTTCAGTGCTAGACTCTTCCTCAACATCAATCTCGTCTGGATCGACGTCTTCAAGACCGTCATCCTCAGAATAAAGGTCTGCCTCAGCCTCACCCTCCTGTAACTCTGGAGTGGGGTCAATAAGGCTAGCGGGCTCGTCTTCTTGAGCCAAAGTAGAAACTGATAAGCTGGAAATAATTAACGCAAAAGCGCAATAACTTACAGGTTTTGTCAGTCTCTTCGTCAAAATTTGATACATAGTGGCACTCAACGTCACATCTGATTAAAAACAAAGAGCATTATCAATTTGCTCTTTTATTGATCTTCTTTAAATTGCTCAATTTTCTATCTCTACCTTATTACCTTCGAATCCGTATCAGTACAGGTTAGTAAGGCCTCACATTTCCATGCCGTTCAATCTTTTTCAGGGCTCATTGTGAGTAATTACCTTTGCCTAAGTTATTAAGACATCAGGTTTTATGCCAAATAATACAGCATACAAAATAATTGTGATCTAGTTCTCATTCGGATCAATAAGGCCATCACTGTAATGGGCCTTGCCGCTCCCATCAATGATGACACAATCAAAGCCTGCAAGCCTGTTGATCAGCTCCAAACCCTTCTCAACACCCAGTACAAACACTGTAGTCGATAACGGATCTGTATCCACTCCGCGACCCCCCATTACCGTCACACTGACAACACCCTTTGCTGAGCTGCCCGTCTTAGGGTTTAGTATATGGTGAACCCGCTCACCAGTGTACTCATCGATAAAAAAACGTTCATAGTCGCCAGAAGTGGAAACAGCTACATCTGTAAGAGGCATGCGAATAATAGAACTTGGTTCGCCAGGTTTTTGCCTGGGGTTTTTAATACCAATAATCCAAGGCCGACCTCGCTTATCACCCAGAACACGGCTATCCCCTCCGGCACTGACAGTGGCGTGCTTAACACCAGCATCATGAAGAATCTGTGCCGCTCGATCAACAGCATAACCCTTTGCAATCCCACCCAAATCTATATAAACATGAGGGTGCGTAAAAAATAAAGTCTGATCTAATTTATTAAACTTAACATGTTGGTAATTTATTGCGGATAGCAATGCATCCCGCTGCTTTACCTTCGGCTGCACCTTATTGCGGTAATCATAATAGCGACCTACCGACGCAAAGGTAATATCGAAAGCGCCGTTACTGATGACGCCAAAATAGAGGGATTTATCGATCAGAAAACTAAGCTCCGCCGAAATCGCATACGGACTCACAGCAGAATTAAGGTTGACCAGCGAAAGTTCACTTTGGGATTTAAAAGGGGATAGCGCGGCATCGATACGCCGCATTTCCTTCATTACATCAGCTAAAGCACGACTCAATACATCATCATCATGATGCCATGCTGTCACACTGACCTCAGTCCCCATAATAGACTGTTCATCACTGCGCCATTTAGCAGAGCTTTCAATTGAAAATAACAGACCCACAAAAATCGTTGCGCTTAGAACAAGAACCTTCAACATATGATATGTCTCAGCAACGTGAAAGGAGTTAAATTAAGAAGCTTAAATCATTCCGCTGTAACGCCCCTTAAAGCAGAATCAAAGTCAAAAAGACCGCATTAGAAGTTACGATCGAATGTGCACTTAGAAAGGCCACGTAACCTTGAATGTACCCGGCTCAATCTCTTCAGCAAACGCTTGCAGCGCCATTGCGATTTGCTCCGGAGCTTCTGGACCAGGTTTTACAGTACCTTCAGCGGACCATATCTCATTGCCAATAACAAAACGCCCATTAAGATCTACGCCAATAGGCCCACTAATATCAACAACATGAACATTTATTCCACCATCGGCATTTGCACTTGCCTGCCCACCGAAAGCACCTAAAGACCACCACGTTTCACCATTGTGAACGCTAGCATTTTGCCAACTAAAACGAGCATCTAGCGACTCTACACGATACCCTCTTAATTCTGCCTCAATAACCTGCAAAGAAAAACTACCCTTTGCGTCTAACTGAATAAGCTCTTTAAATTCCGCGACAGGAAAATCAAGCGACGCATCTTTAATCGTCATTGAGCCAAAAAGACTTTGGCAAACATTGCCCGAAAGTCTTTGCGCCCCGGCATCGGTTTCAAACTGAATACAAGGTTTTAATGCAAGGAGAGTCCACGGGTTTAGCGACCACTTTACCTCACCTAAAGCAATAGAAGTCGTGCCGATATCCACCTGACCCCCACCCGCCATACCATCCCACAGACTACCTTGCACACTGCCCAGCCAGACATTGGGGGCTGCCGCATGAATCGCCCATGCCGCGTAACGCGCTGGCGCCATAGAAACAATCAAATACAAAAAATAAACCACCAAACCTGCAATCAGTGCAGGCTTAAGCGCCCTTGACTGTAAAATGGCCGGAAGTTGTGGAGAAGTTGATGTGTCTGCGTTGCTCATACGGATCTCTAAATCGAAACTGTTAGTTTTTATGAATACGTAAATTAACCGACACCAAACCAGGGTTGGCCGCCGAAGTAACAGATAGATCTTTCACTCGGAAATTATGTGTGATCTCCATGTCATAAAGCCACTCCAAAATCTTCTCAAAAGGCACGTCATCAAAACGTAAGCGTACGCCATTGTCACCGCTGGCGGACATTGAGGCCACCTGCAATCCCTTCGCACTAAAGCTTTGCTGGACAGTTTTTTCAAGCGTGCTCGAATTACCTTTTTCCGCGCCCGGGTTTTTCAGCGCCATAACTTGAGCCGCAAGCCCTCGTACATTTTCCAACGAATTTCTCAGGGCATTATTTTTCGTTTCTTCTTGTTCTCGCATATTTTGCACAGGAACAAGTACTACCATAATCAAAATATAAAGTGCCAAAGCACCGCCACCAAAAATCAAGGCTATCTGATCGCGAGACGAGGCCTGCGCCCACCACTCTTTAAATGCGTCCACTATGGCTTCTCCTTCAGTTTAATATTGGCCTGATAGATTTCACCCTGTCTGCTAGTGCGTGGAGAACCGGACTCCAAACCATTACTCGCTAACAACTCTCTGAACTCACCCAGCTCACCCAAACCTTTTACTTCGATATTCACTTGGAGCTCTCGTTGCTCACCGTTGTAGCGAAAGTTCGAGACATGAATACCTTTTTGATTCGCGAGCGACTTAGACAATCCACTTAACATCACCACAAGATTTGTCTGTTCACCTTTTTTCCCGTCGCCATCTTTTTTACCCAGTATTTTCTTCAGGCGTTTTTCTTCATCACCTTTTCGGCCCTTGGGTACAGCCTGTTGATACACTGCCCGAATTTGTTCACGAATTTCTGCCGCTTCGCCTTTCGCCGACAAATACCCCGAATAATTTACAACCAGTGACAGAGCAAATGCCGCTGCAGCAACGTAGGCAGGAATTTGCCACATCTGCCACCAGCGACCTAACGGCAATTGACGCCCAAAGGCTCCTGAACGTAAATTTAACGGATCATTTACTACTTCATCGTCAATACAATCCCAGAAACTGCCTTCCTGCTCGCGTATTTCGATATTTTCATCTGCTAACCACGCCTCTGGCAAGCAGGTTTTTAGCAACGATCGGCCTTCTTCAGAATCCGCAACGATATTCAATGCGCACGCTTCTAGTTCAAGTGATTGACTGAGGCTCTCGAGCACCATTGGTGCAAGATTGATTTCAACAGCAAAGCCTGTTCCATTAGAGAACCGAGCCATAACCAGCTCATCTTCTAGCACAAGAGTAGCTGCAACACCTGAAACGTTAAGTACAAAATATTCTGGGAACAAGTGCTGAACTTCACTACTGACAAGTTCAATTTGCTCTAAGCTCGCACGGATATCGTCTTGTTTTAAATAAACGAGGTTTACGTGGTCGTTTTCAATATGACCATAACAAAAATGTAAATCTTCAACGGGATCAATCAGCTCTTCTTCCATCTCGTAAGGCATAAGTTTTGCGAGATGTCTTTTTTCTGTGCCTTCAACTGGGACGTTACGCACTACAGCACTAGAACCGGGAATTAGCACACAAATGGGCGTAGCGATGCTGGAAAGAGATTCCGCTAATAGCTCTAACGTTCCCGCATTTAATGCGTCATCCCACGAGCCATCGGCAAATTGCATTCGCCATTGCCAGTGATTTTCAGTTATTTGTCGAACATACAATCGTTCAGTCACGGTTTTTCTCTTTTATGTTCATTTTTTGTATTCGCTTAGAAGTTGGCATCGGTACGACGCACGACTTCTATTGTAAGACCGCCCTTTGGGTCCTTACTTTCTTCTCGCTTGATCAAGCTCGCGCCGTGGCGGATATAGTCATCGCCGATGGCGGCTGAGCTGTAAAACAAAAAGTAGGTGCTTTGAAATACGTGCATTAACTTACCTTCACCAATAAGGTCTTCTCCGCCATTGCCTTTATCCCACTCAGATGGACGATCACCAGCACCATCCGCCAAGACATCCGCCACTTGTCTAAACTCACCATTTTCGGTAAAGGACTTTAACTCACCACCCTTCTCTTCATCGTAAGGGTGCAATTCACAATCCTTACCGTTATCTTTCTTCGCCTTTACCGAGCGTAATACCTCAGCAGTTGCAGTACTAACATTGATAATACTAACCTCAGTCACCGGCAGTGCAATAACATGCAAAAGCAGCTCGCGATACAAGTCCGGCTGCATTCCCTTAATAACCTGGAGCTCACTGACACTGACCATCTCGTCGTTTGCAATCGTAACCGGCGAATCTAACGATTCATAGTAATCTGATTCTGCCCCACCAAAGCCACGAATATTCGAGTCACTGTCCAGCCAATCGATGACGGCATCTGCAATTTCTTTAGCTTGGTCTACCTGCAAATAAACAGGCTCTTCTTCGTCACCTAAATTAATCACCTGAAGCAAGCGAATGAAAATATACTGCTGTTCGCTATAATCTGCACACGGATGACAACTCCTACTTTCCGGTGGCTTAAAGCTAGAGCCATCACCGCAGTCCCCACTTGGCGGCCTCATCGTATTAAGATTAAAGAGGCCATGTGCATCAACTATACGCCCTTTAACCCAACCATGATCAGTAGGAAATGGCTCTGTCTGTTGCGCCCAATCTTCACCTGAGTGATCCGATTTTTTTGTTTCCTCACCCTCTGCATCAGCACGCAAAGCCACCATTGCCAACTGCTCTGCACCTTCCAAATAAGCTCTAGCCTGTACGCCTGCCCAACGGTTTCCACTGCGTGACATGCTCAATTCAAAGCGCCATGATATCTCTGTTGCGACGACAGCGATTAAGGCCACAATCATCAAGGCCAATACTAATGCAACGCCGCGCTCTCTATCTCGCCCAAAATGCTTCATTGACCATTCACCAAAGCAAATAAGCGGGTAATCTCACTTTCATCATCTTTAAGTAATAATTTAATCTCGACGGCAATGGGCATGTTGACCGAATTACCACCTGCGGGGGGCCAAGTTTCTAACCAAGGACCGGCGCTAAAAGAATTCGCTTTCGGCGACAAAATTCGCACTTCAATTTTGTCGACGCCTTCAATGATTTTCTGCTGCCGCGCTTCATCCACATCTGAGGAACCGATGTTGTACCAAACATCGCGCCACAAAATTTCTTCTTGAACGCGATACCCCACGCGAATCAATTCACTGCGGATAAAATTCAGTGGATTGGCATGCCCACCGCGCAGTATTGTCATAAAATATTCTTCTTCGGTATTCGCTAAAACCAGCGCCGGTAATTGCCCACCTCTGCCAGAAGTTTGCGACACCGAATGATTCAGCATATTGCGAATATCCGCTTCTATTAACAACCAAGCCCTATCAATACGAGCCAAGTCAGCGATATGTTCTTCAATTATCACCTTTGATCTAATCGTCGAATCTAACGACTGATACGAAATTGTGCCTATCATTGCCATGATAATGACGGCAATCAGCACCTCAATCAGCGTTAGGCCTTTCTGCTTATCGAGGTTTTGCAAACCACGAATCTGCCTGGCAAAGCGCTTATTCATTCACAAACCCCGACAAGGTAGCCAATGACGTGTCATCATCTAAACCTACCGATATTTCCATTCGGTGCATTTTTGGAATAGCCGTTTCTTCCATTTCAATTTTCCAAAACCATTCTTGGCCGGCAAACTCTTCACTACCCTGTCGCTTTTTTGTCTTCACTACATTGCGCTGTAGTTTTTGCGTAATGATCATTTCCTGACGCTTATTCTCCGCCAGCCAAAACGCGTAAGTTTTAGCCCTTATGTGCGCTGTACCATCAATAACGCCTTGCATCCGCAACAGCATGGCAGGTAGCGCAATCCCAACAATGACCAACGCGACCATTACTTCAATGAGTGTGAAGCCACCCTGTTTGTTCATTCTATAACTCGTTCGTCGTTCAGCTTGGGATTATTTAACGCTACTTGTCTTTGTCCAGCTCTTCATTTAACTCTTGGCGCTCTTTCCACACCACGGCTCCCCAAAGATCAACCATGACCGTTTGCGGTTCATCTGTCAGAAGATCGTGACTAAACACGATTTCGAAAGGTGAAACTTCTCCACTGGGATAAAAAACCAAGATCGGCTCCAAATTTTCAGGGGCATCTTCATAGTCCCATTCCTGCTCATCAATCGATATTTGCAGATCTATCGCCTTATCGATTTCAACTGGAGGCACACTTGCCAGCTCTTCCCACTGACCTGTGATCGCACGTTTTTGCCAGCTGTAACGCCAACCGTCATCGAGCGGATTATCTCGCCATTCAGGCGGCTCGATTAACATCCCAATTGGCTCACCGCTTAAGATCGCCAATTCCCCAACATGATCACCAATGACAACAAAGCGCTCGATAGTTTTTTTCAGCTCTTGGTCGGGTGCGCCTTGGGTAAAAAATACAGACACACCACCAACAGCAAAACCGATCAACATCAAAACGGTGAGAATTTCGATTAAGGTAAAACCGGCATTAGCCTTAAAATATTTGATTGAAATGCCCACCATTCACACTCGAGTTATTAATTCTTTTCAGGCTTATCCCAGTTAGTAAGATCAGCAGACTCGTCTTCACCGCCGCGTACACCATCGGCACCTAAAGTGTAAATAGTATATGCCTTACCTTCTTCACCAGGACTTTCGTAAAGGTATTCACTGCCCCATGGATCGATAGGCAATTCAGAAAGATAACCGTCTTTACGCCAATTACGTGGTTTAGGATCTGACTCAGGTGAAGACACTAACGCCTCTAAACCTTGGTCTGAAGATGGGTAAATAAAGTTATCCAACTTATACATTTGTAAGGACGTTTGGATCGCTTTAAAGTCATTCTGTACAACTTTATCTTGCGCTTGCCCCAGGGCACCAATTACCTGCGGGCCAATCGCAGCCGCTAGCAATCCGATGATGACAACCACCACCATAATTTCGATTAGGGTCATGCCCTTTTGTCTTCTGATATTCATAGTTCACTCACTCAAAATTGTAATTATTATTTATCCGACCAATTCGTTCATACTGAAAATAGGTAAAAGGATTGCCATCACAATGGTCGTCACCGATCCCCCCATGAATAAAACCATGGCCGGCTCTAATAGACTCATCATGGTATTTAACGAAAACTCTAGTTCTCGCTCTTGGTTTCGCGCGGCATGTAAAAGCTGTTCCGAAAGTTTGCCATTCGCCTCACCTGAAGCCACCATCTGCACAAGTAAAGGAGGAAAGACAACGGCCTGGTCAAGCGCCTTTGCAAAACTGCTGCCTTCTTGCACGGCCATCGCGACATCCGCTGCTGCTTTTTGTAACTCTACATTTTCTAAAACGCGAGACGCGATTCTCAGCCCTTCTAAAAGGGGAACCCCACTATTTGATAGCAGACCTAAAGTGCTCGCATAACGAGAGGCTTCGGACTGTAATATTAAATTGCCGACCAAAGGCATACGTAGCGTCAAAGCATGCCACTGGCGCTTACGAGCAGGAATACTAATCGTCCACTTAAATAGAGCCACGAGTCCAATAATTAGAATCAATACAAATATGCCGTAATTCACTAAAAAATTACTACAGGCAATCAATCCCTGAGTCAGGGCCGGCAACTCCATATCGTTGCGCTCGAACATACCGATAAGGTTCGGTACAACCTTCACCATCATCACCACAACAACGGCGATACAAACAAACAACATAACGGCAGGATAAATCATGGCCGACTTTAGTTTTTGTTTGGTTTCCTGAGCACGTTCGGTGTAATCCGCAAGACGATCAAGTACTGGCCCTAAAAAGCCAGAAGCCTCACCCGCCTGAATCATTGCGCGATATAAGTTATCAAAAACTTTCGGTAACTCACCCATGGCATGGCCAAGACTAAGCCCCTCTAAAACTCGAGAGCGAATCTGTAAGATGATCGTCTTAATCGCAGGTTTACGGCTCTGTTTTGCAGCTGCCTGCAAAACCTCATCAAGCGGCAAACCAGATTGTACAAGCGACGCCAGCTGACGCGTGACTAATGAGACATCACGATGGCCCATGGTGGGTCCGCCAAAGCTAAAACTGAAACCCTTGCTTTTCCCTTTGTCTTTGCCTTTTCCGGCACCATCATTTTCTTTAAATAATTTGCGCGAAGATTTAACTTCCAAGGGTTTAAGCTGACGACTGCGTAATTGGCTACGAACATGCCTTTCCGAATCACCTTCTAAAACGCCCTTAACTTTTTTGCCCTTAGCGTCTAAGGCTAGATAGGTAAATGCTGCCATGAGACTACGAGGTTGCAGTTACCCGCAACACCTCCTCCACACTGGTTATGCCTTGAAGAACTTTTTCGCGACCATCTTCATCAATTGAATGCGAATTCTTACGCGCATACTCCGCCATTTTATGTTCACCAGCACCTTCATGTATTAACAAACGCAAACCATCATCAACGGGTATTAATTCGTAAATGCCCGTTCGCCCCCGATACCCTGTTTCATTACATTCGACACAGCCAACGGGGGCGAAAACTTCGGCGCCTTCTGGAATACGTAAACGCGTCGCTTCAGACGATGAAGCTTTATGTGCTTTTTTACACGCAAGACACAACACTCGAACCAAGCGCTGAGCCATCAAAGCCTCAAGGCTAGAAGAAAGTAAGAAAGGCTCAACACCCATGTCATGTAAGCGTGTAACAGCACCAATAGCCGTATTCGTATGCAGGGTAGAAAGTACCAAGTGACCGGTTAAACTGGCCTGGACTGCAATACTGGCGGTTTCTTGGTCTCGAATTTCACCAATCATAACCACGTCAGGATCTTGACGAAGAATGGCCCTTAAGCCCCGAGCAAAAGTCATTTCAACTTTCGTATTTACCTGGGTCTGACCGATACCTGGCAACAAGTACTCAATAGGATCTTCAACCGTCATGATGTTGCGAGCACGAGTATTTAAAAAACTCAAACCAGAATAAAGGCTCGTGGTTTTACCTGAGCCTGTAGGTCCGGTAACCAAGATAATACCGTGGGGTTTTCTCAAACATTTTTCAAAGTTTTCTTGCACAGATTTTGGCATGTTCAACTGGCCGAGACTCAACTGACCGGCAGCCTGATCAAGGATTCGCAATACAACGCGCTCACCATGAGCAGATGGTAAAGTCGAAACCCGAATGTCGACTGCGTGACCAGCAATTTTTACCGAGATACGGCCATCCTGCGGAACACGTTTTTCCGCAATGTCCATTCTGGCCATAACTTTAAGCCGAGAAACAAGAACTGGTGCGATTTCTGGTTTAGGCGATAAAATTTCCGTTAGCAAACCGTCTCGACGAAAGCGTATTGATACGCGATCTTCATAAGGTTCAACATGGATATCAGACGCTTTTTCTTGAATTGCTTGGGATATAACCGCGTTAATCAAACGAATAACCGGAGCATCTCCTTCTCCTGCAAGAAGCTCTCCATCATCAATATCTTCAGCGAGCTGACCAAGATCAAACTCCGCACCCAAATCATCAACTGCTTGCTGAGCTTCGCCATCATTACTTTGATAAAGCTGAGTTAACTTTGTCTTAAATTCTTCATCTTCAAGTTTAAGTAACTGCAAAGGACGGCCGAGATAGCGACGAACCTCGATCAATGTTTGTGCAGATACAGAAGCCGTATGCAGCACCATTCCAGCATCCAGCATCACACCGTATGTTTGAGCAAATGAAAAAGGAAGGCGAGAAGCGCTAGCTGCACCGTCATCTATAAACTCACCCCCTTCTTCTGGTAGAACCTCCATCATTACTCTTCACCCTCAGAAGATTCTTCAAATGCACTTGCTGGTAACTTAGTCGTTTCCATCTCGGGGAAGTCTTTCAGTGTCGGAATATAGTCATCACTCAAAAGGTGCAAGCCTTCATCCCGGAACTGATTATGAGTCTCTTGAATCAAACGGTATTTTTCAGCGGTAGCGCCATAGAGAGTCTCATCATCACGAATAATCCTCGCCCTCAAGAACACCATCAAATTAGACTTTTTATAATTTGTAGATTCAAATCTGAAGAAACGGCCCAGAACTGGAATCGACCCCAAGACCGGAACCCGCTGTTCCGTATCTTGTATATCTTCACGAATCAATCCGCCCAGAACAACGATTTGGCCATCGTTTGCCAAGACCTGCGTAGAAATTGTACTTTGATTGGTAATCAAGTCAGCAGATCCCGCTACGCCTTCCGACAAACTGGAAACCTCTTGCGAAATATCCAGTAGAATTTTATTACCTTCATTCACCTGAGGTGTAACCGTTAAACTTATGCCCACGTTTTCTCGCTGAATCGTTGTAAATGGATTCGAAGGATTGCTATTGCCGTTGCCTGTTGAGGAGTATGAGCCCGTTCTAAAAGGAACGTTTTGGCCAACAGAAATCGTGGCTTCTTTATTATCCATTGTCAGTAACGATGGAGTAGACAAGATATTCGCCTTACTGGTACCGCGCAAAGCCGTCAAAATTGCAGTAAAAGCGTCCCGACCATCACTGGCAATGCCCAAAGTTTGCCCTGCGACTGAAGCAATACCACTAGCCAAACCGGCAAGACCTCCTGTCGAGCTATTATCGCTATTGTTGTCATTCGAGCCTAACAAGCTCTGAGCAACACCCAGACTTGAACCGTTAGATCCTCTAGACGAACCGCCAAACACTCCGTCATCTTGATTAGCGAACAGCCACTCAACGCCGACCTGAGAACCATCACTCACATTAATATCAACAATAATGGCTTCGACCAAAACTTGTGCACGGCGTATATCCAGTCGTGCAATAACCGCCAATAAAGAATCCAAAGTATCTTTTGGTGCTGTGATCAAAAGTGCGTTTGTCGCCTCATCGGCTTCAACGGTCGCTTGCGATTTCGACGATGACTTACCTTTGCCACCCGGAGTCACTTTCGACATGTTTTGAACAACTTTGGTTAATACTGTTGCTACATCTTTCGCATCAGCATATTCAAGGTATACGACGCGGACATTACCCGTCTGCCTTTGTGGTTGGTCCAACTGATAGATAAGCCTCTTAGTCTTGACCCGCTGAACATCTTCACCGGTCATCAAGATGGCATTATTGCGACTATCCGCAACCAAAATAATACGGTTTGAACGCGGCCCTTGCTTAACGGCAGGACCTTGAAGCTTTTCAAGGATAGTCACCATCCCCTCTGCTTCTGCATACTTCAACCTCACTACTTCGGTAACCGGTAAAGCCGCTTTATCAATCTTGTCGATTACTTCTTTTATTCGTTCGATATTCGCGTTCGTGTCGGTAATAACGATGGCATTACTGGGATCGTATGCCGCCAAGTGAGAGTTTTGCGGAACTAGTGGGCGAAGAACAGGGATTACCTTAGCAGCAGCAATATTTTTAAGCTGTATAACCTGAGTCACAAACTCACTATCATCTGCGCCAACAGTCCCATTAACGGTGGTTGGTGACGTTCGCGCATCTTTGATGGGAACAATTCGGACAATATCGCCAACCTCCACCACGGTGAAGTCACTAATCTCTAAAACCGAGCGAAACAAGGCGTACAGCTCTTCCTGATTTAGCGAGCTATTCGACATGATTTTTACACGGCCTTTGACCCTGGGGTCAATCACCATGGTTTTACCGGTAATTTCGGCTACAAATTTAATCACTTCGAGAATATCGGAGTCGTTAAATTGCACGGTGTATGTCGGCTCGATAGGAGCACGGTTATTTTGCGCCAGGGCCACAGAGCCCGTCGTCATGATTCCCGCCACTACCACTGCGGTCAATAGTTGCTTTAACACGTTTTATCCACCTGAATCCAAGCTGATCGTTATTGAATGTGTATCGCCATCGCGAAGCACAGTTAACTGTGCCTCGGTCGCGGTTTTCATTGATTTATAAACACTACGAATTTGTTTTGGGTCGTTCACTTCGATGCCGTTAACTGAAGTCACGATATCGTTGGCCTTTAAACCAACCTGCGTAAAGAGTTGACGGTCACGGCCTGGACGAATGCGGTAGCCCACCATTTTCCCGCCTTCGCGATGAACACTAAAGCGCACTACGTCACCAATATTTTTGGGGATTTGGTCAGGTCGTGCGCTGGTTCGAATATTGTTAGATTTTCTCGGCTTTTTGGCCGGCTTTGACTGACTTACGTTTTTACGCTTAACGAAATCTTCTTCAGAAAACAGCCACAAAGACTCCATACTGCCTTTGTTATCTAAGATAACGCGCTTTTCAAGTACGCTAGCCAGCTTAACACCACGCTTACTCTCTATTTCATCACCTACGGAGTACAAAATTTGCTTGCTACCATCGGCAATAATTGCACTGCCCTTATGCGGATCACTACTGGCAAAAACACCGTGAAGTTTTAGACTCAAACGTGTCGCCTTGAAGTCCCCTTCTCCAGGAGGTGCTGGAGTCGCTCTCGGAGCGGCCACAACAGTAGTCTTTCCTGCCTTCCCAAAAATACCCTTGAGAAACGTCAAAGAATCTAAGCTCACCGATTGAGTGCCACCACTCACACGCCCCCCAGAACTGGGAAGCAAAGCTAATTTTTGTGGCTGAGCTATCTCTGGTGTCGGAATAAGCGTCCAGAATAGACTCGCGGCACTGTGCACCATCCAAGCAGCCGCAAGAAACAGCACTAAACCTCGCCAGCCCGCAACGGGAAAACGACAAATATAGTCGGTCACCGGCTGAAGCGTTACTTTCATCGATGTCACAAATTCACTTTGTGTCAACTGCTGCGACAAATCCGTCTCCAAGTCTTTTTATCTGGTTCAAATTAGATTAGCACCCTATTTTTAGGGGATAGCCAGTGTAACGAGGCTACATAAGGATTCATATGCCTTTGGTCCCGGCTTCATAGTTGTTTCACATTTTTAATAGATTATTTTATGCACAACCTCGAATAGCCCTAATTTTTACAACAAAAGGAGGCTTGTGATCACAGAACACGCTCGGTATTCTATGCGCCTTTCTTGCAATCAGCGGAGCGCAGTATCTTCCATGAGCATAGTCTATCTCCTTCAAAACCAGCACTATCAGTACTTAAGTAAGTCCGGAGAATGGATAGAGGGCGACGCAGGCTTAGCGCTGTATCGCAGCTCCTTTAAAGATGAGGCTATCAATCAAAAGGTTGAGTTTAGTGTGAAAAGCGCAGATTTGCGCATTTCAATTGTCGAAGCTTCTCTCGGAAAAAACGGTAAGCCTGAACTTGCTGCTAACGAAAAAAGCGATAAAGTCGATCTCGTGCCGACCGAGGACATACCCGAAATTGCCGATGCCGATGCCGATGCCGATGCCGATGCCGATGCCGATGCCGATGCCGATGCCGATGCCGATGCCGACAAGTTTCACGAAGATATAAGCAACAAGCAAGACAACACAGTCGAAACAAAGGACGAAACAACCGATCTGTTCTCTGCTAACGATACTCAGGAAACCGTTTAATGTTCGCGATCGAGTCATTCCCTCAGGCACTATTCGAAAAAAAAAATGCTGCACTGCTGGGCGGAATATTAAGAGGCATTGAGCGGGAAGCATTAAGAACCGACAGTAACGGTGTTTTATCCCAAAAACCCCACCCAAGCGGTCTTGGCTCAGCTCTAGCTCACCCTCAAATAACCACCGACTTCAGTGAAGCGCTACTCGAGTTTATAACGCCACCGACCCACCAGGTCGACGATCTACTTGCCCACCTCGAAGCCATTCACAAATACACAGCAACCAAACTGGGCGATGAAATGCTGTGGGCAACTAGCATGCCCTGCGTACTGGGCGACGATTCAGATATCCCCGTTGCCAGATACGGAAAGTCCAATAATGGCCTGATGAAAACCATATACCGCATTGGTCTCGGACATCGATACGGCCGCTCGATGCAAACCGTTGCGGGCATCCATTACAATTTTTCCTTACCTGATGCTTTCTGGGCATTCCTTTCCCGAGAGCAAAACAGCCTAGATGATTTGCAAGCGTTCAAAAACGACCGCTACTTTAAAATGATTCGAAACTTTCGTCGTCATTACTGGCTACTCATTTACCTTTTCGGTGCATCACCCGCGCTATGCAAAACATTTGTCGCCAATAAGGCACATGGATTACAAGAGCTGAGTGACGGACATACACTTTACCTTCCTCATGCTACCTCACTTCGCATGGGTGATCTCGGATACCAGAGTAAAGTTCAGGAATCGCTTTATGCCTGCTACAACAACAGCTGCAGCTACATAAAATCTTTATGCTGCGCGATCACGCGCTCACATTCTGACTATGAGAAAATCGGCCTAAAAGATTCCGACGAGCAATTTAACCAACTCAACACCAGCATTTTGCAAATTGAAAACGAGTTTTACAGCTCGATTCGACCCAAGCGTACCGCACAGCCGGGCGAGACCGCACTTACAGCCCTGCAAAACAGAGGAGTCGAGTACATAGAGGTACGCTGCCTCGACGTTGACCCAAATTCACCACTAGGAGTCACCCGAGAGCAAATTGCCTTTCTCGATACCTTTTTAGTTTATTGCGCACTGAAAGACAGCCCCGACACCAACCCAGACGAAGCCAAACAAATATTAAGTAATCAAAAAGCCATTGTTAACCGTGGGCGTGAGCCTGGGCTTACACTTGAGCACCATGAAAACGGAAAACTTAAAACTCTCAAAGCCAAAGATTGGGCAATCGACCTTCTTCAAAACATGGAAGAAGTAGCGAAACTACTGGACGCCAGCCAAAATACAGATGCGCATCAAAAATCATTACAAACCCAAAGAGACAAAGTTCTCGATAGCCAGCTCACACCATCTGCAAAAATACTCAATACGCTACAAGACAATCAACAGAGCTTTGGCGCATACGCTTTAGACCTGAGCAAACAGCACCAACAAACGCTGCTTCACCCAAAACTGAGCGAATCCACGATGATTCGAATGGATCAAATGTCAGAAGAATCCCTGGCAGAGCAAGCGGCAATAGAAGAAGCAAGTACTGAAAATTTTGAGCAGTTTCTTAAAAACTATTACTCTCAATACAAGAGCTGCTCAGACAAAACGTAGGGTACGACATCGGGTTTGAGCAATTACTGGGTAAAGATGCACCCTCGGTAACCCAGGCTTATTTTTGGACTATAAAATTATTGAAAAACAGCTCGATGACATCCTCTCTCGGTGTTCGCTCTTCCCTTTCCACAATATCGCGTATTTCCTCCAATGCGCTCGCTCGAATTTTTTCTTTGCCCTCTTGAGAGCTAACGGTCTTATTCGTTTGCGCAGCAAATAGCATTAACAAATTATTCCTCACAAACGGCATGTGACGACGAATAGACTTAGCTGCACCAATCGAAGCGACGCGGACAGAAACATCTGTCTTTAAATATCTCAGCCTTCCTGCTCCACCATAGTTAATAACAAATGTCGGCTTTAACGGTAGGTAAATCACCTGTTTCTCTACAACACCTTCCCCTTCACCCTCCTCCCCACCTTCAGCAGCCTCATCTTCCGCCAATGCACTGGTTGCACACAGAAGAAGAGCCATTAAAAACAGATAGGCTGTTCGCTGAAAAAATAACTTACCTTGCATCCAATAAATTCCTTCTCAATAAGGGAATGTAGCGTCGCTTTAGCTGTCTACTTGTAACCCGCTAACCGCACGCCGTCTCCATTAGAATAGACCACACAGAATTTCTAACATTGCCTTTAGCTACTTAAACACACCATCACCGCAGTTGAGTTTTAGGTAGTTTTTTAATACTGTCCTACTAACATAGATTTTATAGGAAGCACCATGCCTTTACCGTCAGCCAGACAAACATTTTTCCTTATTGCAGCAGCGTGTTGCTGCAGTATGATTGCAGCCCTGATTATGCAACACATGCTAGAGATGGAGCCCTGCCCACTGTGCATATCACAACGTATATTTGTTATCTTAGCCGGAATAGCAGCTCTAATAGCCGGACTCCACAACCCCGCCAACATCGGAAATAAACTATACAGTCTGTCCGGCATAATTTTCAGCATAGTGGGCGGAGGGATATCAACGCGCCACGTATGGATCCAAAACCTACCCGAAGATCAAGTGCCCACATGTGGACCAGGCCTCAGCTACATGTTTGAGACCCTCCCCCTCGCAGACGCCTTAACACTATTGTTCGCGGGTGACGGCAACTGCGCCGAAGTTTCCTGGCAATTTTTAGGGCTCACAATCCCAGGCTGGACGCTCATTTTCTTTATCGGGCTGGCGGCAATATTCACTTGGCAATTCAGGAGGAAAGGAGACTAATCTTCTCTACATACGGGCCTCCCCACGAGAATCCTAGATTCCTTGCGTTGAACACTTGCTCTCACAGACAAGATATCCTATCTTGGGATTCGGATGCGGCGATACAGTCGCAAGTTGTTCCTATAATAAAGTACTAAAGGCTAAGAACGCATGCTAAATGAATGCAAAACCGCTCAAGAGCGCTGGGGCGGTGTCAGTGACATCATCGATAAATGGCTACAAGAAAGAAAACAGCTTCTTATCCAATATTGCAAGCTATCAGAGCCGACCGAAGACACAAACAACCCTTCTACAGCTCCTATGGTTCAAGCCCTTTGCCAAATCATGGTGGATTACTCCTCAGCCGGTCATTTTGAAATTTATGACCAACTCATGAAGGAAGGTCAAGAATACAATGACCAAGAAGGCCTAAAATCTGCTGCGGAATCATTTAAAATTGTGGACGGGACAACCGAACATATTTTAGATTTTAACGATAAATACCAAGAAACCGACGACCTCACCACGATCATCACCGATCTTTCAAAACTCGGCGAAGTTCTTGCTAATCGCTTTGAAGCTGAAGACAGCATGATCTCAGTGCTACACGTCGCACACAAACATCAAGTTACCGAATAGACCTTGCAACATTCGCCTCTAGGATATCTTTCCCGGGGGCCAATAATTCATAATGAAGTGCTATGCTTTGACTATCAATCTTTGAGGCTTAGCACATCATGAGACGGGCCATCGTCCTATCTTTTCTATTTTCAATCATTGTCGGTTGCGACAATCCCTTATCGCCTACCCAGTCTTTAGAAGTTGCTATCAAGGGCATACACGGTGCTGCCTTAAGTGACGATGGAGAGTTCTCTGTTATTGGCTCAATTCATCACGGCGGAAGCTTCTGGAGAAACGACACCCAAGAACGCCTCTTCAATTGGAACCATCAAGAAAACGAACAGACTTCGATTTTGGTCGCAGACTTTTCTTTTCGCGGCAAGTGGGTCCTTACCGCCAATCCTCACAACCTCGTACTGTGGAACGCAGAAAATGGAAAAGGAGAACGCTTTTGGGCTGCTCCCGGCGAAATACTTGACGCGAAACTTGGACCCGCTGCCAATATCGCACTACTGGGCTTGAGCAACCACACAGCCGTCATATTTAACATTAAAAAGGGCGGCATCGTACGAACTTTTCAACACACTAATCGAGTTCGCAGCGTTGATCTCAGCCGTGATGGTAAGCTTGCAATAACTGGGTCTGAAGATTACACCGCCGTTCTATGGGATGTCGCCACAGGGAAAAAACTGTCAACCATTAAACATAACGACGATGTGCAACTTGTTAAGATATCACCCGACGGAACACGCGCACTTTCCGTGAGCAAGTATGACAAAGCCCTGCTTTGGGATACAGCATCGGGTAAGAGCATCGGCGAGATTCCATTAGCAAGCGAACGCTTAAAGCGAGGCATTCGTTTCACAAGCGCACGCTTTAACGAAGACGCCTCACTCCTCATCACCGGTCGAACAGATCAGATCATCGAGCTATGGGATACCGAAAAACTGGAAATCGTAGCGCGCTGGAAAGCACCGAAAAGAGATGCTTGGAAGCCAACAAGCGCCGCCATTATTGATGTTGGGTTTACCAAAGACCGCCAACGCTATCTAGCAATTGCATCAAACGGCTTTATTCACACCCTTGAGCACGACAATCAAACAGACAAATAAAAAAGCGCTTCACCATCAAGTGAAACGCTCTTTCTGAACTAAGCACAAAAAAAACAGAACAACTAAAAAGCTTTAGCCGTCCGTTTTATCGATCGATATCAGCTCCATTTCAAAGATAAGAGCAGAATTAGGGCCGATATTCGCCGTCCCACCAGCACCATAAGCCAGCTCAGAAGGAATAAATAAATTCCACTTTGCACCCACCTTCATTAACGGCAAAGCCTCTACCCAACCTGGAATTAACTGGTCAACGCGAAAACTAACCGCTTCACCACTATCAAAGGCCTCACCAGTAACTAGCGTGCCTTTGTAATTAACCGTTACATTATCACTCGATAAAGGCTTCTTACCCTCACCGGCCTGAACAACCTCATACTGAAGACCACTTTCTGTTGTCTTAACACCTTCGCGTGCGCCGTTTGCCTTAAGGAACTCCAGCCCACCCTCTAAATTGCCATCCGACAGCTGTGTGAAGTCAGATTGACGCTTCTCTTGTATCTGTGCCTGGAATGCTGTCATTACCGCATTAATTTCGTCTTCAGAAAGCTCAGAGTCGACCCCACTGTTAAGATGATCGATAGCATACTTCATGACATCCGCATCCAAAGTAAACCCTTCCGCTTGCATACGCCGTGCAGTGTCGTAACCAACAAAGTAACTGACCTTTTGTTGCTGCGTATCTAGAGTGATTGCCGTCGGGACATCTGCTACGACTTGCTCATTTTCATTGCACCCGTATAACGTTGCAGAAAAGAGTAACGCTATTATTATATGTTTTTTCATAGGAAAGCCTGCTGTACAAATTTACTTTAAGAAGCATGAAGTATATAGAATCCATCGATTTCATTACAGAAAAACCGCAATACCCTAGGCTTAAGCAGATAACTAGTGCCACTTTTTGCAAATTTACAGGGCCATACATCAACAATGTATTTTTTTATTTTTATTATGTCGCTATAATCAAATGGGGGAAAAAGCAATAGACTTTTCTTGGCTATCAAGTTCTTGGTTTTTCCTTTTCTTTCTCAACGCACAGATTACATAACTAAGGGTTTCTACAATGGCCGCAAAAAAGAAAACAACTCTCTCCGTCGGAGAAATTGAAAAGAAAATCGCTAAACTGGAAACCCAGATTGATGCCGCTCGCGCAAAAAAACTCGCTACAGCGAAAAAGGTTTCAGCCAAAGCTGACGCCCAGGCAAGTAAAGCTAAACAAAAATCAAAATCGCTAAACGCAGCCCTCAAAAAAGCTGCTGTCGCGGGCAAAAAAACCAAAACAGCTGCGGCTAAAGCCCGGATAGAGAAAGCCCGCACGAGCTTAACAACACAGAAAGCCCTCACTGCAGAACTCAGCGCAACAGCCAAACAACTGTCAGGCGAGCTAAAACAAGTTAAAGAAGCAGCAAAATCAGCAAAAGAACTAGCCGCCTTTGCCAGCAAAATAGTGAAAGCTCGCAGCAAAACAGCCAAGAAACCCAAATCTAGCGCAAAAAAAGCAACCACCAAATCAGCAGCTAAACCCAAAAAAGCAGCGCCGAAAGCTGCTGCGAAAAAGACTCCAGCAAAGAGCACCACAACGAAAAAAACAGTCGTTAAGAAAGCCGTAGTTAAAAAGACAGCCACGAAAAAGGCTCAGACTAAAAAACCGACCGTTAAAGCAGCTGCAAAAAAGACTGAATCCAAAAAAACACCTGCTAAAAAGTCCGCAGCCAAAACCGAAAAAAAGGCCCCGGCAAAAAGCGCAGCTCCTAAACCAGCCCAAAGCAAGCCAACGCCCAAACCAAGCGCTCCGGCTCCTGCGGTAGCAGAAGAAAAGCCAGCAACACCTACGCCCCCAGCAAGCGAAAAGCCGGAAGTTAAAGCTGAAGCACCGAAAGCTGCCCCAATAGAAACGACCCCAACTCCTGTCGCCGAAACACCTACAGAAGAGAAAACTCCAGCTCCAGAAGCTCCGAAAGCTGAAGTTCCTGCAGCCCCAGTTGCTGAAGCGCAAGAAGAAAAGACGGAAGAGAAGAAAGAAGAACCACAAAGCGGAAGCCTGTTCGATAACATCTAACCAGGATCTCACCTCTCAATAAAAAAGCCCGATGCTAAACACCGGGCTTTTTTATTTCTGTAACTTATTGAATTAGAAAGACTATCTATATGAATCGTCAGCTCTGTGACGGCACGATCAGTGAGCGCCTTGCAATGTATACCGACGGCAAGCATTCTCCATTAGACCAGCACTTTTTCGAGAGTCTGGGACACCAATAAAGCCCAAATAATATTGTAAATCCAGCAGCTCATCCCCAACCTCAAGCTCCTTGTATTCTTTCGATGCCAAGAAACGGCAGGTTAGATCCTGCAAACGGCGGAGCAGCACCTTTTCAATCATCATCTCCGCATTCAATATATGTTTTTTAGCCGATTGAGCCTGCACCTTAGTAAAGGCTCCTGACTCCATTAGCACCCGGCGAACCTCTCGTAATTTAGCGACTGTCTGTAAACTCACCGAATCAATCGTGATCAGGACATCGTCCAGTAAATTAACAGATAACTTAATGCCCTCAGTTTCTAACCAACAGCACCACAAGATGATATTAATGTTCGCATGAAAATCATCCTGCAATTGTAAGCTTTGCTGCTCAACCTCAGGGGCAGAATAAACCTGCAAGGCAAAGTCCCAAAGGGAGCTGGACAGCGTAATCGTAGAACACGACGCTCTAGGTTTTTCCATGGTAATCACTAACCTTTTCGTTATTTTTTATTAGAGCACTTATTAGCTTCTAGCAAAGCATACCCTTACAACGCACCCTGATTATGAGCGCAAGTGTACTCATCTACCTCGAACACGCAATATACACTGATCAAAAATGAGACACATGACAGATTCAAAGCCCTAAATTACCTTTTCTCGCGTAGAGCGGCTCAAAAAGCCAAGACCAGACAGAGTCATACGCGACGAAAAATAATATCCCAAACACCATGGCCAAGACGCTCGCCACGACGCTCAAATTTTGTTTCTGGGCGGTATTCAGGCTTATCCGAGAAAAGATACTCCGAAACTAAATTTTCAAACGCCGTAGAATCAGACATTACCTCCATAATATGATCGGCATAAGCTTCCCAGTCCGTAGCAAAGTGAGCAACACCGCTGGGGGCAATCTTTTTTGCAACCAGATCCATGAAGCCGGCCTGCACAATACGCCGCTTGTTGTGCTTCTTTTTGTGCCAGGGATCAGGAAAATACAACTGAAAACGAGAAATAGAATGAGCCGGGATACAGTCATCCATAACGTCTTTTGCATCAGCCATATAAACACGCAAATTTTTGACGCCATCTAGCCCCGCCTGGCTAATCAAACGCCCAACACCCGGTGAATGCACTTCAATGCCAATAAAGTCTTTCTCGGGCTCCGCTTTCGCCATATGCAAAAGAGAATCACCCATACCAAAACCAATCTCTAGCACTAGCGGTGCTTCGCGACCAAATACAGCAGAAGGGTCAATTTTACCATCAGATAGCCGTAACCCGTATTGAGGCCACCAAAGATCAAAAGCATTTCTTTGGCCCTCAGTCATTCGCCCAGAGCGAATTACATAACTGCGTATGGTTTTCTTTTTAAATTCAACTTCCATTAGGTTCTTCACGCTTAAAGAGAGCAAGCCATAATAAAAACCAGGCAGCAATAAACAACAGGCCGCCTAAAGGCGCCACAATACCTAAAACTCGCAAGCCACTCAATGCAATGGCGTACAAGCTACCAGAAAAGGATAATATTCCTAAACCAAACAACAGTCCGCTCCACCTTAGTAGGAGAGAGTGAGGCATACGTTGCAATAGGAAGCCAACCGCCATTATCGCAAAAGTATGGTAGAACTGGTATTGAACCCCGGTACGAAATGCAGGCATTAGGTCTGCACCAATATACGGCTTCAACGAATGGGCACCAAAAGCGCCTATCATCACAGCAAGCATTCCGCTTACTGCAGCGCACTGAAAAAAGAACTTTTCGTTAAACCGCATCATATTCATTCGTAGTATCAGGTAAGTATGCTTGGGGAATACGCAAAAAAACCGCATTTACGCGGTTTTTTAAAGGGGTCTTTACGTTTTACGATATAAAGACTAATGACCTTGCTAGTAACGAATGGTTAGGCTTCTATAAAGCCACGGACCTTCTTCATTGCATTCTTTTCTAATTGTCTTATACGCTCTGCCGACACTCCGTAAACGGCTGCCAATTGATGCAGAGTCGGCTTATCGTCACTCAACCAGCGCTGCTGAATAATATCTCTGCTGCGGTCGTCAAGCTGGTCTAATGCTGAAGTTAAGGACGCAACACTACTCTCAGTCCAGTCCTCTTTTTCAACAATTGTCGACGGGTCGAAGCGCTTATCTTCTAAATAATTGGCTGGAGACTGGAAGGCAAAATCATCATCGTCGTCAGCTCCGGCATCAAAAGCAGTATCAACCGAAGAAAGGCGACCTTCCATTTGCCGAACATGCTTCACCTCAACATTGAGATCTTTTGCAATAGCGATTGCTTCATTATTCGTCAACCAGGCCAAACGCTTTTTACGGCCACGCAAGTTGAAGAACAACTTACGCTGAGCTTTAGTGGTTGCTACTTTGACGATACGCCAATTACGCAGAATAAATTCGTGCATTTCCGCCTTGATCCAATGCACAGCAAAAGACACTAAACGAACGCCTTTTTCTGGGTTAAAGCGTTTAACCGCCTTCATCAACCCAACATTACCCTCTTGGACCAGGTCACCCTGGGCAAGCCCGTATCCGGAGTAACTTTTAGCAATATGCACAACAAATCGAAGATGAGCCATAACCAGCTTACGCGCGGCCTCTAGGTCATCATCATAATATAATTCTTCAGCGAGCTTCTGCTCTTCCTCAGCAGTTAATACCGGAAAGGTATTTACGGCCTGAATATACGCACCCAGGTTCTGTCCTGGCGCTAGGATATTCATTGGCTGTAGGTTAGTTCCCATTTTGGGCTCCTTTGTTAATTCTGATCAGGATATTAGCACTTGATTCTTTGCTTATCCAGAAATCTACTGTAGTCCTCTATCAAAAAAACATTGAGGCTCTTTTATGCTTTTCAAGGTTTTGCATCGGTTATTTTTCAATTCACCCTTACAAACTCTTTGTTTTAGCAGGGTTTTTCGACATTCCCTACACCGCTTGGTTCCCCCAATTTAAGCCTATTCTTACCTTCAACTTAATGAGGACTGTCTATTTGGACCCTTTCTATTTCGGCTCTATATGCGACAAGTGTCGCCCCACAGCGATCCACGACCCAAGCCAACCCAGCACAGAGCTCAATATAAGCAGCTGAAACACCAATGCTACTCCCAATCCTCGTAATTCGAACTCACTTTGGTATAGAGAGGCCAGCCTTTCCACCGACGGCTCTATGATCGAATAACCCACCAACACAATAATACAGGCCATCACCCCACCGAAGAGCCCATACCAACCACCAGAATACAGGAAAGGGCGGCGCACAAAACCATCAGTTCCACCCACCAGCTTCGAGACTAAAATTTCCTCTCGCCGATTTTCGATAGCTAGCCGAATCGTGTTACCAATTGCCAATAACACGCCCATTGCCAGCAAAGTCGCCAAAGCCAGTACAACCTTCTGTCCCAAAATCATGATTTCCTGCAAGCGCCTAACCCAATCCATATCAAGACTTACTTCCTCGACAATAGATTCGGTTTCTATACGCTGAGCCAAAGCCTCCAAATCATCAGAAGCAATAGCAATACCTGCAGGAGAGATGACTATAGTCGGGGGCAAAGGATTCTGCTCAAGAGCATCTAAGGCCCCGCCGAAACCTGAAAACATTTGGAAGTCCGCCAACGCATCTTCAGGAGAAAGGTAATGTACCGAATCCACTTCAGGATAGGCCTCCAAGCTCTCTAACAGCTGATCAATCGCTCTCTGCTTAGCCCTAACATTAAGATAAATCGATATCTTGGGCTTCGAATCCCAAGATGATCCCAAAGTATTGATATTGTCCAGAGCCAATAGCAAAGTTACCGGTAAGGCCAAAGCAATAGCAACCACCAAAGACGTCATCAAGGTTTGTATCGGGGTCGAGATTAATCGGCGAAAGCTATCCAAAAATGATGTGCGATGGTGAAGACGATAGCTACGAAAGCGATCACCCATACTGGTTTTACTCTGAACAGCGCCCTTATTGGAATTAGACGATGAGGCTGAGCTCGCCTTAGAAATAGGTTTACTTACACTCATACCCACGGCCCATCATGTGCAATCTGCCCATGATCCAAACTCAGTACACGCCGATTGATTTTTTTCACCAGATTAAGGTCATGACTGGCAATCAGCGTCGTTACGCCGACCGCATTAAACTGTAAAAACAAATCCATAATTTCTTTCGAGAGCTCAGGATCTAGGTTTCCTGTCGGCTCATCGGCTAACAACACTGGGGGTTTATTCACTACAGCGCGAGCAATACCCACACGCTGCTGTTCTCCACCAGATAAGGTAATAGGATTATGCTTCTCTTTGTTAAGAAGCCCTACTTTGTCCAAAGCCGCTCTGACCCTTCTACCCACATCACGAGATTGGTAGCCCGCAATTTGTAACGGCAAAGCAACATTTTCAAAAACGCTACGATCAAATAAAAGCTGATGATTTTGAAATACCACCCCCACCTCACGCCGGTGGTAGGGAACCTGCCTACGAGAAAGCCTGTTTAGGTTTCGCCCACCCACGAGCACTTGCCCCGTTGTTGCACGTTCCATTAGCATAATGAGCTTCATTAACGTACTTTTGCCTGCGCCAGAGTGTCCGGTTAGAAACACCATCTCTCCGGCCGCTATCTCAAAGGACACACCCAAAAGTGCCTCTTGCCCACTTTCATAACGCTTGCTTACTTGATTGAAACTGATCATACGGTCATCGGTTTTTATAATTTTGAAGAACTAGACCCACGCTAGAAATCGGATTAGGGGCCAGTGGCTGCCTAAACATCAAACAACGCTTCTGTGAATTTCTCGGCATCAAAAGGCTGAAGATCATCCACGCCTTCACCCACGCCAATAAAACGAACCGGAATACCGAAGCTTTTACTTAATGCGAAAATTATGCCTCCCTTCGCCGTACCATCAAGCTTAGTGAGCACGATCCCTGAGACATCCGCAGCCTCTTTAAAATGCTTTGCTTGGCTAATCGCATTCTGTCCAGTTCCAGCATCCAACACTAATAGAACTTCATGAGGAGCCGTATCGTCTAATTTCCCCATCACCCGCTTCACCTTTGCCAGCTCGTCCATCAAATGACTTTTATTGTGTAAGCGACCAGCAGTATCGGCAATCAAAACATCTACACCACGAGATTGAGCAGACTCAATTGCGTCATAAATAACAGACGCACTGTCTGAGCCTGAATGCTGAGCAACTACAGGAACATCATTCCGCTCACCCCAAACCTGCAACTGCTCCACTGCGGCAGCACGAAACGTATCCCCAGCAGCTAACATGACCGAAAGCCCCTGCTTTTGAAAACGCTTAGCCAGCTTTCCGATAGTTGTCGTTTTACCAACGCCATTAACACCAACCACAAGCACAACATAAGGCTTGCGTGATGCATCAATGACCAACGGCGCTTCAACCGCTCGCAAGATATCGCCCATTTGAGTTTTAAGCTTGTCATATAAAGCTTCGGAATCTTTTAACTCCTTCCTTGCGACGCTATCCGTTAACGAATCGATAATATCTTGAGTCGCATCTATGCCCACATCAGCCATTAACAACTGTGTTTCAATTTCTTCTAGCAATTCATCATTAAGCGCCTTCTTTCCCAGTAAGAGAGTGCCTAAACCAGCTCCCAACTGCTGACTCGTCCGAGAAAGCCCACGTTTAATTCTCGCGAAAACACCTAGCGATTCCTCTTCTTTTGGCTCTGGGGCTTCTGCTACACTGCCGGCCGAATTTTCTTCTACTACTTCGGGCTTAGCTTTCTTACGCTTGAAAAACATACTTGATGGAACCTACGGGTATTTGACTAAAGAAAATCATTTTAACAAAGTCGAGTTAAGAAATTGCCACAGAAAAAGAAAAAACCCGTAAAACAGGAGAATTCATCGATCCGCATCATTGCAGGACAATGGCGAGGCCGCAAGCTCTCGGTTGGCAACGAGGAAGGATTACGGCCAACCGGGGATCGCCTACGAGAAACCCTGTTCAATTGGCTCGCACCTTATATCCATCATGCAAAATGCTTAGACGCCTTCGCAGGTACTGGCGCACTGGGCTTCGAAGCTCTTTCTCGCGGCGCAGAGCACGTTCAATTTGTGGAAAAAAACCCTCGCACAGCCGAACATCTTCACAAAAATGCCAAAGCCCTCGAGTGCTCAGCTAGTACCGTTGCTCGCAATTTTACGTCTTGGCAACCCAATAACAGCTCGGCATACGATATTATCTTTATCGATCCACCATTTCAGGCCGACATATGGCAAGACGCCTTCGACCACATCCAAAACAATGTCACGCTTAATAACGAAGCCCTAATTTATGTCGAAAGCCCCAAAAACAGAACCCTAGCACCCCCTAAAAGCTGGCACCTGTACAAAGAAAAAACGATTGGCCAAGTCCACGCCACGCTTTACAAGACAAACCTCCACGATCCACGGTAAAATATCCCAGATCCTTATCGATGAGCAAAACTATGGCGACAATTAAAAAAGTTGTATACCCCGGTACATTTGACCCAATCACCAATGGGCACATAGACCTCGTGCAACGCGCAGCCAACCTTTTCGATTACGTCGTTGTCGCAGTGGCGGCAAGCAAAAAAAAGACCCCCTTATTTACCCTAGAAGAACGGGTAGCACTGGCCAAGAAAGCACTCTCTCATATCGATAACATAGAGGTTTGCGGTTTTGACTCTCTCCTCAAAGACTTAGTCGAACAGAAAGGCGCCTACGGTGTAGTTCGCGGTTTACGTGCGGTATCTGACTTCGAATATGAATTCCAACTTGCCAATATGAATCGTGTTCTCGCACCAGCGATGGAAAGCCTATTCCTCACCCCAGCTGAACACCTTTCGTATATTTCATCTACGCTTGTACGCGAAATCGCCTCACTCAATGGCGACGTATCAAAATTTGTTCCCGATTTTGTCGTATCAGCACTTAATGAAAAATACGACGCGCAAAAGGCAGACGACTGAGACTGCAGACCAAGAAAGAAGCATACGTTCACCTTCATAGAAGTACCAATCGCTTTTCAACGAACAAACATACCGCCAGAAACAGGCGCCTAGTACGTCATTCACCGAAATAGCCGTGTGCAACACGCTATAGAGCTGGAGCTTTCCAGCTGTGAAGCTATACACGGCTTACCTTCTCTCGGCCCCCTACAAACTCCTTAGGTTGCACACCCACAACATCCCCCCACACAAATCACCGCCCTCCAATTAAAAGTGACACATCGAATAGTCAACCCTACCTGCACAGAGAGTTCAGACCTTATCCTCCATTGCTAACGGAATTATTTGTGCTTAATGATGGAGACTTAGCGCTTCGCTGACTAGACTTAAACTATGTACTGAAATTGAGTACCAAAATTAAGCATCGAAATTAAACACAACCGCTCTGGCAAACGCTTATGACCGACCAACAGGAAAGACGTCGATATACTCGTATTAATTTTGACTGTGATGCCTTCATTATTCAGGGCGGCGCCCGCTATGATGTTCACCTCGTTGATCTATCCCTAAATGGCGCACTTATCGAAACGCCACCAAACTACCAGCTTAAGGCTGACCAGCCCGTAAATGTCGTCATTCAGTTATCGGGCGAAATTAATATTACGATGTGCACGCACTTAGCTCACAGCAGTCATGAAGTGCTCGGGTTTCGTAGCGACAGTATCGACATGGACAGCATGACGCACTTAAGGCGTTTAATTGAATTGAATATGGAGAACCCTGAAGCGTCTGAACGCGTATTGGACGAGCTCATTATTCCCCATTAGCCGCATCAAAGTGATTGATTTATGGCCAACGAAGCTGATCGAAGAATTGAAGAACGCATTCCCTACCGTGCATATGCAACACTGATTACGGGTCAAGATCAGTACGCTGCTCATCTGCTCAACATTTCAAGTAGCGGCGCATTAATTGCCGTTATACAAGATCACCCGCTAAAAATATCAGATGAAATATCACTGCGGGTTGAAACTGAAGACTTAGCATTTTGTTTAAATGGATGGGTCGCCCACGTTCGCGACCATTATTTAGGAATACGGGGAAGACCAGCCAAAGCTGAAGAGAAAGCCCAGCTAGAAACATTTATTGCCAAGCAAAGTGAGAGAACAACCAAAGACTGCGCTTCTAGCCCTTAAAGCGCTTCCAATGCCTCACTTAATTTCTTCACTCCAACCAGCTCAAGGCCCGGTATCGGCTCTCGAGGAGCATTACCCGCCGGAATAATCGCACGCTTAAACCCATGCTTGGCCGCCTCTTTCAAACGTTCCTGACCATTAGGCACAGGACGAATCTCCCCAGCCAAACCTATCTCACCAAATACGATAAGATCCCTCGGCAAAGGGACATCACGAAAACTGGAAACCAAAGCAAGCAGTAAGGCTAAGTCCGCACTTGTCTCCGCTATTTTAACTCCCCCCACGGCATTAATAAAAACATCCTGATCTCCCACCATAATCCCGCCATGCCGGTGCAGCACTGCCAGCAGCATCGCTAAGCGGTTCTGCTCCAAACCTACCGAGACGCGACGTGGATTTCCCATGCTTGAATCGTCGACCAAGCCCTGAATTTCAACCAACAACGGACGCGTACCTTCCCAGGTCACCATCACCACCGAGCCATTGGCCACTTCATCAGAGCGCTGCAAAAAGATAGCAGAAGGATTAGAAACTTCTTTTAGGCCTTGCTCAGTCATCGCAAATACTCCGAGCTCATTGATCGCACCAAAACGATTTTTATGAGCGCGCAAGGTTCTAAAACGAGAATCATGGGAGCCTTCCAGCATGATGGAACAGTCAATCATATGCTCCAACACTTTTGGGCCAGCCAAGCTTCCATCTTTTGTGACATGCCCAACCAAAATCAAAACCGTTCCACTCTGCTTAGCATAGCGCGTCAACCATGCTGCCGATTCCCGCACCTGAGAAACACTACCTGGCGCAGATTGAACATCTCCATGGTGCATCACCTGAATGGAATCCACTACGAGTAAACGGGGCTTTACCTTCTCAGCAGCAGCAACCACCATATCGACATCTGTTGCAGAAAACATTTGCAGCTTATCCGTCGGCAACCCTAAGCGCTGGGCACGCATTGCCACCTGCTGAAGCGATTCTTCGCCAGTGACATAGAGCGCATCATATTGCTGAGCCAAGCGGCACAAAGTCTGCAGTAATAACGTTGACTTACCTGCGCCAGGATGACCACCAATCAATACCGCAGAACCCGGTACAAACCCCCCCCCAAGCACACGATCGAACTCCTCCATACCGGAGGAAAAACGCGGCAACTCTTGAAGATTAATTTCCGATAGGGGAGTAACCGTACTCTGCTCACCCCCGGCATAACTTTTAAACGATGTAGAACGGCTTTTACTTGAACTTAATCGAATTTCTTGCAAGGTATTCCAAGCGCTACAAGCTCCGCATTGCCCCTGCCACTTCTTAAAATCAGCGCCACAATCCTGGCACACATAAGCAGATGTTGCTTTCCCCACACTAGACCTCTTTAAATTCGGGCTCGGCGGCCAACAAACGTAACTTATCTCGCACATCCATCCAGACTCGGCCCGCCATATTCTCGCCCCGCCAGTCTCGACCAACTCCCCAGTAATGATCGTAAAGAGCTGTTTCAGAAATTTTCTGCTCTTCACTATCTAAAAGGTATTCTTTAACATCCGAGTACATTTGCACCAGTGTATAAACCGCACGCGTCATATACACGCGGCGCATTCCCTTCCATCCGCGTTTTTTAGCGCGATACCAAGGCTTGTTCAGCGTGTAAGCATCCAAAGCCGTCGCAGCCGAACGCGTTTTTTCGGCAAGCCCTTGATTGCCAGCCAGCATCGCGTGCACATAGTGCTCTGCGCTTTCCCAGTTTTTACCATCTAACTCGATAGGGCGCGCAGCCGTGGATAGCATATGAGCAAGATCAAAACGCGAGAACTGTAATGAATTTTCTTTATCAAGATCTGGAGCTAACATAACTTTATCCTCATAGTTCGCCCCAATCTACGCCGATTCAATTGCCTTGTCGAATACACAAAACCAATGCCACTTTATCGCTCCCGTAGATGACCCATAATATTCTTACTGACTATGTTATTGCTATCGTCATTAAACAGTTTCTCTATAGCACTGCCACCCATTTTCACAATTCAACTAGGAACCCTTGGTACGATGCCGATGAGGGCGATGCTCTAGAACCCTCTCACGATACAGGCGGGACTGCTTTCCTGACACCAGCAAGGACCGCCGCCCTAACACCAGCCGAGATCACTTTCTTGACGCTGTCGAGGACCGCTTTCCTGATACCACAGAGGACCACTTTCATGATACCGCCAGAGGTCGCTTTCATGATAAAGTGCGGCGGAATCATGAAAAGCTCGTTAATTCCAGAAAAGCCCATCCTCGTATATCCCTCGCTCGCAGCGACTGTGGGGCTAGACGAATCCGTGATGCTCGCCACACTGTCAGACTTGGTCGCCAACACCAGCGGCGCCAGTAACAACGGCTATCTGTGGTATTCCGTCCCCAAAGAAACCTTGCAGCAAGCGCTGCCGTTTTGGGACCTAAGAGACTTGCAGCGCGTCAGCTCAAACCTACGCGAAAAAGGCATCATCATTATTGCTTCGGCTCCATTGCCACAGGACGACAAATTCAAATTTGCCTTTAACGAAGCCACAGTTCAAAGACAATCCCCAACGCCGCCTCCAGCACAAGTGATGGCACAAGCCCCAACTGCAAATCCCCCTTACCAGGGTAAAAGCTATATAGCGGGCAACTGGCAACCTAACGACACCACACTAATGCAACTGGGGCAGCTCAATATACCCAGTGAATTTGCTCTTCAACAAGTACCCGAATTTGTTACCTATTGGCGCGAACGCAACGAAACCCAACGTTCGTGGGAGCAAAAATTTATCAGCTGGACAATTCCACGCTGGCGGAAATTCGAAGAAACCGAATCTCGGCGACAAAAAGCCACGCCAATAGCGTCCAACTGGCAGCCCAATGAAAACACCATTGCAGATTTAACAGGGCGAAAAGTTCTTAAACAGTTCATCCTAGATCAGGTAAGAGAATTTATTGCCTACTGGCAAGCCACCGGAGAACAACACCTCTCATGGGATTCAAAATTTATTCAGCGCGTACAATCACGCTGGGCTGACGCAGAAAGTAAGCGCAACGTTACACGCGAGCAGATGGCGATACAAAGTGGATGGCGCCCCTCTGAAGATGCTATTGAAGTCATGACCGGAAGAGCTGAAATTCCGCTATCGTTTATCGACGATACCATTCCAGAATTTATTATTTACTGGCAGGAAAAGGGCATACGCTCCAACACATGGAACACCCTATTTATTAAGCACGTTCGCCTGCAATGGCATCGTTTCCAGCACGCACTTGAGCACAACACCGAATCACAAGCCATACATCCACAATGGCAGCCATCAGCCGATGTTTACGATATTTTAAAACTCGCCAACATTGAAAGTAATTTTGCTCACGGGCTTGTACCTGAATTTGTTTTGTACTGGAGAGAGCGAAATGAAGTTCACCGCTCTTGGAACAGTAAATTTTTACACCATGCGAAAAGAACCTGGGCTGCTCAACATCAAATAACGATCAACACAGCCTCCAACAACACACGCTCAACTCGGAATATCAGCCTTGAAGAAGAACTTAGTGACACCAGCTGGGCAAACTGATTCTGCCAGCGCTAACAGTGACGAAAGAGTAAGTGCGATCAACCAAGTGTTCGCGATTCTTCGACGTAATTATCACAACCAATACTACAAAGCTTTTCCCAGCGATCAAGATTCTTCGATTGCGAAACGCTTGTGGCTAGACTCATTGTCACGCTTTTCGCCGGACATAATTCTGAAAGGCACAAAATCCGTTATCGAAACTAGTGAGTTTTTACCCACACTCGCAACTATGATCAAGCACTGCGAAAAACAGCTTAATCCAGACCTGCCAGACGCCCACTGTGCATACATAGAAGCGTGTCGCGCGCCATCCCCTAAAACCGATGTTAAATGGAGCCATCCAGCGGTATATCACGCAGGCAAACAAGCCGATTGGTTCTTTTTACAAAACAACACGGAATCGACTACCTTCCCTGTATTTAGACGAATCTATGACGACATATGCAAAAGAATTCTACTTGGGCAAACTTATGACGCCCCAAACAAACTTGCCTTACCCGAAAATATCAGCAAAGTTCTCGACAAAGAAAGCAACCTTAAACATCTCCAATCATTAAAAGAAAAACTTGACCTTTAACAATTGCAATTTAATTTAATTAGTGCCCGTCCAGAAATGGCTCGTCGCGAGGGAAAATAAAAACACTCAGATTTGCACAAGTAAATGTGGGCGTTTGCTTATTGCAAATAACTACATGCAGTTGTGCAAAGGTGAGTGTTTTTAGTTTTCCGCAGTAGAGTCCTATTTCCGGATGGGTACTAATTAGTACCATAAGGAAGAAAATATTTTGAAAACAGCATTTGGAATTCTATTAAACGCCTACCTAATTTTCATACTTGCACTAACCTTGGTACTGAGCCACGACAGCAACCAAGATAAGCCAAGCGCCATCGCAGCGAGTTTCCAACACAGCAACACCAGCTATGAAGATGCGCCAGATTTCTCCAGCATTAAAAATACAAAAGAAAAAAAACAGGCTTTCTTTAATTATTTCGCCCCAATCATTGCCGACGAAAACCAGCGAATATTAAGCCACCGAAAACAACTTTCGACGATCAAGAAAACCCTACAGAGCGGAACAGAATTAAATACGAATAACATTCGTCATATTGACGAATACGCAAAAAAATACAGAGTAAAACCCATCGCCAACAAGCCACAACAACTTGAAGAAATATTGGAACGCGCAAACGCAGTACCAGTATCTCTCGCACTCGCACAGGCAGCTAATGAATCAGCGTGGGGTACATCACGATTTGCCCGAGACGGGAAAAACTATTTTGGGCAATGGTGCTTCAGCAAGGGTTGCGGCCTCGTTCCCAAATATCGCTCGGCCAATTCAACGCATGAAGTACAGGTGTTCCAATCACCAGCCGATTCGGTAAAAGCGTATATACGAAACATTAACACCCACCGAGCTTACGACGACTTAAGGCAACTGCGCGTACAAGCCGAAAAAGAAGGGCTTGTGGCAGGCGGCACCCTGCTTGCAGAAGGACTTTTACACTATTCGGAAAGAGGCCATGAATACGTTAACGAAATTCAGGCAATGATTAGAATTAATCAGCTGGACTCATTTGACCTGAACCGCCAAATCGGCACTTTATAACACAGGTAATAGTTAGACTAGCGCGATTTATAGTGTCACATTCTAAATCGCTAAGCGCTAATTCAGAATAATCTTGAGTCAACATTCGTTAAATCTGTGATTTTGAAAAATATCGGGAACTTAGAGAGACGGCGACCACTGTCAAGAGATACAGGTTAGCGCCTTAACATTTGATAAGAAAGAAGTTGCCGTGCAACCTTACATATACGTTAAGGCAAGGCCATCATCCGTTAAACGCACAACAGTAAATAGGGAAGGGGGATCGCATTTCGCGTCAAGGCACATTTTGGCTCTTAAAGCTTCACCTACAGTGATTTGGCCAACCAAAGCTTTGCACTTAATCAAAATGCCCGTTTCAGATATATCTTGTGCTTCTGCTAGTACCTCACCCAGTGCTTCGTGCTCTACCTTCACGTCACACTTTAGTATGGTCCTACCGTGTTTTCTGTAACTCATTTTTAGATTGCCCAGTCACTATGCAAATGCTTTTTAAACCATAACCATAAACTACTAGGCGATTCTGTCATTTCAATTTTTACGATTCAAGTTTTCTTGTAAAAAAAACGTAGAACTATGAACTCAATTCCATTTTTGATCGCTTATATCTAATTTTGAGCTATTTTTGTACCACTTCAACACGGTCAACCTTCTGAAATCCACGCGGTAATTTGTTTCCTCGGCGGCCACGCTCCCCTAAATAGTGTTCTAACTCTTTAAATTTTAAGGTGAGGTAACGCTTGCCAGAAATAATTTTAAGCGTTTCTTTTTCAGAGATAACATTCACTGCGATAACAAATTCTTCACGAGCCAGCACTCTTGCCGACGGGATATTAATGATTTTATTCCCCTTGCCTCGTGCTAATTCAGGCAATTCACTAAGGGGAAACACAAGCATACGCCCCTCATTACTCACCGCCGTTAGCCACGTTTGCCCTTCTTGCAAGGGCACCGGATTCAAAACTCGACCTCCCTTCGGTAGGTTCAACGCAGCCCTTCCGGCCTTATTTTTAGTGACGAGATCGGACATTTTGGTCACGAAGCCGTAACCCGCGTCCGAAGCTAGAAGCACACGCTGGCTATCATCCCCCAAAAGCAGGCCTTCAAAGGTAGCGCCGCTGGGAGGATTTAATCGACCCGTCGCTGGCTCTCCCTGTCCCCTGGCAGACGGTAAGGTATGAACAGGCAAGGTATAACTGCGCCCCGTCGAATCAATCAATATCGCATTTTGATTCGTGCGACCCTTTATCGCAAAACGGAAACTATCACCCGACTTATAATTAAGCATTTCCGCATCCACTTCGTGGCCCTTTGCGGATCGAATCCAACCCTTTTCTGACAAGACAACAGTGACAGGATCAACAGACAGCAAATCCTGCTCATTAAATGCTTCTGACTCACCTCGAATAACCAGCGGCGAACGACGATCATCGCCAAATTCTTCTGCCGCTTCCAAGAGTTCTTTTTTAATGAGCGTTTTTAAACGTCGAGGAGAAGCTAAAGTTTTTTCCAAACCATTTTTTTCTTTTTCGAGGCGATCCTGCTCCTCTTTAATTCGCATTTCTTCCAGGCGCGCTAACTGCCGTAACCGCGTATCCAGAATAAAGTTTGCCTGGCGCTCACTGAGATCAAAACGCTCCATCAATTTCTGCTTCGGATGATCCTCTGTACGCACAATGTGAATAACTTCATCCAAATTGAGAAATGCGATCATCTGCCCATCAAGTACATGCAAACGATCCAACACCCAATCCAAACGGTACTGTAAACGCCGACGTACAGTTTCGGTGCGGAAAATAAGCCATTCTGTGAGAATTTTATCGAGGGATTTTACTTCCGGCTTGCCATCAATTCCGATCACATTAATATTAACGCGATAGCTTCTTTCAAGATCCGTCGAGGCAAATAAGTGCCCCATTAATTGCTCGCAATCAATTCGGTTAGAGCGAGGGATAATCACTAAGCGAGTCGGGTTTTCATGATCCGACTCATCCCTTAAATCCGCTACCATCGGCAATTTTTTAGCCTGTAATTGCGCAGCAATCTGCTCTAATATTTTAGAGCCGCTCACTTGATGGGGGAGGGCAGTGATGATGATGTCACCGTCTTCTTTGCGCCATAGGGCGCGCATTCTTAAACTACCACGACCCGTTTTATAAATATTAAGCAGATCCGATCTCGGCGTAATTATTTCCGCATCGGTCGGCATATCCGGACCTTGAATAATTTCGCACAAATCTTCTACTGTCGCTTTTGGGTTCTCCAACATATGGATTGTTGCATCGACAACCTCTCTCAAGTTATGAGAGGGGATATCCGTGGCCATACCAACCGCAATGCCCGTTGTGCCATTCAGTAATACCGCAGGGACCCTAGCCGGAAGGATTTTCGGTTCATCCAAAGTACCGTCAAAGTTCGGCTGCCATTCCGCCGTTCCTTGCCCCAATTCTTTAAGCATGAGCTCGGTAAAAGCACTTAACCGTGACTCGGTATACCGCATAGCAGCGAATGATTTAGGGTCGTCTTGCGAACCCCAGTTACCTTGCCCATCCACTAGGGGGTAACGATACGAAAACGGCTGCGCCATCAGCACCATAGCTTCATACGCGGCGCTATCACCGTGAGGGTGAAACTTACCGATAACATCACCCACCGTACGAGCTGACTTTTTATACTTAGCCGTAGCCTTAAGTCCCAACTCACTCATCGCATAGATGATGCGTCGCTGCACCGGCTTTAGGCCATCCCCTACGTTGGGCAGAGCGCGATCGAGAATAACGTACATGGAATAGTCCAAATACGCTTTTTCAGTAAATTCCTTGAGAGGAAGTTGTTCCTCGGCGTCTTGTGAGTAGATCGTAGTCATAAGGAGCTTCGTTAAATTAAGTTCGGCGGTGTTATATCAAAAGGATTATGAAGCATCAACCTAAGTTGCACTTCCAAGAAGTCATTTATACAAGAAAGAAATGGGGCTTTTGGAACCCTGACTCAGAAAGACAATCCAACTCTACAACCCCCAGAACAATAAATGGTTCTTAAAAGATGGATTCCCAGCAGTACACAGTAATCAGAAATACAGCTTACGCTTTGCTACTAGCAGCCATTACCACGATGCTTCTATTACACCTTCCCGCACACGCAACAGACTCTCCCAGCACAGCAGCCAGTGCTACAGCCCCCAATTGGGTAATTGAAACAGTCAACGGACGCACAATCTCACTCAACGAGGAGCTTCAACACGGTCGAAAAGTTGTGATCGTTTTTTGGTCTACTTGGTGCAGCCACTGCCTTGAGCTGCTGCCAAAACTCGACACCCTTTCACAGATTACAAATGAAAATAAGGCAACATTTATCGCATTGAACATTTGGGAAGACGGAAACCCACTGGTCTATTCGAAAAACCATCGTCTTTCACTGCCTCTTTCTCTCAAGGCAGAATCCATCGCAAACCAATACCAGGTCAAAAGAAGTTCTGAAGTCGTGGTAATCGGTCAAAACAATCGCATCCTATACCGTCGCAAGTCTCACGACACAGCGGAGCAGGTGATCGGTGCTATTAAAGAACAGCTAGGGCTACCCTAGGCCACCCCCCGTCCACAATCATCCAGCCGATACAGCGGCAGCGGCCTTATCGATATCTTCCAGTAAATCTAAAGGCTCCACCTCTTCACCTTCCATATCGTTATTCCAATCAATGCCCACCAGCAGAACATCCTCATGCATACCCGGCAGCCATTCATCTAACAGCTCTTCGAGCGATATAGGCACAACCTTATAATGGCCCCACTCATCCTTGCAATGCACCCTGGCCGCCTCAGGGTCCGACCACAATGGTATCGTATGGATATCCTCACTGTGCGCAGAAGGGCATAATGCCCAGCCGTCCTCGCCCTCCAAACCCCAAATACAGCCAGTCTCTAGAGAGTTCTCAATAAAAGCGTCATACACTTCGTCTAGCTCATCACCAACGGAATCATTCATCACTTTAGTCTCTGGCTAGCCAAATCTCATATCGGCAACAAAGGGGTTATTGCTACGCTCTTCACCGAACGTCGATTGCGGACCATGACCCGGAACAAAATTCACATCATCTCCCAAAGGCCATAGCTTTTCACGTATCGACCTAATCAACTGGTCATGATTCCCGCGAGGGAAATCCGTTCGGCCAATAGATCCATGAAACAGCACATCGCCAACAAAAGCCTGTGCCGTTGGCTTATGAAAAAATACCACGTGGCCCGGCGTATGACCTGGGCAATGATGAACCGACAATTCTACATTCCCGACACTCACCCTATCGCCGTCATTCAGCCATTGAGTTGGTTCAAATACCGAAACGGGGGCAAACCCCATCATTTTGGCCTGATCACCTAAACCTTCAATCCAAAAAGCATCACCCTTGTGCGGACCGATAATCGGTACGGAGAACTTCTCACTAATTTCAGCAGTGCCACCTACATGATCCATATGACCATGCGTCAATAATATCTTGCTCAAAGTAAGCTCTCGCTCACTTAACGCAGCTAAAAGTTTATCGACATCCCCACCCGGATCGACAAAAGCGGCTTGACCGGTTTCTTCACACCACAACAGAGAACAATTCTGCTGATAATGGGTTACCGGGACTGTACAATATTTCATCATTAAAACCCTATTTACTGCGCTCGCTAGCCCGCCATTATGCCCTTCAGAGGCAGAAGAATGATAAGAGTAAGATCAAAACGTCAAGATTGTTAAAAATTTCCAGCATTTTATCCCCAGCTAGCTAGAATAGTTAATACACGAAGGTAAAAAACTCACGAAAATGGCACTAATTAAGATAAGCGAAGAGCATCGAGACGCGCTGCAAGAGATCACCAACGTTGCCATGGGGCAGGCTGGAGACAAACTTGCGCGCTTGCTGGATACATTCGTCATCCTCTCAATTCCCCACATCGAGGCCATGAGACCCTCGGATATCGCTATGGCATTACACGCCATCGATGCCAATGAGTCCGTTTCTGGTGTTTGCCAAGGCTTTATCGGTGGGGGAATTTCCGGCGAAGCCATGCTGCTCTTCAACGACACCAGCTTCACTGACCTGGCGAAATTACTCGACTATGACGACGAACTCGACGAACAAGCTGAGCGCGAACTCTTAATGGACACAACCAATGTACTATTTGGTGCCTGCCTGAAAGGAATCGCCGAACAAATTGACATGGAATTCAGCTTTGGCTCGCCGACTGTACTCGGCCAACACCAAAAAGTGTCCGAAATTTTCCAGATGGAGAACGCTAAATGGGAAAGTGCTTTAGTTACTGAAATCTCTTATGAATTAGAAGGCTATAATGTTCAATGCGACTTACTGATTATTATGACTGAAGACTCTCTAGATTTATTAACAAAAAAACTGGATTACCTGCTCGAATAAGAGGTATTGGGCCAAAGACCAATGACAGCCAAAGCAAACAAGCTGTCGAGATAAAAGACTAAATGACCGAAAACAACAAGTTTTTAGACGATTTCCACTGGCTAATGGACGTGCTCCAGCACATTGACGTGGGCTTGGTTATTTTAGATCGTGAATTCAATGTGCAGCTGTGGAACGCATTTATGCAAAACCACAGCGCAAAAAGTGCAGCCGACATTCTTGGCGCCAATATCTTCAAATCATTTCCTGAACTGCCGGAATCCTGGTTCCGGCGCAAAGTACAGACCGTATTCGAACTGCAAAACCAAGCTTTCACCACTTGGGAACAACGGCCGTACCTATTCAAGTTTAAAAACTATCGTCCGATCACCAGTATCGCGGACTTTATGTACCAGAACAGCACAATCATCCCTCTGAAGGACGCCAGAGGTAACGTCGAACAAATCTGCCTCATTCTCTACGACGTAACCGAAGTTGCCGTCAACCGCATCCAAATCCAGGAAGCCAGCGAAAAACTTCGTGTTCTTGCCCGTACCGACGGTTTAACCAACTTACTGAACCGTAAGACTTGGGAGCAAGAACTCGATGTAGAATTTAAACGCTTCGCTCGACACCACCACAAAACCTCACTGGTGATGTTTGATATTGACCACTTTAAAAAGGTCAACGACGGTTACGGACATCCCGCAGGAGACGAAGCAATACGCGAGGCTTCTCGAGTTTTACGAGAAAATTTACGCGACATCGATATCGCAGGCCGATATGGCGGAGAAGAATTCACCGTTATCTTGGTCGATACAGATGCCGACGGCGCATTTATTGTCGCCGAACGCATTCGACAAGCAATAGAAGCCAATACCGTTACTTATGAAGACATAACATTTCAATACACGATCAGCCTCGGTATTTGTGAGCTATCTAACGCCGTCACTGATAAAACCAACTGGATTGACCGAGCAGACAAAGGCCTATACGAAGCGAAAAATAATGGCCGCAACAACACCGTCATATACAACGGTAGCTAAAACCCTACCGACGACTTCATTTTCCAAACGCTAATCAGCACCAAAACGCATACTCTTTCAAAGCCCTTATGATAACTGGCGCCAGAGAAGTATGCCTTTAGGATTCCGAATATGAGCAAATCCCTTTCTTCAAAATTAATTCTTCTTATCTCCGCATCCCTTTTTGCCGTGATTGGCCTTGCTCTATTCATTAACTATTCAATTTTAAGCGCGTGGCAAAATACAACGTTCGAACAACGCATCTCGGCACAAACTGCTGTCATTAACGCCGCCTTACTCGAACCCGTATTCACCTACGACATTCCTCAAGTTGAGCTCATCGCTAAAACACTTGTCGGCACCAACATCATCAACGCCATAAAAATTACCGATCACCGAGGGGAACTCATAGCCACAGCATCCAATACAGCCGGCGAAAACGATGCTGACACAATCGTTAAGAATGGTATTACGATCATCAAAAACCAAAAAACCGCCGGATTCTACGATATCGTTTTTTCCAAACTGCCCATGGAACAGCAGATTCAGCAACAACTCAACGCCAGTTATCTTTTTGCATTGATCACGCTAGCCGGCAGCATTGCCTGCATACTTATGCTCGGACGATTTATGATTTTCACCCCGCTCAAAACTGTATCCCAATCACTTGCTGATTTGGCTAAAGGTGGAGGGGACCTTTCCATGCGAGTTGCGGTACACGGCAATAATGACATCTCACAAATGGGTGATAATTTTAACCATGTCATTGATCACATCCACAATATCATCACCAATGTGGTTGAAGTCACCGGCCACGTTTCCGAAAACATACACGCAATGTCAGAAGCTACCGACGACACCGTTACATCAACGAATCAACAACTAAAAGAAATTGAACACGTTGCAGCCGCGCTCAACCAACTGTCTGCCTCAGCAGAAGAAGTCGCTCGCTCCGCAGACGAAACAGCGACGCGAACGCGCGAAGCCAGTAACGCAGTGGAAGAAGGCACAACAGTCATGAACTCTTCTCAAGATACCATCAAACGACTCACCGGGCAGATTGAAACCACAGCCGAAAAAATTCAAATCCTCAAAGACAACAGCGTCAACATAGAAAAGGTAATGGAGGTCATTCGCTCAATTGCCGATCAAACGAACCTGCTCGCATTGAATGCTGCCATTGAAGCCGCAAGAGCGGGTGAACAAGGACGGGGCTTTGCCGTTGTGGCCGACGAAGTTCGTTCTCTTGCGCAAAAAACACAAAACTCAACACAAGAAATCGAATCAATTGTCACACAACTGCAAAAAGCCGCAGATGAAGCCCACCAATCCATGAACACCAGCATTAACTCCGTTCAAGAAACCATAGAAATATCCAGCCGTGTCGAATGCAAGCTATCCTCTATCCGCGAAAATGTTTCGACAATCAACGACATGAATCAGCATATTTCCAGCGCAGCCAAAGAGCAAAACTGCGTGGCAGGGGAGGTTAGTAAAATCATATCAGCGATTTATTCGCTATCTGAAAAAGTCGCCGAAGACACAATCATTATTGCAAAAAACTCAGCTGAAATTGCAGAAGAAAGCCGAGAGTTACAGCATAAAATCACCCGCCACACAGGCACCTAAGTTAGCTGGACTATGGATTTTAAGTTCTCTTGACTCCCTATAACATGCTGTAAAAATTGCCTTCGCGTAAGACTTACTGAATATAGCCCCTCAAAACACCATACAAACCATGTCATTCATCCACAGTAATAAACCTTGACCTCACGCATGTTAAACTAAAAACCAACCACCATTTTGGTCTCATTATGAATGCAAAATTTTCCTGGGACGAACCCCAAGACCTCGCTGAAGTTTATACTGCACTGCGCGATAAACTATCAGCGGAACAGCGTGCCTCGCTAGAAAGTAAGCTGGGACCCAAGCGCAGTTTTCTCGACCAATTTCACTTTACTTTGCGCAACAGCTTATTTGTATGCAAAGAAATTATTCACCGCCCCGAATTACTGTGCCGACTTATAGAAAGTAACGCCTTAGAACACTCATTATCTCAGCAAGGTTTCATCCAACAATTAACATTCGACTCAAACATAGAAGAGAAACAACTCGACCAATTATTAAGGGAAGTTCGTGCAATCGCGATGATGAGAATCATTTGGCGCGACTTCAATAGAGTTTCTGATTTTAATGAAACCACAAACGACCTCTCCTTTCTTGCTCGCGCCAGCATTAGTACAGCCCTGAATTATCATTACGCACAGCTTGAAGTAACCTTTGGCACACCACGTTGCTCTCAAGGTAAAAAACAACCCTTACTCGTTTTAGGTATGGGCAAATTAGGAGCAAACGAACTCAATCTATCCTCCGATATTGATTTAATTTTTGCCTTCCCAGAAAGCGGCAATACCGATGGCCAGCGCGAACTTTCAAACCAAGAATTTTTCGTCCGCCTTGGAAAGAAAATCATTCAAAGCCTAGATGCCCAAACCGCAGACGGAATGGTATTTCGGGTTGATATGCGTTTACGCCCCTACGGTCAAAGCGGCGCTTTAGTCTACAGCTTTAATGCACTGGAAGAGTATTACCATACACAGGGGCGAGAGTGGGAACGCTACGCCATGGTAAAAGCCAGCGTCGTTGCCAACAATGGAGACAGTGATCATTCGACCCGCCTAATGACCATGTTGCGTGAATTTACCTATCGTAAATACATAGATTTTTCTGCAATTGATGCCCTACGTAATTTAAAAAAAATGATCAACCAGGAAGTCAAACGCCGACGGCTAGATGAAGACATAAAGCTCGGAGCCGGAGGGATTAGAGAAATAGAATTTACAGCACAAGTCTTCCAATTGATTCGCGGTGGACGCGAGCCTAGCCTACAAGACAATCGATTGCTCTCAATCCTGCCAATACTGGGGTTTCTCAAATACCTACCCAGCGAAGCCGTCGACTCACTAACCGATGCCTATCTTTTTTTACGCAATACCGAACACGCCATCCAAGGCTATAACGACGAACAAACCCAACGCCTGCCCAGCTCAACAGAAGCACAAGGTGCCCTCGCTCGCGTATTAACTTATGACGACTGGCCAACATTTTATGCCGCACTGCAGAATCATCGGCAAGCCGTCAAAGAAGTCTTTGCCAATTTAATTGCCGAGCCAGAAGACCAAAACCCCGACGTCGAAATAGAAAGCGCCTGTATTTCATTGTGGCAACAACGGCTCGACAAACCCACCGCAGTGAAACAACTCAGTGAATATAAACACGAAAACCCCGAACTTAGTTTTGCACTACTTCAAGAATTAGAAGAGTGGGCATCACTCTCTTCAATGCATTCCAGTAGCCGAGCACGTTTAGATGACTTTATCCCCGTGTTACTGGCACTCATTAACCAGCAAGAACACCCAACCGAAACCCTTCAACGCTTAATTAAACTCATTAAAGCCATCGCTCGACGCGGTGCATATTTACTACTGCTCAAAGAAAACCCCGGCGCCCTCGCTCAACTCGTCAAACTGAGCGAAGCCAGCCCCTGGATTGCCGACACCATGGCCGAGCAACCCGCCTTGCTCGATGAGCTACTCGATCCTGGATCCCTCTATAACCCGCCCCCCAAAAGTGAACTCGAATCGGAATTACAACGTTCCACCCTTCGAATAGCCGAAGATGACCTTGAAACACAAATGGAAAGCCTGCGCTATTTCCGTTCGGCCCACGTCCTTCGTGTAGCCGCGAGTGAAATTACCGGCGTATTGCCTTTAATGAAAGTGAGCGACTACCTCACTGAAATAGCTGAAGTCATCTTGCAATACACACTGACACTCTCTTGGAATGAGATGGTAAAGAAACACGGATACCCTGATGGAGAGGTCCGCACATCACCTAACTTTATTATCGTTGGCTACGGCAAATTAGGCGGCATAGAAATGGGCCACGGCTCTGATCTCGATCTCGTATTTATCCATGGCTCCACAGCCAATGGTTCAACAGATGGCGAACGCTGCATCGATAACCAAACATTTTTCATGCGTTTGGGACAAAAAATCATTCACTTCCTAACCACGGCAATGTCTTTAGGGCGTCTATATGAAGTGGACATGCGGCTGCGTCCCTCAGGAAACTCAGGAATGCTCGTCACCAGCTTGTCCAGCTTTGAAAAATATCAGATGAACTCGGCTTGGACATGGGAACACCAAGCCCTTGTCCGCGCACGCGTTGTGGCCGGAGACAAAGCCCTAAGCCAAGGTTTCGAAGACATTCGCGTCTCGATACTCAAACAGCAACGAGACCTTAAAACACTCGCTAAAGATGTCGTCGAGATGCGTCATAAAATGCGAGAACACCTCGGAAGCGGAAAGAACCAAGAAGACAAATTTCACCTCAAGCAGGACGCTGGCGGTATCGTCGACATTGAATTTATGGTTCAATACGGCGTTCTTGCCTGGGGCCATTCCCACCCGGCATTGATAACGTTTACGGACAACATTCGAATATTGGAATCTTTTGTCGATTCTAACCTGCTGGAAGCTCATGAGGTCAACCAGCTCTCCGAAGCCTATAAAGCCTTTAGAACTGTAGGACATCGTTTGACACTGCAACAGCAGCCAAACCTTGTGGATGCCGGCTATTTAACGGCCGAACGTAAAAACGTTATCTCAATTTGGCAAAAATTGATGCGCGACGACTAAATAGTCTGACCAACATCACCGCTGGTCAAATGTTGAGGATATAAAAACAATTAACGAATAGGCATTAGGCATAAAGCAGAGCCCTATTCGGTAGATAGAAGTTATTTTTGGAGAACATTATGTCATTCGCAGATCGCGATGGTGTTATTTGGTTTGATGGCGAATTAGTGCCCTGGCGCGACGCTAAAATACACGTATTAACCCACACATTGCATTACGGTATGGGTGTATTCGAAGGCGTACGCGCCTATAAAACAGCCGATCACGGCGCCAGTATCTTCCGCCTACAAGAGCACACAGATCGTCTGTTTCGCTCAGCGCATATCATGAATATGAAAATGCCTTGGACGAAAGACCAAATAAACGAAGCACAAAAACTCGTCGTTCGTGAAAACAACTTAGATGAAGCATATTTGCGCCCCATGGCTTTCTTGGGTTCAGAAGGAATGGGCCTACGCGCCGACAACCTTCAAACCCACATGATTGTCGCGGCTTGGGACTGGCCTACCTACATGTCTCCCGAAGCCATCACTAAAGGCATCAAGGTTCGCACATCCAGCTACACTCGCCACCACGTCAATATCTCGATGTGTAAAGCGAAAGCCAACGGACACTACATCAACTCCATGCTTGCACTTAAAGAAGCGCTTGATAGTGGTTGTGAAGAAGCGTTATTGCTCGACAATGAAGGTTACGTCGCAGAAGGCAGTGGCGAAAACATCTTCATTATACGCAACGGCGTGCTTATCACCCCCGAGCTTACCTCATGCCTCGAAGGCATCACGCGCGACACAATATTCAAGTTTGCTGAAGACATGAATTTAACGGTAAAAGAGAAACGAATCACCCGTGACGAAGTCTATGTTGCCGATGAAGCGTTCTTCACTGGAACAGCAGCCGAAGTATTGCCAATCTATGAACTCGATGGTCGAACAATCGGCAGCGGAACACGTGGCCCCATCACCGAGAAATTGCAATCCCTGTACTTTAAAACCGTACGCGGCGAGCAAGATGAATACAGATCATGGCTTAACCCAGTTAGCGCTTAAGCCAAAAGGCAACCTCCTTATCCAGACTCCAACAGTAAAATTTGGTTAAGGTGGCAGCCAACATCACCAATTGATGACACACGCAATGAACTCACCGCACCAGCAAGGCCTCTATCGTCGGCTGTTGAGCTACGCCTTTAAATACAAACTGTTTTTGGCCTTAAGCATCGTAGGCTTCGCCCTGTTTGCCGGAATGGAAGCTGCACTTGTTTCCACTTTAGAATACTTTATCGACCGTTTAGAGGGACGAGAATCCAAACCACTCTTCAACCTTTCGTCCGAAATTACCAGCTCCCTGATTTTTGTACCCATTGCCGTCGTGGTTTTAAGCGTTATTCGCGGCATCGGCTCGTTTCTCGGCAACTATTTTATGAGCCGCGTGGGCCTCAACGTCGTCAACACACTGCGTAAAAGCGTGTTCGAAAAACTGCTTTATCTGCCCCAAGACTTTTACGACCAACGCAATAGCGGCGAACTCGTATCGCTCATTGTCTACAACGTAGAGCAAGTCACCGGCTCAGTAACCAACGCCATCAAAATCTTATTACGCGATGGGTTTTCAGTTATCTTTTTCCTCAGCTACATGCTCTATATCAACTGGAAACTAACCTTAATCTTTTTTGCTATCGCCCCAATCTTAGGCGGTATTATCTTTCTTGCGTCTAACTACTTCCGAAAAACCAGCCGCAAAATACAAGGCTCCGTCGGTTTAATTACCCACATATCCACCGAAGCGTTTCAGGGCATTAAATTGGTCAGAAGCTATCTGGGTGAAACCTACGAAAACGCACGCTTCACCAAATCGGCAGATAAAAACCTACAACTCTCAACCAAATACGAACGCGTTAAGGCGATACAAACCCCTGTATTGCACATTGTTATTGCGATTGCCTTAGCATTCATTTTTTATCTGGTCATGAAGATCTGGGTTGGCAATTCCGCTGATGCTGTCGTCTACGTCACGCTCGCCGGAATGGTCGCCAAACCCTTCCGCCAGCTCGCCACGATAAACTCCGTGATACAAAAGGGCATGGCCGCTGCCGAAACCATTTTCTTTGCCATCGATAGCAAGCCCGAAGTTGATACCGGCAAGACCGAACTCAACAAGACAAAAGGCAAAATCGAATTCGAGAACGTCAGCTTTACCTATCCCGATGGAAAAACCGCACTCACCAACCTCAGCCTCACTATAAACCCCGGCGAAACCGTGGCACTGGTTGGCTCCTCCGGCAGCGGAAAAACAACCATCGCCAGCCTATTGCTGCGCTTTTACAACGTCACCAACGGCTGCATTAAAATCGATGGAACTCCATTAGACGAGATAACCCTCGAAAGCCTACGCAGCAATATTGCCCTCGTTAATCAACAAACCATACTCTTTAACGATTCCGTACGGGCCAATATCGCCTATGGTAAAAAACTCGCAAACCTAAGCGATCAAGACATCGAAACTGCCGCAGAAGACGCCTACGCCAAACACTTTATCGATGACCTCAAAGATGGCTTTGACACCGAAATCGGCGAAGACGGCGCCTTGCTTTCTGGCGGCCAACGCCAACGCCTCGCCATTGCACGAGGACTGCTGAAAAACGCGGGCATCCTCATCCTCGACGAAGCCACATCAGCACTCGATAACGAATCCGAGAAACAAATTCAAAGCGCACTCGACAAACTCAAAGCAGGGCGCACCACACTCGTCATCGCTCACCGCCTCACGACTATTGAAAACGCCGACAGAATTGTTGTACTCAACGAAGGCAGCATCGTCGAACAAGGTGACCACGCCACACTCGTTAGCAAAGGTGGCTCCTACGCTGACTTGCTCAATTCTCAACATCGAGACAAAAGCGAAGACAGCTAGATACAGCTGAAGCTATAGAGATTCAATAGTGCTCCTAATTTGTGGCGTGTCTTGGGAAGTCTTCCCAAGTAGACAGTGCGGAACCCCGCCCCATAGAAACACTCAGTACAAGCTCTATACATTCTCCGTTACCAAGGCAATCGGCCGACCAACAACACTCCACATAAACAGACCCTATATTAGACGCCAAACACCAAACCAAATATTCTAACAAGACACCCTGCATATTACTTTTTGTACTGCTATGCTTAAATTAGTGACAAAGCCATCAAAATAAAAACAACACCCACCACATTAGGTTCCTTTGCCCAACACTAACCAATGGACCTGGCTAGAGAGGGTTAATGTAAATCGGCCCAGTGCCGACATATAGAAAGTGAACGCATTGCTCCTACGACCCAACGTAATTGAAGACGGCCTCGACCGCCAAAATATCGCCCAACTGAACAAGCGATTTTTGGCCGTAAATGACGACCGACTGGAACGCATGCGCGGCGCCCTTAGCGACCGCCAACAGCTTTTTATGGACGTCTTACCGCTCCTGTTTCACACCAACCACCACATGATGCCTGGGTTTGTATCCCGCCAAACACCTTCGCGAATTTCACACTACAAACCCACAAAGCGCGACACCATCGTCGGTAAAATGGTCGCCAAAAGTTTCACCATCCCTTTTGACCCCAGTGCGGAAGACAACATCTTCGGCATTTACATCATGGGGAGCGTCGGCACCATCGCCCAAAGTGAACGCAGCGACCTCGATATATGGATCTGCCACAGACCCGGTATGAACAGCAAAGACAGAGCCGAACTGCAGAGCAAGTGCGAGAAAATCAGTGAATGGGCCATGGGTATGCGCCTCGAAACCCACTTTTTCCTGATGGATCACGAAGCCTTTAAATCCAAAAAAGTCGCCGTACTGAACAAAGAATCCAGCGGCAGCGCGCAACACCTTTTACTCCTTGAAGAGTTCTACCGCAGTGCAATTTTTGTCGCTGGCCGCACCCCCATATGGTGGTACGTGCCCATCGCCAGCGAAGCCATATTCAAGGAATACACCAACACGCTCCTGTACAAACGCTTCATACCCAACGACTCCGTCATCGACTTTGGCGGCATTGCTGAGATTCCGGCAGGTGAGTTCCTGGGGGCAGGGGTCTGGCAACTCTATAAAGCCATCGAATCGCCGTATAAATCGGTTCTGAAATTACTCTTACTTGAAGCTTACGTCGCCAATTACCCTGACATAGAACCGCTCTCCCTCACCTTCAAAAACCTAATATTTCAGGGTGAACTCAACATCAATGCGCTCGATAGCTACGTCATGATTTACCAGCGCATCGAACAGTATTTACTCCAAAAGAAACAGCACAAACGCCTCGAACTTGCGCGCCGCTGCTTTTATTTTAAAGTGAACAAACCGCTTTCACGCCCCTCCTCGTTACGGGCCAAATCCTGGCAACGCGTACTGCTCGAAGAACTCACCGATAACTGGGGGTGGGACCATGAGCACATTCAATTTCTCGACAGTCGCCCCAGCTGGAAAGCAGCCCATGTGAGTGACGAACACAATTTACTCGTGAGCGAGCTGAACCACAGTTACCGATTTTTACTTGATTTCGCCAACTCCACAGCGAAAAATGAACGCATCATTTCATCTTCTGAACTCATGGTTCTCGGACGGAAACTGCAGGCGGCCTTTGAACGCAGACCCGGAAAAATTGATTTGGTAAACCCCGGCATTTCCAAGGACATATCCGAGAGCGTTTTACACATATCACGCGTCAATCCAGAAGATCACCCACAAGGGCACTTAAAGGAAAAAGATGAAGCCATTTGGACAGCCTTCTCCCACGAAGCAGGCGTTGCGATTACAAGCAAAGGCTCAGCAGTTAAATCCTCCAATAGCCCCATCGAACTCATCCTTTGGAGCCACCTAAACGGCGTAATAACCCGAGATACTGCCGTCGAAGTCAACGACTCAATACTCAGCAAACTTGAATTACGACGCTTACTGAATTGCTTCAAGGAATGGCTGCCACTGCCATTGCCCAGTGTCGACCAAAACAACTTTAAACGCTCTGCCACCCCCGAGAGCGTCCTATTTTTACTGAATGCAGGAAAATCCGCCGAGCCCGAACTCAATCGTCAGGGCTTTCAGCGTATGAGCGATAAGTCCGATGCCCTCAGCTACGGCGGCCTAGAAGAGAATCTCGTGGCTTCCGTCGATGTCGTCGTCAAAAACAGCTGGAACGAAGTCATTATTCGGCGCTTTGAAAACGACGGCGCATTACTGGACGCCATCACGGATTACCTACAATTAACCCTCCCCAACACCCACCAAACACCGCCCAAGATTAAAGTCTCCTGCGTCGGGAACGCCCACGCTAACACCATCACCAAACGTGTTGAGCGCTGGTTACAAGACATTATGAGCTGTTTTTTTTCTGGAAAAGAATCGCAGCACAAACGCTTTATTTTTCAGATGAAGGGCGTCTATCACTGCCTACAATTTAACAATCTGCGGCCAAAAATTTCAACCTTCCGCAGCGAATCACTGCTCATCGACCACCTCGAGGCAGAACAAGAACATTACAGCCCCATCGTGCTCGACAGCAACGTGCTGCCTGGCCACCCGCTTCGCTCCGTCACCCAAGCGCTTTGCGCTAAATCGATTAATGTTTTTTATCGGCGCTTTGATATAGGCATCGAGATCTATCTCGTCGATGAAAGAGGCTCTGTGTTGCATAGAGTTTTTCGAGGTCGGAACAAATACAACCCATTAAAACCCCTCTATGTTTTTCTGCGCTCTATTTTGTACCGACAAGCGCAAGTGAAACCAGAGCTGGAAGGGGACTTCGGCGTATACCCCATACACTTCAGTGAAATACTCAAAAACAGCCAGGGGAGATTTGTCACACAAGCACGTAAAATCGTACCTGACATGCCCGAGCACGCCATGTTTAAAGTCAAAGCCAGCGCACATCTCGGACCCCACCGCGAACTCACGTATAACTATTATTGCGACGGCCAAGAATTTTCAGGTCAAAGCCTTGGCAAGCAACTGGAAATAGTTGTCAGCCAATACATACTTTCTCGTCGAACAGTGGGTGACCATTACCCCGTATACCTTACCGACTTAGATCTCAGCCAAGTCAGCGATATTATTTCTAAGCAAGACAATCTGCAAACCGTTCACTATTTACGAATTAAAAACCGCCTAGAATCCAAGCTCAATCAAGCCATTGGAATCCTCCTCAACGCCTAAAGCGATCATAATCTGGCGCTAGCTAGTGCCTGTCCAGAAAAGGCTCGTCTCGAGGGGAAATAAGAATGCTTAGATTTGCGCGACTACATGTGGGCGTTTGTTTATTGCAAACAACTACATGTAGTCGCGCAAAGATGAGTGTTTTTATTTTTCCGCAGCAGAGTCCTCTTTCTGGATGGACACTAGCTATAGGCTCACAGCCCGCTAGTGGTATACTCCAGCGCTTTAACATTAATTAAAAGCATTCAGAACTATGAACTCTGCGATCCACACTTTACGCATCGCGTCATTGGCACTGCTTGCAACGTCGATAACGCTAATAACCGCTTGCGGTCAAACAGGTGAACTTCGCTTACCCGAAGATAAACCGGCCGAACAACAGCAGCATGAGCAAAACGATTCACACAATATCGAGCAAGAGTAGTCAAACAGCATGCAAGCAACACCATTAACACTTGAAAACGTAGAATTAAACGCTGTGGCAGATGCCCACGGCACACCCTGCTACGTCTACAGCAAGGCCGCCATTGTCGAGGCTTATCAGTCCTATACTCAGGCCCTTGGCGACCATCCCGGTAAAATTTGTTACGCCGTAAAAGCTAACTCCAACCTTGCCATACTGCAATTACTCGCCAACATCGGCTCCCACTTTGACATTGTTTCTATGGGCGAACTTGAACGTGTTCTCCGTGCTGGTGGAGCACCTGAAAACATTATTTATTCCGGTGTCGGCAAAACCCGAGGAGAGATGCACTACGCATTAAAAGTCGGCATCGCAGCCTTCAACGTCGAATCAGAAGCAGAGTTGCACCAACTTTCAGAAGTGGCCAGTGAAGGCGGTTTTACAGCTGACATTTCACTGCGTGTAAACCCAGACGTCGACGCAAAAACACACCCTTATATTTCTACCGGCCTCAAAGAAAACAAGTTTGGTGTTGGCATTAAAGAAGCGCCCTCGATCTACGCAAAAGCAACGTCATTACCCGGTATTAATATTGTCGGTGTGGATTGCCATATTGGCTCACAACTGACCGACGCCTCTCCGTTTTTAGACGCACTGGATAGAATGCTCGCGCTTATCGATGAACTCAGCGAAGCCGGTATCACCATCAAACATCTCGACCTAGGCGGCGGACTCGGCGTGACCTATCGCGATGAAGTCCCGCCTAAAGTGTCGGACTACCTCGATGCCGTCAAAGAACGTCTTGGTGACCGCGACTTGCTGCTAATGTTTGAACCAGGCCGATCTATTGTCGCCAATGCAGGTGTACTGCTCACCGAAGTGCTTTACCTCAAGCCCGGCGACCACAAAAACTTCGCCATCATCGACGCTGCGATGAACGATAACTTGCGTCCCTCACTTTACCAAGCGTGGCAAAACCTCTTACCGTTGAACCCCGCTAAATCCGATGTCGAAATAAAGACCTGGGATGTTGTTGGCCCCATTTGCGAGACCGGCGACTTTTTAGCCAAAGATAGAGACATGGCCCTTACAGCAGGCGATCGCTTGGCATTAATGTCCAGCGGTGCTTACGGATTTGTTATGTCCTCCAATTACAATACGCGTGGACGCGCACCGGAAATATTAGTCGACGGCGATCAATTCCATGTTATCCGCGAACGTGAAAGCTTTGACGATATGATCCGAGGTGAACACCTACTTTCTAGCGAAGAGGCCAAATAACCCGTGCGCCTTCGATTTACTAAAATGCACGGCGCAGGCAATGACTTTGTCATGCTCGACGGCATCTCACAGAAACTGCCGTTTTTATCGACCGAAAAAATACAAAAATTGGCAGACCGTAACTTTGGCGTAGGCTGCGATCAGTTACTTGTAGTCGAGCCCCCCAAAACCCGTGAAGCCGATTTTCGCTATCGTATCTATAACCAAGACGGTGCCGAAGTGGAAAACTGTGGCAACGGCGCGCGCTGCTTTGCTCTTTTTGTACGGCAACGTGGTTTGACCACTAAAAATACGATACGCGTGGAAACCGCTAACGGGATTCTGACACTTTGCGTCGACGAAAATAATCAAATCACTGTCGATATGGGGCCACCCATATTAGCTCCCTCCCTGGTGCCCTTCACCGCTGAAGCAGAAAATGCGGTGTACACCATTACGGCTGGTGATCGAGAATTTGAAATATCGGCCGTATCAATGGGCAATCCCCACTCGGTAACATTGGTCGACAACACCGCATCATTTCCCGTTCTAGAATACGGCCCACTCATCGAAGGCCATACGCAATTTCCCAACCGCGTAAATGCGGGCTTTATGCAGATACTCTCCAGAACAGAAGTCAATCTGCGCGTATACGAGCGCGGAGTTGGCGAAACACTGGCTTGCGGAACCGGCGCTTGTGCTGCAATTGTAGCGGGCCGTTTACGCGATTTATTAGATGAGCATGTTACGGTTCACCTTCCCGGTGGGACACTTTCGCTATCATGGGCCGGTGATGACAAGCCTGTTATGATGAGCGGACCCGCGACGACTGTATTTCAAGGCCAGATCAAATTATGACCGACTCAATCTCGAAAAATAATCACCCGATTTCAGCAGAAGAAGTTGCACACTACCTGAAAGAAAATACGGATTTTTTTTCGCAGCACCACGATTTACTCGCCGAGCTCGAACTGCCCCATAACAGCGGAACGGCTATATCATTGGTTGAAAAACAAGTATCGATATTACGTGATCGCAACATCGATATGCGTCAGCGTTTAAGCAGCCTGCTCGAAAACGCCCGCGAAAATGACATCATTTTTGATAAAACAAAACGCTTAGTGCTCGCTCTATTGGAATGCAACAGCCTTTCCAGTGTAATAGAAGCGCTCTACCACAGCTTCGACAAAGAATTCGGCATTCACTACACACGTATTGTTTTGTTTGGCAGCAACGGCGTGGATGCTGGCCCCGCTCGCATCGAATCGATTAACACCGCAAAGACATCTATTGGTAGACACCTTAAAGCCATCAAAGCCGTGAGCGGCGGTATCGATGTTAAAGAAATCGAATACCTTTTTGATGACGACGCGCCCAACATCGGCTCATCGGCCTTGACCGTACTTTCTCACGGCAACCTTATTGGCGTATTGGCCATTGGCAACCAAGACCCGACCTACTATAGATCCAGTATGGGAACATTATTTCTCGCTTATATTGGGGAAGTGCTAAACCGAGTACTGCCTAAGTTTTTGTAAATATTGACTGAAATTTAAAATAAATCGGTAAAACGATAGAAAAAAGCAAACGAGAACAATAGAAAAAGAAGGAAAGTCAGAATGGCTTACACAATCGCCATTATCTGGATTGCCAGCAACCTGTTATGCGCACCCATTATGATGAAGAAAGGAATTAACGTTGGTTTTACCTAGCAACTAATCGGCTCAATCTTCGGCCCGCTCGCCAAACCATTCGTTGCTATCTACACGCTCAACCACAGAGCAACAAAAACGCACGCAAAATAGAAATAGTTTAATCAGTGTTAGATAAAAGATAAAAACGGTGTAGAGAATACAACCACTACACCGCAGTTTAAAAAACCTATACCGCCTCTGAGCCAGTTTCGCCTGTACGAATTCTGATTATTTGCTCACAGTGGGTAATAAAAATTTTCCCATCCCCAATTTTCCCTGTCTGCGCCGTACGAAGAATCGCTTCCACAACCGTATCCACATCATCATCATCTAGCACCAACTCTATTTTCACCTTGGGTAGAAAATCCACCACATACTCAGCACCACGATAAAGTTCGGTGTGGCCTTTTTGACGGCCAAAGCCTTTCACCTCGGTGGTTGTCATGCCCTGAACACCAACCTCAGAAAGCGCTTTACGAACATCATCAAGTTTGAATGGTTTAACAATCGCGGTAATCAATTTCATAGTGTGACACACCCTAAAATACGGTAACCCAGAACTATTTCCAGCCCAGCCAGGTTTTATAATTGTTTGATCCTGCCTCTACGACATTGAAAACCACTCATAAAACGAAGTGACTGGAAGTGCCTGCAAAGCCCGAGTAAAAAATGATAAGCCGTGCTATAACAGGGCAAAGCATCACGTTAGCCATGTGTTTTCAATATGCCGATATAGTTAATTTACACCCTAAATCTTAGAAATACAAAGGCGTGAAAAAACGGGGCAGGGATGGAGGACGGGAAACGAGGGAACGGGAAACAGGGGATCGTAGCCGGGAAATGGGAAAGAAAAGCTTTAGACATAAAAAAGCCGGAGCGGTGAAGCTCCGGCTTTTACTTACTGGTTAACTACTCGCTTATTTAGAAGCGTTAGTGAACTCAGGGTATGCTTCCATTCCACATTCAGAAATGTCCACACCGTCAAACTCTTCTTCTTCGCTAACGCGAATACCCATAGCAAATTTGATTGCTATCCAAGTCACTAGACTCGTGGCAAAGACCCAACCGAAAATGACCAAAGCACCTAGAATTTGCATACCATAACTAGCGTCACTATTCGTTAAAGGAACCACCAAGAGGCCAAACAACCCTACAACACCATGGACAGAGATAGCGCCAACAGGATCATCAACTTTTAACTTATCAAGACCAATAATAGAGAATACTACGATAACACCGCCAAACAACCCGATTAGAGTTGCAATTAAAGGGGTCGGCGTGTCTGGACCTGCAGTGATAGCAACAAGGCCCGCCAATGCTCCATTCAACGCCATAGTCAGATCAGCTTTGCCAAACAATATACGCGCAATGACTATAGCACCAATCAGACCACCAGCAGCTGCTGCATTTGTATTTAAGAAGATGTTTGCAACTGCATTTGCGTCAGACATGGTAGAAACAACTAACTGAGATCCGCCGTTGAAGCCAAACCAGCCCATCCACAGAATAAAAGTTCCTAAGGTAGCTAAAGGCAAGTTCGAACCAGGAATAGCATTAACTTCACCATTCTCACCATACTTACCTTTCCGAGCCCCAAGAACCAAGACTCCAGCTAAAGCCGCAGCAGCACCAGCCATATGAACAATGCCAGATCCTGCAAAATCTTGAAAATCGATTGCGCCTTCAGCCGACTGGCCTTTAATTTGGAAGTCTCCAAATATAGCCTGCCCACCCCAAGTCCACGCACCTTCCATAGGATAGATGAAACCGGTCATCACAACAGCGAAAGCCAAGAAAGCCCATAGTTTCATTCGCTCAGCTACTGCTCCAGAAACAATCGACATCGCAGTGGCAACAAATACAACCTGAAAGAAGAAATCAGCTGCATTTGAGTAATCCAAGCCCGCTTTAGCTTCCGCCATATTTCCCAAGAAGAAACCAAATCCATTACCGCTATACATAAGCTCGTAACCACAAGCCATAAACATGGTGCACGCAATCGCAAATAGAGCGATGTTCTTGGTTAAAATTTCCGTGGTATTTTTGGCGCGAACTAAACCCGCCTCTAGCATGGCAAATCCCGCCGCCATCCACATTACAAGTGCCCCTGACACCAAGAAATAAAAGGTGTCTAACGCATACTTCAGCTCGAAAATAGAATTTTCCATAGCCGTTCTCCAAGGTTGATATTGCTTATTATTCTGTTAAAAGATCTTTATTAAAGAGCTTCTTCGCCGGACTCGCCTGTACGAATTCGGATCACCTGCTCTAAAGCAGAAACAAAGATTTTTCCATCCCCAATTTTGCCACTGTGTGCTGCTTTAGTAACAGCTTCAACAACGGAATCTACCTGATTGTCAGCGACAGCAACTTCCAATTTGGTCTTAGGAAGAAAATCGACAACGTATTCTGCGCCTCGATAAAGCTCAGTGTGTCCTTTTTGCCGCCCAAAGCCTTTGACCTCGGTAACGGTTATCCCTTGAACACCTATATCAGAAAGCGCTTCACGAACAGCATCTAATTTAAAAGGCTTAATTACAGCAGTGATTAATTTCATTGGACTGCGTCCTCTTTTTTATAAAACGTGACATTGACAAGCAACGCACTTTAGTCGAAAAAGAAGCGATAAGAAACACTCACCGCTTCCGCATGATCTAAATTAAAGGCTGAAAGATTTGCTGAGATCTAAAATCATGTAACCGTCAGTATCTACATCACCTTGGAACTTCTTGCCAAGAGTAACGCTTGCATCAATACCAGCAACAATTTCGCCGCTAAACGAAACTTCTACCCATTCATAATCAGCATCATCTATATCGTCATACTCAAAATGGCCAACAGTTCCAGCAAAAGCGCCCTGCTCATAACTTAGAGAAAGAACGGTGTAACCCTCGCCATCAGCGCCATCATCTTCATCAGAACCGAAGACAAGCTCAGCACCAAAACCAGCCACACCAAATGAGCCGTATACTTCGTGCTCGTAGTCTCCGGTATAAGTGTATTGGTAGTTGGTATAACCAACACCCCAAGTAACACTGCCAGCTTCAGCGCCATAACCTAGGTACCAATCATTTTCTAGGCCGTCGTTGCCCCCAGTAGCATCATCAATCGCCCAAATACCAGCGAAGAAGCCACCAGCTTCATAGTCGATGCCGCCATAAACGCCGCCATCACCCAAATTGCTACCACGGAAATAATAATCAGATACAAAACCTACGTTTGCTGAAACATCAGCGTAAGATGGCATTGCTGCTGCCAAAGATAAGGTAGCCCCTGTAACTAACATTGCTAATTTTTTCATTGATGCATACTCCAAGTTTTTTTGTAATTTTAAATTCGTTCTCTGTTCGCACTCTTCCTACCCCATGAGCGCCCCACGAGCAAAGCTGCAGATGACAAAGCATCCTTCATGCCAACAGACAGTAACAAAAAATTTATGATATTTATCAATCGCTTAGAGACAATTTATTTTTGTGCAGTGCAAAACAATCAAATCGATACGCGCCAGATTAGTGCGTTTACACCAATATGGAGCAATTGTAAGGCACCATTTAAGCGCATTTCAACAATAGGGGGAAACTCACAGAAATATCTGCTTTAAAGCCCTCAAGCCTTCATTTTTCACAGAAGAATGGAAACTTTAAAACCTAAAAATGTTCCAGTATCGGGCATCTCAGTTTAGAATCCCCTCCAACTTACCAAGGCCATCACCATGATCGAACAACTTGCCAGCCAACTATTTCAAGACATTCGCAGCAAAGTTAGTCAGCTTGAAAATAGCAGCGGCCTCTCTTCTTCGAAGCTTAAAGCTATCGTTGAATCCAACCTACGCAAGCTTAACCTCGTCACACGGGAAGAGTTTGATGCGCAGGTTTCCGTGTTAAAACGAACCCGAGAGAAAGTTGAGCAGTTAGAAGCCCAAATTAAAGAGTTGGAAGAGCAAGTAAAAGGGGGGTAGGGACGGGATACGGGGAACTGGGGACGGGGAACTGGAGTCGGAAAAGCGGTAATTGGTAATTGGTAATTGGTAATTGGTAATTGGTAATTGGTAATTGGTAATTGGTAATTGGTAATTGGTAATTGGTAATCGGTAATCGGTAATCGGTAATCGGTAATCGGTAATCCATAACCCATTTCAGCTAACCACCCAAACACAAATATGGAATCACTCAGTCAAGGAAACGACATGTCATTAGCCATCATCCACACTCGCGCCCAATTGGGTATTTCAGCTCCACCGGTCACGGTTGAAGTTCACCTTTCTAACGGTCTACCCGCATTCACAATCGTCGGCCTACCCGAAACAGCGGTAAAAGAAAGCAAAGACCGCGTGCGCAGTGCTCTATTGAACAGCCACTTCGACTTTCCCCAGCGTCGCATTACCGTCAACCTAGCGCCCGCTGACTTGCCAAAAGAGGGCGGTCGTTTCGACTTGGCCATTGCCCTCGGCATACTGGCCGCCTCCGAACAAATACCCAAAACCAAGCTCGACAGTCATGAGTTTTTGGGTGAGCTTGCACTCTCTGGTGCAATTCGAGGCATTCGGGGTTGCATACCGGCAGCCATCGCTTGCGGGCAACACGACCGTACATTGATTTTACCCGACAAAAACCAAACCGAAGCAGCGCTATGTCGCTCAACAAAGACTTTACTGGCAAGCAACCTGCTGAATGTATGCGCTTACTTACATAATAGAATAAACCTCGAAGAACCCGAACCGACACCCGCCAAGCCTCCACGCTACAACAAGTGCCTCTCCGAGGTAAAAGGCCAACTCCAAGCCCGCAGAGCCTTGGAAATCGCCGCGACGGGCGGCCATAATATTTTGTTTTTTGGCCCACCCGGAACGGGTAAGTCTATGCTGGCCAGCCGACTCCCGAGCATATTGCCGCCACTGGAAGAAGACGAAGCGCTGGCCGTAGCAGCAGTTCGATCAATCGCCTCAGAACCCATTGGCGAACAGTGGCTGACGAGGCCGTTTCGCTCACCGCACCACACAAGTTCCGCCGTCGCCATAGTGGGCGGAGGCACACACCCAACACCTGGTGAAATTTCTCTATCTCACATGGGCGTCTTATTTTTGGACGAGCTACCCGAATTTCCTCGCCACGTACTCGAAGTCCTGCGTGAACCATTGGAGTGCGGGCAAATTTGTATTAGCCGCGCCAGCGCCCGCGTGACCTACCCCGCTAGCTTTCAACTTGTCGCAGCGATGAACCCCTGCGCCTGTGGTTTTTTTGGCGACCGTAACGGCCGCTGCAATTGCAGCCCCGCTCAGGTTAAACGCTACCGCGACAAGATATCCGGCCCGCTATTGGACCGGATTGATCTTCATGTTCAGGTCAATCCACTCCCCCTACACGATATTCAAGATACACCAGCAGGGGAAAGCAGCGAAACCGTCCGCCAGCGCGTCACCCTCAATCGGCGCCGCCAATACGAGCGACAAAAACACAGTAATGCCTTACTCCAAGGGAAAGACCTTCATCTATATTGCGCGCTAGGGCAGAACGAAAAAACACTGCTCGCCGCCGCCATGGAAAAACTGCAACTTTCCGCGCGAGCCTACGACCGCATCCTACGTGTAGCCCGTACCATTGCCGACATTGCGGACAGCGACGAGGTGAAGAAAAACCATCTTAGCGAAGCCCTCAGCTACCGGAATCTGGACCGAACGATTCAAACCTGAAGCCTTGGTGAGCAACACATCGTATGCTGGCCGGTATCTGGGATCACCATAGCAATCGATACAAGACATACAACGATGGCACCGCGAAATTCACACTACGTTCGATAAAAGGCTACTCACAGCAGCGAATGCTAGGTTTACGGCGACATTGACCACCAGACGAGTCACACCATTTAATACGGGGTCCACAGCTATATTTGATAAAAACTGGCCCCAATTTTGAACACGACAATAGCCTCAACTTTATCAACAATCACGGCACGCAATTCTGCTACTATTGCGCCCCTCAAGACCCAACACATAAATTCGGTTTCCCGTCCTCGGTTTCCCGTCTTCGGTATCCCGTCTTCGGTATCCCGTCTTCGGTATCCCATCTTCGGATTCCCGTCTTCGGTATTAAATAAATTAAAGCTAGCGAAAGAACCCTGTGACTACCCTAAACCCCCGTCAAAAAGAAGCCGTACATTACATCGACGGACCCAGTCTCGTTCTCGCAGGAGCAGGCAGTGGCAAGACCAGTGTGATCACCCGAAAGATCGCCTACCTGATTGAAGAATGTAACGTCCCGGCACGGCACATTGCCTCCGTCACGTTTACCAACAAAGCCGCTAGAGAAATGAAAGATCGAGTCAGTAAGCTACTCAAAGGTCAGAATACGCGCGGCTTAACCGTCTCGACTTTTCATAACCTTGGCTTGAATATCATCCGTAAAGAACACAAGCAGCTCGGCTACAAAGCCGGGTTTACGATATTCGATTCCGAAGATGCACGCTCCCTCATCAAAGAAATCATGATGAAGGACGATGATCTCAGCAGCGACATGATCGACTTAGTACAAACTCAAATTTCCAATTGGAAAAGCGGGCTCATCGAACCCAACATAGCCCTCGATCAAGCGCAAAACGCAGAAGAGCAAATGTGGGCCTTAGTTTACGAACGCTACGGCAAAGCTCTACAAGCTTATAACGCCGTCGACTTCGATGATTTAATTCGGCTGCCATCTCAGCTTTTCGCGTCCAATGCAGAAGTGTTGAAACGCTGGCAGCAACGCATACATTACCTATTGGTGGACGAGTACCAAGATACCAACTCCAGCCAATACGAAATGGTTAAACTACTTATTGGCGGGCGTGGCACCCTCACCGTCGTAGGTGACGACGACCAATCCATATACTCTTGGCGTGGTGCTCGGCCAGAAAACCTAGCGCTGTTAAAGGAAGATTTTCCCAGCCTGCACGTTATTAAGCTGGAACAAAATTACCGCTCCACCAAACGCATACTGAAAGTCGCCAACCAATTAATATCCCACAACCCTCACGAATTTGATAAAACATTGTGGAGTGACTTGGGTATGGGCGAACCCATACGCCTCATTAACTGCAAAACAGAAGACGCTGAAGCCGAACGCGTCGCCACAGAAATTTTGACGCAAAAAGTGCGGCGACAATGTAAGTACAAAGACTTCGCCGTCCTATATCGCGGCAACCACCAAGCCAAACTGATTGAGCTAAAACTGCAGCACCACCAAATACCCTACAGCATAAGTGGCGGCACCAGCTTTTTTGCCCGCGCAGAAATTAAAGACATCATGGGCTACCTGCGACTCATCGTGAACCCAGATGACGACACCGCATTTTTGCGTATTATAAATACACCACGCAGGCAAATCGGCACTGGCACACTCGAAGCCCTTGGCCGCTATTCTACCGAGCGTGAAATCAGCCTGCTCTCTGCCTGCGATGAAGTCGGCATACAAATGGTCGTCCCCAAAAAAGGGCTAGAACGCCTTCGACAATTTTCCAGCTGGCTGAATAACGCACGAGACAACTGCCACAACAACGACCCCATGGCAGCCATTCGAGAAATGATTGACGATATCGACTACGAAGGCTGGCTACATCAAAACGCCAGCGCACCTAAAGTAGCCGAAAACCGCATGGGTAACGTGTGGTTCCTTATTGACTCAATTAAAAACACCTTAGATCGTGACGAAGACGAAGACAAAGACGGCGAAGAGCGCATCAACGATGCCGTTGCAAAATTGCTATTGCGCGACATGCTCGAACGCCAAGAAGAGGAAGACACCGAGGATCAAGTTCAACTAATGACCTTGCACGCCTCTAAAGGCCTGGAATTTCCTTACGTATTTTTGATCGGTATGGAAGAAGAATTACTGCCTCACCGAAACAGTATTGAAGAAAATAATATTCAAGAAGAACGTCGCCTCGCATACGTGGGCATTACGCGAGCCAAAAAAGCCCTGGTCATGACCCTCGCAGCAACACGAAAGCAATTCGGTGAAAAGCAGGTCACAACACCGTCACGCTTTATTGAGGAACTGCCCGAAGAAGATATCGAAAAAGAAGGCTTCGGCACCGCCACACCCGAACAGATTGAAAAGAAAGGGGAAGAAACCTTGTCCTCATTAAAAGGAATGTTTGATTAATTTTTAAGGAAGAGAGGGTAAGAAACATCTAAGTGCCGCTCCATTGAACGGCACAGTTTTCTCTCACCTTTTCCGATCCAGAATTTTTATCCAACATTCCTATACAGAATTTCTATCCCGTACGCCGCATCCCGTCTCCCGTCTCCCGTATCCCGAACCCCACATCACCAGTTATTTCATCCGCCCCTTTATATACGTTTTCAGCTCAGAAAAAGGAATAGCGCGGCTGTAATAGTAACCCTGAATCAAGTCACAATTTTGAGCTTCTAAAAACGCCAATTCTTTTTCACCTTCCACCCCTTCAGCCACTGCGGTCAAACCGAATTGGTGGGCAATACTGACAATGGTTTGCACCAGCAGCGCATCCTGCGGGTCTTTGCAAATATCAAAAACAAACGACTTGTCAATTTTTAATTCATCTAGCGGCAAACGCTTTAAATGGCTTAACGAAGAATAACCTGTACCAAAATCATCTAAAGACAAACGTACGCCTAAATGCCGCAACTGCTCAAACCGCTCTACCGTCGCATTCAAGTCATTAATCGCTAAACCCTCAGTCACTTCCAAGGTCAACATATTGCGATCCAATTGATAATTTTCAATCAAGTATTGGATATCCCCCAAAAAACCATCTTTATCGAATTGTTTTTGGCTGATATTCACCGCTAGGCCAACTCGTAAATTTAACTCGCTATTGAGATTAACGATATCATCAATGGACTGCCGCAATACAAAATCACCCAGGTCAAAAATAATTCCACTTTCTTCCGCAATCGGAATAAACTCCTCTGGGTTCATAAACCCTTGATCTCCGCGCTTCCAGCGAACCAAAGCCTCGACAGCCACCACTTCCGCATTTAAATTTAGCTGCGGTTGATAATACACTTCCAATTGATATTCTTTGACCGCCTTACGTAAATCACGCTCGATATTTAAGCGGTACATTACTTTTTCGTGCATGTCCGACAAGAAAAAAGCGATGTGGCTGCGGCCCTGCTCTTTAGCGCTGCACATTGCCGTATCCGCGTGTTTCACAATATCATCAGCGGAATCCTCTTCATTTGGAAATACCGCAATTCCGATACTCGCCGTCACATTGAATTCATGCTTATCAATAATTATCGGCGCCGATAAAGCCTTCAAAATTTTCGAACACGTTTTCTCCGCTTGGAAACTCGCCAACTCGCGAGTCTCACCAATATGACGCAACAAAATAACAAACTCATCCCCACTAAACCGCGAAGCAGTATCATCATGCGTCAAACAATCCTGAAGTCGTTTAGCCAACGCCACCAATAAAGCATCGCCAACAGAATGCCCCAGCGTATCGTTAATCGATTTAAAACGATCCACATCCAAATACAACAAAGCATTAAAATAATGATAACGGCGAGCATCCACTAATGCCTGATCCAAACGATCAAACAGCAAACGCCTATTAGGTAAATTCGTTAGCGAATCGTAAAACGCCTTAAACTCATTTTCTTCTTCCGCTTTTTTGCGGCTAGAAATATCCCGTAACACCACATGCAGCCACTGCGTGTCCTTATAAGGGATAGCCGTCAACAACGCTTCAACGGGAAACGTATCGCCATTTTTACGTATATGCATCCATTCAAAACGGTTGCTGCCTTTCTTAAACGCCGCCTGTATGGCTTTGTTGGCCTTTTCCCGAGACAACTGACCATCCGGCTGTCGACGGGGCGAAAAATTCGATGGATGCGCCAAACACAACTCCTCTTTAGAGCCATACCCCAACATATCCAATGCGGCTTGATTACAATCCACAAATGAATTTCCTTCGATTAATAAAATAGCATCCGCCGATTTATCAAACAGCGTTTTATATCGGCGCTTACTCTCACCTAAACTTTCATCCCGCTCTTGCACCATCATCTCTAATTGCGCCTTGCTTTCGACCAAGCTTGCTTCAACAGCACGACGCTCTTTAATCTCCCCCTCTAAACGACCCAAAATATCACCCAAGTATCGACGTAAGATGCCACTGTAAAGCAAATAGAAAACACAGATAATGATGCCCAAAACACACACAAAAAGGCCGAACTCCAAAACAACCCTTTTCTGCTGCCGAACCAATTCCGTTTCGTCGACGGCGTAAGCTAAACGCCCCACCAACTCTCCTGAAAAATCCACGACAGGAACCTGCGAAACGAACAAACTTTTGTCCCGCTGGCGGACAAGTCGAGAACCTCGAAAAGTATAATCTTCAATAAATTTTCGCAACTCAGGCAACACGGGTTTCATACTGCTGTAAACAATAAAAGGGCCGCCTTCGTTTACCTTATCCCGTTGAATCAAATTTGATTCAACGGAAAGTACAAGTCCGATATTGTTATTGTGCGCCAAGCGCTCAAGAATATGATCGATAGATTCGCCCACTTCAATGTAGCCAATAACCTCACCATTGACCCGCCATGGATACACCACCCTTAACATCACATCGCCATAAGAAGTAACCTCTATACCTGCCACGGTATCTTTGCTATTCAAAGCTTCTAGAAATGTTTTACGCCGAATCAAATCGCCATACTGACTGGGCTGATGCATACGCAAAATAACCCGACCTTCAACATCGGTAAAATAGAATAGTGTCGCATTGTGGTGCTCATTCAGCTCGGAAAACACCTCCCGCACCTGTTCTTGCAGAGCCTCACGATCACCCGCAAGAAAAGCCGGCGCCAGATCAATATTATGTTCAAAGGAATAAACTAAACCCTCTAAATACTTCGCTTCCACAGACAGCGCATTGATGAAGTTTTTGCTCACCCGAGCATCGTAAGATTGCCCCAGAGTCGCCATATCCTCCTCTTGCTGCCGATCCATCGCCCAAACAATCGCCCAAACAATCGCCACCAGAATAATCCCAATTGAGAGTACAAAAGGCATTACCAGATATGTGCGAACGTTCTTTAAAGGCGCACTATTCATAACCAACCTCAAATCAAAAGCGGTATCTTTCTACTCTCACGGTGCGCCCAATAATCGCAAAAAATTCGGCAGGCACACGCGAATGCCCCGGAGCATAGCGAGCCTGTTTAAGTATAGTTGTATATGAGTAAATTCTGACCGAAAATTGGCTTTGAACACCCGCCAGACCGCCTAGACAGTTGAATGTTGTGCCTGTATCATGGCCGCCTTCTCAGCTATGAGACAGATGTATTGGGTAAGTAAACCCCTTACAGATGCATGCTTAGCGAGTAAACCAGCCTACGCACCCGTAGCTCAGCTGGATAGAGTAGGTGGCTTCGAACCACTTGGTCGGGGGTTCGAATCCCTCCGGGTGCGCCAATACCGAAAACCTCGCCGAACGGCGGGGTTTTTTTATGCGTGGCGCGCCAGACTTCATTCTATATTTTCGCCATTTCACGACATGTACCCAAGCCAACAAACTGCTACCATCTAGCCCTGAAGGCTAATAAGTTCGAACACATCCATAACATCAGCACCTTCGGCAAACTCAAGGAATTAGACAACCATGTACAGTTTCAAAGTGAGGCCCGGTTACAATTCATCCGCAATGCTCATCGACTTTTCTTTAGATGAGGCCGATGACGTTTTTTTCGGTACATTATATGGAGCGCTTCAAGGGATAAATCCGTCGAAAGTTGATTTGAAAGAGCTGTGGGTAGAAGAGAATGTCACACTTCAATGCAACAGTGATTTGGGCGAATTTGAAATAGTCAGCGACATATATGACTTGGTTTTTATAACAGCAAATGACAACCAAAACATCATTCAGAAAATCGAAGAATTGCTCTCCAACCATCACGCGTTTACAAAGCAAAAATATGACGCGAGAGTGTATAACTGAGGGGATATAACTAAGAGTAAAGCTCTATCTATTACTGACTTTATTTTACCTGGCCAATACAGCGAACAAAGATCACCGCTATAAAGAACATAAAGAAAATACTACCTGAATACTGAACGAGCTGAACGACATCCATATTCGTTAGTTGACAATGCAAGTGAAAATCGAATTGAAAATAATGTAAAGAAACAAGCTGTCATACCTCTGGTACCAAAAGTTGTATTCTCACGCTGAGACCTATGCAACAAAAAAAGGAAGCGAACAACACTGCAAACTTACGGTCCGCTCCCGGTCGCGGCCCCCTTTCATGTTTGCTATTTTTATAGCTGTATTTTCTTATATTGCTTCTGGGCTATTTAGTCGAGAGCCTGAAATAAACCAATAGGGACCGCTGTGAGCTTAAAGGGGAAGTCCAAGTAAATGGCCTTGTGACTTCAAATCGTATACTTAACCCTTTCTAAGCTGCTCTCGCCAACAAGATTCACGTGCGGTCCTTCAGAAGAGCAAACAAACGCGATCAAAAAACGAACTGGCCCGGCGCGTTATCCTGAGGGTTTGGCACAAATACGTAATCTATTGTTTAAAATCATAGAGTTAGGCCGCTCTCCATATCTGGCGATAAGAGGCGCTAGGGCGGCATTTCCCAGACTGGGAATTTGCTTAAATGGTGTAAAGTCAGTTACTGTGGGGGTTACAGGGCGATGCTGTTTTTGAATTTAAAAAATAGCCGCGCCAGGGAAATCGCGCACTAGGGCGCGATATACAACTGTTAGCCGGGAGAATATAGTGAACGAAAAAAATGATTCATTTCTTGATATAACCGAAGAGAAAACTTCTAAGTTTTGGAAGATTGTGGGGCTTGTTGTTATAGGGTTAATTATTTTATCAAGAATGGACGTATTCGACTCTGAGTTGAAAAAAGGGTTTGACTATACGATATCCGCTGAGCGTTTGAATGTTAGTTCTTCCGAAGACCTAGTTGCAATATTAAGTGAGTACGCAATAGATAGGGAAGTCTTATCAAGCGAGCTAGGAAAAATAGATGTTTCAATGGAAGAGTTTGAAAATAATGTATCAATAGAAATGTTGGCTGATTCAGATCAAAATGGGTTTAAGGGGCTTTATGTAGAGCTTAGATCGAGCTACGACCCAAATATGATGAAGTCCGTATATGACTTTATTCTCTCAGATATTGAAGTTTTCGTATTGTCTAAGTCTAGCTAACAAAGCTATTTTGCCTCGTTCGCTTTGCTCACTGGACAAATTTTCCGTGGCTGCGCCACTAAAAGAAAAAATTTGCCGCAAATAAGCGGCGTTAGAATTTAAACTAAAGGAGTAACGATGGATCAGTTTAAAACTCTAGAAAACCTAAGAGATTACATAAAAGAAATAAAAGGTTTTTATTCTCGACCAACAACGAGAGGAGAGCATTCTACTCTGTACCTTGATCAAAACGACGGAGAGACAATACACGGAATTAGACGGCGAGACTATCTGTTTTCACCTTGCGGAAAGTTCGTTTTGCCAAGCGAAAATATGGGACTGTCATTTTCCGCTCATTGGCAACACCTTAAAAACATCTATCGCCTAAAATCGTCAAGAAATGGGGGAAAGCCTGTTGATGTTTGCTGGGCTCTAGAAGATGCAAATTTGCCTCAGGGGTTAAAATTTGTTGTAGATAAGGCTGACAAAAAAAATAGGCATTTCTTTCTAGCGGTTACCGAAAAAATGCATGTATCTCAGTTGGTTAGCAAACTTAAGTGGGTTGCTGATAGAATGGCTGTAATAAAGGATGCGACTAAAGCCTTATGATTAAATTTAGACAAAAAGAAGAAAAAGATATCTCTCTTTTCTATGCCAGAAAACTTGGCAATGAGGTGGCCGCGTCAATCATTGAGAGTGGTGAGGTAGCTAATTCAAGCGAGGCTGTTACTTTGGCCCGATTTTACTGGTCTATGGTGGCAGAAACCGTCAAGGAGAAAAATGCCGGTATAGATCATGGTTTCGGAGATATGGATATGTGGCTCGAATATATTTGTAATGCATTTTTCTTCTATTTATCAAATAATGGGTATGAAGAAGAATGGGAATCCCAATAATTCTGACCATGCCATCATTGTTCGCCCTTCGGGCTGGACCGCTCTTCGTTCGGCCCAACATGGCGGGCGTTAGCACAACAAGGAGAATGAACTTTGAACCAGGCAGCTTCAAGATATCTATATTTTTCAGGATTACTTATTCCTTTCTGGCTTGCTATAGGTGTAATTATTGCTGGGAATCTTTATCCAGGTTACAGCCACCTTAATTATGCAATGAGTCAGCTCGGGGCCGTCGGGTCACCAACACAGTTCATATCACCTGCTATCAATAATTATCCGCTTGGGATACTCTTCATTGTATTTGGTGTATCCGTATATCGATCATTTTCGGATGCCAAGCTTGCAAAATTAACGGGCATATTGCTAGTGTTTCACGGAATAGGAAGTATTAGTGCGGGCTACTTTCCGTGTGACGCTGGGTGCAACCCGGAAGTACCATCTCTTAGTCAAAATCTTCACAACTTATCCGGTTTGGTAATGGCGCTTACCCTTTTAACCGCGAGCGCTCTCTGGGTGTACTTGTCAATTAACTTGGTGAATTTGAAATGGTTTTCCATGTTTTCCTTAATCTGCACTTTAGTTGCGCTAGTGGTAATTCCTTCTATGGCTTCAGCAATGGACGGTGGCGGAGGGTTTGGTCTATATCAACGCATTAATTATGGAGCTTCTGTAATTTGGGTAGCTACTTTAGCGGTGGTTCTTTATCATTACGCTAGTAAAAAGTGCTAACAAATTTCTCCTGCTGAAACCAAAAGCTACGAGATTTTTGTACTTTTCGTTCCGCTCAAACATAGCACAAAAACCGCTCCGCTTTCGTTTCAGAAGCGCAGGGCGTTAGCGTCACAAGGAGTTTAAGTTGGAATTTTTTTATAGTAGTTGGATTGGTGGAATACACTCATTTACAGCAGTCCTAGCTCTCTTGTTTGGAGCTGTAGTTGTTACATCTAAAAAGGGCACGGGAAAGCATAAAAAAATCGGGTACGCCTATGTAGTTGCCATGGTAGTCCTAAATATTTCTGCGATTCCTCTGAATGGCTTATTTGGAGGTGCTGGTTGGTTTCACCTATTCATACTCATGAGCTTGCCATACATTTTAATTGGGCTGTACTTTCCCATATTTAGACGGAGTGATCCAAATTGGAAAATTCGACATCTAGAAATGATGTCTTATAGTTATGTAGGTCTTCTTGCAGCTTTTGTTGCCGAGCTATTTATTCGAGTTCCGCTATATTCAGGGGTGAACAATCTTAGTATTTATATCATGGGTATTTTTGTCGTGTCAGGAGTTATGGGTGGAATTGGATTCGCTATAATACAAAAAACAAAACGTAGTGTTCAGCGCTAACAAGTACAGTTGCCACGTAGCAAGAGAATCGATTTAGAATGTACACATTTTCTGGTTTTTTTGTAAAGGGTAAAGTTGTCGAAGTTGAGAAAGACCATTGCATTGTCCGAAGAATTTCAGACCCATTTGTCGGTAGTGGAGTAAATGCACCCGAGCTGGTTTCATCCCATTTAAGTGAGAAAGAAATACGGTGTCTGGCCGCAGATGTCGGAATTGATAAAACAGATCACTGGATGTGTATTGTCTATACATGCTGGGCAGGCCGAGTCGACTTAGTATTTGGCTATGTTAATAAACCATCTGAATCATATGGGCCTGTGTCAGGAGAGGAAGAAGATGGGGAGCAGGTTTTGGCTAATCTATTTCGAGAATTTGGCTTATCTGAAAAGCACACGGAATCATTTACACCATTTGAACGAGATTTTTGGGGTGAGTACAAGCTTGGCAAGCGGGACAGCTTCAGACACGGCTCCTCCGCAAAGCCACCCCTTCCAAAGGCGCTAGCCTTCAAAAATAGTAACCCTATGGAAGGCGAAGAAGTAAGTGTGAATAAAATACCAGGGCGCATCATTGTCTTGGGTGTAGCATTGTTTATATTTGCATTGCTATTTGGATTTTTGTCTATGATTCCGGAGGTACAGGATTATGAAAAAGCGCTAATGCAGATCGCCAAATTTTGTTCAATTGGCTCTGGGATTGGATTTGTACTGGGCATTATTACAAATCTTACGGCGAAAAATACACCAGGAGAACGAAGGAAATGAATTTAAAAATCAAGAGGTCAAGGCAATTGAAGTTGGTGTTTGATATCGTTCAAAAAACTAAAATCGATTACTCTGACCCTTTGATTCGCGGCCTTACAAATCGTAGGAGAGAAGATGTCTATTGAGAAAATGAATGGCCTGGAAGTGATGCAGGGAATTGTGAATGGTGACATTCCTCACCCTAAAATGGCAGAAACGATCCCAATGAAAGTTCTTTCAGCAAGCGAAGGCCGTGTTATGTTTGAAGTAATTGCAGATGACAGGCATACAAATCCTCTCGGGGGTATTCATGGAGGATTCGCTGCTACCGTTATGGATTCAGTTACGGGGTGTGCCGTTCATACCATGCTTAGTGCCGGTCAAGGATATGGAACAATAGAGCTCAATGTAAAGATGCTAAAGCCTGTTCCTAAGGATACAATCTTGAAAGCCGAAGGCTCTGTAATCAGCATGTCAAAATCACTTGGCGTTTCTGAGGGGAGGCTAACTGACGATAATGGTAAGGTATTGGCATATGCCTCCGCAACCTGCATGTTAATGGGGCCGCGAAATTTATAAAAAGACAGTGCAATTTATCACGTAGTTGATGACGGCGTTAATAACATGAAAGAAATCATGAAATATTTAATTACTATTGCTATCTTGCTTATTATTTTTTCGTGTTCAAATCAAGATACCAAAAAGAATATTAGCAAGAACAAGAATGACTCACTGCTGGCTGGCGAAATCGTCGATATAGATGAGAAAAAGGTGGTGCTATCTGAAAAAAATGAACAGTACTGTATTGTTGGCTACACCGTAACGAAAGAGGGCTTTACCAAAGATGTTAAAACGGTAGATTGTCCGAGTGATATTTTTATATCAGCATCTATCAATGCTGCTAAAAAATTCAAATTCAAACCAAAAAAAGTTGACGGCGAAGCAGTTGAAGTAAAAGGTGTAACTAATAGGTTTACTTTTACCGTACAAGAAGACAACTAACCAGTATGTTTTTCGGACACTTTTAAGTTGCTTAAAGAAAAACAACTTAAAGACCGCTGTAAATACAGACGCTAAATCCAAGGAACCTCATGAAAGCACATCACTACCTAAGTATTATTGTAAGACTATTTTCAGTTTTTTTATTTCTATACGCGCTGGGTCAAACTGGTTTAATTGTCGAAGCCGCGTTACACGGGACTATCAAGGGCATTGTTGTTTCAGCTTGGCTACCTGCTTTTTTAAGTATTCCTTGGTTGGTGGTCTCTGCGATACTCTGGTTTTTTCCTATGTCGATCGCAAAAAAAATAGTGCCTCTAGAAAGCGACACAACGCCATCAAACTTGTCTCCAATATCAATTTTGGCTGTTCTTCTGACGGCCATGAGCGTGTACTTTTTATACTACGCAGTAGTTGATACGTTATATTGGATTACGTTCTGGAATATGCTGCAACATTCCAGTAATGGAGGGTATCCCATTGAGCTGAACCCTGAGAACAAGGCAACTATGTACTCTAACGCTCTGGAACTTTTCTCTGCGTTGGTTATATTGTTCAATTCAAAAAGGATTGCGGCGAGGCTTCATTCTGTTGGATGATGAGTCTTTGATAATGCGCGAAAGCACCATACAACAACCTGCATTTGACTCGCTGCCGCTCAGCGTTATGTTCTCCTTAGACTTTACGTTGTTGAGAGGGAAATCTACCTTTGATTTGGTCTAGTAGCTTTAAGCAGTTTTTTATGGGGCTTGGCGTAGCTTGTCTGATGATATCCTTTGGTATCTATTTACTAGACCCAAACGATCGTGGAATTACGCCAAGCTCCGGGGAATTTTCTCAAAGTGAAGCAGCACTTATAATGGCTGTAATGGGGCTGCTCCTAATTTTTATTTACTACATTGGAGCGTGGGTGCTTAAGTCTAACTACCGTGAAGAAAATTCGAGAGACAGGTCTGGCGACAACTGGTGTGTCAAAACACTACACGTGCGTCTTAGATCAGCCACTGCGTGGCTTGAAGGTTTTTCACGGCGCGTGCTTTGCGCTGAACCACAGCCCCTTAACACTGCTTTTAACATGCATATAACACCCAGTCTTTGAAAATTTTTGAGTAATGAATTACAGATCCAACACTTTTACGAAATTTTCTACTTTTAATTCGAAGGTGTACTATTTTGAGACATAATCAAGAAAATAATAGCGATAAATCCGGTATGATTAGCTTGGATTGTTACAAATACTACTTGCTATAGGGATATTTCTTTGTAGATATCAACGTCTGTAGGCCGCAAAGGAAAACCGCCTGACAATATACTGAGCTAGTAGTGTTTGAACAAATTTAATGGGAAATTTAAGGAAGATCAGTATGTATTATAATTGCCAGATAAACAGTAGTAAGCCCGTCGACGTAGAATCTGTTATGTCTTTTTTTGAATCAAAATTTCAGGGTAAATACGAAGTCGAAAAAGCTTTGGCTCCGGGGCGCGACTTTGTACTTAAAAAAAGCGGTCTCATTGGTATATTCCTATCGGTTAAGCCTAATGATAAAGGCGCGGTGCTAAAGTTCAATGCTTGCCCACCCTCGATGTTATGGCGATTACTTGGCTTTGTTACTATGTTGATATGCCTAATGAAAAGCGGGCCTATTGTGGATGACATTAAGGCGCTAGCGGCATATACGAAGGACATGTCTGCGGAGTCCTAAGAATTAATTTACCCCGTATATATGATGGTTGCAGGTCTTGCGTTTTCTCCCGAGCATAAAATGATGCCATTACGCCAAGTTTAGGTCGACGAATATGTTGTTGTGTCTTACTGAGGGGGTCAACCTATTGCAAAGGAAAATTTCAAAGTCCTAGCCACTGCCTTCCACATTGCAATCCCTTGATTCTCAAGGGATTGCTCTCGGATGAAAACCACTTGATCAAAATAATTAGCGTATTAATTCTCTCCACGCTCTTGGTGGGCTGCCCAAATACAGACGCCAGGGTCAAGAACCCTACACCGAAAGATATTGAAGGTGTTTGGGAGGCTTTATATGACAATAGTACAATTCCATACCTGTTATTGCGGATGGACGACAAAGGAATAGGAAAGGTGATTGGCGCAGGCGACGAAGGTGCCGGAAAGATATTTGACTTACACTCGTTTGAGACTCTTCAGAAGTCCTTCTTCATTATCGCTGAGCTAGCTACTGACGAAGAGGACGCTGATGATGAGGTAATGAAATTCGAGGGTACACTATCCGATGGGTTGCTATGCTTTGCATCAATAAACCCAGACGAAGAAGCAGAAACGCCGGATGCGGAACTTAATATCTGTTTTGCCCGATTTAAAAAACTGGCAGAATACAGGAAGTCGGCACTGGCGATAGGGGATGAGCTATTGCTCTAAATTTTCAATCAAGCGCAGCAATCATTGAAAAATGGAATATACGATGAACGACGATATTATTGATTACCCTGCAGCATTTCATGACATCTCCACAGAAACTAAGACTATGGATTTCCATCAAGTTTCGGATGGAAAGCTAGGCTCGCTGCTGTCGACGCTTTGCGCGAGCAAACAAAAAGGGACTTTCCTAGAGTTGGGAACTGGGAGTGGGCTATCAACATCTTGGATGTTGTCAGGGATGTGCCAGTCATCATCTCTTGTAACCGTGGATGACGACGTGTCACTTGTGGCTATTGCCAAGAATTTTCTGGGGCATGACAAGCGAGTGCGATTTGTTGTTGATCAGGGCGAAGCGCTTATTGATACACTGGAGCCTGAGTCATTTGATCTAATATTCGCCGACACATGGCCCGGAAAGTACTTTCATCTAGAAGAAACTTTAGATCTACTCAAAACTGGGGGAATGTACATTATCGATGATATGCTACCCCAAGAAAACTGGCCGGAAGGGCATGAAAATAAAGCCGCTACGTTAGTGAGTGCTCTATCGCGGAAAGAGAACTTTACGATGACCAAATTGAATTGGTCTACCGGCATTGTTATTTGCACGAAAAAATAATGTGTATTTGATGAAGATGAATGAATCAGATCGCGCTTTCGGTAAAATCATTACCGATTCTAGCGTGATGCATTTTTAGTTTTGGAGGTTGTACAACGTGGAAAGAAAAGCTAGATGTTCATGTGGCCAGTTACGCATTACCGTGAAGGGCGATCCACAAGTAGTCGTCGTATGTCATTGCACTAGATGCCAAATACGAACGGGGTCGGTGTTTGGCGTTTCTTCGTATTTTGGAGATGACACTGTAGTTTCGATTGAAGGTAACTCTAAGACGCTTGAACGTACGAATGATGCCGGCCGAAAATCGAAACGAGATTTTTGCCCTGATTGCGGCACTACTGTTTTTTGGAAGACGTATTCGTTTCCAGAAAGTACGGGTATTGCTGTCGGTTGTTTTGCAGATCCTACGTTTCCGGCGCCGAAAGCTTCGGTGTGGAATTCATCAAAGCATGATTGGGTTAATTTACCTGAAGATATGCCGTGCTCTGATACGCAAGAATTTGGTTAGTTACATTCTCGGCTTGGTAAGGGCGTTCACCCTCTTAAAGATGGTTATTACAACAAGGAAAAATTATGGCCAGACAAAATGATAGCGTTGTTTGGATTCTATTCGCTTATTTATTTAGCTTCTCGTCTTTAGCCGCAGCATATTTTGTTGCGAATGAGATGATCGACCCTAGCAACCTCAATGCGGGCCTTGGCGATAATAAACTTGAGCGAATTACTGAGTCAGTAAGGAAGTATAGAGCGGTCATAACAATCGGCACTATTTTCACTGTCCTTTCTTGGTTTGTCATCGCCATTCAGACATTTCGTCTAGCCGCGCACGGAAAAGTGTACTTTATTTCCTCTTATATTTGGGGCGGTATTTATGTCTTACTGTCACCGAGCATAATCATTTTCGTTGGTCCAGTCTTAATCATGATAAGTTTAAACCGCCAGAAGATTTTACACCCTGAACAGTTTGAAGAGCCGGATATATCACCGGCTGATCGAGTCAAAGCATCAAGCAGTGAAAATAGTGTATGAATATATCGGCTCTAGTAATCCATCGAATTAAAACTTAATCTGAACAAATAATTAATTCCACTCAAAGAGAATCATATGAATATAAAAACAATAGCCATCCCAGCCATTAGTACGTTGATGCTCTCTCTTTCTTGTGTCGTATTTTCACACGAGCATGAACACGAAAAGTCCGAGAAACCAGACGGAAAACAGAATTACACGATGTGTGCAGCCATTAGGATGAAAGAAGTCAACCTTGGTCATATTATTAAGAACCCAGACAAGTATTCAACTCACATCCCTGAAGGTTGGTCGGTAGTAAGTGGGACTGGGGGAGACGGTCACCCTAAGTTATTGATTTGTCGATAAGACTCATGCCTATACCCAACATTTAGTCTCTGGCGGTGAAAGTGGGCGTAATTTGTCCACTACATAGCTTCCTTTTTTGTTCATTCCATCGATTAGTCCACAGACTGCCCAGCGCCTACGCTTAGTATTGAACAACCTGCTTATGCCAGATACCCAATAGTAACGTGGCTTTCTTTTTGCGCTTGTGCTTTTGATGTAGTATCGGCGCTTCAGTTTGAGTCCTTTCTGTTTTTACGAAGCAAATCTATTTTTGAATATGAGTTCAGTTGCATGAATGTCGACGGTAACCCTTTTAGAACTATTTCCCTGGCCGAAGATAATTGGCGAGTGGTGATTATTGATCAAACACTGCTTCCACATAAATTTGAGACCATAGCCCTTGAATCCCTTGAGGATACGGCGCAAGCCATTAACGATATGCAGGTACGCGGCGCCCCATTAATTGGCGCTACCGCAGCTTACGGTGTGGCACTTGCCATGCGGAACGATCCATCAAATGCGATGCTTTCCCATGCTTACCAAAACCTATTGGATACGCGACCGACTGCCGTGAATCTTCGCTGGGCCTTAGATGAGATGACAAGTACGCTAACGAATCTACCACCGGAAGAACGGCAATCAGCAGCCTATGAACGCGCCGCTGCTTTATGCAATGAAGATGTGGAAATCTGTTCAAGCATTGGTGATCACGGGGTTAAGCTAATCGAAACCCTTTGGGAGCAGAAGGGGAAGAGCGGGGTTGTTAATGTACTCACTCATTGCAACGCCGGCTGGCTGGCCACGGTTGATTGGGGTACGGCCTTAGCGCCCATTTATAAAGCTCACAATAAGGGTATACCCATTCATGTATGGGTAGATGAAACCCGGCCTCGCAACCAGGGCTTTAATCTCACAGCTTGGGAGCTGGGCAAACACGGTGTGCCCCATACGATTATTGTGGATAACGTTGGCGGTCATTTGATGCAACACGGTCAGGTGGACATGTGTATCGTGGGTACAGATCGAACGACACGCACGGGGGATGTGTGTAATAAAATTGGGACATATTTAAAGGCATTGGCGGCTAAGGATAGTCACATTCCCTTTTATGTCGCGCTTCCCAGCCCCACTATTGATTGGACGACGCGAGATGGATTAAGTGAAATACCCATTGAACAACGGAGCGGCTCTGAAGTAACGCATATTTCCGGCCGTGCTGACGACGGCAGTGTTCAAACGATTTGTATTTCCCCTGAAGGCAGTGTCGCTGCCAACTATGGTTTTGATGTGACGCCCGCGAGATTGATCACGGGTTTGATCACAGAACGCGGTGTCACTGATGCGACAGAGGAGGGGCTTACGAAACTGTTCCCAGATGAGGCTGGCATTACAAAATGAATGATTTAGAGTTACGTAATAACCTTATTGCTACCGCCATCGCGTTAAACACCAGCGGTATCAATCAAGGGACTTCTGGCAATGTTTCTGTTCGCACTGAAACTGGTTTTTTAATCACTCCGTCCGGAATGCAATACGCGGAGCTGGAGCCAAGTGATGTGGTGTTAATGGATTTTAATGGGGGCTTTGATTCTGACCGAAAGCCTTCTAGTGAATGGCGTTTTCATCTCGAAATTTATCGGCATAGCGACGATGAAGAGAAAAACAACGGCGAAGGTAAAGATGGGAACAGTGAGTATAAAGTTGGCGCTATCGTCCATACGCATTCCACTTACGCCACGGCCATCGCTTGCTTAAAACGATGCATTCCCGCGTTTCATTATATGGTCGCTGTGGCAGGAGGTCACGATATCCGCTGCGCGCCTTACGCAACTTTTGGCTCACAAGAACTTTCTGATTATGCCATTGAAGCCTTGGTCGATAGAAAAGCCTGCTTACTTGCCCACCATGGCGTTATTGCCACGGGGGCAAACCTTGCCAAGGCTTTTGCTTTGGCCGGTGAGGTGGAAACCCTCGCGCATCAGTATCTTGAAGCGCTTAAGGTTGGCCAACCCGAAACGCTTTCTCGTGATGAGATGGACAGGGTTGTTGAGAAGTTCAAAACTTATGGTGCGCAGGCTCAGCAAAAAAGGGGGGCAGGGCAGTAAAGTAACATTCTGGCGGCTGAATATTTATTCTCATTTCTGTATCCGTCATTAGAAGGAACTCCCTCAACAATTCTTCCTTATTAATATCTGAAACCCCGCATTTACTTACCCCGTTATCTAACACTCGTAAAAGTAGCCAGTAGCGTAGGAGGTTGTTAGAGTAACTCCGCTTTTAGAGCAAAATAATTTAGCGAACACTTAAAGGGTTAAGTAAATGACTGATATGAAGAAAATCTATATCAAACAAGACGCGGAGAGCAGCGCACTCACCATCGCGTGTAGACTCATATCTGACGATGACCCTCAAATACAGTTAGTGCCTGGTGAATGGGTAAAAGTGGCCACCTGCCCCCCCGGCAATCACCAATTGCGAGTCGGCTCTATCCTCGCTTCAGGGAAACAAGCTGTGACTCTTCATTTGAACGGTCTTACACATAATTCAAACGATAAGATTGAGGAGCTGTTCTTTTCCCCTACCGATGGATCTCTCTATGATCTAGAGATTCAAGAATGAAAATACAATTTTCTTTAGTGGGGTTGCTCTTCGCATCCAGTTTCGCATTTTCTGATATTGAAAGCCTGACGGCGTCAGATTTATCTTCGCCTTTTTCTGGACCTACCAGTATTTTGAGTTTGGATATCGCAAAAGATAAAAAGACGGCGGAATTGAAGTTTAAGGCTTGGGACTTGGGAAAAAAAACGACCACCAGCATTTCTGTAAAATCCCCATTTGATAAGGACAGTGGAGAATCGTCTTTTGCCAATTTCGATGGCCTTGGCGACTCAGCGACCATCACTTTTGGATTGGACTCTAAGATAATCGGAAATTTAGGCGCTAACAACACAGCCGAAAGTAATAACAAAGAACTGTGTCAAAAATACATGCTGAAAGACAAAAAGAGTTCTTGCTCGTATGGCACTGTAAAGACTGCTGCTGAGAAGTTTTTTTCCGACAACAGTAAAGATGCCAATCTGGTCATCTGCAACGCTTTTGGTTTTAATCAACTCCAGTGTAATAAGGATGATTTCCCGGCCTTACTCGCGGAACAGTATGCCAAACAACGTTCAGCTGTTTTTGCACCGCTTACAAGCGCGCACCTTATTCCAGTCAAGCTCACGTATGGTAAGGCTAGCTATAAATATTTGGATGTTGATAGCTTAGCAACGGAAAAAAACAGCTTAGGTGCTCTTGCGGCATCTATCGGTTATGGCTTTCTCACGCATAAGTGGTTTGCTGGGACGACTTTGGCTTATCAAAAATACCATAAGGCTGGGGATACAAAATCGTATTGCACTTCTATCAATGAATCTTCTTCTGCTACACAATGTGAGAACATTGCTTTTGGCGACCCTACTAAGAAGGTCCGCCATAATCTCTCTTTTGAATTCAGATACCGGGCTGTAAATGAAAAATTTGCGATTGGTATTAAAGTCACCAGTGATGTCAAAAATTCTGAAGAAGCAGTGGAAATTCCTATCTACTTTTTACAGCCCAATAAATACGGCCTGAGTACTGGCGTGAAAATAGGGTGGGACTCAATAGGAAAAGATGTGGGTGTTACGCTTTTCTTTGGGACTTCATTTGCGTTTTTTAAATAGGGATGTGGATATAATTCTTCCGAGCATATCACTGCTCGGAAGAAATTTATTATCTAGTCTAAATTTACTCAGATAGGTAGGCAACAACCTTCGGGTCGTTAAGAAACTCCATTACAGACTCAGCTATACAACCATCAAGATCTTGTTGAACAACTCCACTTCCGTGATTGACTGTTTTTTCAATTATAACTCCGTTTCCTAAGGTCGCGGTGAATCGAAGCTCACTCTTCCAGTAAAACGCGATATACGTACTTTTGAGATAAGTAATAGTAAGGTCTATCGTTTTTGAATGGTTTTCAGAAACTGAGTTAGAATTTTTGATTATCTCTTTTGTCGTTTGATCAACCATAACCTGGGTAATAGCTTTGTAATCCGAAGCCAGTTTCGTACCCATATAAGAATAGACGATCGCCTCATCTGTTGAACCTTGAACGTTAGATACCGTCACATCACCATTAACCGTAAACGGCTGAATTAACCCGGTCCTCAATTCGTATTCTGCCGGAACATAGGGAATAACACCGCATCCTGCTAAAAAGAACATAACGAATGTATATACTGTTAACCTTAATTTCATTTCCCACCTCAATATAGATTTTTGTTTATCGTTCCCATACCGAAATAGGTAGGTTCAACAACGAAAATTAGTGTTTTGTTTCTATTGCACCACTACCTCAAACCTAGGCACATACAACCGTGTGAACTTAAACGATATGGCACGCGATTGCTAGCATTATCAGCCTAGACCAATGGCGATCAATACAGGTTCTAAGACAAGAATCGAACCGAGTATTCGCGCTCGATATTGTGTGGTGCTTTGATTTCATGCGTGGTAATTTTACGCTCGCTAATCATTTTTCACATAACCCCCCTCTCAACATATGCCTGCCACGAAATAATATGAACCTAAATCAAGTTACCGTTCAATCCACTAACATTGTCGATTCTATTTTCTTTTACCAGAAATTAGGACTAAAGCTAATCGTCGAAAGTGACCACTATGCACGTTTTGAGTGTCCAAACGGAAACGCTACGTTTTCGGTGCATGCCACTGGTACACCACAAACCGGCAATACGGTCGTTTATTTTGAGATAGCAGATCTAGACTCTAAAGTAAGGAACTTGGAATCGAACGGCATCCTTTTTAGCAAGCCGCCAACTAAGGAACCCTGGCTATGGTACGAAGCTAGGATGATTGACCCTTCAGGAAACGAGGTCTGCATATATTCAGCTGGTGATAATAGAAAAAACCCACCTTGGCGAGTGGGTTAGAATACTGACCGGCCATACTCTCTTTCTCGTTACGACATTGGTATTAAAATGACACTCTCAATTGTATTAGCCTTGTTTTTCGCTTTAGTTTTACTCGCTGTGATTCCTGGCCCTGGCATTATGATTGTTGTGGCACGAACCCTCTCTCATGGTTTCAAGGGCGGTGCTGTAACAACCGCGGGGATTGTCATGGGCGATTTTATTTTTATCTGTCTCGCCATTTTCGGTCTTACCGCCTTATCTGAGCTTATGGGGAGTGTATTTTTAATCGTGAAATATGCCGGAGCGGCTTATCTAATTTGGCTCGGCATTAAGATCTTCCGCGCTAAAAAACCGTACGATAATTCCACCTCGCCAAGTAACCGCAAGCATTCCGCTAATTTTATCGCAGGCCTTCTGACGACTCTTGGTAACCCTAAGGCGATACTGTTTTATGCCAGTTTTTTTCCTGCATTTTTAGACCTATCATCCGTCACTCTATCGGAGGTCGGAATCATTATGCTTGTAACAGCTTTTGCGGTTGGCGGTGTCATGCTGGCATATAGCTATGTGGCCACTAAATCTAGATCTTTGTTTAAGTCGTCCTCTGTCGCCACCTATTTACGATATGCTACGGGAAGTATTTTGATAGGTGGTGGTGCCTATATCGCTGTGCGTAGCTAGCGCGGCCATTGAGTAATCGCCCCATTACATTTCTGTAGCGCTACGGAGTTCTCGATGAATCCAGATGTGAACGACAAGTTTAAATCTTATCCGAGTCATATCCGCCCTAAATTGGAGTTGCTGCGCTCGCTTATTTTTGAAGTCGCTGCGAACACGCCAGCTGTGGGAAAATTGGAGGAGACTCTAAAATGGGGGGAGCCTTCTTACCTCACTTCCGAATCGAAAAGTGGGACGACGATCCGCATTGATTGGAAAGCAAAAACACCTGATCAGTATGCGATGTATTTCAACTGCCAAACGACCTTAGTTGAGGACTGCCGTTCACTTTTTGGCGACACACTGTCCTTTGGCGGTAATCGTGCAATCTTGTTTAATGTAACCGAGCCGCTTCCTGAAAATGAAGTGCGGGCCTGTGTTGGTATGGCGCTTACTTATCATCTTGATAAAAAGCTACGACGTGCGCGCTGACATGCTAACTTACGCTCTATTCCAGAATTATTTCTATCTAAACAGTCGCGACAGACTACGGCATTACGATTAAAGGAACTATCCATTGAAACTTATTATCGGCAACAAGAACTATTCGTCTTGGTCTCTGCGACCTTGGTTGTTACTTTCATTTCACGATATCGAGTTTGAAGAGTTACGCGTTCCTCTCGCCGTCGACGGCTTTAAAGACAGCTTACTTAAATACAGTAAAACGGGGCTTGTCCCTGTTTTACAAGATGCTGACCTCACGATTTGGGATTCTTTGGCAATATGCGAATACCTTTCTGAGCAATATTTATCGGGTAAGGGCTGGCCCTCTGATTCGGCGTCACGCGCAGAAGCTCGATCCGTATGCTCTGAAATGCATTCGGGATTTCCCCAGATTCGAAATTGCATGCCGATGAACGTTCGCGCTACGGAGCGAACAATCAAAATTTCGCCTGCTCTTCAAAAGGAAATTGAACGCATTCAAGACCTTTGGTGCGGTTTGCGCCGAAAGAATACAGTGCACGGGCCTTGGTTATTTGGTAAATTTTCTATAGCCGACTGTATGTTCGCGCCTGTGGTGTTTCGATTTTCTACCTACGGTGTTGCACAAAGCGACGCATCCAAGAGCTATATGGATTTTGTATTATCTCATCCGATTATGAAAAAATGGTTTTCTGATTCGGTAAACGAAATTGAGACTATCGGGCAATCAGAAGTCGGCGCTTAAATTGACTCATGCTGTGGGACAACCAACTTCGCCACACTTAACATTAAGGTCTCTGGACTATGAGCCAACCTGAAGACAACACCTTCGAAGGCACCGACGGTAAACCCCGCTGTAAGTGGTGCGACGCCGCGCCTGACTATATTGCCTACCACGATAAGGAATGGGGGTTTCCTGTAGACGACGACCAGCGTCTATTCGAAAAAATTAGCCTGGAGGCATTTCAGTCTGGCTTAAGCTGGCGAACGATTCTCACCAAACGTGAGAATTTTCGCGCTGCATTCTGTCATTTTGATTTTGATAAAATCGCCCGCTTTACACAACGTGACGTTAATCGCTTACTCAAAGATGCGGGAATTGTTCGGCACAGGGGAAAGATTGAGGCGATTATTAATAACGCCAAACGCGCACAAGAATTGATTAAAGAGAAGGGGTCTTTAGCGGCTTACTTTTGGTCTTATGAGCCGGACCCATCAACTTTGGGAGAACGACAGTCTCTGACCACATCAGCTGAGTCGGTAGCCATGTCTAAGGACCTTAAAAAACGCGGCTGGAAGTTTGTCGGGCCAACAACTGCCTATGCCTTCATTCAGGCAATGGGTCTTATTAATGATCACGTTGAGGCCTGTATGGTGAGTGCTAAGGTAGACCGCGCTCGGAAGAAGTTTAAGCGGCCTACGTCGAAATAAACGATGCTCTACTAACAATAGAGCTGACTTTACTTTTCAAACCAGAGGCAGTTGAATGAGCATTCGCCCCATATGAGAACGACTTGAGATGTTGGATGACGGATTTAAGTTGATCGATAATTTCATATCAGAAGATCAAATCAATAATATTGTTAACGAACTCAACAGTTTCCCTATAACAGGAAAGGTCGGTGGGTTACGAAATGCCAATGCAAAACTCTCTACTGTAGGGGCATATGCGAAAACGGAATACGTATTAGAACATGCCGCTCAGTTTCTCCCTTCTCGACCAATGCTCGTTCGCGCGATTATTTTCAATAAAACACACGAAAATAATTGGCTGGTCACATGGCACCAAGACAAAACCGTCGCTGTATCCGAGAAATTTGAGTTGGATGGATGGGGGCCGTGGAGCGTAAAAGATGGAACAATACACGTTCAACCGCCATTAAAAGTTTTGGACCAAATGGTGACTTTCCGTATTCATCTCGATGATAGCAATCTAGAAAATGGCTGTTTAAAGGTTATACCTGGAAGCCACAACTTAGGCATTATCCCACAGGCCAGTATTGCAGAGCACACAAGTCCGTCTAAATCACACGAGTGCATTGCAACACGTGGGTCTGCCTTGGTTATGCGGCCGCACATATTGCACGCGTCCAGTAAAGGCTCTCAACCCAGTCAGCGCAGGGTTCTACATTTGGAATTTAGCTCTTATCAGTTGCCCCCTGGAATTACATGGGCATAAAGAATGCTCAATACAGCAATATCGATCATGCTTTATCATTTCAGCCAAATTAAGATATGTCAGCTGAGAAGGTTTTGAGAAATGCGTATATGACCAACAATCACGATCGGTATCACAAAGTATTTGAATATATCGACCAACACTTAGACGATGCGCTTAATGTTGAATTGTTAAGCCAGGTCGCCTGCCTTTCGAAATTTCACTTTCATCGACAATTTTCTGCGCTGTACGGTATAGGCGTTGGGGCCTACATAAAGTTGGTGCGGTTAAAACGGGCGTCCTATCAATTAGCGTTTAGGGATAACCAGAAAATAGTGGAAATTGCTTTTGCGGCTGGATACGAAAGCCCCGAAGCTTTTTCAAAAACGTTTACTCGTATTATGGGGAAAAGCCCTTCTGCTTTTAGAAAACAATCGAATGATATTGCTTGGCACAACCAATACGAATCCATATCCAAGCTAAGGCAGAAAGTTATGGTTGAAAAAGCACAGTCACCTGAAGTCACCGTTGTCGATTTTCCTGAAACGCCGATTGCCGCATTAGAACATAGAGGGCCGGTTGGCTCTCTCGGCCATACTATTCAACACTTTATTGCGTGGCGAAGGCAACATCACACTCCGCCCAGTAAAAGTAGAACCTTTAATATTATGTATGACGACCCTGCTACCACTGAGCCTGAACGGTATAGGTTCGATATCTGTGCGTCATATAAAGGTAAGGTCCCAAACAACAAACTTGGGGTCATCAATAAAGTCATCCCTGAGGGCCGCTGCGCCTTAGTACGGCACATTGGCCCCGATGATATTATCGAACAAGTGGTCTCTTATCTTTATGGTGAATGGCTAATCAAAAGTCATAAAGAACTTCGGGATTTCCCTCTATTCTTCGAGCGGGTCACACTTTTTCCAGACGTTCCTGAAAACGAGTCGATTACGGATATTTACCTGCCTTTGCTATGATTAATGCTCATCTGTCTCCAATTAACTCCACTCCTATTTGATGACTAATTGCGGCCAGCCATCACGCCGCCATCTACATCCCAAACCGCTCCAGTTACCCAGGCACTTTCTTCGGATAACAAAAATCCAATCACGCCAGCAACGTCACCCGGCTCACCAATTCGGCCAATCGGGTGAAGGCCATTAAATGACGCCAAAGTAGCGTCTACCTCGTCTTTGGGTATGAAGCTTTCGTATACCGGGGTGCGAACGACTGCTGGGGCCACGGCGTTCACGCGAATATTATCTTCGGCAAATTCCATCGCTAGGTGTTGTGTCAGTGCGTGTAAACCAGCCTTGGCCATGGAGTAAGCCGAAGACGGCGTCGCTTTGATGGCTTGCTTTGCCCACATGGAACCAATGTTAACAATGGCCCCAGTTTGATGACGTTGCATGTTACGAATAATGGCCTGGGTTATCGTAAACAGGGATTTATTGATGTTGTGGTAGGCATCAAAATCGTCACCCGTATGATCCAGGAAGGGCAAGGGAGTGAAGCAGCCTGCAGCATTCACCAGGTATTTGATCTGCCGCGGTTCCTGGTTAATTCGATCGATGAGGCTTTTCACATCTTCAGCTTTATATAAGTCTGTTCGAAACACCTCTACCTTACCAAGCTGGCTCAATAATTTTTGTGCCGATTCTAGGTGCTCCGGGCTCCTTCCGGTTATACACACTGATATTCCATTTTTGAGTAGGCGTTTTGCGGATTCCAATCCGATACCACTACTTCCGCCCACGATGTATGCGACTGTATTGCTCTCTACATTACTCTCTACTGACATGTATATTCTCCAAAATTAATGAATTATCGTGCGGGCTGATTAGCCCTTGTTTCGAATCTCCAAACACTTCATGCTTGGCCTTAGATCAATAATTTACAGAGCAACTGCCACGCTGAAAAGTAAGCACTTTTTTGTAGGGTAGGCACTTTTTGGTAGCAATTGTGATGCAGCAAAGCCCTCAGACGACACGAAAAATTGCCCCTGGAAAAACAGGCGGGCTGATCGAAACCATCTTTCGCTGTAAATGGTCTCTGACTGTCCTAGACCTCATTACTCAGGACATTAAACGTCCAGGGGAAATGGTACGAACGGTTGAAGGGCTGAGTACTAAGGTATTGAATGATTGCCTGCGGGCGAATGTGAAGTTTGGGGTTTTGGAAAAGCGCTCTTTTCCTGAGATCCCCCCGCGTGTGGAATATGAATTTACGGACTACGGCTTAAAGTTTGTTGAGATTATTAACCAGATCCAAAAACTCGAAGAGGAGATGTAGCATGGGAATTAATGTTCATCTGACCCCAGTTTTGACGGCTATATCAGCGTGAATATCGACCACTTTAATATCAGCGCGCCTTTTGACCTCTTAGAGGAGGTTCGGGATTTTTACTGTGCAGTGTTTGGGCTTTGCGTAGGCTTTAAGCCGACGTCGATGCGGAGAGGGTTTTGGCTGTACGAAGGTGATGCGCCCATTATTCATCTTTCTGAAAGCAATCAGCATTCTGCTAATGAGCGGCCTGGGTATTTAGATCATGTTGCCTTTAAGCTGACGGGACTAGTCGATCTACAAGAAAAACTGGGTGGGCTTGGCGTTACTTATACGTCTAATTATATTGATGAACTCGATATGACCCAGTTATTTTTTACGGACCCTGCAGGATTGAAGCTAGAGGCGAACTTTAGTGGGGAAAGGTAAATAGACCATGGTGCGCCTGCCGACTTGGACACCTGCATGGATGTATCGAGCTATGCAACCGATGCGTCGTTAACGGCAAACCCGTCATCAATGCCCCGCTGAACTCATCACCATTAAGTAATAGCATTGCCAACCAACAACCGCTCAGCCTAGATTGATTTTCATTTGCAGGCTACCTCATCGCTTTCCTAACCTTACCCCTCCCTCGACCTACGGGCAAAACGAACTGACTAATCCTGCATTTCCAGCATTCCCTGTGTGATAAAGCTTCGACCTCTCCCTATGTATTCACCGAAACTCGGCAAAAAAGGCACAGGATCACCCAAAATCACCGGTATTTGTCCGAATTAGTGTTAACAAAAGCGGGGGGTTTATCGCTATAATGCCCCCAACAAATTTATGGGCTTAATGGTAAAGGGTACGACTGAATGAAAAGCGTAAAAATTTTAGTGTGTTTGATCTTAGCGATCTCAGCATTTCACGTAGCAGCAGAAACGGTTGAAGACCGTATTAAACCAGCAGGTACTGTGTGTATGGCTGGCGATGACTGTGCTTCTGCCGCAGGTAAAGTTGCTTCAGCAGACGGCCCACGCTCAGGCAAAGACGTTTACGACGCAAAATGCGCAATGTGCCACGCGACTGGCGCTGCAGGTGCACCTAAGCTTGGCGATGTTGCTGGTTGGGCTGCTCGTATAGGCAAAGGGTCTGATGTTTTATACGCTAGCGCAATCAGCGGTTTCAAAGGCATGCCAGCGAAAGGATTGTGTTTTGATTGTTCTGACGTTGAGCTTAAAGCTACTGTTGACTACATGGTAGACAACTCTAAGTAAGCTGTTAGACAATAAAGCGTTTTACGAAAGCCGCCTTGAGCGGCTTTTTTGTGCCTGTCCATAGGATAATCCACTAAGGCCGTGGATTATCGCCGCAAAAAGCTCTAGAATCCCGCCGCGCTCATGTGAGCCAATCTCTAATTTCATAATATAATGAGGAAAGGTATGAAAACCGTTAAAAAGACTGCTGAGTACACCATCTTCGTCCGTAACGACAAGCGTCATGCGATTCTTAGCTCTGCTAACAAGTGGATCAACGGAGAAGATAAAGTGGCTATTCTTCAAAAAGAAGAGTTGTTGAAAGCTCCTGCTCCTAAAGCTGCAGAGCCTGCTGCTGAAGAAGCCGCTGCACCAGAAGCTGCTGCTGAGTAAGGCACGTTTCAATACGAAAAAGGGGCTACTCGATGAGTAGCCCCTTTTTTATGTCCTATTTCTTTATGCCCTACTCACACATTTTGAGGTGATGACGGAGGCACTCCTTAGGGAAGCGCCAAAGGCCCAAAGAAAAGAAAGGCCCTTAAACCGTTATCGCACTCCAACTCGCGTAGAAACGCTCAAATAACGTTTTGTATTCGTCTTCGGATACTGGCCCTACACCACACCATTCTTTTGCGATGGTCAGGCTAGTGTTGCGATCATCTCGCTGAGAACCCAAGCCCTTCTGCAATAAGCTGACTTGGTATTCCATCCGCAGTTGCTTATCGGTTACTGGCGTTTCTTGATCAGAGAGAATCTCTGCCCGAATACATAAGATTTTTAAGGCTTTTAAATTTTCAGCAGAGTCAGCACCAGGTTCAGAAGCCACTTGTAGCAGTTTTTGTTTAACAAAAGACTGAGCCCCTTCTGGCCACTGGTTTACGCCTTCAATAAACGCTTCTACTTCTTCACGCAAGCTGTTATCAGCTTCATCAGATTGTGCAACGTTATGGTAATTATTAATCTTTTCACAAGCGGCAAAAAAGTCCTGCCAAGCATGGGAGGCGCTTTCGCGTAAGAGTTTCGCCACTTTATTATCAAAAGCATCCAGCCCTTTATTAAAATCACGTTCAATTGCACGCTGCACTTTTTCTGGAATTTCTTCTAGCTCAGCAAACTCGTTTTGTAAGCGGTCTCTATCGGCACGAGCAGCGAGTAATTCAACGGCTGGTTTTTCCGTTAACGTCTGAATGTTCGTAATGAAGGCACGAGCATTGTTGATAATTCCGTCCATTGCGCTGCGTTTTTCATTTTCTGCCAGTGTTTTGGCCTCGAAAATTTGATCGCACGACGCACGAAACTCCTTCCAAAGGCTTTCATTATCGCGGTACTGACAACGACCTGTCATTTTCCATTGCGCTTGTAAACGCTTAACCCCTTCGATGCCTTGCTGAATATCTTTAAGTTCAGCCATTTTCTTCGCTTGATCGATTAAGACTTCTTTAGCCGATTTATTTTTCGCAAACTCTTCATTCAGCTTTTCTTGAAGCTTATCCATGGCGAGATCAAAACTGACGACGACCTCTTTGTTCGCAGCACGTTCAACTGGTGCGTACGAATGCAGCTCTTTACGCGCGCTACGTAATATTTGCTCAACGTGTTTCCAGTCGGCGTCTTCCCAATCGTAATCTGTACAAAAATCTTCGAGCTGTTTGACCAGTGATTTTCGTTTTTCTAAATTGGCTTTTCGTAAGTCACCCAGCTCGTCATAATAGGCTTTACAGGGCACATACGCTTTGTCCGCAAGTTCTCTGAATTTTTCCCAGAGTTCTTCTTGACGATCTTTTCCGCTTTGACTTAATGACTTCCATTCATCTTGCAATTTTTTAATTTTAATCGCTAAGGCTTCTGGAGGAACATCGAGCCCCACTAATTTTTCCATCGCTTCAACAAGTGAGTGTTTTTTAGGGACAACTGCGTAGGCTTGCCAATCCACGAGCTTTTGAATTTGCTCGTCTAGCACTTCTAATTTTTTGGGCAAAAATGAGGGTACGCTATCCAAGTGTGCTAATTTTTCATCAATAGAATGGCGAACGCCGATGGCTTGCTTCAAGCGCCCTTGATCAATCGCTTGGCTAGACTTACGAATAAGAGAAGTAATTGCACGAACAGTTTTTTCGTGGTTCTCCTTTTGTGTCGCAAAGTCAGCATCAACACTTTGCAAGAGTGTATTCGTTTCCGTAAGAGCTTCACAGGTAGAATATTGGTTAAGCGAAGAGGCTGGCTGAAGTAAACGACGTAGGGTTTTAATATCTAACTTTTTCTGATCGTCATCATCTTGATTACTGGCTAAGCGATTACGACAAACAATCAAGCTACCGTTTTTCTCGTATTCACCAAGCAACATTTCAACGCCATCACAGATAACCGTGTAATCACGTAACTGCTTGGCAGCAGGTTTGTTAAATGCTTTTAATTCGTCCCATTGCGCTTTGGTTTCAGTCAGCGCTAAACGTAGCTCTGTTATAGCAAGTTCGTCTATATTTTCGAGTTCATAAAGCTTAGTCATTAATGCCCATAAGGCAGTGAGCACACCGCCACGTTTGTCGCCGGCTTCTAGAACTTTGATTTTCAGTTCTTCTTCTGCTTTCAAAGCATTTTGAACGGCGTCTAGTTTTTCCTGGCATACCGACACTTCTGCAGCAAACTGCGCGGCCACTTCACCTTCACTGATATCGCCCAATTCTGACCAACGACGTTCAAGACGATTAAGGCGAGGTTGCGTATCTTTGTCCACATCACGTTTGGCGAGGTAGATCATCTCATCGACCAAGATACTAATCGCTTCCTCTTTTTCCTCTCTTTTGTGCTCTTCTTCACGCAGCACATCTAACTTCACCTTGAGAATTTTATAGGCTTTCTTATCTTTGGTTTTGAGTGCTATAGAAAGCTCTCGAAGTTCTAGCGGAGATTCAATTTTGGACGCTAGCAGCTGCCGAACCTTAGAGGAGGTTGCCGAACGGCATAATTTGCATATTAGCGCTTCGTCCTGAATTTCACTAAGGACTCGGGTTTGAAAGGCATCGTTGGTACATAAGGCGGCTATGGTGAGCCGTTGTTCGGTATCTTTAAAGGCGCTTGTCACTTCAGCATCGCTTACAGTGCCTGCATCCATGAGTATTGCGATACGTTTACGGGCTTGTTTGACGATATCGGCATTTTGGCTATCGGAGGAGCCCATGGCAAATAGCGTGGGAGAGCTGACTTTCTCGACCAATGCGGAACGAAGCTCAAAGTCGTCAGCCGTTCCGCTCTTACCGAGATAGAGCGACTCTAGCTCCGAAACCGGGCTATCTTTCAATTGAAGAAGTTTGTCTGCGAGGGTGAGTGGCTTTTTGTTACCACCGAAAATTTTGCCGAAAATACTCATAGTTATTACCTTATGCTTACCGAGGCCTTAGACCTGGAATGACTCACATTCGCTCTTTGCGAATAGGGTCCACGATCATACAAAGACTCGGTCGTCTTTTGAACCACTTAAACCAAAATCTGACGCCTAAAACGCCTTGATAGCTATTCTGTATGATCAGATTCTCTTTTGTTAATCTATACCTAGATATATGACGACATTAATAAGGATACCTAAGCCATTTCACTGTATGTAAGGAAGTATTCACACCCGATTTGTAAATTAGTGGCGAAGTGCAGGCCGCTCTGGCCCAATCTCGGCCTTTACACGGTACCTCGCAAGCGCAGGCGCTTAAGTTCTCAGGTTTTTTACCGGAGATTAGGCGACCTGAGCAAGCGCGAGAGCTCAAGGCAGACACGTACTTATAAGCATAAAACTCATCAAATGGTTTGGCCTCTTAAACGCACTACCCGCCCCATAATGGAGCCCTCACAAAGACCTATCGATAGACATATAGTGAATCACGCCTAATGGAACAGCGGATACGATTTACACGTGCCAACCTGCGTCAAGAAGCAAAAAAGCTCGGCTCCCTTGCAGGGCCAGTGCTGATAGCCCAATGGCTGCAAACCTTCATCGTCGTGATTGATACGATGATGTCAGGGCATTACAGCGCAACAGACCTGTCGGCAGTCGCTATTGGGGGCAGCATTTGGTTTCCGATTTATCTAATGGCCATGGGTGTCATATCGGCCCTTACTCCTGTTGTTGCGCATTTTCACGGCGCAAATAAGCCCAAAGAGATCGTCAATGCGACTTACCAGTGTTTCTTTTTGGTATTGATTCTCTGCCCAGTTCTGATGTGCTCAATGTTCTTTTTTGAACCCATACTCGCGTTTATTCAAGCTGACAGTGAAGTCCAGCCCATTGCGGTGGGTTACCTCAAGGGCATTTTCATTGGTCTTCCGCCACTGTTGTTCGCCAGCTTACTGCGCTGCTATAGCGATGGCGTATCGATGACACGACCTGCCGTTATCGGCAGTCTTATAGGACTTATCGTCAATGTGCCGCTTAATTATGTTCTGATTTACGGCAAATTTGGTTTCCCAGAAATGGGCGGGGAGGGCTGTGGCTGGGCCAGCGCCATTTCCTTTTATGTTACGTTTTTATATATGTTGTTTGTGGTTTTTCAAAAACAGTACCGAGAATTCTATTTGTTTGAACAATTTTATAAGTGGTACTGGCCCGAGTTTAAGCACTTGCTCATTGTTGGCCTTCCTATTGGTCTGACATTTTTTATTGAATACAGTATGTTCGGGGTCATCGCCTTATTTTTAGCGAAGCTCGGCTCGACTGTTGTTGCCGCCCATCAAGTGGTTCTCAACATTACGGCTGTTGTTTTTATGATTCCTTTGAGTTTGGGAATGGCGTTAACGATTCGAGTTGGGTTTTTACTGGGATCCAACGATCCTCAACAGGCCCGATTTTCGGTTATTTTCGGTGTCGGGGTGGCTGCTTTATATTCTGTGTTTGCCGCCGTCATGCTATATAGCCTTCGTTTTTATGTTCCGCTTTTGTATACGGATGAAGCTGAGGTTATTGCACTGTGTGCCATTTTGTTAGGCTACGCCGCTGCGTTTCAAATTGCGGACCCACTTCAGGCAATTGCTGCAGGGGCTCTTCGAGGTTATAAAGATACAAAGTCGGTTTTGGTAATTGTGATGATTGCGTTTTGGTGTGTTGGGCTTCCGCTGGGGTATGTGTTGGGGCTGACGGATATATTGGGCGCGGCGCGAAGTGCTGAAGGGTTTTGGATGGGACTGGCTGTTGGTTTGTTTTTCGCTGCGGTTTTGTTGGGGGGGAGATTGAGGTTTGTTGTTCGGAGGTTTTGTAAGGTTTAGGTTGGCGTTAAAATTAACCACTACGAAATATTCGTAGTGGTTATTGTCAACCTAAGAAATACACGATTGATTCAATCACTCTAATCTGCGTAAACTCGATACGACCCAACGACACAGTCATCACCACTTCTACTCATATAAACCGTAGATTCATTCTTTATTGAATATATAAACTCTTTCAACTCATCGTAATTATTAGAATCAGAATATGCATGGCAATTGAATATGTCGTCATTCGCATCACGGGCGAATATACGCACATAATTTGGCTGCACTCTGAAGTAAAAATCTTCATCATGTGCGAGTTCAGCGCCTATTGTCGCAGTGAACGACCGCCCTGAATTGTACACATTAACATCAGCATTTGAAAACGAACTTACAGTTAACAATGTAGCAGCAACTAGTGAAATAATTTTTTTCATATTTTTAATTCCATTTTTAATTTTAAATATTTTTAAGTGTTGACACTATTTTTTCAGACCATATGAACCTCCTTGCTACCCGAGATGTATTTAGAATAATTTCTTATGAAACTCAGATCGCCTAGACACGGGAATGGTCGACAATAAATCCATCACTTCCCCCTCCTTATCAAACCTGTCCTTCGAATTACTATCCGAGGAAATACCCTCCATAATGGAAAGAGCCTCCTGATAAACTGAATCAATTTCAGCTTCACCTAATTCCGATTTTTTCAGCGCGCCATTTGAATTAATGTTAGTTCCATCATTAGATTCAGACAGATCATCGATCCTGTCCGAGAAGGACTCTAACTGGTATGCAATTTCGTTAATTTTATCCGCCAAATAATCTACCCCTCCTCCTTCACATTGGTCAGACCTTCCAGAATCAGCCTGAACTTTGTTAGCAATGGATACAGAAATTATTTCCCTCTCATCCTTTTTATCGCTATGCATATCACGCGACAAAGAAACCTCATCACGGGGAAAATCATGGCCATGAGGCAAAAAATATTGAGCAGCCACTTGAACGCCAACCAGCGTAATAATTAGGGTTATAAACTGAACTTTCGACACAGAAAAACTCCTTTTGATTTTCATATGAAACTATTTTTTCATTACCCGACGCACACGTGTAACGTACATACACACCAAACTTCCGTAAGCCCACAAATTACAGACGTCAAAATCTGTAATCTCAGAACAGAAACATTACAAGCTGTGTTAAAGATTAATTTATCGAGTTAATATTTTTAAGGATTATGCGTTGCAATAAAACGCATAAGCGAGAGGGGGTAGACCTGCATGTTTTTAAATGTTTTTTTACGGGAAACGGTAACTGTGCGTATAAAGTAGAGCCAATTGAATTCAATCATTACTGGTCATTCCGTGATTAGTAGTCCATGTCAAAATATATTATTAGCAAACATGTTAACCATCAATATATTTATTGAACACTGCAACAAAACGTGACCCAGCTCACGCTACGAACGCCCGAAAAACAATTGAGGCGTCAGACCTAGAGATTTTGATGACGACAATAACACTTACTATTTTTCGAACACTGCGAATAGAACATCAAAACCCAGTAAACGAGTAAGAGCCTAGATATAGGATAGTAATACTGAGAAATTAAATATGCGTGTAATTATTAGACAGCCCACAGAAAGTGGAACAACAACCGAAAGGAGATATTCGGAAAACATTAAAAAAGCGCGAACATTTTCGCGCTTGCTTAGTTTTTGACCTTAAGAAATCAGCTCTTCAAGCTCTTGCATTTTCTCGGCTAAAGCGGTGTCTATTTCACTAGACCTGATTCGTGAAACGATATTCTTCAATACTCGCTTTTCGTTGTCGTCGATAACACCGTCTCGCTTGGCGATGTACATCAGGTCATTAAGTTCTTTCGCATCTAACTTACCATCTGCGAAACAATCTATTGAACGAAACGTAAGTTCTAAATAATCACGACTTTCCATACTGTCTTCCTTTTTATTTATCAAAGTTTGTTGTTAAATAGTGTTTTATGTCTGGCATACTTTTATGCGAGTCCAGCCATTCCTTGAATATTTTCACTTTAGCAAAGTCATCTTCGCCAATTAATCGGCTAAAATGCTCATCCCATTTTTTTTGCTCGCGATCCTTGCGGATTTTCCGCTGCCAACTATCGGTGAAAATGTTGGCCAGGTCGCCGTGTAGCTCCAAGCTTTTAAGTAATGTCCATTCACCTGAGTCTAGCCATGCTTCGTCGCAATGAGCACACAGATCGACGCGATTGTCCTGCTCCAGGCCTATTCGGTATTTGGTCATTAACTTACTGCATTTGGGGCATATTTTGGCGCTCTTACTATCTTCGGCTTCGACTGCATCAACATCATGGCCACAAACCTCTGGGCCTCTTTGATTCTCAGCCCAATAGCGGTACTGAAATAGGGATAGCAATACGCCGGTACAAGATTCACAGCCAGCACCGACTAGGCCGTGCTCAACTTCCGTTGGTAATAGGGCTGCTGTTTTACAACTAGGGCATTTCATATTCTTACCTCTTCTCTTTCCGCTTATGTGTCAGCGTTTTGTACTTATTCTTAATTTTGACTTCTTATGGCTTATTTCTTTCGAGAGGCTTTAGGGCGAGTTAGCACATAGGCCGCAAACACGCCCGCCAAAGCACCGAATAGATGCGATTCGAAAGAGACGTGAGGGTTTGACGGTAATACCCCCCAAATCATACCGCCATAAAATACGGCCACAAATACTGCGATCACGATATTGAGAAAACTACGCTGGAACCAAGCCACCGCTATCGAAAGGCTCCATAAACCAAAGATCCATCCACTGGCCCCGATATGTGTAGCCCCTGAGCGAGCGAATAACCATACCAAAATACCCGTTAAACAAATAATAATCGCACTGGCTTTGATAAAAAAGTTAGTGCCTCGAATGAGGCTCAAGGCACTAAACACAGCCATCCCGACTAGGTTATTCATTAAATGCGACCAACTGCCGTGTAACCAAGGTGCCGTTATGATGTAGGGCAGGGTACTAATATCACCGGGACGAATACCGAAAACCGATAGTTGGTTGCTCAATACGACGTTTGCGATATGAATCACAATCATCGCTAAGCACGGGTAAACAATCAGTTTTACTTTTCTATCTAACATCTTTTACGTTTTAGGGATTGGGCTTTGGTTTAGGCTCTGATTTGGGTCTGGACTTGGTTTTGGCCTTTTCCAGATTTCCGGATTTTTGTTGCCTTTCCAAAGAGCGCAGCTGCTGTAAGACTTCTGTCATTTTTTCATGGGTACCTAAATCGATATCCAACTTTTTATCCATGCTGCGCACCAACGGGAAGATACTGCTTTCTATGGTCGTCGCCAGTACACGTAGAAGCTTATCAATACCGGGCACCGGTTCGTTAACGACTTCAACGTTGGGCTCACTATCAATAATTGCCTGCTTAATTTCTCCTAGCGCCGAAAGAAAGACTTTTTCTTTTCCTTCATCACTTTGAAATTCTTTCTTAGCGATTTGCTTATTCAGACGATTCTGAAGCTTCGCTTCTCGCGAGATATGTGCGGTTGCATCTGCAATCGTTTGCACACTGCCGGCCAAATCCAATAATTGGCCAACCACTTTTTGACCTGTATCTGTCGAACCACCACCCATAGCTTTATTGCGAATAAAATCTTCTTTTATTTTCGTCCAGCGTGCTTGCTCTACATCTGTCATGTTGCCGCGCAATTCAGCAAGCTTGAGTAGGTTTTCTTCTGCACCAGCTGTGAGTAGTTGTGCTTCACCAAGATAATGATCATGGATCAGCTGCATCATTTCTTCGTGGTTCATCACTGCCGAAATTTTCTCACCCATTTTATTCATATTGCGATAGCTGCCTTGCAATTTGAATGAGGGTTCGGTTCGATATTCCTCTGCCTGAGCAGCCGATGCAATGTATTGTTTGTTGACTTTCAATACCACATCGCGAATCACGAACATCTTTTTCAGGATGTCGACAATTTCATTAACTTCAGCGCCGCTGTATTGGTGGCCGAAATCAGTGGTGGTAACTTCTTTACCATTAGCCATATCGACAAATAGATAGACGTCTTTCATTTCCCGTGTTGCCAAGGGAGCCAGAACAGCGTTGGAGGTTAAACTGTTTTCTATATAGCTAAGCTCGAACTGTTCATCCATTCCACCTAAAATATCGCCGAGGTTATAAATGTCCGCACGGTTTGCCAGCATGTCCGGAATTTTGAACATTTCGCCAGATTCGGTATAGGGGTTACCCGCCATTACCACACAGAATTTTTTGCCGCGCATATCATAGGTTTTGGTATCACCTCGCCATACACCTTCAATCCGGCGCGTACCATCACAAAGGGATATAAACTTCTGTAGAAATTCGGGGTGAGTGTGCTGGATATCATCGAGATACAACATGACGTTGTTACCCATTTCCAACGCGAGGTTTATTTTTTCAAGCTCTTGCTTCGATGTCGCATTTGAGGCCTGGGAAGGATCAAGCGAAAGAACATCGTGACCCAACGACGGGCAGTTGATCTTCATAAAGATCAAACCCAAGCGGCTCGCGACATATTCCATCAATGTCGTTTTACCGTAGCCAGGAGGTGAAATCATCATCAACAAGCCCATCAAATCTGTACGCTTGGTATCACCAATCGTGCCCATTTGTTTAGCCAAGTTATCGCCAATAATGGGTAAGTAGGAATCGTTAATTAGCTTGTTGCGAACGAAAGAACTTAACGGACGCGGCTTGAATTCCTCTAGCCTTAGAGATTTCCGTTCACGCGTCGACACTTCCTGCCGAATTTTGAGGTAGCTTTGGTAATTGGGAATGTGTGTAGCGACGTGATCATTTAAACGCATGATAAAATCGTCTAATGAGAATTGTAAGCATCGATTCTTGATGATCGCATGCTCTCCCATCAATCCTTCAACCGAGATTTCCAATTCCGCTTCTGTCAGACGACGGTCAATGCGCTCATCTGCGTTGATCAGGCCAGCGGCTTCTGGGATATAGCGCGCTAATGATTCTAGCCCTTTTTCCGCGACCATTGCGCTCAACCATGCGCAGGATAGATTCCAACGTTCTGCTGGCCAACCCATCATTTTTTCTAATGCGGTTTGAAAACGACGCCAGCTTTCATCATCAAGAGAACGACGAAGCTCACTCGCCAATCGCTGAGCATATTTACTGCCGATAAATTCTGCTCGCTCTCGTCCAAGCTCTTGTACAAGGTAATCAGCTGCGCGAGCGATATCCAGCTCCGAAAGCTCCATTGGATGTATGGTGATAAATTCGTGCATTGCCGATCGAACTTCGATTGCCAATAATTTTTGTGCCTCATTACTCGAAAATACATTATGCATTTGCATCGCGGATTGAGCACGCTCAGTCCACGTTTCGAAAGTCAGACGTTTATTTTCGAGCTGTTCTGTAATTCGCTTTATATTGACCCAAAATACCTGAGCAAAGCCACGACAAAGCGGATCAAATCGAAGTAAGTCTGCCGACTGTAACGCAGGCATTAGTTTTTGGAGAATTTTTACCGCATCGTAATCGTGAATGCCTTTCTCATAACCTTCTTTATAGCGAGGTCCAGCAAAGTCTTTTACGATTTTGCCGATTTCTTTATCGTCCAAACACGCACTGTTCAGCACTTCGAGGTTTAAGCCATTCTGCTCTAACTCTGCTTGACGCAAAATACTATACGCAAGGTATTCAGCACGGTAAACAATGTCACTTTCTGAGATAACACTAATATCCCAGTAGGGCTTTAATTCAAGTAATTCATCATCGATTATCGGCTCAAAGTAGTCAGTGCCGCTAAGGTGGAGATTCAGATAACCCGCTCGTGGAATAATCGTAAGGTCGAGTTCTTGTCGGTTAACGCTAAATTTGTGACGTGGCCCAAGCCTAATCACCGCACCACCTTCTTCGTATATATCCGATTTATCACGAAGGATGCGAATGGCTTGCTCTTTTACACTTTTAAAACGCGCGTCAATATCATCTGCTTTAACCGAGGCGTTCAATTCGCCAAGGCTTGCAACAAATTCTCGAATCTTCATGACCAGAGGATCAGCGGCAAAGTAAGTGTTTAATTGATCGACTTCAGTGAACTTGGATGATCGCCTCTCAATGCTCTTAATCGCTCGCTCGGCAGCATCTGTAATGGACTGTGCTTTGCGTTGTTGCTGATCGATTAATTGTTGTTTATGCGATTCAAATACTTCGTAAATCTCGTCACGTTTGCCAATGATATCTGTTAAAAACTGGTCAAAACCACTGAACTGAGATTCTAATTCTTCTAGCTGTGCCAGTAAGCGTGACATTTGCTCATCGCAGCTGTCGGGTGTATTGGCAAGGCTCAAGGCATTGGTGATGCTCTGTGAAAATAATTTGAACTGGGCCGAAAACTCAGCAGTCGCTTCTTCGCTGCCAATGCCTTTTTGTTTATGCTTGGCATTCGCTTTGACTTGGTTCAGTTTTGAATAGACTTCTGATATCGAATCGACGATACGCGTACGCACCGTCGCATCATTTACTTTTAGCGTCGATAACAATTCTGAAAGCAAGTCTAGACCTGAAGCTGTTGCTTCGATCACTTCAATCAAAGGCTTCAGCTCAGCTACTGTACTGGCTGCTTCTAAGTCTTGATTAATATTGGAAATTTTATCAAGGTAAGGCGATAGGGCGTCTTCATTCCCCAAAAACGTGACGGTTTTTTCACTAAGATCTTGCTGAAGAGAAAGAAGCTCTTCTTCCATTTTTTCAATACGCGATACATCGATGTAGCGAAATTCTTTTATCGTCGCAAGATGGCCACGGGCATGACGTATTTTATCCAACGATATTACGTAATCCTCTGCCGTTTCCCAGGATGCGGAGCGGACTTCTGTCTCCAAACTGTCCAGTTTTCCCTCAGCATCTTTCAATGCTTTTACTGATTGCTGCCGGATACTCTGAACTTTTTCAAATTCGTCAATAGCCAACTCTGCTGTATTAGAGATCTCCTTCAATACACCAGGAATATCACCAAGCTCACCTTCTGACACCCAATAGTGATCGTCGAATATTTTGAGTGACGCTTTACTGAGCTCTTCATAAAGTCTTACAGAGACCGATTGATTATCAATGGCTCGGCACACACTGTATAAGTCAGAAACACCTCGTACGAGTTGAGCATTACCGATACGGCCATAAAAGGTTTTGCTTTCTGGTTGGTTACTGGCGAACTCGTCACTTACGTAAGGCGTTACCCAGATTTGCATGGGGTGAACGCGGGTTGGCTCATCGTCTGCAGAAAACAAAACAAGCATGCCGTTTTCCGCTAAAGCATAACCATGACCATATATAGGGTTTTGAATTTTTTTGTTAATGACGTTGTAACCGAGCAACGCTACCGTGCCTTTCACTTGCTCGTAGAAAATAAAGAATACATCTTCACCATTGGGTGAACGAATCGATCTTTTAAATTTCAAACCTTCATGCTCGTCACCAAAGGTTTTGTACTCACCGGACTGCAAATAGTATCCACCGGGGAAAATAATCCCATGGTCCTCTGGTAGCTGTACGCAAGACGCACCGATGGCATCAATCCGTATGACACTTTCCGTTATGATATTAAACACAAAGAAACGCCATTGCTCTTCTTGATAAGGAAGAATTTTAATAAGAATGAGATCGCCAAGGCGTGCGTAGCTGTACTCACCATCGTCAAGCGATTGCGTTTTATTGTCTACAGGTTCCCGATATATCCCTAGGCCATCTTGCGTATTATCTTCAATTTTTACGGTTAAATCACCGCCGAGACATTCAACAAACACGCTATCAAGAATATTAAGATGTGCATGTTTACCATTAACGATATTTTCGCGTGTACATTCGATCCATTCGAAATCATATTCCGGCGGTAATTGTATGTCGCGCTCACCACGGTTATCGATATACTCTAATGACCCATCGGGGGAAACAGCCCAGCGAAACACGCGAATATCTTCTATGCGCTCACCGATTTGAAAGCCCATCAAAAGCTTACCGTCTTTGATGGTTAGTTCTTGTAACTTAGTTTGCTTGTAGTAGTGATAGAGCTCTTGAAAATCCTTAACGAAACGAACGTCAGATAAAAATGTGGTCGTTTCGTCGACTTCTTGTAAGTCAAAATTATCGTCTTTCTCCGTCAGAGAAAAAATAGAGAAGACGTCTTCGACTTGGGTTTCTTTTTTTAGACCAATAAAAACGTTGTAACCGAATAGAAGATAATTACCCACTTGAACAATATCACGTGCTACACAATTATTTTCTGTTCTAATACGCACGCGCGCAGCCACGTTCATATCGGCGCTGCCGAATTCCTCTAACCGCGATTGATTCAATTTTGCAACTTGGGTATTGAGTTCTCGTCCTCTTTCCAGAAGCCGTTTTTTTATAACTTCATAAGCCCCTCCTTCGGCTACTGCAGCATCCACTATATTTTCAGCAACGGCTTCTGACATCGATCTATTCCTTAAATTTATTCTGAGTCGGCAGAGTGAATCTGCACCTCTTTTTCGGATCCTTTACTGGAGTCAGCAGGGCTAACTTCAGTGTATTGCTCAAGCGCCCAAGCGATGGTGGCGCCGAGACCGGCCCCGACCATCGTGTTTTTTACCATGTCGCCTTTGGTAGCGCCTAACAGCGCTCCAATGGCAGCGCCGATACCGGCACCTTTTTTGATATCGTCTTGGGAGATGCTTTCGAGCAGGTCAGTGATTTCTTTCATTAGAATTCCTCTGTCTGGTTTTATGCTCGATTAGCTGACGTCTTTTTCTTTGCTAGAGGATTCCATCACTTTGCCTAATATCGCTTGTATGGTTCCGCTTTTCTCAGCTAAGCCGTCAATTGCTTTACCAATGGATAAGGATTTAGCAAAGTTGTTAAAGAAGTGATCTTCACCACCGACAATATCAATTTTCGCTTTTTCCAGAGCTGTTGCGAGTACTTCTGCATTTTCTTTCGCAATTTCTTTACCTGCATCAAGAGTCGCAAGCGCTTCTTTAAGTGCAGTCTCTAATCCCATACGGAATTCTTCATGCTCACGTGCATCAGTACTCATGCTGTTCATCGCCTGGAACTTATCAACAAGGCCGTCGGCTTCCGCTTTAAACTTCTGACGAATAACTTCAGCTTCAGCAAAACCGGTTTCATTGGTCGCCTTCGCTTCAGATGTACCTTTAAGCGCAACAACATCTGCTTCTGCGGTACCTACGTTAGCAACAACACTTGCTTCCGATTCACCTTTAGCTGCAACAACGCGCGCTTCAGACTCACCTTTAGCAGCAACAACATGTGCTTCGGCTAGACCTTCTTTTTCAAGCGCATCCGCTTTGGCTTCTTGTACTTTCGCATCCGCAAGGCCTGGGGCAGCTCGTTCTGCTTGTGTACCTTCTGCCAGTTTTTTCTTCGCATCGGCTTCTTTTGCAGAAGCTTCTAAGTTAGCTTGCGCTAGAACCGTGATTTCACCCGCTTTATGCTTCGCTGATAGCTCTTCAGATTCTGCGCGCTTAACTTCTTTGACTTTAGCTTCTTCTGCTTTTGCTTCGGCTTCTAATACTTGCACTTGCTTCAGTCGATCCGCTTCAGAAACTTCTCGAACTTCTTTGATTTTCTCTTCTTCGATTGCGACAGATTTGTCCACAACAATTCGTTCACGAATAACGTTAGCAATTTCTTTACGTTCGACTTCAACAGCTTTTTCAGCTTCGATACGTTGCAGCTCAACTTCACGTTCACGTGATACGATTTCGAGATCTCTTGCCCGTGTTACTTTTTCAATTTCAATAACAACAGCGCGCTGACGATTTTGCTCAGCAACTTCAATTTCACGTTTTTGATTTTCGGTTTGAACTGCAAGTTCTTGATCAGAAGCAATCGTTGCGCTTTCAGACTTGAGACGCTCCTCTTCTTGCACTCGAATAGTTTCAGCATCTTCTCTAGCTTGAACAGTTGCAACTTCGCGCCCCTGCCTTGCTTCTGCATCCGCTTGTTGACGCTCTAGCTCCAACATAGACTCAATAGTTTCGACATTTTTCTTTTTGATAGCGAGTTCTTCATCACGCTCAAAGACATTAGTTTTTACATTTTGCGCTGCGGTTAGTTCGGTAATTTTCCGAATACCTTCAGCATCGAGAATATTATTGGGATCAAGCTGGCTTTTCGGCGTCTGCTCTAGGTAATCAATCGCAACATCTTCAAGGATATAGCCATTGAGATCATCACCAATGACTTCAATAATTTTGTCTCGGAATTTTTGTCGATCTTCAAACAAATTCACAAATTCAATTTGTTTTCCAACCGTTTTCAATGCTTCTGAAAATTTTGCGTTAAATAGGTCGTTAACCGCCTGTTTGTCTGACGCTCTTCTAGCACCTAATGACTTCGCCACTTTCAACACATCATCAGCCGTTTCGTTAACCCGTAGGTAAAACGCTACCGTGATATCAGCACGCATATTATCCAGGCAGATTAGGCCGTCTTGACCGCGTCTATCCACTTCCATGGTGATAAGCGATATACGCATAAGTTCTTTTTTATGAATAACGGGGTAAACAAAAGTCCCGGTGAAAAACACCTTCGGCTTGGACCCCATGTCATTTTTGATTAGTGCAACTCCTTGCTCTACCTTGACGTAAAAGAATTTGAACCACATGGGAATGGCCAAAACCATCAGCAAAATAACTCCACTGAAAACGAATAGACCACCCATTTGTTCGATAAACTGAGACATTACTTACTCCTTAAAATTAGACTTAATCACAAAAATCGGACTCTGAAACTACCTTATAAATATTTTTACTTTCTACATATTCGAGAAGGACAATACGATCACCCCTCTCAAAAACTTCGTCCTTATAGGACCTAACCTTTACCAGCAATCCAGCTCCGCCATCTTCGACCCTAGCCTCACCAAATTTTTTATCAACACGGCCCGTTCGAACAATTCCCACTTGGCCAACTATTGTTTTTTCTATATGTTGATCCGCCAACTTAAAAAGTTTGCGTAAAGGCTTAATCACTTGAGCAGTCACAATAATGGCCGCATAAAGGGCCGCTATAAATACAGCAATCCCCACAAATGGTTCAAAAAAGTCGGGCACAAAAGGAAATCCAAAATAAACAATGTAATAACTGAATAACCAACCCGTTGTTGATATGAGTGAAACAATGATCGGCAAAGGAACGCCATTGAGGCCCAGCTTCATAGCTAAACCGGCAACGCCATTAACCCCCACATCGCCATCAGAAATGTCAGTATCGAGCACATCAATATCGATCACGCCCAAAAATGATATTAGCCAGTAGAAAACGCTGACAATAAGGAAAACACTAAATATAACGGTCGGAAAAGATGTGACTATGGAATAGAAACCGTCCATTTTGTCAGTGAGTAATATTGTAAACACCTTAGTCCTCCTTTTTCTTTTGATACGATTATTTTGAGGCTAGCTTTCTAGCTAGAGCTAAACGCTCCTCGAAGTAATCCGCGATTTATTGTGGGATCTAATCCCAATCTGTAGCTTCGAAACATGCCTATGAATGGCCGCTAGCAAAATTTCCTTTTTTATTCTGTCTATCCCTTCTCGCTTTTTCTATCTTATGCCTTCCTTACCCTGCATTTTGTTCACTCCCTCGCTCCCTATCCGCCCTCTCCAGCCTTAAGCCTCAAGGGACACTTCACGCCTGACCATGCAGAACCATCTGGAGAAAAAGAGCAACAGCATAGCCTACGACACCCACGAAGCATACCCTCTAATTTCAGTTACGCTTCGCTATTTTTACTGCTGTACCATAGGCAAGCAGCTCTGCCGCCCCCCTCATCATTGAGGCGGTGGTAAACTTCACGCCAACGATGGCATCTGCCCCCATTATCGTGGCATCGACTATCATTCGATCAACCGCCTGCTCGCGTGACTCCGCTATCATTTTTGTGTATTCGGTAATCTCTCCACCGATAATCATCCGCAGGCCCGCAATAATATCTTTACCAACATGCCTCGCACGGATGGTATTACCCTTAACTAAGCCAAGGGTTTCCGAAATGTCCAAATCGGCAAAATTGTCCTGCGTAGTTATCAGCATTATTTTTCCACCTTTTTTGAATAGTAATCATCTTCCTTGTTCGCCAATCGCTCTTTGACAACCTTGGTCATAAACACGCCAATACTCAGCAAGAGCAGCAAACCAACAAAACCGTAGGGTAGCAGTGCCAACAAACCCAAAAACATCGCCACCAGATAAGAACCCACAACCATGATCAAAAGTGCATATCCAACTTTTTCATATTTATCCATATCGACCTCCCAGCTTTTCCAGTAAGTGATTCATCCATGAATCCTTCAACATCCTGTAACAGCTATCCTTACTAAACCGCTCCTTTGAGGATTTCTCCCTTAGCTTCCTTGCTACCAACACGGTAAATAGGCAGTCCATTTTCCTATTCACACCCGCAATGCCTCCTGACAAATACGGTTCCTCCTTGATGCCCTTGCATCCATTTCCTCATTCCGCAATCCTTTACTTATTCTTCAAACGTTCAAGCACTTTTTCAGCACTCGATCCGTTAGGCGCTATCCCAGCGGCTTTTAGTTTTTCATCCAATGAATCTTCAGTTCCGTCCTGGGAAATTTCACTTGCCGCATTAATTTTTGCTTGCTTTAGATCCTGCTTTTCTTTGATCCGATCTAACGAGTCCATCGCTGTGCGCAATTTGGAATTGGTGCCGCTGTGGCGCTCAGCTACGGCCGACTGTGCCCGCAGCACATTCTCTGTCGCTTTGACCGTATCCACTTGCTGCTTCAATCGCCGAATATTTTGTTCCGCATTTTTTATTGCCGTGCGCAGGTCATTTGCATTTGATGCAAAACTTTTTCCTGCTTCACTTTCTGTTGCAAATTGATTTTCAAGATCAGCAACCTTTTGCGCCACCTCCATTGCCAACGTGTCATCTCCTTTTTTAAGCGCCTGACCCGCATAGCCCTCATACTCATCAATATTCGCCTTCAGCTGGTCGGCCTTTTCTTCAGCCAACTTTTGCCGCGCAATAATCGACGCAAGCCCATCTTTAGACTGCCTTAACTCTTCAGTTGCATCTCGGACCTCTTGATCCAAAATTCGTAATGCCTGCGAATCTATCGCGGCTTCTCCGGCTTCGTTCAATCCGCCGCGTAATGCTGTTACCAGTTTTGACCACATGTTCATTTCCTTTTTCTCATTTCGTCGCTTGTTTTTGCAGGAGCAAATATTCGCTATAGGCTTCTGCGGCTTGAATAACATTTGAAGCCAAGACTTCAATTTCAAAAATTACGTTCGATAGAATCGAGGTTGCGCTCAACGCACCGAACATTTGGTAATAGGCTTTGCCGTCTCCCAGCACGTCTAAGCTGATTGTCGATAACGGAAAGAATTTATGGGTTCGCAATACGGCATCATTAAAGCCCTGCGTATCTGCCACCTCATCTTCAGACCAAAGCACGGCTTCCACCAATATCTGCTCACCCGATACGGTTAAGAACAGGGGAAGATCACCTTGATCATGCATCACAAAATGCACCGCTGGGGCCACACCATCGATCAATTCAATGGTTGCCTTATCCCCGTCAAAGAGGGGATCTACCGCTAACGCATCGAACAAACTTTGTGTCGTCCACTTTTTCATTTCTGTCATTTCCAGTACTCCATTTTCCAATAAGGTTTCATCAAATTCTGCACGCAGAAGCTTTTCAAATTTCGCTAACCACTTTGCATTCTCTGGCAGAATCCACGCTTCTTTCTTTACGAGGCCCAACTCTCTGAGCCGCCGCCGGTATTCACGCTGATAATGTGCTGATGTCTTCTCTTTCATGTGACCTACCTTATAGCCTTACATGTAATGCGTCAATAATAATTACATGTAACGCGCAAACATTATTACATGTAACATTTGATATTACGAAATCGCCCATCGCTAACATCTATATATCCGCTATCTTGTACATTTTTAGGGCTATACAGAGCCATCTGAACATTGATTTGGCAAAAATCCCTAAAGCACTCCCCCGTACCCGTAATTTCACATAGACTTCAGCTGCTTTAACACTGCAACGTAATAAACTAGCCCCACCCAGAAAGGTATGCCTGCTGAGGCTCGACTTCTGGACGGTGCTAACTCTGTGATTTGGAAAGGGCAGGTACTCTGTGGCTTATAAAGATTCTTCATATTTCACCCACACACAGCAAGATAAAGTCGGCCTGTTGATCACCAACCTCGGCACTCCCGATGCGCCGACGACAAAGGCTGTGCGACGGTACCTGAAAGAATTTTTGTCTGACCCTCGCGTGGTGGAGATTCCCCGCTTGATCTGGTGGTTCATGCTCAACGTTGTCATTTTGAACATCAGACCCAGCCGCTCTGCCAAGGCCTACCAAAAGGTCTGGAAGGAGGAGGGTTCTCCACTCGCTGTGCATACCGAAAAGCAGGCCCGCTTATTACATGACAAGCTAAAGCAAAGTTGGGGCGACGACATTTTAGTGGAGCATGGGATGCGCTACGGATCTCCATCTATAGAGAGTGCTCTGCAAAAACTGATAGAGCAGGGAGCACGCAAGTTATTGGTCATGCCCATGTACCCTCAGTATTCCGGCTCGACCACCGCTTCAACATTCGATGCCATCGCTAAGGATTTTGGTTCGCGTCGATTGCTGCCCGAATTCAGGTTTATCAATAACTATCACGATTTTGGCCCTTACATTGAAGCGCTTGCGACTTCGGTTCGACAATATTGGGAAGACAATGGCCGCGCGCAGATGCTGTTGTTTTCGTATCACGGCCTACCTATGAATTTTCTGCATAACGGCGACCCTTATCATTGCCATTGCCATAAGACCTCTCGGTTACTGGCTGCGGCGCTAGACCTCAAAGATGACGAGTGGACTACTGCATTTCAATCTCGTATGGGTCGCGAACCTTGGTTGCAGCCGTATGCTAATGAGACGTTGAAGTCCTTCCCCGGAAAAGGCATTAAGTCAGTGCAGGTTGTGTGCCCTGGATTTCCGGCAGACTGTCTCGAAACCATTGAAGAAATTGGAATGGAAAACCGTGAATATTTTATGGAAGCAGGCGGGGAGAAGTATCAATACATTCCCTCACTGAACGATCAAGACATCCACATTGATGCATTGGCTCAACTGGCCGAGAAACATTTGGGCGGATGGCGAGAAGACTTTGCGCCTAGCTCCAGCTCTACAACAGCCTCAGGCTGCCCAGCATCACGATCTGAATTATTTAAAGCTCACGGCTATAACCAGAAGAGTGAAACTTAATTTCATCTCAACGCTCTTTATACCGGAATCGCTACGCTGGAAACTAACTTCAGCATGGTTCACTGCTTATTGAAGTATCCGCACTAATTTTACTTTTTAGACTAGGACGCCACTTTGGCAAAACGCAAAACAAAACAAACCAAAAAAACCGGATTTCCTTGGCGAGTTTTGACCTTACTTATTATCGGATTTTCGATACCTCTCGCCGTCTATACTTTTTACTTAGATCGTCTGGTCGTTTCTCAGTTTGAAGGCAAAAAGTTTTCCCTGCCTGCAAAAGTATTCGCGCGACCACTAGAGCTATACAGCCAAAAAAATATCACAGCAAAGCAACTCGAACAAGAACTGGGTTTTCTAAACTACACGCGCGCAAACCGTGTAACGCACCCTGGGCAATACAAACAAACCGCCAATGCGATTGAAATTTATGTTCGGCCTTTTACCTATTGGGATGGTGCGCAGGTTTCTCAGCATGTTCGTATTTTTTTCAAGCGCGGCATTGTTAATACGATTGTTGATATTGATAGCAGCGAGTCAGTTGAGTTACTGCGGCTGGACCCAGTTACCATCGGCGGCATTTACCCCAACCAAGGTGAAGACCGCACCTTGGTTCGGTTGCAGCAAGTCCCCAAAACACTGATCAATGCCTTGATCGCAATCGAAGACAAACGTTTTTATCACCATCATGGCGTCGATCCGAAAGCGATTCTGCGAGCGGTAACGACAATTATTTTTAGTAAGTCTCTCCAGGGCGGCAGCACACTCACTCAGCAACTGGTTAAAAACTTTTATTTAACGCCCGAGCGAACCATTCGCCGAAAAGTTAAAGAAATGATTATGGCCATACTGCTGGAACTGCATTACAGCAAGAACGAGATTTTAGAAACTTATATTAATGAAGTGTATTTTGCACAGGATAGAAACCGAGCCATTCATGGTTTTGCATTGGCGAGTCAGTTTTACTTTTCCCGCAGCATAGAACACATAACACTCGACCAAGCCGCCTTACTGGTTGGCATGCTGAAAGGCCCTGCGCTGTATAACCCACGAAAACACCCGCAACGCGCAAAAAAACGCCGCAATACCGTTCTTATGGCAATGCTCGACCAAAGTTTTATTAAACGTTCAGTTTTTGATAGCGCCAGTAACGCAAAAATTCATGTCAGCAAGATTACAAACCGTGGACAGTCTCCGTACCCAGCCTTTATGGACTTGGTTATACGTCAGCTAAAGCGTGACTATAAAGAATCCGATTTGCGCACAGAGGGTTTGCGAATATTTACCAGCCTGAACCCTTTGACACAAAACGCTGCCGAAACATCGCTAAGCTCACGGTTAGTTCAACTTGAAAAGTCACGACAATTACCTCCTAAACATTTGCAAGGCAGCGTAGTGATTGTGAATGTAGCCGACGGCGAAGTCAGTGCGATTGTCGGCGATCGAAATACTAGCTTCCCTGGATTTAACCGCGCGCTCGATGCTTCACGGCAAATCGGCTCATTAATTAAACCGGCTATTTATTTAACAGCTTTAAGCCAACCCGAAAAATACCACCTTGCCAGCCCACTAGACGACAGCCCCTTTACTTGGAGCGAACCCGGGATTGAGGATTGGAGCCCGTTAAATTATGACAAAAAATTTCATGACGAAGTACCACTTTGGTTAGCGTTGGCGAAATCGTATAACGTCGCAGCCGCGCGTTTAGGTACAGAGCTTGGCGTTGAATCGGTAATGAATATGGCAGGGCGCTTAGGCGTCGAAAAATCACTTCCCAATTATGCTTCTGGCTTACTGGGTACGGTTCACCTCACGCCCTACCAAGTTGCCCAGATGTATCACACGATTGCTAACGGAGGGTTCCGTACATCATTTCGGGCTATTCGTAATGTAACCACTACAGATGGCGTTCCGCTTAACCGCTACAAACTCAGAGTAGCGCAAGCCATTCCCAGTACTCCAAATTATTTATTAGTAAGAGGTTTACAGGAAGTGGTGAGTAACGGAACTGCCAGCGGCTTAAAACGTTATCTTTCAAAAAATATTCATGCGGCAGGGAAAACGGGAACCACGGATAATTTGCGCGATAGCTGGTTTGCAGGTTTTACCGGGAACCATGTGGCCGTCGTGTGGGTTGGCAATGATAAAAACGAAAGTATTAAGCTCACTGGCGCAAGTGGGGCGCTAACTATTTGGGGGGATATTATGAAACAAATTTCTCCAACGCCGATTAACATGATTGCACCTGAAGGAATCGAGCTCTTAGGCATCGATAAAACCACTGGATTTCTAAGTTCAAGGAATTGCCAAAGTAGTCGTGCGCTGCCCTTTGACCAGAACTCAATTGAAAACGAAGCCCAATACTGTGGCAGAATAAAACAGAATAAAATTAAATCATGGATTAAAGGAATATTTGGCCGATGATTTCTCAGTACGTATCGCTGCAATTACTGACACAGCGATTACTCGCACCTCTGTTACTCACACTGCTTATTACTGCATGCGGCACAATGCCCCTCATTCTTCGGCCGCCCATTTCAACCAATCCTGCGGTTGTCCAACTGATTGATGATGCCTTCTGGCATATTGACCATGAACAATACGAGCTTGCCACATCGAAACTGGAGCGCGCACTTCGTGTAGAACCCAGTAATGCAGCTCTTTGGTTCGAGTTGGCTGAAGTGCATTTATTGCAGAACGACGCCATCAACGCACGTAATTTCGCCGTTCGTGCGAAAAGCCTCTCGCGAGATTCAGCACTTTCACGCGACATCGATCAATTTGTTTTACGGCTTGATGAAATGTAAAAGGCCATAATTTTTATTGCACCAGAGCTCGAGATGAACTTGGAATTTTTAGTTATTAAACTCAGTCTCGACATTCAAGAAGATGCTAAGCACTATGACATAGTTGACCTGGGCGCCCACAATCGATCATCTTTCCCGCCTAAATCTCGTCTATTTAGGTTAAGAAAGCCGATCAAATGGCAAAGACTTTGAATAGCAGCTTAACTACTAAGATGAGCTTGTTTAGGATGCACAGTCCTCTGAAATTGATAAATCACGTTATACGGAGCCTGGGTTTTCTCACCTTTTTTATTTGCCTGCCTGCTCATAGCGTCCAACATCTGCGCATGGGCTATATCGAATTCCCGCCGCATTACTACACCGATGAAAACGGCGCCGCCGGAGGACTGTTGATCGACCTTATAAAGTCGCTGGCGAGACAGTCTGGTTACACCGTCGCCTTCCACTCATACCCTGCAAACCGCTTAGTTCAATATTTAGTGGAAGGGAAGCTGGATCTTTTTATTGGTTTAAGCTCGCTGCCCCAATTTGTGGAGGCCACCTTTATATCCGACGTGGTTGTCGGCAAACTTTTTATGCGGGTATATTCATTAACCCCACTCCCAGACGAATCGCATAAAGAGGATTTAGCTGGATCACGTGTTTTGATCATTCGAGGTTACAGCTATGGGGACTGGCTTCGGTATATAAAAGATCCGATCAATAACGTGGATATTCGAATAGCCGATACACACTTGCAAGCACTGAATATGATCAACCAGCGGCCCATCGATTACCTATTGGATTACAAGCTGCCGATTATTCATGCCGCACAAAATACAGACGTACCGGACCTGTTTTTTAATGATATTGATTCATATCCATTGCATATTATTATTTCGAAAAAATCCCCGAACGGGGAGAAAGCCCTGAAGGCACTTCAAAACGCATATCGCGTACTTTTCCCAAAAGGAGAATAATAGCCCAACAACTGAAATCGAGAATTAACGCCCTATAAGCAGGACGCTCTGCAACGTACATAAAATATCCGGTTTGCATCACTCGACGTGAACACCCGGTCATTCCTCGCAACTCGCAACACTTATGCAAGAACCCGCAGTACAAAGAAGGAGTTGCATTTATTCTCAGCAGATATCAAATTATGTATGGAGACAAATGCGTCGCCATCATGCATTCACAATGGCGTTGAGCACATGGTCTTCCCATTGACCATTTATAAAAATATATCGCTTAGCAAGCCCTTCTCTAGTAAACCCCAGGCTCTTCAACAATACTTCTGAACGTGTATTACGTGGCATGTGGTTTGCCATAATACGATTGAGCTTTAGGTTGGAAAAAGCATATTGAATAGCGTGAAGGCAAAGCTTTTTCATGTAGCCTTTGCCTTCATGCTCTTTTCCAATCGCGTAGCCCATGTAGCAGGCCTGAAAATAGCCGTACATGATGCCGGTAAGATTACAAACGGAAACCACCTCCTTTGACGCGGGACTGAGCATAATAAAATATGCCGACAGGCCTTTCTCTTGGACCTGTACCCTGTCATTCACGCGGCTGACCCAGGACTCATAACTGTGGTAATTCGGATCGCGGTTGGGTTCCCATGGGTTCAGGTGATCAGCATTATCGGTATAAAATTTTGATAACAGCTCAGCATCATCTCTGGAAACTAATTTGATCTCCATCACCTTAGCCCTCGCTCTTTACCCATTGCTTAATATTGCCATCCAACACGGAAAGCGGAACCGAGCCACTGCCCAGTACTCGATCATTAAACTCACGGATATCAAACGTATCACCAAGTTCTCTTCGTGCGAATTCACGCAGCTCAAGAATTTTTAGTTGCCCAAGCTTGTAAGAACAAGCCTGCCCCGGCCAAACAGAGTAACGTTCAACTTCCCGAGTAACGCTGTCTTTTACGCCGCCTGTATTTTCCAACAAGTATTCTATGGCCTTTTCCCTTGTCCATTTTTTATGATGTAAGCCGGTATCCACCACCAAGCGCGCCGCTCTGAACAACTCCATCTGTAATCGACCTAAGTCACCCAGCGGATCATTTTTATAAAGGCCCAGTTCTTTCGCCAGCACTTCAGCATACAGCGCCCAGCCTTCACCATAGGCACCGAACCACAGCATTTTCCGTATCATTGGCATGTTCTCAATTTGCTGAGAGATGGCAACTTGTAAATGATGACCGGGACTCGCTTCGTGGTAGGTTAACGAGGGCAATCTAAATTTGGCCCATGCGGCGGTATCTTTTAAATTGATCCAATAAATGCCAGGGCGGCTGCCGTCTAAAGAAGGGCTGGTGTAATAACCGCCAGCGGAGCCGTCTTGCTCATACTCCGCGATGCGCCTTACTTCTACTGCAGCCTTGGGCAATACATTGATGATCGCGGGGAGCAGGTCGGTTATCTCCTGCATTTTTATATTGAGGCCATCCAGCAAGGCTTTGCGGCCGTCACCTGTGTTGGGGTAAAGATATTGCTCATCAGTTGTCAGCGCGTTGTAACGCTCGATAACACTGCCCTTCATGTGACCTTGGCTGAGTAATATAGCATCCATCTCTTTTTTGATACGCGCCACTTCGACCAAACCAATCGTGTGAATCTCTTCTGCGGTTTTGCCGTTAGCGCCAAAGTTTTCTAAAGCCAACTGGTAGCGAATATCACCATTTTCCAGATCCCAAATACCCGCATGCTCAGAAGCTTGTGGCAAAACTTTTTGTAAGGATTGAAGCAACGCCTTGTAGCCAGCATAAACATTCTGTTCAACAAGTACGGTTGCACTACCAACCACTGCCGTTACTTTCTCATCTGGCAGGTTATCAGCCTCGGTTAAACGTTGCTTATACGTCGCCACCAAGGGATTGTCTGCGGCGGGCTTGGCGGTAAACTTTTGAATAAAATTAATCGCGCCTTCGACGGCAAAGGTCGGCGGATGAATACCCTCGGCTGCTTCGTGCTCAACAGCCAAAGCAATTTCTTTTAACGTCAGTTCCAACTGTTCAAGACGCTTGAGATAGGCGAGGGCATCCGCTTCTGATTTGAGCGGGTGCTGGGTTTGCAAAGAACGGGGAATGTTAATGTGAGGGCCGGAAAGCTGCGTCACAATAAACGGGGTAAAAACACTGAACTGAGAAAAACTGCCGTGCACATACGGCTTAAGTTTTTCGGCCATTGAAGCACTGGCGAGCAGCGTGTCGTATGTTGAAAGGGCAACACCACTCAAGGCCGAACGATCGATAGCCGCCAAAGAACTTAGGGTTTCACTGTTCAGACGCTTTTCTTCAGCTATATTGGCAGCACTGTAATCAAAGAGCTTATCGTTAAAGTAAGCGCCCACATACTCTTCGGACACACCCAAACTGGTGGCTTCCAATGGCATACGCTGCAGTGTGTGTTTCGCTTTTGTTTCTGCCCATTCAAACAGCACTTCATTTGCTGTGGACTGTGACATATGGGATTTTTTAGTGACGGCTGTGGATGCTTCCGCGTTTTTGTCTACGCCAGGGGTTTGATCGTTTTCCCCACAAGAAGCAAAACCTATCGATATAACGGCTACTGCCGCCGAAATGATTATTCTCTTCACATGTGTCCCTTTTATTTTAATTAGTGCCGTTAATGTCGTAATTTAACGATTCGCAGCATAATTGATCAAAAACTTTTTCGTTAACTAATGAGGTTTATCAATGAATAGAATGGTGATTCCTGTCAGCAATCACCATTCATAACACGTGTTAACACCGATAAAGCAAACGGGGCTTTTTCACATTACATAAAGTGCCGAATAAAATCAGGCAGCCAAACACCGCAAGATACTTTTAACGCCACCCGAAATTAAGCGATTATTTTTTTGCCAACCATACCATAAGTTCAATATGGGACGTCTGCGGAAACATATCCAAAGGTTGAATCTCTTTAATTTTATACTTTTGCTCCAGCATAAATTCGAGGTCGCGCGTTAGGGTTGCCAAATCGCAGGAGATATAAAATATATTTTTGATTTTAGATTTATAATTTCCCTTAGCATCAAGCAGGGTGCCTTTAATTTTAAGGCCATCGCGGGGCGGATCGAGTATAAGTGCCGTCGCATCTTTCGCTCGGAACTTAACAATGTCAATGCCTTTTTCGCTTAAAAGGTCGGCCTTTAATGGCTCGACGTTTTCTAAGGCTAAAGCACCTAAACTGTCGACGGCTTCTTGCACACCTTCAACAGCGGTCACTTTGTCAAAACCTGCTTCGCTGATGACGCGGGTAAGGTTACCCGAACCACAAAACAACTCTAAAGCATGGGCCATTACGCTCGGTTTCTGCGGCAGCTTTTGAAGGCGCTCGGCTAACCATGCGCGCATCTTATCGTTTTGGTCACTGTTGGCCTGAATAAACGGCAGACGCTGGTTAACACTCACATCGCCTGCATCGATCGACTCATCAATATCTAAAGTCGTGAGGCCGTTACGTTTTTTGGGTTTCCATTCTGTATTCGGCAGTTTTTCGATTAAGCCTTTTAACGTTTCGGCATTTTTTTCAGTCAACACTTCACAGCTTTGAATCGGCGCGAGGGTGTTTGATTGCGGCGACATATAACCAATACTTTTACCGTCAGTTTTTAGCTGCGCGCGATTACGGTATTGAAGAGGAGATGCCGAGGGCCAAATAGGCTGCACCTTATCCGATGCGTCTAAACGGTCAAAGGCCATTAGCACTCGCTGCTGCTTCGCCTCAAGTTGCGCTTCGTACTCCATAAACTGCCAAGGGCAACCGCCGCATTTACCGTCTTCAAAACCATGGTGCGGGCAGGAAGCGGATATGCGCTCTTTGCTCGCCTCGATCACTTCAACACAATCCGCAAAGCCTACTCGGCTTTTAAGCTCGGTAATTTTGACCAAGACCAATTCGCCCGGCCATACGCCCGGAATAAAAAACGTTCGCCCACTCGGGTGGTTGGTGATACCACGTCCATCGCTCGCTAAACTGCGAATCCGCGCTTCAAAGCTCTGACCAATATTCTCTTTCATCTGTTTAATTTCTTCTTTTTACTTTCGTCTTTGTGCTGGCACCTTTTGTTTCGTGCCTATCGGTTAACATCCTGCCTGGCTCTGGGCTTCAATCCCCAGGAGCCGCGCCTTGGGCAACCAACTCATTTTTTTGTTTACGGCTGAGTTTTTTGATCGCCATTTCTAGCCTAGTGGCTCGGGAACGATCTTCTGCCGGTTGGGAATAGACCAAGTGCACTGGTCGCTTGCCTCGGGTATAGCGTGCGCCTTGTTTCTCATGATTATGCTCGTGAACACGTCGCTCGATATCGGTGGTGATACCGGTATATAAGCTGCCGTCCGCGCATTCGAGCATGTAAACAAACCACGTCATATTGCTAACACTGTCAATTTTGGGGGGATTCTACTCTTTTACAGCGTTTTAGCCGAGGTTTTGTCATTATCGGCGCAAAGTTAGTGGTATTAATCGTAATAACATAGTCCCCAGGCATACAGGCTATGTACCTCTGCTCGCGTCATTGTGAGCCAAAACCACTAACGATAGTGACCACTTACACACGTTCTCAGCGAAGCCACTCATTATCGACTAAAATTAAATTGATACCCGCCATTTTACGCCAACTCAATTGCGAAGACTGAATGCAGATTGCGAAGCCACTGAACCGATTACTTTGTTCCTCTGCGATAGGACTAAGCGGGTTGTTTGCGCTAGTTTTCCAACCTGTAATCGCCGCACCCGGTGACATACTGTTTCAAGAAGAATTCGATAGTACCGGAGATTACATAAGCGATTGGACATCGTTCGGCTTTGGTACAGCCGCCGTGACTACCGCAACATTCAGCTCCAGCCCAAGAGCCCTGCAGACGGGTGGTTTCGCCGTTACCGTTACCTCCCGCTCTGGCCGTATCGATACTTCCGGGATCGACGGCGCCGACGTTACCGCCTGGATTCGGCGTGGCGACGATAGCTTTAGTGAAAACCCCGACGCTGGCGAAGATCTTACATTCCAGTATTTAAATTCATCGGGCACTTGGATCGATATTGCCAGCTACATCGGTGAAGGCACTCCCGGTGAAATTTATACGCCAACTTTTAGCCTACCCGCAGACGGCTTGTATTCAACCCTACAAATCCGCTTTGTACAGGCATCCGGGTCGCTTTATGGCTTCGACTATTGGCACATGGATGATGTCATCGTCACAGAAACAGGGCCTGGTGGAGACTGTTTGACCACTTATTCAGACCTTTTTGACTCATCAAATTACAACAACAGCGACGGAACACTCGATTGGACAGGCGAAACCTGGAGCGAAACAAATGATGACGGCAGTGCAAGCGGCGGACTCATCTCTATTTCTAGCGGACAATTAGAATTGTCCGGCAATGGGACATCCACCAACACGGCTATCACACGGCAAGTGGATACCGACTCGGCCACATCCATCGCCCTAAGCTTCGACTTTCAAATGGTCGGCGGCGTTGATACCGGCGACTCCTCCTTAGTGGAAATTTCTGACGATGGCGGCAGTTCATGGACAACGCTGGAAACCTTCACTGGTTTTGCCAACAACTCGAGCGGCTCTCGGAGCTACACCGTCACCACGTATGCCGCCAGTAATATGCAGGTACGCTTTGCCATATCGCCCGATAGCGGCGGCGATTGTTGCTACGACAGCGGTGGCGAGCGCTGGGAAATCGACAACCTGGTTATCGAGTACTGCGTCATCACGCTCCCAGACCCAATCGCGGAATATCGGCTCGATGAAGACAGCTGGGACGGCAGCGCCGGAGAAGTTATTGATAGCAGTGGCAATGGGCTTAATGGCCGCGCAGTTAATCTCAATGATTTACCCACCACTGACGACAGCAACCCAGCAGCGAGTGGAGACCCCGGTACCTGCGGCTATGGAGAATTCGACGGCACCTCCGATGGCTATGTGCAAATCGATGATCCTGGGACCGGCTCCATTCTCGATTTATCGCCAGATTTATCCGTCGCGGTATGGATCTATCCCACCACTCTCCCTTCGAGTGGGCTCGCCACTATCGTTTCCAAAGATGAAAACTTTGAATTTCATTTAGACACGTCGGGCCGGATCAACTGGTGGTGGGGCGGTGGCAGCCGCTCGATGACTAGCACCGGCACAGTTACGCTCAATACCTGGAACCATATAACGATTACCCACGAACTCGGTTCGCAGGTGATTTATATTAACGGCGTGAGTCAGGGCACCAATAACTCTTCAGCGGCCATCACCCTCAATAACGACGCCTTGTTTATCGGCACCGATCTCGCGTATCACTCACGCCGTTTTACCGGCTTTATTGACGAGGTAAAAGTTTACGATGAAGCCTTAAGCATTGCACAGGTGGGCGTGGTCATGGCCCAGACACATGCCTGCGCAGTGTCAACGACTGACCACTTCGCTATATTTCACAGCGGGACCGGCGTCACCTGCGAGGCTGAAGTCATCACCGTAACCGGACATGACTCATCCGACACCGGTGTCGATGTCGGTGCCAGCACGATACAAATAACCGCAACATCCGCTACTGCAGGGTGGACGACGGCCGACACAACTTGGCTGCTCGGTAGCGGAACGGGTTCGTTTTCAACACCCAGTGCTGGCGTCGCCCAGTATCAATTCGGCACGGGTGAGACCTCCGTCGTATTGAGCTTTAGTAACAGCTCCGAAGCGGTAATCGATTTTGATGTGGAGGATACTAGCGACCCATCTCTCACCGATGCAGACGGCGGAGTAGAAGACCCGACCTTGAGCTTTTCGGATACTGGGTTTCGTTTTTACAACGACGCTAATGGGGATGGTGACCGTGATGGCACCGACGGCATTGCGTCGCCCCTAACCGCAGGCATAACCAGCGGGCAATTAATACTGCGGGCAGTAGAAACCGATAGCTATACCGGGGCCTGTATCGCCAGAGTGACCGGCGCTCAAACAGTGAATATGGGCTATCAATGTGAAAACCCCACCACCTGTATCCGTTTAGACGACGCCGATATCAGTGGCACCGCCATTGGCGAAAATGACTTTGGCGTAAGCAGTAACGTAAACGCCGTTAACCTGACGTTTGATGCCGATGGCGAGGCACCATTTACCTTCGAATATTACGATGCTGGCTCAGTTCGTTTAGTCGCATCCTTACCACTTGCCGCGAGTGGCAACGAACCTGCGTTTACCCTTTTCGGCACCAGCGATGCCACCATCGTTAAGCCCGCCGATTTAGTGATTACTCAGGTGACCGGCAACCCTAGTACCACAATTTCAGGCTCCGGCTTTGTAACCAGCGGATCATTATTCACCACCATCGTCCAAGCACGAAACGACGATGGCGGCACGACACCCAATTTCGGCAATGAAACATCGAGCGAAGGCATCATCTTAATTGAGCAGGTACTTATTATGCCCGCTGGTGGCACGCTAACAGCCCTCACGTCCCCTTCCACATTTGACCCAACTGGGACAGCAGGGGAGTTTGAAAATACAGATTTACGCTGGAATCAAGCCGGAACATTCACCATGCGTGCTCAAATAGCGGATTTGGACTATTTGGGAGAGGGTGATGTTACTGGCACCACCAGTGGCAATATTGGCCGCTTTTACCCCGACCACTTTGATTTAACGTCTTCCACACTGATCCAGGGCTGTGCCGCCGGCGGCTTTACCTTTATGTCCGATCAGTCTTACGTACACCGGCCAATGGATGCCCTCTTTTCGATTAGCGCGCTCAGCGTTTTATCATCCGTACTCACCAATTACGATGCTGCACTTGGCTACCCTGTACGCGGTTTTACCGCCGTTGCTGAAAACGCCAATAACGGCAGCGACCTTAGCGGTCGGGCGTTTATTGCAGCCAGCACGTGGGGCAGTGGCATTTATGCCTTTTCCAGTACAAACAATGCCGGGTTCTCGCGTGACCTTTCTGGCCTCAACGAAATCGTCAATGGACCATATAGCAGTATTCAGCTCGGCTTAGTCGTCGACGCTAGCGGACCCGATCCCATCGATTTTATGAGTGCCGACCTCACCATGCACCCCGGTCAGCCAAATAACTGTGTCAGCGATGGGGATTGCATAGCAGCAGCAATAAGCTCTACCGCAAACTTAGTCTTTGGTCGCCTTTACGGCAGAAGCTCACACGGCCCAGAAAGTGCGGCACTCGCGGTTCCATTGGAAACACAATTTTGGGATGGCAGTGAATACCAGACAGCAGCAGGCGATACCTGCACCGCCATTGCCGCGACGGCGACCTTATTCGACGGCAGCAGTATTAGCACAGACGCCAACCGTACCGTGGTAATCGGAGGCAGCAACTCGACCGGCAGTTTCGATAACCTAGCTGCGACCGTAGAATTTACGATGGTCGCAGGCGAGGCTGGCTTGGAATTTTCGGCACCAGGAGCAGGCAATACCGACTCATTTATTGTGAGCATTAATCTCAACAATTACCCCTGGTTACGCAGTGACTGGGATAACGATGCCGACAATGCTGACGATACATTCTTGCCCAGTTTGGTGATTCAGTTTGGCAGTTACCGGGGGCATGATCGGGTTATTTTTTGGAAAGAGGTTTTGAATTAAGGAGTTGCCACCACCCTTCAAAGTTAAGTAAATCAAACTCTCAAACACAGACATGCAATCGCACAAGCTAAGTCTGTATCAATGAAGCATGTTAATTACGTCAGGAAATCGTTTTGTGTCATGGCGAATTAGATGGCTAAAAATGCACCACTTCAGCGCAATTGCCGGAGTTCAACTACAATAATATGAAGCGCTTAAATATCTATAATGTCGTTAAATATCAACTTTTCCTAAGGCTTGTTATGAATATAGCTGGTGGAAACTCACAGCCAACCATGTATTGAATACCATTATCGGAACGTTTCTATGACAACAACTGAATCGCCAAGTAAATCAGCGATTAGTATGATTTTTATTTCAGCTTTCTTGGAAGCGACGACAAATGTCATTTCCACGATGGCAGAGCTGGGCGTGCAAGCTCAAGCACCTCAAATAAAGAAGACCCCTGCACCTTTCGGTGACATCGCCGGCATTATGCCCATGAGCTCTCCGGATGTACGTGGCCAGCTGGTGATATCTTTCACCAAAGAATCGATTCTGGGTGTTAGTAGTAAAATGCTCAGAGAGGAGTTTCTCGAACTCAATGAGGAGATAATGGACGTTGTCGGTGAAATTACCAACATGGCAACGGGCGGAGCAAAAGCAAAATTAGACCTTGAAGGTTTTGACTTTGATATGGCACGCCCATATGTGGTGTTGAAAAAAGATTACGATACCTTGGACCTTCCTTCCGAAAAATCACAAATAGTCATTCCCTATAAAACAGATGTAGGGCCAATATTCATCGAAATTGGTTTTGAACATATTGGCTAGAAGAGACTTGACGAGTATTGTTGCCCCAATGAAAACCGTTGAACAATTCAGGACAGACCCGCCTTAAAACAATTTATAACCTCATCCATAAAAATAAACTCGCGCATATTTTTATAGACCCTCCTCAGTAGTAAAGGAGATGCATCATTGTGATTAAGAATGAGGGAGTGATTAGCCCAGCTTACAATTAAATAATGACATCGGAAGCCGGAACGCGCATAGCGATACAATCGAATTAACGATCGTCGATTTTAATCGCTTGACGGTTATAAATGAAGGCAATTGAAAAAGCAGACAAGAAAGATAAACCGATGATGACACCGATAGTAGAGAGATAAGTACCGGCCTGCTGGCTAGAAATAGACTCCGCAGAGAACGACGCTAAAACAGGTAAAACCGCATAATACGCGCCCATCACGATAGCAAAAGCAGCGCAAACCATTCCAATAAATGAACCTATTCTCATAAAGAACTTTCCGTTTGTTGACGAAGATACACTACCCCATCTTTGCCATGACTGCAAAGCGTTATCAGCAATTTATTATTGCTGACACGGAATCGAAAAATCCACATGATAATGTTCATCGTGCCGGACCCAAGAACTCTTTTTGGAAAACTGTATATTATCTTTAAGATAGACGGCATATGCCGTCTTGTATAAGTTTGGCTGCAACTGCGGATCAAAAATAACTCGCCATAAATCATAGCCCTGTTTTTTAGCTTGCTTGTGCAGTGCAACAATATGCGCAGCGATGGCATCGTAATCAATTCGAAGGCCGTCAAAATTATCATTTTTATCGAATTCGATTGTGTAGCCCACTTTATTAAAGAGGTGAGTCGGTAAATGCACCGACTTTCCTTTTTTGTTCAAAACCGGCGTCATAAAATCAACCGATAAACCATTGCGATGGGTTTTATGGGGCCGAAATTTCCCTCCTTCCTTAAAACCTGTTTCTGCGTATTTGTAAACTTTTGCGGGCTGCTCCAATTCAAGATCACGATAGGCCGACACAACAATTTCTTTCACCGATGAATGAACATACGTTCTTCCCAGTAAGCGTGCTAAATAACTGTAACCAACAAAGTTTTTTCCAGAAGAGGGAAGTTGAACACCGTGATCTAAAGACCCATTAGACGTTGTTCCGTAACAGGTGCTGGTTTCCGCAATGGCGAAAAGAGGGATACATAATATAAGTGGGAGGAGGTACTTCAAGTTCATAATATCGTCGCATCTCTTTCAAAAATAAGAATAAGTCAATTCAAGCCCCTTATAAGAGAGCCTTACCACTATCTACTCCAGAGTAATGTGAAGTAGGTCTATATTCATAAGTTTTCCGGTTTACGCGCAACACTTACAAGGCTATGGTTTCCATTGTCAGAAAATCTAACCCCCAAAGATGTCAATTCAGACAAGGAAATGGAGAAATCATGAGCATACCAATGCGAATCGTAGGGACCTTCAAATATGAAGATGGAAAATTTGTCTCAGCCGAATCGATAGACAAAAACCGAAACGACTTCAATCATCATAAAACCGTTTCAATTCCTACCAAAGACATTGCACAATATTACCCTATGAACCTTAGATCACGAGTCAAGGTTGGTTCAGCACTCAATCAAATGACACTTGTGGCCGGTGAGACTTACTTTGTCCCCGGCGGTCGTAGAATTATCTTAGAAGCTAAGAATCAACACATACTGTTCATATTCAATAGTAATAACAAAATCGAACCGCCTGGGTTTTATATTCAAAGCCCTCAGGGTTTTCATCAAGAATGGCTAGACCTGGTCCGAATTAGTGCCTCTAAAAATCTTCAAGGCGCTCGTATATTGGCCGAATGGGAAATACAATTTTTAGTAGGCGTTGTAGCCGGCGCCAGCTGGACAGGGTTTGCCATCGTCATCGGAATGTCCTTCTTAGAAGAAGCCATTACAGGTAAAAATAGAAAGGCTGTAACCGATTTAATTACGATGATTGATGTTTTAACAAAACATCAAGAACGCCTTAAAAAAGTAGCACCAACGCTAGAATCCGTACTAGTCGGTATGTTTTGGCTAACCTTACTCAAAGGCCAACAAGAGCACCTTATTCCAACGATGGCTAAGGACCCAAAAATGGCTGCACGAGCCGCAGGGACAATTGCAGCTAAACTTGGTAATCAAGCGCTTGACGGACGACTTACTGCAGCCTCGGTTATTATCAACACACCCTTCAGTTAGTATTGAAGCTTGCCCTAACAGTCCCTAATGCAGCCAAGAAAACAGTCGACCAACTCACGACAATGGACGATATTGAAGACTATCGGAAAAACTTGGACAATCTTCTAACCACAGCTCACGTTGTAGTTAGTAAATCCGAAAAAGACAAAATCATTGAAGAACTCAAAGCCCACCCGATAGAGATTTCTGTAATATTTAAAGACCTAAAATCTGATATTATGACCACCGTCCCCAAATAAATTCATTGAGACCATCACATGCATATCCGGTGCTTTATCGTTTTTTTCATAGCTCTATTAGGAAGTGCTGCTAGCTGCTCACGCGAGCAGCACTCAAAAACGAGTACTCATCAGAGAGAAGCAAATGAATTTTGTTATGCCCATTCGATTGATTACTGGGAAGAAACTGGAAAAATAGCACTCATAGAAGCAGCCAGAGCGACGGAGAAGCAGAATATTTTTATTTCCGAATTTCGGTCAAAAATCACAAGTAAAGACATGAAAGCCATAGTGTATGATCAGACTAAAGATATGCCAGCGGCCGATTTCTACCAATATCTGAAAGAACATATTCCGTCACTAACAAAACAACCATTTGAATGCGAGGCAATTGCAGAATTCTATATTGCATACCCATAGTCAGACTGAGCAAATAAAATAAGTCGGTGAAAACTAGCCAGTGCCCATACATAAACTTGTAAATCATTGATATACAGGCTTGTGAATGAGCACTAGCTATACCAGTCTCTCAACCTAAAAGCGTCAAATAACCCTACAGCATATAAACACTTTACCAGCGTAAATACTGAAAATCAGCTGTGTCCTTTACCGCCGTCAATCCTCTACCATATCAAACATCGTCTTTAACCAACGAACATCCTCAGCACCAAGCTTTGCTTTTCCATGTAGAGACGCGTCTTCATAAGCTTCTTTATACACATGGCAAATTGCCTTCTCTGTTAATTCTCGCCATCGGTCATTTGATAGCTCTGGAATACTGCCTGTTGCTAGGTTTGGATCAGTCAAGGGGTCGTGCTGTTCTACCGTAGTATTGAGAGCAAAATCCAATTCCTGCAGTATTGGATTAATGACTCGCAAGGTTTCAGCGTCTTCAAATTGCTTCGCAACGTTTTCCTCCGCTATGCGAATGTCCTTTTTTAATTTAATTTCGCTAATTTTCTCGCCGCTAGGTCGCAAACCATACTTGCTCAACAACCCTGACACGCCAGGAACCACCGCCTTAATCGCAATGCCCGCGCCGAGTATGGGATTAAATATGGCCGCCGCTCCTCCAACCAATAACATTCCGTATGTTAGCTTCCGATCTAACGAATCGATAGAATCCGCTAACGAGACCAGCGCGTTCGTTTTCGCCTTGTGATTCTCCTCGACAAGTTCTCTGGCGCTTTCTTGCATGTAGGATTTCAGTTCAAACTCAGCATGTTCGTTCGCAAAGTGAAAAATTCTTTTCTTAGGCAGATCATTGATTTCAGGAACTGATTTCGGCAGGCATCGCATCGTGTGCAATGCAAAGTTATATTCCGATAGATAAAAGGGAATAACGAAGTAATGCTTTTCATCAAACTGTTGATCAACATAATTGTTTGATGCTTCTTGAGAAACAAAAACTGGCAACCCATTAACCATCTCCGTAACAAGAGAAACCTTTGAAGACACCTCACTTATCGCTTTCTCGGCTACGGAGTTCACCGAACGCATTCCCTTTTCTATTAATTTTTTCATATTCGAACTCGGATTGTTAAGCATCTATAGTCGTGTTTTTATTTCATGCATTGAGTTCATACATACACTTCCGTATGTCCACAAATGGATTAATCACTTCCCAAATATTTAGCCTGGCGATGCATAACTATTTTTAAAATCAAAGACTTCTTCTGAAGCCCCATTCTTGGCATATAAAAACATTTTCTCTGACGCTAATTTTTCAGTAATCGTTTCACCTGCTTTCACCCAAAACATGACATATTTTGGGTGAGGGTGCTCGGTAAACCATTGCTTACGATCTTTCATTGCAGTCGCATGCATGCCCGTATAAACGAACTCTTTAAGATCAGTAATGCCTTTCCAGCCAGAAGCATTTAAAACGTGCGGATTTGCAAAAACACTAAACCGATCCGGCATATCGATATTTCTGGTAAAACCCGAGTAGGTTCTCGCGAGTTCATTAATGGGGGCTTCAAGCGCCCAAAATGATTGCATTTCTTTGCTATCAAGTGGGTACTTTGCTAATGACAAGTTGATATGTATTAATTCGTGCTTCATTGGGTAATCCGTTCCGAACATTTCGAACCCTGATCGTATAATAATTGAAGCGATAGATCGATAGTTTTGTACAGTAGCCGTCGAATGACAATGAGCCCCAATAGTAATGAGACCCAGTAGTTTCAACGATACCCAACTTATCGGCCGGTGGCCCTACCTCTTAGTTTTTCACAATAATATTTCCCCTAGAAAGTACTCTTTTAACAAGTAGCAAGAATCGGGTCGAAGCCAGAATATTAGGTCTCTATAGTCGTTGGATCACACGAACTTAACAGAGATTTAACGATGAAAAGACTCATGAATAAGACCGCCATTGTCACAGGCGCTAGTTCAGACATTGGCCGTGCTACAGCAAAGCTGTTTGCTGAAGAAGGTGCAAATATAGTCGTGGCAGCACGGCGACAAGAGGAGCTAGACACACTTATCCAAGAAATTACACAGGCAGGCGGAAAGGCCATTGCCTTAGCCGGGGATGTTACAGAAGAAGACTATGCAAAGGCTCTAGTCGATCTCGCGCTATGCGAGTACGGCAACCTTGATATTGGCTTCAATAATGCCGGCACTTTAGGCGCTTCTGGCGCAACACCGGATATAACACTTAAAGCCTGGAACAGTACGCTTAACACCAACTTAACCGGTGCTTTCCTGGGCGCCAAATACCAGATACCCGCCATGCTGCAATCTGGGGGTTCTCTTATCTTCACCTCATCGTTTATTGGCTACACGGCTGGCATACCGCAAAAGGCTGCATATGCGGCAAGCAAAGCCGGGGTTATTGGTTTAGCGAAAGCCCTGGCCGGGGAATACGGCACAAATTCAATTCGCGTAAATGCCTTGCTGCCGGGCGGAACCGATACCCCGATGGCGGAAGAATTTGGTACATCGCCCGAAGTGATTGAATTCGTCAAACAGATGCATGCGTTAAAGCGTACAGCCGTACCCGAAGAAATTGCGAAATCTGCACTGTACCTTGCATCAGACGATTCTAGTTTTACTACCGGTACTGCTATGCTAGTTGATGGCGGCGTGTCCATTAGCAAAACCTGAATCTACGAAAGTTACTATTCACGACACCCAAACGAGTTGAAAATGGCTGAACAAGAACACATCAATTATGGGCGCATTGCCGCTGCAATCGACTATATAAAATTAAATTTCAAAGATCAGCCTTCTTTAGATGACATCGCTGGAGAAATTGGCATAAGCCCGTTTCACTTTCAGCGATTGTTCATACAATGGGCTGGTGTGAGCCCAAAAAAATTCATGCAATACCTGGGTATTGAGCACGCCAAAATTTTACTCAAACAAAATCAATCAACATTGCTAGAGACGGCATATGAAACCGGCCTGTCTGGAACGAGTCGGCTGCACGATTTATTTATCAATATAGAAGGCATGACCCCTGGCGAATTTAAAAATGGTGGTGAAAACCTCGTTATTAATTACGGGTTTTCGGAAAGCCCATTCGGCAAGCTGATCGTAGGCTCTACAGTCAAAGGCATATGCCATATGTTTTTTGAAGAAGATGAGTCACAAGCATTGAACGATCTCAAAACGCGTTTTCCAAATGCTGAATATTATTTTTCTGTTGATGCACACCAGAAAAATGCGCGCTTTATTTTTCAAAAAGATTGGCAGCAGCTAGACCAAATTAAATTACACTTAAACGGTACAGACTTTCAGTTAAAGGTATGGGAAACCCTGCTTAAAATTCCATTAGGTAACGTTTCCACTTACGGCACTATCGCTAAAAGTATCATGAAGCCCCAAGCCGCAAGAGCGGTGGGCACAGCTATTGGCAAAAACCCTGTCGCATTTCTTATTCCGTGTCATCGGGTTATTCAAGCAAGCGGTAATATTGGTGGCTATATGTGGGGGACAACACGTAAGTCGGCCATTGTGGGCTGGGAAGCGGCGAAAGTAAGCCGTCAACAATGATAGGCCTTATTTAGAATTAACGAGAAGAAGGATGCCGGTAAGAAATATTCATAAGCCCAATGTATAAAAACGGTTATTAAATTGCTTTTATTACGATCGAACATTCACGACAACACTCAACGGAGTATAGCTAGTGCCCATCCAGAAAT
>JAWSUY010000016.1:0-53684 GCA_033852175.1 Agarilytica sp.
GCCATTTCTGGATGGGCACTAGTTATTCAATTTAATATTTTCACAAAATCATAATCCCTAATGTCATAGTTCTTTCAGAATGGTTGGCATTGGGGATTAGTCAATTCTGGTCGTTGCATTGTTTCCCTTATTCGTATTCTTTTTTTAAAATTTAATGCTTCGAGTGGCTGTCTTTCTTGTCGTAGATGGAAGGGCTGCTGTACTTGAAAGTCGATTGTTTTCATGTCTGTCACCCGCTAAGGCCTTTAAGGTGCTCCACTAACGCCTATGTACGTTGCTTTATCTGCAGGCCAATGATCCAAATATCAAATTCAATGATCGATTGTTTTATCCTCAAACAATCTACCGCATGATGAGCTTGCTCAAATATTTTGTTGGGTTTGCTTGAATTTGTTTTGTCGTGGCGTCGTCTCAATTCGTTTTTAATTAGGCGATATAATCGATCGATTTTCCTCTTTGAAATGCACGGTTGCAGTATGTATAGAGAAAAAAGTCCATGAAATAAAGGGGGAATAGCTGGGCGAGAAGAGTAGACTGAGAGGAGTAATGCCAAAATTTGTCGGAGGAGTATTACAAAAACGAGAAAACCGGAATGGAGAATATAGAAAGAAAAGCCCCAATAGGCAGTCAACAAAATCTAGGAACTGGAATCACATACAAAATAGTCGGGCACAAAAAACGGGAACAGCAAAGCCATTCCCGAAAAGCGGTCGTACCACACTTTTAGAGGTTCGTTAGGTGTGCATCACTACACTATCAAAATCCTCTAAAACTTATACCCTAGCGACAATGTCACCGTTCTCGGGTCTCCATAAAAGCCAGTAATACTGTCTTCGCCTAAGAAGTTGGCAAAGTTATAACCGGCTACCAGATATTCTTCGTTGGTTAAATTTTTCCCATGCAGTGCTGCCGTCCACGATTCATCTGCGGAATACCATATAGCGCTTAGGCCAACTAAACTGTAGCTGTCTGCGTTAATTGGAGCATCTGCCACAATCTCAGGTGCAATTTCATCGGTATAAGAAACATTAAAGCCAAACACAACTTTTCCAGAATCGCCCATTTCAAGATCGTAGTTAAATCCCAATAAACCAGCAAATTCAGGTGTGTTTGAAACAATAACTGTGTTCGATGCATCGAAAGCGACTCCCTCGCTATCGAAATCAGTAAATGCAGTCCATTCAGCATCAACCCATCCAATATTTAACATCATGCTAAGTCCTTCGCTTATTTGAAAATTAGCTTCCATTTCAGCACCTTGAATTTCTTGTTCATTATCCGTGATCACAAGAGGGACAAAGTTCGTTCCGAATAAGCGATTCGTCGTGACTTGGACATTATCGTAAGCGGTTGTAAATAACGCGGCATTGACACGTAACCGACCATTGGCCATTTCGCTTTTTATACCTACTTCATGAGTTTTTGCCGTCTCGGGGTCAAACACTTGTGACAAACCCGCTGGTGAGTTGGCTACGTCAGCACGCATATTAATTCCGCCAGACTTAAAGCCCTCTGCGTAACTGTAATACACCATATTGTCATCGTTGATATTCCAGTCGACGCCAAATTTAGGGCTGACCTGGCTCCACTCGCCGTCTTCCGTAAAATCAGACGCAAGACTAAGTTGCGCAAAGTTAGTGCCGCCAAACTCAGTAGAAAGACCATCGGTTAAGAACTTCGCCTTAAATACATCGGCATCTTTTTTATCCTTCGTGTAGCGTGCGCCTAAAGTAAATGACAAATTTTCGAGGAGATCATATGTCGCGTGGAAATAGGCCGCCTGGCTTTTTGTGTTGGCACTCCCTTTTGTTGCGGCGACAAAAGTAGGGCCGTCATTTGTAACTGGATTCCATGGAAGAAATACGCCTGGAGCCGCTTCAAATAAGGGGTCGGCAAATGCTGTATGAGTTTCTCTACCTGAAATTTCAGGGCTTAGTCCAAGTCCCGCTCCAGCGACAACATCAAATGCGCCAGAAGCGAAGCCCTCATAATAATACAGTCCACCAACAACTTTGAGCTTCTCGCCTTCAAACGTGAGCTGAAATTCTTGAGTTGTTTGGTGGTCGGAATACGTGACGGGCGCATCAAAAGTATTAAGCGGGGTTGCATCGAAATCAATGACACTATCGGTTTGACCTTCACGATAGGCCGTGATCGATTTAACGCTGAAAGAATCAGAAATTGACCAATCAACAGTGATGTTTGCGCCAGAATTCTCGACCAGCTGGGGTGAATTTAGCCCCGCATTCGAATTAAATGTCTCTTGTGGAGCTTCTCCTGTTTGCAGGCTAGTGACTAAACGAGTGCCTTGTTTTGCATTGCTGCGATCTTCACTCATGTCGCCAGCAACACGAATAAATAAATCTTCAGAGGGGTTCCATTCGACGCTTAAGCGACCAGCAACGATATCTTTGTTGTAGTTTTCGCCGTCATCAAAAAGGTTCGTACCAAAACCGTCGCGTTTAAACGTTGCAAATGTACCGCCTACGAATAGGGTATCGCTCATAATTGGCAACTGCCCTGTCAGCATAACGTCTTGTTGACGGTATGACCCGAAGCTTAATTTTGCCTCCCCTTGGGCTTCGCCAGACATTTTTTTAGTGACGTATTTGATCGCACCACCAATAGTATTTTTGCCGTAGAGCGTTCCTTGTGGGCCACGCAAAATCTCAATGCGTTCAACGTCGTATACATCGACCATTGCGCCTTGCGGGCGAGCAATGTAAATATCATCGATATATAAACCTACACCGGGTTCGAATCCCCAAAGCGGATCATTTTGTCCAATCCCTCGAATATAAGCCGTTAGTGTTGTGTTGGTCGCGCGACTTGGGCGCAAGGTCGTGTTCGGCGAGATTCGTTCTATTTCGACGATATTGCTAATACCTGCTTGTTCCAACATACCTGCCGTCAATGCCGTAACTGCGACAGGCACCTCCTGCAGATTTTGAGAACGTTTTTGCGCTGTCACAATCACCTCTTCCAAAGCAATAGATGACTGGTTATCGGGTGTTTGTTCTTGTGCCAGCACATAACCGGAGTTAACGGCTGAAATTGCAGCCGCTAAAAAGGTGGCTTTTGAATACTTAAATTTTCTCATGTGATTTTCCTTTCCCCATTGTCCGCACAAACAGCGCGGTAATTATTGTTAGTGGATGAATCGTCAGAGTTTCGATGGCCGATTTTCGGCCTCTTGAGCATTCCCAGGCGGACTAATAATCAGCCAGTACGGCATCTGAAAAGGCACTATATTCAACAATTGATGAGTCGTCAATCGCTTAATTCATCATCTGTTGAGTTTGAGGTGGGGATAATCTACCTCATTGATAAATTTGAAGGGTGAGCGTGCGACAGCAAGGCGGGCGAGCTCTATGCCGCAGTGCTCGTGTAACGGGCATTTTTAATAAGAGCAGTTCAGGGGGCGGGCGTAAGTCCTATTTGTCGTGGTTAATCAACAAATAAAGCTGGGCGCGTATGTTTTTTGCCGAGGTTTTCAGGTTTTATGGTTACTTTACGTTTCCACATCTACGAAGGTCGTATTGGTTTTTTGGGGGGCAGTAGGGTAGATCTATCTAGATAAAATATGATGCTTGCAGTATGTAGGTACTTACATTCTTTTTCGGAGGGCACGGTTGAGGCTGAATAAATCAGGCCAAAAGAAAAGGTAGGGGGCGTGTAAAGGAGTCGACGGAGTCGATTCAAAATACTAGTAAGTCAGAGTAATAGAATGTTTGAGTAGGGGGGGCACTACTGAGGATGGAGTTCCTAGCTCCGCTTGACGCCTCTGACACACGCAAATGTTAAGCGATCACCTCTTGTGTGATGATCGTCTTGATAATTACACCCTATGAGTGCAGAGCAAGATCTAAATTGGCTACTTGACCGTGCAGTGGTCAATGTCAGCAGTGAGCTGGCAAGATACACTTGTGTCGTAATTAGCACCCATACAAAAATAGGACTCTGATCGGCAGCTGTTCGGCTTTTGTTTGCTCGATAACTGCTCGGCTCGTCTCCTCGATAACTGCTCCTGCGTTATTCTACTTACGCGTTTCCTGCGCTAATGAGTCGCTCTACCAATTGCATCCATGTAATTGTCCTGCGTTGCTCAACATTTTACTTTCTTAAAGCGTTTGGGGAAATGTTACCGCTCACCTTTGAACAGCAGCATGGTTTTAATTGCAATAAATAAACGCCGACATGTAGTGGCAGGATATCAGTATTTTATTTCCCAAGTGACGAGATGTTTCTGGACAGAGCTAATTAGAAAAACCTCAGCAGTCGGGGCGAGGGCCGTAAACGTATAAATCGAACGTCTCGATTTTCACTTTTTGCGATACCGTAAGTGTTGGGAATCTACAGCTATTGCGCAGTCCAACCGCCTTCAATAGGCAAGGCAGTCCCCGTAATGTTAGTCGCGCTGTCACTGCATAAAAACAAAATCATTTCGCCAATCATGCGCGGGCTAGCCATCTCAGGGATGGGCTGTTTAATTGCCACCATCGTGCGTTTTGCGTCATCGTAAGACAGCTCTGTTTTGTCTGCATGGGCCTGGATCTGGGCCTGCAATAAAGGCGTATCGACCCAGCCAGGGCAGATCGCATTGGCCGTAATTTTGTGTGTTGCATTTTCTAGGGCCGTAACCTTGGTAAGCCCAACAACCCCATGTTTCGCAGCGACGTAAGCGGATTTTTTGGCCGATCCGACCAAGCCGTGTACCGATGCGATATTAATAATACGTCCCCAGCCTTGTTCTCGCATCAGCGGTATGGCGTATTTTGACGTGTGAAAAACAGCGCTTAGGTTGATCGCAATAATCGCATTCCATTTTTCGTCAGGGAAGTCTTCAAGTGATTCGGTGTGCTGAATACCTGCATTGTTGACGAGAATATCAATGCGGCCCAACTCTTTATGCACGCGCTGCATCAGAGCCTTGATCGATGTAGGCTTGGCTAAATTGGAATCGTCAAAGAGTGTCTTTATTCCATACTTCTCGGCCATATTTTCCGCTAGCGTGTTCCCCTCATCCTTTGGCATCAGGCCGTGCAGGGCGATATTGATCCCTTGCTCTGCTAATACTTCGGCAGACGCAAGGCCAATACCGCTGGTGGATCCCGTAATAATTGCCACTTTATTCATGTGCTTACTCACCTTCTCTATATCTTATCATGCGTGTATTTTAGCCTAAATCTAGATTCATCAAGCGTTGAAGCCGCCTGAAGATTAATAATAAGCTGCTGAATTGTCAACGGATTTGATTGCTGGGCAGATGGTGGTGTCAGCCGTTTTGAGTGGGTTTTAAGTAACTGCTCATTATTAACTGGGCTTGGTCTATAAACAAAAAATCTAACCAATAAGCGCCACCTGGCGCCAAATAAATCGAATACCTGCAATACTTTTGGTGCTGTTTATTGAAGTGATTTACCACGTTAAGTGGCTCATAAGCGCCGTGAGACAACACCTTAAACCTGTTGACGAATGATAGAGCGGGAAGAGTGTACTTAAAGAAGGTGAAATACAGAGCGGCGACAATAGTAACCCGGACAGTTCAGCAATGAGCCCGACTAATACAGTGGTGAACAGCGAAGGCAAGCACACCTTCAGCCTCAGTATGAAGAACTACTGTTCCTGGGAGTCTCTGACAAATATCGAAGTGCATAATATTTCAGTTATTCTCGTCGGAAAAGAATCACAAAGCCGAACTTTGGCTCCAAGAGCACCCTCGTTTTTCAGCTGTCATACGCGTTTCAAGTAGCTATCAAGAAACCTTAACTACTCTGCGTGCGAACTATATAGGCATCTGTATCGTTGACTCAAGTGACGTAGACCACAACACCAACGGCATACTAGAGCACATTAAACTTCTGAAAACCCCGAGTTCGTCAATAATGTTGAGTGATGGGGTCGATGTAGGAAGAGATGAGTTTCTTTATAGCTTGGGCGCAACTGACGTTTGTCATTACTTTAATTTTGACCAAACAACACTGACTCACATCATTCACAATGTTTATCTGCATGCTCAAGCCAGCTTTCAGTATCAACAAGAAATCAACAGAATGCCGAGCTACGTTTTAAACATGACTCATGAACTTAAAACCCCTTCAGCGGTATTTTGGGATTTTCCCAGCGGTTACAAAAGAGTGGACCTACAGTGCCGTTTCCAAAGACGAAAAAAACGTGAAGCGGGTAATTAATAATTCTAACCGTATTCGTCAATAGATTGATGAGCTGCTAGATTTAGGGCGAATGTCGTCGGATTAAATCGAACTTAAGATAGTGGATGTGATTATTACCCAAGTTGCACATGATGTTTTTGAGCAGGAAAAATATGCACCGTCGCACATGATCTTGATTTTAGCTACGCAGTATTTGGAGTGGATGTGCAGAGCAATAAGATCGAAGCCGACCCATTACGCCTAATCAGATGGTCACCAGCCTAGTCAGAAACGCCTTTAAATATACCGACTCAGATGGCGTAAGCGCATTGTTGCGATGGGTTGAGGGCGATAATCGGCAGTTATACATAGAAGTGCAAGACGCCGGCATTGGTCTTGATGAAGACGATCTTTCCCCTATTTCTGATAAATATCATAAAGTAGAACAATAAATCAAAAAAGAAGCCGATAGCACAGGTTTGGGTTTGCGGGTTTCCTTCGAGTTGGTCAATCAACGCAATGGACATATATTGGTAGAAAGTGAGCGAGCCAGAGGCAATACGTTTTCAGTATTGATTCCCGAAAAATTAGGTGTTTACCCACAATTTTATTGGCGCCTAGATAAGAACTTTAAATGAATAACAATTGATTTTTCAATGCGCGAGAGTATTAGTCCGACTATACTAACTCCGTGCGATGTAGGATCTTATTGGTCAGAGAGTTTTGAAACCTTGACCGTATTGAAGTTCGGTCAAATATTCTATCTCCCTTTCCATTCAAAAAACCGAACACTCACTCTAGTGTCATCGAATTAATCATGGAAAAAGTATTCATACTGGAAGATCAGAGAACTTTTTCAACAATACTTTCCGGTCTTATTCAAAAACGATTTGGCTATGAGGTCGTTATAGCCAGTAGCGTTAGCGATGCTAACAAAATATTATTGGCTGAAGGCGACTCCTTCTTCGTTGCTATATGTGATCTGAACCTTCCAGACTCATCGCAAGGAGAGGGTGTCGACCTTATCAATAGCTACGGAATTCCCGTTCTGGTTTTTACAAGCAAGCTTGATGAGCGGCTCCATGAAGATATCCTGTTTAAGGGAGTTGCTGACTACTCAACCAAAGAAGGTGACCACAACATTGAATATGTTGTTAATATGGTTGACCGGATTTACCGAAACTACGACATCAAAGTTATGGTTGTTGATGATTCTGAATCATCATCCCTCGTTATTGAAAAATTACTACGATTGCAGCGTTATTATGTGGTTCGAGAGAGTTCCGCCGAAGGTGCGTTAAAAAGGGTCACGGAAGAGGGTGGTTTTAGACTCCTGATAATTGACTGCTGCTTAGGGGGCATGAACGGACTTGAATTGACAAAGGCAGTTCGGAAAAAATACAGCTCAAAAGAGTTGTCAATAATTGGAGTCTCGGGGCAAGTTAGCCGGGGGAAACTCATCACATTTATGAAGCATGGCGCGGATGATTTTTTACTGAAGCCGTTTGTGCAAGAAGAGTTCTTATGTCGTGTTAATCATGTCATTAACGTTTTAGAGCTAACTGATAAACTTGAAAACCTCAATAATCGGAAAAGTTCAATAATCTCAGTTGCGGCGCATGACATCCGAGACCCGCTAAGCGCAATAAAGATATACAGTGAATTTTTGATCGCTAAAGTGCAGGGTTCAGAAGCTTTGAATTGGAGTTCAAAAATAAAACGTTGCGCAGAAGAAACGATATCTCTTGTTAATAATATGCTCTGCCTGTCAGAGATAGAAGAGAATAGAATGCCTCTAACGTTACAGTTAGAGAGTTTGTCGAATCAGGGCTTAGACTCTGTTGGTAATTATGATGTTCATGCGAAAAAAAAAGGGCAGTCGTTCGACGTTCATACATCAAGCATGCCTTCTATTAACTTCGATTCTGTACGGATTCGCCAGGTAATCGATAACTTAATATCGAATGCGGTTAAATATTCACCCAAAAATTCAACGATACATGTCCGAACCTACGAATTTGAAAACATGCAGGTTTTCGAGATTTCTGATTCTGGTCGAGGAATCGACCCCCTCTATTTAGATAAGCTTTATTCTCCATATGAGACGCTAGGCTCGGAGACTACAGGCGGCGAGCCCAGTACCGGTCTTGGCCTGTCAATATGTAAAAATATAATGGATGTACATAACGGCGATATAAAATACTCAAAATCCCCGTACGGAGGAAGTCGCTTTCGCATCTACATTCCCTCTGTGTAGATCATTTTCTTTTGTCAGTTTAAGCGGAGTGTTGGCGTATTTACCTGTGGGCAATCGATAGTTAAACCTCGTTCGCACGAGCGGCGATATACTGAGGGAGTAACTGAGAAATTTCGCCGTGTATTTCAGGTGTTTGTGAACTCGCAAGCGTATTGTTGCTGACAATAAAGATTTCAAGCATGTCAGTGTTGACCGCTTTATCCTCAAATATTTTATTCATAATCATTTGTAATATGTCGATCATGACGATCAATAAGTTTGTAATGTTTTGATTTGATGTAGTTCGTTCCTCGAATATTGCTCTTACAATATCGCTAGTTGAATCGACATGCTGAAATACAGTATCGATTAATGTCGAGTGACAGGTGTTGTTCATGTTTTTTAGTGTTACGGAAGCCGCTTGCAGGCGGTCAAAATCGTTTTCGGCGAGATGTATTCCGATGAATTATTGCTCGATACGGTCGGCATCTGCTGTCATAGCCGAATAGAAATTGCCAATGATGTCCGGAGCTAGCCCCGTGAGGGCTTGTCGGGTGGGATGGCGCTTGATCCTATTTGTATTCACCGGCAGTAAATCGTAAAATTCTTGTGTGGCTACCTCGGAAGAGTCACTATTTTCCAATAGCAATCCAGTAGTTCAATCACATTCAAAAACGTACTCTTAATTTCTGATTTAACAATATACCCCGCAACGTTCTGGTCATATGCGTCGACCTTATCTTTATCCGCTGCAGAGGTTGTTAATACGAATACCACTGCGTCACTCAGTTCTGGATCTTTACGCAATTCCACAAGTAGCTCAATGCCATTCATACGAGGCATGTTCAAGTCCAAAAGTAGCATGTAAGGTCTCGTTATTTTGTCTCGACCGTTTTCACCACGTAGACATTCAAGTGCCTCCACCCCATCTTTTGCTCGAGTTAATGTATTGGCCAGACGCAACTTTTTAAATGACCGGTCTATCGCCATTGCATCTATGTCATCATCTTCAATAACAAGCAAGGTAACTTCTTCGCTATTTTTTGTCATGTTATGTCCAGACTCCCGTGTTGTTGATGGTTTGATATAGCAACACATTTTCAATGTGAAATTATAAGGCTAAAAATGTCACGATAAATCTCAATTTGCACATAAAAATATCAGTAATATTTACGTTTGCTTAATATGTTATCTGAATATTTTCAGTGGCTTAGTCGTCATTGTTGCAAGCTGACGGTATTCCTATAATGGTTCAGCATTGCAGATAAATGGCAATATTCTGGGCCCGCCTCAGATTTTACGATATACCCTGCCACATGCTGGCTGTAGGCCGAGACTTTATCTTGGTCTGCCGCAGAAGTTGTTAAAACGAATATGATGCTGTTCTGAAGCCTTCTGTCTTTACGAATTTCTTCCAATAATTCCAATCCACCCATTTTGGGCATGTTCAAATCCAGAAGTACCAAAAATGGTGGTTTGACTTCAGTGTTCGAAGACTGTTTTTGCAGCATTTTTAATGCTTCGATACCATTGATAACACGTACCAATTTAGGTGGGTTATCTTGCCTGCGCAACATTCGTTCGACAGCCTTGGCGTCGAGGTCATCGTCATCGACAAGCAGTATAGTGAGTTCTTTGTTCTTTTGTTTCGCGGAATCTCGTGTGTGTTTATCTTCGTTGACGAGTTTATGGGGGGGGAGGCTTATAGCTGGAGAGCCGGTCGACGAAGCATGATTGGTTTTTTCAGTTTTCGGATCTTTCAGAACATCCGCTAGATCCGGTATCGCTTTAATGGCGCTAGGGTCCTCCAATAATTTGTCGATATCGCAGGCCGGAAATGGCTTACTGAAGTAATATCCCTGCAATCGTTCGCAATCGAGTTTCTTTAAAAGTGCTGCTTGCTCAGCTGTTTCGACGCCTTCTGCGACGACCGTCATCTCTAGCGCGCGTGCCATGGCAATCATAGCCTTCACTATTTCGTGGCTTTTTCTTACTGTGCAAATATGATCGATAAAGCTTTTGTCTATCTTAAGCGTTTTTAACGGTAACTGCTGCAAATGCTGAAAGGAAGAGAACCCCGTGCCAAAATCGTCAATGGCCGTGAGAATGCCGTGCTCGGTCAAAATGTTCAGTTTTTCCGTACAGCGCTCAATATCGTCCACAAGAGAGCTTTCGGTTAATTCTAACTCCACCTGAGAGCTGGGAAGATCATAATGTTTGACCACATCAAATATTTTATCTTCTAAATCCGGTTGCCGAATTTGGTGCGCGGATACATTGATTGCCATATTAAATTTTGAGGACAAATTGGGATGTTTTAGTAGCCATATTTTGAGCTGTTTACACGCTTCGTTAATGACCCAGTCGCCTATCGCGTTTATTAAATTGGCCGATTCCGCTACGGATATAAAGTCGTTAGGAGAGACAAGCCCCTGAACAGGGTGATGCCATCGGATTAGGGCTTCTACTCCCGCTATCTCGCCAGTGGCTGAGAAGATTTGAGGCTGGTAGTACAGTTCGAATTCTTGGCGGGCCAGAGCATTATGCAAATCAATTTTAAGATTGGCGTATTCGTCAGCAGCTTGTTGTAAATCGTCAGAATAAAAACAATAGCTATTGCGGCCACTCTTCTTCGCCTTATACATAGCCAAATCAGCGCACTTGATTAATGCTGTTGCGTCGGTTGAACATGTGGGATAGGTTGCTATACCGAGGCTAATGCTCGTGTGGATGGTTTTTTTGTAAATAATGACTGGCTCACGAATGGCATCCAATAGTTTCTGAGAAACCTTAATCAACGAAGAGTGTTGTGCAACACCTTCAATCAAAATAGAAAATTCGTCACCGCCCAATCGCCCGACAATATCTTCGCGACGAATCGTTGACTGAATACGCTGTGCGATAGTGGTTAATAGATCATCTCCCGCTTCATGCCCTAAGGTGTCATTCACGCTTTTAAAATTATCAACGTCGATAAAAATAATCGCAAAAAGGGATTCTTCGCGAGCCGCACGTAGGATGGCTCGCTTAACACTGTCGATAAATAGCGACCGACTGGCTAATCCGGTCAAAGTATCGTGCTGAGCCAAAAAACGCATTTGCAAAGTGATTTGCTTTCGTTCTTGAGCGTAGCGAATAGCGCGCATGAGAGAGTTTGTGGTAATCTCTGATTTCAGCAAATAATCCTGGGCACCTTCTTTTAAACAATTCAAGACAACCGTTTCATCGTCGATACCACTTAACATAACGATGGGGGCTTGGCTCAAACCCTCATTTTGTATTTCTTTCATAAGTTGAAGCCCGCTTTGGCCGCCAAGGCGATAATCAAGCAAAAGGCAGTCAAATTGCTCCGCGCGTAATATTTGCGTGGTTTCAGAAAGACTGGTGGCTTCTCGAATGTCGAGCGGCTTTTTTGCCTTCTGCAAGGCGCGCTTAACCGCCATACGATCTAATTTGTCGTCATCCACAATCAATATTTTTAATTGAATCTCATCTACCATACTGCATGTAATCTCTATTTAATCTTCGGCTGTCAATTAGTGGGGGACTTACTCGGTGTGTTTTTTGGCCACGTGACACAAAATTGAGAGCCATGCCCCTTACTTGATGCCACCGATATCGATCCACCAACGGACAAACATATCTTTTTAACCATGGCTAAACCCATACCACTGCCTTCGACTTCATCTTTGGATTTTAGCTTTTCGAACATACCAAATATCTGTTCATGGTATTTGGCTTCAATGCCTGGCCCGTTATCCTCAACGATGATCTCGACAATATCTCCTTTGTCGATCGCATGTACTCGAATCAATCCCTTTTCGGAGTCGTTATGCTTAATAGCGTTATTGATCAAATTGCGAATGACTTGCCCAAAAGGTGCGGCTAAGGTTTCAAATGGTTCAACTTGATTGCTCGTCTGGTCCAGCGTAAAGCCTTCAGGTGGTGTTGACTGCTGGAATAAGTCCTGAACTAAAAAATTAATGTCCACTAAGCTAGTTTCATCGTCCATACGCCCGACACGGGAATATTCAAGGAGATCGTCGAGCAAGGTTTTCATTCGCTGAATACGACAGCGCATGAGCTGAATGTGTTCGATAACCGAATCTTTATCATCTATGTCTTCCCATATCCACCCAACTAAATTGTCGATGCCGCGCAGTGGTGCTTTCAAATCATGGGAGGCGACATAAGCGAATTGATCTAGCTCTTGGTTTGAGCGCGATAGCTCTATCTCCGTCGTATGGTGGTCATTAACATCCACAATAGAAGCCATGACAAAACAACCATCACTTGTTTCGAATGGTGTAATGCTAAGTTCAATGTATAAACTGCTTTTATCCGCACAAATAATTTTCAACTCGTCCGATTTACCTAAAAAAAACTGTTTCTTAGAATCCTGAAAACTATTGCTTCGGAAAGCCTGAAAAATATCAGCTGGTTCGGGCACTAACTGGCCGAGCGCCATCGTATTTAATTCTGCGGGAGAATAGCCTAGCAATCTCGTGATCGCGTCATTGGCATGCTGAATTTCGCCGGCCAAATTAATGATGAGCATCGGATGGGGAACAAGCCCGATAACCTGTTGATAGGCATCTCCAGATAAAAGTGTCGGACTATCAGGCATACTACCTCCTTCTTGTTTCATCTTTATAAAAGAGCGGTGAATATTTTCGAAGGTCATTTTAAACAACTCTTGGTACGTTTTTGTTTGCATTTTTGTCGGAAACTTTTAGAATTTTCCAATGCACAGTAAAGCGCGTGCCTTCTCCTTCTGCAGAGTCAACGCATATTGTCCCGCCCTGGGTTTTAACAATTTTTTTAACCAGAGCGAGCCCAATACCGCTACCCTCAACAGAATCGCGAGGCTCCAAGGTTTGAAAGACCTCAAATATTTTTTCATGAAACTGAGGGGCAATACCGGGGCCATCATCGGACACGACGATTTGTGCGATATCGCCCAAATCTTTTACCGAAATGGTGACACAACCATTGTCAGTTTCTCGGTGCTTAATCGCGTTGCCAATTAAATTGCGTAAAACGGTTTCGAGAGGCGTTACTTCGCATAAAAACGGCTGGAGAGACCCATCTAATTTTAAGGTGTAGCTTGGTGGCGGGGCTGATAACTCGAATATCTGCCGCGTCAACGTAAGGATATCGACTTCTTCGCGCGATTCCTTAGTTTTACCAATGCTGGAATAAGACAATAAATCATCGAGTAATTTTTCCATCCGTCCTATACGCTGGTGCATCATCGGCAAGTGTTCCGCCAAGGCTTCTTTGTCATCCAAGTCCTCACCAATCCATGTCGCCAGATGGTCAATACCGCGCAACGGTGCTTTTAAGTCATGAGAAGCGATGTGGGCAAACTTGTCTAATTCGTCATTCGAGCGCTTGAGCTCTTCCGTATAGGCCAGCAAACTTGTTTCCGCTTTGGCGCGTTCTGCTGCCTCGCGTTCTTTTTCACGATAAGTGTGGATATAGTCAACTAAGAGACCGCACAATGGCACAACATAGGCAATGATTTTAAGAAAATGAGCAATGTTAAAATGATGATCGAACAGCGAACTCGAGCCAAACGCCATGTGCAGTTCGACCACTATTTCAGGAATCATCGCGATCACTAAAGCGTGGGCAAAGACGCTGGGTTTTTTACGGTAAAAATACGGAAATAACACACAGCCCGCCACGGCAAATAACACCAGCGGAATGACATCATAGGGGCGCGTGATGAGGTTGTCGGGGTACTGAGTTTGTGGCAGTGTCGCACTCACCGCGCAATAGTGAATAATGCCATAGGCCACTGCGGCAGAAATCAAAAATATCAAGCTTAAAAATTTAAGATGCGCGCCAGTATTATTCGTTTGTGTTCTTACCAATAGCAGGCTTACGCCAGCAATTAAAATTAAGGCATTAAATATTCGGCAAATAGCCCATGTAAAGGGAATTAAATTTCGGTTGTCTGCAACAGCCTCAATTAATCGAGCTGCCGCTAACGTATGAAAGGCATCCATACAGCCCGCTAAAAATAACGCCGCACCAATGACTGGTGTGGTGTAGTCCTTGGACATAACGTAATGACTAAGGGCCAGTGCAACTGTAAATATCGCCGCACAAAAAGCCGTCCATTCCAGTAGCGTATGCGTAAATGCACCGCTCAAGCGATAAAAAAAAGCGTCCATTTGTTTATGTTTGGGCCATTCGGCTGCGGCGTGTAAATCAAAGTGCGTGGCGGTTGACGCAAAACTAAACCCGAAGAGCGACAAAATAAATGGCGCAGAACAAACTGCAATGACCAAATATATAAAATATGGAGGCATTTTGAGTGTCTCAGGGTCAAGCTCCAGATGAGTAACGGATTCGATTTTAGACATACTCAAAGTATCGCTTTTCCGAATAGCAGATAAACCATAAAACGGGGTTAAAATTGTAGTGCTCATAGCCCATTTTGTAGCGGTATCCGATAACTGTTATTTGCCACACAGGGCCTATAAACACTCAGTAATCACAACGGATGAATCAATTGTGACCTATGCTATGTAAGCATAGGCTAGGAAACACGATTAGTAGCCGTTTGCGCCGACTAAAAGTGTAGAAAAATCGGGATTAGAAATGACTGCAGCTATAAACAGGTTTTTTGTTATAACCTTCGGCTTATGCTTGTCTCTATACAGTCTTGCTGACGTCAAAAACAGCAGCGGCGGGTTTATTGATGTTAACGTGTACCCCTACCTCAGCGACGTCGAAAGTGACAATACTCTTACGATAAATATCGCTGCAAAACTTCAGCATAGATTCTCATACTTTAGTTTAACGAACCTATCGAACCAAGATAATGCTGACGAGTTAGAAGACACTCGCGGGTTTTACAGCGAACAAAATATTCGTTGGCAAGTCAGCAGCACGTCCCCAATTGACTTAACACTGCAAATGAATTTTCGCTCCGGTGACGATAACGACCGCCACCGGCTGGGCTTTCGATGGCGGCTAAATAATACTTCGGGCTTGGATACCTTTTTTAAACGGATCAATCTAGGTTGGTCCGTCAATTTTCATGTACTTCAATTTGATCGTGAAGATCCTAACGTTTGGCAGATGGAACACGTATTTAAACTAAAATTTCCGTACCTTTCCGATCGTCTGTATTTGGCGGGGTTTATTGATCACACGTTTAATCAAGATCTTCCCGATGATATTCCATCGAGCCCCATGGTCGGAGAGGCTCAGCTGGGTTTTCGGGTAATCGAAAATTTGTATGCGGTATGTGAATCCCGTGTTAATGAATATCGCCGGGCTGACGTGAATAATATCGCAGTGGGCGTTGAATATAAGTTGGTTTGGTGATGGCTTTTTCGGGTTCGCTATAGCGGTTTTGGGGCTCAATTTACGATACATCTCTAGGCTATATCAATGTAGTGCAGAGATAAATTACTTCAAACAAGCCTGCGTTACGAATATGGACAAAAAATGTTAATAAGAATTTTAGTTGTTTTTACGCTGCTAAGTGTTAATTCCCTGATCTGCGCAAGCGAATATACCGTAGGTATAGCTGTATGGTCCGGCTACCCAGAAAGTGTAAGAGGATTTAAAGACGGGCTAGCAGAGCTTGGTTTAGTGGAGGGTGAACAAATAACCTTCATTCATGGCGAAGTGGGGGCAGACAAAACCAAGCAAAAAAAAGTTGCCGCTGATTTCAATAGCTCAGGTGTTGACCTTGTATATTCACTAACGACACCGGGCACCGCGATCGTCAAAAGTATCGTATTCGAAAAAACCCCCATTGTTTTTTCCATTGTGACCTACCCGGCCGATTCCGGCCTTATCGACTCGTTTGAATATTCCGGCAATAACTTAGTGGGTACAAGCAATTACATCCCCCTAAAGCACTATGTTAAATTATTAAAAGTGGTATTACCAAAAACAAAAAGTGTTGCAATATTTCGCCGTAAAGGAGAGCCAAATTCCAAAATACAAGCGTCCAGCATGATGCGACTATTAAAGCGCGAAGGTATACGTGGTATAGACCTAGAACCGAAAAACCTCGACCAGCTTAGGCAAATGGCCGAAGGCCTAGCCGGAATGGTCGATGTTTTTATGACCACGACAGATACTCTAATGCAAGGGGGCGGAGAAGAGCTCCTAATTGAAATTTCCCTTAAACGCGGCATTCCCATTCTAAGCTCCAATAAATCCGGCATTGAAAAGGGCTCAACGTTTGGCCCCGTGGCGGATTTTTATACACTAGGGAAACTGTCCGGCGATAAAGCCGCTCGCATATTAAAATACAAAATTGATCCCACAATGATCGAGTCAGAAACGCAAAACCCGCCCCTATATTTAGTCAATAAACGCAGTCTAAAAACCTTGGGTATTAAACTGTCGAAAAAAGCGGAGGAAGTAGTGCAATCGGTAAAATAAATTGCTTTGAACAGTTTTAGGCGTGGTTAATGAAGCTCATTCCTAAAGTTGTATTGGTCAGTATGCTTGCCGTTAGCCTTTCTATGGCGGCTACGGGCTTCGTCGTTCTCACGAAAATTCAATCCAATATGCTCGAAACCGTCAATCGCCGTTTAGCGGGCGATGCTTTTTTCGCGGTTTCGAGGGTGACAGACAAGCAAGAACAAGTTCGTAAAATTACCCGAGCTATTAGTCGTAAGCGAAAGCTAATCCAGGCGCTTCATCTTTATGAAAGTCGTGGTGTCAGTCAAATTCTCAATGAGCAAATTTCCATCTACCCTTTTATTAATTATGTTGCCGTAGTGGAGCGTGATGGCAGCATATTTTCTGCCAGTACACGTGATGGGCAGGGTAAAAAAATAAATGGTGAGCAGCTATTGTCGCGGAGGATACCTGGAGAGATTCTTGCGTATAGCATAGCGCGAAATGACGGGCTGACCGTATCGCCAGGTAAAGACCCTTATCTCTCTTTGTTGGGCGTTCAGCGGGGATTATCCCAATGGTTTACCGAAAAAATCACAAAGAGGGGGGATGCTATTGGTATTCTTGTCGTGTCCGTTGATTGGGAATCTATACACGGGGAAATACTACAGTCGATTGTGGACGAACTTGTTGAAACCAAAAACCCGATCATAGCAGCCGTTTTAATGGATCAGGATGGCGTAATCCTTTCCGGGTATACCCACAGAAAATTACACGGTAATGCATTGTTTGATCAAGGGAAAAAATTTCAGCCAACCGATGAATACGTCTGGGAAGGGAAGCGCATTCAATTGGGCGATAAAACGTATACCACGGCAGTGATCTACGGTAAAAAATCGGCATTGCTCGATATTCGAAAATCAAGCCGACATATTATCATCGCCATTGTTTTCGGTAGCATTTTACTTGGGGTATTGCTCTATGTGTTTTTACGAAAAATATTGTTGAGTCGAATAGCCCTATTGCATCAGGGTACAAGGCTGATTGGTGACGGGAATCTTGACCATACAATCGTAGGCTTAGGTAATGATGAAATTGGAGAGCTTGGTGTTTCGATTAATGAAATGGTCGAAAAACTGGGTAAAAATACCATCTCAATCGAACGCCTCAATCAGGAAGTTAACCTTCGCAAAGATGCGCTCATTGAACTCGGAGAGCAAAAATACGCTCTTGATCAGCACGCACTAGTTTCGGTGACGGATATCTGCGGCACCATTACCTATGCCAATAGCCAGTTCTGTGAAATTAGTGGCTATAGCATTACCGAACTTATCGGTTCTAATCACCGAATATTAAATTCCGGCGTTCACGAGAATACTTTTTTTGACGAGCTGTACCGAACGATCAGCAGCGGTCACGTATGGCATGGCGAAATCTGCAACCGCTCCAAAAGCGGAAATCTATACTGGGTCGGAACGACCGTTACCCCCTTTCGCGGCAGCGATGGAAAGCCTAAAAGCTATATTTCCATTCGAACGGATATTACAGAGCAAAAATTGTATGGCCAAGAACTTTCCGAAGCAAAAGACGCAGCGGAATCAGCAGTAAGGGCTAAGGGCGAGTTTCTTGCCAGTATGAGTCATGAAATTCGCACGCCAATGAATGGCGTAATCGGGATGTTGAATTTATTGTCGCGTGCAGATTTGCAGGATGATCATCAGCATAAAGTCAGTGTTGCGAAAAGCAGCGCGCAATCACTATTAACGCTAATAAACGATATTCTTGATTTTTCAAAAGTCGACGCCGGAAAACTTGATTTAGAAGAAATCGATTTTGATTTACATTCCGTTATGGCCGAATTCATTCATTCCATGGCGTTGCGCACAGAAGAGAAAAATATCGAGTTGATACTCGATGACCATAAAGCTGAAGAAAACTGGGTGAATGGTGACCCCGGAAGGCTGCGCCAGATTCTCAACAATATTGTCGGTAATGCGATTAAGTTCACAGAGAGTGGCGAAATTCTCGTTACCTGTGAAACCGAATTGGTGGATCAAGGTGTCCAATTAACCGTATCGGTCAAAGATAGTGGAACAGGCATTCCAAGGGACAAGCTAGGCATGCTCTTCGACTCATTTACCCAGGTTGATGCGTCCACAACACGTGAATATGGTGGCTCTGGGTTGGGGCTCGCGATCGTCAAAAAAATATGTAAGCTAATGAGCGGCGGTGTTCATGTTCAAAGCCAGTTGGGCAATGGCAGCACCTTTACCTTCGATGTTTTATTGTCGTTATCTCTGAGGAATGACGAAAAAAATGAAACCGTGGACATGAGGGATCTCAATATTCTGATCGTAGACGATAACATTACAAACTGTAATACACTCGCGGCTCAGCTAAAAATGTGGGGCGCACAAGTAGAAAAATTAACCGACCCATTTCAAGCCATTGTTATTTGCCAAGACCGATGTGCGAGTAAATCCGTATTCGATTTGGCCCTTATAGACATGCAAATGCCGGGGCTTAATGGCGTTGAGTTAGCGGATGCATTTCGTTTGCTGCCCGGTTTTGAAAAAATGAAACTGGTGATGATGCGCCCCTTCAGTTCGCGAACCAGCAATGATGAAATCCTTGAAATGGGTTTTGTTGCCAGTTTGCCCAAACCCGTGGTGGCGAAAGAGCTGCATGACATACTGGGGGTATTGGCGTCGGGCGGAGAAATACTACAAAACGTTGAGCCGGTCGTTACTCAGTATTACTTAAAATCCCTCGCGCGCGAAAGCGCCACCGCGCCACTTTGGCCAGCAAATACGCGCCTGCTATTAGTAGAAGACAACCCCATTAACTTAGAAGTGGCCTGCGGTCTTATCGAAGATTTTGGCCTGACAGCAGATACAGCAGGCAATGGCCTCGAAGCGATAGAGAGCTTAAAAAAAGCACTTAACGAATGCCCCTATACCCTCGTACTAATGGATTGCCAAATGCCCGAAATGGATGGCTATGAGGCGACACGGAATATTCGGTTGGGGCATGCTGGTGAGCAGAATCAAAATATACCCATCGTCGCGATGACGGCGAATGCCATGAAAGGCGACAGAGAAAAATGTCTCAGTGCAGGGATGGATGACTACCTTCCAAAACCGATTGACCCAGACTTGCTAGAGGTCAAACTCCAGCAGTGGTTATGCCACGACGGCGTTGCGAATGAGCGGGCAGTCGATATCGAATTGGAATCAGAAAAATCCCGATACCGCACAGGCGTTTGGGATCGAGATGAAGCGCTAAAACGTGTACGCGGCCGTGACGATCGGCTTTATCGTTTGGTCGTGATGTTTTTAACCGACACCCCGGGCCGTATCAGAAAACTTGGCAGAGCAGTCGTCAGTGAAGATTATAAAACAGTCCTTACCGTTGCTCATATTCTCGCAGGGGTAAGTGGAAATCTGTGTGCCTTTGACTTGCACAACTTGGCCGTGGAGCTAGAGAAAACGGCACAAGACGGGCAAACCCATGCCCTAGAAAAGCATTTTAAAACCTTACAAGAATCTTATTCAACAGTACTGCCTGTACTCGAAAACTACCGTGCGAAGCGCTCTTAATGTGAAAAAGTCGGCATTACAAATAAACAATGTCAAAACATTCGTGTGGTCGGTGAATAATGTGGTTTAGAACTCAATCAGCGGTGTAGAAACCGATGAAGATACCGATGAAGTAACCGAGGAAAAGGGTGAAGAGAACAGTGACCATAACGGTGAAGAAAAAGTGAAAAATAAGAAGCGTGATTCCGTCATTAATAGGCTCAACCGAAGCGTTTCGATTAACCTGCTCTTGGTCGTATTGCTGACGATATTCTTTGTCATCGCCTCTCAATTTATTCAGCATCATCGCAATATTCTCGAACGCCATATTACTGAACGACAAACTCTCGATGACCTAGATTCACTGATTAAAGATACTGGAGAGGGGATTCTTCGTGCCATCGTATTAGAAGAAGAGCAAGAATCTGAAGTTATTAAATTGCTGACTAAAAGTGAAGAAATTCAGGAAGCCTTCGATCGCTACGCAGAAGTGATCGAGCAACGGACGGAAGATGAATCGAAGCAGGCCTTGGCTAAAAACATTAAACCCGTCATCAGTCAAATTCGTGCCTATATGGCAAAAGTGTTATCGCTGTATATGCGCGGCGATTATGCGTCTTCTAAAGCCTATTATTCCAAGGGGCTCCCCCAACGGTTTAAAAAAGTGAAACACTATACGGCAGAGGGGATGATGGTGATTGACCAGCGTATAGAAGATAAAAAACGCGAAGTCGATAATTTTCAAGGTTACACATCCATGATTGCCATCGTGTTTGCTTTTGGCGTGGGTATCTTTGCCTTTGTGCTCAATAAAAAAATAACACAATCGATTATTCATCCTTTAAATAACTTAGGCTACACCATGTCAGCCTTATCTAGAGGTAACTACAAGCATAAAGCCACTATCCTATCGGATGATGAGTTCGGCGATCTCGCCAATACCCTCAATACTATGGCGCGCGAAATTCAGCTTGGCCAAGATTCCTTGGCCGAGATTAATCACAACTTAGAAAACAAAGTAGATGAGCGTACCCACGATTTAAATCTGGCAAAAGAAGAGGCGCAAGCCGCCAGTATTGCAAAGTCTGATTTTCTTGCCTGCATGAGCCACGAAATTAGAACGCCCATGAACGCCATATTGGGCATGCTCGGCTTATTGCTCAAAAGCTCCCTTACCGATGCGCAAATACGTAAAGCTAAAATAGCGCAAGCCAGTGCAAAGTCTTTACTGGCAATCCTCAATGATATTCTTGATTTTTCAAAAGTTGAAGCCGGAAAGCTGCATCTTGAATTTTTCGATTTTGATCTGCGTTCGGATATAGCGAAACTCGCCGAGAGTGTGGCGCTTCAGGCGGAAGAGAAAAACATCGAATTAGTAATAGACCTGAGCGGTATCGACCAATCAATGGTGAAAGGTGATCCGGGGCGGCTGCGGCAAATCCTGATTAACCTGATTAACAACGCCATTAAGTTTACGGAAAAAGGGCAGATCATTATTGAGGCCCATTTAAAAGGGCTTAGTAACAGGCAATCAGAATTATTCGTTTCTGTTACTGATACTGGTGTTGGGATCGAGGCTTCTAAGCAAGCGGCATTATTTGAATCCTTTTCTCAGGCTGATAGATCCATCACACGCGAGTACGGTGGGTCGGGTTTGGGCCTGGCCATTGTTCGGCAGTTGTGTGAATTAATGGGGGGCAGCGTTAGCCTAACCAGCGAAGTAGGAAAAGGCAGTTGCTTTGAATTTACCGTAATGCTTGCCGAAAGCGAATTCTCTCAAACCGTACTGCCCCCGGTTAGCATGCAGGACATCCAAATACTCGTTGTCGATGATAATACTTCGTGTGCCGACGTGCTCAGTAAACAATTGCGGCTCTGGGGGGCTTCGGCAGTGGCCGTCAATAACGGGCCTAGTGCGCTGAATATTCTTGAGCAATGTTGTGGCTGGCAAGAAATAGAGCGAGAAGGTAACGATGACCAACCGAGCTGCGAGCAGGGTGGCGTTCAGAGCTGTGAATTATCAAAAGTCGACATTATCCTAATCGACTTTGACATGCCGGGCATGAACGGTGAAGAGCTGGCTGAAATTGTTCGAGAAAATGAAGAAAACGCATCGACACAACTCGCATTAATGACCCCAATTTCCTCAGTTAACGATATCGAGCACTACAAGGAAATGGGTTTTACCAGCGTGTTCTCTAAACCCGCAACCACGATGGACTTGATGAATATGCTGGCGCTCACGCTTGGGGATGCGCATAAGCATGAGCGCACATCATTCGGTTCAGAATCCCCCAATCTACAGTCATCGGAAGCGTCAGAGCAATCGCACGCAACCTCATCTGCAGAATCTGAAGGCTTGCTGGGTGAGCACATCATCCCAGAAGAGATTTTAAAAGTTTTGCAAGATAAGCGTATATTATTAGTCGAAGACAACCTTATGAATCAATTAGTTGTGCAAGACATGCTGGAGGAATATGGCATGGTTGTCGATGCGGCAGGCAATGGCTTAGAAGCGTTAGCAGCACTCAAGCAACGACGTAGCCTAGACCCTTATCATTTAGTGCTAATGGATTGCCAAATGCCCGAAATGGATGGATACAAAGCCACAGAAATAATTCGCAGTGGTGGCACGGGTAAGAGCAACAAAATACTTCCTATTATTGCCATGACTGCTAACGCCATAAAAGGTGATCGTGAGCGTTGTCTGGATTGTGGCATGAGTGATTACATGTCGAAACCGATTGATACGGATGTATTAGACGAAAAATTGCTGCACTGGCTGAAAGAAGCGAAATCCAGTTAAGCGCTAATAATGGCGTTTTCCCTGTGATGCTAAATCAGAGTTAAGACCAGAGTTAAATCCAGAGTTAAAACAGAGTTTAATAAGGGCTTGATAAGTGTTTAATTGGGGTTAACGAGTGAACTGCTTAACACTAGTAATCGCTGAATAACGTAATAGCCTAAAATTGAAATCGTCTAAAGTCGAAATAGACTATGCCATTTCGTTGCCGGTTTCTCTCTCCGGAGGTTTGGGCAGAAGCAACGAGAGGGCGCCAAGAATTATTCTGTCATACTGCCAACAGCCGTCAACAGCCTTGTTGCATCAATCGGTTTCTGTAACCATGCGGCGACGCCGTTGTCTTTTAGGCATTGTTTGGTCTCATTACATTTGTCTGCTGAGATAACGAGCATCGGGGTATCGGTGTTGCGGTTGTTGAGTATGGCAGTGAGTCGAATACCATCCATTTTAGGCATATGCACATCGGTAATAATCAGATCAAAATTGCTTTTCTTAATGCATGACAACGCCTCAAATCCATCGTTACACGCCACAGTGGAATAACCGGCATTACTCAATATATGGTCGATACATTCCCGCTGGGATCTGGAGTCTTCAACAATCAGTACTGATGTCATTCTGAGCCTCTTGAATAGTTGGCAAGATCGAACGTGTGCGTTGATGGGGGGTTAGGGGGGGGCGATTTTCGTGACGGCCTTTACCAGTACGTTTTCACTAATGGGTTTGGTCAGCCAGCCGATAGCGCCGGCTTCTCTGGCCTCTTGCTTTTTCGTACCCTTATCATTCGTACTGGCTATTAATAAAGGGATGTTTTTATAGGCGGCGAGCGCTTTCAGTTTATAGGTGAATTCTATGCCATCCATATTGGGCATATGATAGTCGACGACAAATAGGTCAAAGCAAATCTTTGTAGACGTCACTATTTTATAGGCATCCACACCATCGACCGCTGTTGTTACATCATAGCCTGCATTATCCAATATAACTTTGAACATATTCCGCATCGAAATTTGGTCATCGACTACTAACACAGATGTCACATAATTCTCCTGATTAAAGGGTTGTTGGCTGCTTTCGCCATAGGCCTTCGACCTCATATTTTAGAACTGTACCGTCCCCTTAAAATTTAGACTATATGCGGCTAAATTCAATGGGAAAACTGAGCTTGTGCATAATATTTCGGAATGAATAGAGAGGCCAAAGTCGTTTTACGACCGAGGATATGCCACCGATCAGGTTTCGTGAATGTCATCTCAGGTAATGAAGCACTTATTGAACTAGACGATTAACGACGGCCCTAAGCGACGCTGCTCGCACGGGTTTCGTCAAGTATTCTGCGCCACCACTGAAAAATGCTCGTCCTTTATCTTGGGTGTAATCACGTCCCGACACAAAAATGACTGGGATGTCGCGCATTCCTTCTTTTTGTTTAAGGGCGTCACAAAGCTGATAGCCATCCATACCCGATAGGCCGATATCAATAATCGCGAGGTCCGGCCTCAATTCGTCGGCCTTGTTGAGCATTTCAATAGGGTGTTCGTAACACAGTATTTCAAAATTGTCGCTAAACATTTCCATGTATATATCCTGCATAGCAGGCTCATCATCTACGGCAAATATGGTTTTTTTCATATTAATTAATAAACCCCCTGGGTTATTAAGAGCACGGACTTTGCCGAAAGGGTGCATCTACATTTTACCTCGCCGGAGGAAATTGCAGGAGTGACACGATTCTTTTCCGTACTTTAACTTGCTTATTAGGATACGGTTAAACTATCGCTCAAAACGACTCTATCGTCATCTGATTTGTAAGTCTGAATTGCAGCTGAAAACGCATGGTTATTCCTATTTTTTATTATAGTAAAATATACCATTTTTTCATATTTAATAATCGTTTAGTGTTGTAATCACGGACCTTGGTTATTCTGATTTCAGGTGCAGGCGTGAAAATTCTGGCGTTAATTTTAAGCTTAAGTTTGATGGTGAGCCTCCAATGATATTTGCTCGCCAATAATGTTAAAACGTAAATAAAGTTCTGGTCGCTCTCATTATCCATTGGTGTTCAGAAGGCGTGGCGGTGGAGTGCCGGTCGTCTCGATACTTACGTTTCGAATATCTCCGTGTATTTAATCGTCCCATAGGAAATGGTTGCGTTATGTTGCAGAAATTTCAGGTCAAATAAATAGAGATGAAAATGAAGACAAAAAGAGACTTGAGTGACTGCGCGATAAGGCTGTAAAATAAAAGAGGCGGGTCTGTTTTGGTTTTGGCGTTTATCCTTCCTTGTTGGCACTATCCCTTCTTGACATTATTTTTTGAAGGCATATTCTCCCGGCCACGGGGCTTGAAAACTCTAAAAGGCAGGCAAATTGTAGGTTGGTAGCGCTACGATTTTTTCTGTTCAGCTACTTCTCGCGATGAACGGGGGGCCTGAGAAATACGATACCTTTGGGGAATACTCAGGGCGGTGCCTTTTGCTGTTTTCAACCTTCCCGTTCGCCCTAAACTTTTAGGGCGAAACTTGAACGCAACTTGAAAATTGCAAGAGGAAAAATATCTATGTCCAATCAAGTCATCAATCCGATTATTCAACACTTTTCAGAAGACACTTTGCGCAGCAGTTGTGACTGTTTAGCCTATATGGGCGAAACGATGCGGCCAGATCTTATCGCAGAAATTTCGTCTCAGGCAAAAGAAGGTTTTCAGTTCTTTATCGACTGTGTAAAGCAGGCGGTTCAATTTGAGGCGGATCGCGCCAAAATAGAAGAAGGTTCACCGCGCTTTGACGATCTAAGTGCTTTTGAAACCGACTTGCTTCGTCAGGCCCATAAAGATCTCTCCAAGCGTGAAGAGAGCGAACGTCGCGAAGGTGGGCCCATCGCATTTAAAATTCCGACTTCAGTTAAAGAGCACTAACTGCCGTTAGTTTTCCTACGCCCAAATCTGTTTGTGGGCGTGGGTTTTTTGGTTGTCTGGCCGTTCACCTTTTTTCCTTTTGTTAAAGTCGTTCGTCCGTGCTTACATAGGTTTGTGAGCGTTCAAACTATGTCTTTGTTTCCGTTATTCTCCATTCTTTGGCGTTATACGCCCCAAAATAGCGAGTCCTTAACTACGCATATTTACGGTTTCAATCTACACTAAAATAAGACTGTCTGTTTCATCGAACGTAATGCAAAACGGGGCGCTATTTGGCCGGAGATTTTGATTGTTGAATTAGGCAATAATGCCTAGACCTAGTGTGGATAGGCTAAGGGTGTGATCTTGATAACCCATGCCTCGTTGCTGTTTATGCCACAAGTCCAGAGTGAATGCTCCTAATTGTAATCGTGGCGCTAATTTTCACATTGTGCCTTACCACTGTTGATGTTGTTCGTGGTTATATCGGTCTTTATTTTAGCGATAAATTTGGGGCGCGCAGGTTGAATGTTAAGGCGATCAAAGTCGCCTGAATAATGGCTATAACCAGTGGAGTGAACTGTTGCCAAATAGAAGTAAAGTGCTCATCGTCGATGATCACGTCGGCAATCAAGATTTGATTGCGGCGGTTATCGAGCATTTGGACATCAACATGTATTTCGCGAGCTCCGGCGAAGAGGCGGTTCATCTCGCGCACGTGCATCGCTTTGCGGTCATTCTTATGGATGTAAGTATGCCGGGGATGAATGGAATCGAGGCGACCAAAGAAATTCTCGGTAACGACGCTTCCACCTATGTTCCCATTATCATGGTGACGGCGACAGAAGTAAGCGATCAGCGCTTGGTCAGTGCCTATGATGCGGGCGCGGTGGACTATGTGCTTAAGCCGATTCAGCCAGTGGTGCTCACCAGTAAAGTGCGTCAGTTTGTTGAGGTTGAACGACAATCGAAACTCAACCATGTGGTACGACGTGAACAGGACGAAACTAACTCACGATTGCAGGCGCTTCTGCATTCTGCTGGCGAAGGCATTTTGGGTGTGGATATGGTGGGTAAAATTACCTTCGCCAATCCTAAAGCGGCCGCCATTTTAAATGTCGAGCAGAACGTATTATTACAATTGCATGTTGAAGATTTTCTCTTAGCGGATGAAGGTTCAGAATCGAATTGGGAATTGTCGACCCTCTACAGTTTTATACTGGGAACGGTGAGTGGTCATTGTGATTCAGAACGTTGGTGTCGGCAAGACGGTGAGGTTTTCTACATTGAGTACACCTGTGAACCCATGAAGGATTCAGTGGGTAAAGTGATTGGATGCGTGGTCATGTTTCAAGATATCACCAAGCGAAAAGCCACAGAAGAAAACCTGAAATACCTCGCGACCTACGATCAGTTAACCGATTTAATGAATAGGGCGTATTTTTACGACAGCCTTAAAAAAGCAATTTCACGTTCGCGGCGCACCAAAAACCCGCTGTGTATTTTGATGTTAGATTTGGATCATTTCAAATTAATTAACGATACTTACGGTCACGACGGTGGCGACATCCTGCTCACAAAAGTGAGTGAACGCTTAATTGCGTGTGTTCGTGATGGCGATGTCGTGGCGCGTTTGGGCGGCGATGAGTTCGGCGTAATTCTCTACGATGTCAAAAGTGAAGACTGCGTTCACCCGGTAGCAAAAAAAATCATTCGAGCGGTATTGAAAGATGTCGAATTGCCGTCAGCCACAATCAATGTGAGCTGCAGCGTTGGGTTCTATGTGTATGACGATTTTTCGGTAGATTTGAACGGCGCCGTTAAAAATGCCGATACGGCACTGTATGAGGCCAAAGAGCAGGGACGTAACAATTATCAGGTTTTTGTTCCGCACATGCGCCAGGACCTGATGGAAAAACAGCGCATTCAAATGATGCTGCAGCGAGCAGTGGCAGAGGAAGAGTTTAGTCTGGTGTATCAGCCTAAAGTGTCATTAGCGCGTCAACAAATTGTGGGATGTGAGGCATTGCTGCGTTGGACACCTAAAAACGGTGACCCGATTGGTCCGGACGTATTTATTCCGATTGCTGAAGAATCGGGGGTTATCGTTGAAATTGGCGAATGGGTTTTAAATGAAGCCTGCTGGCAGGTGAGGGTGTGGCATGATTTAGGCGTGAAGATGTGTTCTATTGCGGTGAATGTTTCCATGCGGCAATTGCGCTCGGGAGAATTTCACAAACAGATCGCGGCCGCGTTTAGGCGTTATTCGGTAACGCCGTCGATGATTGAATTGGAAATTACAGAGACCGGTGCACTCGAAGACCAAGCGCGAATTATTCCCGAGCTGAATAAAATACACGAAATGGGCGTGCGCATCGCCATTGATGATTTTGGCGTGGGCAACGCATCGTTAGATTATTTACGGAAATTACCACTCAATTTACTCAAAATTGACCGCAGCTTTGTTGTCGACATTGGCACGAATGCGCAGGATGAGGAGATTATTCGCGTGATGATGGCTGTTTCTCATACCATGGAGCTGGATGTGGTGGCTGAAGGTGTCGAGACGATTCAGCAGCTCTGCTTTTTCGCAGAAAATAAATGTGATCTTATTCAGGGCTATTATTTTAGCCGACCTCTTTCCGCACAGAAGATGACGAAGTTGCTGGTAATGGGGGATCGGGTATTTGAAGAGCAGTTTACGGAGCTGCGAGAGCATTTGCGTGACTCCTCAGTTGTGAGTTCGGCGTCTGCCCAAAAAGCCCTAGAGCGCGTGATTGGGCTTGTTACGGATTTTGTGAAAAAAGGCCCATCAGATTCAAGTTCGTGATGCAAAGTTGTCATTTGTTTCTTCCTAAATACGCTTCTTATGACATTGGGCGTTGTGTTATTTTCTGCTTAGAATCAATCGATCTTATTTTCGTGATTATGAGACGAACAAATCATCAATATTAAATCCCTCTCGTTATGCATCCTCTGTGATTCAACCTAAACTAAAGTGGAGTGCTTCGCACTATTATTGCAGGCGTTTCGCTCGGATTATGTTAACGGCATTATTATCCAGCCGATATAAATTGTGTAGATGATGCCCGTGTGAACATTCGGGTCAGTAAAAAATATTACAGTGGTGATAGCCCTTTGACGAGCCGTAGTAAAGTTCTCATCGTTGATGACATAGAATGCAACCAAGATGTGGTTGCAATGGTGATCGAAGATTTGGATATCGAATTGTTTTTCGCCAGTTCTGGCGAGGAAGCCTTGCGTCAGGTCGAGGAGCATTGCTTTGCCGTCATTTTGATGGATGTGAATATGCCGGGCATGAACGGTATTGAAGCGACGCGCCTTATTCGTGCGAGAAAAGCATCGAAGGATGTTCCCATTATTATGGTGACAGCAGCAGATCGCGACGATGAAAAACTCATGCAGGCCTACGAAGTGGGCGCAGTCGATTATGTGCTGAAACCCATTGTTCCCATTATTCTAACGAACAAAGTGAGTCAGTTTGTTGAGCTAGAAAGGCAAAGCAAATTACAAGAGCAGTCTCGGTTAGCGCAAATTGAAACGAGCGCGCGCTTAGAGGCACTTTTGAACTCAGCCGGCGAAGGTATTTTGGGGGTCGATCTCGTTGGCGCCATCACCTTTGCAAACCCAAAAGCCGCTGCAATCCTTAAAATTAACCAATCGTTGTTGATGTCCCAGCATATTGAGGACTTTCTTATTGCGGAAAGTTCCGAAGTGAAAACCTGGGAAATTTCCGCGCTCTATCGTTTTGTTCTGGGCGCAGAAAGCGGCCATTGTGATACGGAGAGTTGGCAGCGACAGGGTGGCGATTCCTTTGAAATCGAGTATTCCAGTGAACCGATGAAAGATGCACTGGGCGAAGTGATTGGTAGTGTGGTGATGTTCCAAGATATTTCGGAACGCAAAGGGATTGAAGCAAACCTAAAATATTTGGCAACCTACGACCCCTTAACCAACCTGATGAATCGGGCGTATTTTCATGACAGTTTAAAAAAAGCCATTTCGCGTTCCAAGCGTTCCAAGACGCCGTTGAGCGTTCTGATGATCGACCTGGATCATTTTAAATATATTAATGACAGTTACGGTCATGATGGTGGCGATCAGCTATTGCAAGCGGTGAGCCTACGCCTGTCCTCCAGTATTCGCGACGGTGATGTGGTTGCGCGTCTGGGCGGCGATGAGTTTGGAGTGATCCTTTATGGTATTGACAATATCGTTGATGTGACTCTGGTGACGCAAAAAATTATTACATCAATGTCAGAGGATATTGATGTGCAGGGCGCAACTATTAACGTCAGCTGCAGCATTGGCGTGTTCCAATACGATGATTATTCGCAGGGCATGCTGGACGTGATCAAAAATGCGGATACAGCGCTGTACGAAGCGAAAGAGCAAGGGCGTGATAATTATCAGGTATTCGTACCGAACATGCGCAAGGAAATGCTCGAAAAACAACGCATTCAGATGATGTTGCGACGTGCCGTTTCTGAGAATGAGTTTTCCTTGGTCTACCAGCCGAAAGTGTCGTTATCGGCCCGTAAGGCGGTGTCTTGTGAAGCATTGTTACGCTGGAATCCTAAAGGCTCTAACGATGAAAATGGTATTGCCATTGGCCCTGATAAATTTATTCCTGTTGCGGAAGAGTCTGGGCAAATTGTTGAAATCGGTGATTGGGTTTTAGAAGAAGCTTGTCGCCAAGTTAAAGACTGGAAAGATCAAGGTTTCGATACCTTCTCTGTATCGGTGAATGTTTCGACTCGGCAGTTACGGGCGGGCGATTTTTGCAAGCGTGTGAAGTGTATTTTCTCGCGCTACAGTATTGATCCGGGAATGATTGAGCTGGAAATTACCGAGACAGGGGTACTTGAAGACCAGGGCCGTATTGTTCAAGAATTAGAAAGAATACACGAACTGGGTGTTAAAATTTCGATAGACGATTTTGGTGTTGGCAATGCATCGCTAGACTACCTCCGTAAATTACCTTTGGATATTCTCAAAATTGACCGCAGTTTTGTGGTTGATATTGGCGTTAGCGAGCAAGATGAAGAAATTATACGCGTGATTTTGGCGATCTCGCAAACCATGGATTTGAACGTGGTTGCAGAGGGCGTTGAATCGATTGAGCAGTTGAGGTTTTTTGCTGAAAATAATTGTGATTTAATTCAGGGTTACTATTTTAGTAAGCCTGTTCCTGCTGACATCATAACCGATTTGCTGAAGGCTCCAACGGATAACTTTTTGGCAGAGTTTGCAATTTTGGATGAGTATACACAAGAAATGGAAGTGCAGAATTTTGCCACGGCGCAGAAGTCGTTAGAGAATGATATTCGTTTTGTTGCTGATTTTTTGCGAAAAGGGCATTCTCCGAACTAGGGTTTTAATGCGGTTTTAATGGGTTAGGATCGATTTAAATCGGTAGGCCGCTGGAAAAATCTTGTTGTTTAGCATTGTCAGGTATTCATGTGTTTGGAGAAAGTCCGTCACAGAAAGTACTCAGCGGGTTGTCATGTGCAGTGCTTATTCTGATGTTTGTGCTCATGGCGCTGTTTGCTTTCGGAGTATTCAGTAATGAGCGTTATGAATATAAAATCCCAAAATCAGAACTAGGTGTTAAGTTTGGTTGTTATATTGAGCCTTCATTGAAGGACTATGTTATTCCCGCCGCTATACTTTCACTTGAACTTGCTAAAAAAGAAAGGGCTGTTCCGTATTCTTTTTAACCCACAAGCGCTAAGTTGGAGCATGAGTATGATGATACTCATGAGCTTTTGTATTTGAATGCGTCTTTGGTCTACAGTAATTTATTTGAAAAAGAGGATTTGGCGTGGCTTTATGAGGTGTTTGAACGTAGTGTTGATGAGTATGTTGCGAATTCACGTTGATTTTTGAAGAAAAGGGTTGCGTTCGGGTTAGTTTGTTTTGCCTGCATTCTCTTATGCAAACCTTTTTCTTTTTCTGGTTTATTTTCTCTGAAGTGCTGAACTCAAGAGTTTCAAATGATAGTCGAGCGTTTAACGCGACTGGGAATTAAGGGTATTCATTTACCGGCCAATGATATTGGACCTCTACTCCAGCGGCTGATACAACTGAAATGGTGAAAGAGGCGTTCTCTTGTTCTAGTCCCTCAGGCAATATCTCTAGATTAAATGGTCCTGCGGGTTCTGTTGTATCTCCGGCTATGGTGTAGCGAACAACACCGACTAGGTCGATCTCGGTTTCGTTAAAAACTATGGTTGTTCTGTCAGGCAGAGAATTGCCGTTTTCGTCACAAATTTCAACTCCCGACACCGAGAAAGGCGCATCTATAATAGAGCCTACGGGGGGGAGAGTTCCTCTATCGCAGATTTGTACCTGGTCGGAAGAAAGGGCGATGACAGCTTGATCCCATATCGTGGTTGACTGTAGTGCTGAGGGGGGGCAGTTTGAATTTATTAACACACTGCAGGGGCCGTTATATATCCCATCTCCTACAGTGTCATAGCTTTCATTGAGTGCTCCTGCAATGGAATCGCTGGGAGAAGGGTTATTTAAAAAACTGTCGATGAATATTTCAGTTGAATTAAAAACACCATCTTCGTTCGCATCGATATAGGCTTCGGGTAAATCGACCACGGAGGCGACTTCTCCTGCAGAGCTTGCATCGAATAATCCATTTGCGTTCAGGTCGATAAAATCTTCTGCTCCGCTCATAAAGCCTATAACTGTAGCGCGGCCTAAACGATTGTTATAGCCAATTCCGTCGTCTGCCTCTGCAGTAATGTGGTTTCTATCGCCGGAGCTGCGCCAGTTGGCAGTGCATCGGCCATTAATTAGTTCGCAGGACGCGTCAATTATTCCCACTTCCACTGATCGAAAACTGACACGAGTACCGTTGGGCGGCGCATTGCCGAATTGGTCGCTAACGTTGGCTGTGATGACTACTTCTGCGTCATTGGATGTCCAGGCGAGAGGATTGGCAGGTAAGACGGAAATATCAAAGGAGCGACTGATCGGTACGCCAGTTGATATCGTAATGTCGTCAGAGAATCCGTGTACGCCACTGCTGTTATGAGTCGCGATAACATGTAGAGAGGCGTTAACCGTACCGCTTTGAATTACCGTGGTGATTTCGCCAGCATTATTGGTTTCGCCTGATTCTGTACCGCTTGCTATCCTTGATCCTCCGGCGATATTACTGAGTTCAAAAGAGACCGTTTCGCCGACAATTGCTGCTCCTTGTGCTCCGACAACTCTGAAGGTGACGTTAGCGGTTTCGTCACCACCTATACCCGCGATTGTTAGGGTTGACTCGGAATTGCTAATAAACTCAACTCCCAGCACCGTATCAGTGGCGATTGAGACAAGAACACTTGCACTCAATTCTTGGGCGTCACTCGTGAGGGCGCTAGCAGAAATAGTATCGTCGCCGCTGCAGCCTTCGGCGCTATATATTACGCTGGCTAAACCCCCGTTGGTTAATACGCCAGATTCGCTGAAACTCGCGAGACTTGTTGATGCGCATTCAGATGAAAAGGTGACAACGATGGGTTGGGTATAAGGTACGTTGTCACTGTCGACGATATTGGCCGATATTGTGGCGCTAGCACCGGCTTGCAAATTTGTGACGCTGGCACCTAGTGTCCCATTTACAAACGAAGTGCCAGAGCCCGACCCCATTAAAATGGTGGATGCACCAATTGCGCCACCAGAGGACGCGAGGGCGGTGTCGATGTCTAAATCAACCTGGGCGCTTATCGTGCCTGAGCCAATTTGAATGCTGGCGACTACGGTATCAACGCCATCGCAAGTTCCAGAGGAGTAGTTCGCTGTTGCACGCCCGGCAATCGTATCCACTTGGCTACTGCTGATACTGGCTAAGCCGGTAGCGATACAGGTAGAAGAAAAGCTCACGCTATACACGCTGGTAACGGCGAGGTTATTACTGTCGACAATAACGACGTCGATATCCCAATTTGAATCATCGATACTGGCGGTGATTAATTCAGCTGCAGCTGTCCCATCACGAAACGAGGCGCCGCCACCATTACCAATTTTGATGGATGAATTACTAACGATGGGCGTCTCGTCTGATTCTGTATCTTCTGATTCTATATCGTCGGTTAATTGATCCTGAATTCCAGACTCAGATCCATCCCCCTGGCAGGCGCTAATGGCAAAAGCGGCGATAAATAGAAGTAAGAAATATTTGAAACTGTGTACGGCGAAACGAAATCCCATGACCCTAACTCTTCCCAGACAAGTGGCAAATTTATTAAAAGCTTACTTCGAGAATAGTAGATAGGATTTAACTACGCGAATATGGAATAAAAGAAAGAATGTATAGGAGGTGTTTTGATCGTCTTTGGGGGGGAGGTAAAAGATGGGAAAAACGGGAGACGGGAAACGGGAAACGGGAGACGGGAGAAACGGGAGACGGGAGAAACGGGAGACGGGACGGGATAAGCGGGAGACGGGACGGGATAAGCGGGAGACGGGAGTGAGGCGGGGCTTAGAGCAGAAGTACGGGTGATAATTGGGGGAAAGCAAAGGAGGTCGTTAAACCCCCTTTATCCGATCTAGCCATTAATTAAATAGTGGCAGTAGATGCTGGCAACATAACCGAGGGCGATTGCCCAGCTCCATTTCATGTGGCCAAAGAATGTGTACAGGCCGTTCGATTGTCCCATTAGGGCAACGCCTGCTGCGGAACCGACGGAGAGTAAACTGCCGCCTACACCCGCTGTAAGGGTAATCAGGAGCCATTGGAAATGGTCCATTTCGGGTGACATGGTCAGTATGGCGAACATCACGGGAATGTTGTCGACGACGGCGGAAAATAAACCGGCGAGTATGTTTGCGGTGGTGGGGCCTAGCCCTCCGTAAATAATGTCGGATACGGCGGAGAGGTAGCCGATGGTGCCGAGGCCGCCGACGCAGAAGATGACGCCGAAAAAGAAGAGTAGGGTGTCCCATTCGGCTTTTGCGACTTTGTTAAAGATATTAAAGTCGCCCACTACGTCTGCATCGATGCGTTCGGTGAATTTAAGGTAGTAGGAAAATAGAAAGAGGTAAGACAGCCCCATCATCATGCCGAGGTAAGGCGGAAGGTGTAATAGCTGTTCGAATGATACTGCTGTGGCAATGGTGCAAATAAACAGGAATATGATGGTGTAGCTGCCGGTTTTTAATTCGATATCACGCGCACCCGCTTTCGGTACTTCGTTGCTGACGGTAAAGCTCATGATGATGGCGGGGATCAGAAAATTGACCACGCTGGGTAAAAACAAGCTGAAGAATCCGAAAAAGTCGACGTGGCCGGATTGCCAAACCATAAGTGTTGTAATGTCGCCAAAGGGGCTGAAGGCGCCGCCAGCATTTGAGGCAATGACGATGTTGATAAAGGCCACGGTCACAAAGCGGGGTTTGTCTTGCCCAACGGCCAATACTACCGCGCCCATTAATAGGGCTGTGGTGAGGTTGTCGGCAATGGGGGAGATAAAAAATGCGAGTAAGCCGGTGGTCCAGAATAGTTTGCGGTAACTAAAGCCCAGTTGAACCAGCCAGTTCCGCAAGACTTTAAATACATGCCTTTCGGAAAGGGCGTTGATGTAGACCATGGCGGTTAGGAGGAATAACAACAGGGCCGCGTATTCAATGATCATATGGTTGAGGGAGGCTTCCATAATGGCTGCCCCGTTTTCGACGCTTTTGGCGAGTATCGCAACCAAAATCCAAATAATGCCGGAGGCCATGAGCACAGGTTTGGATTTTCTAAGATGAATAAATTCTTCTGCAATGACAAACGTGTAAGCAAATGCAAATAATGCGAGGGCGGCAATGGCCAGAACACTTGAAGTCGCATTCAAATTTGAGGCCAGAGATTCGGCAGTGCCGGAACCATAGGCGAGTGATGGAAGGCCAAATAAACTCGCAAAGCTAAAAGATGCGAATAATGCATACTGGGTTTTCAAGAGGTTTGCTCCTACTGAGATGTTATTTTTTCGGTGTTTAATGTGTTTTTATTTCCCCCAATCGCAGGCAGCACTACGCGCGTACCGGGGTACGTGTTGGATGGCTGACTCTCGAAGGGTTCTTATTATGGTTTGCGATGAAGAAGCTGAAACTTAGGGCTGATCTATCGCAGAATTTTGGCGCATTGTACATCTTTGTTGCCTGTAATGCTTGCCAAAAACCGGAATAGATATTTCGGTCCGAGCTAGAGTGACGTTTTCTAGGCGACTTCCGCTATCTAGGGTTAAGGAGAGCCTTTTGGGCGCTCTACTGGGGTGTGTAGTGGCGTTCTGCTGTCGGTATGTTTTCCGCCTTACTGGTCAGAAAAGCGAATAGCCTTTCTGTGTGGGACAAGTGAACCTACACTTGCTCTCATCTCAGAGTCAATCTAATCGAGTTGCAGCTTCACCATTGTAAATATATAGGAATTGGTGGTTTTGATTTGTGATAAAAACTGAGGGATGGATCGAAAAGAATGGGACTAATAGCCTGAAATGTTAGTGAGCAGAATATGAAATCTAACGCGGAAAGTGAGCCTGGAATTTATCGTCACCCGTTTAGGTGCACAATTCTTCTCGGTAAAATATGAGGGGTCTAAAATTATTTTGACAAACCCGATAGAAGTTTTTCAGTTTAAAAAACCTGCCATCGGGTTGTACTTGTGTTTATTCAGTTTGCTTACTTATCCTTTTAATAGTCAGCACGTCATGTGTTAACTAAAAAAATTAAAAGCGAACAGATACCGCAGCTTCGAAAGCGTTGCCATCTTTGTCGTGGTTATAGCCTGAATATTTTGCAGATAACGCAATTTTAGGTGTTACAAAATAATCCGCAGTTAATGACATTGTGGAGTAGTTGTAGTGATCACTTGACTCATAGTCATAATCCAAACCTAAACCAATACTTCTGGTGAAGTAGTAGGTTACGCCAGCATTTAGGTCAACACCGCTATGATGGTCTGCGTTGCTATTCGTGTTTAGGTCGGTACCGCTGTGATTGTCTACGTCTGTATAAGCAATGCCCGCATCATAGCTAATAAATGATGAGTCGAACACTGAGAATACTCCGTGAGAATCAACACCGAAGCTTTGCTTGTCTTGGTAGTTGATGTCTTGGTATGACACAACGATATCGATATTGTCTTTGATGTAGTAACCCACACCGACTGAAATACCGTTGTCGTTTCTTACGCGTTGTACATCGGCTTCGATGATGATGTTGTTGTTCATCACGTATCGTCCGCCAAGCGCAAAATCATTGTTGCCGTATTCTTCAACTTTGGTGTACGAAATAGAACCATCAATAAACGTTGAGTGGTCTACAAATGCAGCTTCTGCACGAGGTTTGTTGTTTGTGTTAACTGTATCGAAATGGTATTCCCCAGAAATTACTGTAGTACGAAAATCTGGCTCACCGTAGTCTCCTACTTCGTGAGATAACGAGATTTCAGCTCGATAGTCGTCACTTGCAAAAGTAGGTGCTGATAGGATTGCCGCAATAGCGAGGGAAAGGGAAAGTGTTTTTTTCATGTCTAGCTCCTTTTGAAAAGTCTAATCCAATATTCGATGTGTGTTCGTAACGTCATGCGTTACGAGAGGTGCATAATATAGAGCTTTAAATAAAATGCAAGTGCATCAATTTCCAAAATAAGTGACGTGGTAGCCCTTTTTAGACAGTTGTTTGATTAATCCGTGTTCCCCTGCCAAATGTAAAGCGCCGACTAAAACAAACTCTATGTCTTTATTGGTCAGCATGGTTTCTATTTTTGGAAACCATGCATTATTACGTTCGACTAGAAGAGTTTTGTACATTGAGGGAAAGTCTTTTTTCATCTGGTTGATACCGATTTTTTTTAACATGGCAATATTGCCGCTGCGCCAGGCTGTTTTCATTTGTTCGAGTTCGGCTGGGATGGAGTTAACTTCTTGTAGGGTTTGGAAAATTATTTCGTCTTCTTTCCCTGTGGCCAAGTTAGAAATAAAGTGAAGTTGTTCGTCGGGTGTTTCTAATTGCCCAAGTGTTTTGTCATCCTGTTTTGCTTTGTTGGTAAAATATAGATCGACACCTAAACTTGAGTCCATACCCATTTTTTTCATTTCAAAAAAGCTAATCATCAAGGTAATGCCGAGCGGCGTGTAGTGCGCGAAACGTTCAATGGGCAGAGCGTTTTGTTGAAAATAACCCTTGAGAGCGTCATAGGTTTCTTTTTTTATCGACGTTTGCAGGGTGTTGCCGTCGCTAAACGTCATAATTTCCGCCATTTTTGCATTAAACTCAGGCGTTTGTACGGCTTCGAGATTGGTTTCGAGTATCACTGTGTGGGCGCTTTGATAGGCGATATTAAACGCTTTTGGCAGGGGGTAGTCGCTGGCAGCTAGCATGTGAATGGTTCCGCCGAGGTAAAGATGGTGGCCGTCTTTTGAAATTTTCCATACTGGGGATTCGGCCTGCGTATTGGGGGCGGATAGGAATAAAAAAAGGCAGACAAAAACGGCAGTAAAAAACAGTGTGTGTCGGGTTGGAGTGGTTCGAAAGTTTTGGGCTTGTGTTTTGATTCGCATGAGGAGGACTTCTGGGGTTAAGGCGCGTGGTTCTGTGTGGGGGTAGTTTAAGGGGAAAGCGGCAGAAAACTAGCGTGCTTGGAAAATTAATTTGGGAGGGTGTAGCGGGAGCTTGGTTTTGATGGGCGCGTGAGGGTATCGTTGAGGTGGGGGCAATACAGTTAATTTGAAGTTTGAGAGGCTGTTTCCGAAGTGTTGAAGCTATATTTAGGAGACGATTTATACCTTCGGTGGGGCTGATTCGCGCCTGAACTTACTTCAGGTCATAGGCTTTCCTAAGAATCATTCCCGTAGCGATTCAACGATTAGCGAGGCGTGTGCCGAGAGTCTAGCGCGAAGAGGAGGTTCGCAAGGCCGGGAATAGATAAAGCAGTCCTGAGTCATATGACTCAGGCTGGTGCTTTATGGGTGCTGGGGTGCCCCCCAGCGGCTCACCACTTGGCAGGTGACGCGGGTGCTAGGCCGAAGCGAGCACCACTTGTTTGGCTTTTGGCCATCCGACGTGCCATCGGGGCTCACCACTGGGCAGGTGACGCAGGCGCTAGGCAAACATTGCAGGCGCCCAAATTCAAATGTGCATTATGACGACACGGTTGTTATCTGTATATAGATAAATGATAACGAAACACCGTGTTTTTTAGCCGAATATCCGCTATTTCAACTGTTTTATATTCTAGTTTCTCCCTTTCATTATTTGCCGTCAATTTTCGACCGTTTCATATAGCGATAGTGCCCAGAAATAGGGTATGAAAAGAGCATGTTTTCAATAACTGGGCCTGCACCAATATTGTGGGCAATCATGGGGTTGCGGCTTCGTTTATCGTGTTTGTGGGTCACGATGCCTATGTGCGGCAAATTGCCGGGTAGCATCCAAGTGACGATATCGCCGGTTTGGTAGTCGCTGGCGTTGTCGGATGGAGGGATGCTTTGACCGTGGCGTGAAAAGTAGGCTTGTAAGTTGGGTACGCGTCGGTGGTCGATATTTTTGTCCGGTGAGTTTTGTCGCCAAATGCGTTTTGCAGGGTAGTGACTGAAGTGCTGTTTAATATCTTCGTGGACTTCTTTTTGCAGGTCGATACCCAAAGCACGGTAGCTTCTGATGACGACATCGGTGCATACCCCGAGGTTTTTGGGGACATCGCCATTTGGGTAGCCGATGGCGTAATAAGATCCGTCGTAAATAACGTGTTGTTTTGTTCTCTCAATGGCTGCTTCCGACAGTGCGAGCATTGTGCGTGGTTCAGCGTTAGCAATAGACGAAAAGAGTAAGGCAAGAATTAACAAGGGGAAGGTTAGTTGGGGGTGGGGTTGCCGGGTTGAATAACGCTGGGCAGAAAAAAGAGCCGTGCGTACCGGTAGGTGGGAAATCCACCGATACTGCGAATTCTGAGGGTGAGTCCCTTGTTGGTTTTTATTTTGACGCATTATCGGCGAGCTCGTCTTTATCGTAGTGCCAGAGCAGTATGTAGTTATCCCAACCTTGATCACCTTCACACACGATGACGGATACATTTTTCACCCAAGCTCCCAGGTGCTCGTCTTCAAGTACTTTCGTGTTGATTTGCTGTGATAAGGCGTTGAGGTCTTCGGTAAATAAGTTGAGATTTACGTATTGAGGCTTGTCCTGATCGATATCAATTTCAGGGTAGCGGCCAATGGTTTTGAGGTGCTGAATTAAGTCGTCGGGCCGGTATGCGGTATCTCTGTCTGGGTGCAGTTGTATGCTGAGGCATTTCATAAATCGATTGGTTTATCCGTTATCTAATTGGCTGGGCACTATAGCTAGTATCCATCCAGAAATAGGCTCTGCTGCGGGAAAATAAAAACACTCATCTTTGCACCACACATGTAGTTGTTTGCAATAAGCAAACGCCCACATGTCGTGACGCAAATCTAAGAATTTTCATCTCCCTTCACGACGAGCCATTTCCAGACGGGTACTAGCTACTAGATTACATGAGTTTTCAGCGCATCAACAAGTTCCATGATGCGAGCTAAGTATTGGTCTTTTGGGTGAAAAGACCCTTTTGATTGCTGCTTAAAATCTTTGGCCATGTGTTTGAGCATCTTGCGCAAGCGTCTTTGGTGGATGCGCAGGTAGTACTGGATTGGGTCTGTAATCAAGCCCGAAAATGCGGCAACAATGGCGAGACCGCACATGACGATAAGAGTGCTGAGTGCGATGGTTCCCAGCGAAGGCTCGGGAGGGAATGCGGAATAATAAATCGTACCCAAGGTTTCGCCGAAAACAAAATCGGATGCCATTCGAGTTTTTATGTAAATAGTCGCGACGATAATGCCCAGGCCAAGTCCGCCAGGTGTGAATTGCTTGAGCACGATTGCGCCTGCTGCAGTGGTGATAACGGTGTTGGCAATGTCGGCGGATGCGGTGCGTGTAATGGAATACTGTTCAAGTATTTGGACGATTAAGGGGGGGAGATCGTCTTTGATCGTTGATTGGTCCCAATCTTCGGGGGCCGTATGTGAGGGTGTTGGGACTGCTTGGAGTATTTCGTCGGAGATAAAGCGGTATAGCTCGCACTTTTCTGGGTGAGAGGGGCTTCCCAGTAATTCGGCGTATATAAGGTCACGTATACGCGATTGTACGTCGGTGATAAAGCCGCTGGGTACGCGTTTTGTCAGTCGGGCGATGCGTTTCCATTTGAGGCGTAAGCATATATAGCCAATCAGTTGAATCAGAAGATATAGCGGTGTCCATATAAGGTTGGCGGGCATTTTGAGTAGGTCCCAGCCAAAAGCACGTGTATTGATCTTACAAGTGCCGGGGTATGTGTAGTGCTGTTTCGAAAATCCATTGATTCGAGATTCACAGGATTCAAAATACCGTTGCGCTCCTGTATTGATGGCTGTGGCGATAAGGTCCGTTTGCTTTTGTGTGGGTTTCAAAAAAATCTCGATTTCCGTTAACTGTTTGTGTGCTTATATCGATATCGACATCATACCGATTTTTTAGGGCTGCGGCGTTATATGGTTCATCCAGGTGGAGGATAAGGTGACGGGGAGAGGTGTATGGCGAGATGAAGCGGGGTGAAAACCTGTAGCTTTTTCTAAGCTAACCCCTTAATGCTAGTTCGTTTTATTCATTCGTCAAGGTCAAAAAAAATCCGAAAGCGACTGTTTTTTGTCATTTTGGTCTCGCACTTTTCTCGCGGGTTATCTTCGTCAACATGTTGACTGTGGGGGGAAATGATTCGAAAAATGGAAAGATTATTTTTTTATATGGCGCGGTATTTATCTTTTGTTTTTGATATATAAATTAAGTTTTGACAACTTTATGATCTCCAATTTAATTGATCTAGATGTAAATGTTCTTAAACCGAGTTGGCGAAACAGTAAAAGGTTTACTCTTGATGATTTGTTTATGTTGTATTGGTGCGCTGTTTTGAATGTATCTTATTGAATTCAAATAATAAATTTCATTTTAATTCTTCTTTATTTTCGTTCCGTTTTTTTGTTGTGTCGTGGGTTACCCCCAAATTAATGGCGTGCTATTTCCGTGTCTATAATCTGAAATTGCTACGAATGGATTTTTTAATCCATTTTTAATCATTTTTATTTAAATGTATTAATGCCGCCAATGGCAAACGGATGTTAATTATGAAAAACCGCTCCTCTAGCCTTTCGAAAATAATTTCGAAAACGTTCTGCACTCCTTTAGTTGTTTTAACTATTGCCCTCGCCGGTTGTGGTGGTGGCGGCGGAGGTGGCGGGAGCGGTGGAGGAGGTGGCGGTGGTACTGCAACACCAACACCAACGGCTGCAGCTACTGCAACCCCGACGGCGACGCCTACTGCAACCCCGACGGCGACGCCTACTGCAACCCCGACGGCGACGCCTACTGCAACCCCGACGGCGACGCCTACTGCAACCCCAACGGCGACTCCGACACCAACCGCAACACCGGTAGTGCTTGATGCTGTTGCGTTAAGTGGTTCGGTTTCGAGTTTTCCTGATTCAAGTTCTAGTTTGGAAAAAGTTTCTAGAAAATCTTACGGTTCCGGCGCATATAAAACCGGTTCTAAAGTTTCGCAAAAATCGAATTTCCAAGCCCCAGGAGATGACGGCAATATTGGCGTTGATGATCTGGATCCGGTAGCGGCATTGGTTTCTTTGTTCTTGTTAGCGGATGTGAATTTCGAAACCCCGATTGCGACGGTACCTACGGACGCTTTGGGTGTTTATACGGTTACTGCCGGGGATGTTTTGGATTACTTAGTCGCAGAGGACTTAGCCGCTGCCGATGATATTGAAGCCGATATCATGACGGCGTTTAGGGCTTTAGGGCGATTACAGGTTAGAGCTGTGATTGTCAAAACAAATGACGATGGCACGAAGGAAGCGTTGGCCATTCAGTCGATCGCTGACCCTTCAGATATTAATGAAGAAACGGGTTTGCCTGAACCGGTAGCGGTTAACCCGATTGTTCACCGAGTTGTGAATGTTATCCTGAATCAAATTAAAGAATCGATTGCCTCGTTAACCAGTATGGGGCTTTCTGAAACATTGGTTGAGCAGTTGACGGCGACAGTGATTGACGCGGTATCGGTTGAAATTACACGCGTAGTAGCCGAAGCGGCTGACAGCATTATCGAGATCCCAGAAGGGCAGACATTGGCTGATGTTATTGAGCAACAAGAAGATGATGTACAGATTGATATTGAGGTCGGCGAATTAGAGGTGTTGGAAGACGTAATTGCGGGAACCGCTGAAGATGAAGAAGCTGCGATTGCAACCTTGGAATCAAATGTTATTAACGCGGATGAAGTGATCGATGATGCGGATAGTTCGCTAGAGTCTTCTCTTGATTCGGATGAGCAAGGTTTATTGGCGGCCCTCGAAGCAACAATCAGTGAAGCGGTTACAGATGAGACTGATGATGCGATTGAAGAGGCCGGAGATGATACTGCAGCTTTGGAAGCGCTCTTTGGTCTTGACGAAGGCGGTGATGTAAGTGCTGCACTAGCGGCTCAGGAAGCTGAGAAAAATGCACAATTAGCAAAATCATTCCGACAGCTATTTATGTCCATGGGGCTGGCGGTAATGGTTGACGAGAACACACTCGGTACTGCGGGTGTTGTTGCGGTTAATTTACCTTCCCCCCCCCATATTCCCAATAGTGCTTTACCCGGTGGACGTGGCTTTGATGACCGCGGTATTCGCATTTTCAAAGTCGGTTCTGGCGCCTTAGATATTGGTGGTGAATATACCGATAATGCGAGTTTAGACCTAGGCGCATTGGACGGTAATGGTGTTCCTCAAAATCCATTGTATTACGCTCCCACCTTGGTTGAAATTACGACAGCACTTACAGATACCGTTACGCAAGGCGATGTTGATGCGGCCTTCGGTCGGATTAGTAGCGATGTTGGTTCGCCCACGGATGCTGATTTTGATTTGATTGATCGGGTCCGTTTGTATCATGAGTTTAATGGTCGAATAGCGGAGACTTCTTTGGTTTCGACCAGTGTTATTGAAGCTTTGGTGGATAATAAGGATTCCACCATTAAAATTAAACGCTTAGCTGCGGTTGTGGCTCAGTATTTTAATTGGGCGAAAGTGGGCATTAATATTACCGACGATGGCTTCCCTATCTACACGGGTCGTGATGCTGCTCTTGAAGGCGGTGCTGATGTTATTGATGCGTCTGAATTGATTCGCGCATTAAGTATTGATTTACCGGCAACGGCCGGTGAAGCAACAGCAGAGCTTACCGGTAAAGTAGGATTTTATGCGCAGTTCGCTGACGATGCTGTTCAGTCTGCTTTGCAGCAAGCTTTGTTTGAGGCCGGTTCGACACCTTTGGTTATTTCAGATGTTCTCGCGGATATTTATCCTGTGACTGCAGCAGGCTATCGCGATTTAATTACGGGTACGGATTCAACTTTACCAACACCAGATTATGAGCGTGCACGTGACCGCGTTGCTCGCGGACTCAGTTCTTCGGTGCCGGCGTCGTTATTTGGCCGTACGCTAACGAGTGAAAGTGATATTGATGTACGTTCGGCTTTGTTCTTTTTAAACTTCTTAATGCGCAGTGAATTTGTAATTGATGTGCAGGAAGGTTTCTTTGAAGATTTTACCATTACTGTGGTCCGTAATGAGGTGCCTGTTGAGGTGCCTGTTGTTGTCCCCAATTTTGGCAATGTTAAATTTATGCGGCCGGGCGATAACGTTACGGTGGCGACTTTAACTTCAGATTTACTATCGCTTACACAAATTGATAACGGTGATTTTTACGATAGTGCGAGTGGCGCTTTGTTTGTAGGGCTTGAGGGCCTTCCGACATTACCTGAATTTACTGAGCAAAACCTCGATGATTTCGAGGGTGGCCTTGATGCACGGGCAGAATTTGTAAGTGTGGAATGTACAGTCGAACGATTTGATGGTGCGAACCCAACAGAAGGTGATAATCCGCTTCAGTTGAGTGTGTACTCGGTCAATTATGATGAGGATACGGGAGCTTTCTTCAAAGGTGATGCTAACGGAGATATTTCGGTGGGTACGCCCGTACAGATTAGCGGAACTAACCGGTATACCTACACCGTTTCTGGCTTCCATCCTGAGACCGTTGACGACCCTGACGTCTTTGGCCGGGACTATGTGATCCGCTTTGAGATCGGCAACTACCAAAACGATTTACCCGAACTTTACTTCTGGGTGGATGGTTACGTTACGCCGCTAAATCTATGTGACCCTGAATTTCCACTCTTTATTGGACCAGACCAAGAGTTTGTTCATGTGCCAGGCTTGGGCATGATTGCGGACCAAAGCCGACCTAGCTCCGATGGCTCATCGTCGTTGCCCGAAGGTATTGATGTGTCGAATTTTGAATTGCCGGGCGCGCCTATTTACGTGACCAGTGAGGAAGAGGCGGACGAACTAGGTATTGCTGACTTTACCTTCAATACCGTTGAGGGAGGTTTTGCGATTACCGCAACTGACATTGCTGAAGATCCTACGGTCATTGGATTCGCGCCACTCTTTGGTTCGTATAACGCTGACGGTGAATTGAGTGTGAGCTTAACGAGTCAAACTCCAGGCGATGAATTGTTTGGTGTATTCAGTGTTATTGGTCAAAACATTCGCTCAGCAATTCAGGAAGTGGTTGATGACACCAGTAACACCACGCTCTCTAGCACGATTGATTTGGACAGCGATTTAGGTTTGTTTGAATACGAACGCCTCTACTTGATGCGTGATGCAGAAGGTAAGTACTGGGTACTCGAAATGCGCTACCTTGATGTCTTTATTGGCCTAGATGACTTGGAAGAAGCCTTTGTCGACATCGGTATTGCTAGCGTAAATAGCTTAGGTATCGTTGGTGTTCCTGAAGGCGCCTTCGATGACTTTGGCGGTGGCCCTGGTGATGTTGGTGGCGGTGGTTTGTTCTGGCAAAGTATGTTGTATGGCGATTGGTTGGTGCTTGATCCGCCAACAGACTACAACGGTCCAACCTTAATGGAGCCAGAAGAAGTGTCATTCGGTGGTAATGAAGCGAACTATGATGCTCTGGAAGCGGCAACGGACGGAATTGTCATTCGCTACTCCAGCAATCATTTCGAATCGAGCCAAATTACCAGTGCGGCTGACTACGATACGGTGTTTGGTAACCCTCCTGACTACAGCAGTATTCCAGTGCGCTTAGATGCGGGTCGTGACGGCCTCACCTTTGTGAAAATCAGCTTTAACAAGTCGAATCTCACGTGGGTTATGGAGCCTGCGCCAGACTCTGCCGTTGGATTTGCGACGAACCTCGCACACGGTGATTTGGTTGCTATCTTTGATGCGGATGCGCAAGTGCCAGATACGGCAGATTCCCCCATCTATTTGGGTCGTGTGATACGCAATATTCCTGAAGATGATCCGTATGCGAATTTCGAGCTTGTTGTGGAGTGGATCCGAATTTCTAACCTGCCGGACGTTACATTGCCTGAAGGTGAAGAAGATATTCGCGAGGTGGTGTGTTTGACTGACTCGGAAAGCGGTGTGACGTGTCCAACGACTCATCCTGCGCTTTACTTCTCGTCTGACTTGGACACAGCGGTGGGTTCGGTATTCGATGCTGATCAAGATGGTGTGCCTGCATTGTTTGATCCGAATGATTTCGATCCTAACGTGACGGGTAATGATTTCGGCGGTGGTGCTGCTGGTGGAGGCTTCTTTGAAGGTCTCGAAATTAGCCCCTATGTTGAGTCGGGTGGTGCATCGGATGTGCAGAGCTTCTTGATCGAGACCTTTGGTATTTACCCTGGAGAAGTGCAGTCGGTATTCGTCACCAGTGATGTATTCGGTGAGGGTTCGTCAGAACAGTATCTCTTTGCCTGCACAGGTCCTTCAGAAAACAATGGTACGTTTACTGATTTCTCTTGTAGTGGTCGTGATGTTGCTGGTGGTGTAACGGTGGACTCGAACTTCCAGAATGGCGGAGGAGTCGGCTTTACGATTGATGTGCCTGACGCGACGATGGTTACCTTGGGTAACTTGAGTGACCGTATCGATTTCGAATACGAAATTGTCTTCCGGGCTCCCACTGACCTTAACGGTAATCCATTCTTCTGTGATAACGGCGATGGGTCGCAAGCCCCATGTCCGTCTCGTCCTTCTGTCAGTGGGTATGCTTCGGTCCTTGTGAGTGATGGTCTAACACCGATACCTGATGTCAACATTGCAATCGGAACGGATCAGCCTGAAAGCCTGGGTGGTTTAACCGGTAGCCTGGATGTCTCGCGTGAATTTGTGATCACTGGTGATGCAGTGCCGGGTGCGGTGGAATACCAATTAGGTATTTTCTGTCCGGCTTCTGAACCTGATCAGCCTTATTTGCCTGAAGAGAATATGCAGTTCTACGGTCAGGGTCGTGATGAAAACGGTCGTGAAGTGCAGCCTGAGTTCTTTGTTCATGTGCCTTGGATAGGTGGTCGAGTTTGTGACTTTACGTTAAGTGCTCGAATTGAAAATGAAGCGGGTGATTACATCGGTGTGAGTGCGCTCACGGTAGAGGTAACGACTTCTGGTGGTGGCAACTTCTTCTTTGATAATGAACTCGATCTCGTTGCCAATTCGATTGTGTGTTTGGTGGATGGAATACCTGTGGTCGATGAAGGGTGTAACTCTGGGAATACATTGTTCACTGTGAACACGCTGACTTCTGATGGCGACGGTGATGTGGCTAATATAGAGCTCGGAACGGGTGTAACGGATGCTGGAGCGGATGGCGGCCGATTGGATCTCGCTCAGGGTGCGCTAGCTGCGGATGCGGTTGTCACTTTTGACTTTGATCCAGCGCCATCTAGCGGAGATATTAAAGCGCCTACGTGTGGTGTGATATCAACCGATAGCTTCTCTAATACCTGCTTTAACGATGAGCTCAGTCTTGTCAGTGAGGACTTCTTTGTCGTGAATGCAAATGGCGATGGCATGAGTCTGGTTACCGCTCTGACTTCCGTTTTGCCGCTAGAGATTCAAGGCCCTGCAGGTCCTATAAGCGAGATTCCGTTAACTGACTTTGGTTTCTATATCTTGGTTGAGCCTTCTGAAGGTAAAGCCGTTATGGAAGTTCAAATCGATGTCTTCCCGGATGAAAGTGGCGTGTTGCAGATCTTCAGCCGGTTTACCTTAACCGCAGGTGCTAATCAGTACTCATCGGGCTCTGGTCAATCGAATCTGTTTGATGTGACTGCGCCGGGTTATATGTACATCAACCATGATTCTGGTCAGCCTGCTGACTTCGATATTCGCTACGTGAACAGCAACGATATGCGTGTTGCTTGGTACTTGCCACCACCCCGTTCAGAACTGGTTGGTGACCATAATATCGATGGTGATCCTGACGGAGTGGATGACCTAACCGTTAGCTATGACACTGGCACCTTTACGTTCACCTTCACAGGTGGTGATGATGCGGTTAGCTACATTGAGTCCTTTAGTGATTCAGGATCGTTAGAATTAACCGCAAACGGTGTGGGTAATTACGAAGCTGACGTGGAAGAAAGTACGGGCTATATCGAATTCTACGGTCGTATCGGTGATCAGGACTTTAGAGTGTTTGCTGGCTTCAATGTTGACGGTTCCGGCGGAGGCTTCCTTGAGTTTGAAACCTTCTTTGGCGGAGGCGGTGGACCTGGAGGTCCGGGTGACTGTCCTGACTGTCCTCAGCCTCTGGCTCAAACCTTTGTTGGTGTTGGTGCTGTGAACCTCACTACGGATGGCCAAGGCAGCTATGATTTTGAGTCTTCTACCGGCACGATCGTAACGATTACGATCACGGATGAAACGATTACCGTTGAGGACCCCTCCGGCACTTCCAGCTTGGAAACGTATGATTTCGAGACGGACCAAGTACGCGAAGGGGCTTCACTCGATTTCACTCGTAACGGTGGTTTCTTCTTTGTCCGGTATGACGGTGGTTCCGGAAGTTCAATCGAAATTGAAATCCGTGACTACGGTTTCGATCTTGAGCTTGTCGTATGGCCAGCCTTTGAAGGGCATGATGGTGATGAGGGTAACCCCGATATCGATGGTGATACGGTCATGAATGATATAGACAACTGCGTGGTGATTCCGAACTTGGATCAAGCGGATTCTGACCAAGATGGCTTGGGCGATGTTTGTGATATTACGGCTACTGATGCTACTGGAGTTTATCTTGTAAGCGTTGTTCATGGAGCTGGCAGTCAGGACTATGACGATGCGACTGGAGCGTGTGCAACTGCCGAAAATGAAATCATACTGCTTGAAGTGGAAATGGAAGGTAATCAACTTTTCTTCGAAGTTATTGGTGAAGACGACGATGGCGGTGGCTTGGTGGGCGTGATGGATGGGAATGGAGGCTTCACAGTCTATAGCCCAGGCGATGGCCCATTTGAGTCAGCTGCTGGCGGTACTTATGTGGAAGGTGAAAGAACCTTTAGCTTTAGCTTTACTGACGAAGAGGATAGTGATGACGGATCGGTAGTATGCCCCGTTAATGCTGTTGCCAGTGGTACACCCCCGGCTGCCGTGGACGAGTCTGTAGCGTTTGGATCCGGTGTTTCATGGTTTGAAGCTGACGATAATGAAGACGGTTCGGTGGAGTACGAATACGGTACTTTGGTCGATGGTGAGCTGGAAACATTATTCTACTTCGATTTTGAACTAAGCACTCCTGCCTGGGTGCTTGAAACAGAGGTTGAAGTGGATGCGTATTTGACTGAAACGGGAATCGTTGCAGTTGAAGACCTATTCATCGTTTCAGGGTATGTCACTAATGGTACTGATACCGCGATTGTTGAGGCAACGATTGAGGGAAGTCCTCTTAGTAGCTCCGTTCAGCAAGAACATATTGATTTGGAGTCTTTCGATATCGAAGGTGTTTTGATGGAAGACATGCTAGATGAAGAGTTTGAACTGGCCATTCAAGACGGAACGGTCTTTCCTGCGGGTTCCACGGCGTATCTTGCTACGATCACAAATTTGGACGATGCCTATCGCTATTGGTGTGATGATGACTTTGCGCCAGATACGCTTGTCTGTCGAAACTTTGTTCCGGTCTTTCCTTCAGACGGCACGGCCCCAAGCCCTGCAAGTACTTTGGATGAGGCCGTTAACTCCGATGCTGATGTGAGCACCGGTGTCTTGCAAGGTGGTATGTGGGGCGGCAACGGTTTTGATCAGGGTGGAGGATTTAATATTGAAATCTTCTTGGTCTCCAGCGATGGAACGACGACAGGCTCTGAATTGCGTGCGGTTATCGTGAAAAAATACTTCGGAAACGGCGCCGCACCGGAACTCTTAGCGGAGGTTTCGGTTTCTCAGGTTACGGTCGGCTCTGGCTCTATAGAGGTGCTCGAGTTTACGATTCCTGAGGAAGTGGCGGATATGGGTGATCTTGATGACGAGGATCTCGTACCGTTTCTGTTCGTAGATCCTTCTACTGAATCCTCTCCCGTTGTGCGGCAAGGAAGAAAAGAAGAGGCTGGAACGAGCTTTAAAGAGTTGTTGTACGACAATACGGCTCGGGACGCTATCTTAGGCGTATTTAATCCCTCTACGTCGAGCTCTGCTTCAGGGTTCTAAACGCAGGTAGTGTCGGAATAACGATAAAAGGCGGACCTTGGTTCGCCTTTTTTTATTTTGGCGCTAGTGCCTTGAACTTGGCATTTATTTGACTGTAGGTTCTACGCTATGGTGTTATGCCGCGATGGATTGATTGTGTTTGGTGTGGTTTACCTTGATTTGCCGCCTATAAGCCATGACGTCAGAGCAGACTTATGGTGTAATTGTTTACTAATACTTAAAAACGAGCCGCTCCTCCAACGTGGATGATCTAACGAGAATTCAAACTATTAGTCATACGCCATTGGCACTTCGATCGGATAAGACCGGTGAGTTGCATAAGCTGGCGGGTGAAATGTTGGTTGGACGTGAAGTCGAGTGTGATATCCAGTTAGCTTTTAAACAGATATCTCGCTATCACGCCAAAATATACGTTTCGGCAAATGGTGTTTTTATTGAGGACTTACGCTCCTCAAATGGCACTTATCTTAACGGTAAAAAAATCCATTCGAGGGTGCTGGTTAGGTTAGGTGATCAGCTGGCCTTTGATGATTTAATGTTTAGGGTCACGACGCTTCGTTCTTCTGATGCCGATCAAACGCAGATGGCCACCTCCCAAAACCTTTCTCTAGAAAGTGTTGAAGAAATTAATCGAATTTCCGCTGATAAGCTTAAGCCTGCACCCGTGGTTTCAGAAGAGCAGGGGAGAGAATTCAAACAACCCGATTTGCCGGTAGTGCGACCAACAGTTGATGCCAACTCCGATAGACCTCGTACCCCAAAGGTGCATGACATAACGGATATGGAAGAGTTTTTACGGGTTGCCGGGGCGGGCTTGTCGCCTCAGAAACCTGCCTCAGGCCAGAAATCAAATCCATTTGGCTTAAGAGGACGGCAGGCGGCGCCTGAAATCAAGACTGATGAGATCTCAGCCAAACCTTATCCGGCAGAACCCTTCCCAAACCCCAATGTTAGCGAGAACATTCCGCGCGATACTGTGCCCGATGGTTTATCTCTTGAAGGCTCGGAGTTAAATTTGGGGTTAAATGTGGAGTTAAATTCGGAATTAAGTTCACAGCTAAATAGAGTGCTCACGCCAATTACACCACAGCGGGTTGTACAGCGAAGCTCTCCTGACGTTGATGAAGATCGTACGCATTTTGTCAGCCTCAATACAATGGACCGATATGCCGAGACAAATGAGCGCTATAATGATGATCTCAATGTTGGTCAAGGGCCTCGCTTGATCGCGATGACCGCACCGATTCGCGGTAAAGTTTTTCCTCTTGAATGCTCGGACGATGTAAAGTGCTGGAGTATCGGGCGTGACGATAGCGCCGATGTATGTTTGCGAGACCAGGCGGTCTCGAGAGAGCATGCTTGGATTACCAAATTAGATGCTTTATATCAGCTGCGCGTGAACGAAAACGCCGGTGACATATTAGTGAATGGCGAAACTGTAACCGAAATTGATTTGCAGCATGGCGACCGCTTGCAGTTTGGCGCTATGGAAATTGTCTTTCGCTTAGATGTGCCCGAGGAAGATGTTCTCGTGATTCCGGGAGCTGGGAAAAGCTGGTTTTCCCGTTGTGTTCAAACGTTTTTTAGTCGCTAGCAGTGGCTCATTAGGGGTTGTTTTTTAGACCTGTGACGCTAAGCCAGAAAACAGCTTGGACCTCTCTAATAGCTTGTAAAGAGCTCAAGAAAATTTAAAAAGTTAAGGTGGTTTTCGTTGTTAATTGTTCGTCCTGTGAGTGCTTGTGTAGCGCTAGTTAAGTGGCGGATTTTGTACAGCGACACGTTTATGTAGTGCTTCCCTCTGGCGTTGTGCCGAAGGAAGAAAATTATGCAGTGGTGAAATAGAATGTCAGACCAAGATCAAACAATAGCGGCAACGTTTAACACGGAGATTTTAAATAGAGTAAATTCGCCAGCAACCCATATTGAAATCTTCTACCAGGGAAAGGAAATGTCGTTCGGAAAAGATGATTTGCCCATTAAATTGGGGAGAGATGATTCCTCATGTGATTTAGTTGTCGATAGCGAACTTGCGTCGCGCGTTCATTGCCTGATAGATGTGAAAGATAATCAAATTGGTCTAGAAGACAAAAGCCGAAATGGAACCTTCCTTCGAATTGGTCGCAATGACAGTTTTGTGGTTAAGCAAAAATTCTATCCGTTAATTGGGCAAGGGAATATTAAGCTGGGAGAACAGATCGTTTCTGATGATAATGATTCTATATTTTTCCGAATGATCACCAAGAAAGTTGACGAATAATATTCGTGACTACCGTTTCAATCCCCCGTTGGTTTTGATTTTCAGACCTACCTAAAATACTGAATCAATAGCTCTACGCAGGTCTATTGAAATTCAATTTCCAGAATTTCTCCGACAAATTGATAACCTTTTTCTTCTGCATTGTAGATAATCAATTTTTTAGTCGTGCTATCCAGCACGGCTTGTCTGGCCTTCATTAGATTCCTCAAAATTTCAAATTCACTGATTGTTTCGTCATGCCAAAGCGAATGGCGAAACTCATCTATGTTGATGACGCGTTCGCGATTTTCAATCAGGTAAATGAGCGTTGAAAAAGCCTCTGGGGATGGTCGATGAATCGACGTTTCGTAGGCAATTTCACGCAACTGGAGATCGATTAATATATTGTCGATCTCGTATATTTTCATTTGATCGCTGTTCGACGCTAAACTCATAATCTTCACTCACTGTGGATTTTTGTTTGATTGTCCTTTGTCCTGATATTAAGAATGATATGTAACCGCTATGAAATAAAGGTTTAGCGGATGTTTGGCATTTATTTCACGATGAACGTTAACGTCGAAGGGGGTTTGTTGGGTGACGGATGACGGATGACGGGTGACGGGTGACGGGTGACGGGTGACGGGTGACGGGTGACGGGTGTGATGTGGTCAAGCTTTTCCGTACCAAGCGATAGGGGCTTAACTGACTGAATATCGTTGTTCAGTCATATTTGGTGTGAGGTAATTATTGTAACT
>JAWSUY010000073.1:0-13025 GCA_033852175.1 Agarilytica sp.
ATTCATTAAGCCACATCACCCCTCACCCGAAATTCACCCATAAAAAAGCCCCATCCAATGGACAGGGCTTTTGTTCGCATGCTTTAGATGTTTCAAACGTGTTAAGGACAAGCCCCTAAAGACCAGAAGCTACCGTCGACGGTGGTCAATGTGGTGTAGCTCCATGTTCCACCGGGGATAAGCTCTCCGCTGCCGACTGTTTTGTAGCTGGGCGCCCAGATGCTACCTTCATTTACGGCTCGCCCTGACGTTTGGTGGTAGTAGTTATAGCTGGTCATTTCTTCACACGTAGCTGGTAACGATGGATCACTATCGGTCCAAGAGCCGCTCTCTAATTGCCACATTTGAAATTGTGTTGAGTAACCGTATTTTTGCACCATGGCCAGCCAACCAGAATAGTCGAGACGGCCTTCGGAGTAGTGGCCGTATGCTGTGTCGATATACTCCACTTCTGGTGCAGTGGTGGTGAATGTTATATAGGGTGATGGTCCGGTTTCTGTTCCGCAGCTATCGATGTTCGTTGCATAAATTTCATATTCTGTTCCGGGTGTCAGTCCGGTTATGGTGACGTAATCGGAATGGAAAATTAACGATGTCAATTCTATATGCCCCGTCTGGTAGACTTTCACCGAATCAAAATCACCGACACCTGAGTAGCCAATATGAATATCCGCTTCACTGTCTCGTGTTTCGATAAGTGTGAGACTGCTGGGCGGTGCGGGCGGCGCGTAGTTACGATTACATACCCCACCGTCACTGAAGAAATTCCAAATATGTTCAGCCGCTATAGGACCTCTTGAGTAGGACCAAATATTCAGAGCATCATCACCTCCGGTCCAGTAATGGCCTCGGCCATAGGTTCCGGTTCTCGCGAGGTCACCATCATAGACAAGTGTTTTTACCAGTACGGAGCCCGTGCTTCCGTTGTACGTTGTTAACGCACAGCCAATGCCATCTGCACCACAGGATTCTATCGCATCAGCGGTGAAGTCCCCACCCCATACGATTAATTGAGAGTCACGAATGAGTTCCATCGAGCGCTTTTGCACAATGGTATCGTTTGTTGATTGAACGAGTAACATGGGTACGGCACGGTCGTAGTTTAGTTCGGCGTTAATGGCATCAACATGATGAATGATATCGTGGTATTGCGCAGGCTCGTTTACTAAAGATTGAATCCAGTCGCCATAGGGGAATCCTGCAACGGGTGCAGCAGATGTCCAATATTCATTGTGGGCAATGGCTTCGGCTATGGCCATTCCACCGCCGCTATTAAAACCCGTAATAAAACGTGCTTCGGGGTCAATCATGTAATTGGCTTCGACTTCTAAGGCAACGTCATATAGGTAATCAACTTCGCCACCTCCACCCTCTTGAATATGCTGAGGGATATAGTAGCCCCAACAGTTTTCCGCGCGTATTTCGGAGAACTGACCTACGTAGGGATAAACTACGATGACATTTTCACGGTCGGCAATCAGGTCAAAGTTCCAGACATTAAGCGCATCAGTGTTGTTCATGTCACAGCCGTGCAGTGCCATGATCATCGAAACGGGATGACTGCCATTGTAGGATTGTGGAATGTAAACTTTATATGTTCGGTTTTTACTGGCATCAAAAGTATGAGTGACAACGGTGCCGGAACCCGTCATTGATTGCGCGAACACGTTCAGAGAAAAAATTGCTCCGACAATAATCGCCACAGAGATAAGGACAGATTTTATTTTTTTCATTATTGATGATGCTCGCCCATACACTGATTCAACTTTGCTTTGAGAACGGACCCGATACTGACTCCGAGTTTTGTCCCGAGATGTTGAGATAATTACATTCATTTTAATTACTCTTTTTATTTTTTTAGCGAAGGAATCTGTATTCGATCTCATCAAATTTTATTATTGTCGTATTTATTGTGAGTTTTCTGCAGACCTGCCTTGCTGAATAAACCCTCGTGAGAGGGCTTTCCGTTTCACTTTCTATGCTTCTTATATTTTTGTTTTACTGTGACAATTTAAGTCGTTTTGTTGGTTTAGGGGCAATAACCAACGCTCCAATAGGATTCGTCGAAGCTGTACAAAATCGTCGCTCCCCATGTCGAACCTTCCATGGAATCACCACTACCAACGGCTATATAGTCTGGTGACCAGTAACTACCGGAGCTGGTCGCGCGACCTTCTGTTTTGTGGGTGTAGTTATAAGCTGAAAATTCATGACAAATTGGTGTGGGAGTAGGTGTAATAGTCGGTGTTGGTGTTATCCAAGGCATGGTCATAACTAAAGCTTCGCTTGGAACGGACTCATTTCCACTCATATCCGTTGCTGATACTGTCCATTCAATGGGGACACCTTGTGGAATATTGTGCATGGTTACAGTTTCTTCTGTCACGAGCTGCTGATATTCGCCATCTCGGTAAACAGAGTAGTATGCAAGGTCTGCATCATTCACCGGATTCCATGTGATCGTATAGCCCAATATAAAAAATGAACTGTTTTCAATATTAAGCCCTGTCGGTGCGTCCGGCGTTAAGTCAGGGTCAATATCCGACCAAGATGCATCGTGCATCTGCCAAAGCTGAAAACTACTTGAGTAGCCGTATTTGCTTACCATCGCCGTCAAGTCTGACCAATCTAATCGGCCAGAATAATAGTGTCCATAAGCAGTATCAACATAAGCGGTTACGGAGTCTGGCGTTATGAATGTGATCGTTTCTGAGGGAGAGGATTCGTTTGCGCAAAGATCAACTCCTGTCGTATAAATACTGTATTGCGTGCCCGGCGTTAAATCGGTCAATGTAATGGAGCTACTCCAGAATGGATATTGGAAAAATGACTCACCTTCTGTGGAGTACACTTTAAACCCCCAAAAATCGCCACCACCTGAACCCTGAATACGAATATCAACTTGTGTGTCTCGTGCACCGACAAGTAAAACACGGCTTGGTGCATGTGGTGCAGTGGTATCAATATCACAACCGGTAATGGGATGAATATTCGGAGTCGGAATTGGTGTTATCGTCGGTGTAATTAAAGGCGGCATGTTTCCCCCCGCACCAGGATCACTTTCCTGCTGAGCCGAAACCGACATGGAAAACAATGAGCCAACAAGAACTGCCGAACAAATATGAGGGAGTGTGGCCAGCACAGGCCAAAGTTTAGACTTTATTGTAGCTTTACTAATCGTCACTAGAAGTGCTCCTTAAGTATTAGGTTTAGATTCTTCATATCGAAGTGATCGTATTCGTTTCACTTTTATTGTTGCGGCATTATTCGCCGTCTGTTTCTAAACCGATTATTTATTATTGTTAATTTTATATTTCAATCGTAAGATTTTTGTATCGTGCTTCCATTAAAGCTGATCTCCATATGCGCGCGTGAATATTAGCATTAATGCCCCCATTCAATATCAGCCTAGGGTCGTATTGACAGGAAAAGAAATACAAAGTATTGAGATGACCATCAATTCACTTTCGATATACTAACTGCGTAATTTAACTGGGAAACGATCTAAAGAAGCGATAATATCGCGCCACATTTTTTGTTTTTAGCTGAAGTGAAAAGGGCGAGCAGGCTATACGACGTGACCCACCTCTCAAATTTAAAACAACATTTAGAGCAACAATGAAAGCCACATAAAAGCTACGCTGAAGAAATTGGTGTAAGAAAAATACACGCCCACAAAACGTATATACAATTCATGGCGATTTTGGAACCTGAGCGGCTTAATAAGCGCCTGAACGAAAAAAACCCGCTCAATGGCGGGGCTTAATTTTATACCGTTATCATTTTTATTATCTTAATCGCTTCGATTAAGGACAAGATCCCACGTCCCAGAGTGAACCGTCGACACTGCTCAACGTTGTTGTGCCCCAGGTTGACCCCGGCATTGAATCACTACTTCCATTTGCTACGTAATCAGGCGTCCAGTAACTTCCTGAGCTTGTCGCCCGGCCTGCTGTTTTGTGATAATAATTAAAGGTGGTGAATTCATCACAGTCGATTACGGTGCAGGCATCGCCTACGCCATCTCCGTTGCTGTCTAGCTGGTCCAGATTAGAAACGTTAGGGCAGTTATCGATGTCATCGGGTACGGTATCGCCGTCTGCATCTGGGCCGTATGGCGTGTCATCACAAACGTTTCCTTCGCCATCACCATCGGAATCTAGCTGATCGGTATTGGCTTCGTACGGACAGTTGTCTTCAGCGTCAATGATGCCGTCACCATCGGTATCCGTTTCGCTAATAGGGCAAGCATCTCCGCGACCGTCGCCATCACTGTCTAACTGATCAGGGTTGGCAATTAAGGGGCAGTTATCCTGTAGGTCTGGATGTCCGTCTCCGTCGGTATCTGGCCCATAAGGTGTAGCGTCACAAAGGTTTCCGATGTTGTCGCCATCACTGTCTTCTTGGTCGGGGTTGTAGGTGTTAGGGCAGTTGTCGGTGGTGTCTGGAATGTCATCTCCATCGGCATCAACAGCTGCAAAAACTGCGCGGCGGTTATTGTCGAAAAAGAATTTAGTGAGAAACGCGGGGTAGTCGATGGTGGAATGATTTGTATATGCTCCCCCGCCTGAACTTCCGCTTCCTGCAGGCCAAGCATGGTTTAAATTAGTCACCATTATTTTTGAAAGTCGAACACCATCATTGTCACTCCAGGTTGTTTCTGTTCCACCGCCTGAAATTGTATTTTCCTGAGCATCCTCCGTTACACCGTAAATATTCGCCATCGCATCGGCATTAATGTGCGCATAATCAATAGCTACTAGCCCATCACTCGTTGCACCTGCGTACGCACCCAGGCCATGAACGACTGAGGTTATTTGTGTGTTAAATAAATCATCGTTATTGCTATAGGTGCGACAGAGGTTCGCAACTGAACTCGCACTGACACCCGGCGCAACAGGGCTTATCTGATTGGCTGTTGTGCCTAAAGATGGACCCGCCGCAATTCCTATACCGGCAAATATTTGCGGCGCTACACAGCCCATTACGAATGTTTCAGAACCGCCTGATGATAACCCTGAAATATACACTTGGTCTGGATCGATGTTCAGGCTTACATTTCCGATCATGTTATTGGCAAGGTCTATCAAGTTATCATCGTAGCGTGACGGGTTCGCACCACTGTGATTACTGCCGTAATAATCCCAACACTGGAGATTTTGTTTGCCGCCTTCAGGTACGTAGGGTGCAGCAATCACCATGCCGTATTGGTCTGCTTCGTTTGTCCAACCCCAATTATTTTTGACCCACTCGTTAGGGTCGTTGAAAGAGCTGTCACATCCGTGAAGCGATATCATCAATGCACGTTTACCGTTTGTGGTTGTCGCGGTTGGCAAGTAGGTGTGCACTTCCATTCCTGCAATATTTGCATCGGTGCTCCATGCTCCTGGAATAATGGGAGGACAGGAACCGGGAATTGTTTCATTACAATCACATGCACTGCCCACGCAGTCACAATTACTGCCAACGCATTCATCACCCGGGTTCACATCTGTCCATGTTCCGTCTTCCAACTGCCAAATTGTTATCGAATCGATATACCCGTACCTATCCCCATATTCTAAATACTGCTCCAACGTTAAACGCTTCGCGACAAAATGGGTTGTCACTGTGCCGTACTCACTCGGGTAACTGTAATTATTTTCTTCTTCTGCCGTCGTTGTGAAATTAACAGTATTTGAGCTCCCTGATTCGTTTCCACAATTATCCACGGCGGTTGCGTAAATGTTGTAGGTGGTTTCTGCGGTTAAACCGGATACGCTAATGGATGTTGTCACTGCGGGTGATGATCTGAGAACTGAACCGTCGTGACGGTAAATTTTATATCCCCGTAAATCGCTTTCGCTATTTGCGGTTAACGAAAGGCTTACGCTGTTTCCATTCGGTTCGACGACATATAAACCGCTTGGATTAGCGGGGGCAATATTATCACCCACTTCGCATTCACCTCCTCCGGCGATTTCATCGAAAAATGCCCACATCTGTTCGGGCGCACTTGGGCCATTGGGATCATCGGACCAAACAGTCATATCGCTGTCACCACCGGTCCAATAATGGCCGGAACCGTACCTTGCCTCGCGTCCTGGGCCTCCGTCATAGAGCATGGTTTTTATGATGGGTGTTCCATCTGAACCGTTATATGTTTTTAATTCACAATTAACGCCGCCCTTGCTACAACTTTCTGTTGCGCCATCTTGCTGAAGATCGTTGGCCCAGACAGTTAATTGTGAGTCACGAATTAATTCCATTGCTTTTGGCAATACGGTGGTGTCATTTTGTGATTGAATCACTAGCATGGGAACAACACCGCTGTCGTTAAGCTCATTTGTAATTGCTGTCACGTGCTGCCCTACGGTCTTAAACATTTCACTGAGTATGGACGATGACCAATCACCGTAGGCCAATCCTGCTACGGGTGCTGCCGCTGTCCAGTAATCACTGTAGGCAATGGCTTCTGCCACGGCCATTCCGCCACCGCTTGAAAGACCGGTGATAAATCGGCGATCCGTATTGATTTCATACATGGACTCGACTTCTCTTGCGACATTGTAAATGTAATCAACTTCGCCATTTTGTCCTTCTTGAATCATTGGGGACTCCCAATAACCCCAGCAATTTTCGTCGCGCATTCCAGTAAAGGTACCCACAAACGGGAATACAAGAATGGCATTATGTTGGTCGGCAATTTCATCGAGATTCCATGCGTCTAACGCATCATGGTTATCCATTACACAACCGTGCAAAGCCATAATCATGGAGGCCGGTGTCGAGCCGTTGTATGACGCAGGCACATACACTTCGTACGTTTGATTTTTACTGGAATTGAAAACATATGAATCTACATCCCCAGTCCCGGTTAAATTTGCGGCGGCCACAGCAGGACCGGCAGCTAGAATAGAGCCTACAATGAGGCTAGAAACGACACGAGGTACAACTGTTGATAAATTGGATATGGCGGATCGTAAGTACGATCGCCTTTTGGACGATATAATCTTCATTTTAACTCTCCTGAGTTAGGATCGGCCTAGAGAAAACAAGTTACCTCTATGTTGACCAGACCAAACATTATTATTTTTATTTTAGATTGAGACTTCGAAACACAATCATTTCAATGTTTGACATCTATGCATGAAAGTTTTCTTCATGTACGCAAAAAATTCTAGCAGTTACGTACGATTAAAAAACTAAACCAAAGGAGTATTGACTCTTGCTTTATTTGTCTGTATTAAAAATACGAAAAACCGCCTTACCTAGCAGTTAGACTGTATTTAAAAGACTAAAACAATATAAAAATACGATATTGAGGTGACAACTTATTAATGCGATTTTTTATAACGCTTTCTGTTATGTCTATATATATAAAATAAAGTCGCGAGGTTCTATATTTTGACACCAAAATAACCAAATACAAATCCAGACAAAACATTTAACATTTGTAAATTATGATTATGACCAACCAAAAAACCGATAAAACCGATAACGAGTTGCGCAGGGCTTCGCTGCACACACAAAACATCTTTTCAATTACAGTCCATTACAAAAACAAAATACAATGTATATAGATGGGATTTACGACTAGGAACCCATCGAATATGAGCGGTCAATTTACATCTAACGTGGTAAAAACATTTGAAATACAACGGGATAATCAAAAAATACGAATATAGATTATATCGATTTTAATAAAATTAAAACATACAACTTAACGATGTGATCAGCGATAACAAAGGAAAAACAAACTCGGTATGGAGGGGATAATAGAGAAATCCGAACTTAAAAACGAGTTGCCCGCAGTACGGACAACTCACTTACTGAGACATTGATTTGGTCATCTATTTTGCGAGCCAAACCTTAGAGAGCAACCGGGTTTCACCGAAATATAATGTAGCTTCATAGCTCGACCCGGATTTGAGCTCCCCTACACCTTTTGGCGTCCCAGTCATAATAATATCGCCATCATCCAAGCTCATAAACGAAGTGCATTCGTTCAATACGGCTTGCGGAGAAAAGACCATGTCGGTGACTTCGCCTTTCTGTTTCAATTCGCCATCGACTGTTAACGTAAACGTTAATTGCTCTAGACTTTCAGGAAGGTCGACAAAATCGCTAAACAAGGCTGAACCATCAAATGCTTTTGCTCGTTCCCACGGTAGCGATTTTTCTTTTAGCACTGCTTGGGTTTTCCGTTTGGTTAAATCCAAACCTAGGCCTACTGCGGCTAGTTTGTTGTTTTTTATGAGAAAACTCAACTCTGTTTCATAGTGCAAGATTTCTTCATTATGGTGGGAAGCTAACGATTGCGTGATTGAGGAGTTGGGCTTCATAAATATGACGGGACTGCTTGGGACTTCGTTGCCAAGCTCACGCGCATGTTCGGCATAGTTCCGACCGATACAGACAATTTTAAATGGGGTGATGTTTTCGCTGTTGCAGCTTACGGTTTTCACTTATGACTCCAAAATTTCTTAATACTGCTCAGTAATAATCTTGCTAATGCTATGATAAATTTGTGTATTAACAATTATGTTGCTGTTTGGGCCGAGTAAGCACTTTATATAATTTAAGCTTTTTCCCCTTGCCAAACAGCGCGATGTGTTTCGAATTGTTCTTTTAGGAAACGTCTAAATTCGCGGAAGCGCAATGTATCACGTAAATCCGGATGTGACAGCATCCAAACGTCGAATCGATGCCATTTATCATGGGCGGGAATACGCACCAGGTCTGGTTCTTCGTCGCACATAAAGCACGGCATCATCACCAGCCCCATATGGGTTTTTGCTGCGTACAACTGCATATGGGGGTCGTCAAACCGGTGCTTGGTTGGTAGGTGGGGAAATTGGCTGGCCTCAACCCAATCGGGCGTGCGACTGTCGTCACCCCAACCAATCCAATTCGCGCTACTGCCTTCCCCTAAATCGTAGCGATCCAAGTAAGTTTGTGTGGCGTAAACAGCGCAGTGTATTTCGACCAATTTGGTTCCAATTAAATGGTCTGGCGGCATGGCGCCTTTCATCATTACACGCAGAGCGATATCTGCCTCACCGCGCGAGAGATCAAGTGCGTCGTAGGAGGGTATAATTTCGAGGTCAACCTTTGGGTGGGCGCCTGAAAAAATGGCCAATGAGTTCATAAAGGGTTTTACGATGATATGGCTGGGGACGGTAAGGCGGATAGGGCCTTGCATGATTCCGCTTTTGGCTTGCAGTAAGCGTTCGATTTCATAGGCATCCGATTCCATTCTGAGAGCGATATGCAGTAAGTCTTGCCCCGGTTCGGTCAGTAAGAACCCTGAAGATAAGCGGTTAAACAGTTTGGTATCGAGTTCTGTTTCAAGTTCACTGATTCTTCGCGTAACGGTGGAGGGACTTAGCCCATGAGCCAGTGCAACGGCCCGCGCAGATCCTTCTCGGTGTAGCGCAAGGAATAGTTTTATGGTGTCCCAATTCATTGATTTCATATGCTTTATATTTTGGTGAAATTTCCATTAATTATTAGGGTAGGCAGAAACAGGAATTTTACGGTTTTTGTCTAGGGTATATGCCGTGTTCGGCCCATAACGCGTTGCTGTAATCCACAGGCTTCGACAATAAATTCGCCGCCCGTTGCGGATAGTTGCCGTCCTTGCACTTTCTGTTTTTGTAATCGATGCTGCCAGTAGCGTCCGACCATTGCATTTGCGGAGCCAGTGGCTGCATCTTCTTTTTGACCGTACTGCGGAGCAAAATAACGCATGACGTAGTCATCTTTTTTTTGCGTACTTTTTGCTGTGACGATAAGCCCTCGTTTGCTGTATTGACAAAGACGGTGCGAATTTATAAGGCAGGTTTTGACATCCTTTTCATGCTTCAATTCAATAATGCAGTAGTCGTTTTCTCCTCCTACCAATACTGCATTTTTAATTAATTTATTCAATAAGGTTTTCCACCTCTTAATGCAAGCCTCCGGCTGATACTGCAACACTGACATTTTAAAGGAAAGCTGATCTTTATGGCGATGAAGAAGAACCAGGCCATTTGGAGTACGTAAAGAGACAGCATCCGCGCTAACGCTTTCAAATACGATGTGAGCAGCGGCTAAATAACCGGAGCCACAGCGTTGTATCGTGTGGCCATTCTGAAAAAAGTCTGCGCTGTAATGGTTAAGCGCATTCGCTTTTAAAACAACGAGAATATCGGGAAAGTTATCTTTTGATAGCTGCTTTAATTCATGTTTTATTCTGTCTTTTCTTTGGTCTGAATTTTTATCTCCCCTGCTATCTCCTCTACTGCCTCCTCTACTGCCTCCTCTATTGCCTCCGCTGTTGCCTCCTCTCTTATTGCTGGTTTGTCCGGCATAAAGGACAATGTGTCGATTTCCCTTTGCTATGCGATTTTCACGCCCTTGTTCAGCCCTATTGTGTCCAGCCCCATCACTACCGACAAAGCTGGCTACTTGATATATTCCTATTTCACTCATATCAGCTCATATTCTTGAGCAAGAAAATACTGAACATGTTATTTTCTGCCAGCCATAATTTTTGTGTGGCCCAACCTGCTTGAAAGGCCATAGTTTGAAATTCACTCGGTGCGTATTTATACGAGCTTTCTGTGTGGATGGTTTCTCCTTCTTTAAATTCGATCTTAATTCCGTCCAAATAGGCAAAGTGCGTCTCTAAACAGACGAGGTGCATTTCAACGCAACCTTTACCTGCATTATAAAATGCGTAATGTTCAAATTTATCGACGTCGATTGATGAATCAAAATGGCGATTAACACGATGTAAGATATTGAGATTAAAGGCCGCTGTTACGCCTGATCGATCGTTATAGGCTCGATGTAAACGTGATGGTGATTTTTTTGTGTCGACTCCGATCAATAGAAAGCTATCTGGACCTAGGGTTTTTCTGGCATTACGTAAAAAAACATCTGCTTCTTGCGGCGTTAAGTTACCTATCGTTGAACCGGGGAAAAATCCGAGGCGCTGCAGGTGGCTGTGATGCTGAATTTTCACACTTTGGGTAAAATCCGCTTCGATCGCATGCACATCGAGGCTCGGAAATTCTGTATTGAGTTCTAAGCAGGCATCGCGTAGATGTTCGCCTGATATATCGATGGGAATAAATTGCTGAATACCGACTATTTTGTCTAGCAGTGGCTTCACCTTGAGCAATGAGCCTGCACCAAATTCTATTAGGGAATAGTTATCGGTTAGGATGTGCGAGAGTGATTCGGCTACTTTGGGCAGTAAAGTAAGTTCTGTTTTGTAGGGGTAGTATTCTTCTAGAGCACAGATTTGATCAAAGTATTCGGAGCCCTGTTTGTCGTAAAAATATTTTGGGTGCAGCTTTTTATCGTCTTGAGTCAGGCTGGATACAATGTGCTCATAAAAATCATCTTTATCAACAAGATCAATTTCTTCACATAATAGTGCTTCCGACATTGATTGAGCCTCTCTATTGTTAATGTTGTTATTGAACAATTCGATTACGTTAACATTCAACCTATGAGCATAAAAATATAATTGTTACTGTTGAAAAAAGTCCTCAGCCAAACGCAGCCCGGTAAACTGCCATCGCTGATGGGGATGAAAAAAGTTCCGATAACTTGAACGCAGTTGTAGCCTTGGGGTTGCGCATGACCCACCTTTTAAGACAAATTGATTCGCCATAAATTTTCCGTTGTACTCCCCTAGCGCACCTTGCTTTGGGTCGAAGCCTGGGTAAGGCGAGAATGCACTTTGGGTCCATTCCCAGACATCCCCATAAATATCTTCGAAGTCTTCACCACCTGATTCTGCAACGAACGGTCGCCATGCATATGATTCTAAAAAATTCCCGACAACTGGGCGTGACTCAGCGAGTAGCTCCAATTCGTGCTCACGTGGTAAACGCTTGCCCGACCAGCGCGCAAAGGCATCGGCTTCGTACATGCTAACGTGATGAACGGGGGCATTTGGATCGATGGGCTGCATGCCGTCTAAACCAAACTGCCACCAACCATCATCACGCTTTACCCAATACCCTGGCGCTTGCCACTCTTCTTTGCATTTAACCGCCCAACCGTCGGACAGCCACAGTAGGCTGTTGTCGTATCCGTCAGCCTCCATAAATTCGATCCAGTCGGCGTTACTCACAAGACGAGAGGCTACTTTAAATGGGGCGACGAATACCGAATGACGCGGCTGTTCACAGTCGTAACTAAAACCTTCTACACACGATGCGGGGTTTTTATTTTCGGCAGAGTGTTTTTCGTTTTGATGGTTTTGAGTGAATGCGTTTACGCCAACTTCGACTAAGCCACCATCAAACTCCACCATCTTAGGAGCCGAATGTGTTTTCAGTTTCTGCCTAATTGAGGAGCTACGTGATAAGACGGCGGGCTTAAGAGGGCTACATGAAAGTAAGTGCAGAAGGTCTGTCAGTAATAATTCTTGATGCTGCATTTCATGGTGCAAGCCAATGGTGACAAGAGCCGCGATGTCATCTGGGCGGGCCTGTATGACTCGCGTCATACGCTCATCAACTACTTGGCGGTATTTAATCACTTCGTCCAGTGATGGACGCGTTAATAAACCACGCTGTGGTCGCGCGTGTCGCTCGCCAACGGAGTCATAGTAGGAGTTAAATAGAAAACTGTAGCCTTCATTGTGCCAGTGAAATTCTGGTTCGTATTGTTGCAGAATGAAGGTTTCGAAAAACCACGTCGTATGCCCTAGGTGCCATTTACCGGGACTTGCATCGGGCATGGATTGCACGCATAGATCTTCGGGAGTTAGGCCTTCAGTTAAAGCCTCTGTTTGATGACGAACGCTTGTGTAATGTTCGAGTAAGCTTTTCATTGAACCACCTATACTTCCGAAATAATGATGAGGCGCCACTTTTGGCAACGCGATTATCTTAGGTCTAGACAGTTTTTCTTTGAAGGCCCAAATTGTGCCCAGGGCGTTGCGTAAATGCAACACCCTGGCAAAATATTGGCGCCAGACAAAACAAAACTTCAGGATGGGGGGCGGGAAACCGGAAGACGGAAGTGATGTGGCTTAATGA
>JAWSUY010000074.1:0-4121 GCA_033852175.1 Agarilytica sp.
CGCCAGGGAATGAACGCTTACTGTGATCACGCAGGTACTTTTAATCTACCTGTCACAGGTCATTGCGTCTATACCAGTTAAGCCGTGCATTTTATTTTCGGTTCGTCCCGTTCACCATGTGAAACATTGCAGCAAATGTTTGGTGCCTATGAAAAAGGAAGCACTATTTTCAGGAGTTTTAGGCTTGAATGAAGATATGTAACATTTTCGGCCACACTTGATTGTTCATCTCTATATTGTTTTACCTCTCTATTTGTCCATATTTAACTTTTAACAATTTTAATTGACTATTTCTGAGTCCTTTATGGTTGTCGTCAAGACTATAGATTTGGTTGTGATCTAGCGTTAACTCTCGCAAGTTAGGGATGTAATGTAGGTTTAGATAATGGAAGCCGTTTTCACGGATATCTACATGTGTAAGTGAGCTGTTCTTATTTAGCGTAATGTTGGCCAATGACGTTTTTTCAATATGTAATTCTTTGAGCGATGTGTTTTGGCTGAGATCCAAAGGTGTTAGTACAATTAAGTCGTAGAGGGATAGGCGTTCTAATCTTATATTTGAAGTCAGATTAATGCTTGTTAGATGAGCATTCATTATGGTGAGATCTTCTAGGTGGGTGTTTTGGCTTAAATCGATATGCTCTACATTGATACCGCTAAGCACGAGTTTCTTCAGATATACGTTTTTATCCACCGAAAGTATATTTAGTGGATTCTCATATAGGTCTAAATGCTGAAGTTCAAAAAAGTGTTCAACACCTTGAGAGGACAGAATGTTCATTAGAGGGCATTCAAGATAAGTAACTTCTTGGGAGAATTTCCATGAGTTTTCATGTGCATGGGCTCTAATACAGCTTTGGAAGTTATCGTCCTCTATCTCAAGGTTGTCTATCAGCCTTCCAGCTGGCGGACCTGCGGTGACGGAAAGTTGTAATGGTTGATCGATTTTGGCTTCGAGCGTACTATCCTGTTCCTCGTTTTGAGCGGTGATTTTCGGTGTGTGCTTGTCAAAATCGTATTCGTCTGATTCATAATTGCCGCAGTGCTTTTCTGCTTCTTCCTCATCTTTTGGCTCATCAATGCCTAATGCCGATTCGAAAAAATCTTCTAGCCAGGAATCGTCCTTATCGTTGCAGTCTCTACATGCAGTTAGCAATAATACGAATATGAAAATTCCGATATTTTTTATCACGATCTATTTTCCCTAATAATTTAGATGAACCTTATTAACAGAAAAATCTGTATATGTGCAAAATAAAAATGTACAGCTTATGTTAATGCTCGGCGTATTGCGTTTCTTATCTCATTTTCCAGCCGAAACCTAATTTTCATGGTGTTAGAGTCACAGATGCTCGAGGAGAGTATAGCGTGATTGGCGGCATATTGTTATTACAATCCATTACGGTGTTTTTGCATATGGCGATCTGTCATTTGCATCCTGAGCCAGAGAAATAAGTTGCTATTAACGTAAGATGCTCAGCTTCGGCTACTCGTGTTTCCTCTATTGGTGCCAAAAAATAAACAAGACACCCACTCTAAAAAATAGAAACTGAGAAGGTCGGCAGTGCTGTAATTGTTCGGCCTTTCCGGGGTAGTTCTGATGACGATTAATAAATATCTACGGATATATTGGAAATACCCAGTAAAACTCAAATGACAGGCGTGACAATGCCAGGGTGTTCGTTAGGAACAATGATTTTTTGAGGAAAGGAGTGTTTGTTGCTAATGCAGCAACGTTGAGCCGTTCGCGAGGCCCGGTGTCCGTTTAAATCCAAGTTTCTGAGCCGCAGTCTTCAGAGCTTCTTTCGCGCCGACAAGGCTCTTAAATCGGCTTTCGGAAAACTTCCATGTCATTCCACGCTAGGTTTTTGGCTTTGTTAATGTGCAGGCAAAGGCGGGTGTGATTGCTCATCACTGCATATGCGCTTACGTCAATTGCAAAGACTTGTGCCAAGAAGTGAATACGGTCTTCAATCCACTGTCGTCGGTGTTCATAGTTTGTATAGGTCAGTCGATCAAAGCCACATAAGTATGTGCGGCGAACACAGCGTGATACGCAGTGGTAGTGGGGTGTTGCATCGAGAGAAATTAGGTGTTTTCGGGGTTTTGGCATCTTCGTCATTCCGTTGGCAAGGAAAGTATTCCATCTATATCTATGGTTTGAATAATGTTTTCGAGTTTTTCCATCACCCGCTTCGCATTAGGGTAGTTTTTGTGTAACACCATATATAGATCGATTTTGTTTATAGTTTCAAACTGAAGCCCGTGGACGGGTTGGTTTCTTAGTACCAAGATGGAGGGGTGGTTGTAGTCAAGAAGGTATTTTGCTCGCCCTTTGCTCAGCATGGCAAACGCAGAGATGTGAGTACCTGTTGGGTTTCTCGTAATATTATTAACGGGGTCAGCAATGAAATTTTTGAAAGGTCCATAGCTGTACCCTCTTAGGGTAATAACATGATTGCCCCGTAACGAGCTTATCCCGGAAACTGGAGCAACATTTTTTTTGTGGTACACACGAAGCTCGGTAGAGACGATTGGCATTTTTCCTACAATGCAGCATTCATCAAGAATACTCGAGTTTGGCAATACTGCGAAATTCGCAATACCATCATCAAGCGTTTGAAACATTCTGGCCGCGGGGTATTCGTATCCGCTCCAATTTAGTTTTGCTTTCGAAAAGAGATCTTCTAGAACACGATTAAGTGGATTGTCAAATACGCCGTTTTTTTCAACTTTACTGACTAGGATAAGTTCGTCGGGGTAGACGTAATGTATATCAGTTGAGCTGGGGTAAGCCAGAGTCGAAGACAGGCTGATCAGTAGTGCTGATATAAGCAACAAAAAAAAGGTCGAGTCGTCCCGTCCTGTGTGCGATTTTTCATCTGAGTAATACGCGGAGGGGAGGGTCTCATATGTGTGGTCAAAAACCTTCATTCTGATTTCTGCTGGCGCAGGCTCCAGTTGTTAGTGTTAATCGGACGGGTGCAATAACAGTTCTTTCTGTTTCTTCTGAGCCTATGTTCTATCTTTCAGTTTAGGTAATCGGTTTGCTTTGTGACAATAAATAAAACATATACACTAAGAAATAAACCCAAATAAACAAGATACCCACTCAAAAAACAGGGTCTTGAGGTGTGGTATCGATGTCGCTTACCGTATTGCTGCTGGGCTGTGGCGTATATAGCGTCTTAATCTTGGGAAAAGCGTAGCGTGATAGGTAATTCGGTGGGTTAGGTAAAGCCCGCTGTTAGCAGTCGTTTGAGGCGAGTTGAAAAAAGTACATATCGGCAAGTTGAATTGATATTTTTCAGTTGGTGTGTGGTCACTTACTTTACCGGCTTGACGGTCTGTGTGAGTGCGCAAATAAATAAACAAGACATCCACTCTAAAAAACAATTTCAGTCGGGAGGAAATAAACAATGTGGGAAATAAACAAGACATATATGGACGATCCCGTTTCGTCAAGTAAAGTAATCCAAAAACCTCAAAATGGGGAGGCTTGTCGCTGTACTTCAATGTCACTCTAGTCGTTTGATCAACCATCTTTTTGATTTTAAGACGGCGGTAACGAAGACATATATCCGGCGTCAACAAGGGAGGTGTGTGGCCACCTCCGCGCCCTAATGAGATCCGCACCTAGCCGCCTAAAACAGGCACCCAGCTTCAAAGAGCTGCGTCTCGTACAGGCTCTTGCTAGGGCGGATTAACCGCTATGTTCATCATGCAATGGTTACCTTAAGGTAGAGTGGTAAAGTTGAGTCTAAGGTATGACTTTATAGGGTTCACGCCGTTGTAATAATATCCACGCGACCCTTGCCATACGAGCTGCCATAGCAACGCAGGCTTTTTGGATACCTCTTCGAACAATCAATTGATTTGCCCATCGACTAAGTCTGTCCTCTTTATTTTTACATCGGGAGATTGCGGCCCGTGCGCCGTGTATTAATTGCTTGCGAAGATAGCGATCGCCACGCTTAGTAATCCCAGAACTTTTAAACGATTCACCACTGCTGGCTTGCCGTGGGGTTAAACCAAGCCAAACAGAAAACTCCCGTCCACTGCTAAATTGCTCGCCGTATTTAATTGCGCTGTATATTGCTGTTGCGTTAATAACACCAATT
>JAWSUY010000075.1:0-12669 GCA_033852175.1 Agarilytica sp.
TGCAGTTGGTTTGGCGCTTACCGTATTGCAATTATTATCCAGCCAAATAGCCATGCAAGAAATAACGTAGCATTTCATCACAAGCCCTAGGCTTAGCCAGAAAAAACCCCTATGCGGCTATAATCGCCATTAAACGTTATGTTTAAGCCTATAAAACACGTTAAAAATTAGTTTTTTTTAACGCTACTGCTCTGCCTTTAACCCAACACACTTTATTGGGTTAAAGGTATTCTTCATTTCATATTTATTTTTAGCCCCCATTCGTAATCACCGGAAAACACATATTATTTAATAGTAATGCCATGCGATTTTTAACTTCACTTTACCCGCCCCACAACTTTTAGCTGAGCATCCGCACAGAAAATCTGCCATCGTGTGACATAACCCTCAACTTTTACGTGCCACGGTATTACTCCATGAAAAAAATAGCGTAAACTGCTGTTTAATTATTTAGCCTCCAGTATTTGCTGCTGTGCAACACGCCGTTCGCTGAACGACAGGCCGCAAGCAAGCAATTTAGTACGACCCAATACGGAGCGCTCTCAGGAAGCCACTTATAACAAACGGAAAAAGGATGGCCACTGCCTTTTAATCCCTTACCGTCTTCCTCAAGACCGACTCGTTACCGCTTTATTGATCTGACCATCAGCAATGCTTATATCCTGCTGATCGCAGCTCATAACAGCTTTGCGTTGCCAAGCAACAAACAGTTCGCCAACGCATGCTTATTTTGGACATATAAAAAGGAAAACCCATGGATATATCTTACTCTTACCTGCTGACCCTAAAACATGTGAAACTCGGCCTGACACTGGCCTTGGTTTCGGTACTCGCTGCCTGTGGCGGTGGCGGTGGCGGCAGTGATAACAACGGCAATGATGACGGCGGTGGCGGCAATACCACCTATTCTGTTGGTGGCACGATCAGTGGGATAGACGGGGCCGATCTGGTTCTCCAAAATAATAATGGCGATAATCTGTCGATCACCGACAGCGGCACCTTTATGTTTTCACAATCGTTAGACGATGGTGAGTCGTTTGCCGTATCGGTATTTAGCTCGCCCAATCAAAGCTGCAACGTCACCAACGGCAGCGGCAAGGTATCTGGGTCCGACATCACCAATATTTCACTTACGTGTGAAACAAACACACCAACCTACACGATCAGCGGCACCGTCAGCGGGCTGGAAGGCACTGGGCTGGTACTGGAAAATTATAATAATGATGATGTGGCGGTGTCGTCCAACGGTGGCTTTTCATTTTCTCAAGCGATCATGGATGGCGGCGCTTTTTCGATATCTGTCACCAATACGCCCAGCGCGCCGAACCAGAGCTGCAACATCAGCAATGGCAGCGGTACTGTATCAGGGGCAAACGTCACGAATATTACGCTGATTTGCGAGACTAACACTTACACGGTGAGTGGCACGGTTACTGGGTTGGTCGGCTCGGGATTGATACTGCAAAACAATGGTGAAGATGATTTGGCCATTGCGTCTAATGGCAGCTTTACCTTTTCGCAAGCGATCACCGATGGTAACGCTTTTGCTGTCAGTGTTGCCAGCACACCCAACTCGCCCATGCAAAGCTGTAGCATCACTAACGGAAGCGGGAATGTATCCGGGCTAAATATCACGAATGTTGTTCTGGATTGCGAAACCAATCGCTATACGATCGGTGGCACAATCAGCGGACTGGAAGGCAGCGGTCTGATATTACAGAATAATGATGGAAACGATTTAAGCATCACGGCCGACGGTAATTTTACATTTTCTCAGGCGATCGTCGATGGCGGTTCATTTTCGGTAGCGGTCGTCAGTGCCCCAAGCTCACCCATGCAAAGCTGTAGCATCAGTAATGAAAGCGGCAATGTATCGGGATCTAATGTCAGCAGTATTACACTGACGTGCGACACCAACACCTACACGATTGGTGGCACGGTATCGGGCCTACTGGGTATTGGGCTGGTATTGCAAAACAATGGCGGGGACAGTATAAGCATTAGTGCCGATGGGCCGTTTACCTTTGCCACATCGCTAACCGACTTAAGTACTTACTCGGTAACCGTTGCCAACCAACCCAGCGCTCCGCTGCAATTTTGTGCGGCGACCAACAATAACGCTGCCCTGGCAGGCGCTGACGTCAGCAATATTGACATTACCTGTGCCGACATAGTCGCATTAACTAACGCGCCCGTTTGGCAGCCTGTCAACGATACGACAGACACTTTTGAGTTTATTCACTATGCAGCATTTCAGGCACATCGCATATGGCCGGTGGATATTGATCAAGACGGTGATCTGGATATTTTAACGGCGGACACCAATCATAATAATTCAAAAAGACATGAACTTTTTATCAATAATGACGGCAACTTTTCTGCACCGCGGATCTTTTATATCCCAGGAGCTCCGGGAGGCATTAGCTGGACGATGGTCGATGTGGCATTTGCAGATATAGATGGCGATACAGACTTAGACATTATATCGCTGTCTCGCTTGTATAGGGTCGAAGAGGATATTTTTATTTGGTTTGCCAATGACGGCAGCGGAAATTTCTCTGCGGCTGAAACGATCGATGCCGGGTCACTGCTCACCAGTTCGATTTCACTGGCTTATATTGATGATGACGAACATATCGATATATTAACCGCCTCAAAATCTGAAGGCGTTGTTGGCTGGTACAGCAATGACGGGCTCGGCAACTTTAGCAGCAAGCAAACAATCGCGGTTCGACTTCCCGAAGAAACGGTAGATCGGTTTGTGCCATTTAGCGCTATCGCAACCGATTTAAATAATGACAATTATATCGACGCTATTATATCTTCCGGCCCAGAAAATACTGTCGCATGGTATCAAAACAATGGAAGCGGCGCTTTTGGAGCGGCGCAAATTATCAGTAATAGCATTGAGAATGCATCGATGTCAGTTGTAGGCGATATTGATAACGACAACGATATTGATGTGTTCACTACCGGTCAGGGCGCCGCCACATTAGCGTGGTTTGAGAATATGGGATCTGAAAATTTTAACCGTCGAACGATTGGTGCCGATGCATCGGAAATGATCGTTCATGATATCGATAATGATGGTGATTTAGATGTGGTTGCACGCGGATATGGCACCAGTATTGGAGCGTATCTTTATTGGTATGAGTACGTGGGCAATCAAGATTTTATACAACATATCATCGCGAACAATAACGGTAACACACTCGATATTGCGCCCGGCGATGTAAACAGCGATGGTAACCAGGAACTTATATGGCTCTCGGGCAATGCTAACAGCCTCTATGGTCGCGTGATCGGCGCATACTCGCCCTACCATTCAAGCTACTCGGTAGAAGGAAACCAAACCCTGATTATCACCGGGGAGACTGCGACAGACCCCGACGGCGATAGCATTACGTATCAGCTTTTAGACGGGCCTGACATATTGGCATTTAGCATTGATTCGGCTAGCGGTCAGATAACGTTTACCGCTCCGCCGGAATATGCTCCATTGGATCATAATGGCGATAATCTGTATAAAATATGGGTTAGCGCAAGCGATGGTGTTTTCACGGTTAATCGTTCTATTTGGGTTAGTGTAGACCCTGCGTAATTAATGTCGTGGCACAGCAGTTACATGCTGCTGTGCCTTTAATATTGTGACAACGAAAAACCCGGCCCGCTAAAATATTACGATCATTCTGATTTCTTAATTATTAGATAACGTGATAACTAATTTCAGCGTAGATAAATAACGACGCACTCTAGATTCCCCCCCCCCCCCCCCCCCCNNATAAACAAGACACCCACTCTAAAAAATACAAACTGAGAAGGTCGGCAGGGCCGTAATTGTTCTGCCTTTCCGGGGCAGTTCTGAGTTCGCTTAACGAATTCCTGCGGGTATACTGGAAATACCCAGTAAAACTCAAATGACAGGCGTGACAATGCCGGGGTTTTGTTAGGAGCAGTGATTTTTTTCGGAGAGGAGCGTTTGTTGCTAATGCAGTAACGCCGAGCAGTTCGCGAGGCCCGGTGTCCGTTTAAACCCGAGTTTCTGGGCTGCAGACTTCAGTACTTCTTACGCGCCGACAAGGCTCTTAAATCGGCTTTCAAATTTCGTGACTAAAATCAGCCATGTTTCTGGCTCTATATCTAGGCGGTCTAATATTGGTGGGAGTGCTTGATTGATGCTTCCTCTTTTCCCTTCACGAATTATCTTTCCGCTCCAATCGACCAAACTTAAATAATCGTTAAGGTGAAAGGGCAGCCCTTGGGGCATGGGTTCTCGTGGATTACCGACGAAAGGCATTAGGCATTCGGTTTGTTCTGGTAAGGCGTTATCTTTAAGCGTGTCGCAACGTAGCTTTACAGAAGTGTGAATGGACGCTTCGGGTGTTGGTGCCATCTTGGCGCGAACGGGGTTTAAGTCTATGTAGGCCATACACGCAATAAGAGCTTTTTCGTCTAATAAGGCTTGTGATTTAAATCGCCCCTCCCAGAATTTCCCGGTGCAATTTTCTTCGGCGTTCGCTTGTCTGGCTATGGGTTCGTTTAGTGCACGCATAAGCCAACTAATATCACATAGCTGTAAACGCCATTTATCCAGTCGTACGCGTACAGCTATAAGCTCAGTTTCGTCTAGGGGCTCATTTCTCAGGTATTTTTGCGTAAGGACTGTGCCTTTATAAATCTGATGCCAGTGTTGGCAAGCTTCCATGTCACTCCACGCTAAGTTTTTTGCTTTGTTGATGTGCAGGCAAAGGTGGGTGTGATTGCTCATCACTGCATATGCGCTGACGTCGATTGCAAAGACTTGTGCCAAGAAGTGAATACGGTCTTCAATCCATTGCCGTCGGTGTTCGTAGATTGTGTTGGTTAGCCGATCAAAACCACATAGGCATGTTCGGCGAACACAGCGTGATACGCAGTGGTAGTGGGGTGTTGCATCGAGAGAAATTAGGTGTTTTCGGGGTTTTGGAATCTTCGTCATTCCGCGAGCGACACTGGTATTCTATACAGCTGTTTGAGGGCGGGGCAAGTTGTTATCGTGGGTGTCCGTTTAATTCGCCCAATTTTAATGCCCGCTTTTAATGTAATGCCCGGCGTCATATTGAGCCTTTTGGCGATCTTTTGGTTTGTGTGTGGTTGCTTACTTTTCCGGATTGACGGTCTTCTAGAACACAGATCGTTAGAAAGTGTTCTTATACGCCCCGCTCGAAAATACGTAATTTTACGTATTCATTTTCATATGGAGAAAATCAATAATGTTTCTCGTTCGACATAGGCCCGGATCTTAATTGGCGACAAAGAAGTTTCGTCACCAAAAGATAGTTGGCAAGGATGCAGAAAAACAGGAAAAGGAGGGGGCTGTTCTGAACGGAATTTGTTATAACTGAAAAGGATTAAAAATGGAACAGTCAGCATTCACCATGGTGGTGTCGACGAATCAAATGATTGAATGGGTCGGGACCATCGTTATCCCCCTAGAAATTGTATTTTTAACTATCATCAAACGAAATATTTTCTACGGTGACACGTATGTCAATCTAATATGTGGAGCCGCTAGCCTTTTATATTTCCAAGTGATTGACGGAAACTTTCCATTTTACTGCATTGAATTCGTTCGCCAGCATGGACCATACAATATTCCACCCAGTGGCTGGGGCGCACTAGCGCATATAGTCGTAGGCGACTTGTGTTTTTATCTGTTTCATCGGATGGCGCACACGAAATATTTATTTACTCTTGAACATTCCGTTCACCACTCTTCCAGAGAGTTTGATTACAGTACCAATCTTCGATTTAGTTTTTTTGCAATTATTTATTCATGGACGCCGCTAATTATTCCAGCCTTGTTAGGTTTTAACTCTGCCATGCTACTCGCCTGTTTTTTTCTTTCAAATAGCGTCCCGTTTTTTTTCCATACCCGGTATATCGGTAAACTGGGCTGGATTGAGACGATATTTAATACCCCGTCACATCACCGGGTTCACCACGGCAGAAACCCTTGTTATGTTAACAAAAACTTTGGCGGCATGTTGATTATCTGGGATAGGCTATTTGGAACCTACGCAGAAGAAATTGAACCGATAGAATTTGGGGTTGAACATATCACTGTTAGTCGTAATCCTCTAAAAGTGATATTTCGTGGTTGGATAGATTTACTGTCTCGAAGGAGAAATAAGCAGGATGCCCACTCTAAAAAATAGAAACTGAGAAGGACGGCGGGGTCGTAGTTGTTCTGCCTTTCTGGGGCAGTTTTGAGGTCGATTGATAAATATCTATAGAGTTATTAAAGCAGTAATGGGTCAAGGAAATCATATAAAGTCATAATTATATTAACTCTCTTGTGGCCCCATTCCGGATCGCCCCCTTTCCTTGGCGGAAAAGGCGGTGGGTGAGGTTGGGCTGGGTTTGTGTATTGCAAGTAGGGCTGTCCCTTGAGTCTTCCATTCTCAGAACAGCAGGTTGAATGTCATTTTTATAGGCAATATGTCTGTAAAAATGAGTAACTAAGTTAACGTTTTTATCTATGTTATCGGTTTTGGCTAGCTGCGCCACTTTAAGTAAAAGCTACACCACAATAAAAACGAACTATCGAGCCACCCATAAAAAACAGACCGCTACCCTTATTCATTTTTTTAATAAAAATCGGTAGCTGTCGATAGGAAAACAAACCGTAAAAGTCGATTTCAAAACACCGACGCGCTTAATAATTAAGATGTTACACAAATTCATAACAATTGGCAGGAATTAGTGTTCCTGCATAACGAATATCTGCTAGTCTTTGGATGTCAAATCACAGATTGCTGAAGGAGATTTACATGCCTCTACTACTCAATAATCATTTTTTCTCTCCTATTTTCAAGCCGCTAAAAGTGGCGTTTGTTATTGCTGTCTCCCCTATATACTTGGCTTGCAATGGTGATGATTCCGCATCCATCGACACGGAATCCAGCGTAGAGATTGCTGTTAATGGCTCAGGCTATCTTATCTTATGAGAGCGGAGACGAATGGGTTTACGCTCGAAGCGCTTCATTATCGCTCAATAGCAGCGGTACTCTTGTAAATGAACAAGGCTTAGCTCTTAAGGGATTTTCGATAGACTCACTTGGGTACGTCAGCGGTATTCCTAGCAGTATTGAATTACCTGTCACTGATCTTGAATCAATCACCATTGATGAAATGGGCTCGATTTCTTCATCTGACGGAGAGGTGGATAGCGACCCTTACGCACAAGTCGCCATGGCGGAATTCCCCAGCGGGTCCCAGCTTGAGCCCCTTGATGACGCCCTATTCGCTGAAAGCGACGCGTCCGGACAGCCTAGAATCGCCGCAGCCGCGACCGGCGCGCTTGGTGAATTCATATTTGCGAGCGACCTAGCAACGCCCTTAGATTACACACTCGAGCTTGGCGTATCTGAGCACTATTTTTATTTGGGCGGTGACAGTTCTGCGCAATATAGCGCTTCAGTGGAACTATTCTTGGACAAAAACGATTACCTTGTTGACCAATTTTCAAACCGGCTGATGACCTACCCTGAAGCCAGTACTGATGGCATGGCGATAGTTGGAGAAGAGCAGATTAATTACGAGGTGCTAGCCCCAGAAATAGTGGAGACTCGCAATTTAGACCCAAAACGCAGTACAAAAGTGACATTAGGCTTCAACCTAGTGAATTACGATTACCCCGTTACTGAATTTGATGCGTTGGATCGCGGTTCATACAATAGCGTTAGGACCTTGACAATATATGATAGCTTGGGAATATCTCATACATTAAGCGTGTATTTTGTTAAGCGGGCGAGTGAGGAACTCTCTGCGAATCACTGGCAAATTATTGTCCAGATAGATGATGAAGATGTGGGAGATCCCGACACAAGTCTCGCTCCACCGAAAAATACCGTGGCTACCCAGGCGGTTTACGATATCTATTTTGATGAGGGTGGCTCACTAAATACCGAACTTTCAGACCGCATATTGATTTCAAATTGGGTCCCCCTGGACGAAAACGGACTGCCCAATAGCGCGGCGGGTCCTCAAAACGTCCTCGCAGGCGGTTCGTTCGATATTGATCATGATCGGCCTGGGAGCTCTAACTTTATTATTGATTATGCGGGCTCCACTTCACCCGACCCTGTCGCTATTTATCTTGATCAAAATGGATACCTCGATGCAAGTGTGCGTCATATTATTGTCGAAAACTGTGGCAAAATCATCGTCTCATTTACCAATGACCTCGACACCGTTATCGGCCAGCTTGCTTTAGTGAGCTTTTCAGATCCAGACGGCCTAAGTCAGAATGCCAATGGCTTGTATGAGCAATCGGAAACCTCCGGTAGTGCAATTTTTGGAGCCCCCTGCGTTAATGACTTTAATGCGGTAAGTGGTGACGACATGGACCCCTGAGACTAAATAAACAAGACGCCCACTTTTAAAGTGGAGTACGGCGTCGCGTTGGTGATTTTGGTGATATTTAAGGCTGGTTTAAGGTGGGTGTCCGAGAACCGTAACGCATGGTTTAAAGTAGACATATTTGGCAATTAACATATAAATCGAGATTTAGGAGTAGTTTTAAATGAGTGAAAGTCAAGTGTATAAAGATGAATTTCAAAAAATTGTTTATTTCCGAGACCGTGCTGTCGAATTGGGTTGTGAGAATATCGATAAGCTTAGGGATTTAGCAGTTTGGAAGTTTATTATAGCTCATCAAGATAAACAGAAATAAACAAGACACCCACTCTAAAAAATACTGATAGGCACAGACTCTCATAACAAAACGCCAAGCCAGACGCAAAAAACGGCGCTAGTTAGCTTTACGTTATCTTTAGGAATCAAAAATGTTCTCGATATTTATCCCCTCAAAAGAAAAGGCCGAAAAACAAACAAGACATCCACTCTAAAATACTGATAGGCATAGAATCGCAAGGGGCTAATAGGGCAGGCATGTTAAAATTAGATATTATTAAATATAGGTAAGTAATGATCGAGTCTGAAATTTCCGAATTGGCGAACTATTTCTTTATCCCTTCATTAGTCTTGTTGGCTATTTCGACAATGATAGTGATGTTCAATGTTTCGCAGTTTTCTAAGGGGCTCGTTTTATTCTTTTCCCTTGGAATGTGTCTGATATCGATTGCAATTAGCGTTCAGTTTCCGAGTTGTTTTTCAAATTGTACTGGTAATATTTCTGATGAGATCGCGATATTGGTTAGTAGTGCAATAAATTTGGTTGTTTCAAATCTAATATTTATATTTTATTTCGCGTTAAAAAGTTCTTCAGGTAGAAAACAAACAAGGAAAATAAACAAGGAAAATAAACAAGGAAAATAAACAAGATGCCCACTCTAAAAAATAAAATCTGATACGGTCGGCTGGGTCATGGTTGTTCTGTCTTTCTGGCGCAGTTCTGAGGACATGGTAAAATATTTGTATATACACCCGCTGGGAGTGACTAAGCGTAAAATCGTAGTTGGCCGGTGTCTAGGGCTTGTGATTTACACAAACAATGATATTGCTGAAGAGTTGGATACGGTAATTCCACACGTTCGGATCTGTGTGAGGACGGTTCAGGTAACTGGCCGCTCTACCATGACTTTCTACTAAATTCAGCGCGTAAATTCTGGATATCTGCTATTATCCTGAGCCCTAAAATTGAACTTAGCTTGGCATGTGTTTAACCAACGGATCTACAAAAACCGCTTTTATTTTGGCTTTGAGTATTAGTTGCGTTTTAGGATTAATGAGCAGGCCGGTATTGGCCCTCGAAATCTTTACGATCGATATATTTCCAATGTCTCGTCACGATGCGCTGATTGAATTGGCATCGCAAACCGGTCACGATATCTTATTTGGCGAAGGGGCCATTCCGCGTAATTATTTTAAGGGTGAGAATGGAAACTATAGCATTGTAGAAGCGTTGGATATTCTTCTTACGAGCAGCAACTTTGTTTACAAGCTAGTCGGCAAGCAGATTCGTATTCAGCGCGACGAGAATAAATCCACTGTATTGCCTAAACTCACCGTCATTGGCTATTTACGTGATACCACCGCGCAGATTACTCAGAACGAGGACGGTCAGGAATACTTTCCTCTCTATCAAATGCCTTTGTCGATTCAATCGATACCTAAAAAGTATATGGATAAAGTTCAAGTACGCACGGTTGACGATATTCTTTCCTATGTCAGTGGTGTTGATTATTTTGAGCTTTGGGCGGGGCTCTATCCTCAATACTACTCACGTGGAATGCCGGCACTGTTTGGGGTCGATGGCAAGTTTTATCGACGCACAATAATTCAGATTAATCCGGTATTGTTGAGTCGAGTTGATGTGGTTCAGGGGCCTAAGGCGAATTATTTTCAGCCCGGTGGTATGTTGAACTTAGTCACTAAGAAGCCAATGAGGCGTTCTCAATATGAGCTTTCTATTAAAGCTGGAAGCGAAGAGTATTTCCGTGGCGATATTGACCTTAATCTAGCCTCAAAACAAAGCGACAAGTGGTCAATGCGTGTCATTGCGGCTGCCGAAAAGCAAAACTATTTTAGGGATTTCGCCTTTGGTGAAATGCAGGTCCTGTCTCCTAGTGTCGATTTTGATTTTTCCGAGAACGTGCAATTATTAATCACGGCAAACTATCAAAACGAACGTCGCTATCCGTCTGTTTATACCTTTCACGAATCTGTCTTGGCTGATCCATTGCCGCGAGAGCAAACCCTCGGGGTTCCTTGGGCTGAGAGTCGGATTACTGTCTCAAGCTTAACCGCAGATCTGTCCGACAGGGATTGGCAGGGCTGGCGCTTGAGTTCAGGCATCAATTACAGTAATGGTTCCGCTGATATGTCCCAGGCTTTACTGACTCCCATTGATGGCCAGGGTCAGGCGGTGTTAAGTCATGTTTACGTTAAAGATGTTAGCGCCAGGAGCCACGGATTTGATGCTGCAGTCGAAAAAGAAATACCTTTTTTCGGTTATGCTACCCTGTTCAGATTTGGTGTGGATTATCAGTATTATGAGAAGCGCATGCCGAGCTATATGCTTAGAATGTTAGAGAATCAAAACGGTAGCCCCGTATTCAACCTTTATCAAAGGGATTATTATCACCTAGAAAGACCTGAAGCTCCGGAGCGAATGAAGGTTTCTCTGCAAAAAACGGATGTCTGGGCAGCTAATATCACCCAACGTTTTTACGTCACGGATAATTTTTCTATTCATGCGGATATTCGTTATGAAGATATGGGCACGGAGACTATAGTTAAGACTGAAATTCAATTGGAGGACGCGACTGAGGCAGGCTCGGGTTCAGTTTCTTCTAGCGGCCATACAAGGCAGCGCCTTCTCAGGCGTTACTCAGAGTTCACTCCGCAGCTGGGGGTCAATCTATCCTTGAATGATTCGTTCTCAAGTCACCTGAGCTATTCAGAGTCTTTCACCAATCAAGCGATGCTGATCTACGATGCTATTAACTCCGGTGTTGACGATCAAGTGGATTCTAATCCTCCAATTAAAACACGTCAGTTTGAGTTAGCTTTTAAAAAGACCTGGTTGGATGACTCCTTGTCCAATAGTTTGACATTTTATTCCTTGACTACCTCGAATATTTTTCTGCCCAGTGGTGGATCGCAGACCTTTGAATATATCCCTGCGGATGAACAGAGCTCAAAGGGTGTCGACCTAAGTCTTAGCGGTTCCTTAAATGACAATATTACTCTCATCACGAACCTGAATTACAATAAAAACAATTTCAGTGTAGTAGGCTCTGGCGGGGCAGATATTGGCTATTCATTTTTCGGTTCGCCAGACAGTGGCCATAGCCGCCTGCGCGGCACTGCTAAGTACCTCGCAAATTTCTGGATGAACTATGAAATAACACGTGGAATATTTAAAGATTTTGGTATTGGTTTTGGTGTGAAATATGTGGGGGATCGTTATGTTGACGATGCAAATCGTTATGAATTGCCCGCGTATATTAAGGTCGACACATTTGTTGAATATAAAGGGTTTTCTAATTTAACTCTGTCGTTGTCTGTGCTCAATGTGTTTGATAAGCGGTATGCGAGAAGCAGCTGGGAAGGACGGCGCTATATCGAAGAAGGTGATCCGCGGAGCGTCTTTCTGAGTGTGAAATCTAGGCAGAAATTTTGAAAATAAATATGATGAAAATAAACAAGACATATATGGACGATCCCGTTTCGTCAAGTAAAGCAATCCAAAAACCTAAAAACAGGAAGGTTTATTAATTTACTTCAATACATTCTAGTCTTTTGATCAACCATCTTTTTGATTTTAAGGGGGCGGTAACGAAGACATATATCCGGCGTCTGCAAGGAAGGTGGTTCGCCACCTTCGCGCCCTAATGAAATACGCACCTGGCCACCTAAAACACCCACCCAGCTTTAAAAGCTGTGTCTTGTACAGGCTCTTGCCAGGGCGGATTAACCGCTGTGTTCATCATGTTAATGGTTATCTTAATGTAGAGTGGTAAAGTCGTGCCTAAGGCATGGCTTTATAGGGTTCACGCCGTTGTAATAATATCCACGCGATCCTTGCCATACGAGCTGCCATAGCAACGCAGGCTTTTTGGATACCTCTTCGAACAATCAATTGATTTGCCCATCGACTAAGTCTGTCGTCATTATTCTTGCAGCGGGAGGTTGCGGCACGTGCGCCGTGTATTAATTGCT
>JAWSUY010000017.1:0-48932 GCA_033852175.1 Agarilytica sp.
CAAGCCTCGAGTTTGATTGATCAGGCCTGTACGGTGGGCCACATGCCTTTCCCTAATACGATGTAGGCATTGTATATCTTGCTGTTCGATTGTCTTAACGGGAACTGCGATGATGTTAGGCCTGCGAGCCGCTTCGGAGATAGCAACAGCATCATTTCTGTCGCTCTTGTTGCCGCGAACAAATGGTTTTACGTGTTGGGCTGGAAGCAACTTCACTGTATGACCCATAGATTCGAAGAGGCGAGCCCAATAATGGCTGGAGTAACACGCTTCCATAGCGACTTCAGTTGGCGGCTGGTTAACCATAAACTCTGCCAGCTCTTTCCGTTTTTGTTGTTTATTGAAAGTAATCTTTTGGTGTCGTGTTGTGCCGCAAACTTGAAAAACATTCTTTGCTAAATCAATTGAAATTAAATTATGCTTAGTCATGGTGGGCGCTCCTTAAATTGAACTGAAATGTGTTTTAATGCACGGTCAGTTTGGCGCATTCTGACGCCGGTAGCACTAGGGAGCGTCCATCTCATCACCCACTAAACTCAAAACAAAAAAAGCCCCACTTAAAAAGCAGGGCTTAGTTTTTCCTCAAACGCTCAACTAATTATTATAACTGGCTCGTGAGCTTATTTGGTTCGCTTAATATTTAAGACAAATCACTTCATCTTAGGGACAGCTGCCCACGTACCAATAACTGCCGTTGTAACTGTGTAAGGTGTTATTGCCCCAGGTTGAACCCGGCATTGCATTACCACTTCCATTGGCCACGTAATTAGGCTTCCAATAGCTACCCGAGCTCGTCGCGCGCCCTGCTGTCTTGTGATAATAATTGTACGTTGTAACGTCATCACAGTCTGGCAACGGCGTGGGAACTGGCGGATATGGCGTGGGGTATGGAGTCGCCGTAGGCGTTGGGGTGCCCGGCACTGGAGTTATCACAGGCGTTGGTGTCGGTGAGCCTGGCGCTGGTGTTATTACCGGGGTTATTACTGGGGTAGGCGTTGGAGTCGGCGTGGGAGTGGCCGATCCACCAAAGTCTGCTCGACGGTTATTGTCGAATAGGAACTCGGTCAAAAACTCAGGGTAATCAATGGTCGAATGGTTTGTATAAGACCCACCACCCGAACCACTGCCTGCAGGCCATGCATGGGAAAGGCCGCTCACCATAATTTTAGAAACTCGAACACCACTGCCATCGCTCCATGTGGTTTCTGTTCCGCCACCACTGATACTGTTAGTACCGCTGTCTTTACTTGCGCCATAAACATTCGCCATCGCTGCGGCATCCACTTCGGCGTAACCCGTACTAACAGTACTGTCAGAATTTCCGTGAACAACCGACGTGATTTGAGTATCAAACTCGTTGTCGTTGGCAGAAAAGTTACGACAGGTACTTGCAACCGAACTTGCACTTGTTCCAAATGGAACCGAACCAATTTGACCCGAAGAAGTACCGATCGCAGGGCCAGCGTTAATACCAATACCGGCAAAGATTTGCGGAGCCACACAGCCCATCACAAAAGTCTCTCCACCACCTGAAGATAGACCCGAAACATACACTTGGTCCGCATCAATGTTGAGGCTGGTATTCGCAATTAAGCTGTTCGCCAAGCTAATCAAATTGTCGTCGTGCTTAGAAGGGTTACTGCCACTGTGGCCTGTTCCGTAGTAATCCCAACACCCGATGAGTACGCCACCGTTTGGCGCCATAGGAGCCGCAACAACCATACCGTAAGCATTAGCAGGATCTTCCCACTCCCAACCGTCGCGCACATATTCATTCGATTGCGAACAACCGTGAAGAGTAATCATCAATGCGCGTTTACCGTTTGAAGTTACGCCACTTGGTGTATAGGTATGCACTTCCATACCGGCTAAGCTAGAGCTAGTAGACCAACTGCCTGTTCCCGTATTGCCGCCGTTGTTACCACCAGTATTTCCGCCCGTGTTACCACCGGTGTTTCCGCCAGTACAACTTGAGCCAGTGCTGCCACCAGGGTTTGAAGTCGACCAAGAACCACCAGATTGATACAAGGTAACCGAAGTGTTGTAACCCAGAGAAGCACCCATAGACAAATAGGCATTTAAGTCGATACGACCGGCCACATAATGGTTAACAACCGTATCCGTAACGCCGCCAGTTGAAGGCACCGTGGTGCAGTTATCTGTGGTGAAATTAACGGTACTTGATACCGCAGATTCATTACCGCAATTATCAACAGCAACCGCATGGATCGTGTACTCAGTGTCACCACTCAAGCCCGAAACTGTGATGCTAGTAGAAGTAACCGGTGAGGACGTTAAGGCCGAACCGTTACTGCTATATATTTTATAACCGTGAAGATCAGATTCGCCATTGGCATTCAATATTAATTGAACAGAACTCGAACCCACACTCACAACCGAAAGACCCGTAGGCACAGCAGGAGGCGTGGTATCACCACTGTTAGAACAAACTGGTGCACTGCCCGTTCCGCCACTCACTTGGTCGAAGAAGTCCCACATGTATTCCGCAGCACTTGGGCCGAGGTTAGTCCACGTATCCACTTCTACATCTGTACCCGGCCAATAATGGCCTTTTCCGTATGTGGCTTGTTTGTTGTAAACGCCAGCGTAATAAAGCGTTTTAACCAGCGGATCACCATTGGCATCGTTATAGGTAGTTAAGGTGCAACTCACACTGCCAGTCGTACAACTTTCGCTGGCATCCGCATTTAAGTCGGCGCCCCAAACGGTTAACTGTGAATCACGAATTAATTCCATCGCGCGCGGCTGAACTGTCGTGTCTCCAGAAGACTGGATCACCATCATCGGCACTGCGCGGTTAAAGTTTAGCTCTGAATTAATTGCACTCACGTGCTGGCTTAAGCTTTTAAATTGCTCGGGGTTTGACGTAACAGAAGACGCCCAATCACCGTAAGCTAAACCGGCGACAGGTGCTGCTGCTGTCCAATATTCATTATGGGCAATCGCTTCAGCAACCACCATTCCGCCACCACTCGAAAGCCCGGTAATAAAGCGTTTACCAGGGTCGATGTTGTAGCGATTTTCAACCTCTTGGGCCATACCATAAAGGTCATCAACCTCACCACCGCCACCTTCGCTAACATGTTGAGAGAACCAGTAGCCCCAACAGTTGGTGTTACGCAGTTCAGCAAAACCCGTGACAAACGGGAAGACCACAATCACATTGTGCTGGTCTGCAATCAGATCCAAGTTCCACAAACGAATCGCATCGTCGTGATCCATTTGGCAACCGTGAAGAGCAAAAATCATGGGAACGGCTGTATTACCGGTATAGGACTGCGGGATATAGACTTTATATTGACGTGATCGATTACCGCTGTAGGTAAAGCTGGATATATCGCCAGAACCGGTCATCGTCTGGGCGCTGGCGTACCCCACAGAGAACATACTGATTAAAGATGTTAAGACGACGCCGAGGAACGGCGTTAACGTCATGCGAATTGCTTTCATAGGTACTTGCTCCGAAGCTTAACCTATCGAAAACACGCTTGCGCCTGCTTCAGCCGGTTAAACCTTTAATTATTGTTATTAGGTTTGAACATATCCCTTAATCTCTTTCGTCTCTTTTTGTTTTTTATTTCTTACTATTTATTTTTCGCATTGCTTGTCGCAGTTATTCGAACTTTCACTTCTGCGGAATAGAAATATGAGCGACACGAAAAAATTTAAATCGCATCAAGCTCATTTTCAAATTATTTTTTATTTTGTAATGCTCATGAGACTGTTCCTCCATGAACGCTTCGCGAGTGTAGTAAGGGCTATACACAGGATATACTGGACGAAGGTATTATTGACAACGACAGAAACCTACACTAAGTAACCGTAGGAAGTTCACCTTTCGGAATGAACCGCAAGCGTATCTATTAGAACATTGTCTAAAAACGAAGATTCAAGAGTGATGATCGTCACATTTGAAAACGATCGAATCGACAGTCGTGTTTTCCCAACAATGAGTCCCGCGCCAGATCCGATTTTGCAGTGCGGCATCACCTTTTTTCACCGTAAGATTATGGAAATTTCTTAGATCAAAACATTGCAGATATGAGTTATTCAACTGTAAAAATAAGCATTAAAAGCAATTTATGAACTACTTGTCATGTTAAAAATACCACAAACATACACCATAAAAAAGCCCCACCTAAAAAGGTGAGGCTTGAACACCATACAACAAAAATTCATTGCACAGAATTAGTCGTTCCGTCACAACAAGCTCGACCAAGCATACTCATAACACGTTAACTATGTAGTGCTACAACCAACGCTAAATAACACGCGAACCTGTGACGAACAGCAAACTATGGACAAGAACCCACAGACCAATACGAACCATTATAGGAATACAGCGTTGTATTTCCCCAGGTAGACCCAGCCATCGCATCACCACTGCCATTTGCGACATAGTTAGGCGACATTGCACTGCCTGAACTCGTCGCTCGACCACCGGTCTTGTGGTAATAATTGTAGGCCGTAACATCATCACATCCGGGAGAAGCCGTGGGCGTGGGGGTAGGCGTTGAACCTCCAGGCACTGGCGTTGCCGTTGGCACAGGTGTAGATGTTGGCGTTACGCCGCCACCAAAATCCGCACGACGGTTATTGTCGAACAAGAACTCCGTTAAAAATTCAGGATAATCAACTGTGGAGTGGTTAGTGTAAGTCCCGCCACCCGAACCACTGCCCGCAGGCCAAGCATGACTTAAACCACTCACCATGATTTTAGAAACACGAACACCGCTACCATCGCTCCATGTGGTTTCCGTTCCGCCGCCGCTAATACTATTAGTACCGCTGTCTTTACTGGCCCCATAAACATTTGCCATGGCTGCAGCATCAACTTCGGCATAACCCGCACTCACCGTCGAGTCTGAATTACCGTGAACAACAGAGGTAACTTGTGTATTAAATTCACTGTCGTTAACCGAAAAATTACGACAGGTATTCGCAACAGAACTGGCCGACACACTAAACGGAACCGAACCAATTTGACCCGATGAAGTACCCACTGCTGGGCCAGCATTAATACCAATACCCGCAAATATTTGCGGTGCAACACAGCCCATCACCATTGTTTCGCCACCACCGGAGGACAAACCCGAGACATAAACCTGATCTGGGTCGAGATTAAGACTGGTATTGGCGACTAAACCATTCGCCAAACTCACCAAGTTATCGTCATGACGACCAGGACTAGAACCACTGTGATTAGAATCGTAATAATCCCAACAGCCAATTAACACACCACCGTTTGGTGCCATCGGCGCAGCGACAACCATACCGTAAGCAATAGCAGGATCTTCCCATTCCCAGCCATCGCGCACATCTTCATTCGATTGCGAACAGCCGTGAAGGGTAATCATTAACGCGCGCTTACCGTTTGACGTAACCGTACTGGGCAAATAGGTATGAACTTCCATTCCCGCGAGACTGGAACTTGTCGACCACGAACCAGTTCCCGTATTACCGCCATTGCTGCCGTTATTATTACCACCGTTATTGCCGCCGCCAGTATTACCACCACCACAACTCCCTGTGCTACCACCGGGGTCAGTCGTCGACCAAGAACCACCCGACTGATACAAAGTGACAGAGGTGTTGTAGCCAATAGAACCGCCCATCGACAAATACGTATTCAAGTCGATGCGATTAGCAACGTAGTGATTAACAACCGTATCCGTTACACCTGTCGAAGGCGTAGTCGTGGTGCAGGTATCCGTTGTAAATGTAACCGAAGACGACACGCCGGATTCATTACCACAATTATCAACCGCAACCGCCGTAACCGTGTATTGCGTCGACGATGCCAAACCCGAAACCGTAATACTTGTAGACGCAACAGGCGACGACGTTAAAGCAGAGCCGTTGCTGTTATATATTTTATAACCGTGTAAATCGGATTCGCCGTTGGCATTTAACACCAACTGAACCGAACTCGAACCGACACTCGACACCGCGAAACCAGTCGGTACGGCAGGAGGTGTGGTATCACCGGCATTCGTACAAACCGCACCGCCGCCAGTTCCGCCACTCATCTCGTCAAAAAACGCCCACATATATTCAGCGGCAACGGGACCCACATTGGTCCACGTGTCCACCTCAACATCGGTACCCGGCCAATAATGGCCCTTACCGTATTGCGCCTGCTTATTGAAAACGCCGCTGTAATAAAGGGTTTTAACTAAAGGACTGCCTTGCGCATCGTTGTATGTCGTCAATGTGCAACTCACGCTGCCCGCATTACAACTCTCTGTTCCATCGGCATTTAAATCAGCACCCCATACGGTAAGCTGTGAATCACGAATTAATTCCATGGCGCGCGGCTGAACGGTTGTATCTTCAGAAGACTGAATCACCATCATCGGCACCGCACGATTAAAATTAAGCTCCGCATTAATGGCGCTGACGTGCTGACTTAAACTTTTAAATTGCTCGGGATTAGACGTAACTGAAGACGCCCAATCACCGTAAGCTAAACCGGCAACCGGTGCTGCAGCAGTCCAATATTCATTGTGCGCAATGGCCTCGGCAACCACCATTCCACCACCACTCGAAAGACCGGTAATAAAACGCTTACCGGGGTCGATGCTATAGCGGCCTTCAACTTCTTGCGCCATGCCATAAAGATCATCAACCTCACCGCCACCGCCTTCGCTAACATGCTGAGAAAACCAATAGCCCCAGCAGTTGGTATTACGCAACTCCGAAAAACCTGTCACAAAAGGAAAAACCACAATGACGTTATGCTGGTCGGCGATTAAATCTAAATTCCATAATCGAATCGCATCGTCGTGATCCATCTGACAGCCGTGCAACGCAAAAATCATCGGAACAGCAGAACTGCCATCGTAGGACTGAGGCACATACACCTTGTATTGCCGCGAACGATTACCGCTATACGTAAAACTGGAAATCGCGCCAGTACCGGTCATCGTCTGCGCGCTGGCGTACCCCGCAGATAAAATACTGAGAAATGAAATAAAAACGACACGAATGGTCGACATGAATTTCTTACTGATTGTTTTCATAGGTCTAATTGCTCCAAAGCCTAACCTAGCAAAAACACCTAACTGCAATGCTCCGTAGGTTAAACATTCGTTATTGTTATTTGAATTGGCACATCATCCAAACCTACTTCACCTCGTGAGTCTTTTAGATGGCTCATGAGATTGCTCCTCCATGAACGCGGCGAGAGTTTAGAGACCGTATCAACAGACAAGAACTAGACTAAGGCACAATTTAAAAAACTTCGTTAATGTGTTAATAAGACGGTGTTTTAACAGCGTTTAGATATCTAACGCACCCAAGCTATTTAAACTTCATCTAAGGGCGGCGCCATAAGGCGAGAGTAGATCACAAAAACCCAATGGATATGCTTACGATCAGTTCATGGTAAAAATGATATTTACGACACATCCGGCATTTACCCACGAAACCTTTTATTTAAAATAATTAATTCCGACTGTTTAAACCGTGCAACTGCAAACTTCAGCGTCACCAAACTTTTACAAATAAAACTACAACTTAGTTATTCCACGAAGTAATAAATCCGTAAGGCAGAAAAACCTAAGGCGCCTTCCGCCAAAACAGCAACTACACCTGTGCGCCAAAAACAAACATTCTGAATGCTGGATATTTTTTTGATTTAGCGGGATTATTTTTTCGGAGATTGAATATAGGAATGCGTTTAGCTTTTACGATCGTCGCACTTAGAGTTAATTCGCGCCGAACCAATGCTACCAACCACCCCCACCAAACCCGAACCAACTGCAGCCCACAGCAATACAACTCAAAGCACACCACACCAAACAAAAAAAGCCCCGCTAAAAAGCGGGGCTTAATTTTTCCTCATGTGCTCAACTAATTATTCTAACCTGCTCGTGAGCTTATTATTTAAGACGAATGAAACCACTTTATGGACAACTGCCCACTCCCCAATCGTTGCTATTGTCGCTGTGTAAAATCGTATTACCCCAGGTTGAACCCGGCATCGCATCACCGCTGCCATTGGCCCTATAATCCGGCGGCCAGTAATCACCCGAGCTTGTCGCTCGCCCTGCAGTCTTGTGGTAATAATTGTAATCACTCACCTCTTCGCAACTTAAAACCGGTCCATCACACGTATTCACATCATCCCAGCCACCACTTGCCGTCGGCCACAAAGAAAAGGACACAGTGTAGCCATAGCGAACGCCCATCGCGATTAAGCCCGCCACATCAAGACGGCCCTCATCAAAATGCTCCGAAGCCAAAGCGTTCACTTCAAGGGCAAGGCAAGAGTTTATCGGCGTATCAAAATTTACCGATAGCGATGGATCAGACTGGTTGCCGCACACGTCCTGCGCCGTTGCAAAAATACTGTATGACGTCCCTTCCGTTAAATCGGTTAATACGATCGTCGTCGAATCGAAAAAGCTGATTCGTCGCACATCGCCATCATCCCAATAAATGTTATAGCCCGCCAAATCGTCTTCAGTGTTCGTATTCAACATCACCGACACTTCGGTAAAAGAAGGTGAACCCACAGCCAAACCCGTCGGTGGTGCTGGTGCGATAAAATCACTGAAACATTTCGTCTCTACAATCACCCCCGCTATCTCTTCAAAAAACTCCCACATGATCTGCGACGCATTCGGCCCATTTACGTCATCCGACCACACAGCCAAATCATCATCACCGCCCGTCCAATAGTGACCCTGACCTAAATTTTCTGTTCGGCCTGCACCGCCGTCATACACCATGGTTCGAACCAGCAAACCGCCCACACCGTGATAACTATTTAATGTGCAGTCCACGCCACCTTTGCTGCAACTTCGCGTTTCATCGACATTAACATCCCCTCCCCATACATTTAATTGAGAGTCGCGAATCAATTCCATTGCGTGGGGCAGAATCACCGTATCGTTAGAAGACTGCACCACCAACATCGGTACCGCCCGGTCATAATCTAATTCCGCGTTAATTGCCACCACGTGGAAATTCACACTTTCAAATATCTCACTCGTCACTGAAGCCGAACCATCGCCATAAGCCAAACCCGCTACCGGCGCCGCTGCCGTCCAATATTCATTGTGGGCAACCGCCTCGGCAACCACCATCGCGGCACCGCTAGCAAAACCCGTTAAAAACCGGCTTTGAGGGTCTATCAGGTAGTGTGATTCAACCTGTAACGCTAACGCGTAAAGATAATCAACCTCACCGCCTTGATTCCCGCCACCGCCTTCTTGAATATGATGATCAAACCAATACCCCCAACAATCCGACCCGCGCATCTCAGAAAAAGAACCCACATAAGGAAATACCAAAATCACATTATTCTGATCGGCAATCATGTCGAGATTCCAGGCATTTAACGCGTCCGTGTTATTCATATCACAGCCATGTAAAGCCATAATCATAGGCACAGGGAAAGAACCGTCGTAAGTAGCGGGAACATAGACCTTATAGCTACGGTTTTTATTGCTATCAAAGGTGTAATTTTCCACATGACCCGACCCCGTTAACGTCGCTTCAGCCGACACCATAGTCGCGAAAAATACGGCAAAACAAGTAGTGAATAAAGCAACTATAAAAGAAACTCCATTCAAACCTATGGGAAAACCGAAAGGTAAACCACAGCGAGATCTAATGACGTTCATATACATGTTCCGTAAGATACATCAGCCTTAAATAATCCGATCAAAACGATTAATGGACCACAAAAGACCAAACTTTATTTATTTTTATTATCAGTAGACGAATTAAATTTTCGACCAAATGGTTATTTAACATCCTTGAATCTATCTCCCTTTTTCGCGAAAAGTCTAGCAGCGGGGAGCGGCGCCGCACAGGGCCACTATGGTATTGACCCTTTAGACCTTCTACGATATGTAAACGTCTTTTAATTTCAATGCATCGTTCCAAGGTTCCCCCTTGTCTCGAATCGGTCTAAAAAAAGAAATTAACGCGCCAAAAATTATTAAAGGGAAACACAGAAAAGAATAAAAGCGACAATAAAGACTGAACTACATCCCATATTTGCTTTTATTTCGGGATCATTTAACAAAAAAGAAAATAGAGCCGTAACATTTATTTATCAGTCAACGCGCAAACTGACAGACAAACGCTCCTGTCGACGCCCTTTTCAACAAGCAAAAAAAAGCCCCACTAAAAAGCGGGGCTTTGCACATTCACCTCAGTCATTAACTGACAAGAATTAACTAATAGAGTTTAGGCAAATGGTGGAGACTGTGATTAACCGGCCAATTTTGTATTGACCAGCCAATTTTCACAAATCAACGTTATGGACAAGAACCTACCGACCAATAACTGCCATCTGACGATTTCAGCGTCGTATTGCCCCAGGTAGAACCTGCCATAGCATCACCACTGCCGTTCGCCACATAACCGGGAGACCAATAGCTGCCCGAACTAGTCGCGCGTCCTGCCGTCTTGTGATAATAGTTGTAAGCCGTAACATCATCACACGTGTCGGGCACGGGAGTTGGTGTTGGTGTAATTACCGGAGTTGGCGTAGGTGTTGGTGTTACCACAGGCGTTGGTGTTGGCGAGCCTGGCCATGGCGTTATAATTGGAGTAATGGTTGGCGTCGGTGTTGGAGTAGAGACCACCACACGACGGTTATTGTCGAATAAGAACTTACTCAAAAATGCCGGGTAATCAATCGTGTTGTGATCGGTATAACCACCACCACTTTTATCATTCCCAGCAGGCCATGCATGACCCAAACCATTCACCATAATTTTGGAAACTCGTGTTCCTGCATTATCACTCCACGTCTCTTCAGTACCACCGCCGCTAATTGAATTGGTGCCGTTATCTTTATCCGCACCATAAACAATCGCCATCGCACCCGCGTCAATATCCGCGTATGCCGTCCCCACAGTAGAGTCTGAATTACCGTGAACAACCGACGTTAATTGCGTATTAAAATCACTGTCAGTATTCGAGAAACCCGTACAGATGCTAGCAACAGAACTCGCCGTTGTACCAAATGGTGGAGAACTGATTTGATTAGACGACGTACCCAAAGCCGGGCCAGCGTTAATACCAATACCCGCAAAGATATCAGGACGTAAACAACCCATAACAAAAGTCTCACCACCACCGGAAGATAAACCCGAGATGTACACTTGAGAAGGATCGATATTCAGGCTGGTATTCGCCATCATCTCGTTGGCTAAATCTGCCAAATTATCATCGTGGCGACTTAAGTTACTGGCGCTGTGGTTGGTGCCGTAATAGTCCCAACAATGCAATCCTTGAACACCGCCACCAGGCGCATAAGGTGCCGCGACAACCATACCGTATTGATCCGACTCGTCTTCCCAACCCCAATAGTTTTTCACAATATCGTTGGTATTGGCCGTAAAGTCACAACCGTGCAAAGTAATCATCAGTGCGCGCTTACCATTTGCTGTGGTCGAGTTGGGAACATAAGTGTGAACGCTCATACCGGCTAAACCAGAGTCCGTAGACCATCCACCAGGAACAGGAGTTGGCGTTGGCTCACCAGTACCCGTTGGCGTTGGGGTGGGATACTTTGTCCCGCCACACACTTCCTCGTCGGTCCAAGAACCGTCTGGTCTCTGCCACAAAGGGAAGTCAGAAATGTAACCGTACTTTTGTCCCATCGTAATGTACTCATTAACAGTGAGTCGACCCGCGTTGTAATGCTCTGTCGCCGTCGCATACACAACAATCTCGACACACTCAGGCGCAGTTGTAGTAAAGCTCACAGAAGACGAAGCACCCGACTCATTCCCACAGCGATCAACTGCCGTGGAATACACATTGTAAGAACTGTTAGGCACTAAGCCCGATACAGTGATCGATGTTGACGAAATCGGTGAACCGGTTAATTCAGCCCCGCCCACACGGTAAATTTTATAGCCCGCTAAATCATCTTCGCTGTTTGCATTTACAGACAGTAAAGCGTAATTATCATGAGGGTCCACAACACTTAAACCCGTAGGAGAATTCGGAGCAGTAGTATCCATAGAACATTCAGGCTCAACAATAATGCCAGACACGTCCTCAAAGAACGCCCACATTTGCTCAGAAGCGTTCGGCCCATCGGAATCGTTCGACCAAACACCCATATCGTTATCACCGCCGGTCCAATAATGCCCTTGGCCATAGGTTGCGCTGCGACCAGGACCACCAGCGTACAACATGGTTCTCACCAACAATCCGTCCGGCCCCATGTAATCCGTTAACGTACAACTCACACCACCTTTGGTACAACTTTGTGTTCCATCCGCACCTAAATCATTACCCCATACGGTTAACTGCGAATCGCGAATCAACTCCATTGCACGCGGTTGAACCGTTGTATCGTTAGATGATTGCACGACTAACATAGGAACTGCGCGGTCGTAATTTAATTCCGCATTAATCGCACTAGCGTGCTGACTAACACTCTTAAACTGCTCTGGGTTAGACGTAACGGAGGACGCCCAATCACCATAAGCCAAACCCGCAACCGGAGCTGCTGCTGTCCAATATTCATTGTGGGCTATCGCCTCAGCAACGATCATTGCGGCACCACTGGAAATACCCGTTAAATAACGGCGATTGGCATCAATTAAATAACGCGACTCAACTTCTAAAGCCAAATCATAAATATAATCGACCTCACCACCGCCACCTTCTTTAATTTCGTTAGAAAACCAATAACCCCAACAATCTTCGCTGCGCAAACCCGTAAAAGTACCCACATAAGGGAAGACTAAAATCACATTATTTTGGTCCGCAACTGCGTCTAAGTTCCATGCATTTAACGCATCAGTGTTATCCATCACACAACCGTGCAAAGCCATAATCATGGGCACTGGCGTGCTGCCATCATACGATTGGGGGACATACACTTTATACGTGCGATTTTTGCTGGAATCAAAGGTGAAATTTTCGACCGAACCAGAACCGGTCAGCGTTGCCGCCGCCAATGCCGTCATCGAAAATAATGAGGCGACAAAAGATGCTGCGATCAAGCCAAGGGGCAAACCAAAGCGGGATTTAAAACAATTCATATGCGTACTCCGAAGATAACTCGGCCTAGAGAAAACAAGTTACAGCGATGTCGACTAAGACCAAACATTATTTATTTTTATTATTGGCTGATAGGCCTGCTGCCCAATCAACTCTATGTTTGACGTCCCTGAATTGCACACTCCCTTTACTGCATGAAAATATTAGCACTCCCGCAAAAGATCAAAACTGAACCAAAGGAGTATTGACACGACTGAGACAATACGATAATTAAAGCGGCCCTAATTTCCGCTGATTCTTCCGACACCCAGCCTTAGTCTCGAAATAATCTAAAAAACAGATATAGGCGCGCCATATAACAGACTGTATATATAAGGGAGATTTTACGCGACGAGGCAAAACCTGAACAAAGTCTCATTTTTGACTTGTTTATTGGCGGGTAAATAAACGAATACTTTAAAAGTCTACTGTAAATAGGCCGCAACGCTGCTTATACAGTGTTTAAAATTCAATAAATAAACTGAACTGAGGACCTCAGACTATTCCGTCACCCCCAATTCAAAATTTAAAACGTAACGTGTATTACGCCCTTCGGCGGGAAGTTTTTTCAAACATTTCTTTTCCACCAGCTCCGCCAAATCCCGTGTTGCCGTTGCCTTACTCACACCCGCAATTCCTTGATACTGACGTGCCGCTATGCCCTGCCAGAATTCCTTACCGGTACTGTCGAGCAAACGATTCAGTACCTTTACATGTCGTTCCGTCAAAACCGTTTGACGGTTCAAATGCCAAAATTGCGCTTTGTTTTTTACGCGTTCAACACGCTGTAAACCGTCTTCCAATGCCTGACTTAACGACTCTAAAAACCAATGCAGCCAAGCCGTAACATCCATAACATCCTGCTGTTGCAACAGCGTCTCCCCCGCTTGCGTCTGTTCCAAAATATCGTAATACCCAGAGCGATCCGCCTCGATTGCGGCACTCAACGAATAGAAACGAACACTTGTTTGTTCCGCCTGAGCCAAAGCCCTATCCGTAAGCGCCCTTGCCACTCGCCCATTGCCATCATCAAAAGGATGCAATGTTATAAACCACAGATGAGCCAACCCCGCTCGAATAAGGGCACGGCTATTTTGATTTATGTTTAGGCTATTACTTATCGTGCGACCAACATCCGCACTGCCACCATCAGAAGTATTGAACCAATCCAAAAAATCGGACATTTCGGTTTCAAGTTTTACTCTCGGCGGCGCCTCAAAATGAACGGTTTCTCGCCCTCGCTTTTGCGAGACCACTTGCATCGGTTCATTGCCTCGTAATTCCCCTACCATCGTCGTTTTAAGAACCGAAGGCTCCAAAAATAATGCCGCCTGCCACTGACACAACTGAGCAATCGAAATATCGATACCCACATCGCTCGTCGCCTCACATAACATCGCAACTAAACTTTCCGTTTGCTTGGTTGCGGCTTGCGGAGAATAGGTCATTCCCGCCTGATCCAAGCCTAACTTCTTCACCACAGAAGACCTCACCGACCCGACATTAAGCACTTCGCCTTCAATCAAAGAGGTTTGCAAAGCACTTTGGATCAAGGCATCCATTTCCGCCTGACGATCCAGCCCCTCGGTCAAGTCATCACCACAACCCACAAGCTGCGTCTGTAACAGCAAAGCCTTATCCAGCAAGGGCTGTAGCACCTGCTCTTGATAGGTGAAACGGGGCCAATTGTCGGCCTGCCAGATATACGTTCGCTGCGGCATAAGGGGTGAAACCTCGAAACAAAATAGCGTGAGCCGATTAACGAGCCCTAACCGGCTCAGATTATGAGCCGATTATCGCCAATTAATCGGCTCATGGAAAGAGCTTAGCCCTAAAATTGAACAAAACAGCCACAATCCATAAGGTTTTACAATGCCCATCGACTGAATCGGCTCCAGAAATGTACTCCCTACGAAGCAGACACGTCCCCAACTCAGACAGCCCTCTAATCACTCACACTCTAGCTAGTGCCCATCCACAAATTAGGGGCGTAGCGAGAGCGAATTTAAAATGTCAGGTTTGCATCACAAGATATGGGCGTTTGGTTATTCCAAGCAACTATATTTTGTAGTGTGAAAATGGCGTTTTAAATTTGATCGCAGTAGACACCTATTTATGGATGGGCACTAGTTAGCCATAGACATTTTCAGCCCCCCCTCTTATCCTCACCCACACGGCACAGCTACATCTGAACATCCTGCGCCAAACCACTAATCAAGGGTCAAAAACCACTCCTTATGTCGTTAATACCAAGGCCTCTGCCACCCTACGTCACCTCATTAGACAGCGTACCTAAAGGCATTCAAGCTCAGCTCGAAATTATTCGAGAACTCGTCCTCGTCAACATTAAAAACCACGTCGACATGATCTGGCTTTTTGGCAGTTATGCCCGTGGAGATGCGATTAACGACCGCCGGGTAGACCCCGAAACCGGCCTTATTTCTGAATACAATTCCGACGTCGATATATTGGTGATTGTGCGCGGCAAGAACACCATGCAAAAAGAGAAGTGGTGGCGACGACTCGACAAAGCCATTGCCGACCACCCCAGTATTTCTTCCAGCATTCACCTCATCCGCGATTCGATCTACCGCGTGGAAGACGCCTTGCGACACAGTGAATACTTTTACCTCGACGTCGTAAGAGAAGGCATTGTTTTATACGGAGACGATAAAGAACTGCCTGAACCACGTGAATTCCCCATCGAAAAACGCCGCGAATTTGCCATTGAATATTTAAACCGCTTTTTCCAACGTGCCGATGCATCCAAAAGAAGCCTAGAAGTCCATTACCAAGTAGACGACAAACCCTCGGCCATGTACTGCTTGCACCAATTAAGCGAGCGTTTGTTTTACAGCTATCTATTGGTCTTCACCCACTACAAACCTCGCAGCCATAAATTGTTTGATATGCGCGCACGCGTTGCAACGATCAACAAAAACATAAAATCCATTTTTCCCATAGGTACGAAAACCGAAGAACATCGTTTTCAATTTCTAAACGATGCCTATGTCGATGCACGCTACAAAGACAACTACGAAGTCGACCCAGAAGTATTAGAACACTTAATACAACGTGTAGCAGAATTTCAGAAATGGGTACGGAACGAATGTTTAACGATGATAGACAATTTCATTCCAGGACAGAATTTTTCTGCCGATTACGAGCAACCTGGTGAACTTTTAGATTTAGAAATATTGAAAACACAAAAAATCCCTCTGACGGTTATTTATGAGCAGAAGGAAGCGATGAAGCTGATGATTTCTGAGCGGGATGTTGAGCGTGGGGAATCTTTGGCTAGGGAAGAGAGTGAAAGGGCTGAGAAAGACGCAGCATTGCAAAGAGAAAGAGAATCAATATTGAGAGAACGCGAGGAACGGAATGAGAAGGAGCGTTTACTTCAGAAGCTGAGAGATGCGGGGTTGGAGCCTTAGGTTTTCATTCTCACTAAATGCACGATATTTTCCCTGTAGATTAAAGATAAAATCCAGGTTACTCTATTATTCTTCAGAAACCTCCTAAAAGGAGGTGATCGGCCATATTTTCAGAATTCATTAAGGAAAAATAATGATAGAACGGAAAAACGCATTTACCATTTCTAAAAAAGAACAAGACGCCTACATTAACGGTGTAACCGCTCTCATCACAGATGGGAGCTACGGAAAACTAGTAGAAATCCATACCAGAATGCGTAAACATAACATGCACTCTATGACTGGAATCACAGGGACCAAAAGATTCTTGCCTTGGCATAGAGCCTATTTACTCCATTTTGAAAAAGCCCTTCGCACTAAAGAGAAGGATGCATTTATTCCATACCTAAAATGGAGCGACGGCGGCGTTCCTCCGTGGTTATCGTCGTTCAAACCTGAAGTTAAAGTGAATGGTTCAATTATAAAAAATACCCGCAACAACTTAACGACTGCCATTTCATCTCAAACCAGAATTAAGCAACTTCAAGCCATCAAGACTTACCTTAAATTCACCTCTGAAATTGAAAGTAATCCCCACAACACTGGACACGTGAGAATTGGTGGAGCAATGCAAACTATGGCGTCACCATCCGATCCAATATTTTTTATGCACCACGCAGAAGTCGACCGAGTTTGGAGTGACTGGCAAAAAGGTCATACAGATACTTCCGATCTAAAAGGTCCGAACGCAATAATGGACCCTTGGGCCAATACTGTAACATCACTAAACTCCACCACCACGCTTGGTTATAAATATCTATAATCAAATTAAGATGCAAATCAATATGAAACTTTCAGCCAAGCTCATCGCTTTAATCTTACCCCTACTATCGATAAGCGCCTGCGCAAATACAAAAATGGAGACAAATACATGGGCCTGCGCCGTTACCTCTTTCGCAGGTAATGACCTATACCTATCTCCTTCCATTGAAAAAGGGGATAGGTTGACATTAAACTTTGACAGCCTTCAAAGACAAAAAACAGGGAAAATTATATTTGAAGGCAATCGAAAATATACAGGAAACAAACCCTTCATCCCTTTTACCCAGCCGTTTAAATTAACCGAGTCAGTAGATCGCGACCCACAATATCACACCTACGTTTCGCATCTACCTGGCACCACCAGCACCATCATCGAAGCGCAAATAATGCCAAACCAGGAAGAAGCGATCGTCAGTATTCGCATTGCCTCCGGAGTTATATATAGCATTGCGTTTTTAGACTGTAGGCTTTCCGAGTCTTAAGTAAATTCACTAGCACTCTAGAACCCACCCGACCTTAAAACAACACAGAAAAGAAGCCACAGCCACCACCATCAAAATGACCCTAATAAAAATCAAAAACACCATTTCCATATACTCCCTCGGCGTTGCGTTGTGGCTAGTCGTTATCGCCATGCTGCAAATGTTTTGCATCGTGAACATCCCACAAATGGTCGATCGACTGTGGACCAAACCTGTCGGGAAAGGGTTTTCAAAAAACATCCTCGGCACCCTATCCTTTCAGCCCATCAGCAATGCATGTCACCAACAGCTGATCTACTCCACCAGTTATTACCCAGAAGGAATGACGGGAGGCTATACAGCCAAAGCCATTGATAGCCTTGTCGATATTGATAGCTGGAATATCATCGCGTCGGATTCGGCATCAACAACGTATACAGACAAGAATTACAAATACATGGTTTATCGAACGTCTGATGGTGTTTACATGAGGATATTTAACTTATGATTTTATCGAATCAGCCATTACCCCAAAAAATAGCTACAGTTTTACGTTATTTCATCATTACATTTTCTTTAGCGTTTCTTTTAATCGCTACGGCCAGGTTTTATGCCGATGATGGCGGCTGGGTGAATTATGTGATTATCGCTGTAATAGCACTTGTCATATTGGCGGTAGGCAATGGCATTGCTTACAAGGTAAAGGCTAGCCAAACAGACGCGGGGTAATGCACTCGTAACACTCTACGGTTAATGATTCTGCCTACTACTATTTTGTTATGTACGACCTCAGTTCGAATCATACTGAGCCATAGCTGTCCTATTCAGGACAGTCACACCAAACACCAATTTAGTTATTAATGGGGCAATAAAAATGAATACTATTGGCTTTGATGTAATATTCAGACACCGTCAATATTTAGCAGCCTAGCCTATCTAGCAAGGGAATCATAAAATGGCTCATATAAAAATCGAGCATAAATTACGTTTTAATTTTTTACGAATATTCGTTTTGGTTTTCAGTATTTTCATATATGGATGCGAAAATCAAAGAGTTACACTCGTCCAAGGTATCTCCCCAGCCTATAACGAAAATGTTGTCGTTGCTTTTTTTGATGAAGCAGAGGCTCAAATGGAAACTGACGACCAGCGTCAAATTTTGATGCGGGCATTAGACGACATGCTGAGACTTTCGCCGAATGAATTGCGAAATAAACGATATGCGAATTACCAACTAGAACCGGGAAAGTGGACATTGGCGGAAGTATTAACACATTATTATTATGCGCGAACACCGATAGAATTCCCTGAATTACTTATTGACGATATCTCGTCGAAAAACTCAAAGCAGGCCATTAAAAAGGCCCTTATTCACCTACAACAGACTAAACAGACGCAAAATTAAAAATTAGCACCCAAGGAAAATGTATACGCCACCCCGGCCTACCCGCAACGATCACTGTAAACGGGAAAAAATATTGTCAGCGATGTGAAACAGGGCAACAGAAGGCCGAAAAACTATTACCAAAAGACATTGAACCCAGGAAATGCTTCATTTGGTATAAAGGAGCTAATACATGGGGACCAATCGAAGGCACAGGCTGTGCTCACTGGGTCGCGCATAAAAAAAACATCACGAAAGGATCGCCAATTCATAAATGTATGGCGGGATTCACACTTAAGGTAAAGGATCTCATTGTTGGAAAATCCAAAGTAGCGCTAGACAAGGTGGCAGTTGGTCATATCTATGTTAATCCAGGTGTAACACATTGTGGCATGGTGTCTAAAATCACTAAATCACAGGGGAAACCAGATAAGATCGAAATACAACACTCTTCAAGTCGTCAAAAGAAAGTGGCGAAAAATGATTATGCGACCTATTTCGGCGGAAAAGGCACTTTTTATAAGTAAGCCAGCCTATTTTAGTTTTATGAGGCTAGGCTACCTACACAGTGCTCTGCCTCATACTAACTATTCCAATAAAGCAGACGGGAAATCGATACGCGTAAAAATCGTAGTCGTGCAGTCCTCTCAGCTTACAACGGCTAATAAGCGCCGTACCGATGACGAGAAAAATTCAGCATTAAAACAAATTATCGGTAATAAGATTATCGCTGACGGTGTAGATAATATTTTTTCATTAGTTGGTTTAGACAAACCCAATATTGGCCTACTGCCCCCAAATTGCATGGAAAATGTCGTTAACCTCACACAGAAAAATTGGCCGTTAAACACTTGAAATAATATTGCGCGACGAAGTGAAAGACTGAGAGGAATAATCTCAAGACAAACTATTAACCGCAAGAACACCAAAACTTGAATACCGTCACAGGTACCGCCGTAACATGAGAAATGTCAACTTGACATTTCTCCTGCAGAATCACCCAACTTGCTTAACATAACAACAGTTAAGCAGCTGAACAAATTCAGGGGAAGGCGAGCTCCCGCCTCGTAGCAATTGACTAAAGAAAATGCACTAGAATGATTGCCACCACCAACATCATTAATTAATTTTGCAAACTCCGTATCATATTGACTTAAAAGTCACTCAAAGGCATCGCCACGGTTATCGTCACACAGTAAAATGGCCCTAAACAAAAATCACCAGCACGTCAGCTACCGCCCAATACACGGATGAATTTTTATTCACTACATCGGAAATTTACTCTTCACGATTTTGAATAAAGATTCAAACCCAAGAGATAAGGCATTAACCTTCAATCTTAGATGGAAATCTATATGACAATATTCACTACGCATTGCAAAAAGATAGTACTCGCCGGATTCACTGCTCTGTTTTCACAACTTACGTTTTCCGCGCCGAGCTGCGACATTCTCGACGTGGCAGAAATACCCGAAATAAATTCTACTAACGGGGAATTTAGCTCCGGTTTTTTAATCAAGTGGGCTCACGTCGATTTAGAAGATATCACCAACTTCGGGGCTATCAGCAAACGTCTCTATATTGACGGTGATCCGTATACGAACCCCAACCCCGATTATTTTTATAATGAAGAAGGCCTTTGGTTTGGTTATCACAATGCAGATGAGCAGAGAGGCATTCTTTCTATGCCTATTCCTACCACTCTCGGCACTCACACAATTATGCTAGAGGTGGAAACACCGAACGGTATTGGATCTTGCTCCCGCCAGGTAACGGTTCGGTATGACCGATCCAATCCGGTCATCACTGTCGGCAGATATCAAGTTGAGATACAGGGTGATAACAACACGGTACTGGCCTTTGCTTATGATGTGGTTGACTTTTCTGGCGATTTAACCAGCGTTCAATTGGTTGCCAAAGAAGCTCCTCTCGGCGCTGCGATACCAACAATGGCGGTTAACTTTGTTGGCAACGGGGCAAATGCCAACGCAGGCGATAATCGAATGACATTCACAACTCCGGGCGATTATGTACTGCAGGTGTATGCAGAAGACCTTTATGGCGAAAATCATTACTCGCGCGAACTATTCCTGACTGTAGAAGGCACAACGGCCTGTTTTACGGAATCGAATTGGAGTCACTTTTTATCGGGGCGTGCTTATGCCTTTGGTTTTTATTATTTCAGCGTGGGTTCTAACGATATTTTAGGAACGGCCTTTGAAACAACGTCTCTGCTCAGTGCATCCCCAGGAATATGGTCTCATGTCGGTAATTGCCTTTAAGTAAACGTGAACAAACCTGCTTGAATCGCGTTTAATCTTCACTAAAGTTCCGCGCTCAAAAGTCCCGCGCTCAGAGAAAGTCGCAAAGCACATCGGTTAAAACTGCCTTTTATTTCGCAGACCATTTCACGAGCGAATATAATGGGCGCTTGATTGCGGCGTTCATTCTAGCCAGTACCTGCACATGTACAGGCACTGGCTACTTTCGATTACTCAAAATTTTTCATTTAGCCAATAAGGTGAAACTGGCTCGTTATCCCTTGCTCCCGAATGGGAATGATTTTTTGATACTCGGCTGACTCATACCAATTCGTTGCACTGGCTTTATCGGGGAATTGAATCACGACTTTGGTTTTATAGTGAGATTCTCCATGTAAGATTTCAATTGCCCCCTTCGCGATGAACTCCCCCTTGTAGCGAACGAGGGTTTGCGCAGCTGCAGCGCTGTATAGCATAAGCTTTTCTTTATCGATGACGGTGAGGTCGACAATGATCAGAGCTGTCATGTTGTTATTTCCGTTGTTAATTGAAGTTGACAAAGTATAAGAACTGACGCGAGAATGAACAATAGCCATTAATCGAACCCACTGTTTCGTATTATGAACAATGTAAAACTGCTTCCAGCGTTACTCATTTTTGTTGAAGTTGCCAATCAGGAGTCTTTTACCGATGCAGCTAAGCAGCTAGGCCTCAGTAAATCTGCCGTCAGCCAACAAATTAAGAAGCTAGAGCAAGAAGTAGGGCAACAGCTGCTATCCCGTAATACGCGTGGGCTATCACTGACGCCAATAGGCAAAAAGTTACTGGGCCGCTGTGAACTGCTTAAGGATCAGGTGGGTTTAGCATTCGAGGAGCTAGACCGAAACAAAGAAATGCCTTCTGGAACGTTCTCGATAACCATCCCCCATTCATTTGAAAAAGGCATAGTCATCCCAGCGTTACGCCAACTCTGTAATGAGTACCCCGGAATACAACCTGAGATTAACGTTTCCGACACGCCAAAGGATTTGATACGCGGTAAATTTGATGTTGCCATATACGGTGGAGAACTGAAAGATAGCAACTACAGGGCTTTGCCAATTGGCAATACAGGTGAGTTTTTCTGTGCATCGCAAAACTACCTGTTTAAAAACGGAATCCCGACAACGCTACATGATCTGCAAGATCACCGAATGATTGCAACGCCCTGGCAGAAAGGTGCTTTACCGACATACGACAATAATGACCTTGTCGAGAATACTCCTTTAACACCAAGATTTTTTTCTAAAAGTAATACCTTGTCGAGCGTTCTTGAAATGGTTTTAAATGATATGGGCTGCGCTCTTTTACCTGAGTTTTATATTCAATCAGAGATCGCTGATGGTCAGCTGCAGAGAATTTTACCTGATCGCCAAGGCCGCCAATGGCCATTTTATTTGGTTCACCGGTTTCATGGTGAAAAGCCTGTTCACGTCACACGTTTTCATCAATTGGTGACACATTATTTTTCTCAGTTAACGAGTGCTCGATTATAAATGGAGCAAAAAGTACGCAGCTAGAAAGTTAGGTGCATTCCAGTATTGCAACGCATCATAAATCTAATACCGTTGACTTTAGTAAAACTTTCAAATTTCCCAACTATTGCACTACGGTCGTCTGCCCCAAATAGGCTTAGCGGTATACTCAAAGGGCCTCTCACTGTTGAATCGAGCGTTATCTTCTTGTCCGACACAGTAACGCCCTTAAGGTCCTCTTTACTCAGAAAAATACGTGATGCTGAAGGCGACAGCCTTACAATTAGGCTATTTTTTTTGATGACAAGATGAGGAGTGCTACTGACTGCGAGAGCTGCTCCAGCCAAAATCACGACCAAAATAAAAAGTTCAAGAATATTCAAGTACGGAGAATGAGGAACGCAGAATACGTAAACAAGGCCTAAAATACCAAAGGCGATTAGCTCAAAGATATAATTTTTTGAACTCGGTTTTGAATAGAATGATTTTACGTCCATTAAATAGATTCCTTTTAAAGTCCGGGGAGCATAAAGCACATACCGTTCGACCACAAGAAAATACAGTTAACATCTGACCCAAATCGAAAAAGTCGATCTACCCGCTGATATTTGTGAGTCCGCGGAGGAAATAGCCCTGCACGAATTCAGGGCTATTTTTGATACCGCTTAAACAGACGAACAAGAGCGCTTAATGAAATATACAAGCGTTAAGCGCAGCCTTTCCCCCCATCTAAAATATTGGAGAGAGTGACTGCACTGCCTGCTGGCGCGCTAACCGCTAGCAAGGTTTCTGCAGTAGAGATGCTGGTGACGTTGCAAGTGTCATTGTAGTAACGCTGATCACAGCATTCACTGCTGTCCTTGGCGTCACAGGACTTACAACTCCATGGCCCAGCAACTTGAAACCGTCTAAACATATTACGCGCCGTTTTATTTCAGCAAGGCATTTAACCATAAGAGCCTTAACTGTTGTTCACATAATATGTGAAGCGACACTAATAGCATCTACGCGTATTATTGGGCGTGATAAACTTTATTGACGGGACTATTCGGGCAACTATCTCCTTTAGATCGCCCTTTTATTCTGTGAGTCTACACCCTATACATCTATCCAATTACTGAATCAGAATAAGGAGGATGCGGGAAATATTCCATATACGACTGCACTTGACGTGCAAATTGAGGATTCTTAATTTCTCCGAGTAACCATAACGACATGTCGATACCCGCCGAGATACCGGCTGCAGTCACGTAGTGGCCATCACGAACATATCGACTACCTTCGATAACCCGACCACCGTTCAGCAATGCCCGTAATTCATCTATACGGCCATGATGTGTAATACAATCTCGATCATCGAGTAAACCCATATGAGCATACACAAGGGAACCCGTGCAAACACTCGTCACCCACGTCGCTTTCTTCGTCATCGACATTAAGCACGCTAGAAACGCTTCATCCTGCATCAGCGCATACACGCCTTTGCCACCCGGCAGGAGAAGTATGTCGTAGCAACTATCCGCCTGCATCACACCATGCACATCGAAGTGCAGGCCTTTGGAAGCATCTATTCCTTTCCCATCAAATGAGATAATTTCGCATGAGAAATCCGCATTAATAACCGCGGCACTTTGAAAAACCTCCCAAGGGCCAATCAGATCCAACTCTTCGACGTCTTTAAAGGCAATAAGGCCTATTTTTATGGTCATCGCTCTGCTCCTAAGTATTACGTATCAGGTATATCGTTGAGTACGAATAGTAGACCTTAGCAAGATCGGCATAAATGACATACTTCCCACGATTCACGCCAATGGGCGGGCAAGGGAATGGGGGGGCGGGGGACGGGGGACGGGGGACGGGGGACGGGGGACGGGGGACGGGGAACATCCTCGCTCAAACATTTTAATCAACGACGTAAGCGCTTATTGCTTGTAGAATATTTCACTACTTAACACTGCCCAGCTAGCGTTATCCGTAGATTCAAAACTAAGCGCTTGAGTGCTACCGGGTAATTGGAGGGGGTTTTCGCCAATAGTTATGATTATTGCCGAATGCTCTTCAGAGCCATTAGAAATAGTAATCGTATTATTTTTACAGCTCCAGCTCCAGCTGCTGCGACTAACCACAACTGTGCGATTCGCATAGTCTCCTGGATTCCAGTTTTCTGTTTCGAGAATAAGCTGGTGGTCTTTGGAGAACGACAGACTCGCCATATATTCCCCTCCTCCCGCACTTTTGTATCGACCTAGATCCAGATTGCAGGTACTGCACCCCGTTATCACAAGTACGGAGATAGGAATTAGGGCTGATTTGAAATTCAACATGAATAATAAGATCCCGGTATAGTTTGCAGAAACTCGCTATATGCTTCGTTACTCAAGAGTAACAACCAGCCCCCCTCCACACAATCATCTCTATTACCGCTGCATCGTCTAAACTTTAGACGCAGATCACATTTGTACATTTTAGGCTTGTTATCGAATGGCGTGTATTTTATTATCCACGCACTTTGAAAAGGGAATCATATTCATGGATACGAAATCGTTTTATCTAAAATCATCTTCAAAATCAATGTACCTTGCATTTCTTATTATTGGAGTTGCAGGTTTCATTGTTACTCTCACGATAGCTAATGGTGAATACGCCAATTTATCAAGTTCATTTGCCTTGCCAATTATTATGGGCGGGATGTTTACAGCATTCAGTAAAAACCCGCTATTAACGTTCAATGAAAAGCATTTAGAAGTTAAGCTGGCCCCGGCCGCATCCCGCGTATTTTTGAAAAAGAGTGACTTTAAAAGCGTTACCGTATCCAAGAAGAAAATCATTATTGAATCTTCGGTGAGAAAACCCTTAAAGATACACCTAAGCTTATTTGAAGAAACTGACCAGTCAAAAATCACCTCTCTATTTGAAAAATTCGCTCATGTAACCTACGAAGGACAATAGTATGAACAATACGGAAATTAAGTTTAATGGTTTAATTATTTCAATCGTCGTAACGGCTTGTATCGTCATAGCCTCAGTCTACGTTCAAATATTAGACGGTGGAATGCCTATGGGGGTTTTATATGGAATCATTGCGTTACTGAGTTTACCAGTTGTCGGACTATTTATGATGATGTCAGGAAATTCAAAAATGGGATTCGGATTTGTTATTGCAGGATCTGCTTTGTTTATACCTTTAGGTATCTGGCCAATCATCATGGCTCGGAAGATTCGCGATACCGAAAAGGCTATTCAGTTTTCTGCTGAACTCGAAAGTTAAGCTTGCTTAACTTTTCTGTTCAGGCTGTTTATCATCCCGGTTCAATCCGAGTTGGCCACTCTACAATCTAAACCTTACCGCCGAGAAATTAATATGAATAAAGTAATCCCGTTTATTTTGGCTTTAGCAACCCTCCAAGGATGCGACAGTCGTACAGCCACTCAAATAGGTGAAGACCTCGCCCAAGAAAAGGTAGATTTGGTTAAAGGTGCAGGAGAAGTGGTCAAGAATGAAGGTGAAGGAGTCGCAGATACTGTCGCCCAAGGCGTTGGCAATATAATCACAGGCTTGACAAGTGGATTAGACAAATCGCTTTCAAAAATCGATATACAAATTTCTGGCGACATTGATAGCCAAACGTTAGTCGCACCTAGAGCTCAAGGAATTCAATCAACGGTATCAGAGCCTCGGTCAGGATTAAGCGTATATCTTAAATCTGAGCTTGGATTCAACGGAAAGATTACACTCGTCGCGATTTCTGACGATGGAGAAGTCGGCAGAAGTGAAGCCGAAGTTAGCATCGAAAAATCTGGAGCGGATTATTTTGATTTTGAGTTTGATAAGAGAACTCCGTTGAATATAGTCAAATATTACTCTCTTGAAAAGTCAGGAGAAGAAGTATCTATTCCCGCATCTTAAATTCTTTAAATCCGTAAAAACATACAATAATTGATGAATAGCCTGGGCTAGAATACCCAACTACAATTTGTAGAAACCCGACTATTCTCATTTATCTAAAGATTCCCCATTGAATGATGCCACCACCGATCACTTAACAACCTCCTGCTATCGTTATTTTGGTTCATGTTGCATATAATTTTCATTCACAATCCGAAGACTATATCACTAGAGTTCTAATACACATCACCGAACTATACGGTTATATCGTCAGTGAAGAGGCGTAAACATTCTTCTTTATTAATCAGATAGCCCGAAGTCTTGTAAAAAACCAAGTGACCACCTGCCAGATAAAATAATTTTAACGTTGATTAGAAAACCCCGCATACAAATTCACTTCAAATGGCATCGGCTAGAATCCCCGGCTCGTCTTGATCGTCAGAAAAATACTTCGTGGCTCTCCTTTTTCGACAAGATAAGCTTCTCCTCGGCCATTCTTATAATAGTCCTTATCAAATACGTTACGAACAGAGACTGCAAATGTAAACCCCGGCCATCCTTTGTATTCGATGTTGGCATCCACTTTTGTATACCCTGTTAGTTTAAATGTATTCTCATTATCACCGTAACGATCACCAAGGTATTTAGCACCCAATCCCACATCGAAGTTTTTGAGCAAGCCCGATGGCACTTCGTAATTTAACCAGGCATTTGCACGATACTTAGCCGTACCATGTAATCGAGTATCACTTACCCCGGACTCATCAGAAAAATAATACGTAATGCCAGCTCCGTTCCCGCTCTTCAATCGGTAATTATTTTTATTGTAATTAACGTTGGCTATCAAGGTTAAATTTTTATTTATACTACCGTTAATACTAAAATCGACTCCTGTCGAACTTTGATCATGCTGAGGATCATCTTCATTGATTGCAGACCCACCGTTTGCGGTTAGTATATTGGAGCTCTTAATTTTGTAAACTGTGACGCTGCTCCACAGCGTCTCATCCAACCATTTTTTTTTGATAGCCCATTCAAGTTGGCGCGTAGTGATCGGTGACGCTGTGTCTTTTTGATCTACGTCTTCAGACGCTAAAACCGAATAAATCAATATGGACTGGCTGGTAAATGATTCTGAATAACTAAAATGACTGGATAATGAATCATTAAAGTTATAATTCAAACCAAACTGGGGGGTCAGTTCTTTATAAGACCTAACAGAGTGCCTTCGAACCGTTTCGGGGTAATACACCGCCTCTATATCACCGTCCTCAGCCCCTAAAAAATACACATCGGAATTAAATACCCCCTCAAAACTCATATCCTCATACCGAAAATCGGTGTAAAGCGTAAGGTCATCCCAGAAGTAGAAATGTTGCGAAATATGTATCGCTTTTATGTGAGCAAGTCTTTCAGCATCACCATATTTTGGCGACAACGCCAACTCTTCAATACTGTAGTACGATCGCTGATGCACATTAAACGGTTCACCTCCATACGGATTTTCGAGGTCAGGGCGCTCATGAATGGGCATTAGATTCTGAGAACGCTGATAATCAAACCCCACTCGTAGCAATGTCGGTGTACCAAACAGCGAAACAGCTCTTTCAGCCGACAGGTCAAAACCTCTATCTTTAACGACAACACCACTGGCCGACATATGCTTCATTAACACATCTCCTTCAGCATTTAGCGGGTACGTCCTAGTGCCGTGAAAGCTAGCAGTGCCATACCATATATTCACCCCTGAGCTTAAGTGCCAACCATTCCAGTCATAATGAGAGAGATCGGCATTGAAGTTGGCATCACGACTGCCCGTCTTTTCCCAAGGAACGCCAATGGTATATTTTTCATCAAGCGGTTTGTCGAGAATAGATTCATGAAATGTAAACGGAGTAGGATATCCCGTTGCTGAAGCATAATTAGCAGTTACAAGTAATTCGACTTCAGGGGAAAAGTGAAAATTTGTACTCGATGACAATAGGTTTTTCTCATTGGAAAAAAGGTTCTTCCAGTGATTCTGATTTTCTGAAACCAAAATTAAGCGCGTAGACCAACTACCCGGATCTCCGGAAGAAAAATTAAGATCAAGAACGCCTCTATAGAAATCGTTCGTCCCTACTTTTAGCGACAATTCATATTCCGATCGTTTCTTCGGTTTTTTTGTGACTAGATTTAACATTCCCCCCGGCTGAAAATAATTTGCTCTTGGTCCTTGGACCACATCGATCCGCTCTAGTACGGCGGGGTCTAACTGACGGATTACTCGTCGGTAAAACTTTCCGTCAATGCCGAATATCGCAGGAACCCCCCTGGATTGGTATTGCGGTGTCATCCCGCCCCACTGCTCAAAAAATTCAACACCACTGATATACGACAGTGCGTCACCGAGATTATGTGCTTGAACATCGTCAATATGCTTTCGCGGTATGGACTGAATGGATAAAGGAATTTGATATAAAGGGAATTGTTCTTGGCTTTCATCGTTTTTAATAACGACGGCTGTTGTATTTCGCAAATAGGCCAGTACTGTAATTTTCGGTAGGACTACTCTTTTGTCGGTGTTTCGCACTATACGAATTTCCCTATCAGACATCTGATAATCTAGATCGCTGGCTTCAAGCAGAACATCCAAAACTTCAGTAACACTATCCCCTTCTATTTCACCAAAAAACTGATCTTGAGGGATGGCTCGATCCCCAAACAAGATATCGTAACCAGACTGATAGGCTAAACTAATAAGCGCATCGTAACGGGACATGGGGGAAATATTAATTCTGAAGGTGTCGTTAGAAATAGCCGGAAAGCTAGTCACTCCCAGAAAGAAAATAACCAGCCCTCTCAAACCTATGTAAGTACTGCAACAGCGAGCACAACCAAGAACCAGTCTTGGAATCAAACCACTCATAAAACACTACCCAACTTTAACCTATTTTTTGGGTCGCAGATAATAACAGATACTTTAAAATTAGGTAGTGAGCCGAAAGGGTATTTCTCTTCGGTATCAAAAATTATTTTTTAATAGGCCCACACGCAGACCCAATCAGTGAGGCAAATATTTTTTATTTCTGTTTAAATATTAACACACGACAATATCGGCAACAGCTGCAATCATAAGAGTAGAGCACGACATCCCTATCAAAAAATATTTGTCAGTCTCTACCAACTCTAAGTCATCAGAAAATAAAGAACTTAATATTCTCTAGAATTCGAATGCGAAGAACTACTTGAATTTCTATCTAAAGCTTCGCGATCCCTCTTAATTTCACCAACTGTCCGACAAACAACCTTTTTAAAATGGCTACCTGTTACTGATTCTTTTTTACAGACGACTTTACTTAAATCTCCACTATTCGAGCCATCCCCCTCAACTGTAACTTTATTTTTACTTGTTGAAGAACATGCAAACAAGAAAGAGCATAAAATAAGTAGCAGTATTTTTGACTTCATAGACATTAGGACCTGTTCCTTTTCACCTGAAATAATTAAAGTTTAATCAACATGAAAATTAAACTTTTTTGAACAGAGCAAACTCAGAAAACACGATTCAAAGTATATGCTCTGCCACCAAGAAACAGCATTTAATCAATCGACACTTTTTGAGTCAAGGTATAGCAGATGTATAGCCGCGCCGAAAAACATATGGGGTAAACCCCCTCTTCCGATACTCACCATTTAGTAAAAAACCAAGACTACATAGTACAGACGAACAACCTGAACCAATCCTCAATAATTTATAGAAAACTGATTTTTTCAATTAGGGAGAGTCAATAGAGATGATTTTAATGCCAATCATTGATGATCACGCACCTTTCTTGCACAGAGAAACAACAAATTCGTTTCTAACGCTGCCAGTGTTAATTCTTTTTCAGTATAAGCGGACCGAAAAATAGGTGGATTAAGAGAGGCTCTGGATCACACGACCTTGGCTACCGGCTGCTTTAACACCTTCTCTACTGTCTGTCTTAACAAAGCTTGATCTATAGGCTTGGTGATATACGCCTCTGCACCTATCTCGCCATACATGGCTTCGTATTCCTCTTTGTCCATAGAGGTCAGAAATACGATGGGGATATGCTTGGTGCTCGCGCTACGCTTTAGGTTGTAGCAGACCTCATCGCCATCTAACCCCGGCATTCTTACATCTAGAATCAGCAAATCGGGACTGCAAGTATCGATTTTTTGCAAACAATCCGAGCCGTCTTCCGAGGAAAACACAATATAGTCATCCTCTAAGAGCATGGACAATAAAGAACGACTGACACTGTCATCATCTGCAATGAGTATTTTTCGTTTCATGGCGTTGAGGGCCTCCTAACCTGAGTATAGAATGTAACCAACATTTCGCTCCGTCATTAGAAGGAAAACTAGGCCCAGAGGAAGTATTCCGCGCTAAAAAACCAGCCCCCTATCATAATATTGCTTTAGACGCCACCCCGTCATCCCTTTCCCTTTCCCTTTCCCTTTCCCTTTCCCTTTCCGCACTCAAAAAAACCCCGCTCAAGGCGGGGTAAATATCTCTCAGGCACTACTTACAAAACTTTTATTGCGCGAGCTGTTTGTCCAACCCACTCATTATTATCACTTGCTATGGACAGCGTCCTACCTCCCAGTAACTTCCATTCGCGCTACGTAAAGTAGAACTACCCCAGGTTGATCCTGACATTGAATCACCACTGCCGCTGGCTTTGTACGCGGGTGACCAGTAGTAGCCTGAGCTCGTCGCACGACCTGCGGTTTTGTGATAATAATTAAACGCGGTTACGTCGTCACAGTTTGGTGCTGGAGTAGGCGTTGGTGTTGGCGGAATAGGCGTTGCTGTTGGTACGGGTGTAGCCGTGGGCACGGGTGTCGTTGTTGGCACTGGTGTTGCCGTAGGAACAGGTGTAGCAGTTGCTGTCGGCGTTGGCCCACTAAAGTCAGCACGACGGTTATTGTCGAACAAGAACTTCGACAGGAAGGCTGGATAATCTATCGTGCTGTGATTAGTATATAAACCACCACCCGAGCCAGCACCAGCTGGCCATGCATGGCGTAAGCCGTTAACCATAATTTTAGAAACCCGCACGCCATCGTTATCGCTCCACGTTTGTTCGGCACCACCACCACTCACAGAGTTACTGCCGCTGTCTTTACTGACACCGTAAACTCGCGCCATGGCTGCGGCATCGACTTCTGCGTACCCCTTGCCAACAGTGCCATCAGAATTACCGTGTACTACAGAGGTTAACTGCGTATTAAAGTCAGCATCACTTTTGCTAAAGCCGGTACAAATATTCGCGACTTTGCTTGCTGTTGTGCCAAAAGGGACTGAGCCGATTTGCAAAGATGACGTACCCAACGCGGGACCAGCATTGATCCCAATACCCGCAAAGATATCAGGGCGTAAACAACCCATAACAAAAGTTTGACCACCGCCGGATGATAAGCCAGAAATATAGACTTGATCAGGATCGATATTCAAACTCGAATTGGCCATTAAGCTATTCGCTAAATTCACAAGATTATCATCATGACGCCCCGGATTATTAGCGCTGTGGTTAGTACCGTAATAATCCCAACATTTTGCGATCACGCCACCGTTAGGTGCCATGGGTGCCGCGATGACCATACCGTATTGATCCGCTTCGTTCGTCCAGCCCCAACTATCACGCACAATTTCATTCGATTGTTGACAGCCGTGAAGGGTAATCATTAATGCACGCTTACCATTCGAGGTGGTGGAGTTAGGCGAATAGAGATGTACTTCCATACCATTTTGATCACCTTCACGCGTCCAACTACCAGGCTCAACCGGATCACTGGGATCTGTTGGGTCCGTGGGATCGCTTGGGTCACTTGGCCCCGTGCTGCCACCAGGATTCGAGTCTGTCCAGGAACCGTCTTTTGATTGCCACAAAGTAAATGAGTTGATGTAGCCGTGTGCAGTGCCCATGGCAATGTAGCCATTCACGTTGAGTCGGCCCGCAAGATAGTGGTCGGTCGCAGTTCCGTCTTCACTTCGCGCTACGTATTCCGGAGCCGTGGTGCTAAAGCTTACGGTCGAAGATCCAGAAGATTCATTACCGCAGACATCAATAGACGTTGCGTAAACTTCATAAGCAGTCGAAGTGCTTAATCCAGAAACGGTAATGTTAGTTGACGTAGAAGGTGAAGGCGTTAACTCAGCACCACTGGTACGGTAAATTTTGTAACCACGCAAATCGGATTCACTGCTCGCATTCACGCCCAATACGGCATAAGTATCATGGGGATCGACAGACGTTAAACCTGTCGGCGTTGCCGGTGCTGTGGAATCATTTGCGCACTCTGCTGGTGGAAGACCACCGCCGCCAATTTCTTCAAAAAAGGCCCACATTTGCTCTGAAGCGTTGGGACCATTTGACTCGTCTGACCAAACGGTTAAATCATCATCACCACCCGGCCAATAATGGCCTTGTCCTAAACTCGCGGATCGACCTCGACCACCTGCATACAACATAGTTTTAATAATGGGGGTTCCATCTGAGCCGTTGTAGGTTGTCAAGGTACAGCTTTTACCGCCCTTGGAACAACTTTCGGTCCCATCGGCGTTGCGGTCATTTGCCCAAACGTTTAATTGTGAATCACGAATTAATTCCATCGCCCGTGATCGCACGGTCGTGTCGTTAGACGATTGCACAACTAGCATTGGAACAGCGCGATTAAAATCGAGTTCGTTATTAATTGCGCTAGTGTGCTGACTTACACTTTTAAATATTTCTGAAAGAACAGAGGAAGAACCGTCGCCATAAGCTAAACCCGCAACCGGTGCTGCCGCAGTCCAATATTCATTGTGGGCAATGGCTTCAGCAACCACCATTCCACCACCGCTGGATAAGCCCGTTATGAAACGCCGATCTGTATCAATTTGATAGCGCGATTCAACTTCACGTGCAAGGTCGTAGAGATAATCCACTTCACCACCACGTCCTTCTTGAACATGTTTTGCGAACCAATAACCCCAGCAGTCGCTGTTACGCGATTCGGTAAAACGGCCCACATAGGGAAATACCAGAATGACATTATGCTGGTCTGCAATCACATCCAGGTTCCAGGCGTTGAGAGCATCGGTGTTATCCATAGAACAGCCATGCAAGGCCATGATCATCGGAACGGGTGTACTGCCGTCGTAGGACTGCGGCACATACACTTTGTATTTTTGATTTTTACTGGAATTGAAAACATAGGATTCGACATCACCAGAACCGGTGAGCCGAGCCGCTGCGGTCGCCGTCATGGCGGAAAAAGCAGTCACGATAGACAGTGCGATTAACCCAACGGGAAAACCCACTTTAAATTTAAAACCATTCATACTATTGCTCCGGAATTAGAATTTAGCCTAACGGAAAATACAACGATTTAGCTTCCGTTAGACCAATACCAAACATTAATTATTCTTATTTTTGGGTTAAAATATCCACTGTCACTGCGGCTTCCTTAAGCAGCTAGACACGAAACATCCGTTTTGTGCTTTCCATTTTTGCAGGAAAACTGTAACAACAGAGAAGAGTGGGTTCTATAGTAGAAAGTGCGAAACTAACAACTTATCAAATGACTATAGACCGCGTTAAAAAGCTGAAGTATGTAAATGGACTTTAAGCAAGAAGAGTCGCAATAATCATTTTTATTAGACCTAAAATCACATAAGAAGGGTGAGTCCTTAGATTCTAGGGCGTTTTTCGTGGTTTAAAAAAAAGGGATTAACGGCAAATAATTGCGAACAAAAACGCACTTTTATACGGACTTTTTCTTTTCAAATCAGGAGGTTTTCAGTGGTATCCGAGGACAGGCTATATTTCACGGAACAGTAATACAGCCAGAGATCTGGTTTTTATTTAAAAAATTAAAGATGATGAAAGGTTCAGGTGTTAATCATGTCCCTCCCTACGATTTAATCCATGCTCAGCACGAATACTATTTTCAGTCACATCACCATTCGCCTGGCCGGTATCAATTGTATAATGCTCTTCCATGTTGCCCCAATGACTAAGGGGCTGACCCCCGACGTAATTTCCTGGACTAATATCTTTTCTATTCATGCCTTGCTGGTTGTGACGTGTATGCACCATTTCATGCGCAAGCATCACAAACGATGGAGAAAATATCTCATGACCACCCACGTTCTGACTCTTATATTTAGAATCAGCGACATTAGGTTCAGCTTGTATACGAGATGATCGTTGTGGACCAGCAACCAAAGCTCCCGCAAGGCCAGTCGCTTTTGCATCCGTCTCGCTAACTGCAGCGCCGTAATCCGCTGCGCCCGGAGCGTCCGGATGAACCGGTGAGATATTGACATCATGACCATCGGAATTTATATCGTGCACTAAGCTTCTCCCTCCGGTACTGCCCATAATCCTGCGGATATTGGCAAAGGTATCTGTCGAAAACCCTGCGGGTTGCTCAGTGGCATCGCCATGAACCGAACCACTCACTTTTAACGACCCCTCGCCTTTTACAATTGATTTCCAATCGCCTTGGGCAGAGGCTAGTTGTTGCTTAGACATGCCCTCTTGCCCGCGCAAATACGGAACGCGGCCCTTACCCATTTCCGTTTCGATAACAGTTCTATGCTCTTGCTGTACGTCATTTAACAAATTATCAATGACGCCTCGCAATCTCCCCGCTACAGCCGAATTCCCCCCAACATTTGAATTTAAAAAAGCATAGGCCGCATGTTCAATGGAATCCAATGCTTTCAATTTGTCGGTAGAGGTTGCCTGCGATGGCCCCGTCATGCCTTCGTACAAATTGTGTAACAACCGCCCCCTCGTCGATTTAGGCTGCCCAGCTGTTTGAAATTCTCGCAATCCGCTTCGGATAGCTTTGAAAAACATATTACTAGTAACACCTCCGGCAGTCTCAACTTCGCCATCAAATGCATCTGCTGTTCTCAACAGTTGCACCAACTCATTTGAGGGTTTCAATTGCACTGGCTGATTAGAGGTACTGGCAGTATTGCTTACACCTTCCCTTACTGGAAAAACGTGCTGCACGGAAGATCGATTATCGACAAAGCCTAGCCCATTATGACTTTTCTTCTGAGTGACAGCGTTTGCAGCTGACCTTCCTTTATTTTCTTGCGAATTCTCATTTCGTGCATACATACGTTAAACCTAGGTAAATTGGTTATATTTGAATGTAATGGCGGTTATCAAACCAGAATATTTTTATCGAGACACCAACGGAGCAACCTCACCCCGTGAATATTGGGAAAGTGGCTCCGCCAGTATTGCAGTCCTTCCTCCAAAACAATTTTTCCGCTATTAAATGGGTGGAGAAGATCCGCTAAAATTTCCCCCTCCCAAAACGCGATGCGTTCACCATCGGATAATTCAATCCCCGCAACAGGAGCAACAACGTCACGCTGTATAGCTGCAACATTTTTAAACAATACACCTTTCGATACCTGAAACATCTGCGGAGTTTTATCGTCAATTGATCTATTATTGTCTATCTCTTTTTGCGTTTCATTTTGTGCTTCTGCCTGTATAACCCGACTTTTCCAAAAGTGTGTATTACAGACATTAAAGCGCTCTTCGTAAAATCGTGAAGTAAATTGTAGGTGGTCCACAGATTTCTGGCGATGCTGTTGTTGATAAAATTCCCAGGCCATAAGCTGGTCCTCCGGGTTTTGTAATGCGGTTCGAATCACTCGGGCAGCACTAAGTCCCGACGCGATTGCAGACTCCACCCCCTGAGCTGAAATAGGGTCTTTTGCTAATAAGGCATCACCAACACGTAACAATCCATTTTCACCCGCGCTATCGGCCAAACAAATACTTGCGTCGCAGACACTGACCGAAGATTGTTGTTCGCCAGTGAGTACCGACTTTAATTGTACGGATTCAGACAGAATAGTTTGATAGAGTTTTTCCGGAGATGTTGTATTGAGCCGTTGACGATCAACGAATACTGCTGCAATCAATAAGCCAGGCTCTACAAAAGAAGCCCAACACCACGCGCTATCGGATGCTTCAACTACGCCATTGCGCGGATCCATATTAGATTTCCAATATGCGTAGAGTGCAACCGTGTCAAAATGTTTTTGATATGCGCTTGATGTTTTGTGTTGTGAGTAGCGCCTACGTCCGGAAGCATCCACCACAAACCGACACGATATTTTTGAAAGACCAGATTCGTTATTTACACTAACACACCAAGTATTTTGGTCATCACGACTATCATCCTCCGCCCGTTTTTCCCGTACCCCACTTTCAGTTTCCCGTACCCCACTTTCAGTTTCCCGTACCCCACTTTCAGTTTCCCGTACCCCGTCTTCAGTTCCCCGTATCCCTCCTTCCGTTTCCCGTATCCCGCCTTCCCGTACCCCACTTTCCCGTATCCCAATTTCCGTCCCCCGTCCCCCGTTATTACCCACCCCCACAACCGTTGCAGGCCGAATAACGGTAACGCCGAGCGTACGCGCATGAGCTAATAATAATTCATCAAACCTTCCACGCTCAACACCAAAACCTGGAATTCCATGACTGGGCCGCGTTTCCACTTCCTCCCCCCACAAAACGCTAGCACCAAGCGTCCGAGGGAACCCAGCGTTTACCAGCAATTCATCAGCTTGAATATCGGCAAGCAAATCCAGAATACGAGAGGAAAGAGATGCGCCAACTTTAGCGCGCGGTCGCGAAGAATCACTACGCTCAATTAAACAAACACTATATCCAAATAACGCTAAACGGCATGCGGTGGCGCAGCCCGCTGGGCCTCCGCCAATGATGACGGTATCGTAGTCTGTCGTGTTTAAATTTCCAGTGATAGCAAGCTGACCTTTTAGTTTTTTATTGACGAGCAAGACGTTAAAAAAACGACTCTTTGGGTAAGACCGGCTTACATGAAGAGTCGCCTTTCCCGAGCATTTTATCGAAGCCTAGGCTATTCATTGATTCTGCTCCGTTAGACTATTTCTATTTATATTTCTACAGCTATAGATGTTTGTGCTTTTTCTTGGGGGTTTTCTTGAGACGGCTCTTTGATCGAGGCTTGATCCAGGCCTTGAATATCCCCTTGCAACTGGAATGGATCTTGCGAAAAATAATCCGGCACTTTATCCAGCAGGATCACGTAGGCCCTCAAACAAAAGTCGAGCCAACCGCGAATAAAATCACAAGACTCACGCTCGCGATGGCTCACTTCATAATGACAAGAGCCACCACATAAATACCGCGCCCAACAACCATTACACGGAGACTGCTTATCAACGTGTCGCTCTGCCAACCATTCTTTTTGCGCCGGAGCATCCACCCCCGTTTCAACATTACCCATGAGGCTATTGTCGTCTTCGACAAATCGATGGCAGGCATAGAGATCGCCGTCAGCACCCACACCAAAATATCCTGCACCAGCGCCGCAAGGGTATGGCCGATGCGTTCCTTTATGAATTTCCTGCAGTGCCGACACCATATTGTGGAAAGCATAACGCTCTCCACGTATTTGGTGATCGATAAATGCCATGCCGCATTCTTGCATTGACCTCAGCATTTGCTGAAGGTCTTCGCTTTTCATTTCTTCTCGGCCGTTAGGTGCGCTCAGCATGGGTGAAAAGCCAACGCTGTGAAAACCCATTGCCAGCAAACCATCGAGGGTGTCTTTCAAATTTATGTTGGCAGGCGTTACGGTGATTCGGGCAGACACTTGCATATTCCGCTGCATGGCGAGCAAGGGTTTAACTCGCGCGATAATCCGGTCAAAACTGCCTTTGCCATTTTTAAATGGGCGTTGCCGATCGTGTACTTCACCAAGGCCATCCAAGCTGATGGTGACGGCAAAACCATTTTCTTCAAAAAACTCGCCGTCCTTTTCGTTAATCAAGGTGCCGTTGGTGGTAATCGAAAACCCGATCGTAATGTTTTTCTCTTGCGCTTTTTCTTTGGCATAGCGGGTCACATGGCCTATCAGTTTTCGATTAACGAGAGGTTCGCCCCCAAGGAAACTTAAATTCGCGCGCTCACCCTCGGCCGTCCCGGCAATTAACTGATCGACTGCGGCGAAAGCTTTATCCTCGGGCATATTGCGGCTCGGTTCGCCAAAATCGCCGCCTTGAGCGTAACAATATGTGCAGCCTAAATTACATTTTTGCGCGACAGCTAATGACAGTGCACGTACAGGGAATGCTTCTGGTGCTTGAGATTTAATATAGGCGGGGGCACTTAAGTTCAGCGCATCAATTTGTTTACTGACAGCCGCTTCGTCACCGACATTCATGCTATCGCTTAAACGATGGAAAACCGCATCATCTATTTCATACACGCGCGAACCGTTGGTTAGAAAAAGGTGTGCGGCTGAGGCTTGAACATTTCCCTCAACTATTTCCTCGGCACTTCCCTCAATACAGCCTTCAGCACAGCCAATATTTTCATGGCTGTTATTGCCACTGCTATTACCATTACCAATTTTAAACACATGCCCTTGGGGCACACGCGGAGCGCTTGTCACTATTCTGAATCCTTACCGTTTTTAATAAACGTCAGCTGGCTTTCCCAATCGTTATACAAATCGCTGTAAGTAATGTGCACACCACCTGCCCGGCCACCACGGTCACGCTCGTAGGTATCGGTATTGCTGCGATTTTTCTGCATCCAGTCATGGCCTTCTGTGTTGCCACTATTCACTTCAGCATTCACAAAATCTGGGCGTGATGCCGCCCAGTAGTAACAACCACACTCGCGATAATCTGCTTGCCAAGGGGAACATAAACCTTGAGTCAAGGCACCTGGCTCGGCAAGATCTTCAGATAAAGTGCCGTCTTTAAAAACTTCCCGCACTTCTAATTGAACACGAATTTGCGGGCCTTGCCCGGCAAAAACGCACTCTACCATTTGCCCGCCGCGCGTCAGTATATGGGCCAATGCATCGGAAAGGGATAAGGGCTGTAATTGCTGAGTCGGTCCTGCGGCCAAGGTGCGGGTCGCAGCCAATGGTCTTCCGGCCACTTCTAATAAGCGTGAGAACAAAGGAACACCTGCTAATTCCGCAGGGCTGCCTGCGGTCACATCCATCACAATGTGGCCGCTCGTCAATCCGGCTTCATGTAATTCAACGCCTACAAAAATAAGCTTCCAGATATTACGAAAATCAAATTCCAAACCAGGAAAGCAATTTGAAATGGCGGACTCTGGTTGTGTGCTAGGAGGATTGCCTCGCACTTTTCGCTGAGCCAGTCTCGCAGTAATGTTTTTGGGTTCTAGTGGCATAGACTGATCTCCTAAAGTGATGTAATCCAATTCTGGATAACTGTAATACCGTTGTCGCCCGTCACCGAATCTTGGTAGGCACTCATCGGGCCGTTCATGGGGTGGGAACTTAACTGTATCAATTGAATAAAAGCCGATGCCGCTGGATCACCGGGAACAACTAAAGGCTGCCCCTGTAAACCATTGGCGATAGCCTGCGAGCCTTCAGCGGTACCATTACGCAAATGCTCCTTTAATTGCACTGGGTCGGCAAAAATACTCGCCAGTGTTCCGCCACCTGGCAATGACACTCCGGCATGTAATCCGGCCATGCTGGCAAACGCTGCGGTTAGTCGGTCTAACGCCGCATCGGGGCTATTGCCACTTTGATTACCCGGCGCAAAAACTTCCAACCCACGTTCTACCTTTGCCTGCATACGCCGACTAAGGGCTAACAGGCCGCCGTCTGCTCCGCGCATTAACGCAGGCATTCGGCGCATATTCGCAGGGCTATAGTCATGGCTACTATCCACACTGCGCAAAATACCCTGCGTTGATATAAATTGAAGGGTGCCGTGAGCAGCCGCTCTTTCGGGAGAATCCGAAGCCGCTTTCAGGCCTTCTAAACTTTTCAATATTTCACTGTGACGACTTACCGCATGCGCCCAATTCGCTTGAGCCGGAGTAAAGCTTCCTTGGGCGCTGGCCTCCCAAAAAGGAAAGGCTTGGTTTTCAGATTCCGTGTGCATCAAACGCTGGGTTTCCAATGCGCGGCGAATAATGTCGATGACCTCCTCAGCTGACACTTCATCAACAATCGGACCATGCTCCATTTGCTCAAGATCATCAAGCACGGTACGCACTGGCAAACTGTCCGGCGCATAATCTGGCGGGCCGGATGTGACCCGTGCCTTCGCGGGAGATAAATCCATTCCATTAATCGACGCAGAAATAATGCCATCGCAGGAATCATCAAAATACCCCAGGTTATTACCTGGCGGGTCCTGCGCAAAAATACCGCCCGGAGCGGTAAATATTCTGGCGCGAGGCTCAGGCACATTCGGCGTAAAGCCATCGGTATGTGTATCCCAATTACCACGCGTCGCATCGTAAATAGCTCTATCGGCACTGATGTGCTGATCGACAGTCGGGCCAAATACCGAACCGGCCGCAGGCGTAAAACGTAACCGTATTTCAGGAAAATCATCACTGGGACGTATATAGCGCAGAGTACCGAACGGCACAAAGTTCTGAGGGGTTTTAAAATTTAACGCGCGGCCCTGCATTTCAACGGCTTGATGACCGTGCAATGCAGAAGCCTCTACCTGCGCATCTATACGATCCCCCAGCTGCCCGGTGCGGCGGAATATTTTCAGGTTAGCGACATCGACTTGCCACTCAATGTCATCTTCACTTAAACCCCTGCTCTGTAAATCTTCACGCGTCAGTGGACGGGCTTCCTCTTCATCATCAAAGCGCGCCCACAATTCAAAAAACGGCGCGACTGGTTTCACCCGGCCTTGCCCATCTTTAAACGTGACTTCGGCTGGAGTGTCTGCCCGTGCTATTGCGCCGGAAACGGGATCAACAAATAATGTATCTGCGCCCACTATATCGCGGTAACCGTCCGGCTGATTGCTTTCCAGTCTGTAGTTTTCCATGGGCTGCGGTGATGACCCCAAACGCGCAATGGCGATGGAGGGTTCAATAAATAATTCAGTAATCTGAGCCATAGCTTTCTGGGCCTCCACCCAACGCTCTGCCAATGCCAAGTCGGCACCGTTCCAGTAATCCAAAATTTTAGGTGCATCTCCCTCACGATCAAAATACTGCATGGCGGGTAACATCGCCGCAAACTGATCGGCCAGTCCTCCTTTTAACGCGTCCATTAATTGATCCGGCGTTTGCATGGAGTGCTGTCGTTGCCCACGACTGTGAACAAACGTGCGCGGTAAACCTTTGCGAACAATTAGCTCGCGCATTTCCCAATCAAGACGTTCATTCGGCGTCCAGCGTCGATCCAACGGCGCTGGCGGAATTGCTGGCCCCACTTCGTTACGTGCTTCATATGTGAGGCCACGCCGGTTCGGCGAAACAAAGATCCAATCCGCATCACCCGATACTGGGTCTGCGACTTTTGTCAGTGTCACTCGGCTGTATTTAAGTGCGCCAATCGGATTAATCCCATCGGAATAAAAATCCGTGACGACATTTGGGAAACCATCAAAATTAAACTGACCACCCTTGCGAACCGGGTAACTGAACATGGCAAAACCACGTCCAGAAGAGACGCCCGACTGAATGGAAACTACCGCACGAAAATGGCTGGCGTCTCCACCGTGAACGTTTTGTGCTTCGACGACCTGGCCATTAACCAAAGACTGTGCCGCCGCCCACTGCGGATTTATTTCCAATACCGTACCCGGTAAATCTTCCGGATAGCGTTCGTTCACATATTCATTGCGGATATGGTGGAACAGGTTGTTCCACAAATGGTTAACGCGTCCGTTCGTCAAGACTAGGCTGTCTGGATTAATCGCAACCAAATTATCATTCAGACCATTCGCCCGCTTAAAGGCCCATTCAATATCTTCCCACGGCGCCGCAACAAAATTAAATTGCCGACTTTTTACCGTTCGTAACGCGCTCTCTAAACCGCTGTCTTTATAGACCACGGGTAAAATCACACCATTGGACGCAACGCCATTTCCGTAAATTCGATTGCCTGCATCTTCACGCACAAACAATCCGTCATCGGTAATTTTTTCATACACAGCAGAAACAGTTCCGGTTAACAACGGCGCATTGCCATCGCCGTCTTTGCCCAACACGGTGTGTATTATTCGAGTTTTATCGGCTACATCGTCACGGTCCTCACCAAAACGCACGATATCTCCCAATAGAGAAGCACGATTCGAATTTCGTGCCATATCGTCGGCGACTTGTGCTGCATCCTCCCAGCCATAACTCGACTGTAATAGCTGCTGAATATCTTCATCGACATTTGCACCGGCATCCGCCAACTGTTCACCGAGCTCCAGGGCAATACCTTTAAAGATGCGCCAGTCGGGTTTAGGCGAATGTGCAAAGTTGTCGATATGATCCATTGGGTCTTGCCCGACAAAACTCGCGGCATCCGCTGAGTGCAAAGGCATGTCCTGAAAACGCTCATACAACTTGTAACGACGCTGGGCGTTATAACGCGTGAAGTCATCTTCGCCCCAGCCTGCTGCCGGTATAATAATGTCGCAGAGTTCGCTTGTAGGGTTTAAGAAAATATCTTGATGCACGGCCACCAAACCACCGGCATCGATACGCGCTTTATACACATCGAATACGGCTTCGAAATCTGTTGAGCTAATTGCATCCGGGCTAGCAATATCCGCAGGCCGCGTAATATCCGCCTGCCCGCCGCGCAAACGCTGCAGCATTAACTCCCGCTTTTGTCCGCTGGCATTGGTTTGCCCGAGGTAATTTCCGCCCACAATCCATAACAAGTGAACATCGGGATCTTTTAATGTGACCAAGTTATTTTGCAGGCGCACTTCATCGGCCGCCACATTACTTTGATCCGCGTGCTCAGATTCCAGCGGACCAAACACGTGATTATCCAGATTGTGCTTTATTAGGATATCGTCTTGTAGACGTGCATCACGATAGCGATCACCACGACGCCAATTCGGGGCCGTTCGTTCATAAGGATAACCACTGGCCGCATCCCAAAATGCATCAACCGAAGCACGTGATTCTGCCCAGCCTTTTTGATGCCCGCCCAAACGACCGGTAAGGCGGCCTGAACGACCATAACTTCCCAACAATACGCCAAGGGAAGCCACCGACGCGGTATTGTGATAATTAAATCCCCAGATCAAACCTTTCTCATACAACACCGCGACTTTCGCTTTTCCACCGGAATTCGATACCGCCAAGCGCCGCGCGACTTCGCTTAAGTCTTCCAGCGCTACGCCTGCTATCCGCGCAGCATTTGCCAAGATGTAAGTCGTGTTCGTCGCATCACCCACGCCTAAAAATGTTTTGAATTGATCAAAGGTCATTGCACGCGAAGCGCGTCGCGCGTTGGTATTTTCTGGCAAGCCAATCGGTAAATCTGAGGTGATACCGTGCACTTCAATCAGCTCACGCGCGAGGGCATAAAGAATCAGAGAATCCGCCCCGAGATTGGCGGGGGCCAGATGTAAGCCTCCCGTCCGCACAGCATATTCCGCTGTCGCCGAACGACGCGGATCGAGCACGATCATTTCACGACCCTGCATATACTGCATAAAAAATACGGACTGGTTTTCGTAGGGGTTAGCCCCGAGAACCAACACTACATCGGCTTCAATAATGTCTTCGTAGGAAAAGTCGTGAGGGGACATTCCCGCATCCGACATGCCGGGGCTGGAACCGGCTGCACTGGGCCGATCATGATAGGCAAGGTTGCGCGTACCGATACCGGTATAAAACAACTTAGTGGCAGCATAGGTATTTTCGAGGTATTGGTATTCGTAGAGTTTCACCCCGAGAGCATCGGGCTTGTTCACGGTAATAGCTTTCTTGCCATCTCGCTCTTCCACCTGCATATCCGTTGTATGCACCAGCAATGCGGCCATTAATCTATTCAAAAATGACCAGGTCACTTCGCGAAGGCTACCGTCAGCCAGACGAATCATTGGCGATGTTAAACGCTCTGCTGTACTGCGCCCCTGTCCAGTAACATTGACTAGGTTTTCGCCCTGGCTAGCACCGCGTACGGAATGGTTGCCACGGTTAAGGTCGCAACGCGCATCCGGCGTTACAGCAGCGTTATACACTTGGCCTTTAAAACGTACCTGGTTTTGCATTGCAGGCGTCACGAATGCGGAGACACCCGCATGAGTCGGACCGGGATCTGCTGGGTCAGAAACAGTTTCGCCTTCAGGTACTAGAAAGGCGCTGTAGCCACAACCCACTGCACAATATTGGCAACCGCTTGTGCGCCTGAGCGTGCCTTTGGGAAATGAACGTGTTAATGAATCACTCATGGTTTGTTCCTATGACTTTGCTCGCGGGGCTGTATTCACTCAAGGCGGTTAATGCACTCATGACTGTTAGTCCGCTCAAGGCTGCTAGTCCGCTCATGGCTATTAGTCCGCTCATGGCTGCCTCCAATTTCTCTCGATCACACTCAAGAACTCAATAACAAGCACTTACGCTGGCCACATTTCAACACGAGGGTCGACAGCACCAACTGCCGTCGCCACCAGTTCTCCGCCCTCTATGCCCAATAGCATTTGAGGTAAATCCTGAGACGCGGGGCCGAGCGTCACCAATCCAGACTTGGACAAGTCGTAACTCGTGGCATGACACGGGCATGGCCCTAAGGTTAAGCGCGCCGGGGTTCCTTGTGAGTCACGTGCGTAAGACACTATGTCTTGGTCTCGAACACCGTCTTCTACAAGTACACAGCCCATATGAGTGCAAGCGTTCGCAAACACCATAACCGCACCGCCATCTGGATGTTCGATAGAACCGGGGAATTGTTCATGAGTTCTTATGGCAAAGGCGCCATAGTCACCTAAAGATTCAGGAGGAAGGGAATAACTTACGCCGAATTCAGCCAAGTCACTTAAAAGGATACGCCAGCTCGCCACTTAGTATTCTCCGCTTTAGGAATTGAATCTAACTGTCAGATTAATTTTATATTTATTTTTATACTTGTTTTTTGTTTGCAGAATTCTGGTTACCCGTCCCCATCATTGAAAGGTTTACACGGTAGAAAATGCACTTCGAACAGAACCTAGATCGTACATTAGTCACTGAGCACAGACTCTACAACCATAAATTTTGTCGTAGCGAAATTGTGACACCTTAAGCATCTTTTATGCGCGTAGGACACCTCATAGATTGCAACTGAGCCCCCTTCCAAAATCGGCGACGCTTACGTAGCCATACGATGCTTGTAGCACCGGGCATTCGCAAAAATAGTTACAAATGCAAATACGTTCATTGAATATTATTTCGGAAACGAAACTACCCGTATCCGCGACGATATACCGAGTTCAACTGAAGGGAATTAGGACATTTTAGATTGAAGATCAAATAGAAAAGGTAGCAGTATGCACACAGGAGCCCATATTAATAATCCTGGCCCTACTATTTCGCCAAAGCTATCATGCTGAGGCCTCATGAAAGTAGATAAATTTATGGAGCTCCCTCTCCATTCATCTCCTAAATCATCCATCGCCTAAAATTTCGCGCCATGCTCTTCAAGGAAAGAACACACGTCTAAATGGTGCCTGCTGTTCGTCCATTTCAAGGGATCATCGAGCCGTAAAACATTATCAAAAGGCATTCCGCGTGGCGGCCACAAAGGGCGTTTGAAGATATTATTAGGCTGCCCTGTGCGAGCGAATTGCGCCCAATATCCCTGCATTTTTTCTACAGTGGGGCGTGCTCTTTCTCGCTGCTTAGCACTGTACAAAATAGAAAAAGGGCTTTTATCTAGAGTGTCAAACACTAAGCCAATTTCCAGTCCGTGGGTAGCACCCGCGTCTTTACCCATAAAGTGATCATCATAGGTAAATAAATACTGGAAGGTTTCTAGTGGTTGGTAGCGAGCGATTCGTTGAGCCGCTCTAAACGTTGGACATTCGATAACATAGTCTCCCCAGGCAGCAGCTATTTTATCGAATCCATTTATGTAGTCTCCAGAGTCATAAACCTCTTTTAGATCATCGTAATCGATGTCCAGTAAAGGAAGCTTTTTATCGAGCGCCACTTGAGGGTTTTTAAATATGCCGTTGAGCCAAAAATAGGGTAGAAATAAAATATCTTCCCGACGATTGGTGCCGATCATAACTGGAACGCGATGAAAACTTCCGCTCTCGATCGCATTCGTACTTAATTGAGGGAGAATATTTCCGTCAACATAGGGGCGATAAAATAGATTGTTTTGCGAGAGCATCTCGACATCATCAGGCGCTTGCTGAACATTCTTTTGTAATTTAACGGGGTCTTTTTCCAAGAGGCAAGCACCAATATTATCTGCGCTAGCGCAGCCAGCCAACCACGTCACAACTTGCAACCTCGAATAGCCTTCATCATAGGTAGAGACCTGAGCACAACCTTGACTTTCCATAACCGCCTGCTGAAAAAGCCCTTCCGTTTCCGGGCTAACCAGCATATTACACACACCCCAAGCTCCGGCGGACTCACCAAAAATTGTAATGTTGTTCGGGTTTCCGCCAAACGCCCTAATATTTTTCTTAACCCATTTTAGAGCTGCAATTTGATCCAAAAGGCCATAATTACCGTGTAAGTGCGAGACTGAACTGGACTCAAAATAAGCGTCTTGAGCGTCGCCTGCCACTTGCTCAATAGAGGGGTGTCCAAAAAAGCCAAAGACACCTAAACGATAATTAAAGGTGATCACGATCACATCTTCATTGACCGCAAGCTTTGAGCCATTGAACATACCATCGCTGCCGCTTCCTCCCATATTTGTGCCACCATGCAGCCACAACATCACGGGTTTTGAAGTCGAACTTTTCCTAGATCGCCAAATATTTAAATAAAGACAATCTTCGCTACCGCTAATTTTGTTCGTGCCTTTGATACAGGTATCTTTGAATGCTGAGGCCGGGAGTGACTCGCTTCTTTGTTCTGGCAGACGCGGTGCCTGCCAACGAAGTTCGCCGACAGGAGGCTGCGCAAACGGTATACCTTGGTAAGTGCATGACGCATTGTCTGGTTTACCTGTAACGTTTCCTTCCTGTGTTTTTATTTTAGTTGAACATAGGATATCACTCGCGAATGATGCAGAAGAGCAAAAACCTATCAGGGTAATAATAGTGATTTGACATACTTGCTTTAAGACAGAACTCATAGATGTACCTCTCTATAAAATTTCGTTGTCGTTGTTTATCCATAAGAATCCCAACCAAAGGGTTAGTGGCACCGAAGGTTTGATGGCGCGTTACTTCCTAAAACCTAGGCTAACGCAGAGGGGAGGAATGGCGCCTTATCAATTGTTAAGGCCTAAAACGTCAACAGGCATGCGACCTTAGTAGGGCTAAGGAAAGGGGGGGTTGGACGACTGAAGTTTATTTTTCATGCAGGCGGTCATTTATTGAAAAACTCACATTGACCCAAATTAAATTGCTCTAGCTTTCCTTTCGACTACACAGAATGTGACTGCCTAGTGATGCCTGCCCGCTACTTTCGATTGAATCGATATATTTTTCCGCACTAATATTCAAAATTACCAGCTGAACCCACCCCGAGTATGCAGACTTTCCGCAGCATAGGCTCTTAGGTAGATTTTACCGGCCAAATGACTCCCCGCCAGAGGGTTGTATTTCACGCATTATTTCAATCGAGACACTGCAGGAATCAATTAACGCTATTAAATGCTTAAAAGAATCTTTATCTGACATACCGGCGTCAGAAGCATGGGCATCTTCTAGTGTTTCCCAGTAATAGACATCAACCCATTCACCTTTACTGTTTTTATATAACGATTGATTTACAAACCCTTTTTGTGTTTTTAAATCTACGGCCATAGCATTTACAGCATCAATCATTATCTCATCTCTAGTATCCGGCTTGGACTTCCACTTAACCACTTCATAAACTGGATGACTGTTATTCAAACTTCATACCTCTACTAATATTTGACTGCACCACACAAAACTGTGATCGACATTACAAATTTACATAATTTCAACATTGAAATTCGTTACAAAATTGATAATTAAAACGGCTAAACCTTATCTAAACTAGAGTTGAGTTCCTGCCAACTTTTCCTAACGCTGTCTTTTTTACAATCCAGTCAAACTCGCCATTATTCCTTAAATTTTTATAACGACGTAATAATTATTACCCGCCGCCACTGCGATTGATAACCACTAGATAGCCGCGCGACAGGCGAAGGAAGTGTAAGCGTTCATTCCCTGGCG
>JAWSUY010000005.1:0-99918 GCA_033852175.1 Agarilytica sp.
ATGATCAAACTCTTCAGTTTAATATCATGCGACCTGCCAATGAAGACAGATCTATTTTCTTGCTCAGCTAAAACATTAATCACTTAAAAATTACATACTTACGTAATGAATTGTTAGGTCACTTGTTTTGCTGATTATTTGTTTGACTGTTCTAAATACAACATATAGATAGAAACAATCTTACGCCTTACCAACTCACAAGCGCCCACACGCATTGCTTGATCAACTTATTAAAGAACATTTCAGCAAGAGCTCGTCTTGTCTGAGGAGGCGCATTATACGTGCCTGGAGAATCTTGGCAATAGGCAAATTGAAAATAATTTAACTATTTTTGCTTGGCCTAAATTCCAGCCAGAAAAGATTACTTCAACTCCATCAAATGATGCTTTTTCTTACCCAGCTTAATCAGGAAAAAACGACCAAATACTGCGTGCTCCTTCGCGAAACATTCTACAGACTTCATATTGTCCGCCGCCCCCTTTGCCAGACCATTGATTAACACAGCATTGCGACTCAAAGCATCCTTAACTTCTCGTCCAGCTTTGACCATTCCACAATCTGTCAGCAAAGTCGTCAAAGGAGCAGATAACGCCGACGCCTCAAGCACGCTAGAAGGGAGGCCGTCCAGCGCCAACTGTTCGAAGTCAGCCTCACTTAAATCACCAAGCTCCCCGCTAAACAACGCGCTAGTAATCCGCTGAGCCGCCAACAAGCCATCCTCACCATGGACTAGGCGAGTAACTTCAACAGCCAGAACGCCCTGAGCTTTGGGGCGAACACCGGAATTGCGGTCTTCATCCTCAATAGCTTGGATTTCGCCAACGGAAAGAAAGGTGAAATAGCGCAAGAATTTATACGCATCAGCATCAGCAGTGCTCATCCAAAACTGGTAAAACGCGTAGGGCGATGTCTTTTTGGAATCCAGCCAAATTGTGCCGCTTTCCGTTTTGCCAAACTTGGTGCCATCTGACTTGGTAACAAGCGGGAGCGTCATACCAAAAACTTGACCACCATGAAGGCGACGCGTCAGATCAACCCCACCCGTAATATTCCCCCACTGATCCGAACCACCAATTTGCAAAGTACAATTATGCTGCCTGTATAACTCTGCAAAATCATAGGACTGCAAAATCATGTAGGTAAACTCGGTAAAAGAAATGCCAGCCCCTTCACGATCAAGCCTCTGCTTTACAGACTCTTTCTGAATCATATTGTTAACAGAGAAATGCTTACCTATGTCACGCAAAAAATCTAACGCGCTTAGGTTTTGCGTCCAATCCAGGTTGTTCACCATCTCTGCTGAGCTGTTTCCAGCGTCAAATGAGATAAACCTCGAAATTTGCGCTTTGAGCTTTTCAACCCAGTCACCCACAACATCCGGCGTGTTCAATTTGCGCTCAGAGGCCTTAAAGCTTGGATCGCCAATCAAACCCGTAGCACCACCAACCAAGGCTAACGGTTTGTGTCCTGCCATCTGAAAACGCTTTAAGGTAAGAAGAGGCACCATACTACCGATATGCAAACTGTCTGCAGTCGGATCAAAACCACAATAAAGAGTACGGGATTCCGCAGAAAGATATTCCTCTAACGCATCATCACCTGTCATCTGCGCGATCAATCCTCGAGCTTTGAGGTCTGCTATTAAGCCTGGGTCCGGGGCACTCATGGTTGTAAACCTTTAATTTAATTCGGTAAATGAAAAATGAATGCGGAAAGATACCGAAAAGCACCGAAAAACAAAAGCGCCTTAGATTACATCAAGGATTACAACGAAGAATAATCAAGTACTTATATTAATCATGCATTCAGAACCAAATAAGTCTTGGCTTGCGCGTGAAATTTCATCAATTATCTGTTATAAACTTAATGAGCACGTTTCAAACCTAACAAGATATTGAGCATGTCGCTGCAAGCAATTGAAAAATCAAAGAAAATTTTGAACTCGGGGCCTCTAGCATACATCCCCAATGCCCACATTATCGTGGTATCGGTGCTCAGCATCTTCCTGGTTGGCTTTACGGCTTTACCCAGTGAGAAAGCGTCAGCAAAACGCATCGAGACCATTAACTTACCAATTTCTGAGCCCACCACGGCAACCAGCGATACGAGCACGTCCCCAGCAAAGACCGCGACCAATACAAACGCACATACTTATGCAAACCAAAAAGCTGTAAAAGTGAAAGCGGGCGACAACCTTTCATTGATATTTAAGCGTGCAGGCCTTAACGATCGCCACATGATGGAATTGCTTAACGCAAATGCCGAAACCAAGCGACTCGCATCACTTTATCCAGGGCACACACTCGAATTCGCGATAGATGAAAGTGGACAGTTACAACGCCTCAATTACATTGTCGATCAATTAAATAGCTTTGCATTCGACAAAAAAGGCTCTTCGTACAATTTCAGCGAAAACAAGCGCGAGCCCGATATTCGTCACGCGCAGGCATCCGCATTTATCAGCCAATCCTTGTATACGGCAGGCGCTGACGCCCAGCTCGATGACAAGCTCATTATGGAGTTAGCCGACATTTTTGGCTGGGATATAGACTTTGCACTGGACATACGTAAAGGCGATCATTTTAAAGTCGTTTTCGAAGAAAGGTTTTTAGATGGCGAGAAAATTGGTAACGGCTCCATCATCGCAGCCGAATTCACCAACCAAGGAGAAAAATTCCAAGCGATACGCTACGAAACTATGCGAGGAAAAGTCGGCTATTACACTCCAGAAGGCAAAAGTATGCGCAAAGAGTTTTTACGCGCGCCCCTCGATTTCCGCCGAATCAGCTCAAACTTTAATCCACGACGCCTGCACCCGGTACTGAAAACGAAACGGCCTCATCGCGGCATCGACTATGCCGCATCTACGGGCACTCCCGTGTGGTCATCGGGTAACGGACGAGTTATCGCCTCTAGCTACTCTAGAGCGAATGGAAATTACATCGTTATTCAACACGGTAATAGCATCCAAACAAAATACCTGCACCTCAATAAACGTTACGTAAAAAAAGGCAGCAAAGTAAAACAAAAGCAAAAAATAGGAACCGTCGGCTCAACGGGCCTCGCGACTGGCCCCCATCTTCACTATGAGTTTTTAATGAGTGGCGTACATCGCAACCCACGAACAATTTTGAATAAACTACCCAAAGCCAAATCGATCAGAGTAAACGAACAGTCACGCTTTATAAGAGAAACACGCGTGCAAATCGCACTACTGAACGAAGCGTTTTCACCAACGCAATACGCCACCGCCGATAGCACAACCAAAAACCTGTAACCGTGGACTCTCAACCGCCCCCTGTAAACCAAAAAAAAGAGCTGTATATCGGCTTACTTTCAGGCACTAGCGTAGACGGGGTTGATGCAGGGCTTTTTGAATTTGCAAAAAACGGCACCAACGCCCTCCCCAAACTTATTCAAACATATCAGCAATCCTACCCTGCACATATTCGCCAGCAGATACTTCAGATATCCCAACCTGGAGAAAACGAAATTGATCAAATGGGCTCACTCGACGTAGAGATTGGGAGGATATTTGCTCAAGCCACTCAGAGACTCCTCGAAAAAGCCAAACTGCCCGCAAAGCAAATAAAAGCAATAGGCAGTCACGGACAAACCATTCGTCATCGACCAGCTTTCGAACATCCGTTCTCACTGCAAATCGGTGATCCAAATACCATTGCCTACCTGACAGGAATAACGACAGTTGCCGACTTCCGCAAAAAAGATATCGCGGCAGGAGGCCAAGGTGCGCCCTTAGCCACCGCCTTCCATCAATCTGCTTTTTACTCAGCGAATGAAAAGCGCTGCATCATTAACATCGGCGGCATAGCCAACATTAGTGTTCTCAACAAGAGCGATAACGAAGCAACGGGCTATGATACTGGGCCGGGAAACATACTAATGGACAGCTGGGTAAACACTCACTTACGCCAACCATACGATGAAAGCGGAAATTGGGCGAAATTGGGGGAAATAAACGAAGCTCTCACTCAACGCTTAATTGAACACACCTACTTTAACGAAAAGCCCCCCAAAAGCACTGGCAGAGAAGAGTTTAATCATGAATGGCTCAACAAGATTCTGATCAACTTTGCGAACACCTCCGCTGAAGACGTACAAGCAAGCCTCTGCGAATTAACGGCTCGAAGCATCAGCCAATCCCTCTATGCGCACGATGTAGAAGCTGTATACCTTTGTGGAGGAGGGGCACACAACCTACATTTAACAAATCAAATTCAAAAACATCTCAAAGAAATTAAGGTAAGGACAACCGAGTGTCTTGGGATCTCCCCAGACTGGGTGGAATCTGGGTTATTTGCATGGTTAGCCAAGCAGAGAATTGAAAACCTACCGGGAAACCTACCAAAGGTCACCGGAGCAAAAAAACTGGCGATACTCGGAGGAATTTACCCTCCGTAGCTCGTCACCTATTCGCCCTTCTGCGCTAGCGCCCACTGATACAGTTTGTTCTTTTTTTCACCTGTGATTTTGGCCGCAATTGCAGAAGCCTGCTTTAACGGCAGCTCTTCAAGTAAAACTTTTAAAACCCTCTCAGACTGAGGATCGAGCCCACCCTCATCATCTTCTGGAGAAAAGCCGTCCACCATGACCACAAACTCACCCTTCTTCTGGTTACTATCTTCCCGGATTTGGACAAGAACCTCCGTTAGGCTGCCCTCCAAAAATGTTTCAAAGGTCTTGGTTAGCTCGCGCGCGACAACACAACGCCGATCACCGCCAAAGCTCTCGGACAAATCATCTATAGACTCCTCGATTCGATGGGTCGACTCATAAAATATTATCGTTCGTGGATCGCGATTCAGTAATGAGTAAAATGAAAGGCGTGCTTGATGCTTAGCCGGAGGGAACCCTTCAAATGAAAAACGATCAGATGGTAGGCCCGCAGCACTGAGGGCAGTAATCAAGGCGCAAGCTCCTGGAATTGGTATAACTTGAAACCCTCTTGACCGTGCAACACTGACCACTCGATAACCGGGATCAGAAATTAGAGGAGTTCCGGCATCAGAAATTAACGCCACAGACTGACCGCGGCTTAATTTGTTTAGTATTCGCTCAACTTGAGCTTCTCCACCGTGGTCATGGTATGAGATCAGTGGCGTATCAATGCCATGATGTTGTAGCAATTTACCACTGTGACGAGTGTCTTCTGCCGCAATTGCAGAGACCTCTTTTAGCACCTCAATAGCTCGTAACGTGATATCAGAAAGGTTTCCAATCGGAGTTGGGACAATATATAGCGCGCTTTTGTTTGTCATTTGATATATTGCTGCCCTTTGTTCAGCAAAATGTTCAGCATAATATTAAGGTTATTTGTGAGCGACAAGACAGGATTCATGCTGCATCTCCTAAAAGATGCATTTAAACACTTCAGCCATGGCCTTGTCGTCTCGGCCTTGTTAATTCTTTTTGGCTGCGGCACAGCGTCAATCAAAGAGGACGCATCTGGGCAGCCTGACGATATAGAAATATCGCTTGAAGAGATAAGCGAGAAACTCGACTACGCGGATAACCAAGATAACGACACTCGAACACGAACATACCTTAACGTCACACACGCGCTTTTAGAAGTAGAAGAAATAGACTGGGCACGCAATACACTTGCTCAGTTATCCCAGTTCTCAGTACCAGAAGAACAATATATACGCTATGCCGTTCTCTCTTCAGCTTTAGCTCTCGCTCAAGGTCAAGCATTTCGTGCAAAAGCCTTCCTTTGGGAAGACCGGCTCACAGACATGGAGGCGCAAGCCTCTCTCTCTGACAAAATTAAACTATACGAAATGCGCGCACGATTACTCCTTGGGCTTGGGGAATATCGAGCAAGTATCGATATGCGCCTGCAATTACACTCAGTGCTCGATGAAGGAGAAGAAGAAAGCGAGAATAATCAGGACATGCTCTGGCAGACACTGATGGAACTGCCCTACGCTGACCTTAAAATGGAAAGTCAGATTCAACAAGAAATGCTCGCCAAAGGTTGGTACACCCTCGCAGCACTCAGCAAAGACAACCAAACTAATCTCGGCCAACAAATTTCAGAAGTCGAAAATTGGATGCTCAATTGGCCGGAACACCCCACCAGCCTCAGACTTCCCGCAGACCTCCGCCTACTTAAACAGTTAGACGAAGAGAAGCCCAACCAAATCGCCATCTTACTGCCTTTTTCAGGTCGGTTTGCGACAGCCGCAGAAGCCATTCGCGACGGGATATTGGCCGCCTATTACGAAGCCTCCAGTCATGCTAGCGAAGCACCAGAAGTACGTATTTATGATACTTCACGTACAGAAATAAATGCACTCTATGACGAAGCGGTGCTCAACGGAGCGCAATTAATCATCGGGCCTTTAGAGCAATCTAAAATTACCGAGCTGTCCCTTCGTCCCGAACTACAAGTTCCCACCATAGCGCTTAACCGAATTGCTAGCGCACTTGCACCTCCGCCCGGTTTATTCCAATTCGGCCTTTCACTTGAAGATGAAGCCGAACAAGTAGCCCAGCAAGCCTGGCTAGATGGGCATAGACGGACAATGATTCTCGCCCCATCATCAGCAAATGGCGATCGCAGCGTCACCAGCTTTCGTAAAAAATGGATATCCTTAGGCGGGGAAATCACCAACGATTACCGATATAAAGATCAAAGCGCATACTCAAACTTAGTCAAAACAGCACTTAAGGTTAAAGAAAGCCAGCAGCGTCGCAGAGCGGTCAGGTCACTGCTAGGCAAATCAATTGAGTTTGAGCCGCGACGACGCAAGGATATTGATTTTATTTTTCTTTATAGTCACGCCACAGCCGCTCGACAAATCAAGCCCATACTGGCTTTCCACTATGCCGGAGATATTCCAGTCTATTCCGTGCGGAATATATATAACGGCAAGATCGATACTAAAAGAGACCGAGACTTAAATGACATTCGTTTCACCACTCTTCCTTGGTTTTTTAACAACGAGCTACCGGAAAAAAAAGCCATATTGAAAAACATTGCCTCCAGCAACTATCAATTTCTCTATGCGCTAGGCGTAGATGCATATCATATTCATCCCCGTCTAAGGCAGCTAAAAGAAGTGAAGCAAGCGCATTTCTACGGTTCGACCGGCACCCTTCACTTAGACGAATCGCAGAAAATTCGCCGAGAGCAGATATGGGCTAAGTTCAGTAGAGGACGCGCCATACCCGTTACAACATTTGCCCAGAAAAATGTTCTTTGATTTAAAAAAAACAGCAAAGCGAAAAGTGGGTGATGCTGCGGAAGATAAAGCCTTACAGCACATATCCTCAGAAGGGCTGCGACTCATTACTCGAAATTACTGCACTAAATTTGGAGAAATTGATCTTATCGCGGAAGACAACGATACCCTAGTATTCTTAGAGGTTCGCTTCCGCAAAAACGACCACTATGGGTCCGCATTAGAATCTGTAACCACGAGAAAGCAAAAGAAAATCACCACCACCGCTCGCTATTATCTTGCGGAGAATAATATCGGCGAATCACGACCTATTCGGTTTGATGTCGTTGGTATTACACAAAACAAAATACAATGGATCAAAAACGCGTTTTAATACTGCCCTATGAATCAACGAGTTTATAATTTATTTCAGCAAAGTGTCGAAGCCAAAATGCACGTCGGCGAGGAGCTCGCACCTCTAATATCGGCCGCAAGCGAAAAGCTAGTCGCCTGCCTATTAGATGACAAAAAGATACTAATTTGCGGCAACGGAGCCTCCGCCGCAATCGCTCAGGTTTTTTCTTCCTGCCTGCTTGATCGGTATGAAAAAGAACGGCCCGGATTGCCTGCAATTTGGCTCGGCAGCAATATCGCAACCTACACCTCAGTTGCTTCCGACGCGGGGTATTCCGAAGTGTACGCGAAGCCCATACGGGCACTGGGACAAGAGGGTGACGTTCTCGTTGTCTTTAGCAGTAGTGGGAATGCGAACAATCTCATTCAGGCCATTGCTGCCGCACACGACAGAAGATTATCCGTCATTGCTATAACCGGGCGTGATGGCGGTGATATAGCATCTATTCTCGACGCAAATGATATTGAGGTTTGCGCCTCAGTGAATTCTCGAGGCCGAATTCACGAGATACATTTGTTGACCGTATTTTGCCTGTGCGATCTAATTGATTATCAACTTTTTGGGATTGAGTAAAACAAAATGCCAGCAATATTCCGCATACTAAAAATATTTGCTCTGGGCTACGCTCTGTCAGCTTGCGCAACTATCATCGACGCAACAACAGATGACCCAATTCAGATCGATGAGGGCAAACGCAGCCTTGGCGAACGCATGGATGACCGGCAACTAAAAACAGTCATCTCCGTTAATTTGAAAAAGGCCGACCCCGCAATCAAGGACGCACACATTAATGTCCACACCTATAATTCCGTAGTGCTACTAACGGGGGAAGTTCAAACAGTCGCCTTACGCAGACTCGCAGCGGATACTGCTCGCAAGGTCAACACTGTTCGTCAAGTCTATAACGAAATACACATCGGCCCTAAAACTACGTTTATTTCTCGGTCAAACGATAATTGGATTCATTCTCGCATCAAAGCCAAGCTGATTTTCAACGGAGACATCGATTCTGACCGCGTAGAGATCATTGTTGAAGACAATACGGTTTACCTTATGGGGAAACTCACCAAAGCCCAGGCAAAGAAGATCACCGAAGTCGTTCGCACAACAAAGGGCGTATCTAAAGTAATACGGGCAATTGAGTATTTAGAGTAAGTTTTACAGTAGCTATCGGTTCCTTGCCCACCCTAAAATACATGTCAGCCAACCCAACACAGCATGTAAACCAGCGACTGACACAAACAATCTATAGAGGCTGTCATAAACAGCCTCTATAGTGACTATAAATTGCCACTATAGTGATTTTTAATATTGGCTAGACCGTATGCGTTATACTCGGCCAAATCCAGCAATACCAGCACTCGCACTTCAAGTGATTATCCTAACTAGGTCATCGCTTTAGTTTGTGCGCTTGCGCAGTATTTTTGCAGTCAACTCGGAGATATTATGAGTAACAGAGAAGTAGTAATCGTTGCGGCAGGCCGTACACCAATAGGCAACCTTGGCGGTGCCATATCCAGCCTCACAGCTGACGTGCTTGGCACAACAGTGATTAAAGCATTACTTGATCAAACTGGAATCAGCCCTGACAGTATCGACGAAGTTATTCTCGGACAAGTACTCAACGCAGGCATGGGGCAAAACCCCGTTCGCGTCGCCTCTGTAAATGCGGGCATTCCTCACGCCACACCAGCCATGGGCATAAGCAAGGTTTGTGGATCTGGCTTAAAAGCAACCCACCTAGCAGCGCAAGCTATTTTACTCGGGGATGCTGATATCATCATCGCTGGCGGACAAGAAAGCATGAGTCAATCGGCTCACGTACTTCCCAATAGCAGAAACGGCGCAAAAATGGGCGACTGGAGCCTTGTTGACACCATGTTTAAAGACGGTCTAACCGACGCTTTTGACAACTGCCTTATGGGTGTGACCGCTGAAAACATCGCTAAGAAATTTGATATTAGCCGAGAAGAGCAAGATGCTTTCGCCGCAAATTCTCAACAAAAAGCTGAAGCAGCTCAGAAAGCTGGCCGATTCGACGACGAAATCATCCCTGTTGCTGTCCCTCAACGTAAAAAAGACCCTATCATCGTTTCTGTTGACGAGTTCCCTCGTCACGGCACAACTGCTGAAAGCCTTGGTAAATTACGCCCCGCCTTTGACAAAAAGGAAGGAACCGTAACAGCAGGTTCAGCTTCAGGCATCAACGACGGTGCAGCTGCCGTTATTATGATGAGCGCTGAAAAAGCAAAAGAGCTTGGTTTAAAGCCTCTTGTTCGCATCGCAGCTTACGCCAGCTCTGGTGTTGATCCGAAGATCATGGGTACCGGCCCAATTCCAGCAACTCAACGCTGTCTTAAAAAAGCAGGCTGGAACGTAGATGACTTAGACCTAATAGAGGCCAACGAAGCTTTTGCAGCACAAGCAATTGCCGTGAACCGTGGGCTTGAGTGGGATACCAACAAAGTTAATGTAAACGGCGGCGCTATCGCTTTAGGCCACCCAATTGGCGCTTCAGGTTGTCGAGTACTCGTTACCTTGATCCATGAAATGCTTAAGCGTGAAGCCAACAAAGGCCTTGCAACACTATGTATCGGTGGGGGAATGGGCGTAGCACTTGCTATCGAGCGCGTGTAAACCTTACCCAAATACTTAGATCACCTGTAAGCCTCGGTGATCGACCCAAGAAAACCTCGGCCTATGCCGGGGTTTTCTCGTTTTAGGCTACCTTTACACTTCATCACCAATAGGCAGCTCTTTGTTCTTAAAGGCGACTTAATGTCATAATCCAACGAGTCTTTACAAGAAAATCAAATTGGGAACTATTATGTCGACCAGTTCAATCGTTACTCTCGTTATCTCTGCTGTCGTTGTGTTTTATATTATTGGCATATACAACAAGCTAGTCTCTCTCAAAAATCGCTACCAAAACGGCTTTTCACAAATTGAAGTGCAACTAAAGCGCCGATACGACCTCATTCCTAACCTTGTTGAAACCGCTAAAGGTTACCTCAAACATGAACGTGAAACGCTAGAGGCGGTTATTTCCGCACGCAATACAGCGCTTTCCGGTTTAAAAGCAGCAGCAGCTAACCCCGGAAGTGCTGCCGCTATCCAGGACCTAGCAGGAGCCGAAGGCGCCCTTGCCGGCGCAATGGGGCGCCTTAACGTCGTAATGGAGGCCTACCCAGATTTAAAGGCCAACCAAAATATGGCTCAACTGACCGAAGAGCTAACCAGTACCGAAAATAAAGTCTCCTTTGCGCGTCAAGGTTTCAACGACTCCGTTACGGAATACAATACTTACAGACAAACTTTTCCTCCTGTATTTTTCGCTAATTTTTTCGGCCATTCAACCGACGCCCAATTACTCGAATTTGAGGACAGCAAAGAAATCCAAGCCGCTCCCAAAGTATCATTCTAATTCACACAAGCGCATCTCAATATGAACTTCTTTCAGCATCAAGAGCAAGCCCGCAAAAAGACAGGTCTCTTAGTCGCCTTATTGTGTGCAGCCGTTCTTTTCTTAATCGCGATCACGATTTTAGTCATCGGCACTTTTCTCTATTATTTAAACAGCCATACTGACTCTATTCGTATTTACGAGACGCAAGCGACCTCCCTGCCCCAACACTTTTTACAGCTGTTAAGCTCCCCTATCAGCGCCTGGGTCGCACTTGGCGTTGTTACCGTAGTCGGAATTGGATGCCTGTATAAGTTCGCTCAGCTCCGCCATGGAGGCAAAGCTGTAGCCGAGGCTTTAGGTGGTCACTTAATCGACCCTAGCAGCCGAGAAGCTATTGAACGCAAAGCCCTCAATATCGTAGAAGAAATGGCAATCGCTTCTGGCAACCCCGTTCCACCGCTATACATCATCGAAGACAGCAGCATCAACGCCTTCGCCGCAGGCTTAAGCAGACGCGATGCCATTATCGGACTAACCAGGGGATGCATTAAGTTACTCGATAGAGATGAACTGCAAGGTGTTATTGCGCACGAATTTAGCCATATACATAACGGCGATATGCGACTCAATATGCGCCTAATCGCTATTTTGCACGGAATTCTATTGATTGGACTCATCGGCTTTGCCATAGCCTACGGTTCCGGCGGTTCGCGACACTACCGGAGGAGGCACCACAACCGAACAAATGGCAAGCAAGTAAGCTTTGGGCTCGCCCTCATGGCAATCGGCTATGGCGGTACGTTTTTTGGCAATATCATTAAAGCAGCCGTAAGCCGTCAGCGGGAATTTCTTGCAGACGCCTCAGCGGTGCAATTCACCAGAAACCCAACAGGTATATCTGGCGCGCTCAAAAAAATTGGAGGCTTCAGCGAAGGCTCCAAAATTTCGAGTTCACGCGCGGCCGAATTTAGTCACTTTTTTTTCGGGCAGGGAATTTCAACCGCTTTTGCAGCCTTGATGGCAACACACCCCCCACTTAACCAGCGTATTAAGAGAATAGAGCCTCGCTGGACTGGGACTTTTCCCTCTGTAACAGACACTCCAGTTGAAGATAAAACGCGGGCAGACGCCAACTCTCCGATATCCCACTTTGCAGGAACGAAACAGAGTACAAGCAGCTTCAGCGAAGCGATTATTGGACGAACGGGAGAAGCAAGCAGAGAATCGATCCAACAGGCTGCAAGTCTCATTCATTCTATTCCAGAGGCGCTTTATGGAGCGGCTCACGAAGCCTCAACAGCTCGCGCGGTGGTATACGGGTTGCTACTCGACAGCAACCAGGACGTTCGAAACCTCCAGCTTGCCCAACTGCAAAAAACCGCGCACCCCGTCAGCTTTAGATCACTGCAAAAAATACTGACCGACGTGACCACCCTGAAAAATTGCGAACGACTGACTCTTTTGTCACTCTGCATTCCCGCATTGAAGCAGTTATCCAAACCACAATATGAAGTATTTAAGAAGAATCTCGTATCGCTCATTAAGGCGGACAAAAAAGTCTCTTTATTTGAGTGGAGTTTATATCGTATTTGCAGCAAGAATATCGAAGGAACAAGCATCAACGGTCAAATCAAAATAAACAAATCGAAAACAGAAGTAGAGACTTTATTATTATTCATTACCGCCGCAGGTAAAAATGAAGACCCACTTCGCGCCTATAATAAAGGCAGAGCTGCGTTAGACTTTCCTATAGACATAAAACTTCCTCAACAGGCGTTTTCCCTCCCGCTGCTCGACAAATCGCTCAATACACTGGAAAAGCTAGCGCCTCTAGAAAAACCCAAACTGCTCAAGGCTTTAATCGCGGTGATCAATTCTGATGAAAATGTAACAGTGGAGGAGAAAGAACTCTTTAGAGCCGTAGCCGATACATTGAACTGCCCGGTCCCACCTTTCGATTAGGCAGCAGCTCTTATCAGGCCAAAAAGAATTAAGGCCTGTAAGCTCATATATCAGTAGATACAAAAAGAAGAAACGTTATTTAACAACTCGGAGAGAAGCTCGACGACTAGAGCTTTCTTTTTTCTCTGTCGAAGGCGTCGGCTCTGGCTCTTCCGGAGGCGCTTCAAAATCAAAGTTCATACCTTGACCATTTTCTCTCGCGTATATTCCCATCACCGCATGACAAGGTACGTAGACGTCAGTAGGAATACCAGAAAAGCGGGCATTAAAAGAAATTGCTTTATTACCCAAATCCAATGAGATAACAGCGCCGGGCGAGACGTTAAGAATTATCTGCCCTTCGCTATTCACATACTGCTGAGGCACCATGGCACCTTCAGCTCCTGCATTCACCACAATGATTGGGGTGAAATCATTATCGACAATCCATTCATAGAGAGCTCTGATCATGTAGGGACGACTAGATGTCATTGCCATTATTTACAACCTTCCACTCTCTAACAACCTCAATAATTATCGCAACACGATAGAAGAATTATCTTCTCATCTCGCGTTCATTTTCTGTAAGACTTTCTTGAAACGATGTGCGTTCAAACATGCGGTCCATATATTCCAGTAATGGCAATACTTGGCGCGTGCGCGGCATTTCAATACCAAAGTATTCAAGTCTCCACAAGATAGGAGCCAAACAACAATCCACCAACGTGAACTCGTCGCTCATAAAGTAAGACTTTTCAGAAAAGATCGGCGCAATTGCGATAAGACTGTCTTTCAAGTCTTGCTTCGCTTTTGCAACAGCGTCCTTGTTACGACCATCAGAGATAATCTTAACCAACGGACACCAGTCACGCTCAATTCGGTAGATGAATTGACGACTCTCAGCTCGCGCTACCGGATAAACAGGTAACAAAGGGGGATGAGGGAAGCGCTCATCTAAATATTCCATCATTGCGGAAGTATTGTAGAGGGCTAATTCACGATCCAACAAAGTTGGCAATGAATTGTAGGGGTTAATTTCGCTTAACTCTTCCGGAATATCGCTCGGGCTAACGTCAATAACGTCAACTGTTACACCTTTTTCTGCCAGCACGATACGTACACGGTGGCTGTAATGATCCCGACTATCGGAAAAATAAGTCATGGACGAGCGCTTGGCTACAACTCCCATTCACTAATACCCCAAATTTACTTTTGCTTGAGTAGCTACCAAAGTAGCTCCGAGTGTGGACATAATTTCGACCACGAAATAAAACGTAAAACGAGATGCGAACGTCGCACCTCTAACTACATAAATACCAAAATTCTTATTGGATGCTGATGCGTAATCGATTAATGCACATCTTTCCAATACTCACGACTTAATAAGACAGTGAACACTAGAAATACACCAAGGAAGAGAAACACAAAAATACCCGTTTCTTTACGTGCTTCAGAACCAGGCTCAGCCAGGTACGACATAAAGTTAACGAGATCGTAAACCGCCGCGTCATACTCTTCAGCATTCAACTCACCCTTAACATCACCAACCTTTAGGCTAGCGCATGATGAAGACTCGCTGTAACCATGAGAATCGTGAGAATCGCCTTCAACACATTCTGCCAAACCTTGCAGTTCTAACAAAACATGCGGCATTCCAACGCTTTCAAAAACCTTGTTATTAACACCTTTTGGACGACTATCGTCACGATAGAAATTAGTCAAAAAAGTGTAAACCCAATCATCAGTTCGTGCGCGCGTTACCAAAGTTAAATCTGGAGGCGTAGCACCGAACCAATTTTTGGAATTTTCGGGCTTCATGGAAATTTCCATAAGGCTTCCGATTTTTTGATCAGAAAAAACTAAATTTTCTAACATAGCATCGTGAGGAATCTCTAAGTCATCAGCAACTCGCTCGAAACGAGAAAAGTTAGCGGAGTGACAACCCATGCAATAGTTAGTAAACGTTTGTGCACCGCGTTGAAGCGATGCCTTATCGTTTGGGCTTGGCGTGAACTCCTCACACGGGACAGAGCCACAGGCTCCTCCCGCAGAGGCAACAGCTGTGATTGGAATCACAACAAGTGCGATAAACAATGCAAGTCCACCAAATACCATTACTTTACTCAAGCCTTTCTTCTGAACACGATCTGGCTCTGGAAGCGTTTTTTCCATCTTGGTCCAGAAAGGCATACCGATGAAGTACGCAAAGTACAAGAAGGTACACACTTGGGCCAATGCTGTACGGCCTGGAGTCGGCGATTTCACACCTAAGTATCCCAGCACAACAAACACAGCAGCAAAAACAATCAAAGCAACACGGCTAATATTACCCTTGTAACGCATAGACTTCACAGGGCTCTTATCCAACCAAGGAAGGAAGAAGAGAACCACAATAGCCGCAGCCATTGTTAAAAAGCCCAAGAGTTTAGATGTAAACACACCACCCAAATCAAAAGTGATTGCTCTCAATATTGCGTAGAAAGGCGTGAAATACCAAACCGGAGCAATGTGAGCTGGCGTTTTAAGGTTATTCGCTTCTTCGAAGTTAGCATGCTCAAGGAAATAGCCATTAAGCTCAGGAGCAAAAAAGACAACACCCAAGAAGGCAAACAAGAAGACCACAATACCCACCAAGTCGTGCACAGTGTAGTAAGGGTGGAAAGGGATGCCGTCTAAAGGAATACCGTTTTCGTCTTTGTTTTTCTTAATTTCTACGCCATCTGGGTTGTTTGAACCTACTTCATGCAAAGCAAGAAGATGAAGCACAACAAGAGCTAGCAAAATGATCGGAACAGCCACTACGTGCAAAGCAAAGAAGCGGTTCAAGGTTGCACCTGAAATTAGGTAATCACCACGAATCCACTGAACAATGTCTTCACCAACGTATGGAATAGCACCAAACAAGTTAACAATAACTTGCGCACCCCAGTAGGACATTTGCCCCCAAGGAAGTACATAACCCAAGAATGCTTCTGCCATCAATGCAACATAGATCACCATGCCGAATATCCATACAAGCTCACGAGGAGACTTGTACGAACCGTACATAAGCCCACGGAACATATGCAGGTAGACAACAACAAAGAAGGCTGACGCACCAGTAGAATGCAAGTAACGAATCACCGAGCCATAAGGCACGTCGCGCATAATATACTCAACACTCGCAAATGCTTCTGCGGCAGTCGGCACATAGTTCATAGTCAACCAGATGCCCGTCAACAATTGGTTTACCAAAACCAACAAAGACAAAACACCAAAGAAGTACCAAAAATTAAAGTTTTTAGGCGCATAATATTTCGCCATGTGGGTATCCCACGCACGCTGAACAGGTAGACGTGCGTCGATCCAATTCCAGAAATCAGATAGCCAAGTTTGCATGATTACGCCTCCTGATCTTCGCCAATGAGGATGACATCATCACTCAAGTATTTATGGGGTGGGATTTCTAAGTTGATTGGCGCCGGAACGCCAGCAAGTACACGACCTGCCAAATCAAACTTCGACCCGTGACACGCACAGAAAAAGCCGCCAAACCAAGATTCACCACCAAGGTCTTTCGCGCCGACTTCTGGACGATAGCTAGGTGCACAGCCCAAATGTGTACATAGCCCAAGAATTACAGCAATATCTTCTTTACCTTCAATCGCACGCGCTTTGTTTTTCGCATACGCAGGTTGAACGGACTTATCCGATTCTGGATCGCGTAAAGAAGATTCAATTTTATCCAAGTCCGCCAAAGTCTCTGGCGTGCGTCGAAATACGTAGACAGGTTTGCCCCGCCACTCAACGGTAACCATTTGACCAGGCTCAAGCTTGGCAATGTTTATTGAGACAGGCGCACCAGCGGCTTTCGCTTTTGCACTGGGGTTCCAAGAACCCACAAATGGAACAGCAGCGCCAACAACACCGGCCACGCCTACTGCAGACGTAAGAGCAGTTAATACTCTGCGACGCCCTACATTTACTCCATCACTACTCATGAAGGAACACTCCCCTATCGATTTTAAATTAAAGGCTGTTTCCTGAACGCAAGACAAAGCTTTTCGGCTAGCCAATTTTGAACGTTCACATAGCTCAAACGACCAGCAACTTTGAAACTAAACAAAACTGGAGATCGCGATCGTGCCCCACTACACCTAACTGCTCATGCGGACCAAGTTTTTGCACTTGATCGCTTAAATTTCACACAAGAAAAGTAAGTAAGTCAGTTCAGAAGGGCCGGAAAAATTTGGCACATGGTAATGAAATTCCCCACAACTAACAAGGTAATTAGAGAGGCACAGCCATTGAGCCATTGAGCCTTGCGCGAGACTCAACAGAGACTATAGGATACAGCTTACGTAGATTCAGTTTTCAGACATAAAAAAAGCCCAAACCACACGATTTGGGCCTTGATATAAACCAAGCAATACTGATTAACGTTTCGAGAATTGTGGCTTCTTACGTGCTTTACGTAGACCAACTTTCTTACGCTCAACTTCACGAGCATCACGAGTAACATAACCCGCTTTACGCAGTGCTGGACGATTAGTTTCATCATAAGCCATCAAAGCGCGAGTAAGGCCATGACGAATAGCACCCGCCTGACTAAAACTTCCGCCGCCTTTAACAGTAGTGTTGATATCAAAGGTTTCAACATCGCCAGTACACTCAAGCGGTTGACGCACGATCATTTGTGCAACTTCACGACCAAAATACTCTTCAAGAGTTTTGCCGTTAACAACGATCTTGCCACTACCTTTAACCATAAAAACGCGTGCCGTAGATGTTTTACGACGACCCGTACCATAGAATTGTTCTGCAGCCATGAGGCTCCCCTTATTTATAGGCTTAATACTTGAGGTTGTTGAGCTTCATGCGGGTGCGATGCGCCGGCATAAACTTTCATTTTTTGGAACATTACACGCCCAAGAGGTCCTTTAGGCAGCATGCCTTTAACAGCGCTTTGAATAGGGCGCTCAGGAGCTTTTTGGATGAGATCCCCAAAACTGATTGACTTCAAGCCGCCGGGGTAACCGGTGTGGCGATGATACATTTTGTCGGTCGCTTTCTTCCCCGTGACACGCACTTTTTCAGCGTTGATAACTACAATGTAGTCACCCGTGTCGACGTGAGGAGTATATTCAGGCTTATGCTTACCGCGTAAACGGTGAGCAATCTCTGCGGCCATACGGCCTAGAGTTTTGCCTTCTGCGTCGATAATGTACCAATCCCGTTTTACTGTTTCTGATCTGGCACTAATAGTCTTCATGTTATAATTTGCCTTCAAACGATGGTACGAATTAATAATTTTAAAATAATACTAAGGGCCAATACGGCCCCAAAAGGAGCGCGGATCATACAGAGATACTGCTCACGTTTCAAGCACTTTATCCCAATTAAACAAGACGCCCTACCAAGAAAAAGTAAGGCATACACCTCACCACCTTAAGGCTTGTGAGGCCGAGCCAAGTAATCTTTGCTTTGCATCTCTTGCACCCGACTGACCGTCCTCTCAAACTCAAAACTGAGGCGACCGCTACTGTAGAGCTCATGAACAGGCTTTTCCGCAGAGAGAATCAGCTTCACATCTCGGTCATAAAACTCATCCACCAAATAGATAAATCGCCGCGCCTGATCACCGTTCGACTCATTAAATATCGGCACATTCTCGACAATCACAGCATGGTACTCCCTTGCCAACTCAATATAGTCAATTTGAGAGCGCGGGCCATCGCATAACGATTTAAAATCAAACCACACGATATCTTCAGCTTCTTTAACTGCCAGAATCGGCCGCCCCTCCACCTCAATCTCAACGTCTTCGCATATCGCCTCATGATCAGGAACCAAATCAAGAAAGAACTCACTCATAGCAGCATGTGCGTCTTCATTCATCGGCGTATGGTACAAACGCGCCTGCTCAAGCGTGCGCAAACGGTAGTCAATCCCGCCATCAACATTAACAACCGTCGTATGCTGATTAAGTAACGCGATTGCAGGCATAAAACGCGCACGCTGAAGGCCATCTTTATACAGCCCCGATGGCTCTATATTTGACGTAGTCACCAAAACTACCCCACGCGCAAACAGGGCATCCAGCAGTTTAGACAAGATCATCGCATCGGTAATATCCGACACAAAAAACTCGTCGAAACATAAGACCTTCGCCTCACCAGCTAACCTGTCGGCAACAACTAGCAAAGGATCACTCTGCATTTCAAGCGTCTTTAGCTCCTTATGGACTCGGCGCATAAATCGATGGAAGTGGGTGCGCATTTTCGCCTCAAACGGCAAGGCCTCATAAAACGTATCCATGAGATAGGTTTTACCTCGCCCAACACCACCCCAAAAGTACAGCCCCTTCGTCATCGGCCCTGCTGGAGATTTGAACAACGCACTGAAAGTCGATGATAGCCGACCTTTTTTAGGTCGCGATTCAATCTTAATAATGGTTTCATACAATGCTTGCAGATGATGAATAGCAGCTTCCTGCGCGGAGTCCTTCTGGAACCCGTTCTGGTCGAGGTCGCGCTGATATCGTTCTAGAGGTGACAGATTCATGAGGGCACAAAATCCTTAAGTAGCTATAACCTGAAATCAGCAGACCCAATTCTGTTTTTAGGTTTATCCCACGCACGTGAAATTTTTATGTATCATTGAGAAAAGTAGCGAAGGCTCATAGAATTTTAGATGCCTTACGCTTGGCTGCTGCATTCTACACGCCAAAAAATCAATGTCAGCATCCTTTTGTTAAACATTTCGCTCAGCCACTAAGCACCCAACCGGTCTTGAGCACTATATTTAGGAGTTTGAACGTGACGTTCTCGTTAGAAACCTTGGTGATGGTAAGTGCAATTACACTCTGCATTGGCGGACTTTTAGGCGCAATCATCAGCCGCACATTAATTCCACCTCAATTACAAAAAGACCTCGAAGATAGCCTGCAGTCTTCGCGTAAAGAACTTGAGAAATACCAACACGACGTTGCACAACATTTTGCAGACACATCAAAACTGGTATCAAACCTCACCCAGTCATATAAAGACGTGCACGACCACCTCGCCAAAGGCGCGATTCAGCTCACTAACGCAGAGATTAGCAAGCAGATACTAGAAGCCGGTGACCGTAAACTCGGTATCGAAGCGAAAGAAGCTATAGATGAACTGTCCTTTGAACCACCAAAAGATTGGGCGCCAAAAACACCCGGCCAAACAGGAACGCTTAGCGAAGAGTTTGGCCTAGCCGAACACACCGAAACAACAGAAGAAGAAAGCCCAGCCTCTTTGGCTGCCAGCCATCGTTCAGTCTAGGCAAGTCGACTGAACCACGTTCCTGAAAATTATCCCTTGTTTCAGCGCCAAGGTTAACTTTGGCGCTTGGGCTTGAAGACCGATCAGCATATAATTCTTCCCTTACATTTAAATCCAAGCGACCACTATGAACCTAATAAAAAACGCCTTTTTATTTGTTCGCTGGCCAATTACTGTCGGCATAATCGCCGCCCTATCACTGCTATTACTGTTCCCTCAAAAATTTAGCATTATCACGGGCGAAACTTCAGCGCACCCACCTGAAGAACCCAAAAGCCACGACTGGATGGGAGCGATCTCATATTCAAAGGCAGTAAACAAAGCATCCAGAGGCGTAGTAAACATTTACACACGGAAAGAAGTTGAACAACGCATAAACCCGCTTGCCAACGACCCCGTATTTCGACACTTCTTTAACATCTCAGATACGCCACGGCAAAAACGTATGCAATCGGCATTGGGCTCAGGGGTTATCGTTACAACTGAGGGACATATTTTAACCAATTACCATGTTATCAATGGTGCTGACGAAATTGTTGTTGCCTTAGAAGACGGACGCAATGCAAAAGCCAGCGTTGTAGGCGAGAACAGAGAGCGTGACCTAGCCGTACTGCAGATCGACTTAAATAATTTACAGCCCGTTCAGGTTAGCGAAAACACACCTCACGTCGGCGACGTAGTACTGGCGATAGGCAACCCTTTCGGCGTTGGACAAACGGTAACCCAAGGGATCATCAGTGCGACTAGCAGCCGTAATCGCGACTTAAATATTTCCGCATTTGAAAACTTCATTCAAACCGATGCAGCCATTCATCCCGGCAGTTCTGGCGGAGCACTTATTGACGTTTACGGCAAACTCATTGGCATAAACACCGCCAACCTTTCACAGACAGGCTCTAGTGGTATCGGCTTCGCCGTACCAAGCGATATTGCCATGCAAACACTTTCGGACATTGTTCAATTTGGTCGAGTTGTACGAGGCTGGCTGGGAGTAGAGGCGAAACGTATTCGACCCAGGCTTGCCCATGAGTCCGGCCTTAGAGCTAGCGAAGGCATGGTAATCACCAGCACAACAAAGGGCGGCCCGGCAGAAGCTGCTGGACTCAAACGCGGCGACATAATCGTCGGCATCAAAGGCAACCCCATAAAAGATGCCCGCGATATCGTCCAAACCATTCAAGAATCACGGCCCGGCGACACGGTGACCATAGAATTCATTCGGGAAGGTGACTCAGCCTCGTTAGACGTACTGCTTCAAGAGCAGCCTAGCTCCGCAAGCTAGCGCCAAGGGCCCACTAGGCTTTGTCTCCTCGATAACTGCTCGGCTTTGTCTCCTCGATAACTGCTCCTGCGTTATTCTACTTACGCGCTTCCTGCGCTAATGAGTCGCTCTACCAATTACATCCATGTAATTGTCCTGCGTTATTCTACTTACGCGCTTCCTGCGCTAATGAGTCGCCCTACCTTCTTCGTCCGCGCAATCGCACGAACGATTGTGACCGCGCTCATCACATAATCCAGTATGATTCGTTAGCGACAACCCCTCTTACAGAAAAGAAGCCTAATTAAATCTTATGCTTAATGAGCGACTAATAACGGCGATCAAAGAACAAAGCTTGCCCACCGATTTTATTACGACCATTCAACGCCACTTCATACCTATCGCCCGCAACATAAACGAACGCGCCCACTCTCGCTCAAAGCCCTTAATTGTCGGCATTCAAGGCTGCCAAGGTAGCGGAAAAACTACCCTAGCAAGCATGCTGAAAATTCTACTCGAACAACAAGCGGGGCTTAATACCGCCGTACTTTCTATCGACGATTTTTATTTGACCCGATCGGAACGCACACAGCTCGCGAAAGATAAGCACCCACTTCTCAAAACACGAGGCGTCCCCGGCACACACGATACTGAACTCATCAAAAAAACACTATCAGCCTTACAGAAACTATCAAAAGGCGAAAAGCTCTACACTCCACTCTTCGATAAAGCTTTAGACGATAGAGCTCCCGAGAGTCAATGGCCCGGCATTCAAGGCCCTATTGATATCATTATTTTAGAGGGCTGGTGTGTCGGCATCCGAGCCCAAGAATCATCCGAGCTTAAGCACAATGTAAATAGCGTAGAGGCAACGTTAGACGCCAACCAAGCATGGAGACGCTTTGTTAATGAAACACTAGCAACGCGCTACTCCCGCCTTTTCGATAGGCTCGATTTACTGATTGTATTGTTAGCCCCCTCATTTGAATCCGTTTACCAATGGCGATTACTGCAAGAACAAAAACTCAAACAGAAAACAAACCTACAATCACTTAACACACCCGCCACCCAGATCATGTCGCCAGAGCAAATTCATGATTTTATTTTGCTTTTCCAACGTCTTACAGAACACGCTAATGAGACGCTCCCCCAACAAGCTGACTGGCTGCTAAAACTCGACGGGCAACACACAATCACCTCATCGAACTACCAGACTGACAATCATCGCAGTTAATCTCACCCCTCGGCCGTTATACCAAATAAGCATTTAAAAACGTCTGGATATAGCCATTTAAAATCAACACTATCGTTCGCCCTAAATACCAACGAAAAATTCATTTCTTTGACACCAAAAGCATCTCATTACGGTGTAACTCCGACTTTTCTAAAAACGTGATCGGAAAAAATAACCGCCGCCTAAATATTGTCTATTCTTAAACAGAGCGGTTTACATCGTCTGCCAATTACGAACGCTGGGCAATATAAAGCGCCAAACCAAACCGATCACCACACAACAAAAAGGTATTCGTCAATGTCCCTATACGACAAATTAGGTGGAGCAGGCGCAGTTGATGCCGCAGTTGATATTTTTTATCGAAAAGTACTAGCTGACGACAGAATCAGTGAGTTTTTTGACGGCATCGATATGGACGCTCAACGAACCAAGCAGAAGGCTTTTTTAACTGTAGCATTTGGCGGCCCCAATAATTACAGCGGAAAAGATATGCGCGAGGCCCATAAAAACATGAGCCTAAATGAAGGTCATTTTGGTGCTGTAGCCGAAAACCTTGTTGCCACACTTCAAGAGCTTGGCGTAGGGGAAGGCGACATTAACGAAGTCGTTAACATAGCACTGAGCGTAAAAAGTGACGTACTGAATCAATAGCCCTTAATATGACGGTTATTTTTTACCAAGCGGAAAGCAACGGAGAAACCATTGAAGTTTCTCTGCAAGAAAATGAAAGTTTTTTAGACGGCTTACTCCGCTCAGGTCATGAAGTTCCTCACGGCTGTAAAGAAGGCGTGTGCCAAAGCTGCATGATGAAAGCAACTGAAGGAACGCCCCCCGAAAGCTCTCTAGCAGATCTTACACCCAATCAAATTGAACAAGGGTTCTTCCTTTGTTGCTGCTGCATTCCAACTGATACATTAAAAGCAACAGCACTAAACCAATCCACACAATTGATCGAAGCCAAGGTCGTCGAAAAATCAGCCTTAAACAAAGACATATTTCGCCTGCGCGTTGAAAACAAAGTGGATTATCACCCCGGCCAATTCTTAACGCTGTGGAACGCCAACAATGTAGCCAGAAGCTATTCTATTGCCAGCGCTCCTAACACTGATAACTTTATAGAGTTTCATATTAAACGCATTGAAAATGGTGCGTTCAGTGACTGGGCGTGGCAGCAACTTAATGTAGGCGACGCGATAAAGCTCCAAGGTCCTCTGGGTTTATGCTACTACGGAAATATCCCTAAGGACCAGCCCATATTATTGAGCGGAATCGGAACTGGACTTGCGCCGTTATTCGGAATTGTGCGGGAAGCTCTTTTGAAAGATCATACCGGCAACATCACGCTATTTGTCGGTGCGAAAAACTCCAACAACTTTTACCTAATCAAAGAGCTGATAGCCCTCGCAGAAAAACACGACAATCTATCCTTGTTTTTTGTAGCCCAAGAAGTGAATAAAACTGACCACCCCGAACTTAGCTCAATTATTGAAGGCAACATTTATCACGAAGTTAAACAGCGCTTTCCAAGCTTAAAAGGCTACAAAGTATTTTTATGTGGTGCAGCGTCCTTTGTAAGAAAAATGAAGTCACAGTGTTATATTGGTGGCACAGACATGAAGGACATTCTTTCTGACACATTCCTACCGTATAAGCCTTAACGTTACCGACCCAGAATTTGTTTAACATAGATCCCGCATAAAGCACTATCCAGCTCCGCCCCTCTTCGTGCAGTACAGTCACTCAATTCGGCAGTGCATATTTGGACCTGTATATAATAAAAACACAGACTGACACAACCCATTTTGCCTGCCTATACCTAATTCTCATCCAGCTTGCGAATACAAGCCCACTAGCAACAGCAATTACAGAAGGAACGACGACAGACGAATACGCTACGAATATGTCGACCAAGATAATGACAGCATCGACACTACCAACGCCCTAACAAATAAGGATATAACGTGTTTCCACTGAGGCCTAACGACACTAAAAAAGGAAGCGAACAACACAGCAATATTGCTGCCCGCTCCCGGTCGCACTGCGTTTAAGCTATTACAAACATCTACTACTTAATAGGCAGCTTATTAATAGGCCGTTTAGGCCTCAGCGTTATACAGTCCGTTGTTGCTTCGACAGTGAACTCCAAGTCCACCGTGAACCCCACCTGACTTAACCAATACCCGCGCAGTTGAATCCAAGGCTCCGGAGGATGCAGTTGGATTCGTCCGTCGACGGATGCATTGTTGCTGCGTTTTTGAAAATAACACCGCTGAACCTTGCACGCAAAGGACTCCTTGATACGCGCTTGCTTCTTGGGGTGCGCAGTTGCGGTCGCTGACCGCCACTTACCTAAGTTAACCACGATTTACACCGCCATTAACGTCGGCCAATACATTGCTTTTTTCACCACTCGATACTCCATAGCTGCCTCCATTCAGTTTTTCTTCGCGGCTTCCTTGCCTCATTACGGGTCGATATCCTTTTTCACTTCTTTGCGAATCCCCATTCCGTTCTCCCTCATCATCGATATTCTTGTCGTCGTTTTCCGTTTTAGTTTCACCTTTTTCATCCATTAGATCGTCGAACGACAAAATATCATCTTCATCCCCTGTCCATGGCGAATTACTAATTTAGCCAAAAACATACCCTAACATTCCTAATTTTGCCATCCTGACACACTTACCTTAGGATGCGCCGCAATGAAACACCACGTGATTCTCTTCTGGCACCTACTCGTTACTATCGCCAAGCTGTTAAAGCCAGTCGGAGCACGTAAAATTGTCGCTGAGAATATCGCTCTAAAACATCAACTCTTGGTGATGACTGGATCACTGAAGCGCTCACCTAAACTCAAAAATTCTGACCATTTCATTTTGGGTTTATGCTTACTATTTCTCAGTCCTAGCCGTATTATTAAAGCAGCCGTCATACTAAAGCCATCAACGCTTTTGAAGTTTCACAGAGCATTAACACAAAAAATATAGCGCCTTATTTTCATCAAAGAGCCCAAGAAAGCCAGGCCCAAAAGGTCCATAACAAGAACTGATTAATGCCATCATCGAAATAAAGCAACGTAACGCTCACTTTGGCTGCCCTAGGATCGCACAACAAATCAATCTCGCGTTCGGCTTGGGCATCGACACAGGGGGAAGATGTCGTCAGGCGAGTTCTCGAAAAGCACTACAAACCAACCTGCAGTGATAGCGGGCCTTTTTGGTTAACACTGCTCGGTAATACCAAAGATAGCTTATGGAGTATCGACTTCTTTCGCTGCGAGTCCATCAACCTAAAAAGCCATTGGGTTTTATTGGTCATGGACCAATTTACTTGACGTATTGTTGGCTTTGCTGTTTACAACGGTGATCTTGGCGGAGCAGTGGCATGCCGCATGTTCAACAGTATTATCTCTAAGCAAGAGCGTCCAAAACGCCTCAGCAGCGATAACGACCCCCTGTTTCAATTTCATCGATGGAAAGCCAATCTTCGAATACGAGATATTGAAGAGATCAAGAGCACTCTTTATACGCCCACGTCTCACCCATTTGTCGAACGGCTTATTGGAACCGTTCGCCGTGAATGCCTGGACCAAACTTTGTTTTGGAATTCATCCGGCCTAGAAAAGAAACTTTGTCTTTTTCAGGACTATTGCAATCAAAATAGAGTGCATACCGCTCTCGCTGGTAACACTCCTACAGAAAGGCCTTTCAAATTTTGACTGGAAAAAGCATTGTCCCTGGTTGTTCGAAATTCCAAATTTAGTCTAAATTAGGAATTCGCCATAGACACCCACCAATCGATTCACATAGCCAATCTCCAGATATTGGTAATATATTTATTAGTCTCCGGGCGTAAAATAACAGTCTGATCCAAATCATGTGGCCCAGAATCATCAACCAAGGTATAAGTCACGACAACCCTATAGGAATATTTTTTTAACTCCAAAGTATCAAAACCACCAACAGCTGCATACTTCGATACCCGCTGACTATAAGGATAATTCAAAAACTTTCCTCCACGACCTTCGCCGCTCATTAAACCAACAGCTTCCATCGATTCAAGGTTCGTAAATTCAAACGAAGTGATTAAAACCTCAACATAGTCCTCATTGTCAGTAAAGAAATTTAGCGCAATCTTATTCGAAACATCACAAACCTGTTTATTTGGCAGAGAAAATTGGAAGCTATAATCACACATTAACTTAATTTTAATTGAATGATCGCCAAAACTAGATTCTTGCAAATAATCATGACCTTCAACTTCGACAACACCAATCCAAATCACAAACAAAGAAGGTACAGACAGCCATTTAAATATTTTAAACACGCTATTTATTTTCATAACGACTCCAATTTAGCGGAGGAAGACAGCAAATAGATAACCATCTTCCTGCCACAGAACTCACAACCGAATTCACTTACTATAAACATAAATCTGAGAGGTTGAATTAATTTTATTTGGATACAAAACAAATCCTCCAACAGACTATTCACCGAACGTATCATTAGGCCAAACCAGCCTATTTCCGCAATTAACCCCTCCATTGTCTAGAACTGAAGTTCCGGTAAATTCGCTGCTCGTAAAAAATGACGACACGGTGTCCATAGCATTCCAAAACATATTTACACCTTCTCTTGCTATTTCTGGTAGCGGGCACAAATAAAACAAGCCGCCCGCTCCCCCACCACATAGACAAGGAAAAAATAAGGTCAAACGTGCAGCGCAGATATTGGGGCTTAAACGGACTCCAGGGCTTGCCAACTGCACAGCGCTACTGCATTAGCTCCACCACTCAGCAATACATATTAAATTACCATTGGCGCAACGGCCAAGGCATTAGCACGCCTAAATTATTTCTAACGCACACGATTTAAAAGACCCTGCCGACAAAATAATGAAAACAAAGCCAAGACTAGAAAGCCTCTAAAAACCAGGTGTAACACATACAGAATTCAGGGGATTTTAATTTTATTTTCTATACGATGACGGCCTGGCTTGTATTACCAATGCGAGCCTTAACCCTTATTAACTATACCGGAAAACTGAATCACCTCAGAAACATTGGTTTACCGTCCCAAATCCTCAACAACTACTAAGCCTGCCTTGCAATTGCTCGGCAACGCAAAATGCTTTGCTCTTCGCATATACCCCTTCTCTCGCATACAACTACTAGCTTTTTTAAGCCTATCATACGACTGCTTCATATATTTTTCGTCACGCCCAATTTTGTGCGCGTTCTCTGAAGCAGATTTTATTCTATCCTCATACATGCAAACATTCTTTTCTTCTTCTACTTTTGTTTGGTCTGCAGGACAGCCATTGACTTTTGTCCATTCATATTCGACCTTTTTTTCAGGTGTCGCACAGGACATTAGAAGAAGTGAGGCTCCTGCCAATAATATATTTTTCATTTTTTCTTGATTCCGGTTTTTTATTTTTCGCGATAACGCAGAGCTGACCTGAAATTTGGGAAGGAACACCGTATGCGCTATGCACGCTAAGGTGCGACAACCATTTTGTCAGCCTGAGTGCTTTGCGAGCACTTTTCTGTTGGCTTATAGTTTAATCACACGTCTAATAACCACTAGCTTAATTGGGACGTCATTATGCCCATTACGAGCTCTTGTTGGTTCATTTTCAATATTTTCAATGACATCATAACCTTTTATAACTTTCCCAAATACTGTATAGCCATGATTGCCATCCGTATAGTCCAAAAATGGATTGTCATATGTGTTGAAAAAAAACTGAACTGAGGCACTATGGACATCCTGTGTGCGTGCCATTGCAATGGAACCTTTCAGGTTTTTCAACCCATTATCTGATTCGTTTTCTATGGAAACTCCCGAATATTCCTGGCTAAATTCTTTAGTATAACCACCGGCCTGAATCATGAAGTTTTTAATAACTCGGTGAAAGATCTTTCCTTTATAAAAACCCTCATCCACATAATGAAGAAAACTTTTCACCGTTTTCGGCGCTTTCTTTGGAAAAAGCTCAACAACAACATCGCCAGAAGTTGTTTTAATCATAACCTTAACAGTATCAGATTTATTTTCAGCATTACTTGATAAAGATACAATGACCCCTAAAAACAATATAAAAACTTTTAGTGAATCAGAAATATTGATTTTTTTCATCTTTGATTATACCTGTTAATAATCGATATATATGCTTGACGTTCCTATAACAAGCGCCGCTTTTTGGCGTCATGCTTATAGGCTTGTTACGTTTTTGGATTTGCTAATTCCTGAGCAACTATTAGCCGTACTTGGTTCATACGACTTAACCCTAGCAAATATTCTTTAATTTCCTCTCGCTCCACAGTAGACGAAAGGGATTCATTCTTTCTATCGATCTCGGTTATTACAAGATACGAGCCATCGATAAGCACTGTATAGATATCTTCGCCTTGATCCGGCGTCCAGTGCAAGACATAGGCTGTTTTCGTTGAATGGCCAGCCGACTCAATAACGTCTTTTAATCTTGATGTGGAATTCTCTGAGAAATAAAAGTCGTAAGAGCCTCTTAGCTCTTCACGAAACTCTATCTCCATCTTACTTCCGATTAAATTCATACTCTATCTACTAGTGAAACGTAACAGCTTATTACGTGTATTAGTTAAAAACATGTTTACCACAACGAATATGAGTATGTATATATTATGACTGATAGCAATGCCCCACCTACAGCCCAAGCTTCTGCTTCATCGGCTGGATGAATTACTAACTTATTCGAATCCATTTCTAACTCTTCGTCTGTTCGTACAGTTAAGGAAAAATTCGAATTTATAGCCAAATTTGCATCCTCGGTAAAATGATACCAAGGCCACCACCCATCAGGTTTATGCACCGCACCTTTAAACGTAAAAGCACTCAATGCCATTAGCAAAAAAATCGTTAATAAAAACCTCACAGCATTCTCTTTTTACACGTAACGAAGAGCTAACCAGCGGCGTCTGAGCTTAGCGTATTGTTATACATTTTACTGAACTATACTATTACTCATAAGCGACGAAACAATATTCGATCTAGATATTTTTGAGTAGGAAGACAACACTTTATCGATATCTCTTCCCTCTCGATCTACTACCTCAAGATAAAAATCATCCTCACCTTCAATCCCAAGCTTAACATTTCCAATGTAATTTACTTTTCCATCAACTACTGTGAACTTTAGAGAAAAATCATTTATCGAGTAATAGTACAGCCCAAATTCTGGAGTGGTCCACCGGAAAAATTCATACTCTCCCTCTTCGAGCAGAAGCGGAAATATAAATACACCACCATCCATGATAGGCCTTGTTATTTTTGCTGTAGAGATGAATCTTTCATCAAACCCTCGGATCCCTTTATGTTTATCTGTTTTATGGTACATCCATTTTACGACAGGAAAGGGCTGATCAAATGATACAACGACCAAATTTTTTGACCCCTTCTTTTCTGGATCGAAACTTCTAGATGCTGTAAATGATGTGCACGCTGATGTAGATATTACCAACATCAACATTATGCATTTAGCTAATACCCTCATAGGAACCTCGGTGTAAAATTATGTTTTGTTTTATAACGCCCAGTTAACCCGACGAAACGGAGTTGTCTGTTTTGTGCCAGCGTAGCGGAAAAGCACAAAACGAGCAACGCAGTGGAGGTCGTGTTGAACTGATTGTTAGAACGTATTTTTGGAAAGGCTCTTAATCCCAAACGAACCCACCCCAGTTTATAAATTGGATTGAAAGCGCCAAGATCGAACTCCCTACTGCGATTGTGTATAGACGCGCAATGCCCTTAGCTCTGAGTGTTCTGTATATAGTGATTATAACAATGGCTATCATGGTTATTGGTGCTACAAAAACACCAAATGCCGCGATGTATTGAATAAGGTCATAAGTAGTACTAATAACCGCAATCTGAAGCGCGCTAGGACCACGATAACCACCTTGAGTTAAATAAAGCGTATCGATTCCAATTGGAATTACAAGCCAAAAAACACAAGCTAGGCAAATTAGATAGCTTTGAAAGCTTCCTCTTTTTTCTCTGAAGAAAAGTAGAAAAGTTAATAATGTAAATGGCACCCCTGAAGCTAATAGAGGAGTTACGACAGAGTAAGTTGCGCTGCCCACAGCATCCTTCCTGAAAAACACTTGGACTAACACCGCTGCTGCCCACAAAATCAGCAGCACGCAGCTTGTGATGTAGACATATTCTGACCGACCCTGGGCAAGATTTCGTAGTTTAAACAGAACTAGTGTAAACAGGATGAAATATACTAGAGGCGACAGAAATACTGTCGCTTGTGAAATTCCAGCTTCTGCCCATCCAAGAGTAAAAGTCCGAACTATGTAATCAAATACGGCTACTGCTAAGGACAAAAATGCTACAGACGATAATATATTTTTATGGATGCTATTTGTGCTCATGAGTTCTAACACCAGTAGCAGGCGTAAATATTGTGTTGTAGAGTTTGTGTAAAATGGGCGAAGCCCTTACGCAAACGGAGCGACGCAATATTTGTCGCTTGCCTACTTTTGTTAGGCATTAGGCGGATGCCATATTGGCTGTATGCTATCACTTACATCTACTTCCTTCCTACTCCACTCTGTAGTTGGAGGAGGAATTTCATCTTTTGATACAGGCATTAAGCCAAGCTCATACATTCGTGATTTCCAGATATACATATTTGCTACTCCAATATCCGGAATGATACACATTGTTGCCGAGCTCCAATATAACCGGAAAAGAATGTCTTCGAATTCAGAAACGACCTTCTCTTGGTCAAACCAAACTGAATTAAAGCTTGTACTGTAGGAGATAATACGAGTTCTATAATAATTTTTTGAGGAGTGATCAGGGACCCAAAATATGTCCTTATTCCAGCACACATCAGAGCCACCGTCGCTTTCAATTTCAGAAATAACTGTCTCGTTATTTTCTCGAACAGCGTCCTTGTGATGAAAAACCAATTCAACAGAGGATTCTTCAATATTCCCGTGTAGTACGTTTATATGTCCCATGGATAAATCCAGAAATGCCTAACGCCAAATTCAAGCGATACCGTAGGTGGTCGCTTGAAATTTTTTGTTATGTGTTTTTACTGTCTATTTAATGTAAAAGAGGTCAGCACTGCCGTATTTCCATGAACAGTACAGTTTTCACTATTTGATGAAGCTGAAATTTCAACTTGACTGGCATATGCCATTAACACCATAGATTTGACATAGCCTAAATTTGGATCGTCCTCTCGGAAAGCCAACCTTTTTTTCTGACTACAATTACAATCTGTCTCTTTGTCAAAATTTACAAAAATATTCCCATCATGATAACGATGTGTAGAAGTAACTTTAGCATCACTTACACCGCAGGCAAACGCCATATTGGCAAACATTGAGAACACAAAAATATAGTACTTCACTTATAGTTTTCCTTTATCTATATAACATTTTTATTATGCCGCACGCGTGTTTAGCAGATTTTTGAAACCCAACACACTGCGGCAACTCTTTGATTTAAAAGAAAAATTCACGAAAGGCAAAAAACCTCACTGCAACAAACGCGCGTGCGGGAATGCACTCACGGCCTTGCACAGAAACTCCCATTACGTAATCGCTAAGCGATTGATTTTTAAACCATTTTTTTGGTGGCCCCGCGCTAAACGCGCGCACGCCTCGGGCAAAACGCGCACGTTCGCTGGCTTACTGCACAAAAACACTTAAATCAAACATTTAATTGCTTAAATAACAGCCGCCAATAACCGCGCTTAATAGCCAGTTTCTATTCTTTTGAAAATCAATTTGGGAAGTACACAAGAAGGGATGAATCCATTCTGAGGCACAAATCCATAACATTAATAATGTGCGGATTTTGCACTACTTTTCATTTCGGCGCTAGCAAAATCTGATGAAAAATCCCGCTAAAATGCCTGCATGGAAAAGTGGAATATAAAACGTAGCTTCAACATAAACAAGTACTAACTCCCTGCACCGTTCCATCCCTGGGCTCTTGCCTTACGCTCGCACAACAAATCAACCTCCGGTGACAACGGGTTGTATTGGTTATTGGCAGAGATTGCTCGACACAAAAAAGCCCCGCAGCTTTCGCAGTGGGGCTTTTTAAAGGAGCAGGCTATAACTCTATTTTTTTAAGCGATACTCTGCCGCCCGAGCATGCGCCTCTAGAGACTCCCCTCGCGCTAACACAGAAGCTATTTTACCTAGCGTATTCGCTCCCTCCGCTGACACATGAATAATCGAAGAGCGCTTTACATAGTCATACACCCCTAACGGCGACGAAAAGCGTGCGGTGCCCGAAGTCGGTAAGACATGGTTTGGCCCAGCACAGTAGTCGCCTAAAGATTCTGAGGTATAGCGACCCAGAAATATTGCTCCCGCATGGCGAATTTTGTCTAACGCAGCTTCTGGGTTTTCAATTGACAGTTCCAAGTGCTCAGGTGCAATCTTATTGGAAAGTTCAAAGGCTTGATCTAAGGATTCCACTTTTATCAAAGCACCGCGATCGCGTAAAGAAGTCGCAGCGATTTCGGAACGCTCTAAGGTCGGTAATAATTTTTCAATGCTTTGCTGAACGCGCGTGAGGAAATCACCGTCTTGAGATATTAAAATGGCTTGGGCTTTTTCGTCATGTTCCGCTTGTGAAAATAGATCCATCGCGACCCAATCTGGGTCTATTTTGCCATCGCAAATCACTAGTATTTCTGAAGGGCCTGCAATCATGTCGATGTCGACAACGCCGAACACTTCTCGCTTGGCCGTGGCCACATAAATGTTTCCGGGGCCGACGATCTTATCCACTTTGGGGATTGTGTCTGTACCGTAAGCTAATGCGGCTATAGCTTGCGCGCCCCCGACTGTGTAAACACGTTCAATACCTGCAATAGCCGCTGCGGCAAGGACGATGTCTTCGATATTGCCTTGCGGTGTAGGCGTTACTAATACGACCTCTTCTACTCCGGCAACTTTTGCAGGAATCGCGGCCATCAATACAGAAGATGGATAGGCTGCTTTACCACCCGGCACGTATAGGCCAACGCGGTCTAGTGGCGTAATCTTTTGCCCAAGGACGGTGCCATCGGCTTCGGTGTACTGCCAAGAGTCTTGTTTTTGATGTTCGTGATAATCACGAATGCGCTGCGCTGCACTTTCTAGCGCTTCACGCTGCTCCGCAGGAACACGCGCTAACGCTTGCTGAATTTGAGCAGTCTCAATAATTAAATCGCTAGGGAATTCGATTTCACACTGATCGAAGCGACGCGTGTATTCCATCAACGCTTCGTCTCCACGGTTGCGAACATCCCGAAGGATATTTTTAACCGTGGTATTTACGTCTTCGTTTACTTCATCTTCCCACGCTAAAAGCTGGGAAAGTGCCGAACCGAAGTCGGCATTCGTCGCGTCGAGATGACGAATTAATATTTCACTCACGACTCGCTCTCGTCGGTATCACTCACAGCTGAGCCAATCGCATCGATTAAGGCTTCAAGTTGTTGATGCTTCATTTTCATGGAAGCTTTATTGACGATTAAACGCGAACTGATTTCTGCAATTTTATCTCGAGCTTCTAGGCCGTTAGCTTTTAGCGTATTGCCGGTATCGACGATATCCACAATTTCATCGGCTAAAGACATAATGGGAGCCAACTCCATCGCGCCGTATAACTTAATTATGTCAACTTGACGACCTTGCGCTGCGTAATAACGCTTCGCTAGCTTTGTGTATTTAGTAGCGACTTTAATCCGCCCAGGTGGAAGGCTTTGGCCTTTAATGCCTGCGGTCATTAATAAGCAACGCGAGATTTTTAAATCCAGCGGCTCGTAAAATACACTTTCACCATGCTCCATTAAGGTATCTTTACCAGCCACGCCAACATCAGCAGCGCCGAACTCGACATAGGTGGGCACATCGCTACCACGAAGAATGAGTAAGCGTACATCCGGCGACGTCGTCTGGAACGTTAGCTTTCGACTCTTTGAAATATCTTCTAAAGGCTCGATACCTGCCGCAGCCAAAAGCGGAAGTGTTTCTTTTAATATGCGACCTTTGGTGAGGGCGATCGTTAGCTGTGGCATAGTTTTGTTCTTTATTTGTTTGTCGTTTAACGTGATCGAGCGTGACTTACTTATTCACTTACTGATTATTGAGCTCGCTCATTTTCTTTTTGGGGTTTAGCCCTAAGCTTTTCCCGGTACTTATTCCTGTGCTTATCCCGGCACTTACCCCGGAACTCTACGAATAACAGCACCGAGCGATTGTAACTTTTCTTCAATACATTCATAGCCGCGATCAATATGGTAAATGCGGTCTACTACCGTTTCACCCTCGGCGACCATTGCGGCAATTACCAAGCTAGCCGAAGCGCGCAAATCTGAAGCCATAACCGGCGCGGCTTTTAGTTTCTCAACGCCTACCACAATCGCCGAATTACCTTTAATTGTGATGTTTGCGCCCATACGATTCAGCTCATGGGTTTGAATCAGACGATTTTCAAAGATCGTTTCAACCACGATGCCAGTGCCTTCGGCAATGGCATTCATAGCCGTAAACTGTGCCTGCATATCCGTAGGGAAAGCAGGGTAAGGAGCCGTAGTAAGATCCACCGCTTTGGGGCGCTTCCCTTTCATATCGAGGGAGATCCAGTCATCCCCACTTTCAATTTCAGCACCTGCCTCTTGTAGCTTTAACAATACAACTTCGAGAATGTCTGCGCGGGTATGACGTAACATTACCTTTCCGCCTGTCGTAGCGGCTGCGGTCAAATAGGTACCGGTTTCAATACGATCAGGCATAACGGCGTAATTACAGCCATGTAAGCTTTCAACGCCTTCAATCACCAAATGGTCGGTGCCGATACCTTCTATCTTCGCGCCCATTGCCACCAGAAACTGTGCAAGATCCGTAATTTCAGGCTCTCTTGCGGCGTTTTCTAATACTGTTTTGCCCTTGGCAAGCACCGCTGCCATTAGGAGGTTCTCAGTTCCGCCAACTGTTACGGTTTCCATGTAGTAGTGAGCGCCTTTTAACCCGCCTGGCGCTCTCGCATGAATGAACCCGCCGTCCACTTCAATCTCGGCCCCCATGGCTTCTAGGCCGCTGAGGTGAATATCCACGGGGCGACTACCAATAGCACAGCCTCCGGGAAACGAAACATGTGCTTCGCCGTATCGCGCTAATAATGGGCCTAAGACCAAAATTGAAGCCCGCATAGTTTTTACGAGCTCATACGGAGCTTCTAATTCTTTAATCGTGCTCGAATCGATTTCAACGCACATTTTCTCATCGATAGTGATATCCACCCCCATGCAACGCAATAGTGCGAGCATCGTGGTGACATCGTTCAAGTGAGGAAGATTGCCGATATGCACGGGTTCGCTGGCCAAAATGGTCGCAGCAAGAATCGGCAACGCCGAATTTTTAGAACCTGAGATTTTAATGGTGCCGTTTAAACGAACGCCGCCTTCAATGATGAGTTTATCCATGAGACCGTCTTAATTAGATTGATAAACAGGCTTAAGCGTTTTGCGCTGACCACTCTTGCGGGGTGTAAGTCTTCATATGAACGGCATGAATAACGCCGCTGGCAATAGCTTCATTTAAAGCTGAATAGACAAGCTGCTGCTTTTTAACCGCATTTAAGCCTTCAAAAGCTGCGCTAACCACCACCAAATGCACGTGACTGCCATCAACATTCACTTCTACTTGGCAGCCTTCAATATTGGCTTCTAGGGCAGTTTTAATTTGTTCTGGGGTCATGTTTTTACATCTACTTTTAAGGTTGAGCACGGTTCAATTCGAGCTTCAAAAGAAAGACGGCCTAACACGAGTGCTAGCGTCACCTAAATTGGGGCGCTAGTGTAATAAAAAAGCAGGCGCTACGCACCCGCTCTTTTGGTAGGACTTGCTGTTATGACGACATAGAGCGGAGATAGCGGGGAGGTAAGAGGGAAGGCTGTTGCTGACTTAAGCCTCCCAACCCCAGCCATCAATCGCCTCATCAAGGTTGCCCTTGCTTTCAGTCACTGCCTGGGAGAACTGAGCTTTGAGTGTTTTACCCAGATTTACTCCGTCCAACACAATGTTGATCAACTTCCATTGGCCGCTGCGATGCTTGCCCATCGTATAAGCAACGCGCAACGTGCCTTTAGCGCCTTTATACCTCTGAATGACGATAACTTTCTTCTTTTCACCAATATCTTTTTTCGGTTTTTGCAAGCTAACTTCGTAATCCGCAAAATTTGCCATGCCTTTTGCGTAGGTTTCTACCATCCCCAAGGTAAAGACTTCGGTAAACTTTTCTTTTTGATCAGCTGAAGCCGACTTCCAATGCTTAGCTCCCATCACGTTTCGAGCAATATGTTTAAAGTCGACCACGGGGGACATTACACCCCGAACCTCAGCGAAATAGCCTTTCGGGTCATCTTTCAACGCCGCTTCGCCGTTACTAACAATAGCGATTAAATCATTAGTGACGCCATCAACAACGTCATAAGGGGAAGAGCTGGATTCGGGTTTAGTAACGGGTGCATCCGCGGCATGTGTTAGGGGGCTAACCACCAACAGAAGCATTCCTAACAACGCGGTAAATTTGATGAGCTGAGTTTTCACTGTAATTCTCCTAATGGATCCGGATAATGGATCTGTTCATTTCTTGCTTGTTGAAGGCAAATATACGCCGAGCTTCCTGAACGAAAGCTGACAATTCGTCACGAGACAGATAATATGCGCTCCTCAGAGCACAGCGTCAGACTGCGAATTCTACTTTAAATTCCGGCTGAGGTTGTAACAAATTATCACCTCCAGCCTTGGCGCACACGTAAACAAAACGCCTGGGCCATTGGGTTTATTGAGCCTCACTACTTCATGATGGATTTTCTCCCCCCCATTGCTCTCGCGGGCATCGCCATTGTTTTCGGTATCGCTGGCCTCGTATGGAGCGCCGACCGCTTTGTTGCGGGTGCCGCATCGATAGCCGAATCCTTTGGGATCGCCCCGATAATCGTCGGCTTAACAATTGTATCTTTTGGCACGTCGGCACCTGAGGTTATGGTCTCGATTATGGCGGCCCTCAACGGCTCAGGAGAACTCGCTGTCGGTAACGCCATCGGCTCGAATATCGCCAATGTCGCATTAGTGCTGGGCGTTACGCTACTGATTACACGAATACCTGTGGCGATGAGTTTACTCAAGGAAGAAGGCGCGATCATAATCGCACTCAGCCTGCTTGCAGGCGTATTTCTTTTCGATGCTCGAATTTCAACGGTTGAAGGCTGGATATTATTAGGCTTGCTGATTCCAACCATGTGGTATCTAACGGTAACCAAACAAAAAGCGCACACGCCCGAAGAGATATTGGAAGAATCCGGCGAAAGCGAGCTGACACATTACAAACCTCGCATGGCCGTGGTTTGGCTTACCGTCGGGCTGGTCGCATTAATGGCCAGTTCAAAGGTATTGGTTTGGGGGGCAGTCACTACCGCAGAGTTTTATGGTGTAAGTCAGCTTATTATAGGGCTCAGCATTGTCGCTATTGGAACAAGCTTACCTGAGCTTGCGGCCTCGGTGATTAGCGCTATGCGCGGCCATCATGACATTGCCATTGGAACCGTTGTCGGATCAAATATTTTTAATCTGCTAGCCGTTATGTCCATTCCCGGCATCTTTGGCTCGGCAGCGATGGAAAGTGCTGTATTTAATCGAGACTATGCGTGCATGATGCTGGCAACATCCACACTGTTTATCGCTATCGGTTTTGTTTTAGCGAAGAAAAAGAAGAAGAAAGATAATCCCAGCCTTGGGAAACTATGTGGAGCACTATTACTCTCATTGTACATTGGCTATATGCTGCTGATTGCGCAAAGCCAACTTTAAGTCTGCGCTCGATTTGCACTGGCATTAATTCAAGCATCAATAATGAAACCGTCATCAGCGCAACACAAAAGAATTTAACCCTTAAGAAACGTGACCATGACCAATTATTTAGACTCCGCTCGTCGCACAGTGTCGATGGAAAGAGACGCGCTGACGGATTTACTTTCACGCATCGACTCTTCCTTTGAAAGAGCCTGTGATCTATTACTGAGCTGCAAAGGACGTGTAATTGTAAGTGGCATGGGAAAATCCGGACATATAGCCAATAAGATCGCGGCGACACTGGCCAGCACTGGGACGCCCGCTTTTTTTGTGCACCCGGGAGAAGCCAGCCACGGTGATTTTGGGATGATAACCAAGACGGATGTCGTCTTGGCGATATCAAATTCTGGAGCATCCGCGGAGTTGCTAACGCTGCTGCCTTTGTTAAAAAGACTGTCCATTCCGTTTATCAGCATGACAGGGAAAGAAGATTCTCCTCTTTCTGACGCTGCCGACGTTAATCTCGATGTCAGTGTTAAAACCGAGGCCTGCCCGCTTAACCTTGCGCCAACATCCAGTACAACCGTTACTCTCGCGCTGGGCGATGCTCTAGCAGTGGCCCTTCTTGAAGCTCGGGGTTTCACCGCTGAAGATTTTGCCTTCTCTCACCCTGGAGGTGCGTTAGGTAAAAAGCTGCTGCTTAGAGTTGAAGATGTCATGCATAAGAACGGCGAAATACCTCAAGTCCCGTCGGGAACGCCACTTAAAGATGCCCTCACTGAAATGACATCAAAGGGATTCGGCATGACCGTCGTTATGCAAGATAATGGGCAACTAGCGGGAATATTTACCGATGGAGACTTGCGTCGCTGTATTGATAACAACCTCAATATCAACAGTTTATCGACTAACGAAGTCATGACAACAAATCCTCGGACAATAAGCCAAGGCATTCTGGCCGCTGAAGCCCTTGGGATTATGCAAGACAAAAAAATTACCGCCTTGGTTGTTGAAGACGAAAGCTCTCATGTTGTAGGCGTCCTTCATATGCACGACTTACTCCGCGCGGGGATTATTTAATGATTGGAAAACCGGTCTCAATTACAGAAGAAAAACTCGTTGAAAAGGCGCGCACAGTTAAACTGCTGTTGTTAGACGTCGATGGCGTCCTAAGTGACGGCAAGCTCTATTTTTCTAATACTGGCGAAGAAATAAAGTGCTTTAACACGCTCGATGGCCACGGCATTAAAATGCTACGCAAATCCGGTGTTGAAGTCGGTATTATTACCGGCAGGCAAAGCGCAATTGTCGAAAAGCGAGCGAAGGACTTAGGCATTCAGCTGTTGATTCAAGGCCGTGAAGATAAGTTTACAGCCCTTGAAGAAATGCTAGTGAACTTTCCTTGTGAGCTAAACGATATTGCCTTTCTTGGCGATGACTACCCAGACTTAAGCGTTATGTGCAAGATTGGGCTGAGTCTCAGTGTTGCAAATGCTCACCCGGAAGTCGCAAGCCGCAGTGTATGGCAGAGCACGCTTACCGGCGGAAACGGTGCTGTCCGACAAGCATGCGACTTTATTATGCAAGCACAAGGCACCTATCAAGCGGCTTTAGCGCCTTATCTCTCATGAAGATGCTCGCATACAGCTGGCAACAAACCCATCAGGAAAATTACCGCGTGAAGCCGCATTGTGAATAAAAAGACACTCTACATTACATGCTTATTCCTGGTGCTATCTGCAGTAATCTATTTTGCAGATTCTCCTGAGAAAATTCTCGGCACTTCCAGCGCCTTGAAAAATGAAGAAAACGCCGTTCCTTTTTCAGTCGCGCGCTCTACCCGTACCACGCACTACCAAGAAGACGGTCAAATTAGCTATACCTTCCATGCCGACCGTCTTGAACACTACCGTCAGCTTGACCAACGTGGCGAAGTCTACACGTTAATCGACAAACCCAGCTTGGTGATTTACCAAAAAGATAAGCCTTGGTTTGTAAGCGCAGACAAAGGAAAACTCACCTCCGTCGACCAGAATATTGAGCTCTGGAGTAAGGTCGTACTCAATCACACCAACGAGCAAGGTGTTGTCACCATAATTAGCACCGAAAAACTGGTGATTGACCCCATCAACAAACTCGCCAACACCAAAGAGCCTGTTAGAATACTCTCCGACAAAGCTGAACTCGAAGGTGTAGGGATGGACGCCGACTTAACAGCAGAAAAGCTAAGCCTACTCTCTAACGTGCGCGGTCTTTATGATCCTAATTAAAGTCATCCGATATTTCGTGAAAAATACAAGCGCTACAGCTTTCGCTGCGGCCCTACTATCAAGTAGCTACAGTTTTGCCCTACCTGACGATGCCCAGCAAAAGTCTGAGATTATTGCCGACTACAATGTTTTTGATTTTAAATCTCGTACTACCACGTTTTACGGTAGCGTTGTATTTCAGCAAGGCAGCTTGATCATCAATGCCGATAAATTGATTTATTACGGCAAGCTCGAATCTGACGACTCCGAAACCACCGATAAAATCGTTGCTACCGGTAAGCCCGCTCGTTTCCAGCAGACGCCTAAAGTCGATATGGCTCCCGTTACGGCGATTGCCAACACCTTAGAATATTCGGTTAAAGCAGAAACACTATTCTTGATTGATAACGCCTCATTGAATCAAGACGGATCAAGCCTAAGCGGAAATAGGATTGAATACGACGTCCAAAAAGCCGTCGTTAAAGCCCAAGGCAGCACCTCCACTAAAGGTGACAATGGTCGCGTACGCATGGTCATACCACCGAAAAAACTTCAGCCTAAAGACGAACCAGTCGAAACATCAGCATCCGTTAGCAATCCCAACCGCCAAGACCTATAAGCCCTATGCCCAGTTTAGAAGCCAAACATCTCGCCAAAAGTTACAAAGGCCGACAGGTTGTGATTGATGTTTCACTCTCAGTCAATAGCGGGCAGATTGTCGGCCTATTAGGGCCAAATGGCGCAGGGAAAACTACCTGCTTCTATATGATTGCTGGAATCGTTCGAGCAGACAAAGGCCAAGTCTTTATAAATGGTGAGGATGTGACTCGCCAACCCATGCATGGTCGTGCGCGACGAGGGCTTGGGTATCTGCCCCAAGAAGCATCTGTATTCCGCAAACTCACAGTCAGCGAGAACATTCTCGCCATTCTCGAAACCCGCAAGGGACTATCTCGTGATGACAGGAAGCAAAAACTACAGACATTGCTTGATGAGTTTCACATCACCCACATCAAAGACAGTCTAGGCATGGCTCTATCCGGCGGTGAGCGTAGACGTGTCGAAATCGCTCGCGCTCTAGCGACCGAACCAGACTTCATTCTGCTCGACGAACCCTTTGCCGGTGTCGATCCCATTTCTGTGAGTGATATCAAAACCATTATTCAGCAATTAAAAGATCGGAATATTGGTGTTTTAATTACCGACCATCACGTCCGTGAAACCCTCGATATCTGTGAAAAATCATATATCGTCTCCGAGGGCCACATTATCGCTGAAGGCGATGCAAAAACGGTTCTCAACAACAAAAAGGTTCGAGAAGTATACTTAGGCCAGCATTTCGAGCTGTAGCACTTCACCCGCTTTAGCCCCCCCTCAAACACCGCTTTTTTTCAAACATAAAGCTACAGAGGTCAGCATTCCCCCTGCAATAAAGATCCCTTTAGTGCGCCCTCTGAGCACCCCGCCGCTTATTCCATTCTGCTCCTTGACAAATATACATTCTATTGCTGCGCTAGCGGCACAATGTTTGCTTTAAATTTCCTTAAAAATCGTTGCCTGGCATTGACTAGCGGTCTAAACTAAATACAACAACACGGACTGCTGAGTGAGGCCATTTGTTCTGCAATATTGCCCACAAACGCTCGCCCCACCCACGATCCGCCATTAATACCTTTCGAGTAAAGCCGCGCGTATGAAGCAATCTCTTCAATTGAATCTGGGTCAACAGCTCACGATGACGCCCCAGTTGCAGCAAGCGATTCGTCTTCTACAGCTATCCACGTTAGACCTCCAAGCCGAAATACAAGAAGCGCTAGAATCTAATCCAATGCTCGAAGTTTCAGAGGAGATTCCAAGCCCTACTCCTGCTGAAAGCAACACTCAAAATACTCCCAACGAACCCCCTCAGCTCAATGGTAGCGATGACGTAAATACTGCTGACAATGCCGGGAAAGATACAGCAACATCTTCTCAAGATGATCAGCACACCGCCTCAGAAGAAGCCGCTCCAGATGGAGAGTGGAGCATGGACACGATTCCAACCGACTTGGCCGTCGATACGAATTGGGACGATGTGTACCAAAGCTCCGCATCAAGCAGTTCTACCCTTTCTCGCCCCGATGGCGACGATATGGATTTTGAGTCACGACGAACAAACGCCGACACTCTGCAAGATCACCTCAATTGGCAGCTCAACCTAACGCCCATGTCAAATTTGGACGTCCTAATTGCTGAAGCCATTATCGATGCCGTTGACCCTAACGGTATGTTGAGCCAAACCATTGAAGAAATTTATTCAGGCTTACTGCAATATCACGACGAATTGGAAGAGGATGAAGTTTTCGCCGTACTCCATCGCGTGCAACAATTTGACCCACCGGGTGTTGCCAGTCAGGACATAAAAGAATGCCTGCTCATACAACTGGATCAAATTGCTGATCAAACGATCGACAATCATAACGCCCGCCTAGTCATTGAAAACTATTTAAGTGTTCTGGCTAATCGCGATTTTAAGCAACTGATGCGAAAGCTCAAACTGAAAGAGCACGAGCTGCAGGCGGCGATTAAAATCATTCAGTCACTCAACCCCAGACCCGGCGAGCATATTGGCACTGAGTCTACGGAATACGTCGTGCCCGATGTTTTCGTTAAAAAAGTGGGCAATCGCTGGACGGTGCAACTCAACCCCGAAATAGCGCCCAAAATCAGAATCAATACAGATTACGCTTCGATGGTTAAACGCGCAGATTCCAGCGCTGACAACACCTTCTTGCGAGACAACTTACAAGAAGCTCGCTGGTTTCTTAAAAGCTTACAAAGCCGAAATGAAACACTATTGAAAGTGTCCACTTGTATTGTTGAAAAACAACAGGGGTTTCTGGATAACGGACCTGAATCCATGAAACCAATGGTACTGCATAACGTTGCCGAAGTTGTCGAGATGCACGAATCGACAATTTCACGCGTTACCACACAAAAATATATGCATACACCCCAAGGTATTTTTGAGCTCAAATATTTTTTCTCCAGCCATGTGGCAACTGAATCGGGAGGAGAATGCTCCTCGACAGCGATCAGAGCAATCATTAAGAAATTGATCGCGGCAGAAAATGCACGCAAACCACTCAGTGACTCCAAAATTACTGGCGTCCTGGAAGAGCAAGGCATAAAAGTCGCACGACGGACAATTGCTAAATACCGTGAATCTCTTGGCATTCCGCCATCGAATGAACGTAAACGCCTGATCTAAATAATTACGCACGCCTAAGACTTCAGTCAGCTAAAAACATTCAGCCGACAAGCGTTATGATCATCACAGAAGAATATTAATGGGTATGACATAATTTGTTCATGCCCCTTTTTGATTACAATCCAAGAGAATGAGTCGACCTACAGCAAAAATATTTGGCTCTACTTACTTACTTTCGTGCAGCATTAAAATTCAGTAATACAACTATGCAACTTGAATCCATTCTTACTATCGAACGCACCAAAGCGAAAATAGATGGTGTCAGTAAAAAACGCGTCTTGGAGCTACTCGCAAAAACATTTTCTGAAGCCATCGATGGTTTTGACGTTGATGATCTGTATCACAGTTTCCTGGGTCGAGAGAAACTAGGGACAACAGGAATTGGCGGCGGAATCGCGATACCGCACTGTCGATTCAATACCGGCGGTGCAACGTTCTGCGTATGTTTATCCCTATCCTCGCCTATTGATTTTGATTCTATTGACGGTGAGCCTGTGGATATTGTTTTTGCAATATTAGTTCCGGAAGACGCAGAATCTAGCCATTTGGCAACTTTGGCGTCATTAGCAGAGCTGCTACAAGGTCCTAATATTGTCGGTAAACTACGAGCAGCTAAAAACAACGATGCGTTATTTTCCATCGCGACTAGTAGTAACTAACAGAATTTGACCATACTTAACACGAGAGTAAAGTATCCCCATGCGCCTTTTAGTTATCAGCGGACGTTCAGGATCGGGTAAAACCTCTGCACTTCAGTTATTGGAGGATGAGGGGTATACCTGTATCGATAATATCCCCGTCACTCTGCTGCCAATTCTGATCGACTATATTTGCCAGCAAAAAGACCGTCGCTTTGCTCTGGGGATAGATGCACGCAATATTGACGGTGACCTCGGCGATCTCGTGCGAATATTTGCACGCTCCGACATTCCTAAAGATGAATACAAAGTCATCTATCTCGATACGCGCACCGAAATATTACATAAACGCTTTAGCGAAACACGACGAAAACATCCGCTCTCTGATGAGCAAACCAGCCTTAGTGAAGCACTGGAAAAAGAGCGCGACATACTGTCGCCGATAATTGATATCGCCAATATTATCGTCGATACAACAGAATTGAATTTACACGACCTTAGACGCACCATACGCGATATCACGGTAGGCGATCAGTCCACAGGCATGGCCATTTCTGTGGTTTCATTTGGGTTTAAGCATGGGGCACCAACCAATGCGGATTTTACGTTCGATGTACGCAGCTTGCCCAACCCTCACTGGGTTCCCGAACTGCGCCTAGAAACAGGCTTGGATGAGGGGGTTATTAACTACCTTTCCTCGCAAGAGAGCGTCATGGAAATGATCGACGATATTGCTCAATTTATGACGAAGTGGATTCCCTCTTTTCAGGGTAATAACCGTAGCTACTTAACCATCGCTATTGGCTGTACCGGAGGAATGCATCGCTCAGTATTTATTAGTGAACGACTGGCGGAGCGATTTGCAGAGCAATTTAAAGGCTTACATAAAAATGTGCAGGTGCGCCACCAACATATTCGCAAAAAAGCAATGTTAAAGCCTGGACCGCAGGATCACAGCAAATGATTAAAAAACAGGTCGAAATCATTAACAAGCTGGGCTTGCATGCTCGCGCAGCGACCAAATTCGCCAGTATGGCTAATAAATTTAGCAGCAAAATCCAGGTCGTTTTTGGTGACAAAACCATTGACGGAAAAAGTATAATGGCGCTCATGCTATTAGCGGCCGCCAAAGGCAGCCTTCTGACCTTGGTTACTGATGGCGAAGATGCCGAGCTGGCAATGGAGTCTCTACTGAACTTAATTAACAATCGATTTGACGAAGGAGAATAGTCATATTTCGTCAATGACTTGATACCCAATCTAATGCCACAAACAACCGAAGAAAGTAAATCACAAACCCATCTCGCCCGAGTTCAGGCGTTACTGGGCAGTGGCAGGGTCCAGCAAATTGGCAAAATGGTGAACAGCCTACGCCCGGTTGAAATTGCTCGACTACTGGAGTCATCACCTCCCGCATCGCGAAAAGTCATATGGGATTTAGTCGATAAAGATACCGCCGGTGAAGTTCTTGAAGAGCTGCCGGAAGATATCCAAGCAGAATTCATTCGAGACCTAGACGCCGAACAGTTAATCGAACTGACTGAAGGCTTAGAAACGGACGACGTTGTTGATATTTTGCAACAGCTTCCTGAGCAAGTTACTCAGGAAGTACTGGCCGCCATGAGCGACCAAGACCGAGGACGTGTCGAAACCGTTTTATCCTACGATGAAGATACAGCCGGTGGCCTGACCAACCCAGATACCATAACCATTCGTCCGCGCTTTACACTGGATGTTGTGCTTCGCTATTTACGACGTCATGTGGAAATCCCACCGTCTACTGACGCACTTATTGTGGTCAATCGAAAAGACCATTACTTGGGTTTATTACCACTCACAACACTACTGACAGCAGACCCCAGCACAACTGTACGGGAGGTAATGGTCACAGAAATTAATGCCATCCCTGCAAGCATGTCGGACAATGAAGTTGCAAAATTATTCGAACAGAATGATTGGGTATCCGCTCCTGTCGTAGATGAGCAAGGTAAATTACTTGGCCGTATTACCATCGATGACGTCGTTGATGTTATCCGTGAAAGCGCTGACCATGCCTTTATGAGCTTAGCGGGCTTGGATGATGAAGAAGACACCTTTGCTCCCGTCATGCGGTCCATACCTCGACGGGCAATTTGGCTTGGAATCAATTTGTTAACCGTAATTTTTGTGGCTTCGGTTATCAAAATTTTTCAAGATACTCTGGACCGAGTTGTTACACTCGCCATATTGATGCCCATCGTCGCCAGCATGGGCGGCGTTGCGGGTACACAAACATTGACCGTGGTCATTAGGGGCATGGCACAGGGCCATATTGGCCTAAGTAACATGAGCTGGCTACTCTCACGAGAAGTGCGCTTAGGGTTGATCAATGGTTGCTTGTGGGCGCTGGTAATGGGTGTTGTCGCGGCCGTCTGGTTCGATGATACCCTTCTGGGGTATATCATTGCAGCTGCTATGCTAGTAAACCTTATTATCGCCTCAATAGCTGGGGCACTGCTGCCGATACTATTGAAACAACTGAAAATTGACCCCGCCCTCGCAGGAGGTGTGACACTGACCACAATCACCGATGTGGTTGGCTTTATGGCCTTTTTAGGGCTCGCAACATATTTTTACACCTAGACACTAGGCAAGAGCCCACCGCAATTACAGGACGGTTTGAAACGCTTACCGCTTCCATAAACGAGTAACTATTCACAATGCAAGACGACGACAACACTGATAACGACTTCGATAGCGAAGACGATATAAAAAGTAAAACCCGAATCAAAAAAGACATGATAGCCCTGCAAAAACTCGGGGTAGCACTATCTGATTTGACTCCTGCCCAGCTTGCCAAAATTCCTTTGGACGATACCTTGAGAGCTTCGATAGAGGAAACCGTCAAAGTAAAGAGCAATATCGCAGGTAAACGTCACATGCAATACGTCGGAAAGCTACTGAGAAGCGCCGATTTCGAAGCCATTCAAACAGCATACGACGATATTTTTAAAGCATCTGATCGCCTCGCGCGGCAGCATCATACTATTGAAAGATGGCGTGATGCTTTGATTCAAGCACCTGATAGCCTGGGGAAATTCATTGAGCAATTCCCACTCACTGACCGGCAACAACTACGTCAATTGGTTAGAGGCGCACAAAAGGAGGCCACGCAAAATAAGCCGCCATCAAACGCACGTAAACTATTTCGCTTAGTGAGAGATACCATCGAACAAAGCCAGGACGATATCAGCGAATAAAATAATTGCTTAAAGACACCCGAAATATAAACTCTAAAATTAAATAACGCCTTAAAAGTCAGCTTGCCACGCAATTCCTTTATGCCCCGCCATACAGCTCGGAACATAAAGAGGCGAAAGACTAAGGCGCAGTAAATGGCCCTAACGGGTCATGCTTACCGGAAGGAATAAAGGCTAGAGCCGCCGAGTTAATGCAATACCTAAGCCCTGTCGGGTTGGGCCCATCATCAAATAAATGTCCCAGATGCTCTCCACAACGAGACAGAACTTCGGTGCGACGCATCCCCCACTTATTATCAGCTTTCAAAATAACGTTCTCGGAGTCAAACACTTCCCAAAAACTTGGCCATCCGGTACCGGATTTGAATTTGTGATCGGATTTAAATACAGGAATGCGACACCCTTTTGAGACAAACACGCCGGCTCGTTTTTCTTTTAGTAAATCGCCAGAATAAGAACGCTCAGTGCCTTTCTCCCATAGAATATCAAAATCACCCTCATCCAATAACGCCTCCCATGTCTCGACATTAATTTGATCAAGATTACTTCCAAGCTTTATCCACTTTTGAGATTCAGCGAGCGTATTAGAGTCCACCGGTTGCAGAGAACCAGCGTCGCGAGCAGTATCACTACCGCCTTGTGCGTATTGAAAGCCAATGGCCGCAAAAATCATAACAAATAAGAAAGCCAAAAATATGGGCATCCGCCCGATCATATTTTGCATGTTTGCACCTCGCGTTACTGCAATAATTCACCGCGTGTAATAGAGCTTGATTGAACAGCCGAATAGCGGTTTGCACTGTTGATAATATTGAGTATAGAAAGTTACGCTCATAACGAGCATCTTTCATCACGAAATTGTCCCGCGTGCTTTAGGCCATGATAAATCATCGGCGACAACTGTAAATAGATTCGATTGGGGAACGCTACAATACCGGCCATCCTAACTCAGCCAGCCCGTACCGCTTAAGCAAGCCGACGGTGCTGCTGAACAGGCATATTACCGCGAATTACGTCTAACGCACCCAAATCAAGCTCCTCAACTAAAACGCCCTCTCCTGTATCCAGCTGGGCAAGAATTTCACCCCATGGACTTACAATCATACTATGCCCCCATGTTGCACGGCCTCTTTCATGTACACCTCCCTGATTCGCCGCAACAATATAACATTGCGTCTCTATGGCTCTAGCCCGCAGTAGTATCTCCCAATGCGCCCGCCCGGTAGCTTCAGTAAAGGCTGAAGGAATAAAAATCACCTTACACCCCTTATCTGTCAATTGAGAAAATATTTCTGGAAACCTCAGGTCATAACAAATCGTAACGCCGAACGTACAAAATGGGCTGCTTATTGCTTTTACTTCTTTGCCGTACTGAAACTCATCAGACTCACGATAGGTTTTTACTGAATCTGCGACGAGAGCATCGAACAAATGTATTTTTAAATAATACTCGGCTATTTCACCGGCATCATTAAAAATCACACTGGCTGCATACGGTTTTTCTGGGGATGAACAATCACGTGAAGTATCTTCTAACTGTAAGCTAGAACTATTCAATGGGTAGGACCCTGCTACCAGCCAAAGCCCTAAAGATTTTGCCAGCACTCCCATTCGAGAAATAAATTCTTTCTGTGATGACAGACCTGGTTTTTTCTTTTGACCGTAGGTTACAAAGTTTTCAGGTAACACTGCGACATCGACGCCCTGCAATTGAGTCTTTCTAAGCAAGGCCTCGGCACGGCTATAGTTTTCTTCTGCGTCTGGGCCACTAACCATCTGAATGACAGCTACTTTCATTCGTTAACACCTTTTTTAGGTTTGCCCTATATTTTTCATATTTGTGTTTTCTAGCCTGTGCTTTTGACCTTTGCTTTTAAACTGTGCTTCTTAGGCTTTGCTTTGCCATCAAAATTTATGGCTGCATTCGACCTGTAATCGCCATTTAGCTCACAGCTGCTGTCATTGCTACCTGCACAATCGTCATTACTTTTTATTTTCACCGCCAGCATCCGCATCAGACTCGTTCAGCGCCTCAGCACCATCGAGGCTAAATTCCTTTGCTGATTCCAGGGCTCTTTCTTCTTTAATTTCTTCGCCTCGACGCTGGGCGGCGTCGATATCAAATATTTTTTTCACTTTAACTTTAGGATCTTCCCAGCGGCCTTTGACACCAACATTCATCGAAGACACTCGATCGAGCTGCTTCTTAAATAACTTACTCATAACATACAGACCAATCGCAGCCGGTAGATTTACCACTATAGCTGTTGCGAACGCTGCACTGCTCGCCAAGGGAAGGGTAACAACCATATCCGTATCAAGTTTTTCTTTAGCAACGTCAATTGTCCCGACCAACTGTACATAGGAAGAGGATGATTCAACAATCAATGGCTCCGTCAAGTATATTTTCCCATTTTTAAAATCTAAGCTGCCGTTAATTGTATCGTAAGAATACCCCTGAGCAGCCAAGTCTGAAAAATCGAGGCGTAAACGCCGCAATATTGTATCGAAATTAAACAAGGCCAGTAAACGAAGCAACGCACTTTCATCGCTGCCTGCGCCGCGATTAAAACTGCCTTTTTCAATATCGAGCGTAATGCGCCCTTCTATTGTTTTTAAGGTCACTTGGTCCGGCGCACCACGCCATTGTGCATCGATGTCAATATGAGCAAATTTACTTTCTAAGAGTTTATCCTGCTCCCAAGCCTCAAATACGTCAGCCAAATTGGCCGCAACTATTTTCCCCGTAAATTGACTACTCTGACCGCTTTCGTCATGCAGCCACACAAATTCCGCACCTTCTTCTTCGGTTCCAATTTGCATTCCTTGAGTTGTTGCATGTATGTCATGGGCAACGACACCGCCATCAATAACACGTAATTTAAAGTTCCATGAACCGTAATTTTTTTCACCGACACTAAATTCATCCGAAGTAAAGTCGACATCAATAGCGTCGGCCAAAGCTATTCCGGATAAAACACTAACTGGAAGCTCACCATTTTTCAGTTTATTTTCTTTATTCTGCTCTTTATCCACACCACTGTCTTCATCACTTTCCAGCCGGACGTATTTAAGCTCAAGACCTAACGGCCAATCATTCTCTGGGACAGTGACTTTGCCCGCCATCATTTGGCTTTCAACATCGAGCAACCAATAAGGAGCCTGCCGGGAGCCCGACACTTTCAGCTTCTCAATTTCAAATGACCCCAAGATAAACTTATCGAGCATTACATCCAATTCAACTTTTAAAGAATCGCCTTCGCCCTCCGCCATCTCTTCCGTCATACCTGCAGACAAAGAAGAAAAATACCTCTCTTTGGCTTTATTCCAGACATCCAGCTCAAAATGGCCCAAACGCCCACTGACATTAAACACACCGGTATCGTTCAAGTGCTCACTTACTTTCAGATCAGGGTCAAAATTATTGACTTCAAAGTTAGCACTCGCAACCTGGTCACGGGAATTGAAAACGGTTACGCGTAGCTGCTTACCAAAGGTAAACTTGTACTCTTCGCCATCATCATAAAAACGCAACTGGCTTTTAAATTTAATCGGATTATTAGCAGGTTTATAAAACGGTTTAGGAAGTTCTAGTTCAACACCTACCAGCGGAGAAGATACATTCACTTCCAAAGGGTCTGGCGATTTTTCACTGGGAATAATAATATTACCCAGCACCGTTGACTCGCCATTAGAAAACTTTAGCTCAGGCCGATTCGTCCATTTGTACATATCCTCAATACTCACCCGACCAGAGAAATCAATCACGGTATTCTGACCGTATTCACCATTCGGCTGCCCAGAAATTGCAGCATCAAAAGGCCGCCCCCAGATATTACCTTTTAGATTATCCGCATAAACACCCTTTTCAGTTTGATAATAAAGCTTACCAGCAATATTTTTGATGTCGAGATCAAGGTCTGGCATTTTGATTTGAGCATTCGAAAAACTAATATCAATAAGGTGAGATAAGCCAAGACTGTCGGAGCTCAAGGGAATAATAAGCTCAACTTTCGCAGCCACACCACCTGAGAACTCCCATTTATCAAAGGTAGTACCAATGTGTTTCTTAATTGGGCTACTTTTTAGTAGCTTCATAGCCGACTTTGCATCGCTGGCCAAACTACCTTTTATAGACAAGGCCAAGCCATCTTGCGTCTGATCATCAACGAGGCTAACTGAAGCGTCAAATACTGAATTCCCCATCAAAGAAGCCTGATCGAGATGCACATCAAGATCTTGGTTGTCCAGTGTTAGCTGTCCGGACACCCCGTTGAGTTCTGGCCAGCTTGGATCAAAAACTAAATCGCCGTCAAACACTTCTCCGTGTATCTGCATTGTCGGCGAAACTATCGCTTTACTGGCAAGTGAGCCGTGGTATAGAAATTTTGCATTAAAAACCTGCCCATTCTTAATGCTTGTCCCAAGCCATTGATACAAATTCTTGGGGATTATTTTAGGAACATATTTTTTATGATTTTTGGCAAGCGTCTTTTTAATACCAATCGCCAAAGTCATTTTCGGCTCTCCGTATTCCTTTGAGAAAGGCAAACTCAAATATAAGTATCCCTTCCCTTCTTCTTCCGGGTTTGTAACCCGAAGAAGTCCGCTACCTATGTAAGCTATATGCTTGTTGATATCAATATTCCACGACACCTGGCCCTGCGCTTCGGCAAAATAAAGTGGGTCGTTATACACATTCGGTAGATCTATTGTAAAACCATCCGTAGAAAAAACGTCTGCAGTTCCAGAAAACAAACTCGACGAGACATAACCATTTATATTTTTAAACCCTGGAGCATCCAGAAACGGGAGGGAGCTTCCATTTTCAACCCTGGCAGTTACCTGGAAATAACCTGAAGATTTATCCGTAATTTTAATATCAAGACTGTTGAGCTGACCCTCGGGCGCTAAGCTCGATATAATATGTTCAACGTTATCATTCTCAAGATCCATCGCCAGCACAAGATCAACCCACGGCTTCACATCCAGTTGCTTTATTTTTACGCCAATAAATTTTCGCGCCTTCCCATACAAAGATAAGTCCATCACGGGAGAGGACATACCGTCCCAACTCACCTGAAGGTCTGCTAGAGACAACTCCCAATCCCGATCTTTGCTACTACTGCCGAATAGCTTGGCTGTTATTTGCCGAGGTAAGCGTAACTTTTTATCCGGCAAACTAAGATCGCCCTGAGCATTCAATTCGCCATATAGCGTTCCACCTTTATTAGCATCGCTGCTAAACCAAAGTTTTACATCTACCTTGTGGTTTTCGCCAATTTCAACTTTATCTGTCAACGCCAGAGCTCTAACAACGTCTTGTGTAGAAAACTGATGCAGTTCTAAATATCCGTCAGCAATAAAATCCTCTTCACGAGGATCACCTCGCCCTTCAATCACCAAAGAAAATGCTTCAGCTTCTGCAATATCTAGACTGGCCTTAATACGGTGAAAATTTTTGTCGTTTTCAATCGAAATTTCGGGAATAGTAATTTCGGTTGCCTCACCTGAATAGTATTCGAGAGCAAACCTAGCTTGTGCAATATTGATGCGCCGACCAAGCAGAAAGACATCGTAGGGATCTTTTATTGCGCGCCCGTCTTTATTTTCATTTTTAGACGAGGACTTTTTAGAAAAGCTGGGCATACCAGGAATTGACCAGTCGCCACTCTCAGCCTGAACCAACCGAGCATTAAAACCATCGAACCTTAGTTGTCGCCATGAAAAACGTTGCGACCACAACGAACTGACCAAGCTAAGTTCTGCCGTGGCTTCATCAATACTAAAAACCGGCTCACCTTCAAGTGACTTCACAACAATAGACGTTAGCGATAACCTCGGTCTCAGCCCTTTCCATGTGGCATCGATAGACTCCACCTCGATAATCATGCCCAGTTTATTGCCAAAATAATCGGTTATATCACTTTGATAATCTTGCAATAGAGGAAAGGCTTGGCGACCCAACTGAACACAAACAGCAAGCGCAATGGTCAGGGTAAACAATGTCCCCCAAAATCTTCGCGTCACGGTATGCCAATACTTACGTTTGATTTTTATCACGACCGCCACTTACAGTCGAAAAAAACAAATAGACTGCGTAATCGCGATTCGAAACGTAAAAGCACGATAGAAGTTGAAATAAAGCATGCAATCATATCAGGCCAATACAATATCGTACTGCTCCTGGTTGTACATGCTCTCCACTTGAAACTGAACCGCCCGGCCAATAAACATTTCCAAATCTGCAACGCTGGTCGACTCTTCATCCAGCAATCGATCAACAACTGCCTGAGAAGCTAGCACTATGAATTTGGAATTTTCATAGGTTCGTGCTTCCCTCAATATTTCGCGGAAAATTTCATAGCAGACCGTTTCTGCAGATTTTAAACGTCCTCGGCCATCGCAAACCGGACATGCTTCACACAAAACCTGGCCCAAACTTTCTCGTGTGCGTTTGCGTGTCATCTCCACTAGGCCCAAATCAGACACACCCGTGATACTGGTCTTTGCCCGGTCTTTTTCCAAATATTTTTCAAGGCTACGCAACACTTGACGCTGATGCTCTTCCTCTTTCATATCAATAAAATCAATAATAATAATCCCACCCAGATTGCGCACACGCAATTGCCTTGCAATCGCCGCTGCAGCTTCTAGGTTCGTCTTAAAAATCGTCTCCTCTAAATTGCGATGACCAACGAAGGCGCCAGTATTAATATCAATAGTCGACATGGCTTCCGTTTGCTCAACCACTAAGTAACCGCCCGATTTTAATGGGACTCGCTTTTGCAGAGCTTTTTGAATTTCATTTTCCACCCCATAGAGATCAAACAGTGGACGTTCACCTGGATAATGTTCTAAGCGCTCTCCAATTGCTGGCGCATAGTGCTTAGCAAACTTTTGCATGCGTGCGAATGACTCTCGAGAATCGATGCGAACTTTTTCAATATTGGGGCGCATAAGGTCCCGTACAGTACGCATAAATAACGGCATATCTTCATAAATAATTGACGGAGCTTTCGCAGATTTTATTGCACCAGCAAGATCGTGCCACAGATGAAAAACAAACGGTATATCAGCTCGTAATTCTTCCTCCGAAGCCCCTTCGGCAACGGTTCGAATAATAAATCCCCCGACAGGATACTGATCTTTATATTCAGCCGCTAATTTTGACACTATAGACTTTAAACGCTCTCGCTCGCCCTCATCTTCAATACGATTCGATACGCCCATATGATCTGTATTGGGCATATACACTAAGTACCGCGCAGACACGGAAAGATGGGTCGTTAAACGTGCGCCCTTTGTACTGATGGGGTCCTTACTAACTTGGACCAGTATCGACTGCCCCTCTCTAAGCAGGCCTCGAATATCAGCATCATCTTTTTGCTTTTTTTCAATCCCGTCTTTATCTAACGGGGCAATATCGGCCACGTGAATAAAGCCGGCCCGCTCCTGACCAATATCGACAAAAGCCGCCTGCATACCTGGCAACACCCTTACCACTTTGCCCTTGTAGATATTCCCTACAAAACCTTTACTGCGAGCACGCTCGATATAAACTTCCTGCAATACACCATTTTCTACTAACGCCGCGCGTGTTTCTGTCGGGCCAAAGTTTACTAAAATTTCTTCACTCATAATTTATGATTTCCAAACGGGAATACCAATCTCCGCTAACATAGGGGTAAGTGTCTCAATGGGCAAACCCACGACGCCAGAATAGCTGCCAATAATTTCCACCACAAACACAGCTCCTAAACCTTGAATAGCATAACCACCCGCCTTGTCGCGAGGCTCTTCAGTCTGCCAATATTCAACCATTTCCTCTTCGGATATATTTCGAAATCGTACTTGAGTAGAGCTACAATCCAACAGCTCCCGGCCATCAACACATAAAGCAACCGCAGTCATTACACGATGGTAGCTGCCAGAAAGGGCAGACATCATCCTTTTAAAGTCAGCGAAGCTTTGAGGTTTTTCTAGTATTTCATCTCCGCAAACCACAATAGTATCGGCACCTAGAGTAGGCCCGTTAAAAACCTGATTATCCACCACCTCGTGAACACCAGCCCTGGCCTTTGATAACGCCAAACGCGACACATAAGCCTCAGGCGACTCACCGACTTCATGCTCTTCGGGAACATCGACGTCAACCGTTCTATATCGGACGCCTATCTGGTCCAACAGTTCACGTCGACGTGGAGATTTGGATGCAAGTTGAATTTCCATGAATGTTCTTTACTAACGCACGTTATCTTTAATTATCCCGTTACTATCCGGTTATTATCCGGTTTCTACCCCAACCGGTAAATCAGGCGAATACGCATAAGGGAAACGAATAAAACAGGCCAAAATAATGCGCTGACCATAGCTGAGAGTATAAGCTCTTTAGGCGTTGCATCGTAACCCGCCAAGCCCTGAACCCAATTAACAGTGACTTGATGAAACCCGACAAAAATAAAGACCCATATGGACTGATGCCAAACAGAGTAGTTTTTGATTCGCTGATAAGCGACGAGACAAATATAGGCAACGATAGACAGCGCCATCGCATGAGCCCCCCAAGCCACCCCCTCAATGACGTCCTGCGCCAGACCAACACTCCAGGCGAATAAAACACCAAAATTCTGAGGTGCATGCGTAACCCAATATATGACTAACAAACACAACAGTTCCGGACGGAGCTCTGAATAACGATCTGACATGGGATATATAGCAACAAACATTGCAATACATAGGCTAATGATAACAATCACGTAATACGTATTTTTAAGCTTACCCACCACCGATCTATGAACCTTCTGCTGGTGGATGATCAAACACCAAGAGCGCATGCCGGCTTCGATTAATATCGGCCATTGGCTTAGTAATAACACGTGCAAAACGCTTAGAGGGATCTTTAACCACTTCGATAACTTCCGCTACAGGATAACCAATTGGAAAACGCTGCCCTAGACCAGAACTCACAAGAATATCGCCTACAACAATATCGAGAGTATTCGCCACATAAGGCAAAGCAAGCTCATGTGAGCGGCCTCCTTGACCTTCAGCTATCAGCTGTTCACCATTTCTATTTATTTGCACAGGCAACGCATGCCGCGAATCGGTAAGCAATAGAACTTTGGAGCTGCGCGTACCCACTTCAACAACCTGCCCCATTAAACCTTTGGCATCAACTAAAGCCTGCCCCCGATAAACACCGTGCTCCGCACCTCTGTTCACAATAATTTGATGCATCATCGGATCAGGCGACCGACCAATAATCTCGGTAATTAACACTCGATCTTCAAGAGTTTCTGCCGAATTCAGAAGTTGGCGCAGGCGAACATTTTCAGCCGCCAAGGACGCGTTCAGTTGTAATTTCCGTTTGAGCACTAGGTTTTCGATGCGAAGCGACTCGTTCTCTTGAATTAACCGTTCACGAGACAGTAAGCGGTTATCAGACCAGTCATCGATTTTGCTCGGAAGATTGGAAACCCAGTACAAGGGCGCAACAATGTCTTGGGCTTGTCTTTTTAAAGGGGCCAACCAGTCAGTAAACAGATACGCTGAAGCAATCCCAATTGAAATCAAAGTCAAGATTGCCGTTTTAACGCCTACCGACGGCCCTTTTGAAAAAAGCGGCTTGATAGTCACCTCCGGCGAAGTTTTTAGTGGAATAGTGAGAGTACTTTACTACCAGCAAATTAACGGCTGCTCGCTCGCAACACTGCAACAAACTCATCTAAATAACCTGGACACTCTGAACAATAGTCAACTCTCGACTTAAACAGAACAAATTCCGCTAACAATTCACAATGTCGGGAATATTTTAATAGGCCAAATCAATATTATAGTAATCCATTAGCTCCATCGCACGACCACCCCCGCGAGCAACGCAGGTGAGAGGGTCTTCAGCCACGATAAGTGGCAATCCAGTTTCTTCTGCAAGTAAACGGTCAAGATCTCTGAGAAGCGCACCGCCGCCAGTCAATACGATGCCACTTTCAGCAATATCCGAAGCCAGTTCCGGCGGTGACAGCTCAAGAGCACTCTTGATCGCCTGTACAATACCGGCCAACGGTTCCTGCAAAGCTTCAAGCACTTCATCACTATCCAAGGTAAAACTTTTGGGAATGCCTTCTGCTAAATTTCGACCGCGCACATCAATTTCAAGGACTTCGCTACCCGCATAAGCACAACCAATCTCGTGTTTAATTCGCTCTGCAGTCGCATCACCAATCACACTGCCATACTTTCGTCGCACATAATTAACGATGGCTTCATCAAATCTATCGCCACCGATACGAACAGAGTCCGATAAAACAACGCCATTTAAAGAAATAATGGCGATTTCAGTTGTACCACCGCCAATATCGACAACCATAGAGCCTGTAGCTTCTTCGACTTTGAGACCCGCACCTATTGCGGCAGCCATTGGCTCTTCGATTAAACGCACTTCCCTAGCACCGGCGCCCAAGGCAGACTCACGAATCGCTCGTTTTTCAACCTCGGTGGATAAGCAAGGCACACAGACCAAGACCCGAGGACTTGGCTGAAACCAGCTGTTTTCGTGCACTTTGCGAATAAAGTGCTGCAGCATTTTTTCTGTCACTTGGAAGTCGGCGATTACGCCATCTTTTAAAGGGCGAATTGCTGTGATATTGCCAGGAGTTCTTCCGAGCATCCGCTTTGCCGCAGTACCTACGGCTTCGACAGATTTCTGACCATTCACATTGCGAATCGCAACAACTGAAGGTTCGTTTAAAACGATGCCCTTATCTCGCACATAGATAAGCGTATTAGCCGTGCCCAAATCAATGGATAGGTCATTGGAGAATACCCCTTTTAAACGTTTCAACAACATAGTGCTTGTATACCCTGTGAATATTCCGAGAGATTACGACCTATCAGCTCTACGCTTTGAGCTCGGAGAGAAAATATTATTAGTATTATGCGATTATTATTACGTTAGCAAAAAAAGCAATTAACACTTTAAGAAGTCCGAGATAAAACCGCGTAAAACCCACATTTTCATCTTAACTCCCAAAAACATTGCTTTTTCGGCCAACTTTCACCGCCAAATTGACGCACTCTATCAATGGTAGGGATTTTGAGCAAGGCGCAAATATGATAACGTAGCGCGCTCGAATACTTCCGGCAATTTAGGCCGATTTTTCAACCGCGGAGAACACTGTGGAAGCAGATCAAATACAAAAGCTGGCTTATCTGGCAAAACTAGAAATAAGCCAAGAAACTCTAGAGCAAACTGCCACCAGTATTAACGAGATACTCACTCTCGTCGACCAGCTTCAATCCGTTGATACAGGCGACACCTTACCTATGGCTCACCCTTTAGATGCCGTGCAAAAACTACGCAAAGACGTCGTAACAGAGCAAGATCATCGCGAAAAATACCAAGCAGTCGCACCAGCGACTGAAGACGGCCTATATCTTGTGCCCAAGGTTATCGATTAAAAGCTCACAGACACGTCAACATTGGCGATTTTAAAAGCCTTTGAGATTGAAAGAAGACAGGTAAACCCTGACAAAAACTTAAATAGGAATGTGATTGAGAATTGACTGACGATTATATTTAGATGATCAGCAGACTCACCTCAACCACCCAATACACATTACCCCTGAGCCATTGCAATGCACACCTTAACCATCGCTGAAATAAGCCAGAAACTGCGCGCTAAGGAATTCTCTAGCAGAGAGATCACCCAGCACTATTTATCGCGAATCAAATCGCTCGACCCGTCATTAAATGCGTTTATCACTGTGACCGAAGATCAAGCGCTCGCACAAGCCGACCTTGCAGATCAGCAGCTAGCCAAAGGCAGCACGCAAATATTATGTGGCGTACCAATCGCGCATAAAGATATCTTTTGTACTGAGGGCACGCTCACTACCTGCGGCTCTAAGATGCTCAGTAACTTCACTCCGCCCTATAACGCAACAGTAGTGGAAAACTACATTAATGCCGGCGCTGTGACCCTTGGAAAGACCAACATGGACGAATTTGCCATGGGCTCCTCCAACGAAACAAGCTTCTTTGGACAGGTAAAAAATCCATGGGCTACCGATTGTGTACCCGGAGGTTCTTCAGGCGGTTCTGCAGCTGCCGTTGCCGCTAGGCTTGCACCAGGCGCTACTGCGACGGATACAGGCGGATCAATTCGTCAGCCTGCTAGCTTATGCGGTATTACCGGCATTAAGCCAACCTATGGCCGCGTATCACGCTGGGGAATGATTGCTTTTGCCTCGAGCTTAGATCAGGCCGGCACAATGACCAAAACAGCCGAAGATTCAGCCATCATGCTGAACGCTATGGCCAGCTATGACAGCAAAGACTCTACCTGCGTTGATCATGAGCTTTGCGATTACACGGCAACTTTAAACGATAGCATTGAAGGACTGAAAATTGGCGTCCCCAAAGAATACTTCAGCGAAGGGCTAGACCCCGGCACACAAGCTGCAGTCGAAGACGCTATTAAGATCTATGAATCTCTTGGGGCAAAAATTGTTTCCGTTTCACTCCCTCACTCCCACTTAGCGGTACCAACTTACTACGTGATTGCACCAGCAGAATGTTCCGCAAACCTTTCTCGTTTTGACGGTGTACGTTACGGACATCGATGCGACAACCCTAAAAATTTAGAAGACCTTTATATGCGCTCACGCGGAGAAGGTTTTGGAGAAGAAGTTAAGCGCCGTATTTTAGTCGGTGCTTACGCCCTTTCAGCGGGTTATTACGATGCTTACTACAGCAAAGCACAAAAAGTCCGAAGACTTATCAAAGACGATTTCGTGCAAGTATTTAAAGATGTGGACGTAATTTTGGGGCCTACCTCTCCCAGCCCAGCCTTTAAATTTGGAGCGAAGTCCGATGACCCTGTTGCTATGTACCTAGAAGACATTTACACCATTGCTACCAACCTAGCCGGGCTCCCAGGACTGTCAATTCCCTGCGGACTCGTCGATAAAAAGCCGGTTGGACTGCAGCTTATAGGCAACTACTTTGCTGAAGCCAAGCTGCTAAATGTTGCGCATCAGTTCCAATTGTCTACTGACTTTCACACACTTAACCCAATAAACGAATAGGTCATAATAAAATGGAATGGGAAACCGTTATCGGGTTGGAAGTGCACGTACAGCTGGCCACCCAATCAAAAATATTCTCAGGTTCTAGCACCACCTTCGGTGCTTCGCCTAACACTCAGGCAAGCTTGGTCGATCTCGCAATGCCCGGCACATTGCCAGTACCCAATGAACAAGCTTTTCGCTATGCCATTATGTTTGGCTTATCCACGAATGCGGAGATCTGTAAGCGATCGGTATTTGAGCGCAAAAACTATTTTTACCCTGACCTTCCTAAAGGCTATCAAACAACGCAATTAGCTGAGCCCATTGTAAACGGCGGCTATCTCGATATTACTCTAGAGAACGGGAAGCAAAAACGTATTCGCATACACCATGCGCACTTAGAAGAAGACGCGGGTAAGTCCTTGCACGACGACTACCAAGGAATGTCAGGCATTGACCTTAACCGTGCTGGCACCCCCCTGATCGAAATCGTTAGTGAGCCCGATATGCGCAATGCAGAAGAAGCCATAGCTTTTGCTCGCTCTCTGCACTCCATTGTGACCTCAATCGGCATTTGCGACGGTCGCATGGCCCAAGGCTCTATGCGTTTTGACGTAAACATCTCTGTTCGACCAAAGGGTCAAGAAGAACTCGGCACGCGTACCGAAACCAAAAACCTCAACTCTTTCCGCTTTATGGATAAGTGCATTGAGCAAGAAGTCGAGCGTCAAATTAACGAGATTGAGTTGGGCAATAAAATCGCTCAAGAAACACGTCTGTACGATGGCGACACTCACACAGCTAAATCTATGCGATCCAAGGAAGAAGCCAACGATTACCGCTACTTTCCATGCCCTGACTTACTGCCCGTCATGATCGACGATGACTATATCGAAGATCTTCGACAAAACTTGCCTGAACTGCCAGAAGCCCGCAAAACCCGCTACGAACAAGATTTCGGTTTGTCGTCTTATGACGCTGAAATACTCAGCAGCGATAGAAAGATGGCTGCATATTTTGAGGCCACGCACACGGTATCTAAAGATGCCAAACTGTCTGCCAACTGGATTATGGGCGAATTATCTGCGCGTTTAAATACAGACGATATTAGCGTGGAAGAAAGTAAAGTACCGGCCGAACAACTCGGGAAGCTCATTCTCCGAATCATCGATACAACGCTTAGCAGCAAAACAGGTAAAATTGCATTTGATCACCTCTGGAATGGCGCCAACGACGTCGATGAAGTCATCGAAAAAGAAGGCCTCAAACCAACGGATTCGAGCGACCTGGAAGCAATGGTCGACAGCATTATTGAAGCGAACCCTAAGCAGGTCGATAACTACCGATCAGCAGAACCCGACAAACGTAAAAAAATGGTCGGTTTTTTCGTGGGGCAGGTAATGAAAGCCTCCAAAGGCAAAGCCAACCCACAACAACTTAACAGTATTTTGCAAAATAAATTGGACAGCGAATAACATGGCCCTCAAGAAAGATAAACAGAAAGTTCTCGGCGAAGTATTTACAGACGAGCGCGTAAAAGGCTTCCTAGAAGTCACCGCTGTAGGCGATACCGACCCAGACTACACAGTCCTAGAGCGCGCATACCGCGGGATGATAGCGGATAACTTTGCCACCTTCGTAAAGTTTTTTACTGAAGACGGCAAGAACATAAACTGCACCAACAGCGATGGACTTACCTTTTTGCAAGTTATCTCTAAGCACAAACACTCAGGCCCATACGCGAGCGCGCTAAAAGCACACGGCGCCAAATAGGCTCATAACGAATACACATGGATTTATAACCCCGGGGCCAAAGCTATGGCCCCTGACCAGGATGGCCAAAATGCAATCTATTTCTACTGAGAACTCTGCAAGTATGCTTCCCCCGCCCCGCCTAAAAAACAATATTGCCTCAGGAATTTTTTATTTTCGAGAAGGCTTACATTTAATTTGGCAAGCTGAGCTCAGACTCTATTTAATCGTCCCACTACTGGTGAACTGCGTTCTATTTTTTGTTCTTACAAGCGCATTTATTCACTACTTTGGCGGTATTGTTGATAGCTCAATGGGGTATCTTCCGGCATTTCTTGCCCCTCTGGAATGGATTGTATGGAGCGTAATCGGCATCTTGATGCTTATCGTATATGCCTACAGTTTCAACATGATCACCAATATTATCGCAGCTCCCTTTTATGGATTGCTTGCTGCAAAGTCCGAAAAAATACTCACCGGCGTTGCCCCTCCAGAAGAGTCAATATCCACAATGATTACTCGCACCCTTCTGCGAGAATGCGAAAAGCTGTGGTACTTTTTAAAGCGTGGCGTTGTTGTGATTTTGATTATGATTTTAGTCGGAACACTAACCGGCTGGATTCCAGTGTTAAATCTACTGGCACCACTGATTGGACTAGCCTGGGGCGCATGGACGATGGCCATTCAATACTCAGATTACTCCGCAGACAACCACCAACTCGCTTTTAAGCCACTCCGTCAATGCTTGTGGGAAAAGAAGTACAGCAGCCTTGGTTTTGGAGGGTTTATTATGTTGTGCAGCATTATTCCGGTCATCAATATTATTGCGATGCCCGTTGCCGTCGTTGGCGGAAATTTATTTTGGCTAAGAGAACTAAAACACTGCCCTGAAGGGGAGTGCCCAAGAAAGGAATGAATCAAAGAAAAGTAGGCGGCAAGCAGAATAAAGTGAAACTCAACGGATAAACGTAACCTTAGTCATCACCAAAAACTAAGTCCCCGCCCGCTTCTTTTGCTCTCTTCAAGTTGATGGATGCAGAAGTAACCAGCTCATCCACATTTTCAGTATTCACACTGGAAACACCCGCACTGTAGGTGACATTGATTGAATGACCGTCAACATCAAACGACGAAGAGCACAAGATTTGACGAACTTGCTCAATAAATGCGGTTGCCTTTTCATTATCCAAGCCTTGCATCAGCACATAAAACTCGGTCCCGCTAGCCCGCGCAAATATGAACCTAGACAGCAGCCCGCTCATTTCACGAACGACCTCGACCATCGCCCGATCTCCAATTTCGTGACCGTACTGGTCATTAATAATATGAAACTCATCCAAATCGATTATTCCCACGGAAATAGCCGACGCCTTGACCTGCCTCTCGGCAAAAGCCGATCCGCAAAGGTTATAGAAGTATTTTCGGTTATAAATTCCCGTCAAATCATCCCGATATGCTGAATCTTTAATGGTTTCGATCAGCTCAAGAAATTCAACGTTATGATTGATCCGGCAGAAAAACTCTTCATGGTTAAAGGGTTTCTGTAAGAAGTCATTTGCTCCATTTTTAATGAAGCGAGCCGACAGACCTCTCTCACCATTGGTCGACAAGCCGATAATAACGAGATCACTTTTTTCGTACTTCAAGCGAATATTTTTGACCAGTTCACAGCCATCCATACGCGGCATATTAAAGTCCGTAATCAACAATTTTAAATCCGGATTTTCAAGTACCAACTTAATTGCCTGAACGCCATCAATCGCCTCAAACACTTGATATAACTGTAAACGCAATAGAGCGGCGACAAACCTACGCGCAGTATCAGAGTCATCTACAACCAAAACCTTAATGTTTTGGTTTTTCACTAAGCGTTTTAACACTCCTAGAGCGTATTCATAGGAGTATCTACCCTCTTTGGTAACGTAATCAACAATGCCCTTTGAGAGTAGTTTATCTTTCTTTTCAACCTCAAAATCATCCGTGATCACGATCGTAGGAATCCCCTGAGAAAGAGAGAAGTCAACCGCCTCCCCCGCAGGAGCATCCGGCAGGTTAATGTCGATTAAGGCAGCAAAAAACGGCTCAGATGCAGCCTCGCAGGCCGCCTTAGCCTCACCAAAAGAAGAGGTATACACGCATTCAAAAAGATCTTCCCCCGACAAAACGTGCTTAAGCACCTTTATCACTATCGGGCTGCCTTCAACCACCAACACTTTTCTCATACTTTCACAATTTACCCAGTCAACAGCCTTTAAATGACGCCCATAATCGCTCAATAGCCATGAATTCAGCTCTGCTGTTTTGTCAGCCAATAATATTAGTGTAGACAATGGGAAGAATTACGGTGGAATGCTGAAAATAAGCAGGCTCAACATAGCCATTAGAATAGGCTATGTTGATTTGAGAAAATGCTAAAGAAGTAGCATCTATAGGGTGAAAAGTAAGGGTAAAAGAGAAACAACCTACTTCAGCAGGTGCTCAGGTGGCTGGGTACACTCTATCTTTTTGCCCAATAGCTCTTCTATGGCAGGTAGTTTGAATGCATCATCTTCACACGCAAAGCTAATAGACGTCCCGGTATTACCTGCACGGCCAGTACGACCGATTCGATGTACATAATCTTCTGGCTCATCAGGAAGTGTGTAATTCACGACATGACTAACGCCATCAATATGAATCCCTCGGCCCGCGACATCTGTTGCAACTAAGGCGTCTAGTTTGCCGCTCTTGAAGTCTTCTAGGGTACGCATACGCTTGCCTTGTGGAATCTCTCCCGACAACAACCCTACATTCAGCTTTCGCCGGGTTAATTTTTGATGCAGGCGCCGACACTCGTCTCGACGGTTAGCAAAAACAATAACCCCTTTCACGTCAGGCTGTTTAAACAGATTACAAAGCAAGTCGAGCTTCTCATCTGTTGAAACCAAATACACCTTTTGATCAACAGTATCCGTAGCGATACTTTCCGGCTCAATTTCAACTTTGATAGAGTTGTGCGTCCACTGCTCAGCAAGACGGCGAACGTCATCAGGGAAGGTAGCCGAGAACATTAAGGTTTGACGGTCAGAAGGTTTTGGCGCCAAGCGCACAATACGTTTTATCTGCGGAATAAAGCCCATATCCAACATACGATCAGCCTCATCAATCACAAGGACTTCTAGCTGATCAAGATACACTTCTCTCTTTTCGCAAAAATCGATAAGGCGACCCGGTGTCGCAACCAAGATATCGACCAAGTTATTATTCAACTTGTTTAGCTGACGGTTATAGTCCATGCCGCCAACCAAAGTGTGAACTTTTAAATCTGTATATTTACCAAGCAACTCGGCATCTTTTCCGATCTGCACCACTAGCTCTCTAGTGGGAGCAATGATCAAAGCGCGAGCTTCACCCGCATATCGCTCTTCTTCTGGTTTTGCGCGTAATAGATCTTCAAATACAGCCAATAAAAACGCAGCCGTTTTACCCGTTCCCGTTTGCGCCTTGCCGACAACATCGTGGGAGCTAAGAGAGTAAGGCAGAGACTTCTCTTGAATGGGAGAGCAAAACTCAAATCCCATATCATCGAGAGCACGATTAATTTCAGGAGAAAGATTAAGTTCACTGAAGCGTAAAGACGAAAAGGACTGTTTTTTACTCACAAATATATATGCCAAAACCGGAATGTTTAATTGAGAATGACCCAAGGCATTAGCACTCCGCCAGCCCGAATCCGCGCGATATTTAAACACACTATGTGCACAAAACCTAAAATGAATAGGCTTAAAGAGATATCTATCCAGTATTTAACCGCTTTATAGCTAGAAAAAGCACATAACACCCGAATCACCACTCCCGTAACAATATGTGAGCGCAGTACAGTCTTGGGCAGAGATAGCAGTTATATAGCCTGGACCGGTATAGACAGGCGGGCATAGAAAGACAAGCCCACAAAAAGGCAAACCCATGTAAAATGCCGACCTTCTAACGGGAACATGTACACATGAAAATATTGGTAACGGGCGCAGCTGGTTTTATTGGCTTTCATACAAGTAAAAAACTGCTCGATCGAGGTGACAATGTTGTCGGCATCGACAACCTCAATGACTATTACGACGTTACCCTAAAGCAAGACCGCTTGAAGCAACTTACTGATCGCTCTAACTTTGAGTTTCAAAAATTAGACCTTGCGGATAGAGATGGAATCGAAGCCTTGTTTCAAACTCATCAGTTCGACCGGGTCATCAATTTAGCCGCCCAAGCCGGTGTTCGCTATTCAATAGAAAACCCTCGCACCTATATTGACTCCAACATTGTTGGCTTCCTTAATATATTGGAAGGCTGCCGCAACACGAAAGTCCCTCATTTGAGCTACGCCTCTTCAAGCTCTGTATATGGCGCTAACGTAAAGCAACCGTTTGCCGAATCTGACAACGTCGATCACCCCGTTTCACTCTATGCCGCCAGTAAAAAGTCCAACGAACTCATGGCGCATACTTATAGTAATTTGTTTGACTTACCCACGACTGGCTTACGCTTTTTCACCGTGTACGGTCCCTGGGGGCGTCCTGATATGGCCCTATTCAAATTCACCAAAGGGATCATAGAAGCCAAAGCCATCGACATTTATAACCATGGCGAAATGTACCGAGACTTTACTTATATTGACGATATCGTAGAGGGCGTAATCCGTATAACAGACCAAATACCCCAAAAGAATAAAGAGTGGGACGGGCTTATGCCAGACCCCGCGTCTAGCTTTGCGCCATACAAAATTTACAATATTGGTAACAATGCCCCCGTTAAGCTAATGGACTTTGTCGAAGCAATCGAAAAGAGCATTGGTAAAAAGGCACAAAAGAATATGATGGACATTCAGCCTGGCGACGTTCCCTCAACCTCCGCAGACACTTCAAGCTTACAGGCTGACATTGGCTTTAAACCCAACACTAGTGTGAACGAGGGTATTGATCAATTTATCAATTGGTATAAAGACTATTATCACGTGAAGTAACCAACAACATTCTCGACCCGTAATTTCATTACGGGTTAATTCCACCAAAACCATCATTCAAGCGCCATATTTCAGCCGTGTGTTTTAATTTTGTTGATAAGCGCGCTATTATGCCCTCGCAGGCTGGATTCAGCTCACCGACACCCCTAAAATACCGATCCGGCTCATCACACAGATCCTCATTGACTGTTTTAATATAAAAGCAGCACGACCATACATTAGGGAAAAAGACATGCTTCGCAATACAACGTTTACCCCGAAAGCTTTAGCGTTAGCAATCGGCGTTATTTGCACACAAACAGCACTTCAATCACAGGCACAGGAAGCTCCAGACCTTCGCCTTGAAGAGGTTATCGTTACCGCTCAGAAAATTTCTGAAAGCCTTCAAGACGTTCCCATTTCGGTTTCAACAATTTCTGGCGATAAACTCGCTGCTGCTGGCATCGAAAATCTAGAAGATTTGACCTCTTACTTACCGAACATCCACTTCACTGAATCAGGTCTTAGCACTCAGGTTCGTATTCGCGGTATCGGTTCAGATAATAGCCAAGGCTTTGAACAATCCGTAGGAATGTACGTCGACGGTATTTATTACGGACGTTCTCAACTCTTTCGCACCCCAATGATGGACATGGCCCGCGTTGAATTATTACGCGGCCCTCAAAGTACCCTGTTTGGTAAAAACAGTGTTGCTGGCGCCTTGAACTTAACGACGGCAGCTCCGACCGAAGAGTGGGAAGGGAAGCTTACCGCTTCTCGTGAATTCGAAAACGAGCAAGATGAAATTAACGCGATGATATCCGGCCCAATAAGCGACAGCTTTCGTGCACGTATAGCGCTCAGAACGTATCAAGAAGACGGTTACTTTTATAACAGCTACAAAGAAACCGATGAACCGTATACAGAAGAAAACGCAGCTCGCGTAACGCTCGACTGGACACCAACAGACAGCTTGTCTTTCATATTCAAAGCAGAAAAAAATGAATTTGAAACACAAGGCCGGGCCATAGAAATCACAAAGGATGAGCGGTTCTCCGCAGCAACGAGAACTTATAGCGGCACGCTGTCTGTTTTGAGCTTACCGACTTTCGATTCTGAACAGGATTATGTAAGACAAACAAATACTTATGAAGTTAGTGATACTGAGATTACCAACTTCACTCTGACAAGTAACTACGACTTCAATGATTACACGCTCACATTTGTTACGGGCAATCTAGCCTTTAACTATGATGAAGTTTGTGACTGCGACTTTACATCTGCTGACTTCATAGAAACAAACCTCTCCGAAGATTATGATCAAGTTAGCCAAGAAATTCGTATTACCTCCCCTCTTGGAGAGCGGTTTGAATGGATTGCCGGTCTGTATTATCAAGATTACGAACAAACGTATCACGATTCCACTCCCTTTGAACTAGATAATGAACTCCCGATTCCGTTGAGCCTTGCTCTAGGAAGCCTTGCCAATAATTTCTTAAACACGGGAGCTGCTCGAGACTTCGAGCAAGAGGCTACAGCTTACGCCATGTTTGGTCGCGTAAAGTGGAACATAACCGATCAGCTCAATATCGTACTTGGCGCAAGACAAACCTGGGAAGAAAAAACCTCATCCAAGCGAATGTATCTGTATGTCCCATCAAATGGCATGGAAATAAATGCGGACACTGTGGGTGCCACAGCAGCTGGCGGTCTAGGCGGTCTATACGAAGCCGTATTCCTTCTTGAGAGCGAAGCATTAAGCGGTCACGACGTAAGTGGAAAACGTAACGAATCGCCTTTTGATCCGCTTATTATCGCCGAATATAATTTCAGTGATGACGTGATGACTTATGCCTCTTTCACAACAGGCTCTAAAGCTGGTGGGTTTGATCCTCGCTCGAATAATACAACCTTTTTCGAGTTCGAGAATGAAAACGCAGCCGCTTTCGAATTGGGCATAAAATCAACTCTTGCCGATGGCCGAGTTGAACTTAATGCCGCGTTGTATCGCACAGATTATAAAGACTTACAGATAAGCCAATTCGATGGTGGTGTTGGCTTTAACGTTGGTAACGCAAAAGAAACACGTGTTCAAGGTATTGAGCTTGATGGCCGATGGTTAATTGCCGATGGCTTAACTGCATCGTACGGTTTGTCTTGGCTTGACTTTGAATACCGTGACTTTAAAAACGGTAACTGTTATCAAGGACAAACTCCCAACGGAATTGACCTTGACGGTGATAACGTAATAGACAGCTGCGACTACACAGGTAAACGTGGCGTTTACACGCCCAAGCTTACCACCAACCTTTCTCTCGACTATTTAACAGCAATAACAGACAACGTGAATTTTATTGGGTTTATTGACTACCAGCGAGTCGGTTCTCATAACGTTCACGTGAGTTTAGATCCTCAAGGCGAAATTGATGCTTACGGAATGCTCAACATGCGGATTGGCGTTGAAGGCGATTACTGGGCCGTAGGAATATTGGGTAAAAACTTGCTTGATAAAAGCATCATATCCTACTCATCCAACGCTCCCTTATCCGGGACCATTGCAAACAGCAACACGTACTATAGCTTTGTAAGACGACCCAAAACGATAGCGTTAGAAGCAACTATTAAATTTTAATCTCTTCTAACGTTTAACCTAGTTAAACAACAGCACGAAAAAAGGCCGGACTAGTCCGGCCTTTTTTATGGCTGCCTCAGAATTAAATATTACTCGCCGGGCTCGACCTTGAGCACCCCAAACGTTACCCTATCATTCCCGCCATAATCTTTTTCAGTAACTATATTTGAATAGCCTGCCGCTTTAAAAATGGACTGTACCCCCTCCTTTTGCTGATACCCATGCTCAATCACAACGAATCCATTCTCAGACAAATGTAATTTAGCGCCGTAAACAATATGATGAATATCGGCCAAACCCTCATCATCCGCAACCAAAGCAGAGCGAGGTTCGAAGGCCACATCTCCCTGAGTCAAATGCTCGTCAGAAGCGTCTATATACGGTGGATTTGAAATAATAATATCGTAGCGTTTTTCTATTTTAGAAAACCAATCACTCTGGAAAGCCGAAACGTTTTTGACCTGATTTCGCAAACAGTTGCTCTTTGTTAAAGCCACCGCCTCTGTCACTCGATCAACGGCATCAACTTGGCAGTCGGGTCGCTCATGCGCAATAGAAATAGCAATAGCGCCAGTACCTGTACCGAGGTCTAATATAGCTTGAGGGGATTCCGGCAGGCGAGCTAACACGCGCTCAACGAGCACTTCTGTATCGGGGCGAGGAATCAATGTGGAGGCATTCGTATAAAACGGTAAAGACCAGAATTCTTTTTCACCGACGATATAGGCAATTGGCTCCCCATTAATACGGCGAGCCAAAAGATCGGATAGCTGCGTTTCCTGAGAGGGTGATAAAGCCCGTTCGGGCCAAGTATAAAGATACGTCCGATCTTTATTTAACATCCAAGCCAAAAGCACTTCAGCATCAAGTCGCGCACTGTCACTCGTGGCCGAAAGCGCTTGCGCGCTATTTTTAATCCATGCCGAGATTATTAACGACACAACTATTATTCACCTAAGGCCGCTAATTGATCCGCCTGATATTCATTGATAAGCGATTTCAGTACCTCACTCAAGTCACCTTCCATTATTTCGCCCAACTTATATAAAGTCAGGTTAATTCGATGATCGGTGATACGACCTTGAGGGTAATTATAAGTACGAATACGCTCAGAGCGATCGCCGCTGCCCACAAGACTTTTACGCTCTTCAGACTGACTCGCATCAGCTTTTTCTTGCTGAGCGTTTTGCAACCGCGCCGCCAATAGTGACATCGCTTTTGCACGGTTTTTATGTTGTGAGCGCTCATCCTGACATTCAACGACCACACCGGTAGGGAGATGCGTCAAGCGAATTGCAGAGTCTGTTTTGTTAACGTGCTGCCCACCAGAGCCTGAAGCCCTAAAGGTATCGACTCGCAAGTCTCCTTTTTTAATCGCAATCTCTTCCAGCTCATCGGCTTCAGGCATCACCGCTACGGTACATGCTGAGGTGTGAATGCGGCCCTGGGATTCCGTTTCAGGAACACGCTGAACACGATGTGCGCCAGACTCAAACTTCAACTGGGAATAAACCCCCTGCCCCACAATCCGGGTAATAATCTCTTTATAGCCGCCATGATCACCTAAATTTTCACTGACCACTTCAACCTTCCAACGATTTTTTTCTGCAAAACGCGAGTACATTCGAAAAAGATCACCCGAAAAAATTGCCGCCTCATCGCCACCGGTACCGGCTCTAATTTCAAGAAAAACATTCTTCCCATCGTTCGGATCTTTTGGCAGCAATAGCTTTTGCAGCTCGATTTCCAAAGGATCTATTAACGCTTTATTTTCTTGAATTTCTTCCTGAGCCATTTCGCGAACATCAGCATCTTCATCTTTAAGCATCTGCTTCGCTTCATCGATATTGCTGAGGACGTCAGAATAACGTTCGAAACTTTGGACAACAGGTTCAAGCTCTGCGTACTCTTTTGAAAGCTCACGATACTTATCTTGATTTGAAATCACTTCTGGATCGCTCAGTAATACGCCAACCTCTTCGTAGCGTTCACCTAGCTGGGTCAGTTTTTCTTGTATCGATGCCTTCATTTTATCTCGCAGTATATATAGTGATCCGCTTGTTAATTTTACCTAAAACTAACACTCAGACTGAAAAAGTTATTCTTTAGCGCTTTTATCTTTAGGCTTAGGCTCTTTAGCTTCAGACTCAGATTCCAGCTCAAACAACACGCGCATAGCGCGTACAATATCGTCGCGCCCTTCAGTTCCGGCCCGCTTCAACTGAGCCGTTGGAACGTGCATGTATTTGTTACTGAGATTTCGAGCCAACTGACTCAAAACCTCTTCCGGATGATTGCCATTTTTAAGCAGTCGAAGGCATTTTTCCAGTTCAGCCTCGCGCAAGGCGTCCATATTTTGCCGAAACGATTTTATGGTATTCACAGCGGTAACCGAACGCAGCTCATCTAAATAATGTCTTACGCCTTCTTCAACAATGCCACTGGCGATTTCTGCGGCCTGCTCTCTCGAACGCTTATTTTCATCAATAACCTCTTTGAGATCATCAACCGTATACAAGAAGACATCATCTAGTTCAGCAACTTCTGGCTCGATATCACGCGGAACAGCTATATCGACCATAAAAATAGGTTTGTGTTTGCGCTTCTTTAACGCGCGCTCAACCGCCCCTTTACCCAACAAAGGCAATTGACTTGCCGTTGAGGAGATCACGATATCCGCACAGTGCAGGTAATCAGGGATATCAGCCAGTAAGATTGCTTCTGCAGAAAACTTATCAGCCAGAACCAAAGCGTTTTCTAAGGTCCTATTCGCCACAACAATATTTTTAATGCCCTGATCCTTTAAATGACGCGCCACCAACTCGATGGTCTCTCCGGCGCCAATCAACAACGCAACACCTTCCTTTAAGTCAGAAAAAATCTGTTGAGCCAAACTCACGGCCGCATAGGCAACAGAAACTGGATTTTCACCGATAGCCGTTTCTGAGCGAACCCGCTTAGCTACTGAAAAAACCTGCTGAAACGTTGCATGCAACACGCCGCCCAAAACACCCGATTCACGAGCAATGGCGTAACACGATTTCATCTGGCCAAGAATTTGAGGCTCCCCAAGAACCAGAGAATCCAAACCGCATGCAACTGTCATCATATGCCGAGCGGCATCTTCGTCACGATGAAGATATTGGCAATCGCTTAATTCTTGAGGGCAAATCCCCTTATAGCGCGCCAACCACTCGATTAGAGCCTGAGGCTCAACCTCTGTATGGCCATAGACCTCCGTACGGTTACAGGTAGAAAGGATAGCAATTTCATTCACGCCATCCAGCTCTACAGACTCTCTTAACGCCGGCTCAATTTGCGAAGGACCAAACGCCAACCTCTCCCGCACGTCAACAGATGCGGTGTTGTGGTTGATACCAAAGGCAAATAGGCTCATATCTAACAGCTTTGCGCTAATTTGCGCACCAATCAAAACGCGGTATTTTCGGGTGTGCGTATGCAGAAGGCAAGCTCTGGCGCACTCCAAGGGAATTTATTTCAATAATCACCGGTCAAAGCGTTAACAAAAGCCAACTTTCCGACCAGCATCCGGCATTAGGGCTGATAAACGTTGTTATACTCAGGTTATGAATATGATGTTAGGCAAAGCAGCATGAAGCTGACTATTTTTTCTTCGAGTATAGTGACGCCAGTCCTATTAGCCAGTGCTATTCTTCTTACGGGTTGCGCCAGCACACAGCCTGACGCCAGCTTACAATCCGAATCACAGAAAGAACCGTCGAGCCAAAAGAACACCCCTCGGGTTGTCACGGTTCCTGATCGCCCCTTCACCGCCGATACTTTATACGCGCTACTTGTTGCCGAAATGGCTATTGACCGTAAACGCTACGACATAGCTCTGGGAAATTACGTACAGCAGGCGCTCAGCACTAACGATTTACTGGTAACGGCGCGCGCTACTCATATCGCCCGCAGCCTCAACGCCCACCAATCAGCAATGGAAATGTCTCAGCTCTGGCTGGATATTGATCCAGGCAGCTCAGAGGCCAGATATCTAGCCTCATCAGAACTCATCAACGCGAATCACCTATTAGAGGCTTTCGACCTATCGAAACAAATGCTAAACGAAGGGGACTCTACAGCCTTTGAAAATATTGCGATTAAAGCTGAAAAAGGCGACATTAAAATCGTAAAACAATTAACCCTTCAATATTCCAAACTTTTAGAACAGCACAAATTGGATTCGGGGCTGTGGTTAGGACAGTCAATCCTTCTCCAAAAAACCGGCGATTTAGAAGGCGCATTGAAAGCAGCCCGAAAGTCTCGAAATATTGACGACAGCCCCGTTCGTAGCGCCTTTCAAGAAACCCGCGTGTTGCACAAAATGGGCAAAACTGAACTTGCCGCCCAGAATTTGGCCTCACTCGTAGAGGAAAACCCCAAGAATATTAGACTTCGTGCTCGATATGCACGACTCGTATGGAGCTCTGCACCTGCACTTGCTCGAAAACAATTTCAGATTTTGCACGAACAACAGCCTTCAGATCCGGAAATTCTCTATTCATTAGCACTCGTAGAAAAAGACATCGGGGAACTGGATTCCGCAAAATTACGCTTTGAGTTATTACTCTCCCGCAAACAATATATCTCTGCGGCACACTATAACTTGGGTGAGATTGACCAAACGAATAATCGGTACAAAGAAGCTTTGGCCCATTATCAAGCAGTGGAACCCGGCCAGAACTATATTAATGCTATGGTAAAAGCAACGGAGGTTTTGGTAAACCTGGGACGCCAAAACGATGCCATAGCCCTTGTCAAAGACGAACAGGTAACCGCTGAAGGCCTCATCCAAGAAAACCTATATATGCTCGAAGCCGACCTCTATTCGAAGACAGGCCAAATGAACGCAGCAGAAAATGCCCTCACAAAGGGCGTTAAGACTTTCCCGAACAGTACCCGCCTACTCTATGCTCGCGCAATGCTATACGCCCAAATCGACTTCATATCCGCAGCAGAGAAAGATCTAAAAGCAGTATTAACCTTAGTGCCTGAAAATGCCGCGGCACTGAATGCTTTGGGATATACCCTAGCGGATCGAACCGATCGCTACCAAGAAGCCTATGAATACATCAAACAAGCCTACGCGCTAACACCTAACGACCCAGCAGTTATGGATAGCATGGGCTGGGTGGCATATAGATTAGGGCGTTACGAAGAAGCCCTCACAAAATTACGTCAAGCAATGAAAGCCCTGCCCGATCATGAGATCGCCGCTCACCTAGGTGAAGTACTCTGGGTTTCCGGCCTCCAGCAGGAAGCAAAGACCGTCTGGAAAAAAGGCCTCGACCTTGACCCAAAAAGCACGATTATCCACCATACACTGAACAGGCTTAACGCAAATATCGACTAAGCACCTCGATCGTCACAACATCCTTGCCTTACTACACCCCCATAAATTTAAGCGACCACATGAAAGCCCTTCTGATTCTATTCGCCAGCCTTCTTCTCTCTGCTTGTGTTACGCCGCCTCACACCAACAACATCACCAAAACGAATCTTGAGCACTGGACAGCATCAGGGAAACTCGGCGTTAAAAAAGGCTCTAGAGCAAAAGCCGTTAACTTTAAATGGGAGAACAAAGGTAATATTTTCAATATAAAATTACACGGCGCCATGGGCTTCGGCAGCAGCAGCTTAAGCAATCAAAATGGAATCGTAGAACTGAAAACCAAAGATGGCATTCGCAGATCAGAATCAGCAGAGTCATTGCTACAAAATTTATTGGGCTGGACAGTCCCTGTCGATGGGCTTAGATACTGGATTAAAGGCATCCCGTCACCCATTGAGGATATCGAATTTCAAGAAATGAATCCCTCTGGCGAATTGGCGATCCTCCACCAGCAAGGCTGGAAGATTCAGTTCCAAAAATATCAGCAAATAGAGGGGCTTTTACTGCCAAGAAAAATAGTGGCAAAGCGGGACCAGCTGAAGCTCACCATCGCTATCAAGAATTGGCGTTTTTAGGATCTCCCCTGCCCATGCTTACCCTACCTAGCCCAGCCAAACTTAATCTCTTCCTTCATATAACAGGAAAGCGTCCGGACGGTTACCATAATCTGCAAACCGTCTTTCAGATACTCGACCACGGCGACGAACTGACCTTCCAGCCCAATACATCTGGCGACATTACCCTCTCACCCGCTATAGACGGGCTAAAGACTCGCGACAACCTCATTTACAAAGCCGCCATACTTCTACAAAAACATGCAGGTGTAGATTTGGGCGCTGATATCCAGCTAACCAAACGACTTCCCATGGGGGGCGGCATAGGCGGCGGCAGCAGTAACGCGGCAACGACATTACTGGGATTAAACCGATTATGGAAAGCCAACATTGATATGGACACCCTGGCTGAGCTAGGTCGCCAGCTCGGTGCAGACGTCCCTGTTTTCGTAAGAGGTGATAGCGCTTGGGCAGAAGGAGTAGGAGAAGCCCTAGAACCACTAGAACTGCCCACACAATTCTATGTTGTCTTGGCACCCCAATGTCACGTTTCAACCGCTAAGATTTTTTCCCACAAAGAATTGACAAGAGACACACTCGCCATTACAGTAGCGGCCTTCCTCAAGAGGGGTGGGAAAAACGACTGTCAACCATTGGTTGAAACGTTGTTTCCACAGGTGAGGGATGCAGTTGAGTGGCTCGGTCAATATAGCCCAACGCAGCTTACAGGAACTGGTGCATGTGTATTTGCATCATTCTCGTCCAGGGAGGCGGCAGAAGCTGTATTCGCTAAGAAGCCCGAGCAATTTGGTGGTTTTGTAGCGAAGGGGGTTAACCTTTCGCCATTGCATCAACACCTCCTCTAATTGAGAAAGAAAAGTTGCTACTGGGGTGTAGCCAAGCGGTAAGGCAGCGGGTTTTGATCCCGTCATGCGAAGGTTCAAATCCTTCCACCCCAGCCATTTCTTCCTATCTGTAATCCTTTGCTCTAGGCGCGTTTCACAAGCCACCTCTCGGAATCACGAATATTACAATTCCCTGACCAGGTTAATTTGGAGCAGATTAGTGGCAGACTTAATGTTATTTACGGGTAATGCAAACCCGGAACTCGCTGGCAAAGTATCCGCTAAATTGGGCATCCCCCTCGGAGATATTACCGTTGGGAAATTTTCCGATGGTGAAATCATGGTTGAGCTTAATGAAAACGTGCGCGGTCGCGACGTTTTTATCATTCAACCGACATGCGCCCCGACCAACGACAGCGTTATGGAATTGATCGTCATTGCAGACGCACTTAGGCGCGCATCTGCTGGCAGAATCACAGCCGTTGTCCCCTATTTCGGATACGCTCGCCAAGACCGACGCGTAAGATCAGCACGAGTCCCCATTACCGCAAAAGTCGTTGCCGACATGATGGTAACAGTGGGAATTGATCGCGTATTGACTGTGGATTTACATGCAGAGCAAATTCAAGGGTTCTTCGATGTGCCCGTAGATAATGTCTACGGCTCACCAGCCCTACTTGCAGATATCCAGTCCCAAAATTTTGAAAACTTAGTCGTCGTTTCACCAGACATTGGCGGCGTTGTTCGAGCACGCGCAGTCGCGAAACAGCTCGGCATCGAACTGGCCATTATCGATAAACGACGCCCTTCCGCTAACGTTGCAGAAGTGATGAACATCATCGGTGATGTCTCCGATAGAACGTGCTTGCTCGTTGACGATATGGTCGACACCGCTGGCACACTTTGTAACGCTGCTGCAGCTCTTAAAGAGCGCGGAGCCAGAAAAGTTGTCGCTTATGCGACACATCCGGTCTTGTCAGGGCCTGCGGTAGAACGATTAAACAAATCAAATATGGATGAATTGGTTGTTACCGATTCTATCCCGCTTTCAAAAGAAGCTAAAACCTGTAAAAAAATTCGCGTACTCACGCTCGCCAATATGATGGCCGAAGCCGTACGCCGAATCAGTAACGAAGAATCTTTAAGTGCAATGTTCGCTCATAAATAAAGTGTAACCTTGCATTAAAGCGGCCATTAAGGCCACATTCTCAGGATTTCTGGTCGCGGAATTCTGAGGTTCAACATTAAAATCGGAGTATTTACACATGTCAGCAAATGACTTTACTTTAAGTGCAGCTCTTCGCGAAGAGTCAGGGAAAGGTGCGAGCCGCCGCCTGCGTCGCGAACAAGGCCTTGTGCCAGCCATCGTATATGGCGGCCGTAAAAAGCCTCAGAATATCAGCTTAAAATTCAACGAACTTATTCGTCAGTTAGAAAACGAAGCTTTTTACTCTCACATTGTCAAACTGGTCATCGACGGCAATGAAGAAGACGTTATTTTGAAAGACCTTCAGCGCCACCCAGCTAAGATAGATATCTATCACGCTGACTTCTTACGCGTATCTAAGACCAAGAAGTTTACTACTAAAGTGCCTTTACACTTTATTAATGCGGAAACATCTACAGGTGTTAAAGAGCAAGGCGGCGTTGTTTCTCACAACATGACCGAACTTGAGATCTCTTGTTTGCCTGGCGACTTGCCTGAATTCATCGAAGTGGATCTAGCCGAACTTGAACTCGGTCATTCTCTTCATATTTCAGACCTTAAACTTCCGAAAGGCGTCGACTCTGTTGCATTGGCACACGGCACAGATCACGATCTTCCTGTCGCTAACGTCCATAAGCCTAAAGGCGTTCCTATAGACGAAGAAGAATCTTCTGAAACTGAAGAAGGCGAAGGCGAAGAGTAAACGCTCCGCCCGATACAGGCATACACAAGATGAAAACTCCTGATACGCCTGTAAAGCTAATCGTGGGCCTGGGAAATCCAGGCCCCGAATACGCAAACACCCGTCACAATGCCGGACAAGACTTTGTCTCTCAACTGGCAGCACAACATTCAGTATCTCTAAGCCCAAACGCAAAATTTTTCGGCCATGATGGACGAATTACCATTGCAGGAAGAGATCTCCGATTACTTATTCCCACGACGTTTATGAATCGCAGCGGACAATCCGTCGCAGCACTTGCACAATTCTATAAAATTGAGCCAGAATCCATACTCGTTGCACACGATGAACTTGATTTAGACCCCGGTATTGCCAAGTTGAAAATTGGCGGCGGTCACGGCGGCCATAACGGCTTGCGCGACATCATCGGCTCACTGGGCAACAACAAGAATTTCGGCCGACTTAGACTCGGCATAGGGCACCCTGGCAACGCCAAATTAGTGTCCAATTACGTATTGAAACGCGCGTCCATCGAGGATAAAAACAGAATCCTGGACGCAAGCGAAAACGCCTTACCTTTTATTCCAAGCCTTTTAACCGGCGACTGGGAAAAAGCCATGCGCGAGCTTCACAGTATAAAAACCACATAGCATAAAACGTCATCGCCAATTATTCACAATCAATAACAGGAAAGATCCATGGGCTTTAAATGCGGTATTGTCGGCCTCCCCAACGTGGGAAAATCCACTTTGTTTAACGCCTTAACTCAAGCTGGCATTGGGGCTGAAAACTTTCCTTTCTGCACAATTGAACCGAACTCCGGCGTCGTACCTGTCCCCGATCCGCGCCAAGAACGTATCGTCGACTTTGTGAAGCCCGAGAAAGTCATCGCAACGACCATGGAATTTGTCGATATTGCAGGGCTTGTCGCCGGCGCATCCAAAGGAGAAGGTCTAGGCAATCAATTTCTCGCCAACATCCGCGAGACAGACGCCATCGCTCACGTTGTACGCTGCTTTGAAGACCCCAACGTTATTCATGTCGAAAACAAAATCAGCCCAGCTGACGATATTGACGTCATCAATACAGAACTCGCACTTTCGGACTTAGACACTGCCGAAAAAGCCCTACATCGCTTCAGCAAAGCAGCCAAAGGCAAAGATGCACGCGCCATGGCAATGAAAGCCGTTATCGAGAAGGTCCTGCCTCACTTAAACGAAGCGAAGCCTTTACGCTCGTTCGATTTAAACGAAGATGACGCGGCAATGCTGAAAGAACTCAACTTCCTCACCGTAAAGCCCACGATGTACATTGCCAACGTTGACGAAGAAGGGTTTGAAAACAACCCCCTTCTCGATACAGTTCGACAAATTGCAGAAGCTGAAAACGCTGTCGTCGTTGCCGTATGCAATAAGCTCGAAGCAGAAATTGCCGAATTGGAAGATGATGAGAAGATCGAGTTTCTTGAAGAAATTGGCATGAACGAGCCAGGCTTAAACCGAGTAATTCGCGCCGGGTACGAACTACTCGATCTCCACACCTACTTCACTGCAGGCGTCAAAGAAGTCCGCGCTTGGACAATCCCTGTAGGCTCAACAGCCCCGCAAGCGGCTGGCAAGATCCACACTGACTTCGAGAAAGGCTTTATTCGAGCTGAAATCGTCGGTTACGACGATTTTATCGAGAATAAGGGCGAGCAGGGCGCAAAAGAAGCCGGAAAATGGCGATTAGAAGGAAAAGATTACATAGTAAAAGACGGCGATATCATTCATTTCCGATTCAACGTCTAAATCAAGCGCAAGAAAATGAAGGCTCTACAAGCATCACGTGGAGTTTTCATCGTTCAGGCAATTCTCGCTTGACTTTAAGGGGGCGACTAGTGAAAATGGCCGCCCTTCGCAAATGGAGCGTTTTCCGATACTTCATGAAGGTTTATAAAGCTCAGGAAGAGCCTTATAAACAGTAATAAATGGCTAGGTAGCTCAGCTGGTTAGAGCGCAGCACTCATAATGCTGAGGTCGGGAGTTCAAGTCTCCCCCTAGCTACCATTTATTCTTTTAATACCAATAACTTGCAACGCCTGAAACTTTTCCACCGGCAACCATGCCGCTCTACGGACCATATCCGACCCACCTGCCCCACCCCAACAAACCGGGGGCACACAAAAACGCATCAATATCTCTACAGAAGACACTCACCGAATAAATTTTATATTGACTCAATTGATATGCAAAAAAAAGGATCTTAGGCAAAAGACTATTAGATAAATTCAAACCGCGTAACGACTAGCAGCCTCCTACAAAAACTTATCAATATTGATACCCAAATCATCTGGGTGCCAAGTTTTCAGGATCTCCAGATCCACCATAGAGCTCGACAAATCAATCACACTCGGCTTCTCGTAGTGCTTGTGTTTCATATTATAAAACACCCTCAAACGAGGTTTATTCGGCAGCTCAGTATTGGTCTCGATAACGACTCCCAACCGCCCATTACCCAGCTCAACTACAGTACCTACCGGGTAAACACTCATGCAGCGGATAAAGCTATACGCTAAGCCCTTATCAAAATGATTTCCTGCCAAGCTTAACAGCAACTTCATTGCCTTAAACGGGGACATTCCTTCGTGATAACAGCGTGACGCCGTAACCGCATCATAAACATCGACAATAGCGCCTAGACGCCCATAAATATCAATATCGTCACCAATGATGCCTATTGGATAACCACTACCATCCAAACGCTCATGATGAAGCGCGCAGATCGACTTGGCTATATCGCTAATACCCTCTGACTTAGCCAACACCGCCTGACCATAGGCAACATGGCGCTTCATTTCGACCCACTCTTCATCAGTCAAAGAACCGGGTTTATTCAAGATTTCAGTCGGTACACGTATTTTGCCAATATCATGCAGCAAGGCGCCCGTGGTCAATTCTTTAACCGTCACCTTATCGAAACCAAGGTATGTCGAAAAGATACTCATCAAAATGCCAACATTCACGGAGTGTTCAAGCAGATACTTGTCTTTTTCCCTTATTTGGCTGAGGCACAAAAGCGCATTGGCGTTATTGAGAATTGAATTATTGATATCTTCGGCCAACTCCGCCACTGGCGTGACGTCAATGGCTCGCCCCATTTTGACATTATTGAGCACATCCTCTACCAAGCCCCGGGCTTCGCCATACACCTTGTCAGCTTTTTCCCTCTCCTCAACTAGAGTGACTCTTGGCCTGAAAGTGGTTTCCTTAGATAGGATTGGTGTAGCAAAAGCCGAATCTTCGCCTTTACCAACGTCAATGAATACGTCGATGACCCCCTTGCTCAGAATCTTCTTGAGAGTCTCAGGGCGTCGAATAAAGCCTTTCTGCAGCATTTTCCCATCGGCAATACCCTCAGTCTGATCGGTAATATACATTCCGACCTTGAGCCTTTTGACAGAAATACGCTTAATATCACTCATTCGCAACCGAGGCACATGCCAATACAATGGAGTAAATAAAAGTATAGCAGTACACAGAGCTCAGATAGGATGATGTTCAAGCTACATAAATAGTGTTCCCCCCAGGATGGAGCGGCTTATCACCATCAAATTCACACCCCTATCTGGCGGCACAAACCAGCCTAAAGAATTTTACCCTCTGTGAAAGCCCCACATACGGAACGGCGCTAAGCTAGGACGGCGAAAACATCGCCTTTTCGATAACACCACACAAAATATGCCCCACCAGAATATGGCTTTCCTGAATTCGGGCAGTACAACTAGAAGGAATAGAGATGACGTAGTCCGACACATCTTTAATACGACCACCTTCCCCGCAAAGACCAACACTAACAACACCTTTTGCCTTTGCGCTCGCCATTGCAGCAAGGATATTTTTAGAGTTACCCGAGGTGCTAATACCAATAAACACATCGCCTTCAACAGCATTCGCCTCCAACTGACGACTGAAAACACAATCATAGCCATAATCATTGCCAATAGCCGTTATCATCGAGGTGTCAGTGGTCAGTGCTATAGCTGGTAGGCCAGGACGATCAAATTCAAACCGAGCGACAAGTTCAGCGGCTATATGCTGAGCATCGCCCGCACTGCCACCATTCCCAGCAATTAATATCTTTCGCCCAGACTTATAGGCGGACACACACAATTCAGCAACGACATTAATCGCCTCTAATTGCCCCTCGGAATCTAATATTGCCTGCTTAACCTCAATAGAATCTCGAACAATGGTCTTAATGTAATCAGTGTGGGACATAATACTTTTCTACTCTCTAATGCTAATATTCTAATTTTACGATCTGAGCATGCCTTTCAGCTTTACATTTTAATCTAACCTTCGCTGTTTCACCCTCAATATAGGGGGCGCGACAACCAATGACGATGCGGTCTATTTTTTAAATATGGCCAAGGGAAAATGTTCTGTAATTTGAATAAATGGCCGATGATCCATCACGATACGATAAGTACGCCAAACCTCTTGAGCCCCTTCATCGCAACCAACATTAAGAATTTCGCGGTAGGTCTCCAAACCACAATCTCTTAACAACTCACCAACACCCAACTTTTGAGCCTTAAGATCAGACTGAAAGTGCGGAGATAATAGATTAAAGCGAATAATTGAATCCGCTTTAACATAGATCGTTTCACTCTTTGTGCCCCTTAGTTGCACCTGACGGGAGAGCACAGAAGCGCCTGATTTAAGCCCTAAATTCGGCACATCCTCATCCAGAAACATCTCCGTTTGGCGAATGGATTCAACAGCCACGGCCTCCCAAAAAAAAGCTTCAAGCGCATTAGTGACAGTCCCATCGGTCGTCAATAAAACCCGTAAAAATGGCGGCAAACTGGCCAGGTCAAAATCCCCCGAAACACGATTTCGAATTGCGTTAACTTCAGAGGATGGCTTAACAGAAAAACTCATGGAAATTGCTCAGTAATTAGTCCGCAGTCTACCACAGCTAATTCGATTCTTTCTGCCTCAGAAGCGCTGTTGCCGCCTCCACCGAAAAGGTATAATCGCGCGCAATTGTTATCCATAACTATGACTACGCAATAACGAACAGAGGAAATTACACCGTGAATCTCGATGGTGCCAGCCCAGAACAACTTGCTAAATGGGAATCCGAATTATCATCACAGTACGATGAAATCAAAGCTAAATCGCTTAACTTGGACCTCACCCGCGGCAAACCATCCGCACAACAAGTCAGTCTATCCGATGCTTTGGATGGTATTTTACAGGGTGATTTTACCAGCCCTAGCGGTGTCGATGTTCGTAACTACGGCGGCTTAGATGGCATTAAAGAAGCCCGAAGCCTAGGCGGAGATATACTTGAAATCCCAGCTGAAAATATTATTGCCGGTGGCAATAGCAGCCTAACGCTGATGCACCAAGCGATGAGCATCGCATTTTTCTTCGGCTTATCCGGGCCAGACTCAGCCTGGAACAAACAAGGCCCGGTTAAGTTCATATGCCCAGTGCCAGGATACGATCGCCATTACTCTGTTTGCGAGCACTTGGGAATCGATATGGTAACAGTCGGCATGAACGCTAACGGCCCCGATATGGACGCAGTCGAAGCACTTATCGCCAATGACGACAGCATTCGTGGCTTATGGTGCGTACCAAAATATTCAAACCCAACCGGCGTAATATACAGCGACGAAGTTGTTGAACGTATCGCCAAGCTTGGCAATATTGCACATAAAGATTTCCGAGTTTTTTGGGATAACGCTTACGCCATTCACGACCTAAGCGATAAACCCCGAGTACTGGCTAATATTTTCACCGCGAGTAAAAGTGCCAACGCACCCGATAGCATTTTACTGTTTGCCTCAACATCCAAAATAACCCACGCTGGCTCAGGCATTGCCTTTTTAGGCGCAAGTGAAGCCAACCTTAACGGTATTAAAAAGTCCCTTGGCTTTATCACCATAGGACCTGACAAAGTTAATCAGTTACGGCATGTGAAGTTTTTTGAAAAAAGCGGCTCCCTATCCGAGCACATGAAAAAGCATGCGCAAATCATCAAACCAAAATTTGAATCTGTGCTTAATCATTTAAACAGTGCTTTTTCTGATAACGATTTAGGAGAATGGGAATCCGCAGAAGGCGGTTACTTTATATCATTTGATGCACGCCCCGGCTTGGCGAAAGAAATCGTCAAGCTCGCAGGCGACGCTGGCGTTAAGCTGACACCCGCCGGCGCAACCTTCCCCTACGGTAACGACCCAGAAGATCGTAACATTCGCATTGCGCCAACAGTCCCCACAATTGAACAGGTTAATGAAGCAATGGAAGTCTTTTTAGTCTGTGTAAAACTAGCTTCAGTTAGGCATGTACAGGCTTAGCCCCTAGGCTCATAAGATTCCAACCACTGGCCTGATGTTCAGGCCAGCCCCCTCAAAGCGCAACCCCGTAACCCCGTAACCCCGTAACCCCGTAACCCCGTAACCCCGTAACCAATCATTCTTTTTGACGCAAGTCATGTCTTATTCGAAATTGACGACACAGCCATAAAACATAATGTTTTAAAAAAACTCCTGTTAAATCAATTGATTATTGGCCGAACTTAACGTTGTTACCTAAGCTTTATACTATAAGACTATTTTTAAAGGCCTATAAGATGACTTGCCGAGATGGGGAAGATGAAAAAACCCGCTTCCGCTCAGAACGTTTCTACATCGTAGATACTGAACATTTTTTTTCGACGCGTGAAGGAACCGAAATCGGCCCATACGGAAGTCGACAAGACGCTGAACAAGGACTGCAGCGCTACATTAAATATATGAACACCGAAGGCGGCTGTGAAAAGAAAGCGCATGCAGCAGCAATTCAGGGCGATTGGGCCAGCACTAATTTTGAATAACTCACGGAAAGATAGTCCTCAATCCCGGAAACGCTTCGCCCTATCAAAAAGTGGTAGATCTAGAACTAAATAGTAAAATAAAATTTTTGAGTTGCAAAACAACCTCAGAGAAAAAAATACTAGCTCTCAACAATCGGGTTCGAATCAGGAAAGTGGGAAAGAAACTGCCAGTCCAGAACTTCATACACATCCGATTTCAACTGATCAGCTTTTCTTTTTCCAGACATTCAATCAGCCTCTTACGATCTACCTTGCCGTTTATATTTTTGGGGAGGTCTGCCACCTCATAGAAAAACGTGGGTATTTTTTTTGCTGACAATCGCTCACCTAATTGAGCTACTAGCTGTGCATGCGATAATTTTTTTGAATCGAACACCATCACGGCGCGCAACTGCTTGCCATAGCGACTGTCTTCTATAGCCGTGACAGCTGCGGACGTAACCTCGCTCAAGCCATTGATAGCCCTTTCGATTTCAACTAAGGCAACTTTTTCGCCGCTGATTTTCACAACAGAATCTTTTCGCCCCCGGATGGAAACCAAACCCTGCTCATCAATACTGGCAAGATCGCCCGTATGCAGCCATCCATCCAGAACAGGGCTGCTTCCCCGCCCCAGATAACCCAACATAATTTGATCACCCGCAACCAACAACTCTCCATCATCGGCCAACTTCACATCTAAGTTCCCTACAGGGTAACCTGTTGCCGTAGAAAAATATTTCGTATCGTTATTCGATAGACATAAAATCCGTGGGCTAGCTTCTGTTTGCCCATAATTTAAATAGACCGTCGCATTGGGAAATATTGCATGCAAAGTCTGCCTTAACGATTCCGTTACATAGCAACCCGCAGACACTACATGTGTCACGTGCGCCGTAGCACTTGGGTTTTGGGCTATTATCTGACAAAGCGTTAATAGTTGAGACGGCACACCGCTAATCATGCCGCCCGGATTCGTTTCTGACAATTGCTGAACCAAGGCAAGCATATGATTCAGCCAATGGGTGTGCACTCCACAGCGTAAAGCCGGTAACAACTGCCCCAACAAACCGAAAGAATGATGCAAATTTATTTGTAGCCACTGATGTGAAACGTCATGAAATGCAAGAGACTCAATAATCGCTGCGCTACTCGCATCAATATTTTCCCGAGAAAGCTCAACGCCTTTAGGGTTGCCAGAACTACCAGAAGTAAATAACACCAATACCGTATTCGATTGCAGCTTTGTCGACACTTCCTCGTTCAACCAATTAACAGCGCTATCTTCGCCTACACAGAAAGAGCAACCCAATAACGCCGCATATTCCATTTTTTTGGATAACGACGCGCCAGCAGGCAACACCGCCTGGGGATATCCCAACTCTAGCATTGCGACAAAACGCACAACAAAATCAATACCCGGCTCAGCAGTAATCATTGCTGTGGCGCCTTTCACCCAGTCAATACAGCCTTTGAAGTCTTCGACACGGGTTCTTAGTTGGGAAAAGCTCCAGCTTTCTCCGTTACTGGACCACGCTAAGGCATCACTTGATTTAAAGAGGCGCCTGGAATCACGAGGCTGATTGCCTTGCGAAGTGGGACTGAAGGCCTTGCGGCTCAAAATGGCATCCATAACGTGTTCGGCTTCTTATTTTTATGAACATGAATGAATCGGTAGAGCGGGATAATGTAATACAGCTTGGGGGAGAATACAAATTGAGCATAAATATTGCTTAAGCCATACAGACCTAAGCAATGTCGTTGATCTAAAAACTATATTGTAAATTGAAGTAAAATTTACCGCTGGTATCTTCTACTTCATCGATACCGCCATCCTGAGAGTCCGATTCAAGGCCATCATCTTCTGTCAATGCGAGCCCATACAGTAAACTGCCTTTTAAGCTCCCTTTAAAATTAATATTAAAACCAAAGCCAATATCAGAAAACTTCCCTTTGATTTTAATATCGTCATCGCTGTCCGTTAACGGATAAGACTCGCCATACCCCACATCAAGAAACACAAAAGGTTGAATAATACTACTTAACTTCTGCCCACCAAGAGAAATCTTATCAAACCCTGGCCCCTGAAAAATCAAGTCTGCGCCCAAATATATCGCATCATCAGCATAAAATCGGTTAACTTCAAATGCTCGCGCCCGATTCACCCCAGCCAAACTATACTTATTAACATTTGCCATATTTTTCCCAGCGTACTGGCCACCACTCTTAAACAAAATCCGTGATTCTTTTTTTGCAAAAGGCAAGGTCCAGAAACTCAACATTGAATAGTCGTACGTAAAATATGTTCCCGATCGATCTTCAATTCCTCGCTGCTCATCTCCCGCCTCAAACTTACTGTTGACCAAAGCCACATTGCCCACATGAAGCAGACGATGCTTATCATCAACGATGTCGAAGTTAAAACCCAAACGCATATTTCTTGCCGTATCGGCAGTACTGTCATCTATATCGCCAACGATCAAGGTGGTTTTTATATTTTTATACTCAAGATCTATTGAATAATTTTTTGACCGACTGCGCTGTAAAATATATGTCAGAGATGCATCAACCACTTCTGAATCTCCGAGAGTTTTCTCTGAGAACCCCCCATCTACTTCATTTAACCCAAACGTAAAAGCATTTTCAGAATAGCCAAAACTAGAACGCCAACGTGGGCTATACACATTTCTATTGTAACGAAATCCAAAATACTTTGAATTGCCCGGAGAGAAGGTCGATAAGCCACTCAAATACAGCTGGCCGCCAATAAACCAGGGATTGTTAAAAGTCATATCAAGGTAAGCTCGGTATTCACCCGTAAACTCAGAACCTTCATTATCGATTCGTATATTAGCCGAAAAAGGATTTTCTTCAATAACGTTTATGTTAAGTTCCGTGTCACCAATCTGGGTGCCGGGCTGAAAATACCCGCGAACAGAAAGCCCTGGCATATCATTTATTAGATATATTTTTTCTTCTATATTTTCCGTTGTAACAGGCTGACCGAGAGAACTGTTAAATACTCGCGCTATCGACTTATCCGAATAACTTTTGTTATTTTCAACTTTCACCTTGCCTAGCTCACCCAGCAAAAGTGTTAAGGTCACAATTCCATCACGAACATGCTGCTTCGGGATATAAGCCTTCGCCAACATAAAACCTTTTTCACGATAGAACTGAGTGATGGTATCGGCTACCAACTCAATCATCCCAAGTGTTACACCGCGCTTGCGACGTTGCTCGCGAATCAAAAACACCAATTGCTGAACATGTACCGAATCAACATGCTCATCTTTCGTTCCCTCTTCAATTTTTCCGATAAGATCGGCAAGTTCTGAAAGTTCTATGTCGGTATACCCGCCTTCCCCCTGCTTATCTTCCTGCATCAATTCAAATCGGAGAGACTCAATTTTAGAAACTAGGCTTTTGCGGGTAATGCCAAGGTCAGGAAACTCCACGACGCCTTGCAGTCGAAACTCTTTAACATTAAGACGCGGACCAGACTCTGGGTCTGGATCTCGATCTCTTACTCCGGGAACCTCTAGATCAAGAAGCATACTTCCTTCTTCATACTCGGGAACTTCCGATGTATCTGGCATTTCCAGAAATGCTGCGTATGACGTATGAGAGATCATTAGCAAACTCAGCAATGGCAATGCTATTTTTATCAACAATCTGGCCGCCATCAAATCCGTTATTAATTTCATTTCGTATCCGAATAGTAAGTTTCAGTCATAGAGTATAGGCTGAACCGATACTGCTATATATTTATTAATTCCAGTCAATAAAAATGGGCTATCCAGTTTTTCGCAGATAACCCATTAAATCGTAAAAAGGACGTGTTATAAACGAAGAAAAGCAGCCCGACTAATAGGCGCCGTCTTCGTCCTCTTCCTCGTCGTATTCATCATCATAACGTTGATCTTCTGGCATCAAAATCGAAACCAAATCTTGAGAGTAGTTACTAATTTCAGAGAATACTGCCGTATTGACAGACTCTACCGATTCAATTTCAACTAAAAGATCTCCGCTTTCCAAAAGAAGAGAAGCCAAACCAGGCTGAAACTCAGCATTATTCAGATAGAAATCCGGCCCACCAATATCACTATAAAATGCATATATAGGACGTAAAGCGCTATTACCGTTAAATATCAAACTCTCGCTTACGGTAACCGATAATCGCCCTTCTTCACGCGAACCACTCTGCCCTGCCACTGTTGTGATTTTTACATCTTTCGCAACGATAAGCGGTAATTCACGCGGTGCACTGCTTCGCCCTACAGAGGTGATATCACCAACTAGCGTGGTCAAAGTAACCGAGCCAACGGAGTAATTTGCGTCAATTATTCCACCAGATTCATTCGCATCATATGCGCCGAACTGCTCAGGAGAAAGGCTATAAGCCTCGTAATCAGTATTATCGATTCGCAAATCCCCGCCACTCAAAGCAACCGTAATGTCACCATTATTATGAAGACGCTGAATATCTAGCGACTGAGAACTGGTGAAGCTAATTGCGCCACTATCATTTCCTGCTGACACATTAGACACTGCAATCTCTAAGGCGTCACTATCACCAATACCCACTTCAGCATCGACCACTAAGGTTTCACCGGTAATATTGACCACGTCACTGTTTGATCGAGTCACCTGGCCTAAGGTCGAATCAATTGTTACCAAACCAGAAGTAACAAGCTCTCCTCCGTCTGCGGAAACACTAGCAGCACCACCCGCAATAAGAGTTGATATATGTACATCACGCCCTGCAACAATTGTAATCGCACCGTCGCTAACCGATGTCACAGTATCGGCTCCCATCTGAACGTCTTGACCAGCACTCAGCAAGATTTCACCTTGCTCAGACGAAATATTTGCTTGTTGCAGTATATTTTGATTTTGAGAGTTCAGAGTAACGCCCGCAAGAGCAACGATGTCAGATAATACATTCAGTTCCTCTGCAGAGCTAACCGTGACGGTTCCAGAGATCGAGGTAATAGCTTCATTAATGCTTACACCACTACTAACCGAGGACAAGGATATTTCTCCCTCGGCCTGCACAGCTTGTAAACTCACAAAACCATCTGCAGTTAAGGTAATCGTTCCAGCCGAAGCGTTTAGCTCTACCTCATCGTCCATCACGTATTGGCCCGATGAAGTTATCTGTATGTCCCTGCTCGCGGATATATCTTCGCGTTGAGATATTGATCCACCATTTAACACGATATCGCCGGTTGTTAGATCAGCCCCATCGTCTGTAGAAAGTAAAGCCAATAACTCAACAACTCCGTCGTTAGCGTTAAGGTTGATTCCGCTTGCCACAATATCCGAATTAACGGTTAGACCGGTTGAACTCAAAGAAACATCGCCCGACGCCATAATTCCATCAACTACCAAACCAAAGGAATCGCTATCATTTAACACAACGTTATTGGCGGTATTCACAAGGACACGCGCGAAGCTGTGATCTGCGCCATCCAATAAAATATTGCCGCTTGCTGAGAAAGTCGCCAAATCACCAATAGTCATTTGAGTTTCATCAACATCAGCAATGCTCTCACTGGATATAACTGTAAGCGATTGAGACTGAATATTAGCCAGCTGCGTCGCAACAGTATTGTTAAGAACAATTTCATCCGAGGCCTGTAACGTTAACTCACCAGCAAACTCGTTATCGCCATCCAGTAATATACTACCGGTATTGGTCAGCATACGGACATCACCACTCGAAATAAGTGCTGCACTACTCACTATATTCCCGGCTAAAACCAACTCGACATCAAAGGCCGCAGCGTTCTGCATTTGAAGCGACTCAATCACAAGATCATTCTGCTCGAACAAATAAACATCATCGTTAGCAGAAACTCTTAAATTGACCACATTCGTCGACAAACGATTATCGAGCTCAGCAACTCCCACTACATTTTCAAATACCAGAGTTTCAGCAATAATCATATTGCTGGCATCATTCACAACTACATCCGCATTTTGAAACTCAACAATTCCACCAGAAAAATTTAACTCTCCACCAATAGAAATCAGATCATCAACATCAGCATCAACAACCAGGTTATTTTTACCGATGAAGTTAATACTTGAAAAGGCATCTAGTGTTTCCCCCGCTAGATCTAAGGTATTTACCACTACCTGATTACGGCCACTCCCCGTATTATCAAAGCTAATATTATTTTGCTCGATACTGCTGTTAATAATGAAAGTGTCAGCAACAACCTCATCACTCAGTGTTTCAGTTTCCATATAGCTCAAGCTATAAGCACGATCACCACTGGTATAAATCATTTGCTCTGCATTTGCGACTAGCTCCGTCGAAACCCGCGGAGTATAGCGGCCGTCAAATCCAGAAAGGTCTCCAGTCAAAACAATTGAATCCTGCCCTTCTCCACCAACAAATGTGATTCCTGCAATATCGTTCACTAACTCCAAGTTCAAACGATCATCACCTTCTAAGGCATCAATAATACCGGTGATAGCACCACCGGAAGAAATCGTAAAGACATCGTCATTTGCACTGCCTGTGATGTTATTGAAACCTTCAAAAACAATCGCGTCATTAATCACTCCATTATTTTCGCCAGAGTTAATTAACCAATTATTGCCTTCTCCATTATTTAGCTCATCGGCCATTAAGGTGCTTTCAACCCCATTACCAATAACAAGCTCAACGTCTTGCAAGTCATTTGCACCATTCCCCAACGTCACATCAACAAACGTTAGCGCTCTCATATCAACAACATCAGACTGACCTGCTCCAGAAACATATCCCTCTATATGCCCATCAACAGTAAAGGTGAAGCTGTCAATTTGTTCTCTGCCTTCTAGGTTAGCAAAATTTTCAAAGACAGTGCGGCCATTAACATCTCCACGATTTACCCCATCAATGGTCCAGCTATTGTCTTGATCATTGGCAATAAAGGTATTGAGGTTGTCTCCATTTGCGAAGGCCTCCTCAATATCAACAATATTGATATCCGCCAATGCTGAGGCTCCAATCCCCACCCGTACATCAGTAGTTAAAGCCGCAACATTCAGACTATCTATAGACGCTGTACCTTCAACATCACCACCATAGATTTCCCCAATCAAACGCCCACCCACTTCAAAAATGAAATCGTCATTCTCAGATCCACCATGAAGCTGATTAAAATCACTAAATGCGACTGTAGTTTCAGAGGTGACGCTTCCGGTACGCTGTATTAATCCAGAGTTTTCACCGCTAATCACCCAAGTATTATTGAGGTCGTCGGCATAGATTTGATTATTGTCATTTCCGTTAGCGCTAATGTTTTCGACATTCACGATATTCAGCACATCCAAATCAGAATTAATTGCCTCTCTTAATTCAACAACTATATTACTGCCGTCGTTAAGGGCAGCCAAATTCACTGCATCATTGAGACCACCAGCACCATCAATCAGACCAGATATACGATCATCGTTATCAAAAACGAAGGTATCAGCTCCGGTCGTACCGATTAAGTTCGCAAAGCCGAAAAACTCGACTTCGTCATTCAGAACGCCAGAATCAATGCCGTTTATCACCCAGCTATTGCTTTCCGTATCACTGGCAAACAAATTATTGACTGACGCGAAACTGAGACTTGCAAAAACTTGCTCGACGCCAGCTATATTAATAAATCTAAAGTCATCACCACCAACCTGTATGGACACACCACCAGTTGCGTTCGTGGTATTAATAACATCAAGACCGGTTAATGAATTTGAGCCTCCATTAATAGATCCGGTAATACGCGCCGCACCATTAACGATAAAGAGATCTTCACCTGAACCACCTTGAATGTGATTAAAGTTGGAGAACGTGAAATCTGTCACGCCAAATGAACCATCGGTAAATTGCCCATCATTCAAACCGAGAGAATCATCGTTCGAGAGAAGAGCGCTCACATCTTCGATAAACCAGATATTATCTCCATCGGCGACTTGTATCGTTGCATTAGGATGGGAAGCTTCATTCCCATTATTGTTACCAATAATTGTTGTAAAGCCATTAATACCGCCAGCCCCCACAAGAATATTGATATCGCCTAGGCTTCCCGAGTAGTCCGCCGTGTTATTGCCGTTGCCGCCAATAATCTCCCCTGTGATACTTCCAATTTCTTCAAAACGGAAAGTGTCTTCACCAAGGCCAGCCACGATTGTGCCAAAGTTATCAAATTCGGTTGTTGTTTCTGCTGCAGGCAAAGTCGCTGGCTCTACTCGACCAGAGTTGCGCCCACCAATGACCCATTGAAAGTTTTCCCCACGCGTATTGATCAAACGATTGAGCACTTCGGTGTCATTTTCATCGGAAGGTAGAGGATCAGCTGCTGCAACAATGCTCTCAACATTGACGACATGAAGGTTGTCGGAACTCGTATCATTACCAAGCTCGACCGTAACACCTGCAGTTAACACATCAAGACTGAGCGTATCGGTAGCCGCTAACGAAAAGTCAGTACTTGTATTCCCATCGATCAGTCCGGTGATATCCGCAATAATTGTAGTAAACAGAAAGAGATCACTGCCCTCACCGCCCACTAGGTTTTCAATACTATTAAAGTCAGCAATTTGCCCTTCGACAGACCCTGCATTTTCAGCATCAATGCGCCACACGACACTGTCATCGACAGCATGTGTCAGCTCAAGCGTATCATCCGCAAGCTCTATCGCACCCAAAGCTGCACCACGAATACTCGTCACAAGTGCTCCAGCCTCAAGAATAAAAGTATCTTCCTGCGAACCACCTACAAAACTTTCCATCGCAGAGAATGCAATCGTTGTATTCAATGTATTGGCATTCCCGATCACCCAGGTATTCGACATTTCAGGCCCTGTTAATGTATCAACACCTTCTCCAGCATCGATCGCCAGTGTTAAGCCTGTTGTGAGAATATTAAATACATCATTTCCGCTGCCACCTAAAATATCATCCGTAGAAATAACGTTATCGGTAACACGTGCAGCGAGATTAAATATATCGTTATTACCTCGGCCATCAATAGAACCTTGGAAAGTAGCCGTAACATCAAAAGTATCAACGCCATTTCCGCCTACTGCAGATTCGATGCCCGAGAAAGTCACAACTCCCGATTGGGTGTCTTGAACATTGTTAGTCGTGCCGTCTAAAGTCCAAATACTTGCATCGTTATAGGTCGTCACTAAGGTGTCTTGACCAAACTCTCCGGCCAACGTTAGCCCAAGGCCTGCTGTGTTAACAACAAACGTATCATCACCATTCCCGCCACGAACAACACTGAGTACATCCGCACTGATATTGAAAATGTCATTGCCACTACGCCCATCAATAAAGCCATCAACTTGCGCAAGGACGTCAAACACATCAACACCACTACCGCCCTGGTTCGTTTCAATGTTTACAAATGCCACAACCCCAGCGCTTGCATCTTCAACTCGGTTATCATCACCGTCAATGATCCACTGGCTATCGTCAGTATGATTAACCGATATAGTATCGGCACCTCCTTGCCCATCGATACTCATGTGCAGTCCATTTGATTGAATGAAGAACACGTCATCACCCGTTCCACCCAACACGTCAGAAGTCAAAATATTAGTATCACTCACATCAGCAGCCAGAGTGAAAATATCATCGCCGCCTTGGCCATCAATAGAGCCAGCAAACGGCGCACTCACAAGGAATTGATCCACTTGGTCATTTCCTCGCGCGACCTCAATACCCGTTAGAGTTGCAGCTCCGGCAAAATCATCTGCTACGCGATTATCAAGTCCATCTAATACCCACGTATTGTTAGCAGAGTGACGAGACACAACCGCATCGCCCAAACCTTCCTGTCCATCAATACTGACACTTAAACCTGCGACGTTTAGGTTAATAGTATCGTCACCCAAACCACCGAGAATATCATCGGTCAATACATTGTTGTCTGAAACACTTGCATTAAGATTAAATACGTCGTCGTTACCTTGACCATTTAAACGACCCGCAAATATGTTGTTGACATTATAAGTGTCTATGCCATTACCGCCTTCACCCACTTCGACACGGACAAAGTGAGAAGACCCGGTAAAATCATCTTCTACGAAATTATCAGTGCTACCTAATGTCCATGTGGCATTTTCATTATGAGTCGTTACTACGGTATCAACACCCAGGCCGCCATCTAGGTTTAGCGCTAAGCCAACCGCGTCGATATTAAAGACGTCATCACCCGCTCCACCGTTAACAACTGTATCAACGTTAGCAGCCAAATTGAAAATATCAGCATTACCACGACCATCTAATGTACCTGTCACAAGTGACAATACATTAAAGGTATCAATACCACTTCCGCCTAATGAGCTTTCAATACCAGTAAAACGAACCAGTGCTAAGCTCGCATCCGTCAAGCGATCATTAGTACCATCAATTGTCCAATTAACATTTTCCGAGTGATCAATAATGAGACTGTCTTGACCAAGGTCGCCATCAATACTCACGCTCAGACCAGCACCAGCAATACGGAATAAATCATCCCCTAAGCCGCCAACAATATCGCGCGTCAATATATTTCCGTCATCAACATCCGCTCCCAGCACAAAGATATCGTTGTTTTCAGCACCGAAGAATCGACCGTTAAATGCTGCACCAATATAGAACGTGTCGATGTTTGAACCACCCACTCCATTCTCAATACCCTCCAACAAGACCATCCCGCCCGCAGTATCTTCCACTCGGTCTGCAAATCCATCAATAGTCCAAGTACTTTCAAATCCATGCGCTACCACTAAACTATCACTATTATCGCCGCCATCAATACTTGATATGACATTAAGTTCGGTAAGGTTGAAGGTGTCGTTACCCAAGCCACCCAGGACATCCGTTGTTAACTCATCTCCGTCGTCAACATTCGCACCTAAGTTAAAAATATCATTATTTTCTTTCCCATCAATTCGGCCTGCAAAGGGCGTTCGCACATTAAAAGTATCAACACGAATATGACCCAATAACAATTCCATTCCGGTAAACGTCGTAACGCCAGCATTCTCATCTTCCACTTGATTGCCTAAAGCATCGATTGTCCACAGGTTAGCATCATCGTGCATAACACTAACGCTATCACTTCCTGACTCGCCATCCAGCTGTGTAGTAATAGCAATTCGACGAATAAAGAATGCATCATCATCATCACCACCTTGAATCAAACCAGTAACGGAGGCATTAAGATCAAAAACATCATTGCCCGCATCACCCACTAAATCTCCGAAAAAATCAGCAGTAACAGAATAGGTATCAACACCATCACCACCTTGTGCAACTTCGACTCGGGTAAAGCGTGTAGAGCCCGTACTAGAATCTTCGACGCGGTTATCAAAGTCATTCAGAATCCAAATATTGTCATCTCCATGCGCAACATCAACGGTATCAGTGTCCGAACCGCCATCAATACTGACCGAAATTCCGGGTGTCAATAGCGTGAAGGTATCGTTACCAACACCGCCTTCCAATGCTTGCAAAAGAACATCACTAGCAATAAAGAAACTGTCATCGCCATCAAGCCCTTCTAATAAACCATTCACTGCAGAATCAATATTAAAGATGTCATTTCCTTCCGCACCCTCAATATTGATATTGACGAGGGAAGCACCCGCAATAGTGAAAGTATCGTTACCCAAGCTGCCTATAAGGTTCTCTACTGATCGGAAACCACCGGTTATGCTATCTACCGTTCCGTTATTCAAATCGTCTACGGTCCATGTTATTCCCTGCCCGATAGAGCTAACAACTAACAAGCTATCATTTTGATCCGCGCCATCAATAAAGCCAGTTAGGCTACCGCCGTTGATTACAAAGCTATCCTGTTGTGCATTACCTATCAGGTTTTCAATTCCAGAAAAACCACCACCTAAACCCGTCGCTGTGCCTGCGTTAGCCGAGTTAACAATAAAGGTATTACTCACATTATCTGCATTGAAAGTATCGTTACCTTCAAAGCCATTAATATCACCATCGAGTATGCCACCCAATAAACTAAAGGAGTCATTTTGAGAGCCGCCGATCAAAGTATCAATATTGACAAAACCATCAGCTGAATTTAGCGTACCACCACCAAGACCGGTTGCGGTGCCCTGATTATCAGATAAGACAACAAACGTATTGTCGATATCATTCGCAGTAAAGCTATCCAAACCTAAACCACCATCGATGATCCCTGAAAGGTTTCCGCCGTTAAGAACAAAAGAATCCACTTGATCGTTACCCACCAAGTGTTCTATATCCACAAAACCATCTGCAGGATCAGATGTTCCCAAACCCAAACCAGTAGCACTACCCGTATCATTTGCAGTTATGAAAAATGTATTCTCTACATTATCGCCATAAAGAATATCCATTCCAGCCAGCCCATTAATGACACCGTCTAATGTGCCACCCTGCAAAGTAAACGTGTCATCCTGAGAGTTTCCAATAATATTTTCGATATTGTTAAACCCATCAGTCGGATCAGCTGTTCCATCTGCCAGTCCAGTTGCAACACCGCCATTAACAACATTCACAAGAACACTGTTTGCGACCTCATCCATGTAAAACGTATCAAAACCAGACAACCCATTGATTGTTCCATCCAATACGCCGCCATTAAGAATAAAGGTATCGTCTTGTGTATTACCTACAAGATTTTCGATACTCATAAAACCAGCACCCAAGCCTGACGCGTTACCACTATTATTACTCGACACTAAAAAGATATTGTCAAACGCATCAGCGAAAAACGTATCCATACCGTCTTGACCATCGATCGAACCATCTAAGGTGCCACCGGCCAAAATAAAGTTATCATCACCTATATTGCCGATAAGGTTTTCGATATTAGAAAAACCATCATTAGGGTCTACAGTCCCACTCGCCAAGCCAGTCGCAGAACCGCCGTTAAGAACACGAACGGTAAATAGATTGTTAATGCTATCTCCAGTAAGGCTATCGATTCCTAGTCCACCGTCAATAAGCCCCGACAATTCTCCGCCAGACAATACAAAGTCGTCACTTACAGCACCGCCGTTTATATTCTCTATGCCACTAAAGCCCAGGGCTATACCTGTTGCATCACCACTATCCATAGAATTAATAGCAAAGGTATTCGGTAGGTCATCAGCATTGATCGTATCGTTACCGAATCGCCCTTCAATAAATCCATCCAAGGTTCCACCAATTAACGAGAAAGTATCAGATTGCACATTACCGATAAGGTTTTCGATATTATTAAATAGCGCAACCCCATTGACGGACCCAGTATTCGCCTCAGTCACGAACCAATTATTACTAGTGTTATCGCCCTCTAACGTATCGCTCCCAACGCGACCATCTATCAACCCGGAGATAGAGCCACCAGCAACAACGAAGGTATCTGACAAATCATTTCCTATCAGATTTTCGATAGATTCAAAGCCACCCGTTCCAGTAGCCAATCCAGAATCTACTCCGTCAATAACAAAAGTATTTTCAACGTAATCACCAGTCAACCTATCATCACCTAAACTGCCGTTAATAACCCCAGACACAACCCCACCAGCGAGTTCAAAATCATCAGACTCAGTACCACCGGTTAAATTGGCAAAACCACTAAATAATTGACCATTTAGGTCACCACTATTTATTCCTGAGACGGTCCAAGCGTTAGCTTGATTCGCACCAACTACAGTATTGTTTTGTGCGTTATTAGCGATCACAGTTTCAATATCAGTAACCGGGATACTTCCCACTATTCCTACCGTCAAATCAAATATCAAATCATTGCTATAAGCTGACACATCAATGACATCGCTACCAAATTGACCATCGACGAAATTAACGACTACACCATCACCAAATCTAAATGTATCCGCGTCATCTCCGCCGATAAGTCGTTCAACATTTACAAAGGTCGATATGCCGGTTACATCCCCTTCGTTATTGGCCGTAATATTCCAAGTATTCACAACATTCGCTGCGGTCAAACTGT
>JAWSUY010000076.1:0-8058 GCA_033852175.1 Agarilytica sp.
GCCGGGGAATGAACGCTTACTCCCAGCCAACATTCGACAGGTATTGATATTGACGGAGCTTTAAAACCTTTCCACTCACTTCCCCGGTCTCAGAAACTGCTGTTCCACTATATAAAACTATTCCGACAAACATCACTTTCCCTAACAGCTTCAGGCATACCTCATTGATTATCTAGTTTGGTTTTCTAACGCATTGCTTTGCAACGTAAACATGCCTATCCCGTTAATTTTGTTCTATTAAAACTATTCCCATTATATATTTCATTAACTACTCCTTCGTATAATTATTGCGTACTGCTAACGCTTTTAGCTGGCGCGCGCATTTTTTGCGTCGCCTGCCTAAACTTGTCAAAAATTGAGCACGGTGAGGACTAGCTTGCGCCCACCGTGTATTGGGACTAATACTAACCGTCCTTCCCTGAGCTCAAGTATATGGTAGAAATAGCTTTTCTTTTTTTCCTCGTAATCTTCACCGTACTCTAAGTACAGTACGGAATCTTTAATCGTCCACGTATATTTGTAAGTAAAAGGAAAGTGGGGATGACCAATATATGTATTGAATTCTCCATGCCCATCTTCTCGGTAAGACCAGTGCTCGCCAGGCATACTCCAAGTTTCTATCATAAGTTCTGACGCAATCTCGTCACCACCCTCAAAGGGCACTTGTACAGCACACCCTGCGACGAAGAATATTATTATGGCTAGAGATGTAATACGCATAGTACTTTTAACGCCTTTGTAACGGGTCGCGTTGCTGCGAAGCAGCGCTTTTAGCGATCCAGCCCGAAGGGCGAACGTTGACAAATTTGTTAGTAGTTTCAAACAGATACCATATAACCATTAAATATACCAACAAATACAATTACATAAGAAGCTAGTATTACAAAACCACTTCTTAAAAAGAATGAGCCTTCAGCACGCTTTGTTTTACGTAAACTATAAGCACGATAAAAATAAAACACCATTAATAGCCAAACAAATAAAAACCAGAAAAACCAGAAAAACGATACTATATATGGACCAAGCTTTACTCTGCTAGCTTCACCAACCCATGGAGCATAATATAATAAACTCATTATTAGTGATATTATTGATAAAAATTTAATTTTCATAGTGACTACTAACGCCCGGCTCTTTTGCCGGTATTTGTGTAGGCCGTTTTTTGGCCGGAGCAAATACCGGTAAAAAGCAGCCGCTTGTTAGGGCTGGTGCACACTTATTTGCCCCTTAAATTCTTCTAAGTTTTCCGCATCAGGAGATGCCTCATGACCAATATAACCCAAGCTGCTATCCAAAAACGATTTCATTTTAAGTAATAATTCAGCAGCATATTCAGGATACGCGTCATCGGTAGACAGCCCATAAATTACATTGCCATCCTCTAAAAAGAATACCATTGCGTGCTCAGGCTTAGCATTTTCTAACGCCCGCCAATATATCCGGTAATCCAGTTGTTGCTCTGTGACACATTTCGCCAGCGCGTCATCAGCTTTACTATATATAATATCTGGGTCGTCCGAGTACTGTGGGAATTCATATTCATCAGCCGTCTCGTCCCTACACGGAAGAAATTCATTAAGAAATTCTTCAATGTCTTTTCTTCCTCGCTTTTCCGAAATTACGTATATGTCTGAATACGATGGCATTTTTGAGCCCTAACGTCGTTTTAACGGGCGGCCTGCTGCGAAGCAGCGTTTAGGCCGTCTAGCCCGCAGGGCGAGCGTTGAAAACCTTGTTAAATTACTTTTTGACGCGAATAAAAACTGCGTTTAAGCAATCCCCATTTACATAATTATGAATATCAACTTTCATGCCAGTGGTAAGCGCCGTTAAAGCAGCAGAATACGCCCTATTATGCATTTCGCTTCTTCCATTGGAATAGTCACCTGCAGCGGCTGCAGGAAAAGTTATTGCTTTCCCTGCGCATGGCCCAGTACCACCACTTACCTTTACTGAAAATGCAGCAGAATTTCCATTTGTATTGATCACTTCAGTAATATTGGAATCAAGAGCGACATATGTTCCTGCAACGACATTTAGTGAAAGAAAGACAGATAATGTCACAACAATACATTTAAATATTTTCATTACTATTCCTAGGTTCATTCTATTTAACGCCTAGCGCTGGGGGAACCAAAAGTGCTGGCGTTTTTTGCCAGTGCTTTTGGCTCTCCCTAGCCGCGTATTGTTATGAGTTGGACTATGCGTCATTTTTAGATTTCCAGTCATATAGAACTTCAGCCGAGAAATGTTTCACGCAATATACCCGATTGAGTTTACCAGCCCTAATTCTGTCATCCTTTAAATTGCTACAATTATCGATATAGCCTGTAACCCAGTCAAAATCCATTCTGTGCTTCATATATATACGTGGGTCCGGGGCTTTAAGGTTCGTCATGCCGCAGACTTCTATTTCATTGCCAGTTTCATTTTCTAGAGCATTCAAAAAATCGCCCAAGTCTTCACAGATATAACCAAGGGCTTCCATCTCTTGAAAAGTTAGTACTTTGTCTAAGCTCGAACTCATGGATACCTGATTCTCATATTAAGACTCATAACGCAGAGCACACGGGCCGGAAAAAGCGAAGCTTTTGGAGGTCCGGTGGTGCGTATTGTTAATGTTTAGTCTCCGATTACAAGGTTATATACTACCGGCACAGTGTAGCTCCACGGAGTTGGTTCACAGCCAGCCATATAGGTTTGAATTCTTTTTCCTCCCATATATGCGGCTAACGCTACTGAAAGTTTAGCGTCTTTCGATAGATCACTAAACTTTATCATTGCCATATTTGATTTGCCGCATTCATCAGGATTCTCAAAATCAACTGTTGGATAGATAGTAATAAAGTTCGCACTCTCAATCTTAATTTGCTTTATCGTCCGCCAGCCACTATTACCTGCGGCATTAACTAAAGGTGAAAGAACCATCCCCAACATTGCAATAGCTACATATTTTTTCATTTAGTTCCTCTACATGAATTTACTTGATGAATATTAACGCCGCGGTAATTTTCGGCCTTGTAGTTGCTTGTGTTGCGCTAGCGTAGCGTTAAGCGCATAAGCAAGCAACGGAAAATCCGTCAAATTGACCGCATTGCTAGGCATTCAGTTCACCATTTCCATGTATTGAACTTTATTTACCAAGAGTCTCTTAAGATTCTCGAAAATAAACTGCTTACCAAAGTAAACTCCTTCTCCCTTGTACCGAACCACGACTAGAGTGTGCTCTTCGTATTCATTGGGTATGCAAAAAAATGATATGTGAGGGTTATCTGCTGTAGGCAAAGCAATATGAAACTCCAAAAAAAGATCTTTATCTTTAGCGGCATAAACAGATATCTCTATCAGCTCAGAGCCTTTTATCACTAGCGGTGGCAGCACCCGGTAACCTGCCCCCTTTGTACAATATTTTCCCGCGTCTTCCTTTACAATTTCTGGATTTCGTTCGAAAACCATCGAATTACTTGAACTTTCCGTTCCGTAGCTTAGCAATATCAGAAATATTAAGGAAAGAGTAATCTTCATAGCACTGCCTAACGCCTTTAGCAGCGGACTGCGAAGCGTAGTTGTTTTTTGTGTAGTGTAGCGGAAGCGAAACGAACAATAAAACAAAACGTAGCTTTGCAGTTCCGCTGCCTAAATTTGTTAGGTGCTTTTACCATAATTGCCACCATTTTCTATTGGCTGATACTTCACTGCTTGCTGAAAGTAATCGTTCACTGAAATCTTTTGGTAGGTAGCTACAAACCTTTGACCACTCTTCTTTAGTGATATCAACAACAGCTTCTACTGATATTATTCCGTAACTTGATAAGGAGGGTTGCTCCTGAATCACAGATAAAATCCTTTCTTTTAACCATTCAGAATCAAAGCCTGCCCACTCGCCAGCAACACACCGAAGATTGTCACCAACTGCGGGAAATACCTCTTTCCATAGAATGTTATGGATTTCTTCTTGCTTGAAGCCAGACTCGATAATCACCCTAGCAATATACTTGTGAGCAATCTCATCTACTTCTGTATCTAAAAATAGATCGGATAATGCTTCCCATACCGGAAGTCTCTTTTTAATATAACTCTCAGACAGCATCTGAACTTCCTGGGCATTTAACATTTTTATTATGCCGCATGCGTGTTTAGTAGATTTACAAAACCCAATACACACATGAAACCCGTTGATTTAAAAGAAATTTTCATGCAAAACAAAAAACCTCTCCGAGGCAAAACCCGCGTGCGGGAATGCACTCACGACCTCGCACAGAAACTCCACTTACATAATCGCTAAGCGATTGATTTGTAAGATACTTTTAAAATTATTTAGTGATAAACGCGCACACTCCCTGGGAAAAACACGCACAATCGCTGAATTACTGTACACAAACGCCTAAACAAAGCATTTAGCCACTCAATTTTCAGCCGAAAAACCGAACTTAACAGGCTGTTTTGTTTTTTGAATATCAACTTAGGAAATACAATAGAAGGGACGATTCCATTCTGCAGCACAAGTCCTTAACATCAATAATGCCCGGATTTTGCACTATTTTTCATTTATGCGCCAGTATAAAATGTAAAAATTCCTTTTAAATTTAGTGTTTATTTCTAACTTTTATCTAAAAACTTTAAACTTGATGCGGGCAAGAATTTCCGTACCAAGCTATAGGGGTTTAATTGACTGAATTTCGTTGCTCAGTCATATATGGCGTGAGGTAATTATTGTAGTTGCGCCCCCTAGCCTAACTATAATCCTGGCGAATGTATTTAAGCGTGTCCCGTTTAGTTTCATCGTAAGTTTTGTAACGGCTCTTAGGCATCCACTCCGCCTTAAGACTCCTAAAAATGCTCCATCAGGGCATTATGTGATGGCCGCCCTGATTAGGTCCTATCACCGCACTACCTAACCACCTCAACAAACAACAACATTGAGAGCGGCACTTTCATTCTTCTCAAAATCACGATTACTGCGACGCTAATCCAGTACACTCTAAAAACTTAGGCATTTTGATAGCTGAGCCACCCAGAGCTCACGATAGAAAACTCACACAAAAAAGCCAGCATATAGCTGGCTTTATAAATTCTGCTTTACGGCTATTCAGCCATAAAAAACCTTATGCAGGCTCAGCTTCTTTTTTGGGAAGACGCTTCACAACTTCGGTGATGGAGCTTACTGAATTAAGGTGTGCATAGGTCCATGCGATCCAGCCTTTTTTGAACCACTCAACAACTTCTTCGTCAGACAGCTTTTCCACAAACTCTTTTTCATCAACCACATAAAGGTTGTCGAGTTTGAGGGTATTGTCGGTGAATTTAATGGTGTTTTTGCAGGGGTGAAGCAGATCTTTTTCGACAAGTGCTTTCACATAGGATTCGGTCGCGCGGAAACCACGGTCAACGTGATCGAGGAATTTGACGATGTTGCTTAGTGTTTCTGTTGCTTCGCCTTCATCGTTAAAGAGGCGCTCGCCCTCTTCTTCTTGTAGCTGTGGTGACTCTTCGTCAAATAGTACGATGCCTTTTTCAGCTTCAAGTACGAAGGGGTAACGACGAACAAATGCGGGAATGTATACACCTTCCCAGTGGTCACCGAGGTTATTGCCATCGGCAACGAAGGACAATAAGGCAATCGGTACGAAGCCTCCGTCGGAGTTTTTCACAAACATGACCGGGTGGCTACGGCTACACGCAAAAAATTCAGTGCCCGCTACGGGTACTGAGTTGGCCTTTTCGGCGAACTTGAGGTCTTGTGGCTGCTTAAGTTTTAGTTTGACGTGCTTAACTTTTTCGAGGGGTATTGGCTTTTTGTAAAACAATAATGAGGACATGATAGGCGCTTATTTTATTGGTTTTTGACAAATTCGGGTGTGAAATTCGATAGGAATGGTAGCAGGCATCGATCGCCTGCTGCAAGGAGGGAGAGGTGATCGCGAAATCACCTTAGAATCAACGAACTCAGGCTCACTTGTGCCTCAGTAAAATTCCAGCTATGGGCTCATCATTAATAGGGCCAGACTCACTGCTGACCCCATTGGCTCTTAGGATTCTACAAAGGCTCGCTCGATAACGTAGTGCCCTTGATTGCCCCGCCGCGCTTCTGTAAAACCACGCTCATCCAGTATTTGGCAAGTGTCTTTGAGCATGCTGGGGCTGCCGCAAATCATAAAGCGGTCGTGCTCGGGGTCGATGTCGTTTAAGCCCAGTTCACGGGTTAGGCGGCCACTCATAAGCAGGTCGGTTAGGCGGCCGCTGTTTTTGAATGGCTCGCGGGTTACTGTGGGGTAGTAAAGCAATTTGCTGCGAATCTCTTCTCCAAAAAACTCGTTGTTGGGAAGTTCGTTTTCGATGATATCTCGGTAGGCGAGCTCTGAAACGTAGCGCACACCGTGGGTCAAAATCACTTTGTCATAGAGTTCATAGACCTCTGGGTCTTTAATGATGCTCATGAAAGGCGCTAAACCTGTACCGGTGCTGATCAGGTATAGGTTACGACCTGGCAGCAATGCGTCGGTTACCAGTGTGCCGGTCGATTTGCTGTTCACTAGCACTTCATCACCAGGCTTTAGGTGCTGAAGCTGTGAGGTCAGGGGGCCATCTGGGACTTTGATGCTGAAGAATTCGAGGCGGTCTTCGTAATTAGCGCTGGTGATGCTGTAGGCACGCAATAGGGGTCGCCCTTCTTGCGCAAGGCCCATCATGGTGAAGTGCCCATTACGAAAGCGAAAACCTGGATCACGCGTGGTGGTGAAGCTAAATAGCGTGTCGTTCCAGTGATGTACATCCAGTACGCGTTCTTTCAGTAGTGAGCTCACGAATTGTTCTCCAGAGTTTTAATCGTTTAGGGCAAAACCGTTGGCGGCTTTGCGATGGGGAGAACTTTACTCTTTGCCTTTAAAACGGTAAAACAGTTTTTTTAGATATAAATCATCGCTTTTTCCGATATACTTTTTAAATCAATGGGAGCAGACTCGATTGATTTTCTCCTAAGCCTTTTGGAAACGATATGCGCTACACACTCCGCCAACTACAAATCTTTCTTGCGACGGCTCACTATAAGAACATCACCAAGGCTGCCGAAAGTCTTTCTATGTCTCAATCGGCGGCGAGTGGTGCGCTGAAAGACTTGGAAAGCCAGTTCGACATTCAGCTTTTTGACCGGATTGGTAAGCGCTTACAAACCAACGAGCTGGGAGAGCGTGTACGTTTAAAGGCGGAGTCGGTATTGGCTCAGGCCTTAGAGCTTGAGAATGAGTTGATGCAGCATCAGTCGCTGGGCACGCTGAAGGTCGGCGCAACGCTAACCATTGGGAACTATCTCTGTGTGGAGCTAATTAACACTTACGTTAAATCGGCAACGGATGCCCAGGTGAAATTAAAGGTCGCGAATACGGAAAAAATCGCTCAGGAGATTCTGAACTTTGATATTGATCTGGGCTTGATTGAGGGCGAATTTCAGCATCCGGATATGGATATTATTACGTGGAAGAAAGATCGGCTGGCGTGCTTTTGCCACCCGAATCACCCACTTGCGCAAAAAGCTCACATTACAGAACAGGACTTATTAGAAGCGGAGTGGATTCTTCGGGAACCGGGGTCAGGCACCCGACAAACCTTTGACCGGGCCATGGCTGGAATCGCCCCGCATTTAAACATCACTTTAGAGCTTCAGCATACCGAGGCGATTAAGCACGCGGTGGAAAATAACTTGGGCGTATCTTGCCTTTCTGAGATCACGTTAAAAAATGCTTTTGAGCGTGGCTCGTTAATTCCGCTGAAGGTCGAATCGAAAGATTTTAGCCGAAATTTCTATTTTATTATTCATAAGCAGAAATATCGCAGCGCCGGAATTTTGGCCTGGATGAAGTTATGTGGGGTTGAAATCGGGAATGGATAACGGGTGACGGGTGACGGGTGACGGGTGACGGTGACGGGTGACGGGTGACGGGTGACGGGTGACGGGTGACGGGTGACGGGTGACGGGTGACGGGTGTGATGTGGTCAAGCTTTTCCGTACCAAGCGATAGGGGCTTAACTGACTGAATATCGTTGTTCAGTCATATTTGGTGT
>JAWSUY010000018.1:0-40385 GCA_033852175.1 Agarilytica sp.
TTAATGCAACAGCAATATATAGCGCAATTAAGTATGGCGAGCAATTTAACAGTGGCCGGGAGTTTTCTGTCTGGCTTGGTCTAACGCCACGACAAGCCAGTAGTGGTGAATCGTTTAAAAGTTCTGGAATTACTAAGCGTGGCGATCGCTATCTTCGCAAGCAGTTAATACACGGCGCACGGGCCGCAATCTCCCGCTGTAAAAATAAAGACGACAGACTTAGTCGATGGGCAAATCAATTGATTATTCGAAGAGGTATCCAAAAATCCTGCGTTGCTATGGCAGCTCGTATGGCAAGGATCGCGTGGATATTATTACAGCGGCGTGAACCCTATAAAGCCATGCATTAGGCACGGCTTTACCACTCTATATTAAGGTAACCATTAACATGATGAACACAGCGGTTAATCCGCCCTGGCAAGAGCCTGTACAAGACACAGCTTTTAAAGCTGAGTGGGTGTTTTAGGCGGTCAGGTGCGGATCTCATTAGGGCGCGAAGGTGGCTAACCACCTTCCTTGTAGACGCCGGATATATGTCTTCGTTACCGCCTTCTTAACATCAAAAAGATGGTTGATCAAAAGACTAGAGTGCATTGAAGTAAATTAATAAACCTCCCTGTTTTGAGGTTTTTGGATTACGTTACTTGACGAAACGGGATCGTCCATATATGTCTCTATTGTTTTGGCTTTACTCTCGTGATTCTCGTTTTTATTCTTTATTTTATTCTTAATGAGAATGCATATTTTTTCACATGAACTTGATGTTCTGGATAGTGGGCGAGTGTCGAATATTTAATTAGGAAGTTTTAGGTGGCGATTTATTCATTATATAAAGTGTGTATTTCTACGTGGAGGTTAGGAGGGCGTGGAAATTTTAAATATAAAATGTTTGGTTGATTGTCGCGTTACTTTGGTGATGTGCTTGCGCCTAAAGCTTTTATATGGCGTTAATAGTTCTCTGGTTTTATTCGGTATTTATAGGCTCTTTGACACGTAACACCACTTGTATTCCGCAGTGCAAAATCGGTAATGTCGCCGAATTCCAAGTAAATATTTTTATTCGTCTCTAAAAGTGCGCTTTATTGCGGCGCGTTTTACCCGTATTACCCCTCTGTTAGATCTTGTTTTAATAATGCTCGAATTGCGCAATTCCTAAACGTAGCTAAACCACCTTGCACCTAGCAGAGAACGATTCAATGTCAACGCGGCATTAGTCTAATGTTTGTGCGATTGCCAAGTGCATACACTTCTGCCGCTTTCATTGAGGGAGGCGCCTCGACGTTTTTTCACGCATAGAGAATGGTCGAAGTTGTTCGGTACGGGAGGTTTCGAAAATCAAACGACAATAACTAATGTTTAGCCTGTTGAGAACGAGAGTTGGGTGTTCTTCGGGTTAAGCTTCGGAGCGATTTATTTATGAAATCAATTAGTGTGAGATTCAAAACGGCCATTAGCGTCGTTCTAATTCTATTCCTCAGTTGTCTTTCTGCTGTGCATGTCGCAGCACAGACGATGACCGGTTCTGGAGCAGTTTCCAGTTATACCTATGGTGGTTCTCGATCGCGAGACTACAGCGTATATGTTCCTCAGTCTTATGATGGCTCGTCACCAGTCGCAATGATTTTTGCTTTGCACGGCTGCCGAATGGATCATGACGATGCACGTAATTTATGGAACCTCGATTTAATCGCAGACCAGCACAATGTGATTGTTGTTTTCCCATTTGTGACCAGTTTTTCCGAGTTACGGAATACTAATTGTTGGGGATACTGGTTTAGTAAGCATGTGCAAGAAGGCGGCGGTGGTGAGGCTGACGATTTGCACGGCATGGCCTTAGAAGTGGAGTCGATGTACAACATCGATCCGGGCCGTCGTTTTATTACCGGTTTGTCGAGCGGTGGTGGGATGGTCGTGGCGGAAGCGATTGCCTATAGCGAGTATTGGACGGCGGCGGCACCAGTAGCTGCGCTTCCCTATGGTGATTGGCAGTATTCGGTCACGTCTAATCCTGAAAATTTTCGCACCCTGGGTCAGTACGTTAGTGCGATTAACGCAGAGCTGGATCACAGCCGTCCGATGCCGATGCTGTTAATTCAGTCTTCAGGCGATACAACGGTTCAGCCCTTGGCGATGGAGTTGATTCGCGATTCTCAATTGACCGTGTGGGGGCCAGACCTCAATGCGGATGCTAGCGAAAGCTGCTCGACGGGGAGCATCAATTGCACCCTCACGACGTATAACGATGCCAATGGTGATCCGTTGATTAAAACCCTTTTATACGACGGCGTATTTAATCAGCAGGCGCAGTACGGTAAAGGCCACTACTGGCCCGGAACCGATGTGAGTGTTGACTTATGGGCGAATGAAGGCCCCAGTGCGGCTGAGTATATGTGGGAATTCTTTGAAGAAATTGGCGGGGGTGGAGCGGTATGTGAAGATCCTAGTGATACGACGCCTCCATCTGCACCAACGGGCTTAGCGTCCACCTCGGTTGGTTCTTCTTCGGTTCAATTGGTGGTGAACGCGAACGGTGAAGCGGATCTGCAGGGTTATAACGTTTATACGAGCGGTGGCTCTGCCCTAACGTCATCTCCCGTTTCTTCTACCAGTATTTCGGTTTCAGGTTTGGCTGCTTCAACTGAGTTTACTGTTTACGCGGTGGCGGTAGACAATTGTGGAAACGAATCAGCAGCGTCTAGCTCGATTACATTTACAACTGATGCTGGCGGTGGAAGTGGTGGCGGTTCCGCTCCGAGCGCTACGGATACGGTGGTGAACCACTATGTTGCAGGCCGATTGGACTTGAATGGTTATCTTTCCTTGGGTGCTTCTATCGGTTACACGACGGTTGTGACCTTGTATCAAGGTTCAGACGGCTCTTGGTCGCAAACGAATCCCGGTGGCGGTTCTGGCGGAAATAATGGCGGTAATACCGGCGGCAACACGGGGGGTAATAACGGGGGAAACACCGGAGGTGAGAATGGCGGTAATACGGGATCTGGCAGTTGGTCTACCAGTTCTAGCTTAGCCGGTATGCAAGTACATACTTACTTACCCAATACGGTTACTTCTAACGGTAAGCGTGCCTTGATGATTACTCTGCACGGTTGTTCGCAATCGAATGAAAATGTCCGTGACGGCTGGGAGTGGGAAGATCCTGCTGTGGCTTACGGCATGGTTGTCGCTGCCCCGATGGCCCCGAATGGAGGTGTGTTAATTGGGTGTTGGGATTACTACGGCACGAACCACAGCAGTACTAGCCCCGGTCGCCACGACGATAACCTGCGTGACTTGGCTAATGCGATGATTGGCAATACAAGCCTTAATATTGATGTTGATCAGGTCTATATCTCGGGCCTGTCTTCAGGTGGTGGGCAGGCTTTTGTCATGGGTTGTTTAATGCCGGATATCTTTGCGGGTATGTCGATTAACGCTGGGCCTGCGTTGGGCACTTCTTCTGGCCAAATCGGTTCAGTGCCTTTCGGTACGTCGGCCAGTTCTGTGGCGAGTCGATGTGAAAGCTTTTCGAGTAATGATGGTTCGTTCGATACGCAAATTACATCGGTGGTTCATGGGACTTCGGACTTTACTGTGGGGCAGGCCTATGCCGAAGTGGACGCGGCGGCTATGGGAAATGTCTATGGCGCGAATAAAGACAGCGGAACAAATAGTGTAAGTGGCGGTGGAACGGAGTCCACTTGGAGTGACGGTATCGGGGTTCGGGTTTCGAAAGTTATGGTAAGTGGCTTAAGTCATGCTTGGCCTGCAGGCAGTGGTTCGGGTGGTGGTACATATACCAATCATTCAACCATTGATTACCCGGAGTTTCTGACGCGGTTCTTGTTCGACAATAACCGTCGGGCAGATTTCGGTGGGCCGACTCCAACCCCCACACCGACGCCAACGGCTACTGTTCCTCCAACGCCTACTCCCGTTCCTACGGTAACTGTGCCACCGACGCCTACGCCAGTTCCAACTGCGACGGTACCGCCAACGCCAACTCCTACACCGACTTTGCCACCGACTCCGACACCAACTCCGACACCAACGCCATTGCCTAATTGTAATGATGTGACGGCGTTTAATTACTATCACAAGGTCGGTGGTCGGGCGACGAGCTCGGGTTATTACTGGTCGCCTAATTATGTCGCTAATGGTAGTGGAGATTCCATGCCTGGATCGACTTGGGGTTTGAACACCTTACACAGTTACAGTGGTGGTTATTGGTCAATGGGGGGGTGTCCATAAAAGGAGGCAGGCACTAATTAGTGTTCCCACGTTTTACGTGGGAATGCATGCACTGCTCGGACTGTAGAGCGTCTCAACTTATCTCGTTTCCATGGTCTTGAGTCATGGAGGCGAGATTATTCGTTGTAGCGGAGACCTCAGGAGTCGGAGGTTGTGAGAGGGGAAGGCGCGCTTATAAACGAATAAAAGAAGCGTCGAAACCTTGTGAGCTTAAATTTCAGGAAGAGGACGTTTTGTTAGAGTAGCTTATCCTTCTTCCTTTTCTTCTTTCCTGTTTTATTCAGCGCTTTCTATATAGGGTGATACTGAAATTCCGACGTTGATCTCGACCAGAAGCCTCACGTTTTTGTGGGGCTGTTTTTTGCTATTTTGGAGCGTCTAGCGGCATAAAGAAAATGGCATAAAGGCATCGTTTGGTATCGGTTATTGTCTCTTAAATTCATTTTTGTGGCGTTAAATAACGCACCGCAGCATCGGATGTGAGACGTGAGTCACGGTTTACTGGCTATAACTGATCGATTTAATCGTATTCAAATTGCTCGAAATGCGATCTAAGTCGCGGTTTTTAAGATGAAGTTAAGATTGATTTCACCTTTTATATCTCTAAACCAAATAAAAACGTTCCCACGTAGCACAGCTAATCACTATGTCAATAGACTCTTGGTACAGTACTTTTTGCGTGCAACTGTGGATTACAGTCTATCTCGTTCATTGGAGGGCGGTCTCAGACCTTCAGTATTTTGGATGTTAGACGAGACGATTAAGTCGATAAGAGTTTTACCAATCTAATTATAAAAAAATAAAGTTTGGCCGGATTTAAATCAAAGGAAATTTGTTTTATCACGGTCAGGCTCGCTACGGAGCAAACGTATGAACTTATTAAAATCCAAATACAGGAAGCCACTCGCGGCCGCTGTATTAACACTTGCAGGCGTTATGTCAGCTGTTACAGCTTCAGCCGCCGCCATCATGACCGGTTCGGGTGATGTGGTGAACGGTAGCTACACTGGCTCGGCCAATATCAAACGCGATTACCTTGTTTATGTTCCTCAGTCTTATGATGGTACTACTCCCGTCCCCATGATCATGGCCCTACACGGCTGTGTTATGAACAATCAAGATGCTCTCAATGCTTGGAACTTAGATGTTCTTGCAGATCAAAATAATGTGATTCTCGTTCTTCCTTACGTGGGACGGTTTACAGAAATGCGCAGTGACGACTGCTGGGGCTATTGGTTCCCTAAACACGTTCAAGAAGGCAAAGGCGGTGAAGTTGATGATATTTATCAAATCGCCAAGAAAATTGAAGGCCAATACAATATTGATGTTGACCGCCGCTTCCTAACGGGTATTTCCAGTGGTGGTGCGATGGTGGTTGCAGAAGCCGTTGCGCATAACGAGTACTGGGCCGCAGCCGCACCTGCAGCTGGCTTACCTTACGGAGATGGTTCATCTTCAGTAACTGCTGACCAATTCAGCTCTTTATCTTTCCACGTTGGCAAACTGAATGACGAGCTTGATTACAACCGCGCGGTTCCAATGCTAGTGGTTCAATCTTCTAACGATACAACTGTAATGCCTCGCGCGATGGAGTTGATTCGTGACTCGCAACTAACCGTGTGGGCAAACGGCGATCTTAGTGCAGACGATTCTACAAGCTGTACCAAAGGCGGTGTGAGCTGTACCTTAAAAACTTATAACGGTCCAGACGGTACACCGGTCGTTCGTACAATGTTGTATGCCGGCGGTGCTGGTCGTTCAGCAACTTACGGTCAAGGACATTACTGGACTGGCGGTGACGACGATTTGAGTGTTTGGTCTAACGATTCAGATGGCCCTAACGCTGTTGAGCATATGTGGGATTTCTTTGAAGAAATTACTGGCACTGTCGCTGGCCCTGAGTGTGCAAGCGATACGACTGCTCCTGCAGCACCTACTGGTCTTGCAGCTTCAGATGTTCATGATAACTATGCGCAGTTAAGTGTTAACGCTAACGGCGAAGCTGATCTTCAAGGCTATAAAATCTTCCGTACCAGCGGTGCAGAACTTACGCCTTCCGTTGCACGTACGACGACGATCACTGTATCGGGCTTGAGTACTTCTACTACATACAGTGTTTACGCTAAAGCGGTAGATAACTGTGGGAATGAGTCTGCATCTTCAGCTTCTATCGACTTCACGACGACTGCTCCTGAGTATGTTGCGCCAAGCATTTCTGCAACAGCGACTGAGCACTATAACTCTGGCCGATTGGATGTAAACGAGTACATCGCAATGGGTGGTGAGCACGGATACACAACTCCTTTCACTTTATGGGAACTGGAGTCTGGTGGCTGGACTGATACGGACCTTAACGCTGGCAACGGTGGTGGTTCTGGCGGTGGCGGCGGTGGCGGTACTAACCCGACTCCGACCCCTGGCCCTGTAACTCCTGGCGCATGGACAACGACTGCTAACCAAGACGGTATGGAGCTTCATCTTTATACGCCCACCTCAACTACGCTTAACGGCAAGCGCGCATTGATGATCAGCCTTCATGGTTGTGCTCAAGCAAACGAAGTTGTTCGTGATAACTGGGGCTGGACTAACGAAGCTGACCAATACGGTATGGTTGTCGCTGCTCCTATGGCACCAAATGGTGGTGTGATCGCTTCCTGTTGGGATTACTATGATAATAATCACAGTGCTTCTAACCCAGGTCGTCACGACGATAACTTGATTGATCTTGCGAACAGCTTGATGGCGAACTCTAGCCTTAATATCGATCCGGCTCAGGTTTATATCTCTGGTCTGTCTTCAGGTGGCGGTCAAACATTCGTAATGGGTTGTTTGGCTCCAGACATTTTCGCAGGTATCGGTATTAACGCGGGTCCAGCACTGGGTACTTCATCAGGCCAAATCAGCTCAGCACCTAGCGGAACGACCAAAAGTTCTGTTGCGACACGCTGTACTGGTTTCTCTAACGCGGACAGCGAGTTTGAAACGCAGTTAACTTCAGTTGTTCACGGTAAGTCTGACTACACAGTTGGTCAGGACTATGCGGAAATTGATGCTGGCGCAATGGCTATCGTATACGACGTAAGTAAGGATAGTGGCACTAACTCTGTTTCTGGTGGTGGTACTGAAACCACTTGGAGTGATAGCCAAGGCAAGCGAGTTTCAATGCTTATGGTTAACGGTCTAGGCCACGCATGGCCAGCAGGTAGCGGTTCAGGTGGTGGTTACACGGATCACGCTTCTGTTGATTACCCAGCGTTTGTTTCTAAGTTCTTCTTTGAGAACAACCGCCGAGTCGTGATCTCAACGCCTACTCCAACACCGGTAGTGACGGCTACTCCTACGCCAACTCCTAACCCAGGAACGCCAACACCTACCCCAGTTGTAACGGCTACACCAACACCAACTCCAGTAATTACACCAACGCCTACTCCGGTACCTGATAACTGTACGGATGTAACGGCTGCAAACTACTATCACAAGACTGGCGGACGAGCGACTAGTTCTGGCAGCTACTGGTCACCAGCATATAAAGCCAACGGAAGTGGTGATTCAATGTCTGGATCAACTTGGGGTCAAACAACTCTAAGTACTACAAATGGTTCATATTGGAGTGTTGGGGCCTGTCCTTAATATCTCTTAGGAAAACCTACTAAAGCACCAAGCCCCGCTTTTTAGCGGGGCTTTTTTTTGCCTGTTATTTTTTCAATGGGGTCAGACTCGATTGAAAACAAATACTGGTACAAACTGATGATTTCTGAGGTTTCAATCGAGTCTGACCCCATTGAAAACCTTCACTTTTTACTGCGAGTTTTTGTGTGATTTTGACGGGTTTTGGTTCTAAGTATTCGAGGGTTAGATAGATTTGTAAATTCTAATAACCGATCTTACCGATATCGATTTTTTATAAGAAAAATCATTCTATTGACGCGGCATAATGCACTGCAACATCGGATGTGTGAACTGCGTCACTCTTTATTAGAGACTAATGATCGGTCCAATCGTATTGCTTATGGCTAAAATGTGAACTAAACAACCCCTTTTAAGAAGATGTTTGCATGAATTTACGCTCATCTAGAACCAAAAGAAATTAAAAGGTGTTTTCTGTATCAGGTTCAATTTTTAAGTCAATAACCCATTGGTACAGTACTTTTGGCGCGCAACTCTAGATTAGACTCGAGCTCGTTCGTTGATGAATGGTCTCAAATCTTAGGTGTTTTAGAAGAATTAAGAGACGGTTAAGTAGATAAGAATTTTACCAATCCAATTATAAAAAAATATAAGTTTGGTCGGAAGTAAAACAAAGGAAATTTGTTTTTTCTAGGCCAGACTCGCTACGGAGCAAAAGTATGAACTTATTTAAATCTAAGTATAGGAAGCCACTTGCGGCAGCCGTACTAACAATCGCAGGCATCATGTCAGCTGTTACAGCTACTGCTGCAGCCAGAATGACTGGTTCCGGTGATGTCGATACTGGCAGCTACACGGGTTCTGGTGGAATCAAACGCGATTACCTTGTTTACGTTCCTCAATCTTATGATGGTTCTACTCCTGTTCCGATGATCATGGCCTTACACGGCTGTGTTATGAATAACCAAGACGCTCTTAATGCATGGAACTTAGATGTTCTTGCAGACCAAAACAATGTGATCCTTGTTCTTCCTTATGTAGGACGGTTTCAGGAAATGCGCAGTGACGACTGCTGGGGCTACTGGTTCCCTAAACACGTTGAAGAAGGTAAAGGCGGCGAAGTTGATGATATTTATCAAATCGCACGCAAAATTGAAGGGCAATACAATATTGATGTTGATCGCCGCTTCCTAACAGGTATCTCCAGTGGTGGTGCAATGGTTGTTGCAGAAGCCGTTGCTCATAACGAGTACTGGGCCGCAGCAGCCCCTGTAGCGGGCTTACCTTACGGAGATGGTTCATCTTCTGTAACAGCTGACCAATTCAGCACACTTTCTCATCACGTGACCAAGCTTAATGCTGAACTCGATTACGATCGTGCAGTGCCAATGCTTGTGGTTCAATCTTCTAACGACACAACTGTATTGCCGCGCGCAATGGAGTTGATTCGTGACTCACAACTAACCGTTTGGGCAAATGACCTCGGTGTAGACGATACGACTAGCTGTACCAAAGGCGGCGTGAGCTGTAGTTTGAAAACCTATAACGGCGCAGACGGTACTCCAGTTGTTCGTACTATGTTGTACTCGGGTGGCCCAGGTCGTACAGCAACATACGGTAAAGGACACTACTGGACTGGCGGCGATGACGATATGACTGTTTGGTCTAACGATTCAGACGGCCCTAACGCTGTTGAGCACATGTGGGAATTCTTTGAAGAAATCACTGGCACTGTAGCTGGACCAGAATGTGGAAGTGATACGACTGCTCCTGCTGCTCCTACTGGTCTTGCAGCTTCTGATGTTCATGATAACTACGCTCAGCTAAATGTTAACGCTAACGGCGAAGCGGATCTTCAGGGTTATAAAATCTTCCGCACTAGCGGTGCAGAACTTACACCTTCAGTTGCACGTTCTACGACGATCACTGTATCGGGCTTGAACACTTCTACTGCTTACAGTGTTTACGCTAAAGCGGTCGATAACTGTGGTAACGAGTCTGCAGCTTCAGCTTCTATCGACTTTACAACGACTGCTCCTGAGTATGTTGCTCCTAGCGTTTCGGGTACAGCGACGGACCACTATAACTCTGGTCGATTGGATGTGAACGAGTACATTGCAATGGGCGGCGAGCACGGCTACGTGAACGCTTTCACCTTGTGGCAATTAGAGTCTGGCGGTTGGACTGATACTGATCTTAACGCTGGAAATGGTAATAACGGCGGCAACAATAATGACGACGACGGCGGTACTACTAATCCAACGCCAACTCCTGGCCCTGTAACGCCAGGTGCTTGGACAAAAACTGCTAATCAAGACGGTATGGAGCTTCACCTTTACACGCCTACTTCAACAACGCTTAACGGCAAACGTGCATTGATGATCAGCCTCCATGGTTGCGCTCAAGCGAACGAAGTTGTTCGAGATAACTGGGGCTGGACTAACGAAGCTGACCAATACGGTATGGTTGTCGCTGCTCCTATGGCGCCTAATGGTGGTGTGATCGCTTCTTGTTGGGATTACTACGGTACAAGCCATAGCGGTTCTAATCCTTCTAAGCATGACGACAACTTGATTGATCTTGCGAACAGCTTGATGGCTAACGCTAGCCTTAACATCGATCCTGATCAGGTTTACATCTCTGGACTATCTTCAGGTGGTGGTGAAGCATTCGTAATGGGCTGTGTTGCTCCTGACATCTTCGCAGGTATTGGCATCAACGCTGGGCCAGCATTGGGAACTTCATCAGGTCAAATCGGCAGCGTACCTAGCGGCACAACTAAGAGTTCTGTAGCAACACGTTGTACTGGTTTCTCTAAGTCTGACAGTTCATTTGAAACCCAGTTGACTTCAGTTGTTCACGGCAAGTCTGATTACACAGTTGGTCAAGCTTATGCAGAAGTAGATGCGGGCGCGATGGCTATCGTATACGGCGTAAACAAAGATAGTGGTACTAACTCAATCTCTGGTGGCGGTACTGAAACCACTTGGAGTGACAGTCAAGGTAAGCGCGTTTCGATGCTTATGGTTAACGGTCTAGGTCACGCATGGCCAGCAGGTAGTGGTTCAGGTGGTGGTTACACAGATCACAACACTGTTGATTACCCAGCGTTTGTATCTAAGTTCTTCTTTGAGAACAACCGTCGAGTAGTGATTGCAACACCAACTCCTACTCCGACAGCAACGCCAGTGCCAACGGCTACACCAGCGCCAACAGCAACGCCAGTACCGACTACTACTCCAGAGCCGACTGCGACGCCTGTACCGACGCCAACAGCGACTCCAGTACCAACGCCAACAGCGACACCAGTACCAACGCCTACTCCAGTTCCTGACAACTGTACTGATGTAACGGCTTACAACTACTACCATAAGACGGGTGGACGTGCGAAAAGCACTGGTAGCTACTGGTCACCAGCATACAAAGCTAATGGAAGTGGTGATTCAATGGCTGGATCAACTTGGGGTAAAACAACTCTAAGCAGCTCAAATGGTTCACATTGGAGTGTTGGTAGCTGTCCATAAGACGCTCTAACAAACCAAAATAAATCTTCAAGCCCCGCTTTTTAGCGGGGCTTTTTTTTGCTTGTTGTCTATAGGTATTTCAGTAGGTCGGACTCGATTGAAGCTTCTGAAAGCATCAATTTCTTCCTGTCTTTGTTTTTCAATCGAGTCTGAGCCATTCAAATTTGTGGCATATGTTGACCTCGTAAGTGTGGTTCTGCATATAGCGCTACACTAATGTTATCCCGCTTCAGTCATTCGTTAGCCATACCCCAGGGCCCCTCAATGAAGAAAACTTTATATTTTATCTTTCTACTGCTCATCTGTTCGTGGACTCCGTGGCCAGTTTTAGCAGCGTGGCAGCCTGAAGTTGTCATTGGCGGTAAGCTAAGTACGATTCTGTACGTGCCGTCAACGCCTCCTGTACTGGCCGGCAAGCGCGCATTGATGGTGAGTTTACATGGATGCAGGCAAACCAATGAGTTGTTTCATGAGGGCACAAACTGGTCGGCTGTGGCTGAACGTTACGGCATGGTAGTAGCTTTACCGGAATCTTCTGGAGAAGGAAAGTATGGCAAGCTTGGTTGTTGGAATTTTATGGTGGGGCTGGGAATGAGCCGCACGAGCAGTGATGCAAAGTACTTGTTGGATTTGGTGGAGGGTTTATTGGAAGACTCAAAACTAAATATTGATCCGGCTCAGGTATATATAACAGGCATATCTTCTGGCGGTGCCATGGTGTCCAGCCTGGCCTGTTTAGCTCCAGAGGTCTTTGCGGGCGCTGGAGTGAGTGCGGGTACGCCACCGGGTGCTGACGGGGCCGTCATTGATAAGGTCAATATGCTTGTTTTTGAAGGGGTCAGTAATTGTAGGGCTTTATCGAATAAAGAAGGGGCTAAAGCTCAGCCTTGGTTGAGTTCACAAATACACAGTACGATTTGCGGATCACTTGATGTGAGGGTTTCGCCTCTTTGGTGTGAGAGGGTGTCCGATATTATGGCGACTACCTACGGAGAAAGTACGCTCATTCGAGATTGTAGTGGAGGGAAGAATACCGCTGATCTTTTCGAGGGCAGCGTTCTTAAAACGTATTGTGATAGGAGTGGTCCTAGAGCCTCAAGTATTATGGTTAAGGGCTTGGGGCATGCTTGGTCTGGCGGGGCTGGAAGTTCAGGTGGTGGCGTAAATTTCGATCACACGCATATTGACTATCAAGCATATGTGACGGATTTTTTCTTTAAAAATAATCGACGCGTTGTGAGGGATGGAGCGAGTAAACGCTAATAGTAAAAATGGAAGTGATTTTAACCTGCAGGAGCCTGATTGAAGGTGTGTCAAAACCATATGCATATTCAATTTCAGACCTTCAATCGAACCTGACCCTATAGAATATACCCTCCAATTTAAGGCGATTGTCGGGCTATTGCTTCCTGTGTTTTTATATGAGGGTGTTGGATCTGTCTGTAAAATGACAGAGTTCTTAATATCTCCCAGCAACTTAAAAATCAATTACATTATTAGTGCCTATTTATTTTGGTTTCAAAGGTATCTTTTTGATGCGCCTGTTGCTGATGTTGAAAAACATTGGCACTGTAGGTTTCCCTCCATGCGTCTCGTAAATAGTCCAATAAAAACAGTCCAGAATAATATCCAGCAATTGGCCAGAAAATATAAGAGTACTGGACGCGTCAGGATCATTAAAAAGATTAATGGCTGGCAGGTTGACCTGGGCCGAAAGCAATAGAATGAGGCCTGCTATAATATAAATAAACGGTACATCGGCGAGTAAGCATGAAGGTTGCGTTAAGAGCTGTTTTTGGACTCTTTATTTATATGGGTTCCGTCTCGTTATATGCGGATCAATATGGCAGGTGTGGTGCCGATATTACTTCAGCGAATACGACTTGTGATAAAGGGGCGTTGTTGTATGTGGTTCCGCAAGGTGCGATGTACGCAGAAGGTATGGGTAACCCTGGCGATTTGGCCGCGCACTTATGCCCGAATAAACCATACCCCCTCATGAGCGCTGAAATTATAGGGACGTCATCAAGGCCTAAAGAGATCAAAAAGGGCCGAAATTGTAACCCGCTCAAAAGAGTTACTGCTCAGGCCTGGGTAGGTGACCCTCTCTGTCTTGATCCTGATTTGGAAGGCGATTCGAAGCCTGATTGGGAGGGGGAGTTCTATGTTTGCGAGACTAATGGTTCTATAAATGTCGGGTCTAAATACTTGTTTATTTATTCCAATCTTGGTGAAGTGTTTTTTGAGTTGGAAGCTGGTGATGATAAAAGAGCCAAGGTGCAGAGTGCAGGAGGGGGAATAATAGGGTTTGTTAGTTTTAGGGTGACGAGTGTTGCGGGTGTTGCACCAGTCGTTAAGACCATTCGCTCTCAGGAAGAAAATCTTGAAATTTTAAATAAGGCTCTAGAGTTTATGCCAAGCAGAGGTGTTTCTGTTTCTTGCCTTGTGAGACCACACAGTTATGAGAATGATGAAGGTTTTGATGCCTATGTTTCCGTAACTGCAATGTATTCAGGTGAAGTTACGGAAGTTGTTTCGCTCAATATTGTTGAGGGTGTTACCCATGGGAAAGCGAGATCTTCTTTGGATATTGCGCATTGTAAAGAAATTACTTTTATTGGCTATTAAGGAACAAAGTACTACCACTTCATTCCCCGTTAGAGCCCCCCTAAGCAACCTGTCCAGTAGTTCGAACCCGCTTAGAGCCCTTAACCGGCTTATCCGAAAGCGCCTTCTCACGACGCAATATTTCAGCATCAATAATATTTTTAATCGCAATCAAAAGCCCTGCAACTAAAAACGCACCAGGTGGTAATACCGCGACTAAAAAGCCTTTATAGTTTTCACCGAATAACTTCCATTCCCAAGCGCGGGCGCTTTCACCAAAGATAAGGTGCATATTTGATAGTAAAGTACCGCTGCCAATAATTTCGCGTATGCCGCCGATAGCAAGAAGAACAAGCATAAAACCAAGGCTCATCATAAAACCGTCGAGAGCAGAGGGAAGTAATTTGTTTTTACAAGCAAAGGCATCAGCGCGTCCGAGGATGACGCAGTTGGTCACGATCAAGGGGATAAAAATACCGAGTATTTGATAAAGTTCGTAGGTAAAAGCCTGCATCAATAATTCGGTACAGGTGGTAAACGAAGCGATGATCATAACGAAGGCGGGTAGCTTAATCGCTTCGTTAACCGTGTTACGGATAAGCGATACGGCAACGTTGGAACCAACCAATACCAGCATCGTCGCCAAGCCTAAGCCCAGTGCGTTCACGACAGAACCCGTTACCGCAAGCAGCGGGCATAAGCCTAATAGCTGTACCAGTGCTGGATTACTTTTCCATAAGCCGTTAACGCTTATTTCTTTAAATTGACTCATCAGTGTTTCCCAGTATTTCAGCTTTGTGAGCGTTGAAATACTCCAGTGTTTGCTTCACGCGTTTGACGACGGCTCTGGGCGTAATGGTCGCCCCGGTAAATTGGTCAAAATGACCGCCGTCTTTTTTAACTTTCCAATCGTCGGTTTCAGGCGCGTTTAAACTTGTATCATTAAACCCGAGAATCCACGTGTGCTTGTTGAGGTCGACTTTATCACCAAGGCCCGGTGTTTCTTTATGGCTGAGCACTCGCACACCCGCCACGCTGCCGTCGATGTTAATCCCTGTAATCAGTTTGATATCACCGCTGTAGCCATCGGGTGCGATGCTTGGGATGACTACCGCAATGTTTTGTTCTGACTGTCGGGCAATGTGTATTGAGCTGGGGCTTGCCAAGCCGAGCTCTGCCAGTTGCGATTCAGGTATTACCCAAACGTCTTCGAGCATGTCGTTATCGTGGCGGCTTTGCGGAATAATTTCGGTGAGGGCTTTTTGCGCTGCTCGTTTTTCTTCTGCGGCGATTCTGTCCCGTGTTGCCAAAAAGGTCACGGCCAATACGCCGGCAGTGACAATGGCAAAAGTGCCGAGTATTAAACTGTTTTTACTGATCGATTTTCCTAACACGTCTCTGCCCTTTAAGAATTATTGATGCGACCGCTGTTGGCTTTTTTATGGCCATAGGTGCGAGGCAATGTGTAGTAATCAATAAACGGCGCTGCGAAGTTCATCAGCAAAACCGCAAATGCGACCGCGTCTGGGTAATTACCCCATGTGCGAATAATAAAGATCAGCGCCCCTATTGCAGCCCCATAAATCAAACGGCCTTTGGTGCTTACAGCTGAAGTAACGGGATCAGTGACGATAAAAAATGCACCAAGCATGGTGCCGCCAGACAATAAGTGAAACAGTGGAGAGCCGCTGCTGGTAGAACTGCCGCCGTCATAAAACAGACCAGACAAGACCGTGAGGCTAACCAGCATCGCTACCGGCGCATGCCAGGTAAAGATCTTTTTACTGAGGAGGAATATGCCACCGGCCAAGAAGCCGATATTGACCCATTCCCAGCCTAAACCAGCATAGCGTGCAGAAGAAAAGGTAGGGTTGCCTTGATAAAGCGAATCCATTGGTAATGATATATTTTGCTTTAATACATCCAGTGGCGTCGCGGCTGTGTAGCCATCTATTTGCGAGAGCGGGGAGCCGAGGAATACTTGCTGTATGCCATCACTAAATGGAACCAGCTCGGTCAAACTGACGCTTGCGCTTAACCATTGTGTCATTTCCAAAGGGAAAGAGATGAGCAAAACAACATAAGCCACCATGGCTGGGTTAAACGGATTAAAGCCTAAACCGCCGTACAATTGTTTGGCCACAACAATGGCAAAGAAACAACCCGTCAGCATTAGCCACCAGGGTGCAAATGGCGGTAGGGCAATGCCTAATAAAATTGCCGTGACGACTGCACTGAAATCGTTCAGGTAAAACTTAATTTCACGTTTACGAAGAGCCATACTGGCGGCTTCAAAGCCGAGGCAGAATATGACGCACAGTGTGATATTGACGAGACTGCCAAAGCCAAAGAATACCGTGAGAGCAACAATACCCGGCAAGCAAGCCAAAGTGACGGTACGCATAACGTTACTGGTGCTGCCTGTCGAGCGCGCATGGGTATGAGGTGAGCTCGCATGTAAAAATGCCATTAGGAATTCACCTCTTGTAGTTTCTCTTGCAGCTTCTGTTCAAGCTTTTCCATTCCTGTCCTAAAAGCCTCGACGTTTTCATTGTTTTCGGCTTCGGCTTTTTCTAAGCGTGTTTTTGCTTTCGCTAAGCGAGACTTTAACGACTCGATTTGGGCTTTTGCTTTTTCTTCGTCGCTCATGCTGGCCAGCTCGGCGGCCTTCGCTTGCGCCTTCGCGATAGCGGCGTCTGCGGCAGATACCGTCGCGTCGGGCTGGCTTTGAGCCGTTGCAGTTTCTGACGATGGCAGTGTGGCCAATTCGCTTTCAGCTGTCGTTAATTTAGCTTTCAGCTTTTCGATACCGTTTTGAAGGGCGTCGGCCGTTACTGAGCCACTTTCTTTGGCTTCGGCATATTTCTGCTCCGCCGTTGCGATACGCTTTTTGATCGTAGCGATTGTCTTTTCTTGCTTGTCCCGTGGGGACATCGCAATCTTTTCTTTTATTACAGAAGCTGCCGTGCTCGTAGCGTCAGGTGTGCCTGCCGGAGCGGGGTCTCCCACTGGGGCTGTCGAGTCATGCTGAGCCAATTTTGTTTTCGCATCGGATAAATTCAATTCAGCCTGTTTGAGTCTGGCTTCTAAAGATTCGACGCGTGAGGCTTCGTTTTCTTCTTTTGCGGTATTGAGCTGAGTTGTCGCACGTTCAACACGGCTTTGCGCGCTAGACACTGCACGTTCGATTTTTTTCAATTGTGTAGCCGGGTCAATAACCTTGGCTTTCGCTTTTGGTGCGACTGGGGCCGGTGCTTCTTCACCTGCGGCTGCTTTTTCAGCTAGCTTTTTCTTCGCGGCTTCGGCGGCTTTTTTACGTGCTGCGCGTTTGGCTTCTTTTTCTGCTTCTGCTTTGTCTAAGCGTTCGCGTCGGAATTCGAAACGCTCGCGTGAACGATCGGATTTCAGCTTCTCACTGTCATGCTGCCGGATCATGCCTTTTGATGCGCGGTAATATTGCACGAGTGGAATGTTGCTGGGGCAAACAAAAGAACAGGCGCCGCACTCGATACAATCAAAAAGATTGTGCGAATGTAGCTTGTCGACGTCTTCCGATTGTGAAAACCAAAATAACTGTTGGGGCAACAAACTGGCTGGGCAGGCTTCTGCACACATGCCGCAGCGAATACAGGGCTGGGCCTGAGGCTGTTCTGGCATTTCAGCGTGGCTGGGAGCCAGAATACAGTTGGTGGTTTTAATCACCGGAATGTCACTGTGTTCCATTGCGTGTCCCATCATCGGGCCACCAATAATCAGGCGCGCACTTTGCGCTACCTGGAAGCCATGCTCTGCGAGTACATGGGCAATGGGAGTGCCGATCAACACGTTAATGTTTTGTTGGACGTCTAAAGATTCACCGACAACCGTCGTGATGCGCTTAATTAAAGGCTCGCCAAATCTTATCGCGCGATAAGCGGCTGCAGCCGTGGCGATATTTTGGAGCACAATGCCAAGCTCAGCGGGAATCTTTCCGCTGGGGACTTCTTCGCCCGTGAGAATTTGTATGAGTTGTTTCTCGCCACCAGAAGGATACTTCGTGGGGAAAGAAACAACTTCTACTCGACTGCCTTCTGCCGCTTTTTGCATGCTCGCAATGGCTTCGGGTTTATTGTCTTCTATGCCGATTAAAATCGTTTCGGGGTTGCCCAATACTTGGGCCAACAAAAGTGCTCCGGCGATGATATCTTCTGCGGATTCGCGCATAAAGACATCATCAGACGTAATGTAGGGTTCGCACTCGGTACCGTTTAAAATCAAGGTATGAATAACATGGTCGGCACGTGGGCTCAGTTTGACCGAGGTCGGAAAACCCGCGCCGCCCATACCGGCAATACCCGCGTTACGGATAAGTTGAATCAGATCGTGTTTTTTGATTTCGGAATAATCTTCACAGGTCTGCAGTTCGCACCACTCGTCTTTACCGTCTAGAGCGATAACGATGCTTGTTGCACTTAAGCCTGAAGGATGAGGAATAGCACGGTCTTCAATCGCGATCACTTCACCAGAAGACGAAGCATGTATCGGCGCACTGACAAAACCTTGAGCCTCAGCAATACGTTGACCTTTCAATACGTGGTCGCCGACGTTGACGCAAGGAATTGCTTCCGCACCAATGTGTTGGTTTAGCGGTAGAACAATTTCTTTGGGTAGTGCAATGTCGGCAATCGGACGTTGATTCGATTGCGACTTATTTTCTGCTGGGTGAACGCCACCGGGTATATCCCAAATTTTTCTCATGCGGCGTTCTCCGCATCTTGATTTTCTGTTTGAATGGGGTTTGGCTCTTTTCTGTCTGTGGCGATCAACTGAACGGGGTTGGGCAAATCCCATTTCCAGCCGGATACACCGTGGTCGAGGGGTATCATCTCAATACAATCGACGGGGCAGGGGTCCAAACATAAATCACAGCCCGTGCACTCATCAACAATAACGGTGTGCATTTGCTTAGCCGCACCCAAAATGGCATCGATAGGACAAGCCTGAATACACTTGGTACAGCCGATACAATCTTCTTCAATAATGTAAGCGACCGTCTTTACTTCGGATTCTTCCCCATGCTCTTCATCCAGCGGCGGAGCTTCTACATCCAATAAACTGGCGAGGGCATTAATCGTTGCGTGACCACCGGGTGGGCATTTGTTAATCGGCTCGCCTTTGGCAATAGCTTGCGCATAAGGTTTACAGCCGGGGTGACCGCACTGGCCACATTGTGTTTGTGGTAAAAGTTCGTCGATCTGAGCAACCAGAGGATCGCCTTCGACTTTGAACTTAATTGCAGCAAAGCCGAGCACAGCACCGAATACGGCGGCTAAAGAACCCAGCGCTAATAAAGCTGAAAGAAATGGATATTCTAAAAGTAAGGTTATCATCTATACCAGTCCCGCAAATCCCATAAATGCCAACGACATTAATCCTGCGGTAATCATACCGATTGCAGCGCCTTTAAAAGGCGTAGGCACATCGGCGGCGGACAAGCGTTCGCGCATCGCGGAAAAGAATATTAATACCAAGGTAAAGCCCAGCGCAGCGCCGAAGCCATAAAGCGCCGATTCAAAAAAGTTGTGAGCTTTGTTCGTGTTTTGCAAGGCCACACCCAATACCGCACAGTTGGTGGTAATGAGCGGCAGAAAAACACCCAGCACGCGATACAGTAACGGGCTGGTTTTTTCGATAAACATCTTCGCGAACTGAACAACCGCAGCGATCACCAAAATAAACGCGATGGTTTTTAAATAGGTAAGGCCCAATGGCACCAATACCCACGCGTAAACCATATAGCTACAGATAGAAGCTAAGGTGAGAACAAATGTGGTGGCTGCGCCCATGCCAATCGCGGTTTCGATTTTGTTTGATACGCCCATAAACGGACAGAGCCCAAGAAACTGGACCAGTACAAAATTATTCACCAATACGGCGCTTAGTAAAATAACGGCAAATTCCGTCATCGTATTATTTCAACTCGCTGTGTTTAAAAGGTTTAGTTAATCGTTTGTAATTCGCTAGGCTTTAGCTAACAGGTATAAATAGTTATGCAGGTAATACCTACATAACACGCATGCCAGGCTGTGCGCCTTCATTCGGCTCTAAAATATAAATCTCTTTTTTGCCGGGGCCAGCGGCCAGCACCATGCCTTCGGACATGCCGAATTTCATTTTTCGGGCTTTAAGGTTGGCAACCATGACCGTGTGCTTGCCAATTAAATCTTCTGGGTTGTAAGCGCTTTTGATTCCAGCAAATACATTTTTAGTTTCACCGCCAAGGTCCAATGTTAAACGCAATAATTTGTTGGCGCCTTCCACATGTTCAGCGTTAACAATTAAAGCAATACGCAGGTCCACTTTGGCAAAATCATCAAACTCAATTTCATCCGCGACGGGCTCTTTAGCTAGCCAAGAACCTTCGCTGGATTTTTCGGGCTTAGGCTCGGCTGCAGACATGGCTTCTTTGCTGGCCTCTATCATCGCGTCTACTTTTTTGCTTTCAATGCGCGTCATCAATGGCTTGAATTTGTTGATCTCGTGCGCGCCTAAAAACTCTATGGTTTCAGGCCAGTCAAGCGTCGATTTTAAAAAGGTCTCTGAAGCTTCAGCCGTCTTCGGTAAAACCGGCTTTAAGTACATCATTAATACGCGGAAGCAGTTAATGCCTAAGCTGCAAATATCTTGCACTTGCTGCGCATTGTCTGGGTCTTTTGCCAAGCTCCACGGCGCTTGTTCCGCAATGTATTCATTGACGGCATCGGCAAGGGCCATAATCTCGCGCATGGCTTTTGAAAATTCACGGGCTTCATACAAATCCGCGATAACACTATTGCCGTTAACAAACTGTGCCCAGAGTTCTTCGTTAGCGATAGTGCTGGATAATGTTCCACCGGCCTTATTCACAAACTTCGCGGTACGGCTGGCGATATTAACTACCTTGCCTACAAGGTCAGAATTAACACGCTGAACAAAATCTTCAGTATTCAAATCCAAGTCATCTACAGACGCGTTTAACTTGGTCGCGTAATAGTAACGCAGGTATTCGGGGTCAAGATGTTCGAGGTACGTACTCGCATTAATAAACGTGCCGCGCGATTTCGACATCTTCTTACCGTCAACGGTTAAAAAGCCGTGTACGCAAACTTTAGTCGGCGTGCGGTAGCCAGCCTCTTTTAAGATGGAAGGCCAAAACAAGGCATGGAAGTTAATAATGTCTTTACCGATAAAGTGGTAAAGCTCGCATTCAGAATCGGCTTTCCAATATTCATCGAAGTCCAAACCGTCTGTTTTATCGCAGAGGTTTTTAAAGCTGGCCATATAGCCCACGGGCGCATCCAGCCAAACGTAAAAGAACTTATTTTTTTCGCCGGGAATTTCGAAACCAAAATACGGGGCATCGCGTGAGATGTCCCATTCTTTCAAACCACTATCGAGCCATTCGGCAAGTTTGTTGGCGACTTCGTCTTGTAAGTGACCGGCACGTGTCCAGTCTTTCAAAAAATCAGTAAATTCAGGCAGCTTGAAAAAGAAATGCGTCGATTCCTTTTTGATCGGAGTTGCACCGGATACCGCAGAGATCGGATTGATAAGGTCCATTGGCGAATAGGTAGCACCACAGCTCTCGCAGTTATCGCCGTATTGATCTTCGGTTTTACACTTGGGGCAAGAGCCTTTGATATAACGATCGGCCAAGAACATTTCTTTTTCGGGATCGTAAGCTTGTGTGATCGCACGTTCGGCAATTTTGCCAGAAGCTTTCAGCGCTTCGTATATGCTGTAGCTGATCTCTTTATTTTCTTCCGAATGCGTCGTGTGGTAGTTATCGAAATCAATCGAGAAACCGGCAAAATCGGCTTCGTGTTCAGCGCGAATATTGGCGATTTGCTCTTCGGGCGTAATGCCTAGCTTTTCAGCGGTGAGCATAATGGCGGTGCCGTGGGCATCGTCTGCGCAGACGTAGGTACAATCATGGCCGCGTTGTTTCTGAAAACGTACCCAAATATCCGTCTGAACGGTCTCGACCATGTGGCCAAGATGGATCGATCCATTGGCGTAAGGGAGGGCGCTCGTGACGAGTATTTTTCTGGCTTGGGTCATGACGTTTTAAGGTTCCGCTTTTGTCGTTATTGCGTGTAACTTAACGCGCTGCATGAAGATTAGGCGCTAAATCACGGGTTTTAAGGCGCGGGAATATAGCATTTTTACCGTTGTTTTGCCTTCCAAAAAGGGCGAAAGTTAGCAGATATATAGAGATATAAGAGTTTCTTGATCGGCGAGTAGCCTGCAAGCAAGCCGTTATTCAATTGGTGCTGGATGAATGGCCCCTTGGATTGGGGTCGAAAGCCCCCACATTAGGCTCCAAATCCTTATGTATTACACACCAAACTCACACAATCTTGGAGAATTACCGTGTCGTCCTCAGAGCAAATATCCCCCGCACTTGCTGAGACCCTCAGCAGTATTGTTATTCCAGGCACCACATTTTCAGCGGGTGATATTGCTGAAATCTCAGACGGGACCTTGGTTTTAACCGTGGGCTATCCGATCGCGCAGTGTAAGGCTTCGATTGAGCAAGAAGTTCAGGCTAAGCTAGCCGAGGCGGATATAGAGCTGAAAGTGAATGTGCAGCAAGATATTCCCAGTGTGCAGCCGGAAAACTCTGATCAGCGAATCGCAGGGGTTAAAAACATAATTGCCGTTGCTTCCGGTAAAGGCGGCGTGGGTAAGTCCACAACATCGGTTAACTTGGCTCTGGCGCTCGCCCATGAAGGTGCCCGCGTGGGGATTTTGGATGCCGACATCTACGGCCCTAGCCAACCTCAAATGTTAGGTTTGGGGTCGCAGCGGCCCGAAATCGTTGGGGGTAACACCATTAAGCCTCTAATGGCTCATGGCTTACAAGTCGTTTCGATGGGCAGTCTAGTCACGGAAAACACGCCAATGATCTGGCGTGGCCCCATGGTGAGCGGTGCGCTTCAGCAGTTGCTCAACCAAACACAATGGGAAGCCGTGGACTACTTGATCGTCGATATGCCACCCGGCACAGGTGATATTCAGTTAACGCTCAGCCAGTCGGTCCCTGTTTCAACGTCAGTTATCGTCACCACTCCGCAAGATATAGCCTTGCTCGATGCCAAAAAAGGCATTGAAATGTTCCGTAAGGTGAATATCCCGGTAGTGGGTATCGTCGAAAACATGTCAGTGCATATCTGCAGTGAATGCGGCCATCACGAAGCCATCTTCGGTGAAAAGGGTGGTGACAGCTTAGCCGAAGAGTTTGATACGGAATTGCTTGGGCGACTACCGCTACAAAAAGATATCCGCGTGCAAATGGACGAAGGGCAGCCGCCTGTTGCCGTCGATCCAGATTCGAGTGTGAGTAAGGTTTACCGAGAAATCGCGACTAAAATAGCGGCTGATATCTGGATGCGCTCTAGCGATAGCGCTGTAATGAAAGGTCCAGAGATTTCGTTTGTGGACGATTAGGAGTTACTGACCCAATCGGGTAAGATCCCGCATCGCCAACAATCAGCCGGACACATTTTTTTATGAGTATTAAATCAGACAAGTGGATTCGACGTATGGCCGAACAAGAGGGCATGATCGAGCCTTACGAGCCAGGTCAAGTACGTTATGACGATCAAGATCAGCGGCTGATCTCTTACGGTACTTCTAGCTACGGTTATGATGTGCGCTGTGCGAATGAATTCAAGATCTTCACCAATGTGCATTCTGCTGTTGTCGACCCGAAAAACTTTGATGAAAAGAGTTTTGTCGATATCCAAAGCGATGTCTGTATTATCCCCCCGAACTCATTTGCCTTGGCTCGTACGGTTGAGTACTTCCGTATTCCGCGCAGTGTCTTGACTGTCTGCTTGGGGAAATCGACCTACGCGCGTTGTGGCATTATCGTTAATGTGACACCTTTAGAGCCAGAATGGGAAGGGCATGTGACGTTGGAATTTTCAAATACCACACCGCTCCCCGCTAAGATTTACGCGAACGAAGGTGTAGCGCAAATGCTCTTTTTCGAGAGCGATGAAGTCTGTGAAACGTCTTATCGAGATCGCGGTGGTAAATACCAAGGGCAAAAAGGCGTAACCCTGCCTAAAGCCTAAACAACTGTATGTCCGGCTATCCATGATAGCCGTCATACTATTAGCCCGCTTTATATCCTCATTTTAGAGCGTTAGGCCCTCAATTTTCTTCTTCTGCAAGCCCGTGTTCCAGGGCTTGTTTTGTTTTTGTCTTCGTAATTTGCAATTAGCGCTGGCAGGCGTAAGCTAGCCCCTGAAAAATGCTGACACGCTGGATTCAATCCGTTTGAGAATAATCAGCGTAAGTGCCAGTTAGTCAATACCGTTTAGTAGGTATAGTACGTAAAAATACGCAGCAAACGTACGTAATAATAGTAAGTAACAACATACAGCTTGGCGTAGACCAGGTGGGGGTTGAAGTTCGGGGGATGGGGAAAGGAGAGTGAGAGGAGAGCGCTAAAAGAGCACTCAAGTAGGCGAGCAAAAAGGAAATATGTCCTATCCACTAAAGGTCTGCCCTGACAAAATCATCAATTATAAATTTTATAACAATCTAGGAAGGGCGGTAAAATGCGTTTTGAACGAGTCGTAGTCTCCGTCGTGCTGGCCAGCACGCTTGCAGTATATACCGGTTGTGGTTCCGCACCGGTGAAAGAACAGTCACTTCTCAGCGTTTCGGCGGTCCAGGTCGAACAGTTGTCGAACTATGCTGATGTGTTGACCATGTATGAAAACGCCGCACTTGCATTGCAAGGTCAAGACGCTGTTATATACGCTTCTGATTTTACCACCCTTAAAAAGCTCGGAGCAAAGCTAGCAGAATTGAAGCTTGAATCACTCAAAGCTGAATTTGAAGCCGTTCGCCTTTCTACTGGTCAAATTCCGCAGAATGTTATTAAAACGGCACAAGCCGACGCGCAGAACCCACCAATACCTACGGCGCAGTGGCAGGCGATTAATGACTTTATTGGTTCTGAAGCTTCACGGACAGCGTCAGCGGTTAAAGCTCTAATCGATCAACTAGAAGTTGGAGAGCTCAATGATCAATCTCGTTTAGTGGCAATGGATGATTTACATCGCATTACCGGTGACGAAACTTGGTTGGTTCGCCGTAACGAATTTGTCGATCGATTAATCGAAGATATTCGTGAGGCGAAATTAGGCGGAATCCTGAATTCCGAGTTACAAACAAAAATCGATTTAGTCTTGGACGTTCGTCCGAATGACAATGTCTTAAAGCAAGAATTGATATCTGTCAGTGCAGAAATTTACCGAACCGATTATTTTAAAGCACTAGGTGATGGCTTGGCTGACGTCGCTTTTAAAGTGTTTGTTAAAATGTCGGGATCAAAAAACTTCGATTTAATTAAAGAGAAATTGACTCCAGTAAGTCAGAATATGGTCGACTACTTTATTGCAGAAGCGGATGAGTCGGTTAAAGACCCTGGAAATATCGCGCAATCTTACCGCTGGTATAATCAAGCCCGTGTGGTATCCAAAAGCTTAGGCTTTAAAAAGAAAGCCCGCCCAGGCCATGATACATTGGTTGAGCAATTGCACGATAAATTTAAAGAATACACCGAGTCAGAAAACGACACGCTCGCTTACGCATACCTTCACTACATGAAAGAATTTCGCCCTTTATTTAAAGGTCTTCGACAAAAACTCAGTGAGACTGAAGAGAAAGTACGCAGCGTTGCTATTAAGCGTTTAAGTACGACTGCATTTGAAGGTGCGCAGGGTTACGGCGATGTTATCTCGTCTAAAATTACGCAGCATTTATTTAAATACGTCGCTAACGATATCCGTATTGTTGAGCGTGAAAAGTTTGACGAAATTCAGCGTGAACGCTCTATTAGCGGTAATAACGCAGACTTGTCTGCTGTTGACCTTATTGTGACGGGCAGCATCCTAGAAGCTAAAGTTGACCAAACTGACCAAGAAGGTAAAAAGACCATTCGAGCCGTTGTAGGCAAAGAAGTTATTCCGAATACGGCTTACATTAAATGGCTAGAGTTGTCGGCTAAAGACCGCAAGTCTATTGAAAAACCAGAGGAAACACGTACTGTTGATAAACAAGAAAACATTCCGATTAAAGTGACTAACCATCGTAAGCTCGGCATTTTCTCAGTGAGCTACCGCTTGTTAGATGCTTCTAATGGCCGCGTTCTTTTCCCAGATTCCATCACCAAAGAAGAGCAGCATAAAGGTGTTAGTCGTGAAGGTGTCGAGATGGGAGACTTTAACCTTCCGTTCGAATTAGCCGACCTGCCTTCGGATATTAAAATACTGGATAACCTAGCGAATCAAGTTGCTTTGGATATTGGTAATAGCCTGGTTGAAAGACTAAAAGACCAAGAAAAACGTTATCTTGCTGAAGCCGATGAATTCGAAAAAGATGATTCATGTTCTCAGCAAGCTGACCGCTTGGCTAAAGCTTTAGTTATTCTTAAAGCTAAGAGCTTAGAAACCAAAGTGGTTTTTGATAAGTATAAAGATGTGACGATTAATTGTGACGGAAGCTAAAAGGCCAGGTTACAGCAGTATTTGAAAAAGGCAGCCAATTGGCTGCCTTTTTTGTGTCTGTCTTTCTTTCTAATCTCATCCGCCATTCTGCCAGCCTTGCCTCAGATTTTTAATTTTGCGTTCATATCTCTTGTCTAATGGGAGTGCTCACTATATGATCACGCCTTCATATTGATAGGATGCATCCACAGCTCTACGGACGGCGTTTTTCCTACGGTAAAATATCTATTTGATCGAAATCATCCTTTTGAAGGGCATGGTCGTGTGCTTTTACGGTGCGCTTTTGAAAAAGCGTTAGAAGGCAAGGGTAGTGAAGTCAGAGCGAGAAAATTAGTTGCGCAGTATGTGAGCGTAAGTTTTTGCGAAGGGCTTGCAGGGCGGTTTAATAGGCGGCCATATCGGTACTGATACAAGTACTGTTGCCGGTGCTTATTTAAAAACACTTATTTATAGTCACTTATTTATAGGCACTTATATTGGCCCTATATCGGAATTTATACCGGTACTTAATACAGGACGTTAATGCAGCTGCTTGATAGCCACGCCCGGTAGAGTATGTCGGGCTTATTAATAATAATGATTAAACGTTGGGTTCAAGGCTATAGGCTTTTAGCCTTCAGCGAGAAGGTTTTGCTCTTCTCTGTTTTAAAGAGAAATGCTGACGCCTAGCTGAAGCTTCTGATTCACCAGCAAGTACTAGAGGTAAGGGGGGCTTTTAGTTGAGAAACATAAAGTCAAATTCAGGATTTACACTGCTAGAGCTAGTGGCTTCGTTAGCATTGTTAGGTGTTGCAGCGGCGTCTGCTACGCCCGCGATGATGTCTCTCGAGTCTGCAGCGGAAGATGCCAAAATCGATGCCGCTATAGCCGCTGTCGGTAGCGGCATGATGATGACGCGAGCCCGTTGGGTTGTTGACGGATCGCCTAGTCCTTACGGTTACTCTCATGTCGATATGGAAGGCGAGAAAATTGAACTCCATTCTGGATGGCCGGTATTGAATGACGTTGCTTTGGTTGCCGGTATTTCGTGTGATATATACGGTTGTTTTGGCAAGCCAGGCGGTATTCAAATTACCGCGACTGAAGAACCCAAAGAAGGTGAAGCCTGTTTTGTGTATGAAAATCCACGCAAAAAGGGGGATCGATATTTCGTGAGCGAGCGAATGGCCTGGAGCGAACAATCGCGGAGCTGCGGTTAGTTTTTTATTTATGTCGCGAGATGCAAATCAAATATTCGAATAAAATTTCCTATTTCCTATTTCCTATTTCCTATTTCCTATTTCCTATCGGCCCTTTTCCCTTTTCCCTTTTCCCGTCTCCCGTTCCCCGTTCCCCGTCTCCCGTTCCCCGTCTCCCTTTTCCCGTACCCCGTTTTCGAATTCCCTACCTTTTAAACGGCACGTTTAATCGAGCGGATCTGAGGAATGCATAAGCCTATCGTCGCAATAACGGCCAATAAGATACCGCTGGCAGTAAAAAGCATCCCAACATCAACATAACCTAATACTGCTCCATAAGCGGCTGCAGCGACAGGGGCGACGCCCATAACCGCGAACAATAGAATCGACATCATGCGTCCCATCATTTCGGGGGACGATTGTCTTTGCATCCAGGTGAATATCGCTACTTGTATATAGCCGGTTAATAACCCGACAAAAAACAATAGCGCATAAGCGGCGGACATGGTCTCTACGAAGCCTAGTCCCGAAAATAAAATGCCAGCCATAATATCTGCGCAAAGAAAAGTGATGCCCAAACTGAGTGAGCCAATTTGTGGTTTTTTCATTGCGAAAATAATACCGATAATCGTACCGAAGCCTGCCATCGCGACTAGATAACCAAAGCTATCGCCGCCACCTGCTAGTCGGTTCTGAACGAGTATGGGCAAGCCTACCTGTATCAAACCGCCGACCACACAACTGGTTGCCGACATATAAAAAATAGCCGCGCGTAATTGGGAGTTTTCCCAAAAATAGGTAAAGCCTTCCATCATACTGCGAAGAATACTGTCCGGTTCTTGGCTTGAATTGGAGCCTTTTTTATTGGGCGCCGTATACTGAACTTGCAGCAAGGTTAAGACTGAAAAAACAAACGTAAAACCGTCCAAGCTAAAAAGTAAGGCCAGCATATTGGCATTATTGTCATCTGCAGCTTGTGCAGATCCGAGCAGTATTCCCGCAGTGAGAGGCCCGAAAAACATACACAGCTGGCGAATCATCATAAACACGCCGTTCGCTTTTTCCAGATGTTTTGACCCTACAACCGCAGGAAGCATAGCCGTCCCCGCGGGCATGGCAAAAGCGCTCGCAATACCAATCGCTAAAGCATAAAGGCACAACACAGGTATAGTTAACATGTGCATGTAAATAAGAGCGCTTAAGCTGAACAGCAAAAAGACATTGATATATTTTGAGTAGAGCAAAACAGACTTAGGCGATAAGCGATCGACAATAGCTCCGCCTAACAAAATAAATACAGCACGAGGCAAGCCAACCAGCGCCAGTACCATACCCAGTACCCAGGTTTCTTGGGTGAGCGCAAGAACAAGCCAAGGAAATGCAATTAAGGTTAATTGATCGCCAAGCATCGAAGCGCCAGCGCCGAGGGATAACCATTTAAAATCGCTATGGTTCCGTAAGCCCGTGTCTTCATCCAAGGGGGCATCAATTGTTAATTCGGGCATTTACAATCTCCATATCAGTGCTTGTTGTAGATGTCTAATTTATGTGGCGCAGTTTACATCAATTTAAGAAGCTAAATCTGACTAGATAGGTGAGTGGCATATTTTGGGGCTGAATGGCTAATTACATCTCAATAAGATGTGGACGGGGGACGGATTGCGGGAGACGGGAGACGGGATACGGGATACGGGATACGGGTTAAGGGTTAGCATGACGGATGACGGCCTGGGGTCAGACTTATTGATTTTTGCCATAGCTGGCATTGAGACCGCCGAGCGGATAAAGCCGACACCCGAATAGAAAATATACCACGCAAATCAATGATCCCGTTTTCCCGTCCCCTGTTTTCCCGTTTCCCGTTTCCCGCCCCCCGTAATCCGTCCCCCGTTTTCCCGTCCCCAGAACATCAAAGTATCAATATCCGAAACTTTTAGTCGACAATGATGGTGCTATTCTATTTATAGTTGCTGATGATGCGTCCGAGTACTAGATTCCTGTGCATTCACCCACAACCAAGGGGTGAATCTTCTTCTCATTAAGAGCACAAAATAGGAATCTATTATGTCTATCATTTGGCAATCAGTCAGGCGTTCTGCGGCAGTGGTGGGAACATCACTGCTACTGAGTTCTGCGGCTTTCGGGGCTGGGTTAATGACCCCCGCTGGGGGAAATCTTCCCGAACTCGAAATCAAACAACATCATGTTAACGTCGTCATTGACGATGGATATGCAATCACCACTGTCGACCAAGTTTTTTACAATCCAAATAACACAGCGCTCGAAGCAATTTATTCCTTCCCCTTACCGGAAAAAGCATCGGTCGGCGAGTTTACCTATTGGATAGGCGGCAAGCCGGTAACAGGCGAAGTCTTAGAAAAAAAAGCAGCAAGAGAAATATACGAACAAGAAAAAGCGCAAGGGCGAGAAACCGCGCTGACCGAAAAGGACGATTACAAAACCTTTGATAGCTCCGTTTATCCTGTTGCACCAAAGCAAGATGTCAAAATTCGTTTGGTTTACATTCAGCCCGTACACGTCGATCACGGCATAGGAAGCTACGTGTACCCATTAGAAGAGGGTGGTGTTGACGAAGAGAAGCTCGCCTTTTGGAGTTACAGCGATGCCGTAACAGAAGCGTTTAGTTTTCACGTAAGTCTGCGTTCGTCTTATCCCATCGAGGGGGTGCGTTTACCCAAACATCCTCATGCGACAGCCATTTCACATTCCAAGCAAGAATGGGAAGTCTCATTGGCAAACTCTACCGCCATAGCGCAAGGGATTCCGCTTGAACCATCAAGTGACGCCGGAAATGAAGGTTTAAATAAAAGCGTAAATGCAAATGAACTCGCAGGATCAAACACTTCAAATGCCACGAGTACTTCGAACCCGCAAGTCGTACAGCGTCTGAATCAAGATATCGTTGTGTACTGGCGGCATCAGCAGGGCCTGCCGGGCAGTGTTGATATGATCGTCCATAAAGAGCCCAACAAAAGCCGAGGCACTTTTATGATGACCGTAACACCCGGTGATGATTTAGCAAAAATCAGCCAAGGGCGTGACTGGTCATTTGTTTTGGATTTATCCGGTTCAATGAGCGGGAAATACCAAAGCCTAGTTGAAGGCGTAAACAAAGGCTTAGCTAAGTTAAATCCAAATGACCGTTTTCGTGTGATTTTATTTAATGACCGAGCTAGGGAGATTACCAGTGGTTACACAGCGGCAACGCCAGAGAATGTCCGTCGCTATACACAAAAACTAGAAAGTACCCAAACCGGTGGCGGCACTAACCTTTATGCTGGACTGAAAAAAGCCATTACAGGCCTTGATGATGATCGTGCCAGTGCAGTGATACTCGTAACAGACGGCGTTGCGAATGTAGGAATCACCGAAAAAAAAGATTTTCTTACGTTACTCGAATCGAATGATGTAAGGCTATTCACATTCGTAATGGGTAACAGTGCAAATCGCCCACTATTAAATGGCATGACAAAAATATCCAATGGTTTTGCCATGAGTGTTTCCAACAGCGACGACATCGTCGGCAAACTACTATTAGCAACCGAAAAACTCACCCACGAAGCTTTTCATGACATCGACATAAAAATTGATGGCGTAAAAGTAAAAGACTTAACGCCAGCCCGTATCGGTTCCTTATACCGTGGCCAACAACTTATCGTGTTTGGACATTATTGGGGTGATGGTGTAGCGAAGGTCAGCATCAGCGGAAAAGTTGCAGGTCAAAAGCGCGCCTACACAACTGAATTTGAATTTCCAAACGAAGGCACATTACACCCAGAAATAGAACGCCTGTGGGCCTACGCCAGCATAGAAGACCTGCAGAACAAAATGGACTACCTCGGTGAAGATGCCGACACAAAACAAGCCTTGGTCGACATAGCAAAAGAATACAGCTTAGTGACCAACTACACCTCGATGATTGTCGTTCGAGAAGAAGTATTCCAACAGCACAATATCGAGCGTAATAACGCCAAGCGAGTTGCAAAAGAACAAGCCGCGAGAAATCAACGAGCAGCAGCTCCGGTTCGAAATAACCGCAAAGACAGCCATAAGCCAGCGTTTAAAACGCCCCGGTCATATCCCAGCGGCGGCGGTAGTGGTGGCGGCGCAGCGGGTCCATGGGTGCTGCTAATGTTCTTGCCCCTGCTATTCGTCGGCGTGCGCAATAGACGGAATAATGGAGCGAAAAATTAATCAAGATTAACTTTATGGTGCTACAAGAATAGGCACAACATGGAAAATCAAGCTGGAGAATAAAAACGGAATGGTTAAAAATAATGTAAAAGAAAAGTATAGATGAATAATGTAGATGAAAAGATCACCAACATATTCGACATTAATCATCACGGAGGCAGTAAATAAAAAACTGAAAGTCCACACATAAAAGGAAATAAAAATAAGACTGAATGAAGAAAACTACTGAACAATTAACGAAAAGTAAAATGTAAAACACCCCGTTGAAGCGAATTCAATGGGGTGTTTTTTTATATGCTATGTAAGGCCTGGCGACCACAAAAATACTGAGATTTACAAAACTCCCGTCATAGGAAGCAGCTTAAGTAAGCCCACCTTAAAACGTTTCCCGAAAGGTACATGCTGATCGGGAGAGGAACCATGAGTAATGAGCCAGCTATTGTCTTCGTGCATATCCGTCTCAATACTTTGAGCCAGCTGCTCGCCAAGCTTAGAATTGCTCACCAATACGCCGACTTCAGTATTCAAATTGGCCGAGCGAGGGTCTAAGTTAAACGTGCCTATATAAAACCGCTCACGGTCAATCACCATACTCTTCGCGTGTATCGCAAAAACCGTTTTATTCAAATCTAATTGTGGAAAGCGTTCAATCAATGTTGACTGAATGGCCGGGGAAGGCTTGTACTCATATATTTGAATGCCAGCAGCGAGCAAGGCCTTCCGTTGTTTATGGTAACCGCTATAAGCCATTAAATTATCGGTGGAAGCCATAGAGTTTGTGGATATTTTGACTTCTACGCCACGATCGGTCAGTTCTTTTAACAAGGCGACGCCGCCCTTCGGTAAAACTAAATAAGGGGATTGAATAATGACTGAGTGCTTAGCGTTACGCAGTTCACCACTTAAACGGGCTGTTGTTTCGCCTCCTCCGTCGAGGAAAAATTGATTGGTGTTTTTACCCGGTACGTCACTAATAAAATCGGCATCATCCCATACTAAATTTTCAATTAAAGATGAAAATCGATTTGGCAAGTGTTCAAGTGTCTGGCGCACAAGGGGAGAAAAGTTTCCAGATGTGCGGGCGTAATCGTGCAAATTCTGCCGATGTTTTTCCAGTGTTTCGGGTGATATGTTTGCCAGCTTCTTGGCGAGAATATCGGGCACTTCGAAAGAAAGGTCACTCTCCCAAAATTCGTCGAAGTTTGTTTGCATTTGAGGAACCGCTTTCCCCAGTAATAATATATCGCGATCTCTAAAATTGTACTCATGGTCAAAATCAAAATATTCATCGGCCATATTACGACCGCCAGTGATCCCTGCCACGCCATCAAAAATAGCGGTCTTGTCGTGCATGCGCTGATTCACTGCCCGGAAACCTTTCATAAGGTTGAACACCTTGCGCATGGGGGAAACCCCTACAGACGACTGAGGGTTATAAATCTTTATCGAAATATTGGCATGTGTGGCGAGCGCCAACAAAATTTCATCGTCAGCGGCCATTAAAAAGTCGTCCACCAGAACGCGAACCTTAACACCTCGCTCCGCAGCGGCTAGTAAGGCTTCACTGGCGAGAATACCAATGTTATCGGTGCTCCAGATAAAGTATTGAACATCGATCGAGCTTACGGCGTTTTGGGTTAGCCAGGCCCTGGCCAATAGCGCCTCTTCACCTTTATTCATAATATAAAGGCCTGTCTTATCTTGGATGTTCGCTTCACATGTTTGGCAATGTTCGGTGAGCCAATCGGGAGCCGAGCTAAGAGAGGGTTGAAAGGAGGGGGAGGAAGAAGGGTCAAGCATCGAGCCAGAAAAGCTAGATTGACTGGTAAAAGCAAGGGTAAATAAGGCCAGGTAGTAACAGAAGTGGCGACGATTAAGCATTTCAAAATCCTGTTTAACGAATAGCTATAGGCTGAATATCGGTGATCCACAGCCATCTATCGTGAACTATATATAAAGCGGTAGAACGATTCCGTGATAGCGCCAATTGAGCGTTGAAAGTGATCGTTCTGTCGGGAATGTTTCCGTCTCGTGACGCCTAAAGTGATGCGACTCACCTTGCGTTGTACTTGAGTCGAATGGGGCCTAGGCACTTCGCACAAATAGGATGCAGTAGTTTGTTGCGAGACGGCGAAAGTTTGGCCCATGTTAAACCAAATTGTAAGAGCTGTGTCGCGTTTAGCAACAAAAAAAGATCAAAGACCGCTTTATAGATGTCCTCAAAATAGGGGCGGCGACAACTGGCGCCGCTAGTGTATGATGAAAGCCTTTAAGCTGCGCAGTCGTGCCGGATTAGCGGCGCTTAGATCGTTTATTAACGGTTAAAAGAAACCAGCAGTGCTAGAAATATCAAAAGAAAAAGTGACCTGGGCGCGCCAGGCGTTTTCATAGGGACATAAACAGGGACATAAACAGGGCCGTAAAAAATTGCTAAATCTCAGCCTGCGAGCTTAACTTTCTCTTCTTGAGGGGTGTTGCATGGGGGAGTCGCAGGCAGTCCAATGTTGTCAAGTAATGCCCATTGGTTCACGAATATTCAGGCTGGCGTGTCGTATATAATTATTTGTTGTCGTAAAAAATAGGTTGAGTTATGTCGAATAAAGTCATGTTAAAAGAAGTCATGCTAAAAGAAGAAGATATAAAAGACCTCGCTCTTGGTCGAGGCGCTTGCTACGCAACGGATATGGTAACCGTAGACGGCAAGCCCATTACATTTATGTATCGAGCAGACCCCAAAGATAGCGTCGACAGTGGTTGGGTGTTTTTATCGGGTGACGAAACGGATGACTACATGAACAACCCGAAAAACCTTCACATTTACGATGTGAATACGATCGCCAATTATGACCCCGCCATTATAGAATTTTTAGACGCACCATTTGGTACTGGCTTTGAGCGAGATACTGAAGGCAAATTTGCTGTAATGGAAGAATGATTGCAGGGGGTGCGAAACCAATGTAAGCGCCTTCCAATGCATTATTCAATTTGTTGACTGCGACCCAGCGGGTTATATCTACACCCCAAGGGTTGCGCGCTACTATCGCAGCACGATTTCAGTCGACAAAATCGGTCCAGTCTATATAAGGGGTATTTCCTTTCCATCTGTTTAGGTTGGCATTGCCTTCACGCTTAATGTTGTCAACTTCTTTGAAATGTTGTTGCCGAACGAGCATTGTATTTTGTTCTTCGTCAGTAAGTTTTTGACTTCCCGTTAGTGCGTGGCCGCAAAACATGCACTTATCAAGCAGCGTTGCTTGTATTTTTCGATGACACTTTCTGCAGTTTCCTTTCTTAATCATAAATCTTAATCCTGCAGGGAATAATGGCTTGGCTTATTCATCTATGTTGAACGTCGTAATCGTTGGCTGGTAAAAGCTACCCGCTACTTCGCAAAATACGGTTTTGTATCGGTTTAGCTTGAGTCAATGTAATGTTTAGCGAACAGAGTTTGTCTCGCAACATTGATCGCCATCCCCATTTAATAATGCATTTTATGCGAAACGAAAAAGAGCCAGATGACAAAATGTTTTGATTAACATAACAACTACTAAAAAATACCAATAGCCGGTTGATTTAATGAATGGCTTGGGTTTGAAGTGGGTGACCGAATCCGGGTGTTGGCTGAGTCTGCCTTATTGCGTGTGATACCGGGTTCTCGATTTTCTGAAGCGAACACGAAGGCAGAGATTGATGTGGATGGAACAATTTCGCATGTAGATTTCAAGGAGGACGTGGACGGTATTAAAGCGGAGAAAGACTGCATCACGCTGAGGCCTATTCTGTCCGTTAAAGGAATAACGAAGTGGGGGCAGACGCGACCGGGCAGCAATATTGCTGTGTTGTTCGCTTCCTTTTTTGGTTGTATAGGTCTCGGCGATTGGTTGGGCGTACTAAAGTAGTAAACTTATTATTTCTCTGACCAAAATCTACTAGTGAGTCTTTAGACGTTTTGCAAAGCAGTAAATAACACCCCGCAGGGGTTAATCCGACAAAACATTTGTAGGATAAAATGTTATATCCCTTCTCCCAGATTGCCGTTTTACTTATGGTTAGCTGAAAGTATAAAAGCCTGTCAATGTTATCCATAGTCCGCAATGAAGTTGGCGATGGTTAAAGCCGAATTGTTAATAGCGATGCAGTGTCATTGTTTGCTCGTGTTATAGACGTAAGTAATTAAGTGCGATCAATATTACGAGTAGTGCGAACAAGCTGTCATCGAGTGTGACGCGCCAATTTTGAGCCCTTTATGCGTTTCATTTTGAATTCAGAGTAAAAAACGTAGTCTTTTTTGCTGGATATGTAGTCGGAGTGTCATATCCAGCAAGAATGGCGGCGCAACTTTTGGCGGGTATGTACGTAGGGCGACATATTTCCGTCTCTGATATGTTATGTGATTATAGGTGAGCGAATATAGATAAGCCCTGAAGGGTAGTGGTGGCGTGGGTTTAGGTGAGGCGGCGCTCTAAAAACTAGTTTTAACCGTCTTGTCCATTCTTGCTGGATATGAAACTAGCGCGTCATATCCAGCAAGAATGGCGGCGCAACTTTTGGCGGATATGTAAACCGGGCTACATATTCCCATGGTCTAAATTTGTGCGTGATTCAGAGGGTGATTAGTTTGGGAGGGCTAGAGTGTAGGCGTGGTGCGGGCTTTAGCTTGGGAGGCACGTGCTGTATAGTGCCAATCACGTTAAAATGAAAGCGCTACGGCGGAGAAGTGTCGTCGGGGCGATAGAATAAACTGTTAAGCACTACTGAGAATGAGTATGGACACAAAAAATAATTTTCTAATTTTGGCTGCAATTTTCAGTGGTGTTGCCGCAGTATTGCATGTTGGCTGTATTATATTTGGGGGCAGCTGGTATAGATTTTTTGGCGCCGGGGAGCAAATGGCAAAAATGGCTGAAGCCGGCCACTGGTACCCTACAGTCGCGACGTCAGTAATCGTATTCTTATTAAGTATCTGGTCTTTATACGCGCTGTCTGGTGCAGGCGTAATTTTAAGGCTTCCGTTATTACGTATTGGGCTCTGCGTTATTGCTGTAGTGTTTATTGTTCGAGGCGTAGCTTTTATAAAAATTATGCCCCTATTTCCAGGTAACAGTTTAACTTTTTGGCTAGTCAGTTCGGCCATTTGCCTTGGTATCGGCATTTTGTATGCGGTAGGTACCATACAAACCTGGTCACACTTAGGTGGTAATAATGCTTAACCAGGCCATCATTGTTCGCCCTTCGGGCTGGACCTCACTTCGTTCGGCCCAATATGGCGGGCGTTAGCAGTAAATTATGAATCGAATATATCCTTATAGCTGCAGAACCACCAAATGCGATACTGGAGAAGTTGTACTTGACGAAAAGTTTGACCTTCGTCTAAGCGCTTCCGCTTCTGAAAAGGAACTTGAGTTAATTGAGCTTGCTAATAAGTATGGAGGCGTACATTGGGGGCCAATCCTTCCTGAAAATTGGGCGAGCCTAACGCATAACGAGAAGGTCACTATTATCGAATCAACTGAGTTCGATATAAAGGTGGATGGCATCTATTTTAGATATGAAGTTAGCCTCGAAGATATAAAGAAAATAACTAAATATCCCGAAATTGACGGACTACACATACATCAGAATACATTGACAAATGAAGATGTTCAGCATCTAACATGCTTTATAAATTTAGATCATTTACGTTTGAGAGGGGTTCAGTTTACGGATGATGTAATTAAATATCTCAGTGTTTTTAAGCTCCTTACTAATCTAGATATATTCGAAACGTCAATTACTAAAAATGGCGTTAAAAAAATTAAAAAAATTCTTCCACGGTGTAGTATATGGGGGCCTTAAAAACTGCTAACAAATGTGTCATAAGGACATTTTTTACTTCGTTTCGTTTTGGGCTGGCTTCGCCAGGTTACCCCAAAACTACACTATATAAAAAATTCCTCATACACAGGCGTTACATTACTTGAGGTAGAAATGAAGAAAGTTATATTGTTGTTGGCACTATTTTCTAGTGTTTGTTTTGCGGTTGAAAAGGGTAAAGATATATCCGCCAGTGATATCGCCCATCTAAGGTTACATACTTCTCAGCACGCTTATGCCTCCATCCAAAAAACTGCGTTGCTTAATGTTCCAGACTTGGATACAGAATGCAGCAGGGGGGTTTTTATCAACGTAGAGAATGATGCCGAAGCATATTCAACTATATTGGCAGCGGTAATGTCTAAATCTAAGGTTAAAATAGGTTTTGAAACTACGAAGAAAACCCCTTGGGGAGACGCAAGATATTGCGAGCTAACATATCTTGATCTTATAAATTAATGTAACAAGAAGCTCTACCATCGGCCAGCAAGCTGTCCTGGACTCACAAAGCGATGCTTTGCTCGCCGGTAAGCTTGGCGTTATCGCGATCTAAAGTTGAAATAGGGTTTTTAAATTTATATCGAGGAAGTGCAAAGGAAAGTCACAGGTATTAAAGTCGTGTTGCTCTGTCAAAATCACGGCTCTGTTTTCTTCCCTTGGTGCATATCCTAATTTAATGGCAAGCTCCTAACCCCGTTTTTAACGGTAGCGTGCTTGTAAGGTAGTAGGTTGGGGCTTCAGGGTAAGTTTCTTTTCTCTGGTGCCAATAAGTGGGTTTAGTATATGAGCGGTGTGCTGTATTCTTGCGGTCGTTCTAATAAAGTTGTGTGTAAAACCGTTAATAGCAAAGCGTGGTTGCGCTTTCATAACAAAGCCAAGCATCACAGTCGCTGCGCTCCTTGGACAGCCTTGCCGTCGCTTCTTTTGTGCATGGCTTCGCCATTTACGCACAAAATAATCAACAACAAGTCTGCCGCTGTTGGCAACGTTAGGCATCAAAACGAGTAAAGTATGAAGTCTTATATAGCATTTTTTCGCGGAATAAATGTTGGCGGAAAAAACATAATTCCAATGAAAAGCTTAGCAAATCTTATGGAGTCGTGTGGTTTTGCAAATGTTAAGACGTATATACAAAGCGGTAACGTTATTTTTCAAGGCGTAAAGAAACCTGATTCAGGTGTTGTTTCTGCGATTGAAGGCGAATATGGATTTAAGCCAGATGTCTTGTTCTTGCAGAAATCAGAGCTTCTTATGGCTGTCGAAAATGGGCCTTTTAATTCAGAAGAGGGAAAAACTTCCCATTTCTATTTTTGTAAAACACAACCAAACTTGGATCAAGCCAAGTTAAAAAAATATGCAGCCGAATCAGAGAGGTATCAGCTCACCGGTAATGTGTTTTATTTACATGCACCTGACGGAATTGGTCGTTCGAAACTTGTGGCCAACATAGAGTCATGTTTAGGTGTTGTTGCTACAGGAAGAAACCTTAATACCATTAACAAAGTTTTAGATATGGTGCGTAATGCCTAACAAGTTTGTCCATTTGACGTTTTGGTCTACGCTCCGTTTTGGGGTGGCTACGCCACTTTACCCCAAAACTACACTACAACCAAAACGCAAATGACAAAGGCGTTAAGAGCAACAAGGAGTCAGCATTCTTGGAAAATTATTTATCTCTTTCATTATTCACTTTTGTAGCCAGTATTACTCCAGGCCCGAATAATATGATGCTAATGGCTTCGGGGCTGAATCATGGGGTAAAAAAGTCAATTCCGCATTATCTGGGTATATGTATTGGCTTTCCTGTTATGGTTGCTGTTATAGGCTTTGGGATGGGGGCCGTGTTTTCTAAATATCCAAGTATCTTCCTATACTTAAAGGTATCTGGCGTTTCCTACCTACTATATTTAGCATGGAAAATCGGGAACTCCGGAAATCAAAAATCTTCCGCGAATATTAGAAATCCGTTTTCGTTTATGCAAGCGGCTGCTTTTCAGTGGCTTAATCCCAAGGCGTGGGCAATCGGAACTGGTGCATTAGCGGCCTTTGCTAACCAAGAAAATTTTAATTTAGGCGTAATATCCGTAATCTTGGTGTATTTTATTGCAGGCTTAATTTGTATGGCGCTCTGGCTGAAATTGGGGCAAAGTCTAAGGGGGCTTCTCCATACTGAAAATCGTATAACATACTTCAATATTTTCATGGGTGTACTGCTGGCATTTTCAGTTATCCCAATAATGTTCACGGGTATAGGCCATGTCACTTAACAAATGTGTCATAAGGACATTTTTTACTTCGCTTCATTTTGGGGTGGCTTCGCCACTTTACGCCAAAACTGCACTACATAAAAAACCCCTTATACACAGGCGTTAGAAATGCTAGGAAGGAGCTATGGAATTTTACGATAAAAGGGCGCTAGCGATACTTGGAGTAATAGTATTGGCTATAGGTAGCTCATTAATCAGTTCCATGATTTATTACGAAAATAGTGCGCTTAAAGATAATTATGCCCATTTCTTAAGTAAGCGCCAAACCAACTGCACCCTAGACAAGTTTAATGTTCCAAGGTAGCAGCGCTTCGATGTCCT
>JAWSUY010000019.1:0-64328 GCA_033852175.1 Agarilytica sp.
TTCTGGATGGGCACTAGCTAGTTCTGTGTTCTGTTCTCGATGCGTGATTTAATACGATCGAGAGCAGAATATTTTCATTTCTTCCTGTATACCTGTTCTATTTTCGTTATTCCCCTCAAGTAGTATTCCCTTTATTCGGCTCACAAATAGCGTGACACTCCTCCGATCAGGCCGTCCCCTGATGGATTATTATTCGATTCGCGAGTAAAGCACGATTTCAAACCAAGAGAGTTGATCATTTTCGTATTCTTTGATTATCACAAATTGCCATTTTTGAATTTCCGGGTTGTTTTTTGAACGCCGCGTAAGCATTGCTCATGTTAAGTTTGGCGCCATTCTCTGCCGTTAGACGGAGTTGAAGTTTTAGATGCCATTTTGTCGCCATAATCACTAATACATGTTGGGTTAAAACCTATACACTGCGTTCCGATACAAGCGATACAGCAAGAAGCCGAACCTAAATGAGTCCGGACGGGTGTTGTTTGTCTAAATATGGTTTGAGGAGATTAATCACATGAATACGACACGCCTGCCTTTTATTGCCGGCTTTTCTCTCACTGCGATATTGCTATCGTGTGAACTAAATGCCGAGGTGGACGATTCCCTTCTTGAGGAGGTCTACGTTACTGGGTCCCATATCCCGCAAGTGAATCCTCGATCAATCATTCCTATGACTACGATTGATGCAACGGATATTAGCCTTTCATCAACTTCTTTATTGGCGGATACCTTGAATCGCTTGCCGTCGGCTGGGGCTCCTCTTTCGTCGCAAACAACAACGAATTTTGGTTTGTTTGCTCCCGGTTTATCTTCCATTGATCTTAGAAATTTATCCCCAAACCGTACTTTGGTGTTGGTTAATGGTCGTCGATATGTAGGCGGGGATAATGAACGTCCTAACGTAGTAGATCTTAATTCGATACCAACGGCCATGATCGATCGGGTAGAGGTGATTACCGGTGGCTCGTCTGCAGTTTATGGTTCTGAGGCTGTAGCGGGTGTTGTCAATATTATTACCAAAACAGATTTTGAAGGGTTTCAGTTTGATGCCCAAGTGGGGCAGTCGTCTCAAAGTGATGGGGACGAGCGTAAGCTGTCTTTTACCTTTGGTAAGGAGTTTAGCCTTGGTTCTGGTTCGGCGCATATTACTGCGCATGCGGGGTATTCCGAGTTAGATGAGGTTCATTCTCGCGATCGAGGCTTTTCGAGCAGCGATCAGTTTTTTTACAATGATGCAGAATTCTTTGATACTCAGGATTTTAGTTCATATACCAATGCGGGTGCGATTACTGCGGATGGTTTAAATTTTTTTATTAACGGAGGGGATGGGCAATGGAATGAATTTAACCCTGCTGAGGATGGCTACAACCGCGCCGACTTTCGTTTATTGCAAGTACCGTTAGAACGTCAAGATTTTTCGTTAAATATTGATTACGATGTTACGGATAGGTTGAGTTTGTTTTTGGAGACGAGCTATACGGAAACGCAATCTTTAGCGAAGTTGGCACCAACAGGAGCCGGCTTAGCATTCTTTGATTTTGAACATTATTTTTTCTCGGATTACCCCTATCTTCCCGGCGAGTTGCAAACGACGTTGGATGACTTTTATGGAGAGCCGATTGGCTTTTTTGCTTTTAACCGCCGTGTATCGGAATTAGGCCCGAGAATTTCAAAGCAGGAGCGCGATACTCGACGTGTAGCCTTTGGTCTTAATTTTGAAGACGGCGATTACAATATAGGAATGTATTTTCAGCGAGGAGAAAGTACTCGAAAGCAACATTCAACGGGTAACTATGATGTTCGTGCTTTTGCCAGTGGGCTAGTGTTAGAGGCTGACCCTGGCAATGCTGGTGGGTTTCGTTGTGCAGATCCTGATGCGCGTGCAGACGGATGTGCACCAGTCAACATCTTTGGCCCGAACTCTATTGGGCAAGATGCGATTAATTATATATCTGTAGATTCCTTCGACTCTTCTCGTATTACGCAAGAGGTCTTTGCGATTGCTGTAGACGGTGCATTCCCAAGCTTTTTACCTGCGGGTGATATTGCATTCGCTACTGGTATTGAGTGGCGAGATGAAACGATGGAGACGAGCGTGGATGAATTTACCCAAACCGGTTTTAGTTCATCTAATTCGATTAGTGCAGAAATTAAAGGGGATTATGATGTTAAAGAAGTTTATCTCGAATTAGAAACACCTTTGCTTTCTGATTTATTGCTTGTGCAAGAATTAAGTGTGAATACGGCTTATCGTATAGCGGATTACAGTACTGTGGGCTCCCACGGTAGCTGGCAGATTGGGTCGAATTATGTCATGAACGATGTTTTTCGTATTCGATCGGTTATTTCAGAATCTGTTCGGGCGCCGAATATTGCCGAGCTGTATGATCCAGGTACACAGACATTTGTTCAGTTTTTAGATCCTTGTTTTAACGGCGGCATCGACGGAGGTGGGGCAACAGAAGATAATTGTGCAAGTTTAGGCCTTGTTTCTGGGTATGATCCTGGCGTTAGCGGCTATGACGCGATTGGGTTGTTCTCGGGTAATGAGAATTTAAAAGAAGAAACTGCGAAAACGAAAACAATAGGCTTTGTCTTGACTCCACTGGATGGATTGTCTGTTTCTTTGGATTATTTCAATATTCGAATTAGCGATGCGATTGAACAAATCGATCCACAATTTAAATTACGGGAGTGTTACGCGGCTTCTGACTTTCTTCAAAACAGCTTATGTGATGGCATAGTGAGGAACGGTGCTGAAGCCAATTCTACGATTTCTCGCTTGGATTTCGATGTTGAAAATATCGGGGTTGAAGAAACAAGCGGATGGGATTTAGATTTAGCGTATAACTTCGATACTTCCTATGGCGGTTTTGGCGTTAGGGCCTTGGTCACTCGTACTAATCTCTGGAAAAAAGACGTGAATGGAATCGAATTTTCAAAACTCGGTGAGCCGGGTTTCCAAAAATGGAAAGCCAATACGCAATTCAGTTATGAACGAGGTCCTGTCGCATTTACATGGGCGTCTCGTTATTTAGGGCATGGCAGTATCGATAACTCAGCCGATTTTAATAATTGGCCAAGCGATCTTCCTTCTGTTTGGTATCACGACTTGAATCTACGTTTTGTGGTGGAAGGCCGTGCTCAATACGCTTTCTATATCGGTGCGAATAACGTGAGCGATAAAGAACCACCTTTAATTCCTTCTCCTTCGGCTAATAGCATTGACGGCACGAATACCGCAGCTGGTGTTTACGATGTGATGGGACGCTTTATTTACATTGGAGCCGAAGTCGTTTTCTAAAAGCCCTTAATTTTATCCCGTCACCCAGCAAAAAAGCCGCAGATGTCTGCGGCTTTTTTGTAATCTCGATTCCCGATTCCCGATTCCCGATTCCCGATTCCCGATTCCCGATTCCCGATTCCCGTACCCCGAAATCCCCGTCTTTTACCCTTTTACTTTTTTACGGATGCCATCCAAAGTACCGTAAAAACCACAACATATCGCTGTCAAACCAATTAACGCCATAGGTCAGTGGGCTCATTAATAAAAACCCAGCCACGATAAGGCCAATATAACTTCGGCGTACGTACTTTTGTTGCGGTATTTGATCGAGAAGGTATGCCATCAGCAGAATCGAAAAGCACAGGCTGGTGAGGTAGTGGTACATAAACATGACGCGAGTAACAATGACAAAGGGCAGCAGGTTTGCACAATAACCAATGCTCAATATCCAAAAAGCCTCTGATCGGCGCCAAGCGGGCATCAAAAACTGCCCGAAAAATAAGGTGATAACCCCTAGCGCACACAACCACCAAACAACTGGATTGCCAATCAGATAAATACGCGCACCATCGCCATACCAATAGTAGAGTGGTTTGTGCATTGTTGGCCATTCAAACCAACGACTTGCATCTGGGTGGGATTGGGATAATCCTTGGTTGGTGGTGTACATGGTTCGGTTTAGCTCAACTAGCTTTTCCAAGAAGTTCAGCTCGCCAATATCGTGGTACTCGATATCGCACACGAGTTCCTCTGCGGGTTTTACCTTGGTTTCTGACATTCCGTAAGTGAGGGAGTGGCGATAAACCGAAGGGCAGTTGAAGTTATACACTTTTCTTTTTGCGCCGAAATACTCGCTACCTTCTAACGTTGAGCGAAATGAGGGCGTCATAAACTGATCACCTTGATGGTGGGATATTGGCAATAGAGCAAAGTGTACGTAGAAGGTTGCCATATAGGTCACAATCGAAATCGCTAGGAAAGCACTGCCTTTATAGAAAGGACCGGCTACCCAGCCTTCACGCCACATGATTCGAATCCAGTCGATAATGATAGTCAAGCCAATTAGGCCGATGAAGGAAACGCCTAACCATTTGATGGAGAAGCTACATCCTGCAAAAACGGCAGATAAGCACCAGAGTGCTAAGTTGTTATTTTTACGCGCTTTTAGAAAAAGTAACAGGCTGAGAAAACCAAAGCCCAGCAGCATCGCATCTAATAATATCAACCGGGACTGAATCAGCAGTGCGTTATCAAAGATAACTAGGGCTCCGGCAATAAAAGCGGATTTAACCCCGATTTTTAATTCACGCGCGATGAGAAATAACAAAATAGGGAGCAGTGAGCCAAAGAGTGCGGGAAGGCCGCGCATGGCAAGAAAAATGTCGTTGTTGTAGGGGGTGCTGATGGTGCGAACGACATCTTCTGCCGCGATTCCGCCAAAGGGAAGGGCACTCAGCGCTATAAGTAGTTTGCCCAGCGGCGGGTGAATATCGTAATAATATTGACCGGTATAATAAAAACCCGCGAAGTAATTAAAGTGTACTTCGTCAAAAACAGCTTGGGCTGGATGGTGTATCATGAAGAAACGCGTCAGCAGCGACAAAAACAATAAAACGATAATGGCCGTTCGCTCGGGGTGTTTGCTTAACCACTCGGTGAGCGTTTCTCGAAAAGAAAGTATATGCATGGCGGATGATGTCTTTCGACGTTTCCTTATTATTATTGGGTAGTTGTCTGTGCGGAAATTAGCTCAATGGATGAAATTGCAGCGTAACGATTGTTCGTGATCGTCGGTTCGGCAATTGGTAGACCATTTAAATCAGTTAATCATTAACCTCTGGCGGCGGTCTTTACGACCCAAAACCTGGCTAAATCGAAGAATTATGGAATATATCATACTTATTTATATCGTGTTGCTGACCGGCACACAGTATCTTCTTGGTCATATATTGACCCGGCTCGGTGCGCGATTACTTCCCGGCTCTTGTGAATCAGATCAATTCGATAACACGTCGTTGGTGCCGTTTTATTGGCTCTTTGGTTTACTGGCTCATTTGAGCCTTGTGTTTATTCTCAAAAGTTTAGGGGCGAATTGGCTGGTTGCGACGATTGCTCCATTTGCTGTTTTAGTGTTTGGTAGATCTCATATCACTGGTGCATTCGACCTGTTGAGAAATTCGTTGCGCGGGGTGTTAAATGTATCCTTTGGTTTGTGGTTTGTTTTCCATGTGTTTTTAGGCTTTAGCTTATTTTCTATCGATGACGGAATTCGTACTCCGTGGGTCAATAACTATGGCGATTTAACGTTTCATTTGGGCATGATCAGCCACTTTACATGGCAGGGCGATTTTCCACCGAGTTATCATATTTTCGCTGGTGAAACTTTGTCCTATCCGTTTTTTGTGAATTTATGGGCAACGCTGTTGTGGCGACCTTTTGGCGAGCTTCCTGCGTTGTCGACGGTGTTTGCTGCGCAGTGGGTATTATTGTGGAGTTGCGCTTACGCCTTTCTATGTTTCGGTCGCGCACGGTTTCTACCTTGGGTTTTATTGTTGGGGGGCGGAAGTTTAGTCGCCATCTTCACGCAGCCTGACGCTTTCTCTTGGTCGTTAATCAGCAAAGGTTACCCTTGGACAACATGGCTAAGCACGATTTGGGTCACGCAACGCAGTGCGTTAATGGGAATGGCTGTGTGTTTGGGAAGCGCTTCTTTGGTCTTCAATCTTCCTCGATTTAAACAGCACGGCAATTTACATATCGGGTTGGCTGGTGCTTTGTTGGGTTTATCGCCTTTGGTACATACGCACTACTTTTTAGTCAGCGCGTTGTTTTTGGGGGGCTATTTATTCTTGAATGCATTTTTATCGCTGCGTGAAAATGCTTTATCGAGCGGGCTATTTTCTTGGCGAGTGAGCTTGGCGCTTCCTTTAAGTCAGCAGTTTCTTATTCTGTTTGTTCTTACGTCTGTTTCTGTGTGTTTTTTCCCCTTACTCATGGGGAAGTCGGGCATGGCGGGTTTAATGTTGGGCTGGGCTGTACCGGTTCAAACGGCAGGGTTTTCGTCAATTACAGCTAGCGCGTATATGTGGGTGACCAATGCCGCTCCGTGGTTTATCTGCGTGGGGTTTGTTTGGGCTGTATCGAAAGCACATATGAAGCTGTCGTTGATTCTAGCCTTATTTCTGTTGGGGAATATTGTAAAGCTGGCGAGTTGGGATTGGGATCAGCTCAAATTTTTCTTAGCGGTGTTTACCTTGTTTTTGGTGGTGTGGAGTGAATATCTACATCGAGAAATTTCTTGGAAGCTAACCGTACCCCATTATCTTTTAGCTTTTGTTTTGATTGTCCCTGGAGCGTATGAGTTTTGCCGAATTTGGCCTTCGCCTCAGCATTATCAAGTTTATAATCCGGTCAAAATGGAGTTGGCAGAGATGATTCGCACGAATACTCCAGAAGATGCGATTATTGCCAGTCCTGCGGACCATAATAGTGCGGCGACCTTGTCGGGGCGGACAATCTTTTTTGGTTACCCTGGTACGTTAGCCAGCCATAGCCTGGATTATAAAAAGCGTGAATATGTACAGCTGGATTTGCATAAAATTGCGCTGTGTGAACGAATTGCCACCTTTGACCGGGGTTTATGTCCAACCCATGTTGTGTGGGATGAGTCGGGTAAAAAGTATTGGCACCGTGTGAGACCGAGTGATGGTTTTAAAGAAATAGCCAAAACACGAGATGGTCGGTTTGGTTTATATGAGGTTGTCGGTATAGGAGGGCGGTAGTTTAATGATCGGTGACGGGTGACGGGTGACGGGTGACGGGTTATTTGATTTTGAAGTTTGACCACCGAATATCATTGCCTTCTTTGTTAAATATTCCACCTTTGGATTCTTGCCGTATGTGAAATTCTGCGCCGTTAATTGAAATCGTCACGTTGGGGAAGGTGTTTTTACTGACGCTGACTTCGGCTTTTCTGGAATCTTTAAAGTGGCGGCTGACTTTTTCAATCGCATTCGCCATTTTTTCAATCTCACTGGTTAAGTCAGAGAGCACTTTTTTTATGGCCTCAGCTTTTTTGGCTTTACCGATATCCTGCGGGTTATCTCGCAAGGCTTTTTTGTAGCGACCTAACATTTCAAAAAGTTGTTTGCACTGGACTTCTCTATTGTGGTGAGTGGTTGTGAGCTGGTCAAATTGCTTTTGCTGCTCGGGCGGTGTGCCCGCTAAAATGAGGGTTTTAATACCGCCGTTAGCGCCAACAGCGTTAGCGAATACGCCGGACTGCCCATAGCAAGAGCCTCCAAAGATTTTTCCCTTCCCGCCCCCTTGGCCAATCAAGACTTTTTCTTTGGCTTCAACGTTACAGTGGCTTATGTATTCTTTAATGACGACATTTCTTCCTGCCGTTACTTCTGCGAGATTGACGTATTGAGCACGAATGATGCCTCCTGCTTTGAGTATGGCGGGGGGGGATTCTTCTCCATCCTTGGTTGGATCGGAGCCAATAATGCCGCATTCAACAGTAATGTCATTTTTTGCGATCAATGTTGCTTTGGTAACGACGCCTTTAACGATAATATCGCCCGTTACCTTGATTTTCATGCCGGCTCTTACTTCCCCCTTCACCAATACCGAGCCGTCGTAGTTAATATTTCCTGTGCTCATATCGACGTTATTCACGACGATGGAGTTGTCTACCTTTACGCCTGAGGACAGTATTACGGGGTGGCCTTTGCAGTTGGATACTAATAGGTTGGGGTCTGTCTCGCTGATGACGGCACCAATCAAATTCTCGTCAAAGCTTGAGTCGTTTACTTTGGGGGCTGTAATGACTTTCCCGGTAACGTTTCGACCGTTTTGCCCTGGTACGGCGGGTATTCGACGCATCAGAGGTGTATTTTCTTCTATCAGAGTAAAGCTAATGACTTCACGCAGATCTATCTTTCCTGTTTTGCTCTCTTTGGGAGTGCTGTATTCGACTTCTTTAACAAGCGCTTCGAAAACGGCATCACTACCATCGATTGGCTCTGTTCCAGAGGCAAACTCTATATCATCGGCAATTTTATCTTTAAGGATTTGGGCTAATATTTTTTGATCGCAGCACTCGGGAAAGATACCTGCGTCGTCCATTGCGAGTTTAAACCGAGCCTCATCAAGGTCACGTCCACCTTGCGGTGGCGTTACTGTCATGCGAGCGCTCATACTCTCTTCGTCAAGGGTGATCTTTACCCGCGCGTCGCGTTTTTGACCGATAAGAAAACGACCGCGCTCGTTGATATTGAGTTGGGCATAGAGCTTTTCTATGGCGTTAGGCTGAAAGAAGAACTCTGCGTATCCGAGGACTTTTAACTCATCCATGATTGCCGATCGGCTGATTAGCGTTTCATCTTCGCTGGCGCTTAATACTGCGAATAATTCCCCGTTATCGTCACTGAATGAAAACGTGACGTTGGTATATTCTGGCTTTTTCCCTAAGGCATAACGACCAAACTTTCGTTGCTTAACTTTGAGGAGGATTGAGGTTATGTCGTTACTCTTAACGCCGAAACTAGCATACCCTTGCTTGTCTATTTTTTTGGTTATTACCGCGAATGAAAGAGGGGGGGCGTTTTCTGACTCAGAGAGAACCGCGTATAGATCTCGGTTTCCTCTGTCGTATTCCAGAGATAAGGCGACACCTGCTTGCAGAGTGCCTAGCTCAATTTCGCCTAGCTCGTTACTGCGAATTTTACGAATGACGCCGACGAGAGTGGCGTCATCAACTTCGACTTGGCTGTAGCCTTCGTTTTCTAGCTGCTTTTTTAATAGGCTTAAATCGATATCTAATTGTGTTTCACTCGGGCGCATAACAGCACGAAGTTGCTTGGACTCAGGTTCCAAAACAAGATCGAACGCAACATACGGTGCTTTAGTGTCGTCAGCAACCGCTTTATTAGATGAAGAATCGTTATTCACGCAGACTTACATATCGCTGAAAGAGATAACACAAGTATAGATGATCAATAGAGGTGGAGCATGGCTTCGTGGGTGGATACTGATTAAGAGCACGGAAGTAGCTCAAAAGTCGGATTCTAGTCTATTTAAGTTTTCTTTCTGCTCTTTGGCTAGACTATTTGTTTTTTAAAACCAAGCACTCTCATAAATATTCGGTATTAGCTCAACGTGCAGTATTTAACGCATAATCGTCTAACGGACGGGAAATCGATGGTTTCGATGACTATTATTCGTTAAAAGCCACTTTCTGTCATTCTTCATACTATTTTAAGATAAAAATATTTTGATAAAATCGATATATTTTTTAATTTAAATGTTTTTTTTTGATATAGCGTATAGGCATTATGAAATAGGGGGTTCTGTCATCTATATTCACATTAAGAAGTATTTTTTGAAGAAGCACACTTTGTTATCTATATAAGTAAGTGAAGAGGTTGTCTTTACCATTAATAAAGAAGAGTCCAGACCTATGAAAAATTTGATTCGCTCTATAATAGCCCTTTGTATTGTGGGTTTGTCGTCTTCAGCGTTGTCTGCTGAGCAATGTTCAGCCATTAGTTGCGACTGTAAAAGTTTACCGACTGCGTCGTGGGTGAAAACATGTACTGATCAAGAAGCTCGAATTATTTCTTCGTGCGTGAAAAAAGAAAATAATGAATTGGCGTTTTGTTCTCTCCATGGACCTTTGGCAAATCGTTTGCCGTTAGCGCTTAAAATTACAGAGCAAAAACTTTTGGCGCTAGAAGAGATACCTGCGCTCAACAATAAAGTTGCTGCACTGTATTGGGCAATCGTTAAAGACTTCGAAAGCTTTGAAGGTAGAGTTAAAGCAGGGGACTATAAAACGGCAAAAAGTAAACTTGAGGTGGTTGGCGCTAATGTGGAAACTCTTTTTGGCATACAGCTTCAGGTCGCCGGTAGCTTAGCGGCCGATAACAAAGTGATGCTGTCTCAATTAGCGTGGCGTGACTTCTCCGCTGACACATTGAGCTTTGGTTCTGATTTTTACATCAGAGGGGAGTCAATTTTGAACTCGTATGATGAAATGACGGTTGCCAAAGTTCGAAACCAGTACAAAGACCTAGGCATCCAGCTTATGGAGCTTTCAGGAAAGGTTTACGAACAGGTGGGTTTTTCATACGCCAATGGCATGCGTCACAAACATGCGGCTAAAGCATGGAAAAATGCGGCGTCAGCTTCCGCTCTTGTGATGGCCCACGACGGTGATATGGACAGCGCGAAATTCTACCGTTTCCAATCGGCTGCACGTCTGCATAGAGCGAGCTACCATTGGGTAATCGGCAGTGGTCGGGGTGGTGCTGAAGAGAGTTTAGCTGCCTCACAGAAATTTATGGATGACGGTTCTGCGTTATCGGGTTTGGTTGAAGAAGAGCGTCAAATCAGGGCTTCTCGTCCGTATTGGGTGAAATAGCCGTTAAAAATACTATCCCGCTTGATGTTGGCAAGGTGGGCGAGCGGTACTGTCGGGTTAGGGCTGTTATAGCCTGTAGGCAAGCGATAGACGGGGCTGCTGTACGATCCAGATCAATAAGGTACAATAGAGCAGAACAAGCGGTATAAAGAGATAAGAGGGCTTCGGCTCTCTTTTTGCGTTTCATGGTTGTGTAAATCATTTAGGTCAACGCTTTTTGATTTACCCGCTGTTTTACGTTACTTTTGAGTTGTCTGGCGATCCAACGCCCTAAAAGCAGGTAATTTATGTCCAAAAGCTACGCCACAATTTTAACGCGACTTTGTCATGATTTTTCTTGTCGTAAGTTAAATTTCGATGAATATCGAAGCCGTCGGCGCATTTTGCTCGCCAAAATTGACGAACAGTTTAATGGCAGAAGTGAGGATGTTGACGATAATTTGACGTCTCCATGCTTACCTTCTGGGGATTTCGGAATCGCCTCTTTTGAACGAGATCTCCATGGAAAAACCCATTAGTAATGATTGAATTAGATGCAATAGAGGCCCGTATACTCGGAGTCTTGATAGAGAAAGAAATCACCACGCCAGATCAATATCCCCTTTCGCTGAAAGCCGTGACGGTTGCATGCAACCAAAAAAGCAATCGAGAACCCGTGATGAGCCTTTCTGAGGTTGATGTTCAAAACGGAATCGATACCTTATCCAGTAAAAATTTAGTCTCGGATGTGGTTTTTGGTAGCCGAACGATCAAGTATAAACATCGCTTTAGCAATACCGAATTTAGCGAATTAAAGCTGAATTCGAAGCAGGTAGGTGTTTTATGTGTGATGCTGCTACGAGGCCCTCAAACACCTGGTGAGCTCAGAACTCGCACGCAACGTATCTGTGACTTTACTGACGTTCAAGCGGTTGATGAGGTTTTAGAGTCGTTAGCGACGTACAATAAAGGCGCTCTAGTCGTTAAGCTCGAGCGTGAGCCGGGTAGGCGCGAATCACGTTTTGCCCACCTGTTTTCGGGAACTCCCGAAGTGTCTTCCGTTGTTCAAACTGCCGAAAGCGTGATGAAGGGGCCTTCTCAAGAGGAAAGAATACAAACCTTAGAGCTGGAACTGTCCGGTTTACGTAAAGAATTTGATGAGTTGCGCGAACAATGGGATGAGCTTAACGCATAGCGGGGTGGCTCTCCTTCCTTTCAAACTTTTCCCCATTCTAATATCCGGTTTATAGCCGGGTACTAATTAGTGCCCATCCAGAAATAGGCTCTGCTCGGCAACTGCTCCTGCGTTGCTCTACCTCCTGCTTCCCTGCAGTCGTACGGAAACATAAAAACACTCATCTTTGCACAACTACATGTAGTTGTTTGCAATAAGCAAACGCCCACATGTTGTGACGCAAATCTAAGAATTTTTATTTCTCCTCACGACGAGCCATTTCCGGACAGGCACTAATTTAGTGACAAATGATGCGCGCATGTCACAATGGCTCTATATTTTTGCCATTGAGCCGTCTAAGGCTCCTTAATGCTTGGCTGCGTTGTCGAGCAGCCTATAGAGACTCTTTATTTATGACCATTCAGTGGTATCCCGGGCACATGCACAAGGCCCAAAAAGAAATCAAGCAGTCCTTAACGCAAGTCGATATTGTTCTTGAGGTTCTTGACGCTAGGATTCCGTTTAGCAGTGAAAACCCGTTAATCGCGCAATTAAGAGGCGATAAGCCGTGCGTAAAAATTCTCAGTAAAAGTGATTTGGCAGACCCGGTTGTCGTCAAAAGATGGCAGGAATTTTTTGAGCGGGAGCGTTCGGTGAAAACGCTAGCGCTTACCACGCGGTCGCCTGAAAATATTCGTAATATTCCCGCGTTGTGTAAGAAGTTATTACCCCATAAAGCAAAAGCCGTAAAAAAAATGCGCGCAATGATTGTGGGGATTCCTAATGTTGGTAAATCAACGTTAATTAATATTCTGGCCGGGCGGATGATTGCGAAAACGGGCAATGAGCCCGCTGTGACGAAAAGACAGCAAAATATACAGCTGGGTGATGATTTTTTATTGTTGGATACGCCAGGAATTCTGTGGCCAAAACAGCAGTATGAAAACTCAGCCTATCGCTTAGCCGCGACGGGAGCAATTAAAGACACGGCGATGGAATATGCCGATGTAGCTTTCTTTGCTGCCGCTTTTTTAAAGGAGCATTATGCGGATTTGTTGCTAGAACGTTTTGAATTAGACTCCATGCCTGAAAGTGAGTTAGAGTTTTTTGAGGAAATCGGTCGCCAAAGAGGTTGCCTAGGTCGTGGTGGGCGAGTTGATTTGGAGCGAATTTCACAGCGTTTTATTCATGAGTTGCGCGCAGGTACTCTCGGTAATATTTGTATGGAAACACCTGAAATGATCGAGCAAGAAATGATCATCGAAAAAGAAAAAGAACGTGTTTTACTGGAGAAAAAAAGGGCCAAGGAAAAGTCGAACTCTAGATAAGCAACTTTGTCGATGCTCTTTGCAGCTACTTTATGGTCATTTTATTTCATGATGTTGACCTTTGCGCAGGGTCCGAATTTATAGACTAGAATTGAGTAAGCTTTTCGGTATTCTCTTTTTTGCTTTCCGAATAGGCACAAATCGGAGCTATTGAATATTGAGAACCTTATTTTTTCTAATTATTTTTTCTGTAGCTGCTGTCCCCGCTTTTTCTGAATATTCTATTGGTGAAGAGGTCCTTGGACTCGTCAATTCAAAATATGGCTCAGCAGCTTATGATCGCGTAAAAGGTTGGGAGGATTTGATCGTAAAAGAAAATGCGGTCAATAATGTCAGTGATCCGGTTGAAAGGCTGGTTAGAGCCAACGCTTATTTCAATAAAGTCCGCTGGTTAAGTGATTTAGAGCATTGGGGGGTTGAAGACTATTGGGCCACGCCAATAGAAACACTTGCGACCAACGGTGGCGATTGTGAAGACTTCTCCATTGGTAAATATTTTTCCTTGCTGGAAACAAAGTTTGATCCCTCGAAGTTACGCATTACCTACGTTAAATCACTCACCTATAATCAGGCCCATATGGTCTTGGCGTATTACGAGACGCCAGGTGCAGAGCCATTAATTCTTGATAATATTAAAAAAGAAGTGCTACCTGCGTCCAAGCGAACAGATTTAAAACCGATATACAGCTTTAATGGTGAAAGCATTTGGTTAGCGAAGGGCCGAGGAAAGGAACTGAAGGGCAAGAGTCAGGTAAGTTTGCCAAAATGGAAAGGCGTTAACGAAAGAATGTTGAAAGGCTTACGATAATGTCTTCGGCAGCTATTGTAGATGTAGAAGCGAATTAATTTGTCGGTAAAGACTAAAGCACTAAATTATAAACAATAAAAAGGGCTGCAATTGCAGCCCTTTTAAGTTCTAAGTTTGAAGGCTTAGAAATTAGTACCTTCGCTTATCGACCAGAACGTGGAGTCGTGTTGCGAGGAGTAGCACCCGTGTACAACTGGCGAGGACGACCGATACGGTAACCTTCGCTGGACATTTCATGCCAGTGAGCAATCCAGCCAACAGTACGTCCAGTAGCAAAAATCACTGTAAACATGTCAGTTGGGATGCCGATAGCTTTCATTATGATGCCGGAGTAGAAGTCGACGTTTGGATAAAGGCTTCTTTTGATGAAGTACTCATCTTCCAAAGCGATTTGCTCAAGACGTTTTGCAATTTCTAGTAGAGGGTCATCGGTAATGCCGAGTTCTTTCAATACTTCATCGCAAGTTTCTTTCATTACTTTGGCGCGAGGGTCGAAGTTCTTATAAACGCGATGCCCGAAGCCCATAAGGCGGAAGGGGTCATCTTTGTCTTTAGCACGATCGATAAAGGCGTCGATATTGCTCACGTCGCCAATTTCTTCAAGCATGCTAAGAACGGCTTCGTTTGCTCCACCATGAGCAGGTCCCCACAAAGTGGCGATGCCCGCAGCGATACACGCAAATGGGTTGGCGCCAGAAGAGCCTGCAAGTCTTACCGTAGACGTTGAAGCATTTTGCTCATGATCGGCATGTAACAAGAAGATCTTATCCATAGCACGCGCCAATACAGGGCTTACTTTTGGATCGTCACAAGGAGTTCCAAACATCATGTGCAAGAAGTTTTCAGAGTAGCTCAAGCGGTTGTCAGGGTACATAAAAGGCTGGCCCTGTGAGTGCTTGTAGCACATGGCTGCCAATGTTGGCATCTTCGCGATCAGACGGTGAGCAGATATGATACGACTGCGCTCATCAGATACATCCAATGAGTCGTGATAAAATGCCGACAACGCACCAACAATGCCGCACATCATGGCCATTGGGTGAGAGTCGTGATGGAAGCCTCGGAAGAAGCGGGCAATAGATTCGTGAACCATGGTGTGGTTGCGAATGATACCAACAAATTCTTCGTATTCAGTTTCGGTAGGCAATTCACCGTTTAGGAGTAAGAAGCATGTTTCTAGGTAATCTGAATTTGCAGCAAGGTCGTCAATAGCGTAGCCGCGATGAAGTAGTATGCCTTTGCCGCCATCTATATACGTAATCGCTGATTCACATGCTGCTGTGGATACAAATCCAGGATCGTAGGTGAAATAGCCTTTACCTGTTAGAGCGCTTACATCAATAACGTCTGGGCCAATAGAGCCAGCGTGAACTGGAAGATCAATGGGTTCATCTAATCCATCGATCGTAAGTTGCGCTTTCTTATCAGTCATTAAGGACTCCTATTTAAGAGTAAAATACAAAATTGAGTTTTATTTGAACATAACGGCGTTGAAATATGCCGATATGTTCGGAAAACAGACAACCTATGAGGTTATGCGGGCAACTATATATCGCTCTCGATTTATGTCAATGCGATATTGGCTTTCAGCTATCGTTGAAGTTGGCGAGATTTAAACTCATCGTTCGTTGAAAAATGCGACGCTCGGGCTCATCATTTGTTGAAGTTTGGCGTCTTTAGCATTAAGATTCGCCTCTGTTGGCGCGCAGATCAGTTATTGTGTTGGCGATGACGACATATTAAGCTGTCTGTTTGCTTTCTTTTTTGCTGTCAGACTTTTTAACTCCACTCGATTTTTTAATTAAAAACATCGAGGTTTTATGAAGTTAGTTAATCTGTTTGTATTATAGGCAAACATTGCTAAGTTATTATAAACAATTGTAATTTTCATGCATCATCCCTATAATTCGCGCGGACTTTTGAGGCATGAAGTGTGATTGTTTTTATAGCGAAGTTGGCGCCTCAAGGTTGATTTTTGAGCTACACATTCAAGCCAGCATGTCATTTTTGTTAGCCCGTTAAAACTTACATTCGGCCACCCTCGAATAGTCTTTCTGACTAACAGAATTTAAATAAATAAGGTGTTACACAACTGTGAATACTAATCGACCCGTAAATCTCGATCTCTATACTGTCAAATTTCCCATTACCGCTATTGTTTCAATACTGCACCGCGTGTCTGGTGTTGTGATGTTGGGGGGCGTAATTATTCTTATCTGGATGTTAGACCTTAGTTTAACTTCCCAAGAAGGGTTCAATTCTATTCAAGAAATATTGCAAGCTCCCCTTGCGAAAATAATTCTTTGGGGAGTCTTAGCCGCCCTGGCCTATCACTTAGTAGCAGGTATTCGCCACTTAATGATGGATGTTGGTTTTGGCGAGACTTTGGAAAGTGGTAAAAGAGGTGCCGTCATCAGTATTGCACTTTCGGCTGTTTTGATTCTATTAGCGGGGTATTGGGTATGGTAACTGCAGTTACGAGTTTTGGGCGCAGCGGATTATCCGACTGGCTGGTTCAGCGTTTTAGCGCTGTTGTTTTAGCAGCATATACAATTTTTATTGTCGCGTTTATTTTCGCAACACCAAATTTTGGTTTTGAACAGTGGTCTGCACTGTATTCTCAACTGTGGATGCGAGCGTTTAGTTTATTGGCTTTGCTTTCTATTGCAGCTCACGGCTGGATAGGATTGTGGGCTGTTCTTACTGATTATGTTACTGAACGTTTTATGGGTGGTAAGGCTTTAGTCTTGCGAATCGTCGTATTAACCGTTTATGCATTAACAACAGTTACCTACCTCGTTTGGGGTGTTGAAGTTTTGTGGGGTTTTAAATAATGGCTACTATTCGGACTATGTCTTTTGACGGCATTGTAATTGGCGGCGGCGGTGCCGGTATGCGTGCAGCACTCCAGCTTGCTCAATCAGGTTACAAAACGGCTGTTATTACCAAAGTATTCCCAACACGTTCTCACACGGTATCTGCACAAGGTGGTATTACGTGTGCGATTGGGAGTAACGATCCTAATGATGATTGGCGCTGGCATATGTACGATACCGTTAAAGGGTCGGACTATATTGGTGATCAAGATGCAATTGAATTTATGTGCGCGACCGGCCCTGACGCTGTGTATGAACTTGAGCATATGGGCATGCCTTTTTCTCGTACTGAAGAAGGCCGTATTTATCAGCGTCCATTTGGCGGACAGTCTAAAGATTTTGGTCGCGGCGGGCAGGCGGCTCGAACGTGTGCTGCTGCAGACAGAACCGGTCACGCACTTCTACATACTTTGTATCAAGGTAATGTTAAAGCCGACACTGTATTTTTAAATGAATGGTTTGCTGTTGATATTATTAAAAACCAAGACGGCGCAGTATGCGGCGTAGTGGCGATTAATATGGAAGACGGTGAAGTTGTTTTTATTAAGTCAAAAGCGACAGTATTTGCTACTGGCGGTGCAGGTCGTATTTTTGCTTCGACGACTAATGCTCACATCAATACTGGTGACGGTCTTGGAATGTCGCTTCGCGCGGGCTTCCCTGTGCAAGATATTGAAATGTGGCAATTCCATCCAACCGGTATTCATGGTGCAGGTGTACTAGTGACTGAAGGTTGTCGTGGTGAAGGTGGCTATTTAATTAATAAAGATGGCGAGCGTTTCATGGAGCGTTATGCTCCAAATGCTAAAGATTTGGCTGGGCGTGATGTTGTTGCGCGTTCAATGGTTCAAGAAATATTAGCTGGACGTGGCTGTGGTGAAAATGGCGATCATGTGCTCTTGAAGCTAGATCACCTAGGTGCAGAGACGTTGAATAAGCACTTGCCTGGCATTCTAGAGCTTTCGAAGACATTTGCTCATATCGATCCTGTTAAGGAGCCAATCCCTGTTGTGCCAACATGTCATTACCAGATGGGCGGAATTCCTACCAATGTTGATGGTCAAGCGTTGACCATCACTAAAGATGGCAAAGATAGCGTCATCGAAGGCTTCTACGCATGTGGCGAAGTGGCTTGTGTATCTGTCCACGGAGCAAACCGTTTGGGTGGAAACTCGTTACTTGATTTGGTTGTGTTTGGTCGCTCTTCCGGTATGTTTATTGAACGTACTCTTAGAGATGGCGTTGAACTTCGTGAGCCAAGTGAATCTGATTTTGAAGAGTCCATGGCTCGCTTGAATAAAATCAACAGCTCAACTAAAGGTGAAAGTGCTTCAGTTTTACGTACTGAGCTTCAGAGCGTTATGCAAAACCACTTCGGCGTATTCCGAAATGGTGAATTTATGCAGGAAGGTATCAAAAAACTTGCCGACTTGCGTGAACGCATGAATAATATTCATTTGGATGATAAAAGTAGCGCGTTTAATACCGCTCGTATTGAAGCGCTCGAAGTGCAAAACCTTTTCGAAGTTGCGGAAGCTACGGCGATTGCTGCAGAAGAAAGAAAAGAGTCGCGCGGCGCACATGCTCGAGAAGATTTCCAAGAGCGTAATGATGAAGACTGGCTTTGCCACTCAATGTATTTTCCTGAAGACAAGTCTGTTGGCAAACGTCCAGTCAACTTCAAACCTAAGACTGTCGATACATTCGAACCGATGATCCGTTCTTACTAATCGTTTGGTGAACTAATTTTTAATAGGTTGAGTAAAAATGCTTAAAGTTGAAGTATATCGTTACAACCCTGAAACTGATGCCAAGCCTTACATGAAGACGTACGAGCTGGATACAAAGGGTAAAGATTTAATGGTCTTGGATGTTCTTGAAATGTTAAAAGAACAAGACTCATCTATCTCATTCCGTCGTTCGTGCCGTGAAGGTGTTTGCGGTTCTGACGGTATGAACATTAATGGTAAGAATGGTTTGGCTTGTATTAAGCCGCTTTCTGAATGCGTTAAAAAGAACAAGCTAGTTTTGCGCCCGCTTCCCGGCCTACCGGTTATTCGTGACTTGGTTGTGGATCTTGCTCAGTTCTATGCGCAGTATCGTAAAATTGAACCATTCCTTCAAAATGATGCGCCAGCACCTGCGATTGAACGACTTCAATCTCAAGAAGATCGTGCAAAGCTCGATGGGCTTTACGAGTGTATTTTGTGTGCGTGTTGTTCAACCAGTTGTCCTTCGTTCTGGTGGAATCCCGATAAATTTATTGGTCCTGCGGGCTTGCTTCAAGCTTACCGCTTTTTGGCCGATACTCGAGATACCGCAACAGAAGATCGATTGGCCGGTCTAGACGATCCGTTTAGTGTGTTCCGTTGTCATGGTATCCAAAGCTGTGTTGATGTCTGCCCGAAAGGCTTGAACCCAACAAAGGCCATTGGCCATATTCGTAACATGTTGTTATCACGCGGAGCCTAAATACTAGGCTTTTGGATTAGCGGTGACTGTCCACGTAGTTACCGTTATTGAACTTTATTTAATCGTTCTATTCTATGCTGATCGATCACGTCAGAGGGTCGGTATGGTTAGGACGAATTGCTCTAAGAGCATCTATACCATTTTAGGTATTACATAATAGCTTTATCGGCAGAGATGCTGAGCAAGGGCGCTATAAAATACCGTCCTTTATAACGGTGATAAAAAGATGCAAGAAAGTCCGATGGAATTGCTATGGCGCTCCTCCCACATAGCTGGAGGGAATGCATCATACGTTGAAGAAATGTATGAAGCGTATCTGGATGCGCCAAACTCAGTATCGCAGGATTGGCGAGATTACTTTGATCAATTGCCCCGAGTTCCGGGCGCGGTTGGTAACGATGTTCCCCACTCAGAAATTATTGAATACTTTGAATTACTTGGTCGAAACCGAGCTCGTCCGATGGTTGCGCCTGGTGCAGGTGCAAGTAATGTTGCGCATGAACGTAAGCAGGTTGAAGTTGTTCAGCTGGTAAACGCGTACCGTCTTAGCGGGCATCAAAAAGCTAGCCTCGATCCTCTTAACTTAAGAGAGTTAAAGACTCCACCGGATTTAGATTTGGGTTTTCACAACCTGAATACCTTAGACCTTGACTCAGTGTTCCAAACAGGTGATTTGAGTTTTGGTTACAAAGAAGCCTTATTAAAAGACATTATTGCTGACCTTGAGCAGACCTACTGCCACCATATCGGTGCAGAAGTCATGCACATGACAAACTATGATGAGCGTCGCTGGTTGCTGCATCGTTTGGAGAGTACGCGTGCTCTTCCTCATTTTGATGAAGAAGCGAAAAATCGCTTGCTCAATCGATTAACGGCTGCAGAAGGTTTAGAGCGACATCTTGATAGTAAATATCCGGGTACGAAGCGATTTGGGTTGGAGGGTGCAGAGAGCCTTATCCCGCTTTTGGATGTTTTGATTAGCAAGATGGGTTCTTATGGCGCTAAAGAAATGGTTCTTGGGATGGCGCATCGTGGTCGCTTGAACACTTTAGTTAACATCTTAGGGAAAAGTCCTTCTGAATTATTTGATGAGTTTGAAGGCAAGAAGATGGTCGATACGTCTGGTGACGTTAAATACCACCAAGGCTTTTCGTCTAACGTAATGACACCTGAGGGTGAGATGCATCTGGCTTTGGCTTTTAACCCGTCTCATTTGGAAATTGTTTCTCCTGTGGTCGAAGGTTCTGTCCGGGCTCGCCAAGACCGTCGAAGTGATCCCGTTGGTAAGACCGTTGTTCCTGTTGTTATTCATGGTGATGCTGCATTTGCTGGTCAAGGTGTGGTGCTTGAAACATTCCAAATGTCTCAGACGCGAGCTTATAAAACCGGTGGCACGATTCATATCGTCATCAATAACCAAGTGGGTTTTACAACCAGTAAAAAAGAAGATGTCAGGTCTACAGATTACTGTACTGACGTCGCTAAAATGATTGAAACGCCAATTCTTCACGTGAATGGCGATGATCCCGAAGCTGTGGCTTATATTTCGGCTTTGGCTGTTGATTACCGAAACGAATTTAAGAAAGATGTTGTAATTGATTTGGTTTGTTATCGTCGTCGTGGGCACAATGAAACAGATGAGCCATCTTCAACTCAGCCAATGATGTATAAAGCAATTCGTTCCCACAAAACGACTCGTACGCGTTATGCAGAGCAGTTGGTAGAAGAAGGCATCGTTACCAAAGAAGATACTGATGAGCTTTCCAATAATTATCGTGCGGCTCTCGATCGCGGTGAGCATGTTGCTCATGGCTTGGTTAGCGAGCCCGATAGTTCTTTGTTTGTCGATTGGAGACCGTATATCGGTCATGACTGGCAAACGCCTCATGACACTACTTTTAACCTGAAAGAGCTTCAAGAGCTGGCCGAAAAAATTACCACTATTCCTGACGGTATTCAGGTTCAGAGACAGGTATCTAAAATTTACGATGATCGTAGAAAAATGGCTGGCGGCGCACTTCCTATTAATTGGGGAATGGCAGAGACGCTTGCTTATGGCACTTTATTAAAAGAAGGTCATAAAATAAGACTTACAGGCCAGGACGTTGGTCGGGGTACTTTCTCCCATCGTCACGCCGTTGTTCACAATCAAAAAGACGGCGAAAGTTATACGCCGCTGAAGCATATCGACGACAATCAAGCAGATTTTGATTTGTATGATTCACTGCTTTCGGAAGAAGCCGTTTTAGCTTTTGAATACGGTTATGCTACGACTTCGCCAGAAGGCTTAGTTATTTGGGAGGCCCAATTTGGTGACTTCGCAAACGGCGCTCAAGTTGTTATTGATCAGTTTATTACCAGTGGTGAACATAAGTGGCAGCGTTTATGCGGCCTAACCATGCTTCTACCTCATGGTTATGAAGGGCAGGGGCCTGAACATTCTTCTGCACGTTTAGAGCGGTTTATGCAGCTTTGTGCTGAGAATAATATTCAGGTTTGTATCCCAACGACACCGGCTCAGGTTTACCATATGCTACGTCGCCAAGCGATTCGCTATATGAGGCGTCCGCTTGTGGTGATGAGTCCAAAATGGATCTTGCGCCATAAACTTGCGACCTCATCATTGGAAGAGTTGGCTAATGGCCACTTCCAAACGGTTTTAGCTGATCCAGTCGTAGAGCCTAAAGAGGTTAAGCGCGTTATTCTTTGCAGTGGTAAAGTTTACTATCATCTGTTCGAAGCGCGTGCAGAGAACGAGCAAAATGACGTTGCATTGATTCGACTCGAGCAACTGTATCCGTTCCCTGATGGTGATCTTCTAGCCGTTTTGAAACCTTACGCACACGTAACGGATGTGGTTTGGTGCCAAGAAGAGCCTCAAAACCAAGGCGCTTGGTATGCAAGCCAGCACAGAATGCGTCGTGTACTTGATCGTTTAGATTCCGATATTTTCTTGCGATTTGCTGGGCGTGCGGCCTCATCGGCACCTGCTGCAGGCTACATGTCTTTACACTTAGAAGAACAAAAGAAATTTATTTCAGCGGCGTTGGATACAAGCGTATAGTGCATCCAACCATATTTAACTTGAAGGGCCTTAGGCACACAGGACAAGACTGGACATGACCATAGAAATAAAAGCTCCAACTTTCCCTGAATCAGTTCAGGACGGCAGTATTGCAACTTGGTATAAACAGCCTGGAGAGGCTGTTTCGCGAGACGACATACTGGTAGACATCGAAACCGACAAGGTTGTTTTGGAGGTTGTAGCGCCTGCCGATGGTAGCTTGCTAGAGATTCGAAAAGGAGAAGGTGAAACAATATTAAGCAATGAAGTTATTGCTATCTTTACTCCCGGAGCTGCGGCAACTGCAGACGCAGGGACTAAAGACGCTGCTCCTGCTGCAGAAGCTTCTACCGAAGAAGTTATTGCTGCACCTGCTGCTCGCAAATTAGCTGCCGAGCGCGGTGTTGATCTTGCGACTGTTATTGGAACAGGAAAAGGCGGACGCATCACAAAAGAAGATGTGGCCAACTTTGAAAAGCCAGCGGCTCCTGCCTCTGCTCCTGCTCAAGCAGCACCAAAGGCGCCAGCTCAATCTAATTCTGTCCCGGCTCTTGATCTACCTGTTGGTGATCGAGTTGAGAAGCGTGTGCCGATGACTCGTATGCGCGCACGTATTGCTGAGCGTTTACTTGATGTAACCACTAGTACAGCCATGCTGACTACGTTCAATGAAGTGAATATGGCTCCTATTATGGAGCTGCGCAGTCAATACAAAGAAAAGTTTGAAAAGTCGCATAACGGTACTCGCCTTGGCTTTATGGGCTTTTTTGTAAAAGCAGCTGTTGAAGCATTGCGTCGTTTCCCGGAAGTTAATGCGTCGATTGATGGCAAGGATATTGTTTATCATGGCTATCAAGATGTTGGCGTTGCTGTGTCGACAGAAAAAGGCTTAGTTGTTCCTGTGTTGCGTAATACTGAGCATATGAGTATTGCTGATATTGAAAACGGTATTCGAAGCTTGGGTTTGCGCGCGCGTGATGGCAAGCTTGGTATTGACGATATGACTGGAGGCACCTTTACCATTACTAATGGTGGTGTATTTGGATCGTTGATGTCTACGCCGATTTTGAATCCACCGCAATCTGCAATTCTGGGTATGCACAAGATCCAAGAGCGCCCTATGGCTGTGAACGGCGAAGTTAAAATATTGCCAATGATGTATTTGGCCATGTCATACGACCACCGTATTATCGACGGCAAAGGCGCAGTTCAATTCTTAGTGGCGATCAAAGATATGCTTGAAGATCCCGCAAGAATTCTTTTAGAAATATAATCTTACAATCGACGTGCGCTTTTAGCTTGTTATGGGTTGAAAGTGCATGTGCCAGTGATATATGTCTGGCCTCTCCTAAGTAAGAAAAATATTGAGTAGACAATGCCATTGTCTCCAGTAACCAGTTTGAAATTTTTTGGGGTTTTCTATGTCTAGCAAATTTGATGTGATTGTTATCGGTTCTGGCCCTGCCGGTTATGTAGCGGCGATTCGTTGTGCCCAACTTGGTTTAAAGACGGCTTGTGTCGAGAAGTGGAAAAACAAAGAAGACAAAGGCGTCAATGGCGGCACATGTCTGAATGTTGGTTGTATACCCTCAAAAGCTTTGTTGGATAGTTCTTACAAATACCACGAAGCTAAATCCGGTTTAGATATCCACGGTATTAGCACCGGCAAAGTCGATATTGATGTGTCATCGATGATCGGCCGTAAAGAAGAGATTGTTAAGCAGTTAACTGGTGGCATTGCGGGCTTGTTTAAAGCCAATAAAGTGACATCAATATTTGGCGCAGGAAAATTACTGGCGGGTAAAAATGTACAGGTAACTGACTTCGACGGAAAAGAAACAATTTATGAGGCTGAGAACGTCATTCTCGCTTCAGGTTCTATTCCTGTTGATATCCCTGTTGCGCCAGTTGACGGTGATGTGATCGTAGATTCAACCGGTGCTCTAGAGTTTAGCGAAGCACCGAAACGCTTAGGTGTTATTGGTGCCGGTGTTATTGGCTTAGAGCTCGGCAGTGTTTGGGGTCGTTTGGGCTCAAAAGTTGTTTTGCTTGAGGCGATGAATACTTTTCTCGCGATGATGGATCAACAAATTGCGAAAGAATCTAAGAAGATCTTTAAGAAGCAAGATCTTGATATTCGCTTAGGTTGTCGAGTAACGGGCAGCGAAGTTAAGAAAGGCAAAGGCGGCAAGAAAGAGGTCGTTGTCACTTTTGTCGATACTGACGGTAAAGAATCTACCGAGACTTTTGACAAGCTGATTGTGTGTGTTGGCCGACGTCCTTATACCGATTCATTGTTGTCTGATGATAGTGGTGTGAAGCTAGATGAGCGTGGCTCCATCTATGTAAATGATTTGTGTTCGACAAGTGCTCCTGGTGTATACGCTATTGGTGATGTTGTTCGTGGTCCTATGCTGGCTCATAAAGGGTCGGAAGAGGGCGTGATGGTTGCTGAGCGAATTGCTGGCGAAAAGACTGTGATGAACTACGACATTATTCCTAACGTTATTTATACGCATCCGGAAATTGCTGCCGTTGGTCGTACTGAAGAGCAGGTTAAGGCAGACGGCGAACCGTACAATATTGGTGTGTTTCCCTTCATTGCTAGTGGTAGAGCCTTGGCGGCGAACGAAAAAGATGGCATGGTTAAGATGATTGCCCATGCAGAAACAGATCGTATATTAGGGTGCCATATTGTTGGTCCAAGTGCTGCGGATCTGGTTCAGCAAGTTGCTATCGCAATGGAGTTTGGTTCCAGTGCTGAAGATTTAGGTATGATCGTCTTTGGCCATCCAACACTTTCTGAAGCCGTGCATGAAGCAGCCTTGGCTGTGGCAGGGCATGCGATTCACATTCCGAATCGTAAAAAACGCAAATAGAATAAAAGTTAGCTGCCTAATAAGTTTGCAATTCAGACTGAATTGCAAACAGACGATATGCAGCCTAAGTGATTGTTAGACGGGGTGACCTTTCTAACCAAATGAAGAATTCGAGCAATCGAGTAAAGCGCTCTGCAAATGATTTTCGGAGCTTTTATTAGGGGACGGGGGTAAGCGTTAGCTTGCGCCCAAGTATAATAATTTCTCAACGGTAGATATCTATGAATTTACACGAATATCAAGGTAAGCAATTATTCCGTGAATATGGCTTACCCGTATCCACTGGTGTAGCTGCGGAGACCCCAACTGAAGCAGCCGCCGCCGCGGATATTATTGACGGCGACAAATGGGTTGTTAAAGCGCAAGTCCATGCTGGTGGCCGCGGTAAATCTGGTGGCGTTAAAGTGGTTTCTTCAAAAAGTGAAATTGAAGAGTTCGCTAAGAAGTGGTTAGGCAACAACCTTGTTACTTATCAAACAGATGAGAAAGGGCAGCCTGTAAGCCGAATTCTTGTAGAGCCTTTAACTGCAATTGCTGATGAGCTCTATTTGGGCGCAGTGGTTGATCGCTCAAGTCGCCGCATCATTTTCATGGCGTCGACTGAAGGCGGCGTTGAAATTGAAAAAGTGGCAGAAGAAACGCCAGAAAAAATTCTTAAAGCAGAAATCGACCCTTTGTGTGGCGCGCAGCCGTACCAAGGGCGAGAGCTAGCATTTAAATTAGGTCTTGAAGGTAAGCAAGTTAAGCAATTCACAAAAATTTTCTTGGGTCTTGCAAAAATGTTCCAAGAGAAAGACCTCGCTTTACTCGAGATTAATCCTCTTGTGATTACAGACGACGGTGATCTTCATTGTTTGGATGCAAAAGTTACCATCGATGGTAACGCTTTGTATCGTCACCCAGAATTGAAAGAGATGCACGATCCTTCTCAAGAAGATGAACGCGAAGCTCATGCCGCTAAGTGGGAACTTAACTACGTTGCTCTAGACGGCAATATTGGTTGTATGGTTAACGGTGCAGGCCTAGCGATGGGTACTATGGATATCGTTAAGTTGCATGGCGGAAAGCCTGCAAACTTCCTTGATGTTGGCGGTGGCGCAACGAAAGAACGCGTTATTGAAGCGTTCAAAATTATCCTTTCTGATGATGCTGTATCTGCGGTATTTATCAACATCTTCGGCGGCATTGTTCGCTGTGATTTGATTGCTGAAGGCGTTATTGGGGCAGTTGAAGAAGTGGGCGTAAAAGTCCCAGTTGTTGTTCGTCTCGAAGGTAACAATGCAGAGATTGGCGCAAAAGTATTGGCTGACAGTGGATTAAACATTATTGCTGCAACAAGCCTTACGGATGCAGCAGAACAAGTCGTTAAAGCAGCGGGGAATTAATAATGAGCGTATTACTGAATAAAGATACCAAAGTTCTCTGCCAGGGTTTTACCGGTTCGCAAGGTACATTCCACTCAGAGCAAGCAATTGAATATGGTACGAAAATGGTTGGCGGCGTTACGCCAGGCAAAGGTGGTCAGAAGCATCTTGGCTTACCTGTTTTCAACTCTATGAGCGAAGCTTTCGCTGAAACAGAAGCGGACGCATCGGTTATATTTGTACCGGCTCCTTTCTGTAAAGACTCTATTTTAGAAGCTGCTAATAGCGGCGTTAAGCTTATTATCTGTATCACTGAAGGCATTCCTACTTTGGATATGCTCGAAGCAAAAGTGAAATGTGATGAACTGGGCGTGACCTTGATCGGACCTAACTGTCCCGGAGTTATTACTCCAGGCGAAAGTAAAATCGGTATTATGCCTGGCCATATTCACAAGCCTGGCAAAGTGGGCATTGTTTCTCGCTCTGGTACTTTGACTTACGAAGCTGTTAAGCAAACGACTGATTTCGGATTCGGCCAGTCAACGTGTGTTGGTATTGGTGGTGATCCGATTCCGGGTTCAAACTTTATCGATATATTGACGCTATTCCAAGCGGATGACCAAACTGAAGCCATCGTAATGATTGGTGAAATTGGCGGCAGTGCGGAAGAAGAAGCTGCGGCATTTATAAAAGCCAATGTTACTAAGCCTGTTGTATCTTACATTGCGGGTGTTACTGCTCCTCCAGGTAAGCGTATGGGGCATGCTGGTGCGATAATTTCTGGCGGTAAAGGTACTGCTGATGAGAAGTTTGCAGCGCTTGAAGATGCCGGTGTGAAGACTGTTCGCAGCTTAGCGGATATCGGAAACGGCCTGAAAGAGATTACCGGCTGGTAAATGTTGATCTGAAAAGTTGATCCTTGTTTTAGAGACCCTATAGCCACAACGCTAATAGCCTCAAAGATAAAGATCATAGCTAAAAACCGCGACCTTAGGATCGCGGTTTTTTTGTTTGTGGGTTTTGTAATTGGTTGGGGCTATTTTTCGCTTTCTAGCGTGCCCGTATACACAAGCCCGCAAACCATCAGCATAATAAAAACTAAATCTATTCCGGTCATGACTTTGCTCCCTTTGCTTTGTTTGGAGGCGGTTGATGTTTGGTTGAACTGTACGTATCTTAGGCTGAAAGTTGAGCTTTGCTTAGGAGATATTCGCCTTATCTACTGTAGGATATTGACTCTTTATACGTTCATTGAGAGGCTTTGGATCATAAGTCTTTGAACCTATGTTGAATTAGTGAGTCGGAACGGCACTCAAATCATTATTGTGAGCTAAATGAGCCGTCACTAAAGAGCTGAGCGCTGCTTGCATGACCTTTTGAGTTCTCAAAGCACTCAACAGTGCTTATGTCTGCGATCATTGTGATTGCTTGTGGTTGGGAAGATGCGGCACTAAGCTCTGCCGCATTATTGGGTGTCGATCATCGTCTGGGGAGTCCCGCCGCTGGTTTTGCGGTATTGATGGGTATATGTTCGGGGGGGCTTTACTATCTCGGGCGTTACTCACACCGCTGGTGTCGTTTACAGGCCTTGATTTTGGCAAGGCTCAGCAACCGGCAATTGGGTCGGCGCTTTGGCCGGAGCACAATCACGAATGTCATGTTGATTCGGATTGGCCTTAAGTGAAAAAATAGATTTTGTGATACGCGATTTCCCGGACTTTCATTCTGGCCGTTTAGATATAAAATTTAAGTGCTTGCCGTCTTTTCAAAGCAGCAGTGATTTCGCCATTATTGAAGTGAATGGCGTAAGCAGTGAAAAACCCCATATATGGGATAGTCGTACAGGTTTGTATAGAGCGTTTTCGACCTTATTTGAGCAGTACATAACGTTGTTTGAATCGGGGGGGGGGGGTTATGTCTCAGCGAGGCTTTAACGTGCCTTCGATAGGCAAGCTGATTGCGACCTGGCGGCAGGAATTGAAGCTTAGTGATAAATATCCGGATACGGATTAATTTGATAGTAGAGGTGATGGCAATGCGATTCATATTTAAGAAAATTATAGTGCTGTCTTTACTGATAGTTGCGGGCAGCAGTTTTGCCGAATCAATTTACACCGATTTTTTCAGCGATAAAGCGTTAAGTGGCTACGACACCGTGAGCTATTTTTCTGAGGGCAAGCCGGTGAAAGGCCTTAAAAAGTACAAAGCGGAGCATTTGGGCGTAACCTGGTTTTTTAGCTCAAAGAAAAATAAAGGTTTATTTGAGGCTCATCCCGATAAGTACAGGCCTCAGTATGGCGGTCATTGTGCATGGGCGGTTGCCGCGAATAATGCGAAAGCGAAAGGTGATCCAAAATACTGGAAGATCATCGACGATAAACTGTATTTAAATTACAGCGAAGACGTGCAAAAAAAGTGGATGAGAGATATCCCAGGCTTTATTAAAACCGGGAATGTTCATTGGCCGGTTTTGGCAGGGAAATAAGCCCGTAAAATAGGTGAAATTTTCGTTAAGGTGTAAAAGCCGGCGATGTTTTTTGAGCGAGCTTGGCCGTGATTTGCAGCTGCATGGATTGCTTTTATTTTTGTGCGGTAGTTATTCTTTAAGTTTGTTGGCTCCAGCGAGACTCAGCATGTTTTTGGCGTATTGGGAGAGTACTTTGGTATGCCGTGGCTTTCTGTATATACATCACTGCATAAGGGGTGGATTAGAGTTAGTTGCGTCACGTCTCCTTTTGAGGTTTTTTTGGCATTGGGGTGCGCTTCTGACTTTTGAAATTATGTCGTGTGCGATAGTATTTCACCTATTCACTCCGCTGGGTGTTGCGATGTCCCAGTTCGATGATATGGAAGTCATTATTGGTAATGACTGTGGGATTCTTTTTGGTCAGGCTTGTTTAACTTGGATAGCCGCATTGGCACTTCTGGTGAAAAATCTGACCTCTAGTGAAAGTCAAATTCGTGGCATATTGCCCAATAGGTATAAATAATAATGAAAGTAGATGAAGTTCGTTCGATTATCACTGGAAATCTCGAAGCGTTAGAGCAGGGTGTTCGGTTAATAAACCTCGTTACCGAGGATCAATATGTTTTCACCGGCTCCCCTTATATTGAGAGCAGTATTGGCCAGCATTTTCGTCATGTCATCGATATGTTTTTGGTAGTCACTTACCCTGATGATCCATCAGTAATTGACTACGATTCGCATCGACGCGGCGCTTTAGTAGAAACTTCGCGGGATGCGGCCCTCTCTGAGCTCAACGTTATAAAGGTGTATATGAACGCCTTCCTTGCCGATTTACCGGGCGCAGTAGAGTGTCTTGATCAAGAGGTTTTAATCAATACAGAAGTTACGATTAATGAAACGCGCTCTGTCACGGTGAAGTCGAATAAGTTGCGCGAGCTACTTTTCACAGGAGCGAATGCGGTTCACCACTATGCACTGATTTCTGTTATTGCAAAAATACAAGGGATAGTCTTGGATGAAACGTTTGGCGCCGCTCCCGCGACGGCTACATTTTTGCGTAAAGAAGAGGGGCGTCTTTCTGGCGATGTTGACAGTAGTACGCGGCGCAAACTCTCGCTTGTTGATTAACGATGTGTACAATTAGTTGGCTATTGTCTTCTTCCAGTTACCACGTTTTTTTTAATCGCGATGAGCAACGGGCGCGGCCATTCGCGATTCCACCTTGTATTAAGGTGGAAAATGAAATTCAAGCGATCATGCCAATAGATCCGAAAGGAAGCGGTACTTGGTGCGCGGTCAACGAATATGGTTTTACCTTTGCACTGTTAAATTTCTACCAAGGGCGCCTACCAAAAGGACGACTGATATCTCGCGGTAAGCTTGTCAGAGCTTGTGCCGGTTTTGATTCTATTGATAAAGCTCTTGTCTATTTGCGCAGCCAGCATCACGCAAAAATTGCTCCGTACTCTCTATTGTGTTTTTCCCCCTCAAGCCAAAAAAATCGTTCAGGTCAGTCACCGTCAAACCCTATAGTCAGAATGATTCGTTGGGACGGCAAGAGTTTGACGGATACTGAAGAGGTGGGTCAAGAGGGTCCCTTAATGTCTTCATCCGTGAATTACGAGCAGGTGTTTGCGAGTCGTTTGAATGTTTATCAAGAAATTATTGGTTCAAAAACCAATTCGAAAAGTCAGCTTTCGGATTTTTTCCGTTTTCATGCTTCTCACGTTCCAAAACGTTCTGCTCAATCAATTTGCATGCATCGGGATGAGGCGCACACGGTAAGCTTTTCTCATGTCGAGGTGGGATTAAGTGAAATTAACTATTCTTATGCGAATGGCGCTCCGTGCAAAACTCCTGTTGAGAACCTTGCTACTCTAAAGCGGATTCAATGCAGGTAGGGCTGAAAATTTGATTGGGATAAAAGTTGACCGGAGTAAAAGGGTTACCGGAGTAAAAGGGTTACCGGAGTAAAAGAGTTACTGGAGTAAAAGAGTTGCTGGAGTAAAAGAGTTACTGGAGTAAAAGAGTTACTGGAGTAAATGAGTTACTGGAGTAAAAGAGTTACTGGAGTAAAAGAGTTACTGGAGTAAAAGAGTTACTGGAGTAAAAGGGTGACTGGAGTAAAAGGGTGACTGGAGTAAAAGGGTGACTGGAGTAAAAGGGTGACCGGAGTAAAAGGGTGACCTGAGTAAAAGGGTTACCGGGGCAGAAGTTTGAAAGGTATAGTAAAACAGCAGCACAAAAAGAACGGTAGGGCGAAAATGAATAGCTAAATCTAACTTACGATTCAGCTATTGCGCCTTTGCCAATACCTTCAAAAGCTTTTACAACAAAATGGCTGTTTGGGTTTTCTTTTTTTAGCTCAGTTGCGAAATGCTGAGCTATTAGTTCCACCGTTGAATCCGTTTCCATCATGTAGCAGTGAGTGCGCGGGGCCTCGAAGTAAAACTCACCCTGTTGGGCTGTATATCGAAATGCCCTGTTTAATTTGCTTGAGGCTTCAACCTCATCTTCCTGTGTCGCCACGTAAATATCCTGCCAGCGTTCAGCCCATATACGCATATCGTCAAAACTTAATTCGCCGTCACGCCAGATAAGGATGCTGGATCTATGGCCGTGAGCGATGCGCTGGCAGTTGCCCTCGTGTTTTTTGAGGCCATGAGTGTAGTGATAATAAGGGCCTTCAATGTGTTCCGGAACAAACGTCAGCTCAATTTTTTTAACGGATGATGGGAATTCTGATCGAAGTTGGTCAATACACCACAGGGCTACAGACTCTGTGGTGATTGCTTCTGCATTTATTAATGTAATTGCTTGTAAAGGACATTGAGTTTGAATCTCACGCCCTTGATAGTCCCAGGTTAGCGAGTGCTGATCTTCTGTGGTCGAGATAGATAGGCAGGGTGAATTCTTAGGAACTAAAAGCCGATGATCGATTTCTGCATCCAACCACTGTTTGATCTTTTTCTTAACGTGGCTGAAATCAACAACCATGCCTTGCTCGTCTAATTCGCCATGCAGTTCCACATTAACCTGCCAGGTTTCCCCGACCACACCGCGTGAAGGGTGTAGGAAGCTAAAATCAATATTGGTGAGTTTGTCGACAAATAAACGCATAAATAGGGGCCTTCTTAAGAGCGCCAATCTTACTTGAAATCATGTAGGCTTGTTAGTGTTTACATGTCTATCAGGGCTATAGAGCTGTAGGTGGGCAATGTTTTATCGGTTTATTTATCTGGAGGAGGTGGTCCGTGGTCAAGATAGGTTTTTATGTTCCCGCCAGTCATCTTGAGCAGGTTAAAGTCTCGATGTTTAATGTTGGTGCAGGGCGTATCGGTAATTACGATCAATGCTCTTGGCAATGTTTGGGGCGAGGGCAATTCCGTTCAAACGAGGGGAGTACTCCATTCGTTGGGAGTTTGAATGCTGTTGAGGTGCTAGAAGAGTACCGTGTAGAGATGGTTTGCGAAGAGGGGTTAGCTGTACGTGTTGTAGCAGCGCTGAAGCAGGCTCACCCTTATGAAGAGCCTGCATATGATGTCGTTATGCTTATGACGGTTTAGCCCGCAATTGGTACGACGTTGTTTGTCTGCGCGCTATCCAGCACCGGAGACCTGAAAGAGCCATTGAGAACCTGCTGCAGTCGAGACAGTGACTCGTGCATCATTTTTGATATGGCAACACATGACCCCAGCGGGGATTTGTGGATTTTACGTTGGCAGTCAACCTGGAATTGCAGCCCACGCAAGCGGTCTTGCATACCCATTGGTGCAGATTCGATTAGTGCTTCAACCTCTCGATGCAGGAACGCTTCCAAGCGCTCCGGAGACTCTTCTGCCAATTGTCTTAGTTCTTCAAAATTCGGCCAATTATTATACATAGCTTCACCCATACAAAATGCTTTCAAGGTGCTCTACTGACTTTGACCCTCCAGGCTTGACTGCATTCCCCCGAATTGCAGATAAACCCGATAAATGGCGCCTAAATCAGTAAAGCGTCTAAAAAACATACTAACAGATGATTTGTAGCTATGTTAAGGGGGAAACTTATACTTATATCTTATATATCCTATTCATCGAGGGTCTGGGTGATCTTTTGAAAGATATATCTGTTATAAATATAACTGTACGATAGTATTCGATCATATAAGAGATCTGATTGACGTGAAGCACGAACGAAATCAAGCCGCAGTTTTGATCGCCATTACAGAGGCCGCTGATGGCCAAGAGTTTGTTTTGCTAACGGAAAGAGCTAAACACCTCTCTATTCATAGTGGGGAGGTCGCATTTCCCGGTGGGAAGTGGGAAAGCGATGATTCGAGCCTGCTGGATACAGCGCTACGTGAAAGCCATGAAGAGGTAGGGTTGGCGCCTTCAAGGGTCAGCATCATTGAAAAACTTCCCGTTAGTCATACTCGGCAGGGCATATCTGTGACTCCTTATGTCGGGCGTGTGGAGTCTAGAGACGGCTTGGTTGCCAACGCCGACGAACTGCAATCACTATTTTGGGTTCCGATCGACTTTTTGTTGAAGGATATGCGCGAGAGAACGGATATCTTTACCGTGGAGGGGCGCGAATATTGGTCTCCGGTCTACGATTGGATGGGCTATACGATCTGGGGCTTTACGGCGAGGGTGATGGTGGATTTTTTAAACCGAGTCTACGGCCAAGACATCCAGCGTTCTAGTGAGGCGCCAGAGATTCCGTATAAGCAGTAAGGTCAGCAGTATGCCTTTAAGAGTTCAGTTCGAGAACGAGCGCTTTTTCAATACGCGTTTCGCCTATTTCCTTTATCTCTATTCTGTATTTGTTAATTTCGAAGCTAACAGCCGCATCGGGTATGCTTTCGAGGTACTCGACAATAATTCCATTGAGTGTTTTGGGTCCGTCTGTTGGTAAATTCCAGCCTAAATTACGGTTGATGTCTCTTAGGGATGCAGACGCGTCAATCAAAAACCAGTCATCTTCAAGGGATATGATTTCTTCTCTTTCATCTTCGGCGGCATCGGTGGCTAGGTCTCCAACAATCTGCTCAAGTAGGTCCACCAGCGTGGCTAGTCCCATTACATCACCATACTCATCCACTACAACAGCCATGCGCTTTTTCTCTTTCTGAAAATTCAGCAGTTGTATCGAAAGCGGAGTGGACTCGGGAATAAAGTAGGGTTTGTTTGTGAGGCTTCGGATTGCTTCATGAGTGACGGCAGTTGAGCCTTCGCTTCGCAAAAATTTGGCAATATTACGTTGGTGGAGGACGCCTACGATTTTGTTGATATCGCCCTCAAAAACCGGAATAAGTGTGTATTCTGCATTTTGAATGTCGTCGATGATTTTTTCGATGCCATCCTCCAAATCAATCCCAACAATTTCATTGCGAGGGATTAATATATCTTCAACAGAGGCATTTTCTAAATCCAGCACATTCAGCAGCATTCCCTGATGTTGGTCGGGAATTAGGTCTCCAGCTTCATCGAGTACCGTGCGTAATTCTTCAGGGTGTAAATGATCCCCCAGGCTAGATTTGGATGTGTCGAGCCCGAAAAGACGGGCTAAACCATTTGATATTCCGTTGACGAGCCATACGGCGGGCATAAGCAACAGCAATAAAGGTCTTAAAATGATGGATGCCGGGAAGGCTACCTTTTCAGGGTAGGCAGCGGCCACAGATTTGGGCGTAACTTCAGCGAAGATTAAAATCACGAAGGTTAAGACTGCCGGGAGTAACCAAACGATTGCCCACTCTCCAATGATGCGAGTGGTGAGAGCAGTGGCCACCGTCGTTGCCATAATGTTGACAAAGTTATTGCCGATGAGAATGACGCCTATGAGTCTGTCTGGGCGGCGCAATAGTTTAGATGCTCGTATCGCTCCCCGGTTTTTCTTTTTCACCAAATGTTTCAGGCGATACCGGTTAAGCGAAAGCATTCCGGTTTCGGCACTAGAAAAGAAACCAGAAAGGAGAATTAAAAATGCCAGAATTGCAAAAAGCAGACTTGTTGAGGGGCCGTCCAATGGAGGTCTAACCTATGTTTTTAGCGAGAGAATGATAGTAGAACGAGTGCTGGGGGGGATTCAAGGAAAACTTTAGCTAGGAGCTTGCTGCTTGCCCGATAATTACCTCTATCACCAGCTTACTACCAAAATAAGCAAGCATAAGCGCCACAAACCCACCGAGAACCCAGCGCACGGCTGCGGCGCCACGCCAGCCGTATATCTTGTGTCCACCCAAAAGTACGGCATAAATTACCCACGAGAGAATTGAAAAAACCGTTTTGTGTGAAAGTTTTTGCTCAAAGATGTCGTCGATATAGATAACACCGGTGGCGATCGAGAAGGTGAGAAAAAGAAATCCGGCCCATACAATGTCAAAAAGTAAGGTTTCCATTGTTTGCAGTGGCGGCATAATCCCTATAACGCCATGAAAATGTTTCGATTTAAGTTTTCGGTTTTGATACGCAAGCAGTAGCGCCTGAATGCTCGCGATTGTGAGAAGGCTGTATGCAAGAACCGAAAGTAAAATATGCGCCACCATCCCCGTGTGTAAATCGCTGCCTTCGGTAACGGGGCTATTAAACATTTCGCTCGTCAGTAAGCCAAGAATAGAGAGCGGGAGGAGGAATATGAATAGGTTGTGTAAAGGCTTGGTTAAGCTGCTTATCAAAACGAGGAGATTTATGACGAAAAAAAACAAAGAAGCGATTTTAAAGAACCCGAGCTCCAAGCCTAGAGGTTGCACCAGTGCGTCGTATACGGAAACTACATGAGTGATCAGTCCGACAGTTATAATGCCGAGTACTATGCGGGGAGCCGCGCTTTTCTTTTTACGGATCAACGCGTCTAGGAGGTAGGCCCATGCGCTCAAGTATACGGCAATCGTTATGTAGCTAGTCATCATATAGGAGGCAGTTAATGGAGGGGGATTGTAAGAAAGTAAGAGTAGGGCCTACGTTGATTGAAGGCAAGTTGAATTGCCCCGTAGCGTCTTCATTTTGGGTGGTTTCAAGCGCTAAATGCATGGCCCTCGTTTTTCAGTCAATTTATCATTATACTGCTCGCCCTAAAATCACCTGTAAACCCACTCGTATCACAACAAGTTAAGCTGTTCTTATGTTTGAAAATTTATCTGACCGTTTATCGAAATCGCTTAAAAAAATAAGCGGCAAATCTCGGCTCAACCATGACAATATTCAAGACACGCTACGCGAAGTGCGTAAAGCGCTTTTGGAAGCCGATGTTGCGTTGCCAGTAGTTAAAGAATTTACCAGTCTTGTGCGTAAGCGTGCGCAAGGTGTTGAAGTGTCGCGAGCGCTCAATCCTGGCCAGCAGTTTCTCAAAATAGTTGAGTCGCAACTCACTGAGATTATGGGGGAGGCGAACCAAACTTTGAATTTGGCTCAGCAGCCGCCAGCAATTGTGATGATGGCAGGCTTACAGGGCGCAGGTAAAACGACTTCAGTTGCTAAGTTGGCTCGATTTTTAAAGCAAAAAGAGAAGAAGCGCGTTGCCGTCGTGTCGGTTGATATCTACCGACCTGCCGCGATCAAGCAGCTAGAAACGCTTGCGGAAGAGGTCGAGGCCGACTTTATTCCCTCCTCTGCCGATCAAAAGCCAATTGATATTGCTAAAAACGCGATTAAGCACGCGAAGAAAATACACGCGGATGTTTTGATTATTGATACTGCCGGTCGTTTGCATATCGATGATGAGCTTATGGATGAGATCAAAGGCCTGCATGCAGCCGTGACTCCTATAGAGACACTCTTCGTTATCGACGCGATGATTGGGCAAGATGCAGTCAATACTGCCAAAGCATTTAACGACGCCTTGCCGTTGACCGGGATTATCTTAACCAAAACGGATGGCGATGCCCGTGGTGGAGCCGCCTTATCTGTTCGTCATGTGACCGGCAAGCCGATTAAGTTTATGGGTTCCGGCGAGAAGGTAGATGCGTTAGAGCCGTTTTATCCTGAACGTATTGCTTCGCGCATCCTGGGTATGGGGGACGTAATGACCCTTATCGAAGATGCCGAACAAAAAATCGATAAGGAAAAAGCCGAAAAGCTGATCAAGAAGGTTCAGAAGGGTAAAAAGTTTGACCTTGAAGATTTGCGAGACCAGTTGCAGCAAATGAAAAACATGGGTGGGATGACCTCCATGCTAGAAAAACTTCCCGGCATGGGGAATGTTGCCCAGATGGCTGAAAAATCCAACATGACCTCTCAGTTCGATCGTATGGATGCCATTATTGGCTCGATGACGCCCGGCGAGAGGAAAAACCCTGACATTCTTAATGGTTCTCGTAAGCGTCGAATTACGCGCGGTTCCGGAACGGACATCCAAGACCTTAATCGACTCATTAAACAGCATAAGCAAATGGCCAAAATGATGAAGAAAATGAAAGGTGGCGGCATGGCGAAGATGATGCGGGGGATGAGCGGAATGCTTCCTGGCGGTGGAGGAGCCGGAGGGATGCCTCCAGGCGGAATGCCTCCAGGTTTTGGGTAGTAAAAAAAACCGTTAATAATCAATAGGTTAAAGCTGTGGAAGGAGGGGAAGTTAGGTGGGCGTTATTTTTATTAATTGTCTTCTAAATCCCCCCTATACACAGAGTCCTGTTTCCATTAAAATACGCCGCCTTTCGCAGGTGGTTTGTCTGCCAAAGTTAGTTAAATCAACGGCTTAGGCAAATTAAGAACCATTAATAAAGAATTCATAGGGTTAGATATCCATGGTAACAATTAGATTGTCACGCGGCGGTTCCAAGAAACGTCCTTTCTACCACATTTCAGTAACTGATAGCCGCAAGTCTCGCGACGGTCGCTTCCTTGAGCGTGTTGGTTTCTTCAACCCAGTTGCACGCGGTCAAGAAGAGCGTATGCGTCTAGATCAAGAACGTTTTGATTTCTGGGTAGGTCAAGGTGCACAGGTTTCTGATCGTGTATCTAGTTTAGTAAAAGGTTTTGAGGCGGCTTAAGCCCCTCTGAACTTTCTGAGTATTATTAAGCCTGTGGCAGATTCGCGTTCAAACTTAATTGATGTTGGGCGCCTTGGCGCAGCCTTTGGTGTAAAGGGTTGGATTAAAGTACATTCCAGTACTCAGCCAAAAGAGAATATAGTCAAGTATGCGCCGTGGTGGTTAAAGACGCGGCACGGTGCTAAAGAGTTTGAAGTCGATGATTTCAAAGTTCAAAGCGATTCTCTAGTGGTTCACCTGAAGGGAGTTGATGATCGAGATGTGGCTTCTCAATACGCCTCGGTCAATATAGCGGTAGAGCGAAGCCTTCTTCCTGATTTGGAAGAAGACGATTACTACTGGCATCAGCTTATAGGGCTTAAGGTAATCAGCGAATTCGATGAGAAGACTGTCGAGTTTGGTGTTGTAAAAGAGTTGTTAGAGACGGGTGCAAATGATGTTCTCGTTGTTTCGGCTTCGCAAGAAAGTATTGATGACAAAGAGCGATTAGTTCCCTATATCCTCGGTCACTATGTGACAAAAGTGGATTTAGAAGCGGGTGAAATTCGGGTTGATTGGGACCCTGAATTTTAACGGAGCTGGCGAGGTGTTTTCAATGTTGTCAGATAGGAGTCAATCGTGCGTGCTGCGGTCATAACACTATTTCCCGAAATGTTTACCGCATTAACGGAAAGCGGCGTAACGCGAAGAGCCATTGAAAGTGGCTTATTTGAATTAAAATGCATAAATCCTCGTGATTTTGCTACAGACAAACACCGCACGGTCGACGATAGACCATACGGTGGTGGGCCAGGAATGGTCATGCGTGTTCAGCCTTTGCAAGACGCACTGAGTTCCGCCAAAAAATGGTTGGAGTCAGAAAGCGAAAGTAATGATAATGCCTACAAGGTTATTTATCTTTCGCCACAGGGGCAGCGCTTTGATAGCCAGGCGGTGAAAGAGTTATCGCAGCAGTGCGATCTAATCTTGATTGCTGGTCGTTACGAAGGTGTTGACGAGCGATTTATTGAACGCGAAGTTGATGAAGAGTGGTCCATAGGGGATTATGTTCTCAGCGGCGGAGAGCTACCAGCAATGGTGATGCTTGATGCGATAATACGGTTTATACCCGGTGTATTGGGCGATTCCCAGTCTGCCGAACAAGATTCATTTGAAGATGGATTGTTAGATTGCCCACACTACACACGGCCAGACGTTCTTAATGGGTGTGAAGTGCCCAGTGTATTGTTGTCGGGAAATCACAAAAAAATTGAAACTTGGCGATTACAGCAATCGTTAGGTCGAACAGCAGAAAGAAGGCCAGATTTACTGGCTGATAAAGAGTTAACAGACGTTCAGCAGGTGTTATTAGATGCCTACCTTCGGGAGCGAACGTAGAAAAATTTAGCCGAGAGGCTTTACTTGCTAATCAGGAGCAAACCATGAGTTCTAGTAACAAAATTATTCAAGAACTGGAAAACGAACAGCTTAAACAAGACATTCCAGAGTTTAGTCCAGGCGATACCGTTATCGTTCAGGTTAAAGTAAAGGAGGGCACTCGCGAGCGTCTTCAGGCATTCGAAGGTGTTGTCATTGCCATTCGTAACCGCGGCATAAACTCAGCTTTTACCGCTCGTAAGATCTCTCATGGTATTGGTGTTGAGCGTACTTTCCAAACGCACAGTAAATTACTTGATAGTATTACAGTTAAGCGTCGTGGCGATGTTCGTCAGGCGAAACTTTACTATCTACGTGAGTTGACTGGTAAAGCAGCACGAATCAAAGAAAAACTTGGCTAAGCCTTTCTTTAGGTTTTGGTTTAAAAAAGCGGCTTCGGCCGCTTTTTTTGTTTCTGTCGGTATATCCCGAACAGCTTAGCCTTCGAATTTGGCAGGCGTGAGTGTCGGTTTTTGGTTTTAGAAGTGGTCTTTGGCCACTAATTGCAGCCCTCGCCGCCACTCGTTTTTTCTTATGGAACCATGCTAGACTTCTGCTATCAAAGCGTAGCTATAATCACTTTAGGAACAATGCCGGTGTCTTTATTAAAAAAAATATCCATGATTTTCGTTTCAGCAGCAATGGCCGTTTTACTGGGGTGCCAAGGCGAGACAGGTTCAAGCGGTGAGAGTGCGCAAGTTACGCAAATAGAGTCAGGCTCTGGAGTTGTTGCAGTAGATCAGGCTGTAGATGTCTCTATTGGAGGTTCTATCGCGTCGGGCGAAAATTCTGAAAAGCCGAGTGACTTATTGAGCACTGTGGCAGCAAAATTCGTAAAAGCGCGCCCAGATTTAAAGATCGTTGATATTAAGCCTGCTGAAGCAGAAGGCGTATATCAGCTCTTTTTTGAAGGTAAGGGCAGTGTTTACTTGATGAGTTCCGGTGACCATTTCTTTGTTGGCGATTTGTACCACTTAGACGAAGGCCGAATCGTAAATGTCACTGAAGAAAGTAAGAACGGTCCTCGCGCAGAGCTGATGGCTTCGATTAAGCAAGAGGATATGATTATCTTCAGTCCCGAAGGCGAAGTTAAAGCCAGTGTTATCGTTTTCACTGACGTTGACTGCGGCTACTGTCGTAAGCTGCATCGTGAAGTGCCAGCAATGAACGCACTTGGCATTGAGATCAAATATCTTGCCTATCCTCGTGCAGGTGTAGGGTCGGAGTCTTATAAGAAAATAGCCTCCGCTTGGTGCGCTGAAGATCGCAACGAGGCTTTGAGCAAGTTGAAAGCTGGTGTGCAAATCCCGGTTAATGTTTGTGACGGTAACCCGGTTGCCGAGCAGTTTAATATTGGCCTCAAAGCAGGGCTTAACGGCACGCCCGCTCTTATCTTAGAATCCGGCGAATTGATTCCTGGCTATCTAGCCGCTGACAAGCTAGCTAAAACACTAGGCATATAAGTACGGCTTGGCTGCTAAGATCCTTCGCTGGTTAACTAGTCGGATCGAAGCAGCCATCTCATAATTCTCCGCAATACACCATAGCCCCAAATCCCAACCCTAAACCCGTCATCCGTCTCCCGTCATCCGTCTCCCGAATCCCGTCACCCGTCACCCGTCACCCGTCTCCCGTCTCCCGTCTCCCACATCCCACATCCCACATCCCACATCCCAATTTCCCCCTTTCCCATTGACACCAACTGCCACCGTCAGTAAGGTTTCGTTTCTTTTTTAAGGGCCGATTTCTTGCCCTTAAGCAGCATTTTTATACAGAGGATTACACTTTGAAGCGCGTTAACGTGGGTATTTGCGGACTCGGGACAGTTGGAGGCGGAACCTTCAACGTTCTTACTCGAAATAACAGCATGATCGGTGCACGAGCAGGATGTGAGATTGCTATTGCCCATATTGGCGCTCGAAGAGAGAATCCAGCCTGTGATACGCAAGATATCAAGATCAGCGCAGATATAAACGCCGTTGCAGACGATCCTGAGGTTCACATCATCGTAGAGCTAATTGGCGGCACAACCGTTGCTAAAGAGCTTGTCACGCGGGCCTTACAAAACAAAAAACATGTGGTTACCGCGAACAAAGCACTGATTGCAGAGTATGGGAATGAGCTTTTTGCGATTGCTCAGCAAAATAACGTCACAATCTCCTATGAAGCCGCGGTAGCTGGCGGAATTCCGATTATCGGCGCGTTAAGAGAAGGTTTGGCCGCGAACAATATTGAATGGCTTGCGGGCATCATTAACGGTACCGGTAACTTTATCCTGACCGAAATGCGCGATAAAGGCCGCGATTTTGACGATGTACTTAAAGAAGCTCAGGAATTGGGCTACGCAGAAGCCGATCCAACCTTTGATGTTGAAGGCATCGACGCAGCGCATAAACTCGTCATTCTTTCATCTATCGCATTTGGTATGCCTTTAGCGTTCGATAAAGTGTTTACCGAAGGTATTAGCAAAGTCTCATTAGAAGATGTCGCCTACGCAGACGAGTTGGGTTATAGCATCAAGCATTTGGGGATCACCCGTCGCCGGGATTGTGGTGGAATAGAACTACGCGTGCACCCAACATTGATTCCTAAAACACAACTGATCGCAAATGTAGATGGCGTGATGAATGCCGTGGTTGTAAAAGGGGATGCCGTTGGCCCTACTCTTTATTACGGAGCGGGTGCCGGGGCAGAAGCAACAGCGTCAGCCGTTATTGCTGATATCGTGCGCGTGAGCCGTGGGGTTGGTGCTGAAGTTGATACTTCTGTACCGCATTTAGGTTTTGCACATGAGCAGCTTGAAGAATGTACAATCTTGCCAATTGAAGAGACCGAGACGGCGTATTATATGCGTATTTCTGCTCTTGATAAGCCTGGAGTACTGTCCCACATTTCGCAGATATTAAGTGATGCCGGTATTAGTATAGAGGCACTTATTCAAAAAGAAGCGAAGGACGGGCAAGACCATGTCCCAATGATTCTTTTGACTAATCGGGCAATTGAAAAAAATATCAGTGCGGCAATCGAAACGATTGAAGGGCTGGAGTCAGTTGAAGGTAAAGTGGTTCGCATTCGTGTTGAGTCGTTGAAATAATAGAGTTGATAGCGTTTAATCTTTCGTGATTAACCTGTAAATACAATATATCTAGGCAAATAAAGTGAAATACATCAGTACCCGTGGCGACGCGCCCAGTTTAAATTTTGAAGAAGTTGTTCTTGCCGGTCTAGCAAGCGATGGTGGTTTATATGTTCCAGAAACATTGCCGCACTATTCAAAAGAAGAAATTGCATCGTGGGCAGGTTTAAGTTATCGCGACTTAGCCTTTAAAGTGATTGCTCCGTTTGTCGATGGTGAAGTGCCTGATGCTGATCTAAAAAAGATCATCGACACTTCGTATGATTCTTTTCGCCATGATGGCATTGCTCCGCTTGTTCAAACGGGACATAACGAATGGATCTTGGAATTATTTCAAGGCCCGACCTTAGCCTTTAAAGATTTTGCCCTACAGTTTTTGGGTAATCTTCTCGATTATATTCTTGAAAAGCGTCAGCAAAAAGTCGTGATCATGGGGGCAACCTCAGGTGATACCGGTTCAGCAGCGATCGAAGGCTGTAAAAAGTGCAGTAATGTCGATATCTTTATTTTACACCCGCACAATCGTGTGTCGGATGTTCAGCGTAAACAAATGACATCGGTTCTTGAGCCGAATGTTCACAATATTGCATTAACGGGTAATTTTGACGATTGCCAAAACATGATTAAAGCGAGCTTTGCCGACCAAAGCTTTTTGCCCGAAGGCCGACCTCTGGTCGCAGTTAACTCGATTAACTGGGCGCGCATCATGGCGCAAATTGTTTATTACTTTTACGCCAGTTTATCCTTGGGTGGTCCACATCGACCCATTTCGTTCTCAGTTCCTACGGGCAATTTTGGTGATATTTTTGCCGGTTATTTGGCAAAAAAAATGGGCCTCCCAATCGATCAATTGGTGATTGCCACTAACAGTAACGATATTTTACACCGCTGTATCAGTGAGAATGATTTGAGCAAGCAACCCTTGGTTCATTCGCTTTCGCCGAGTATGGATATCATGGTTTCCAGTAATTTTGAACGCATGCTGTTTGACTTGTATGACCGAGATGGTGCTGTAATCAAAAAAATGATGGAAGATTTTAAGTCCGGATCATTGGTGCTAAGTGAAGCGGCTTTATCTAAGGCGCGTGAACTGTTCAGCAGTTACCGTATCGACGACGATGAAATGATCGACGTTATTCGCGATGTTTATGAAACGTCTGAATACCTACTAGACCCGCACACGGCAATTGGTGTTCAAGCGGCTCGTAAGACCCGACGCTCACAATCTATACCGATGGTATGCTTAGCGACGGCGCACCCCGCCAAGTTCCCAGAAGCAGTTAAAAAGGCAGGGCAGAAAGAAGACCCTGAGTTGCCGCATCATATGGCCGATTTGTTCGAACGTGAAGAAAAATTCACTGTACTCGATAACGACCTGGCCATGGTTCAGCAGTTTGTGTCCGATCATATCGTGAGCTAATTCTTCAGATTGATATCTGGGGATTTCTTCATGTTCGCCCTGCTGAATTGTGTTTGATAATACAATTCATCGGGGCGAAATTGTTTTGGGCGTGTGAACGAGGGAATGCAACATCAGTTTTTAGTAAAATAAACAGCAGAGCAATCGAACTGTTCATAATGTTAATAGTTCAGCAATCTGAGAATTCAGTAATTTAACAGTTTACAGTTTTAGCGGTTCAGTAAAATAATAGGCCAAAAAATTAATTGCCTGTAATTTAATAAATGAAAATTTAATAGATAGCAGTTTAATAAACAGTTTAACCGAGTCAGATTTTCTTATAGCAATGAAAAAAACAATTAAACATCGCTCCCATGTGAGTAGCTATCATTCCCTCGTTGGCGATCCTAAAGCCATCGATAAGCTACTTCATGATGTTTTTCAATCTCGTGGAGCGGAATACGGCAAGCATAACGATTACAGGCTTGCCAACATGCTCAGGCCGGATTCGTTAAAAGGCCTAGATGCTGCCGTTGAATTATTAGTAAGTGCACTGGCTAATAATGACAGCGTTCTTATTGTTGGTGATTTTGATGCGGATGGTGCAACCAGTACCGCAGTGGCCATGCGCTGCTTATCAGCATTTGGGGCAAAGAAGCTCGACTACCTTGTTCCCAATCGATTTATTTTTGGTTATGGCCTAACCCCCGAAATTGTTGCCGTTGCGGCAGAGCGAAGCCCAAACTTAATCGTTACAGTTGATAACGGAATATCCAGCATTGAAGGCGTTAAAGCTGCGAAAGCGCTGGGCATAAAAGTACTCGTAACCGATCATCACCTACCGGGAAGGGAAACTCCAGAAGCCGACGCCATTGTGAACCCCAATCAACATGGCTGTGAATTTCCCAGTAAAAACTTAGCAGGCGTCGGGGTGATTTTTTACCTTATGACAGCGTTACGAAAAAAGTTAAGAGAAATCGATTGGTTTCAGCAACAAAACATTCCTGAACCTAACCTGGGCGAAGTGCTAGACCTTGTTGCCTTAGGTACAGTTGCCGACGTTGTGCCATTGGATTACAACAACCGCATATTAGTGTCAGCGGGTTTACAGCGAATGCGAGCCGGTAAAGCAAATCCGGGTATTGCCGCGATATTGCAAATCGCGAGCAAAGAAGCTCATCGCTTAAACTCGACGGATCTCGGTTTTGCCATCGGCCCTCGTCTCAATGCGGCAGGGCGCTTAGACGATATGTCTTTGGGCATACAATGCTTAACCACCAGCAGCGTTCCAGAGGCACGAGATCTTGCACGTGAGTTGGATGATCTCAATCGCGATCGTAAACAGATAGAGTCATCGATGCAGCAAGAAGCCTTAAAGCAATTCGAGAACTTCACTGATGATGAGTTGAGTCAGCAAAGCTCAGGAATCTGTTTGCATCAGTCAGATTGGCATCAAGGGGTTATTGGAATTTTAGCCTCCCGAATAAAAGACCGCAGGCATCGCCCGACAATTGTTTTTGCGGATACCGATACCGGAGAATTAAAAGGTTCAGGGCGATCCATTCCTGGTGTTCACATGCGCGATATTCTTGACGAAATCGCCAGTTCCAACCCCGGACTTATTGAAAAGTTTGGTGGTCACGCCATGGCAGCCGGTTTGTCACTTAAGCCAGAAAGCTTACCTGCGTTTAAAAAAGCCTTTAATGAAACGGTTGAACGTCAACTTACCGAAGAGATTATCGACCCGATAGTTCTCAGTGATGGCGAGTTGCCAGAAGAGTTTTTAACCTTGGATGTTGCGCATACGCTAAAAAATAACGGTCCGTGGGGCCAGCTCTTTCCGGAGCCAACCTTCGACGGGAGTTTCTACATCGTCAACCAGCGCATAGTGGGTGAAAAACACCTTAAACTCGTATTATCGCGAGAACCCTACTCAAATATCGTATTCGACGCGATAGCCTTTAATGTGGATACGAATGTTTGGCCGAGCACCAGAGCGCGGGAAGTGCGCCTAGCCTATCATTTGGATGTTAACGTATTTAGGGGGAAGGAGAGCTTACAGTTGATGGTGGTGGACTTAGACGCTATCGAGTAGTGTTGACGGCGGCAGCTGAGTGCCTTGCTGATGGGGCATGTTTAATCAGGCCCCATGCTTAGATATCATTGCAAATAAGGACGCTTTTCGTCCTTGTCTCAGACCAAGATCGCCCCTGTAGCCGGTAGGCCGGGGTGCGTGTGAATAGTAGACCCTGAAAGTACATGTAGGATAATAAAAATAAACAATAGGAGAAATATGATGGATTTAATTTATAAAAACGAAAAACCCTTATATACGATCATTTTGGTTGTATCTATTTTGATATGGACTCTAATAGTCCTTGGAACGATGGGTGTAGCGCTCGTCTATTTATTGATGGGAGCGTTAATATTCCTCTTCTCCCATTCTGCATTTATTTCATATCTAAAAGGAACGGGGGTTAAAATTTCCGAAAAGCAATTCCCAGAACTTTACGCGCAATATCAAGAGTGTTGTCGCAAGCTGGATATGGATGAAGAGCCTGAATTATACGTTTTAAACTCCGATGGCATATTGAATGCACTTGCAACCCGATTTCTCCGAAGGCATTACGTAGTCTTGTATAGCAGTATTGTCGATGCATTAAAGAAATACCCGAATAGCATTAATTTTTATATTGGTCATGAATTAGGACATATAAAACGCGGCCACCTAAACTGGACGACCTTAACCTGGCCGGGAAAATTACTTCCGTTAGTCGGGGCTGCATATTCGCGAGCGAGAGAATACACCTGTGATTTACATGGCCTGCATTGCTGTAAAGAAACGAAAGATGCTGCCTTTGGAATGGCTGTTTTAGCCACTGGCCCGGATTCGTGGAGTAAACTGAATATTCAGGAGTATATGAAGCAAAGCGATGAGACCGGAGGGTTTTGGATGTCTTTTAATGAGTTTACGGCAGACTATCCTTGGTTATGTAAACGAATGAAGCACATTGTTGATGTGTCCAAGAAGCAAGAGCCAGAATTTCCTCGCCGTAATATCTTTGCTGGAATGTTAGCATTTTTTATTCCTCGAATAGGCGTTGGCGGTTCGGCTGGTGGTTTAGTTTCCATGATGATTGTTGTTGCTATTATCGGTATCTTGGCTGCTGTTGCTTTACCTGCGTACCAGGACTATACCGTGCGAGCAAAAGTTGTGGGCGTGGAAATGATGGGTCGTCAGATTAAAGACAAGGCAAGCCCTTATCTAGCCGAGCATGGAGAAATGCCTTTTAATGTCGAAATCATTGGTTTGCCATTAGATTTGTCGAATGATGTAGTGCAATCTGTAGAGACAGACTATGAAGGCTTTGTATTAACATTGACAGGTGAAAGCTTACTTGAAGGGAAGACTGTTATTTATAAACCTTCCTTCGATAATAACCAAAAGTTACAATGGAGTTGCAATACGGGAACATTAGAGACCCGGTATTTGCCAATGAGCTGTCGTTAATTTTTGAATTTATTTTCAATGTGGCAGGTTGTTAAAACAGCTTGCCGTATTGATTGCTTATATTAAGCCCTTTCTATATATACTATTCAGCATTCTTCCGTTCAATCAACCTCTAGATCAAAACCCCAGTCATAGTTTCAAATAAAAATGTAAGCTAGATCAAAAACCAAATTAAAGCCTATTTTATTTGTGGTCCGTGCTTCTGACTTTTGCTTGGCACGAAAAGTGAATATGTTTTTATGTATCAATAAAATAACACTCGATTTTAGCTTTTATTTTATTGGAAGGTTCTAAGTATCCTGGTTTCTTTAGTCAATTTAAGGCATAGAAAGGCAATGGACATAATTCCCAGACTTAAGCTTTACTCATTATTGATAGTCGGCATGATGTGTCATGTCCCGGCTATTGCTGAGAGTGGGTTAGGCTTAGATTTGGATTTAAATGATGAATTAGCGGGGCGCCCCGATATAGCGGGTAATCATGCTTTAGCGTTACAAAATGGAGAGCAACACCAACTAACGATTCAACAATCGGGCATTAGAAATCACGCGGAAAGCCAACAGTACGGTATGGATAACCTGGCTACCATTGATCAGATGGGCGGTGATTTACTTATCTACACGAATCAAGACGGCTTCCAAAACGTGGTCAATGCGAGTCAAAAAGGCCAAAGAAACCAGTTGGTTAGCGAACAGTTGGGAAATGATAATCGTATTGATGTAGATCAAAATGGCCGAGGCATTCAAACCCGTGTCAGCCAGTATGGTGACAGTAATCTTGCCGATATTCAGCAAATGGGTCTTGGTTTGAGAAGTGAAGTAATACAAGAGGGCGACGGCCTGTCTGTTCAGGTGTTGCAGGGCTACTAACGCGTTTTCATTTTTAATTCCTTTCGTTATTCTTTCTCTGTATCTGTTTTAAACTCCTGCTAAGCCACACCACAAGTATGTCCAATTACATCACTGTAATTTGTCCTGCGTTATTCTACTTACGCGCTTCCAGCGCTAATGAGTCTCCCTGGCAGTTAATATTGCCTCCTTATAGGTGCAGTTCTGCATGGTCCACTACCATCACATCTATGAGGGCAACGGCGCTAGGAGGGATTGGCTGAGGCCCCAAACAAGCAGTACACAGAGCATTCAGCTGTCGGAATTACCTGACCCCCTATATATGGTGAATGACAGCATCAACAAGTGATTCTAATCTTCAGCTTTCTCCGTATTCTTGAGAGGAAAATAGCCTAAGAGCCGTAAAAAGAGTGCTTAGCGCTGCAGAGCCAACCTAGGGCTCGCAAATAGTGAGAGTAGATTGCTCAGCGTAGTAGGGTTTTATAAAGGCTGAAGTCCAAAAATAAACGTATAACAGCAAGAAGCGCTAAAAACCAAAGGTTATGACAAAATTCGTCACAGTGGCGCGTAAAGTGTTCAATTGCACAGCACATCTGCGTATGTTGTTACAGGCGACCTTAGTGTGACGTGCGTCACAAATCACTTTTTAGTTCTAAAAAGCCCCTCTTATACCAAACATTTAGTTCTTAAAGCTCTTTTGTCTAGCCAGGCCCAAATTGATATTCCTTTTATCTTAAAACGCAAAAAGGCACAAGTTGGAACGGCCCATGCAATTACCCAAGTATGTAAGACAAAAGGAGATTGTCTTTATTAACGAGATAAGGAATAAATAGGGCGCACCAAATAGTTAACAAGCAAATTGTTTGGTGGATATTGAGGTTTACAAAAATGAAAATCACAACCATCATCACCGTATCAACAATTTCAGTTCTACTATCATCAGTCGCGTATGGTCAGTCCACTCGTGAAAACGCAGTTATTGAACAAGCTGGTAGCGATAACGACTCATTTGTTAGACAACTTGGTGTAGACGACAATATTCGCATTGACCAAATAGGTGAAGGCAACAGTAACTACTCTTACCAAGATGGCGTTCGTGGTGAAACCTACGTCCTACAAACCGGAAACTACAACTCAGCGCAAACCGTTCAAGGTGGAGCAGACAATAATTTGTTTATTCACCAAAACGGTAACGACAACAAAGCGAGCGTTGGTCAAAGTGGCGGTTCAGAAAATTTGCAAACAGTGAATCAAAACGGTGATGGTAACTTTGCCTACAGCGATCAAACGGGTTCTAGCGGTTTAATTACCTCTTTACAAGATGGTGATAAAAACGGTTCAAGTGTTTATCAGTCTGGAACTGAAGATCGTTTTTCAAGTGTACAAAATGGTAATGACAACTATGTTCACGGTGATCAAAGTGGTCGTGATGGTTTAATTGAAATTGAACAAAATGGCGACTTCAACCACGCAGGTGGTGTTCAAACGGGACAAAGTCAACGTGCCGATATTGAGCAAAACGGCAGCGATAACTGGTTTGACTCATTTCAAGAAGGACAAGAAAACTCACTGGTTGCCAGACAAAATGGCACAGATAACTACCAGTTTGTTTCTCAGCATGGTCAACACAATCTCAGTGAGATAGTACAGAACGGAACCGGCAATGGCGCGACAGCTTGTCAAGACGGTATTGAAAATGTGGCAACCATTACGCAAAACGGTAATGGCAACAACGCAGATGTTCTACAAGGTTTTTAAGGCCCCCCCCGGAGAGGCGGCGGGTTTGGGAGAGTTTTTCCCGCTGCTTCTCCACCCTAATTTCATTGATTAATTTAAACCTGCAGGAAGAGAGTTCGATATGAAAATCATACGTAACAAACTCAATATTTCCAAAGTAATAGGGCAGGTAGTCGCGATTATTTTTTGTTTATCACTTTCAAACATTAGCATCGCGAAAGACGTAGAAATTGGTGGGATTCTGGTGAATAAAACCATTACATGGTTTGGCCAAGATTTTTTTAATCATTTCGCACGGGAATGGCGAAATCAGTACTTTCAAGGAGACGGTGTCGAAGTTGAAGAAAGACCGTCAGCGCGGCAGGGTACTTTAGTGATTGTACGGTATAAAGGAAGTGTTGTTTATCGTGCATCAATCGCGGGTACACGTAGCCAGTCAAGAGAGCGTGGAGCACAAGCAGTATCGTATGTGTTATCTCGAATTCAAAACATTGATATAGCGGCCTCAGGATATGGTCAGGTCGATTTAAGTGGTGACGAATTTTAACTAAATAGCGTGAAGTAGTATCAAGCAGTAAGGGGCGGGAAAATGGGCAAGTACAATTTATTAATGATTAGCGTTGTTGGCGTGTGTTTATCGACCTCAGCGTTTTCTTCAAGCATGGTGTATTCACCGGTTAATCCATCATTTGGCGGTAGTCCTCTAAATGGGAGCATGTTGTTAAACAGCGCACAAGCGCAAAATACGACAAAAAACCCAGACTTAGGCGAGGAAGAAGAAACCGCATTAGACGATTTTAATAATCGACTTCAGCGTTCGTTATTAACACGTTTGACGAGTTCGATTGCGAGTAATTTCGTTGATGAGAATGGATCGCTAATCCCAGGGCAAACCATTACCGAAGATTTTATTATCGATGTTATAGACGAAGGCGCTGGCCGTATTCGCGTTACAACAACGGATAGAAATACCGGTGATTCTACTACCTTTATCGTCGAGTCACAGATGTAAAAGTCGTGGGAGGTGTATCATGTCGAAAATTTTACTTATTGCAATCCTCTCGTTGCACGCATTTTTAAGTGCATGCAGTACTGCGCCGATTAAAGATAAATTGTTAGGGCCAGAACTGCAACGCAAAGATTGGGATAGCCCCTCAGAAGTGTATAAAGATCTTGTGGAACTACCTTTGCCACGGGGAAGAATCGGTGCGTCAGTGTATAACTTTCGTGATCTAACCGGTCAATATAAACCTGCGCCTTCAAGTGGCTTCTCCACAGCTGTATCTCAAGGCGCTGCGTCAATGCTAATAAAAGCGATTAAAGACTCCGGCTGGTTTTCCCCTTTAGAGCGTGAAGGCCTGCAAGACCTTTTGACCGAACGCAAAATTATTCGTGCGGCGCTAAAAAACAGTCCCAATGGCGGAGAAGTGCCCCCTTTACTAGGCGCTAATATCTTGCTCGAAGGCGGCATAATTGGTTACGAAACCAATATGAAGACCGGAGGTGCGGGAGCCAAATATTTTGGTGTCGGTATGTCGGAACAATACCGCGTGGACCAAGTCACGGTTAATCTCCGCGCTGTAGATGTGAATACAGGCCGCGTGATCAATAGTGTGACGACATCTCGATCTATATTGTCGCGCGCAGTACAAGGTGGTGCTTTTCGTTTTGTTCGATTTAAACGCTTACTGGAAATCGAAGCCGGTTATACCCGCAATGAGCCCGTGCAATTATGTTTGCTAGAAGCCATACAAGCTGCAGTTATGCGGATTATTGTTGAAGGTGTAGAAGACAACAGTTGGTCACTTGCGAATCGAAGCGAGATGAGTCATCCGCTGTTATTCAAATATGGAACTCGCACACCGCCGAGTAAGGCTCAGTTAGCTCGTGAAGCGATGGCAGCTGCAAAGGCGAATCGAAACGCAAAAATATTAAACACACAAACTAGAAAAAATATAGCTTCGGTTAAACCCGTAAACACACCGTCGGTAAAATCAAAACGAATGGTGAAATTAACAGATTCTCATGCTAAAAATATGAAGACCAACAGCGATAGTTTGGATCGACAATTTAAAAATGCAATAAAGTTTCGATTAGCGAAGAATGAAGCGTTTGAAAAGATGGCGTATGCGAAAACAGCGAATGCCGATATGGAAGAAAACGCGGATGAGGAATGGGTGATCCAATTGATTAGCAGTGCCTCCGCCATGGAAGTAATAGAATTTGCGAAAAAGAACAAGCTCAAGCGGGATATGATTGAATACATTCATTATCAAGTGAGAGGCAAAGATCACTTCGCAATTTTATACGGTTTATTTCTCGATAAAACTCGGGCGATACGGGCCATTGAATCGCTCCCTCCTCGCTTACGAGTATATGAACCTTGGGTTCGGGCTAAAAAGGAGCTTGGATAAAGTGTGTAAGGTAAAGAGCTAGGTAAGGAGTCAGTTAAGATGTCAGCTTAAGGTATAAGGCGCGATCAGCGGTGTTACTGATTCTGCCCCTTCGGTCTGGCGCCTGACCTCAACACTTTCTGATTGGGTCCATAAGGAACCAATGGCTCAAGGGATCTGAATGCTTTCCTTTGACCTAAACTCTGTAACGCTAAAAGTTGATAGCTCGATCACTCCAATATAAGTCTCCCGAAATTGAATGTTCCTCAGCTTCTCCAAATTAACGCCTGAAGCCCAATTATCCAAGCCCGGAACCTTTTCATCGTTACACGTAACCGTATCGCTGGAAAGCAATAGTACTTTATCAACGGACTTATTCAGAGACGTTACAGATGGGATCAGCGGTAAACTGTTGAGAAAGACGTTATTATCAACGCAGTGATCATAATTTTTGATAAATTCAATTTCCCCGTCATTACTATAAGCATACACATTGAGCCCGCGCTCAGGGATTAGCGTACTACTGGATTTAATATTAACAATAATGGACTCACATTTTTTATACCGGCAAGCGGTAATCGACAAATCCTTAAAGTCAGCCTTAATAGGTTTGCTTGCACTACCGTCATTAAGATAGCTCGTGAGTCGCTTGTAGGTCCCTCGGTCGACAACGTTTTTCTCTAACATTCCCCAGGAATAGACATACGCTAAAAATACAGCCGGTAAAAATATAAACTTAACCGGCCTTTGGGAAAGGATTTTGTCGTATGCCACAACAATAGCGAGTGGTGCCATTGGGATCATATAGCGGCTCACATCCTGGTGAAAAATAAAAATACTAAAGGTGAGCGTGACAGCGCAGAACCAAAAGAATAAACGGTTAATATTCCACAATAGCGCTGTACCGACTCCGTATATTGTATACAGAATAAGATAAAATTCAGCCGAATGCGTCTCGCCCAAATCTGAATACATTTTAAATATATCGAAGGGCATGAGGCTAATAAGCTTGTTGGAGTCAGAATAGTTGGTGCCAAAATACGCAAAAAAATCACCGTAGTGAAAATGATAAAAAGTAAATGTAAGCAGAAGAGGGAGGGCGATAATGCTGAGCAAGGGAATTTTTTTCCATTTTCGCTCGCATACCAGCGTCATAAAATAAGCGCCGCCAATTAAAATTCCGGTAATACGGGTAATGCCTGATATCCCGCCTAATACAAAAGCTAGAACGTAATGCCCACGTACATATGCTAATAATGAAGACAGCGTGAAAAATAGAAAAGGCGCTTCAGTCGCACCAATGCTGTGGTAGATCAAATACCGTGCGGGAATAAACAGCGAAATAACGGCAGACCATAAGGGGTTTTGTACGACCCGCGTTTCGATTAACAATTGATATAACACGATAGCGGTTAACGTGGCATAGAGTGTACTGGTAAATAACATCGCATTAAAATAGCCAAGAAATGCGAATAACCGAATGGAAACCGGGTAAACCGGTAAGTGTGCAGCGAAGTATTCAGGCGTTGTATATGCATTTAACGGATGATTGCTGGGGATATTGTAAAGAGCCTTGGCGAGGTAAGCATAATTGGGGCCGTCCCAATAACGGAACAATACATCGGCGCTGCCCTGCAGAATAAATGGCGCATATAGCAATAGCGTCGATAATATTGCGATGGCCGTTATTATTAAATAATGGCGATTCTGGAGTAGCCAACTGTCTGTGTTGGCATCTAACGAGTTTTCGGATGGCGTGTTAAACCGAGTAAAAATCGAACTACTCATGCATCTTCCTGTATATCTCAAAAGGGCGCTAGCAAATTGCTTTAACGAAATGGCATCGTGTCAACTAATGGTTTTGCTGTTTTGCTGTTTTGCCAATTGGCGCTAGCTATTGGATCTGGCGATATCGCGCTAACAAATGATTCTAACGATTATTATGTTTATAACCCTGAGGATAAAGAGTGTGGGTCATAAAATCCACTTTAGCTGGGTAGTTTTTGCAGGTTGATTTAACACTATTGGCATTTAAATCAAAAAACGTTTTATTTGAATGACAGTCCTGAAAAAGAATGGCTTTTGTTTGTAAGGTAGTATTGAAATCGACACGCCGCTAGAGAGCGTGTTTTGAGGACGTCAAACCAATGTTTTGGTGTGAAGCTCTTTTCGACGGGCTGTGATGATGTAATAAAGGGCAAAAAATGAGATTTCATCCATAGGCAGATCCTCATTCGCAATGGTCGCGGCATAGACGGACGTTCTAGTTGGCTGCGGCCGTCGGATGGCGAGGCGGGCAGTGGTGCCGGCGGCACCCAACAGCTGGCAAAGTCCGTAAGCTCGGTGGGTTAGGTCGACGGTATTGGCAGCGTAATTGTCAATGGCGTCCACTACAACACGCATTGCCGTGATCGTGGTGAACTGTGTTGACGTACCAGAAGGGGAGCGTAAGGTTGGTTACATCGTGAGGGTAAGGGCTTCCGTTGATGAAATGTGAAAGGAGAAGCGGTAGCCACACGAGTAGAATACTCCGCCTTGGCGTTTACACCCTTCCAGTATTAGAGGAAAAAAGCATAACCAAGCTTGCTGCAATACCAATGCAGGCTTCTCCGTCCTTGCGCCTATTATTTGAACGACATTCTACTATAGTCAAACTGAAGGAACCCTGGTTTTAATATTCCTTCATTTCCTGTCGTCGAAAGTACGATTGGGGAACTCCTGTAGAAACGTTCAGACAAGAGGATGTTCGAGATGTCAGATACGCTATTCAACAAATATGGCGGTATTGAAACCTTTTCCGCCGTTGTCAGTAATTTTTATCAAAAAGTTTTAGATTCAAACGATTTAGCGTCTTTTTTTACCGGCGTTGATATTGAAGCTTTGATGAGCCATCAAACGAACTTTATTGCTAAAGCCCTTGGTGGACCCGACGAATACGCAGGTCGTGATATGGCCGTTGCGCATGCCAATATGGGAATCACAGAAGAAAATTTTATAGAAGTTGCAGAGCTTCTGACCGAAGCTTTAGAGGAGGCAGGCGTTGAAGATGAAGATGTTACTACGATTATTAGCGTTGTAGCGAGCCTTAAAGACCAGATCGTTTCTTGTTGATTGGTTGATTTAGATTATTATCTGATGTTATTGCATCGTGGCTAAGCCCGAACTAGACCAGGCTATGGACCAGCTGAGTATTGGTGTGGCGATTTGCGATCGAGAAAACTTCTTTTTTCTTGACGCGAATACACTCATTCGTCAGTGGTTTGATCTTGGTGATAGTCCCGCCCCCTTTCCGAGCTTCCTCATTGAAGCCGATCAAAAACGCTTTTTCAAAGCCATCGAAAAAAAACGTGTTTTTCGATACAAAGGAACCTATCGTGTTAATGCGCGAGAGACAACTGTCGAATTTCAGGTAAAAGAAGTCCAGCTAAAGGGTTCTGATCCTGTGTTACTGATTCAGGGTATTGTGAATGAAGCTGAACAGCAAACTCAACTACTGATAAAGAGCCATGACGCGATGCTTGCGCGTACTAATGCATTGCTAGTCGGAGAAAAAGAAAAGGTAGAGGAAGCCAATAGGGTCAAGTCATCTTTTTTAGCCACAATGTCTCACGAACTCAAAACGCCATTAAATGCCATTATTGGGTTTGTTCATGTCTTGTCTAAGCGATTGGATAATGAAAATCATCTTAAACTTGTCGACAAAGTTTCTCGGGCGTCAAAAAGTTTAGCGCTAATTGTCGAGGATATACTGCAAGTTGCAGATATGGATAGTAATAACAAAGACGTAATTTGTGCAGCTCGAACAGAAACGCAATCCATTATCGATGCGGCTAATAACTACTACGCCTTACTTAAATCAAAAAAAGAAATAGAATTTCATTCGAATATAAGTCCTGACCTCCCTGAATATATATTTATAGATGGAAAACGGTTAAAGCAAGCGGCGTTTCATTTGTTGAGTAATGCGCATAAGTTTACCTCGTCCGGCCGGATAGGGATTGAAATTGATTTGGCTGATGATGGCGGCTCGATCATTGTGTGCGTAACGGATACTGGTATAGGGATATCCGAAGACTTTAAATCGGAAATGTACAAATCCTTCACGCAAGAAGATGATAGCAGTACTCGGCGCTATGGCGGAACCGGTATTGGTTTAAGTATTTGCTACAGCACGGCCAAATATATGGGAGGGAAAATTACATGTTTTAGCGAGAAGGGCGTGGGGACTCGCATGGTTTTGGAACTTCCTTTTGACAATACGGATCAGTGTAGCCTTTATTAGCGTTTAGTTTTGGTCGCCTAAAATTTGAATTGAAAATCACCCAATGTCATTGTTCAGCCTCTTAGAAAATATTTGTTTCCCACAACCCGCAACCCGCAACCCGCAACCCGTTCCCCGTACCCCGTTCTCCGTTCCCCCGTTCCTGAACCTTGTTACAATATGGGAATGTATATACGGTCCACGTATCCGTATATACAACGTATTTTAAAATATCGTATTGATTGAAATTAATAAATTCAAAACGAATCGATATTATCTATTTGATCGAATTTAATTATTGCTTCTGTTATTAAAAACATTTCCCAGTTTTAAATTTTATATCTAATTCATCTAAAAAATATTCCCCCTCATTTAATCCGTTTAAAAACTCGGGTTTAGGTAGGTCTATTAGCTTAAAAAACACATCTTACAATCATACTTTAGTCTTGTGGAGACTAAAGTATGTGTTGCTAGACTGAGTTCGTTGTATCGGGACAGGCCGAAATCTGTTGTGAGCGATTTTGGTAGATGGATTGCACGGGAACAAAAATATAAAACAATATTTAATTTTCGATGGCTGGTTTTGTTTGGTTCTCGAAAAAGTTAAATTTCCGGAGATACTAAAAATGAAAAAAATCAAAATCAATATGTCTTCCTTTGGTAAATGCGCATTAGTCGCAGCGGCAATTCTGGCTACGCCAGTATTTGCTGGGTGGAACGCTTCACAACAAAATATTTCGGGCATGAATACATGGATTCACAATCCTGAAGATACCGGTCAGAAGCGCGCGTTAATGCTAGTGCTTCACGGTTGCGCGCAAAGTAATACGGATATAAAAAGCTGGGGAAACCTAGCTAACGCCTCAGAAAACTTCAATGCCGTAATGGTTGTACCGTATCGACCTACAGCTTGGACCGGGAATGCCAGCGCAAATTGCTGGGCTTATGACGGCGGTGATTCAAGCCAGGCAACGGAACATGCAAATGCCTTGATTGGTTTAGCAACGACTATTATTAACGATTCTACTTACAATATTGACCCCAACCGTGTGTATGTTTCGGGCCTTTCTTCCGGTGCTGGAATGTCGCTGGTCATGGGGTGTAAAGCACCTGATATCTTTTCCGGAGTGGATTCGGTCGCAGGGCCTACCGTTGGTAGTGCGCAATTCAGCGCCCTCAGCTCTCCCATTGAAAGCTCCGCGATTTCTACCGGCATTAGCAAGTGTAATAGCCTCGCCAGCGGTAAGGCCTCATACCTCACTAGCCAAATTACACACGTTACCTGGGGGCAAATGGATAAAGATGGTGAAGCACCAGGCCAAGCCTACAGTCAATATGGCAGCAACCCCGCAGGCCAAACAGCACTGGTTTCAGCCAAATATTCACATGCGAATTACAAAGTAATGAAAGACGTATACGGTTCATCGGTTTTTAGTTCGGAAGTGCGAGTGACCGAATGGGGCGGTTCCGGTTCGGATCAAGCGTCATCTGTAAATGGTGAAGGTAAGGTAAAAGTTACTTACCTAGCAATGGATGATGTTGGCCATGCTTGGCCCGCAGCGCAATTGGGTGCATCGGTTGGCAATGGTGGTATCTGGATGGCGCAACATGATATCGATTACCCCAGCTACATACTGAATTGGTTTGAAAGTAATAACTTACGTGAGCCATTTAACGAAGCGCCGGTTGTTACGATTACCTCTTCGTCCAGCACCAGCAGTTCTGCAACAGCAGACTGTACGGCAACAGATGCAGACGGAACCGTCGTGCAAATTGATTCTCAGTTATTGCAAAACGGTAACGTTATCGATAACCATCCCAATATCGCCAGCTGCTCAGATACCTACACGGGATTGGCAGAAGGTTTTTACAAAATTAAATTTATTGCAACGGACGACGGCAACGCAACGGACGAAGAAACTACAGAATCCATTCAGGTGGGCAATCCTCCAGATTTACCTCCAGTCGTTTCTGCAAACGGATCGTCTAATGCTCAAGACCTAAGCGTCAGCGGATCAGTAAGCGATGATATAGGTCTAGCGTCAGTAACCGCAGATTTAATGCAGGGTGGTTCCGTCGTCAGCAGTCAAAGCGTAACAGTAGCGGGTGATGATTCGTATAATGTGACATTCGCAGATGTAGCCGAAGGCACCTATACGATTCGAGTAACCGCAGTCGACACCGGAAGTAATTCTGAAGACGCCACGACCGGTAGCTTACTTTCAGAAGATCTCGGTTCGACAGGCAATGTTCAATTCCATATCGACGAAGGTCATATTACTTTCGGTTTTGGATATTCAACCTGTTACCTAGAGTACGGCAGTAGTGCAGCCTTTACGATGAGTGAGGTTGATCAAGGTAGCGGTAACTGTCAATGGCAAGACGACGACAACTCGTGTTCTGGTCCTGTGCAAACGTGTTCGAACCCTGGCCCAACCCCAGATCCTACGCCTACAGCCACGCCAACACCGACTCCTACACCACTACCCGGATGTACAGAAGTGACAGCGTTTAATTACTATCACAAAACAGGTGGCCGAGCTTACAGCGCCGGTAATCCAATGGCGCCAGATTACTTCGCGAATGGTAGTGATGACGCAATGGCTGGATCAACTTGGGGTTCTATCACGCTTCACACTAGTGATGATAGCTATTGGGAAGTGGGTGCCTGTCCCTAAGTGAATCATTAATATAAAACAATTAATTCCCTAAAGGCTTATACCCCGCTTCGGCGGGGTTTTTTTTGTTTTATCGTAAAGGGGCTGCTAACAATCGCCACCAAACCCAAGTTATCAACAATATGGAGGGTGATCTCAGTCGTTCGGATAGCCGTATGTCCAGGCGGTTTTTGAAATTGTCGTAAATTATGCTGCTCGATTAAGAGGGGAGTTGCGAAGCAGTGGTAGGGTTTAGGTGGCGTGGTGTGTGCGGTATAGTGTAATACGTGTTGAAATTATGTCTTGGCGACGGGGAAAGGTCGCTGGGGTGATGGAATAAACTGTTAGGCTTTACCAATATTTATGAATGTATCAGAACTTTGGATTGCACATTCGGGAAGTAGATTTCCTTCGGGGTACGGGGGAAGGGAAGTAAATGGAGTGTGTGTAACTTCCGTAGATAGTTATGTTTCTGGTTGTGTAAGCGTATACGTTTCAAAAGAATCTAGTAAGATAGACCTCGAAAGGTATCAAGTACTAAGTAATAGTAAAAATCAATTAGAACTCGTGTTACCACATATTAAAGAGTGCGCTTACGAGTATTTTTCTAGGTTGCATGAAATGTGCTGTTTAATTATTAATGAGGCGGAAGTTTCTTAGCAAATATTTTCCGTATGCACAGGCGTTAAGTGCCTTTTAAAATAAATCGAGGAAGTCCAATGAAGATAGTTACAATCCAACTGTTTCTAGTGATATTTTTATTTGGGTGCGCGACGTCACCAGTCAGATTTTCTGAATCTCGGAGCGTTACTTTGGATAGGATCTACGGGGTGTACGAAAAATATTCTCAACCCAAAAAATCTTCCTCTCGATTGATCGTGGTACGTGACAGTGGAGCTTTGGGAGGAGCGGGGTCTGCATCTTTATTTGTTAATGGAGATATTATAGCTCGACTAAGAACGTCCGAATCGCTAGTAATTCACATTGATGAAGGTGACAATATAATTGGAGTTGGGCCTGGAACAAAAATGAGTTGGGAGACTGATGCCACAGGATTAATGGAGCAAACTATCTTTGTTCAAAAAAACTCTGACTACTACTTTAGGATTGGCGTAGATCCAACTAAAGGGCTGGTGCTTAATAGATCATCACAACTTAATTGACTTAACAGTGCCATCATTGTTCGCCCTTCGGGCTGGCGCTCACTTTGTTCGGTTCAATATGGCGGGCGTTAAATAGAATATGAAAATTGATCTCAGAGTTTCAACTAAAGAGGATTCAGGCGTCCTACGGAATCTTTTCCAATACTATATTTATGATATGTCTAAGATCACTGGAAAAGGGGTTAGTAAGTCGGGTGAGTTTAGCTTCAATCAAGCGGGCCTGGATAAATACTGGGGAAATACAGATCACTGGGCATATTTAATTTACATGGGGGAAGATATAGCTGGGTTTTGCCTTGTTCGAAAATACCCCAAGGAAATGGAAGTATATGATATTGAACAGTTCTTCATATTAAACGCTTTCAAATCTGCTGGTGTTGGCACTTATGCGTATAATAAATTAATGCTAAATCACCCTGGAAAATGGCTAATTAGAGTGCTTAAAGAAAATGCTGGTGCGCTTAGGTTTTGGCTGCATGTAGTCCGCGGTCAGGTAGGGGGGGAATACATTACTGCACTCGAGCTAGATGATGATCTTGAAATGCACTTTATTCGCTATGAATTTTCCAATATTTAACAAGCTTGGATTCAGTTTTGACGTGCATAACATGAAAAGCTAGAAGGGGTGGCCATAAGAAAAATCGCAACAGCACGTCCAACGACGGAATAACTCTAAGGTGCCGACCTGTGCCGTGGGTTTCCTTGTCGGTGCAAACTTCTCTGTTGAAGCAATAGAAGGTTGAATCACGCTGAGGCCTAATACTGTCCGTCCCGTTAAAGTAATAACGAAGTAGAGCGGGAACGACTGGGCAGCAATATTGCTGTGTTGTTCGCTTCCTTTTTTGGTTGTATAGGTCTCAGCGTGAGCGTAAACATCTTAAAGTCTGATGCGGGATCATAGGGTTGAAAATCAAAGAAAATGGATGTCAGTAACTATTGCTCTAGGTTAAACTTTCTACACATAGTGCCAGCTTAGAATGGGTGCCGTGATTCCGCTTTTGCGCGAAAAATAATTCGTGGAAGGGTTCCGCTTATCTGGTATGGTTGGTCAGATTTAGAGTTTTTTCTAATAAAATCAAAGGGTTGGCGATTCCGTACTTGCGGAGGATATCCGGCGGTGGAGCCGCATATATCCATAATTCGATATTCAAAAGGTCGGGTTTGATTCCGAGACCTTGACTGTGTAAGGCTTTGTGGTTAGTTTTAGGTTTTACAAATTAGAAATAGGCGTGGGCTGGAATATGCGGCCACAGGGCGTCTGATACAAATGTTATAACTCTAAATGAATATCGAAGAATTAAATAAATTTCTTTCAAAGCTAGAAGGCCCCGGTCTCTTCGAGAAACTTGACTCAGCTAGAGATTGGGTGATGATAAAGTTTAGTGGCAATACTGGTGGCCCGTACGATGACGGTGAAATTGAACTTACTTTCCATGACGTTGAAGTTGTTAATTTGCCATTAACTATGATGCTGCCGGCTAAAATTGAGGTGGCAAGTAAAGAGGCAGTTGCAAGTGTTGTTGGCTCAAACTACCAGTGGGATGAGCGCAATTTATACCTAATCAGAGATGATGCTGGCTGTTCGTGGCATGTTTATGCAGGCTCTTATTCCGTTAACACCCTGCCAATATTCTGGGAGCATCCGTGAAAGTTATAACAAGGTTTTCAACGCTCGCCCTGCGGGCTGGACGGCCTAAACGCTGCTTCGCAGCAGGCCGCCCGTTAAAACAACGTTATGGCTACTCACAGCTGAAAATATAGCGAGAATAATATGGAAAATAAAATCGAGCCAACTATTTCTGGATTATCCTCTAATTCAGATAATTTAAGCAATGATGTTATAGGCGAATTATACCTGCCTCCTGATGAGAGCCGCGGTGGAGAGCCAGGGTTTGATAATAGCTACCAATATAAAAGTTTAGTGCCATTGAATATTTTGGTTATGGTTTTTGGTTTCGCCTATTTACTGCTATCATTTGTTGCGCTGAGCAAACTTAATCTGTCCGGCGCAATGGCAATTCTCCCGTTGCTGTCTAGTTTCTTCATGATTTATTCAGGCTATATTCCATATTACAATATAAAGTATTCTCAGCCTAAAAAGAATAAAGTAATGGGAGTTTTTTGTAACGCTATAAGCATTGTAATTTTTCTTATGGTAATAACTGGTATTTTATCCTTTGGTCATTTGAACCCCCTGTATTCGTTAATACCGGGTGTGTTGTCCCTGCCTTTTTTAGTTAACATTGTATACTTGGTAAAACAATAAATGATTAAGCCATAACAAGTTTAGGCAGCGGAACTGCAAAGCTACGTTTTGTTTTATTGCTCGTTTCGCTACCGCTACACTACACAAAAAACAACTGCGCTTCGCAGTCCGCTGCTAAAAGCGTTATGTATAGGAAAAGTTCATGGGAATAGCGAAAAAAGGAAAGAGAAAACTAGTCCATGATGGCGATGATTATTTCTGGTGGGTTGAAGATGACTTTGAAGGTCACACAGGACATTCGCTAATTGTAACGGTTTCCTCTGAGGACAAAAAATTTCTAGTAAAGTACTATATCGACCAACGGGACCGATTTGTCGTTACAGTATTAGGGGCAAGATTTTGCGCTAACATTGAAACTGGCAGAGTCTGGAAAAGATTTTCTTCTCCACAATTTGGGAACACAGGTATGTTTACGCCTAAAGATGTCGTTTCTTTAATACGTTGGTCTTTGAGCTCGTCAGTTAAAAAAATCGAAGTTGATTACCAAGGTAAAGTAGTAGCAAATGCATAACCAGGCCATCATTGTTCGCCCTTCGGGCTGGACCTTACTTCGTTCGGCCCAATATGGAGGGCGTTATAACCCAATGTAGGCGAAAGGATTTTGAACCGTTTTCCAAGCAGCTATTTTAACGCGTCTAAGAATTTGTTAGGTTTTGGAATGGCTTTTCTGGCATGTTCAGTTTTCTCAATCTATTTTGTCGAGATGCTTATTGATAAGCAGTACCTCGCAAGACTGGTGGGGAATTTAATAATGTGGGCAGTATTTATTTTAGCTTCGGGATTTTCATTCGGGGCTTCAATTTTTGGTATAGTGTCCGTCTTTAAAGAGAGGCGTATATTTACCGGAATGCTTATTGTGGTTTTGGCAGTCTTTGTGGGGTTAATCCCAATTGTAGTGGGGCCATCGGTAGCATGGTTATAACAAACGGCAGCAGTCTGAAAACCGGTACTGCGCGATTTTTGCGTTACTCGCTAACGCTCAAACAATAACACAAAAACCGCTCCGCACCGTTTTCAGCTGTGCCGGACGTTAAGTGTCTATGGAAATCGAAGTTATATCTAAAATTGAAGTACTCGACAACGAAGAAATGTACGTTGTTCTTGCTAGCGGTGGTAAGCCGATGTATCAGCATATATATCGCGAGGCTGCCGAAGTTTACTGGGACAATGAAAGAAAAGGATTCAAAGCTCCGACCCCAAAAAAGTGGAGTCATTCAGACTGGTATCATCACATTGTTAGTGTTGCTGCCTCGGGCTTAGGCATCTCATTAGAACTGTCCAGCAAAACCAACTGGGTAAATGTATCATCACAAGCAAAGGCTGAAATCAGTGGCAAGCAAAGCACTTAACAAAACGCTCAATGCTCGCCCACAAAAAATGTGGGCTGGACCTCCGGCAAAAAACGCCTGCGGCCCATTAGCTCTGCGTTAGAGCGTCAAGT
>JAWSUY010000020.1:0-30607 GCA_033852175.1 Agarilytica sp.
GATTCATTAAGCCACATCAGCTCGGAATAAAAGAAAAGGGAACGTAACGCTCCCTATCGCTTAAAAAGAATAACGCATGCCTAAATGGTATCGAGGAGCAAATTGTTCCGCACTGGCAAAGCGGTCTCGATCTCCGTTGTAAGTCCGTTGCACTTCATCGGTGAGGTTAATTCCCTCAATAAAAACCGTAAGGTTTTCGTCCCATGTGTAGCTGATTAAACCGTCCCATTGCCCATAGCTTTCGGTATAAACCGGAACCACTCCAGAGGTGCTGTCGGTAAGTAATGGGTATTCATCATTCCAGTGGTAGGCAAAGCGGACTTGCAGTCCGTGTTTATCGTAAAAAACTACAAAATTACAAAAATCGCTTGAAGACGGGAATGAAGCTTCAAAGCCTTCAACTTCTAAGGCAAATATCGCATCACTATTTACGTGAGTGTAATTAAATACGGTCCCGAAGCCGGAATTCCAAAATAGCTGCTGTATTGACAGTTCCCAGCCCCGAATATCCACTTTTGTCAATTCGCTTTCAATATTGGGTGAGGCAGCAGTGTTTGAATTGACTGCAGAGATAACGTTAAACAATAAAAGCGGATCTTGTTCATCCCCTATAACGGTGGGGTTAAATTCATCAGGAGCGTAGAGGTCGATCATTCGGTTAAAGACATTTTCGTTTGTAGGCTCTATGCCTTCATCTATTAACGCAGCCCGAACGCCTTCGGCGCGCGGTCCAGAATAGACATCGGTAATACCAAATATGGGCTTTAACACGCTCACTCTGCTTGGAAACCCGTCAACTTTTTTACGATAAAAACCAAGGGAGATGTAGTTAGACTCTCCGTAATACCAGTCCAGAGAAAAATCGTAATTTTTAGCGCTATAGGGCGATAAGGTTGGCGAGCCTTCAAAAGCGGTTCTGAAGTCAGTTCCCGGAGATGATGTTATTTCATCTTCTGCTCGAAGCCTATCCATATCTGGCCGAGTAATCGTTTTACTAAATGCCAGGCGAGCGATTAACGAATCGCTTAGGCCTATGCGAGCACTGAAACTGGGTAATACCTCGCTGTATTTGGCTTCGTTCGCTAACGGTGTTCTTACCGAGTCGAACTCAGTATGTAAAGATTCTGGGCCGCGCCAGCGTACACCGATGGGCTGTGCGAATAAGCTGCGAGTGTTCAGCTTTGTTTTTTCATAACGAAGCCCTGCAAGGACTTCGGTGGGTAATATCTGAGTGTGTGTCGCTAGTTTTATTTGTACAAATGCACTTGTCGTGCTTTCTTTAATGCTGTTGTCATGTAACGGCTTATTGCTGGGGGCCCCATAAGGATCCCATATTCCATAAAATATTGGATTGCTGTAAGTCTCTTCATGGCTGTTAAGTAACGCTAATCGTTCATGCGTTGCCTGCGCTAGCGTAAATAAATCAAAATCATAAATGTAGGGGGTTTGACTCAGTCCACCATTAAATTGGTCCAGTATATGTCCCGTGCTTTGTTGGGAGTATAGGGTAGCGTCGTAAGTATCCAGGTTTTCATTTTCGGTCGCAAACGGGTCTGGGATTAAAAATTTGGATGATGAAACGCGATTATCTAAGATAGTTTTGGCCGCCCCCAGTTTAACTTGCTGAAAAAAGCTATCGCTGTCGATATTCTCCCACATGCCGTCAAATTGAACTTGTTTAATGTTGGACTTCATTGTTGTCCACTCTGCTGTTCCACTGAGGTTTCTGATGAAATCGTTAACCTCAATATTATCGCGTATAACTAAGGGATTACCTGATTCATCGTATTGATCGACAAACTGATAGCTGACCTGGGGAACATCGAAATTGGTATTGAATGCTTGAGTGTACTCATTTACTGCGGAAACCCTAAGTGCTGTACGATTTCCTCCTCCATCGGGACGTAGCCTAGCGGTTGAGGAGTGCATATCTAATTGAAAACTCAACGTATCAGAAGGGTAAAATTTTAAATTGATACCAAAAGAATCGTTAACGTTCTCCGTCTCGGATCGGACTTTTTCATAGCTATAATTTCCGCCAGCTTCAGTACCTTGGCTAACAGTGAAACTGTCGTTGAGAGTGATATCTAGGTTGTCCAGCGTTCCTCTGAACCCCGCAATGAACTCTGCCCCGGATTTTTTAACATCGAGAGACGAGAACGTATAATCAAACGTTGATGTGAACCGTGATGAGGGCGAGTATTGAAATACCGCTTGGGCATTTGTCCGAACACGCTCGAAATCTGTGACAATATAGCGAAGTTCTTGGGGGTACCAGATTCTTTCGTTGGTACTGGCTATTTCTTCTGGAACGGTATAGTCGGCAAGGCCAACAAATGAATCTTTCTGCCATTTCATTTTTGCCGAATCTGATCGGCTGTCTCGAGCTTGATAAGAACCTGAAAGTAAAAATCCAAAATGTTCGTCCTCACTTTTTGTACTAAAAAGTCCAAACAGTTCAGGCGTAATGTCACTCCCGCTTACATTAGAAGTGTCTGCAATCCCCTTAACGCCAAATGATGCGGCTGTTGATTTTAGGTCAAAGGGGCGTGCTGTTTTAATGTTGATGACCGAGCCGATACCTCCGGTTGGTTGGTCGGCACTGCTGTTTTTAAAAACTTCAATTGCGGCTATATTTTCGGAAGCTAAATCAGCAAAATTAAATGAGCGCGTCCCGGAAGATTCATCGGATTTGATATCAGCAGTCGGCATTTGACGACCGTTTAGTAGGACAAGATTGAAATCTGAATCGAAGCCCCTAACATTGATTTTATCGCCCTCGTTATTTGAATACGAAATCGTAACGCCGCTTATGCGCTGCAAGGACTCGGCAAGGTTCGAGTCTGGAAACTTGCCGATGTCTTCTTCTGTAATGGCGTCGACAATGCCGGTTGACTGAAACTTTATTTCCATCGCCTTGAGCAGTGAAGCGCGAATGCCTGAAACGACGACTTCCTCAACATCCGAACTAAACTTCTCTTCTGTGATTTTCAAAGGAACAGATTCGATGGTTTCAAGAGCTTTGGCGATAATCTTAATGGAGCCTAAGCGTTGGTCGTAAGTGAAGCCAAAAGGTGCGCGAGAAAGCAGTTGTTGAAGAGCGCCTTCAGGGGTGAACAAGCCGACCACAGGACTGGAGCGGTGGTCTTTTAGTTGTTTGGAATCAATAACAACATTAATTTTTGACTGAATACTAAATTCAAGAAGCGTTTCGACTAGGCTTTGACCGGGTAGGTCGAAGCGTAGGGGGGCCTCAGCAAAGGCTTTATCTTCCGAATCGCTGATCGCTGAATGTGAAATCGACAACAGGGATAAGTGGATAATTACGATAAAAAATATACGAGACATAGTTAAGGTCTAGAAAGGTTTAAGGGTGCGTTGCACCGACTAGACTCATGATAAAAGAACCATTAAGCCAGAAAAGGAAATTATCGCGTGTGCCTGTCGTGTAAAATTGCATTCCTGCAAAGGCATTCCAATGTCGGGGGTGTATGACCTTAGTCTACCGGAAGTTATAAACGATTTCTAACCAAAAACTTCTTGATTCTAGCGGTATATGAATATGGGAATGCAGAGTTCAAAGCTGACTATCCAACGGCAACTCAGTCGTATCCTTAATTTTCGTCACCGAAACATGGGAATGTATTTCCCGTATATTCGGCAGCTGCGTCAGCTTAGTCCGAACAAAAATTTCATAATGTCGAATATCTTTCGTCACGACTTTTAACATGTAATCCATAATCCCCGTCATCGTATAGCATTCCATAACTTCCGAAAATATGGCAACTTCTCGTTCAAACGTTTCTAAGGCCTTGGTGCTTGTCGTGGCAAGTGTAATCGAGGTAAACACGACCATCTCCATACCGAGTTTTTCTCGGTCCAGTAAACAGACCTTGCGTTGAATAATTCCACTTTTTTCGTATTGATTTATGCGTCGCCAACACGGTGATTGGGACATGTTGGTTCTTTCTGCGATGTCGGCCGTAGAGATACTCGCGTCAGCTTGAAGAAGGCCTAATATCGTAATGTCTTTACTGTCGAGCTTCATGAATAATATAACCTTAAAATGGCGAAAAATTGAATTATAGTTCCAGTATAGGCTGATAATCTGGCAATAAAGGAACATATTTCCCGTAAATTGGGGCTAGAATAATTAATAAGGATGAGTAAGAAGCTGTTCATTTGTACCTCCGTGATGGGGGTTAGCCGGCTAAAAACTAAAGTGAATAGATTTGAAGAAGGTTTGAATATGGTTTGAGGGTGGCGCTGCTGGCAAAGGTTTGACGTCAAAAATTACAGTTCAAATGTGATATGCCCAAAGGAATAGGGTCAGGCAGGAAGGTGCAAGTACGAAGGCGATATCCCGAAGGAAGCAGTACATAGGAAACAGTGCATAGGTAACAGACTGAAGGTGGCAGTGAAATGTCGAAAGCAAGCCTCACTCAAACAGGAACCCACTTGGCTAGCATCAGCCTAGATGACAAGTATGAGCTTGATGCCACTCGCGCCTACATGACCGGCATTGAAGCGCTCGTTCGTTTACCCATGCTGCAGCACCAACGAGATCTCAATGCGGGTCTCAATACCGCAGGTTTTATTTCTGGTTATAGAGGCTCACCACTCGGAAGCCTCGACCAAACACTCTGGAAAGCCCAAAAACATCTCGACGCTCACAATATTGTATTCCAGCCTGGCGTGAATGAAGACCTAGCGGCGACAGCCGTATGGGGCAGCCAGCAAGTAAACCTGTTCGAAGGTGCAAAATACGACGGCGTTTTTGGTATGTGGTACGGAAAAGGCCCCGGTGTTGATCGCAGCATGGATGTGATCAAGCATGCCAATGCCTTTGGAACCTCAAAACACGGAGGGGTCTTGGCCATTGCCGGTGATGATCACTCCTGTAAGTCCTCCTCCTTACCCCATCAAAGCGAACACATGTTTATCGGCGCATCTATTCCGGTGTTAAGCCCTGCGAACGTTCAAGAAGTTTTAGATTTGGGTGTATTCGGCTGGGAACTATCGCGCTATTCCGGTTGCTGGGTCGCGTTAAAAGCCATTACCGAAAATATGGACTCTGCCATTGCCGCGGATATTGATCCCAATCGCGTCAACATTGTTATCCCCGATGATTTTGTATTGCCCGACGAAGGTTTACACGGGCGTTGGCCCAGTACGCCTTTAGAGCAAGAACGCATACTCAATAAATACCGAATTTATGCCGCACGCAATTTTGCACGCGTGAATAAACTCGACAAAATTGTCATCGACAGTGATAAACCTCGACTCGGTATTATCACCACAGGCAAGGCCTATCTAGACGTTCTACAAGCGCTCGATGATTTAGGCATTGATGAAAATATAGCGGGTGAAATCGGACTGCGTGTTTTTAAAGTCGGTATGAGTTGGCCATTAGAGCCCGTGGCCACTCACGAATTCGCCAAAGGCCTAGAAGAAATATTAGTCGTAGAAGAAAAACGCAGCCTTATTGAAGATCAGCTAACCGGGCAATTGTATAATTGGCCCGTGGCCGAACGTCCTCGTGTTTTTGGTGAATTCGATGAACACGGCAACGACTTACTGACAAACTTAGGTGAACTGACTCCAGCCATGGTTGCACGCGCGATCGCCTCACGGATCTCGAGTTTTTATAGCAGCCAATCCATTCAAGACCGTCTTGCCTTTCTTGAGTCCAAAGAACGAACCCTCGCGAAACCGCGTCGAGAGCTGATCAGAAAACCGCATTATTGTTCGGGCTGCCCGCACAACACCTCAACCGTTGTACCAGATGGCAGTCGTGCGTTAGCGGGCATTGGTTGCCACTACATGGTGATGTGGATGGACCGTAACACCAACACCTTTACACAAATGGGTGGCGAAGGGGCGTCGTGGATTGGCCAAGCACCATTCACGGAAACACGCCATGTGTTCCAAAATTTGGGAGACGGCACGTATTTTCATTCTGGCTTGTTAGCCATTCGCGCAACGATAATTTCAGGCGTAAACATTACTTACAAAATCTTATTCAACGATGCCGTGGCGATGACGGGCGGCCAGTCTGTCGATGGCGGGCTTACCGTAAATATGATCGTTGATCAAGTGCGTGCCGAAGGCGTCAAACGCATTGCTGTTGTATCGGATGATACTAAAAAATATTCGAATAACTTTCCGAAATTTAAAGGGCTCAGTATTCATCATCGTGACGACCTCGATGCCGTGCAGCGTGAATTTAGAGGAATAAATGGAACATCCATTATTATCTACGACCAAACTTGCGCAGCTGAAAAACGTCGACGCCGTAAGAAAAAACTCATGGATGACCCCGCAAAACGTATTTTTATCAATCAAGACGTTTGTGAAGGTTGCGGTGATTGCAGCACCCAATCTAATTGTTTGTCCATATTGCCCACCGAAACAGAGCTGGGACGAAAGCGTGTTATTGATCAAAATTCCTGTAATAAAGACTACAGCTGTGTAAAAGGGTTTTGCCCCAGTTTTGTCACCGTAAATGGTGGTCGGCTACGCAAAAAAATAATCGCAGTCGAAGGCCTTAAGTTTTCGGATCTGCCGGAACCTGAATTACCATCCCTGAACCAGCCATGGAATATTCTTGTCACAGGGATAGGTGGTACAGGTGTGTTAACCGTCAGTGCCGTTATCGCAATGGCGGCGTATATAGAAGGTAAAGGGTGTTCCAGCATTAACCAAACGGGGTTGGCGCAAAAATTCGGTGCAGTCGTGAGCCATGTGCGTATTGGCGAAAAACAAACCGATATCCATGCGGCACGTATTGCCGCAGGCGACGCTGACCTCATGCTCGGATGCGATTTAGTTGTTGCAGAATGTGATGATTCCCTAGCGAAATTACATAGGGAGCGATCGCACGTCGTAATTAATGATTTTAAATCGCCAACATCTGATTTTATTAAACAGCCAGACTTACAATTTCCCGACAAAGAAATGAAGCAAACCATCACCGATGAAGTGGCTGAAGGCCGTACGCATTTTATCAATGCAACCGACATAACGACGTCTCTCTTGGGGGATTCTATTGCCAGTAATCTGTTCTTAACGGGTTATGCTTTTCAAAAAGGGCTTATCCCCGTTTCTGCTGCGGCAATGGAACGGGCAATCGAACTCAATGATGTAAAAGTAGACTTTAACAAACAAGCTTTTTTATGGGGGCGTCGAGCCGCCAATGATTTTTCATCGGTGGATGAAATAGTCGGCTTGGGTGATAAAAAGTTTAAACCGCTAACCAAGTTGAATGACATTATCGATTGGCGAGCGGAAAAACTGATTGAATATCAGAATGAGGATTATGCACAATCGTATCGATGTGTGGTTGATAAGGTCTACGCCGTAGAGCACGCATTGAAAGAGGATTCTAATGAGAGTGGTGCAGGTGGTGAGAGTGCTGAGTTAAATTCAAATCCTGAATACGCGTTGACAGAAGCCGTTGCCAAGAGTCTATTTAAGCTCATGTCGTACAAAGACGAGTACGAGGTGGCACGCCTCTACAGCAGTGGTAATTTCATAAAAACACTCAAGGAAAATTTTGAGGGTGACTTTAGGCTAGATTTTCATTTGGCGGCACCGTTACTTTCCCCAAAAAATCCCATCACGGGGTTTTTGATAAAGCGACAATACCCTCACTTTGCACTATGTGTTTTTTCTGTATTGGCTAAACTCAAATTTTTACGTGGGAGTGTGTGGGATATGTTTTCTTACACAGAAGAACGTCAGGCAGAAAAAGCCCTTATCGAAGACTATCAACAGCTCGTTGAAACACTCTGTGATGAATTGGAGGGGGCGGCAGGTTCATACCAATACAGTAAGTTAGTAAAAATTGCAGCCTTGCCGCAATCGATAAAAGGTTATGGCCATATTAAACAAAAAACAATCGATCATTATTACGAACAAAAACTTTTACAACTAATACAGATTCATCAACCCGAACCGAAAGAGGTAAGAATTCCGGCAGCAACGATTAGTTAAGTGGTTGTATGAATGATTGCCTAAACGATTGTTCAAATTAATCATTAAAAATAAATTCGATAAAACAGAAAGAACAGGTGACTCGCCATGTCTATATTTGAAGCCCCCGATTTTGACGAACATGAAAATGTTGTGTTTATGAATGATAAAGACTCTGGTTTAAAAGCTATTGTTGCGATTCATAATACGCGACTGGGGCCGTCGTTAGGTGGGTGTCGAATGTTTGATTATGCGACCGAAAAAGATGCTTTGCGAGATGTCCTTCGCTTGTCTCGAGGCATGACCTATAAGGCAGCCCTGGCCAACCTCCCTTTGGGCGGAGGCAAGTCGGTGATTATCGGTGATCCTCTGACGCAAAAAAGCCGCGTCTTGTTTCATGCCATGGGCACGTTTGTCGATCGATTGTCGGGACATTACATTCTGGCTCAAGATTCGGGAACTTCACCGCAAGACTTAAAAATGATTTCAGAAAAAACACAGTATGTTGCAGGCACCCAAAGTGCGATTGATGATCATAATAATATCCGCACAGGGGATCCTTCTCCCGCGACGGCATACGGAGTTTTTGTTGGAATTAAGGCAGCGTTAAAGCATAAGTTGGGTTCATGTGATTTACATGGCATATCGGTGGCGATTCAGGGTGTGGGCAATGTCGGTTTTGCATTGGCTAAGCAGCTTGTTCAAGCGGGTGCAAAAATTTATGTTGCGGATATTAATGTTGAGAATGTGAATCGTGCAGTGAGGGAGTGTGGGGCTATAGCGGTATTTAACGATGAAATTTACCGCCAGCATGTGGATGTTATTGCGCCGTGTGCGATGGGGGCGACGATTAACGATGAGACAATTAAGCAGATTACGGCGCCGATTATTGCGGGCAGTGCCAATAATCAGTTGGAGAGGGAGTGTCATGGCCGTGAACTACACAGCAGGGGAATATTGTATGCGCCTGACTTTGTGATCAGTGCGGGTGGTTTGATTCATGTGCACTTTATGCGGACGCAGCGAACATGGGCTGAGGCGACACAGCATGTGGAGAAAATTGCGGATACATTAGGTGAGGTATTTTCGCGTTCGAGCGTTCAAGGGGAAACGACGTCGGTTATTGCGAATCAGTTGGCGCGAGAACGTATAGATGGTTCGGCAATTTGTGATGCAAAGGCGGCTGTATGAGTGCGTTGAAAATAGAACTGAAAGTGGAGAATCTTTTGAGGCGATTCGGCTGAAAAGGAAGACATGCTACAAGTATGTGCCTACGGGGTTCACTAATGTCATTTCTCGATAGTGCGATCGGCTCTGTTTACGGAGTCGTTCTACCAATTACAGTCATGTAATTGTCCAGCACTGTCTACATCACCACGTCTAAGTGGCAGCGGCATTAAATGACCTTTCAAGCCTTCTTTTTCATCCGGATATTGGTGCCAAAGTTCAAAAACTGTCGGCTTTAAATGAATTGAATGAGATAAGTCTGGGAGGAACCTGAGAAAAGCCTGAGAGAGACGCAAAGCCTAATAATACTGAAGTCGCAGTATGCCCGGATCAGGCTAAACTTACATTAAGGCCGAAGAAGCAATCGGCGTATAAAGCGGATAGGTTTATGAGTACATCCTACCAATCACTAAATTTTCACCTCGGTTCCGAGATTGACATGCTGCGGGAATCAGTCAGTAAATTCTGCCAATCAGAACTCGCCGATCGTGCGGCGAGTATCGATCGTGACAATTGTTTTCCTGAAGATATGTGGAAAAAGATGGGAGACATGGGCTTATTAGGAATCACGATTGATGAGGAATACGGCGGGCTTGGTTTAGGCTATGTGGCACATGTGGTGGCGATGGAAGAGATTTCACGCGTATCAGCGTCGGTCGCGTTGTCGTATGGCGCACACAGTAATTTGTGCGCTAATCAGATACGGCGTAATGGAACCGCAGAGCAAAAACAGAAGTATTTACCAGGCTTGTGTTCCGGTGACGATGTTGGCGCATTGGCGATGTCGGAGGTAAATGCCGGGTCGGATGTCGTCAGCCTTCAGTTAAGAGCCGACTTGAAAGGCGATCGCTATGTATTGAATGGCAATAAAATGTGGATTACCAATGGGCCCGATGCGCAGACGTATATTATTTATGCGAAAACAGATGCTAAGGCCGGTTCCAAAGGTATTACGGCGTTTATTGTTGAGCGAGATTCAGCGGGTTTTTCCCGTGGGGAGAAGTTGGATAAGTTAGGGATGCGCGGTTCGAATACTTGCGAGCTAATTTTTGAGGATTGTGAAGTTCCTTGTGAGAATATTTTGGGGGACTTGAACAAGGGCGTTCGGGTTTTGATGTCGGGTTTAGACTACGAACGTACGGTGTTGGCGGCGGGGCCGGTTGGCATTATGCAAGCGTGTATTGATGCGGTATTGCCCTATGTGCACGACCGTAAGCAGTTTGGTCAGTCGATTGGTGAGTTTCAGTTTATTCAGGGAAAACTTGCAGATATGTATACAGAGTTGAATGCATCGCGGGCGTATTTGTATGCGGTAGCGGCAGGGTGTGATCGCGGTGAAGCGAGTCGAAAAGATGCGGCAGGTGTGATTTTGTATGCGGCAGAGCGTGCGACGCAAATGGCATTGCAGGCGATTCAAGTGTTGGGCGGTAATGGTTATACGAATGAGTATTCGGTGGGTCGATTGTTGCGTGATGCGAAGTTGTATGAGATTGGGGCGGGGACTTCTGAGATTCGGCGAATGCTGATTGGGCGAGAGCTGTTTGATGAAACGTCATGATTTTTCGGTTCGTTCTTTGAATCGTTTATCGGGGCATCGAATTATTTTGGCTTGGCTTGAATTGAATGGCTCGAAGGGTCGAGTTCTGAGAACGGCTCACCTTACTCAAATTCAAAGCCCTCACAGGTTCCGTGGGGAGGCTCTCAATAGACTCTTGTACGCTTAGATACTGCTCCCACGATCGTATGCTACCGCAAGATCTACAGTAGCCCATTCGCGTAGTAAATGCGGCAGAGGGCCTTACCCGGTGAGCATGGGGTTTTATAAGAAAAGAATTCCATCATCGATATCGAAAATATAAGTGACCTTAAACTGGAATAATAAATGGCCATTCTTAAATCAAACCTAGATACACAGTCACAAACATTCACTGAAAATACCTCAGTGATGTGTGCGCTAGTGAGTGATTTAAAAGATAAAGTTGATGCGATTTGTTTAGGCGGTGGTGAGGCTCAGCAAACACGGCATAAAAAGCGCGGTAAGTTATTGGCCCGCGAGCGTATCGATCTGCTTTTGGATAAGGGCTCTGCCTTTTTAGAAATATCACAACTGGCGGCATTCGAGGTGTATGACGAATGTATTCCGGCTGCCGGAGTGGTGGCGGGTATTGGGCGTATACACGGCTTCGAATGTATTATTGTTGCCAATGATGCAACGGTGAAGGGAGGGTCGTATTTTCCATTAACAGTTAAAAAACATTTACGTGCACAGAAGATAGCGGAAGAAAATCATCTGCCGTGTATTTACTTGGTCGATTCTGGAGGAGCAAATTTACCACAGCAGGATGAGGTGTTTCCGGATCGAGATCATTTTGGGCGGATTTTCTTTAATCAAGCTAATATGTCGGCGAATAATATTCCGCAAATCGCAGTGGTGATGGGCTCATGTACGGCCGGTGGGGCGTATGTTCCGGCAATGGCGGATGAGTCGATTATTGTTCAGCAGACGGGAACAATTTTTTTAGCCGGTCCGCCGTTGGTGAAGGCGGCCACCGGTGAAATTGTGGACATGCAGGATTTAGGCGGTGCGGATGTGCACTGTCGTCAGTCCGGGGTCGCAGATCACTTTGCGACGGATGATTATCATGCATTGAGTTTAGCGCGTGATGCGGTGTCGCGATTAAACCGAACCAAGTCAATTGCTTTGGAACTGAAAGAGCCCTGTGATCCGCTTTACGATGTGAAAGAGCTTTATGGGGTAATCCCAAGCGATGCTCGAAAACCTTACGATGTAAGGGAGGTGATTCTTCGATTGGTGGACGGTTCGGAATTTGATGAGTTTAAAGCCTTGTACGGTGAGACCTTGGTGTGTGGTTTTGCACGTATATTTGGAATGCCCATTGGGATTTTGGCGAACAATGGTGTTCTATTTAGTGAATCGGCGTTAAAGGGTGCGCATTTTGTGGAGCTGTGCTGCCAGCGCGGAATCCCGCTTTTGTTTTTGCAAAATATTACCGGGTTTATGGTAGGGCAGAAGTATGAGACAGAAGGTATAGCAAAACATGGCGCAAAGTTAGTAACGGCGGTCGCGTGTTCTCAAGTTCCGAAGATTACCGTGTTAATTGGTGGTTCGTTTGGTGCGGGCAATTATGGTATGTGCGGTCGTGCTTATGATCCTCGGTTTTTGTTTATGTGGCCGAATGCGCGGATTTCAGTAATGGGTGGGGAACAAGCCGCGGGTGTTTTATCTCAGGTTAAACAGGCTCAGGTCGATAAAGCAGATAAAGTTTGGAATGAAGAGGATAAGGCGGATTTTATCTCTAAAATTGTGGATCAGTATGATCGGCAGGGGCATCCCTACTATGCATCTGCGCGCCTGTGGGATGACGGAGTGATTGATCCTGCTGATACGCGGAATGTTGTGGGGCTGGCCTTGTCTGCGTGTTTGAATGCGCCGATTCAAGAAACGAAGTTTGGTGTGTTTCGGATGTGATTAAATATGGGGGACGGGGGACGGGGGACGGGGGACGGGAGACGGGAGACGGGAGACGGGAAACGGGAAACGGGGGACAGGAAACGGGGGACGGGAAACACGGGAGACGGGAAACGGGGGACAGGAAACGGGAAATACGGGAAACTTGGGAGACGGGCAACCAAAACAGAGAAATAGAAGACTGAATGGTGAAAGAAAAAAATACTCAAAATCAGAAAACAGTATTGCTTGATGTTGATCGCAGAGGGGTCGCAACGATTACATTTAATCGGCCTAAAAAACACAACGCGATTGATGAACAATTTATTGTTTTACTGAGTCAAATTTTGGAAACAGTTAAAAACTCTTCGCATATCCGAGTTGTTGTACTGGAAGCTAAGGGGAAAAACTTTTCAGCCGGTGCGGATTTGCACTGGATGAAGAATTCCGCAAAATACGGTTTAACGGAAAATATCGAAGACGCCTTAACCTTGGCAGAGTTACTGTATGCCCTGAATACGCTTCCGGTACCGACCATTGCCTTATCGCAGGGCTTTGCTTGTGGTGGGGCCTTAGGCTTTTTGAGTTGTTGTGATGTTGTGTTGGTAAACCCAGATTCTTACTTTGCATTTACCGAGGTTAAAATAGGCTTAATTCCTGCGGTGATCAGTCCCTATGTGATAGCCGCGATTGGGGAGCGGCAGGCTCGGCGATATTTTTTAAGTGGCGAACTATTTGATGCGGATAGGGCTTGTCAGATTGGCCTAGCGTCAGAGGTGGTTCGTTCAGGCTCTCTGCGTGACGCTGCTGAAGTCAGCATTGAAGGGTTTCTGGCGAATGGTCCTGCGGCGATGTCAGAAGCGAAGAGGCTTATTTCAAGTGTGTCCAATCAGGCTATTGATTTAACCTTAGTGGAAAAAACGGCGGAGTGGATTGCTAAGGTGCGAATCTCTGAAGAAGGGCAAGAAGGTTTGAGTTCATTTTTTGAAAAGCGTTTACCTCGATGGGCCTTGGCTTCACTATCAGAAAAGTATAACGATACCGAAGAGAAAACCTCGAAGCCTAATACTCCAGATAAATCTGCGGAAAAAGAAGACCGCAGGAATAACGGTGGAAAGAAAACGGATGTTTAATAAAATACTCATTGCTAACAGAGGGGAAATTGCCTGCCGAATAATGGCGACAGCGAAAAAAATGGGTGTGCACAGCGTTGCCATCTATTCGGAAGCCGACGTTGATGCTCTTCATGTTAAGGCGGCAGACGAAGCCGTCTGTATTGGTCCAGCTCCCGCTTTAGAGTCCTACTTAAATATCCCCAATATTATTGATGCGGCTTTGCGTACAGGTGCGGATGCGGTTCATCCCGGCTACGGTTTTTTATCCGAGAATGTCGAGTTTTGTCGCGCTTGTGAAAATGCGGGTTTGGTTTTTATCGGGCCACCAGAGAAAGCGATAGAAGTGATGGGCTCAAAGTCGCAAGCAAAAACCTTGATGAGTCACGCTGGAGTTCCTCTAGTACCGGGATATCACGGAGACAATCAAACTCTCGCAGTACTGCACAAAGAAGCGGACAAAATTGGCTACCCCGTGCTAATAAAGGCTTCAGCCGGTGGTGGCGGGAAAGGCATGCGGGTGGTCAGTTCCTCGACTGAGTTTGAGTCTGCACTGGTTTCCGCGAAGCGAGAGGCCGCGTCGAGTTTTGCTAATGACGAGGTTCTCCTTGAGAAGTACCTTCAGCATCCCCGTCATATCGAGGTGCAAGTATTTTTTGACCAGCAAGGCAATGGGGTTTATCTCTTTGAGCGCGATTGCTCCACTCAACGTCGTCATCAAAAAATCATCGAAGAAGCCCCTGCGCCAGGGATATCAGAATCCTTGCGAAAAAAAATGGGGGTAGCGGCCATCGACGCGGCCAAAGCGATTCAGTATGTTGGCGCGGGAACGGTTGAGTTTTTAGTTGAATCTGACACAACGGGAAAACATGATCACTTTTACTTTATGGAAATGAATACTCGACTCCAAGTTGAGCATCCCGTCACCGAGATGATAACTGGGTTGGATTTGGTTGAGTGGCAAATCGACGTAGCGACAGGTGAAAGTTTACCGTTAACGCAAGATGAATTAAAAATTAAAGGCCACGCTATTGAAGTGCGTGTTTATGCAGAAAACCCGAACGATAACTTTTACCCTGACACCGGTAAAATTACCGTTTTACGTGAACCGCGCACTCATGCAAAGGTTCGTATCGATTCGGGAGTCGAAAATGGCAGTGACGTGAGTGTTTATTATGACCCAATGCTCGCAAAGCTAATTGTCTGGGGTGACGACCGTAAGCAAGCGATTAAACGGTTAGGAGAGGTGTTGTCGAACTATTACATGGGCGGATTAGAGACTAATATCGAATTTCTGCGCGCGTGCATTCAACACGAAGCGTTTCGAAATGGTGATATCAGTACACATTTCATAGATGATCATGGTGATGCGATACTGGCCAATCAGAAAAAAGAACGCAAGATAAGTAAAGACGAAAACCTTGCGTTAATTGCCCTAACATTAATTTTGATTAGTGAAAAAAATACGAGTCATGACCCCTGGGCATCTCTTCATAGCTGGCGTCTTAACTCAAGCCGTAGAACGCTTGGCGTTGTGAAATATGAGGGCGAACAGGTTATTCTATCCTATCAAACAATTAATTCTTCGTTAAGAAAGTCCTATTGTGTGTATGCCGGGGATGAATTAAGTGTGGAGGTTTCGGGAGCATATTCCGATGAAAGGTTGGACGCGAGCTTCTCGGATTACCGCGTTTCTGTTCAAGTCGTTTGTCACGCAAAAGAAGCTTCTACTGATGGTAATCGCTACACCTTACTGCGAGGGAATGGAAGCTATACCTTCGACGAACAACCCGCTAAAAGAAAACGAGATCAACGCAGTGATGACTCAGCCATCTGTGCTTCCGAAATAGTTGCCCCCATGAACGGTCATGTGATTGCTGTATGCGTGGGCGAAGGTGAGCGTGTCAATAAAGGCGATGAACTGGTCGTTATCGAAGCGATGAAAATGGAACATACGGTAAGAGCTAGCGTAGACGGAAAAATCGAAAAAGTGCTATGCGAAAATGACCAGATTGTTAAAGGCGGAGAGCAATTGATAAAAATGTTTAAATAGCGTTAATGTTAATTGGATATACTCTAGAGTTTCTCGGTAAACAGAAGGTTACAGAAATAGTTAAATTCTTGCCGTGGCCCAGTCAAAGGTCGGGCACTTAACTGAGGTATCAGTGGATACTCTACCAAAACAAGTGAAAATCGTTGAGGTCGGGCCGCGAGACGGACTGCAGCACGAGGCCAATGCGCTCGATGTAAGCACTCGAGTAGAATTTATTAATCGCTTATCGAAAACGGGTTTACGTGCAATTGAAGTGGGTAGCTTTGTTCGAGCCGATCGTATTCCTCAAATGGTTGATACTGGCCAAGTATACCAAGCCATCGAAAAATCCCCCAAGATCAGCTACCCAGTCTTAGTACCGAATATTCAAGGTTTAGACGCTGCCATCTCCGTAGGCGTTACAGAAATAGCCGTTTTTTGCTCTGCCAGTGAAGCCTTTAGCCAAAAAAATATCAATTGCTCCATCGATGAAAGCCTAGGGCGTGTGGATGTCTTAATGCTCAGGGCTAAAGCTGAAGGGATTCGTGTACGGGCTTACCTCTCCTGTATTGGTGGCTGCCCCTATCAAGGGGAGGTCGAATTCGAATCAATACGGAAGGTATCCGAATCACTCTTATCAAAAGGCTGCTACGAAATTTCACTTGGCGACACTATCGGAACAGCGACGCCAGAGTTGATCGCGAACTTACTCGACTATCTCAGTCAGAAAATGCCCATCGAAAAATTGGCCCTGCACTGTCATGATACCTATGGCAATGCCATCGCTAATATTCATGAGGGCCTATTAAAAGGAATTTCCGTGATCGACAGTTCTGTAGCCGGTTTGGGAGGTTGTCCCTACGCTGAAGGGGCAAGCGGCAATGTGGAGACGGAAGCGGTGCTTAAATTGTTGGATGGTCTCGGGATAGATACCGGCGTTAGCCTTTCGGAAATTACTAAAGTAGGGCGCTTTATCTCCGATAAGTTGAGAGTGAAATCAGCATTCTAATATAGTTCGTTTCGTCATTCGTTAAGCTGTAGTAGTATTAGCTTCGTGATGCAGAACTAACATGACAATTGGAATGTTTATGCTCTACCTAGGATGCTTTCTCTTAATATTAATCGGCTTTGTTCATTCGTATTTTGGCGAAAAGTACATTCTTATTCGCCTTTTTCGGCGTGATAATATTCCTAAACTATACGGTAGTGATTGCTTCACTAAACGTGTACTGAGATTTGCATGGCATATCACAACAGTTGCATGGTGGGGGTTTGCCGCTATTCTTTTTATTTTAGCTAATCCGAATCATAATACTGAAAGAGCAGTTCTTATCACTATTTCGGTGGTGTTTTTTATTAGTGGATTAATATCTGGCGGGTTTTCTAAAGGAAGGCACCTTTCTTGGGTTGTATTTTTTGCGATAGCAGGCCTATCTCTTTACCAGGCTATTTAAGCCGAATATAAATCCATAATCGAAATTTCAGCATAGTTCTTTAAACAATAAATACAGTAAATAAATATGTACGTACCTGCAAATATGAAAATGGAATCAACAGAGAACACGCATGCGTTTATTGATGAGTTTGGCTTTGGCTTAATTGTTTCTTCTGACCTTTCTGCAACGCACTTACCCTTTATTCTAAATAAAGAACAAGGTGAAAACGGAGTGCTTTATAGCCACTTTGCTCGGGCGAACCCCCAATGGAAAGCGCTGGATGGAAAAGACGTCTTGATTGTATTCAATGGCCCTCATGCCTATATTTCCCCTTCTTGGTATGCTCGTTCGCCCGCAGTTCCCACCTGGAATTATGCAGCAGTTCATGTATATGGCAGGGTTGAAATGTTAGGGGCAGAGCATGCGCTTGAAGTTGTTGAACTTGCCGTCAATAAATACGAGCCTTCCTTGCTGGTGGAGCGCAACATTCTCACGGATGACTTTAGGGACAAGCTCCTCGCGGGGATAGTCGCGTTTTCAGTTAATATTTCGAAGGTGGAAGCCAAACTTAAATTGGGTCAACACCGAGAATATGAAGATCAAAAAGGTGTTGCGGAGGGTTTAGAGCGTGCCGGCGATCATGACTCGCTAGGGCTGTTGAATTACATGCGAGCCAAAAACATAGGAATTGGAGGTGACTAGATCGAAGTGAATGGCCATAGGTAACCGACGTGAAAAACGTACTTGACGCGCTACAAATCTATTTTTTCGATAAGGCCGTGTAGATGGGGTAGAAAGAGCATTTATGGAAGTAGTTGCGAGGCATAATCTAACGCTCCTTGTGCGTCAGCAGGTTACGATCTAATTATCTGTCACCATTCAATAATGGGTCAGAATTTAACAGCAGGCCTGAACGCTACAACTAACTGCTTAAATAACACCCTACCCATGCACGTTAACTCCCTTTACCTTGAGGGGCTTCGAAACACACTCTGGCATCACAATAAGGTATTGTACGCCACTATTCTTGGTTATCCTCCCAGATCAAAACGTATGTCTCAATATGGTCAGGTTAAAATGTCGAATATTGATTCTAATGTGATGAGTTCAGAATGGATTCTCTGTAGAATCGGCTAAGCGATTTTGGATAGTTTCAGTACTTTTGCATACGTTATGAGTGGTCAGAAAGGCTTGAAAGGTTAGAGCAGTGAGAGCGGTGAGAGACGAGCCTTTTTTGACGCCCAGCCTCTCCCCGCTTTTCCCAGCCAATTGAGTTATAGGTCAACTAATCCAGTGGCGGCAAGAGTAAGACACTTTTACATTGTAAGGCTTCATATATGCGACCCTACATTTTCAGAGCTTGCTGCAAATAAGAATATTCTATGGGTATTTTAGAAATATTATTGGTTGTGTATATCGTCTTGATCGCGATCAATGCGGCTATATCGATTCAGTTATGGTTCCTTTATAAGTCGTTTCCCTTCGCACTATTGATCGGCGTGTGGGGGTTTACCCTCATAAACTTTATACTTCAAGGTGTCGTCATTGATTCCACCATGTTTAGTGTTTTGGCGTTTTCCACCTACATGTTTGCGGGAATGTGCTTAACTGGTGTTTTGTGTTCAATTGCGGGGATACCGATTAAGTACGCACCGTATTGGGCGTTTTTTGGTGTCATGGTTGTCGTGTCATTTATCTTGAACTTTGTTACTGATAACTTCACGATCATCGCATTACCTATCGCGATTTCTTTAGCCGTTCCGCAAATACAATTTGCTGTTTTAAAATTGACGAAGTACCGAGCGCAGGGGCCAGGGTTGACCAACACCTTTGCTGTTATCTTATTGTTAAATGGTCTGCATTTTCTCGATTACCCCTTCCTTCGCCCCTATCCGGAAAGCGCAATCTTTGGCTTTGGTGCGGTCTTGATTTTCGCATCCATGTTCGGCGCTTTATTGCCGACTATCGTCGGTAAGCACCATTCCAATAAATTGTCAGATCAACTGACCGACACATTGAAAGAGATGGAAAAATTAGCGCGCGTGAAAAGTGACTTTCTGGCGCATATGAGCCATGAAATTCGGTCGCCGATAACGGGGATATTGGGGATAAACGAACTTTTACTGCGTTCAACACTTACAGGTTCGCAAAAAAAATATTGTGAGACGATGAGCGCAGCAACAAACAACCTACTTTTTATTATCAATAACGTCCTATCGTTATCGCAGCTAGAGTCGGGTCATTCTACTATTAGAAGAAACCAATTTTCACCTGCAGAGATGATGTCTGAAATTACAGAGCACTATATGTTTCGGCCAGATGCAAAGAATATAACGTTCGAGACAGAATTCGTCGCCGTTCCGGCGGTTTTGGTGGGCGACAAGGGAAAAATGCTGCAAATATTCTATAACCTTATTAATAATGCCATCAAATACAGCGGTAGTGATGCAATTAAATTAATAATGGAGTTCAGTGAAAATCAAATACCTGATGACGCTCCGGCGCTGCTTATTACCGTTACCGACTATGGTCGGGGTATTCCAGAAGATCAACAACAAGCGATCTACGCTCAGTTCAAACAAATATCGACAGACGAAGGCGGCGTGGGTTTGGGTTTATCTATCATTAAAGAAATCTTGAAGCTATTAAACGGGGAGATATGTTTATCCAGCGAGGAGAATAAAGGCACGTCATTCCTCTGTCGCATACCAATAGAAACGCCTCCCGGCGAGGGTATAGCGGGACTTCTTAATGAAAAAGGGCTTGAGGTTGCCGGTGAACAATCCTCTAGTGAAGAGGGTGGTGAGCTTAACGAAGATGCCGATGGAGGTGCATATTCAGTCAAAAGGCCGGCTGTAGAAACAGAAGAACAAATGTTGGAGCGACGTGGCCCAGTACTGTTGGTTGAGGATAACCTCACGAGCCAAATGGTCATGAAGAACCTATTTGAGCAAGAAGGTATAGGATTGAAAATTGTTGGGACGGCCGAGGAAGCTCTAAGAGAGCTTTCCCGGCATGTCTTCCGTTTAATTGTTACTGATATAGACTTGCCCGGAATGAACGGAATTGAAATGATTCAATTTTTGAGAAAGTTTGATCAGAAGAGTCATATTATTGTATATAGCGCGTTTGCCTACGATGAAGATGTGGCCAAAGCGATAGATGCTGGAGCGAACGATTATATTCGTAAACCAGCACATAGTGATGAAATTATAAATAAATATCATATGACGATGTCTAGACTGCGATAGCTTCTTTTTCAATAGCATCAACGGAAACCGCATCGTTCCAACAGGAAAAGACATCTTCAAACCCGTCAAAAATATCATCAATAATATTGATCATTTGCTTGTGTTTAAATTGGGTCAGAACTGGCGTGTCATTCGATTGTTGCCTATCACCTTTTAACCAGCTCCCCATTGAATGACCTGCTTCGTCTTCGTGATGTTCTTGACCGAAATAGCGCAAAGTTGTGTATAGCCCAGTATTTCTCGTCAAGTGATTTAAGCCGGTGATAAAGGATGAAAATGCGGCCTCTAAGCAATCAATAATAATTAATCTTTCCTCAGTAGATTTTGCATTCATAATGTGAGACATAACTCGATAAGTATGCTGACGAATAACATAGGTATCATCGGACCAAACATTTTTTAATATGTCGGTTTTATAATTGCACTCTGAACTAATATTAATGCCTATTTTTGCAAGCTTTTCTAAATCTTCTAGAAACCAGAGCCAATGTCCAGAGTCTTCGTCGCAGTGTGTATTAATGTCTTCATCAAGATGGTTTTGCGGATTTTTAACACGTGATGCTTCCAACATATCTCGAAAGCCAAGTACGAAAAATGTCATTTTGGGAATAAAGCGAAGTGACTCTGCTGGAGTACTGCGGGTGTTTGTTAGAAAGTGTACGAAATCGTGGCTCTCCAAAGATGAATTGCGTGACATTATGTGGTTATATATCTTCATGGTAATTTCCTTAGATAGGTTTTGAGGTATTCCTGGGACCAGGAATACACAATTTGGCACAAATCGTCTCAAATTACCTGATGAAAAGTTTATTTACGTGCCAATCAATTTAAAATGACGAGTAGGGTCGACTAATCTGTCAGGCAATGACTTTGAGGGTAATTCTCTAACTGCAAATAACCGTGCTTATCTCCTTCCTCAATTAAATACGGCCATTTATCGTAAATATTGACGTCTAAATTCGAATTCCAGTGTGGAAGAAAGAAAAAATATAAATAGTCGCTTTTTTATTCCTAAGGTAACTAAGTTAATTGATGTCATTACCGTTATAAATTCTAATGCCGGGGTTTTAATACAGTTTTTACTGCACTGCGGAAGAACATGCCAATATGAAAGTTGGCTGATCAACAAAAGCCTCTGCCGAATACTCAGTTGTTTGTCTGGCTTTGGTTTCTCTCGATGAACCAAAAAAATAGGCGAAAATAAAAATGGTGACAGTAAGTGGACGGACGACTTTATTTTGTCTTTTGAGTAATATTAAAAATAGATTTAAAAATAATTATTTTTCGCTCCAGGTTCTGGCAGGACATTAAATGTTCGAACGACCTTCATTAAATGAGGTAATGTTTTTCACCTGCGTAACCATGAATAATGATTTGACTGTATCTCAATCGTGGTGGCTGGGGAGGGCAGAGTAATGAGCCGAGCGTGCTCCGCTTTCGTTTCGTCTCTTGTGCGAGTACGCGCTCTCTGGAAGTGCTAATAAGCGAAGCTTGTTAAGGGTAAGGCTCTTAGTTTTAAGAGGGTGCTCGAGAAAATGGCCTTTAAGTTGTTGATATTAAAGGAAATGTTTGTTTTCTGATGGCCAGCGTAAACACTCAAAACCGGCGTTAACTTGAGCGGTTGTTGATATGGTTAGGGGCGGCGGTTCTCAAACCCGTGTTTTGATGTGGAAAAACCATCAAAAATAGGGTATATTTTCGCCAAATTTGGGTCTGAGATCATGCTCAGAGCTAGCCGTAAGGCAAGAATCGCGGGGTGGTTGCCACCAAAATTCTTGCCTTTTTCAATTGAACTGTGGAGTCAAAATGTTAGTAATTCGTTGGGTGTTGGGCAAAATTATTTTGTTTTTGGATTGGGTTTTTACACCTAAGGGCGTGACACGAGCAGTTGATGAGCAGGCAGCTATCGATGTGCAAACCGCCAAGCTTTCATTGTATCAATATCTCGCTTGCCCATTCTGTGTCAAAGTTCGTCGCTCGATGAAACGCCAAACGCTTAATATTAAAACGCGTGATGCTAAAGGTTGCGAGACAACTCGTGATGAATTGGTTTCTGGTGGCGGCAGGCTTAAGGTGCCTTGTCTGCGTATTGAAGATGAAACTGGTCAGGTTTCATGGATGTACGAGTCTAAAGATATTGTTACTTATTTAGAGTCTAATTTTTCAGCTCAAGCGGCTTAGGAAATAACCCTGAGCCTTAGAGTTGAGTGTTGGCTTTCAAATAAAGGTTAACCTGTTATCTATTGGTTGGCTGTTTTAGCGCTGAAACTGAATCTAGTTTTCAGTGCTAAAAAATCCCCTTCGACTTTAACGTCAAAAATTCACTTCGCGGCTCTCCCTCCTCATATCGTATGCGTGCAGTATCATCACGCAGATTCCCTTGAATTGTCACCCTCGATAAGTGGGTGACGTGAGTTTTGTTTTCGACACAGCTAATCGGAATTTGCTTACAGTGTATGGTATAGCGCCAATTACCGCCATTGAGTAAGTGCTCTAGAGATGTATTTGTCGTTAAATCTTTTCGTTCAGCGCTGTTGTCATCGCTGCCTATCAAGCAGGTCCATGATTGTGATGTTGGTTAACGGGTTGCAGTACTGACTCTAGTTTTCAACGGATTGCTTAGCTTTTAAAGCTTTTGAGAATGACCGAAGTCAATTTATCTTGATAACCCTCTTTTAGTTGAGGCTTGCTGCCTGACAAATCGACTAACTCATCTCTTAAGTTTACCATCATTCTCAAAAACTTGGTTTCAAAACCCGGAATGAGCTTGGTGATGCCTGAAGAGCTAGCATTAACAGAGATTAAGGCGGGGCGAGAAACCAACCGATCGTATTGTGAGTTATCTTGAAGGTCTGAAACGCTAAAATTTTTGATCTTGTTTAAATGTGTCTGCAATTCAGGGCCGACTTTTTTAACAACTTGGTCGATAGCGCTACTGGAAGCCATGCTTTTTAACTTTCCTAACATCTCAATATACTGCCTTTTTATAAAAGTACATTTACAGTTTATACTATTTTTAGGGCTGTGATCGAAAGAGGTGGGAATAGACTGGTTTTGTTCCAATGCCAGTCGCATCGTTAGGGGAGGGCATTGATCGCCCCCGGCGGATCAATGCTATTTAAAACCCTGCGTTAGAGAACTCATCTTGCAGGTCACTCTTGATCTCTGATGGTTCCATAATCCAAACGTCTGATCCAGAGTTTGGAAATACACCAACTTTTAGCTCATCGCCTTCCAGGCCGGGGACCCACTTTGTAAAGAATTCAGGCACTGAAATACATTTTGGACTTAACTTTTCTTTTGAATCCTTGCAGTAAGCTTCAGTAAAATCCGAATGCGGCCAAATAGGCAGAAATTCGATATCATTATCTTGGGAATGTATTTTTAGAAACTGCTTGTCTTCATTGACGAGTATCCAAATGTCCCTTTCATCCGCGACCATGCCCAGAAAAATCTCATAGCGCTCTTCGCAGCTTAATTTTACAATTTCTTCAAAACTAATATCGTTCATTTTTTAACTCAAATTTGGAAATGGTCTGTCTATTCAATCGTGACGGTAGCATTGTGACTACCTCTCTAGACATGAATTCATAGGGCGAAAACCGCCCTCAAAAAACCTCTTTCAAGAGCGTGGGCCCATACTTGCCGATATTGTATTCAATTTGGGAGGTAACTGCTAGAGAGCGAATGCCGGGGGAGAGGCTTAAGGCAGTCGTATGGCTGAATCGCCACCAGCCCGCGCTTAATGCCTTGCCTTGTGCCATGGAAACATCAGTGAGGAGAGGTCCATCTGCATAAGTGCGCACGTGTCGGTATAGCCCTTTTTGCTATGTGTATGGAGGGCCCTGCGAATCGGCTCCATTTCTAATGTTGTTCGTTACATAAAGCACCCCTTTATTTTATTAAAGCCACCTTTAACTCATGTTCTAAACGTAACAGTTTCCGAATTTGTACAATAAATATCTTGGGTTTGTTGCGGCAACTTTCCTATCGGCTGCACGTTAATAAGTGTGCGTTAGGTATGATGATTAAAGGAGCCCGTAAGCGGTATGCAAACAGTGTGATCTTGGTGAGTTCTCCTCGATGATAGATCGATCTGCAGAAAGCTGACGCCTGTTTTTGAACCGTAACGAGCGCCCGTCCATAAACTGGGCCGAAGTGTGGACGGCTTAACATGTCAGGTTAGCGCCACAAGATGGCGTTTTAAAATCGTTCGCAGTAGGCAGCGGTTTATCGTTAGCAAGCGTAAGTATGTGGACACTATCAAAAACATGCGATAATAAAGCTATACCAGCCTACAGTAACGAGTCTCACAGCAGTCACCATGAAACCCTCCGCCACCATCGTCGATGATTTCATCGCTCCCCCTTGCTTTGGCGAGATCCGAATACTCTATCAAGATGACGAAATACTGCTGATCGACAAGCCCAGCGGCTTACTTAGCCTGTCCGGCAAGAACCCGCTCAACAAGGATTCTGTCCACTATCGCTTGGTGAGCGGCCAGCTTAAAGGCTTCGTAGATAAGCCCCTACAGGCAGACGCACAACCTCTTACTGTTAATGATGCGCCTACAACTGAAAATGCGGCTGTAGCGAGTGAAGTGGTTATAGAGAGTAAAGCACCTGCGGAGAAACAGCAGCAAGCCTTTCCCTCTGCTCAACTCATACATCGCCTAGACTTTGGTACTTCAGGCATCATGGTCGTAGCCCTGAACAAGCAAGCGATCAGAGTGCTCAGTAAGCAATTCGAGGCGCGCACCGTGAGTAAAACGTACATCGCGATACTCGACGGCAGTCCAAGCGATGATCGGGGGGTGATTGAGCACCCGATTGCCAAAGGCATATTCCCGCTACAGAAGATCTGCCAAGACACTGGCAAACCTGCACGTAGTGAATACCAGGTATTAGAACGGTATAACCAGCCAGACAGGTGCAGAGTACGGTTTACCCCCCAAACAGGGCGTACCCACCAACTGCGCATACACAGTCGTGAGATGGGTCATCCCATACTCGGCTGCGACCTTTATAAAAATGAACGTAGCGAAGGCATGGCCGAGCGCTTATTGTTGCACGCCAATGAACTCCACATCGATCACCCCATTAGTGGGCAGCGCTTACTCGGGCACAGTCCATGCCCCTTTTAAATTATCAGTATTCCGAGTCATGCGTATTTCGAGCGGCACGTATTCTGAATCATGCGCATGTAGCGTCGCACGAATTCAGCGTCATTTTATTTTAAAACCATTTCAAATTTAAGTTATTAGGATTACAGCATGTCAGATAAGTTTTTTTTCAAAGGTCGTCAGGATGCTCGCCAGAACCACATCAATGGTGGGTTTCAGACCAGCGCCAATCGTAAATTAGGAACTAAAAAATACCCCCTAGAACTGGTCGTAACCAGCGAAGAGCGTAAAAAAGAAATTCAAGACCAGGTTGATGACGCGCTGCTCTATGCAGAAATCCACCTCGACAGCAGTGAGGGTGCCGTTGAATCGATAGCCGAGTTGACCGCCGAACTCAATAAGATCGAAACGATCAAAATAGAAAAAACACCGGCACGCAACGAGCCTTGTAGCTGTGGCAGTGGTAAAAAATACAAGAAGTGTTGCGGTTAATGATTTCGTGGGTGGGTTTTTATCGGAGCCCACCGATTCCCTTTCTATTATAGGCGCGGCTGTTCAAACGTTTACTCCCCGATCTTTGCGGCACTAAGCGTCCATATTCAACCCTGTGTTGATCACTATTCAAAATCAATGTACTTCGCCATTTAAACTGATGGTCAGTCAATTCGTACAAGCGGGTTTTACTGAATGTTCCTTCCCGTTTGACGTTCTTGAAAAGTTTCTTAGGTTTTATCTAGGCCGCTCGGCTAATAGCTCCACTAGCAGATCAAGTAATCGATTTTCTCACTTTTCTTAACGCCATTTTCCGTTTTAATGGTGAAAGATAGTCAATAAATAACACGCCTTGCAAATGATCGATTTCATGTTGTAGCACGACACCCAAGAAATCTTCGCTATTTATCACGACTTCCTTACCTGTTCGGTCCAAGCCTTTTATCGTAACTTTCGTAAAGCGTTCAACGTCCGCGTAATAACCCGGCACCGATAGGCAACCTTCTTGCCCCTTTTCTTTATCTTCACCGCTCACAACCTTAGGGTTGATCAGAATCAGCGGTTCATTTCGATCATCTGAAATATCAATGATGATAATAGCTTCACTGCTGCCTACTTGCGTGGCCGCCAAACCAATGCCGTCCTCGGTATCGTAAAGCGTGTCCAGCATGTCATCGATCAAGCCCTGCACTGCATTTATATTACCGACGTTAGATGCCTTTACTCTCAGCTTCTCATCGGGGGCTTTGAGTATTTCTAGAACAGCCATTTGTTATCCTGTTTATCGTTAGTGTGTAGTGCGAACAGTCACGCCGCCTGGCCGGGTGGCTAAAAAGCCTCGATATTGCCGCAGCTACAAGACAGTTTCATGACGTATATCGGTCGCAAATTCCAAGTGCATATTCTTAACCCACCAAATTAATGCCCAAGGACTCTAAAAGACTAACCGCCTCAAAACGGCAAAAGGTAGCGTTCTTTACTTTATTCGTGGTGACATCAATACTGTAATTCTTCGCGTCAAAGAAGTTCGCACCAGAAAGATTCGTATTGTGAAATAAGCTATTCGTGAGGTCCGTGTCAGCAAACTTAGCGCCACTCAGGTTAGCCTCCCTAAAATCAACATCATGTGCACGACAACCTTTGATGACGATATCGGTTTGATTCAGCGAAAAAAATGTAGAAGAATTTAACAGACAGCTTTCAAATTCAAAGGGTGAACCAACAGACAGGCCCAACCAATAAGCCCTCGTCCAATTAACACCGGAAATTTTACAGTCAGAAAATTTCACGTTAGAAAATTTGCTATTCTCAACCTTCCAAAAGTTAAGATTACACGTAACAAATGTACAGTCTGTAAACTCACATTTCCGAAAAGTGGCTTCGTGAAAATCGCACGATTCAAAACTGCAGCCATCAAACACCTTGCCCTCCAATTCTTCTTCTGAACAATCTATGTCGCAGAATGATTGATCATAAAACTCATCGTCTTGGATAAAGGTGTTTTTCATCAAGGTTCTCAAAAAAAAAGTGACTCAGTAGCTGGCTGTTTTTAAAAACTTCATTTACAAGCCAAATGCATCAGCAAAGCTTTTCCCGCTATTAATCTCTTCCAGCTTAGGATAAAGCAACTTAGGATCGATAGGGTCCACCGCCAGCCTGGCGGCTTGGTAGTTCTTAATAGCATCGTCTGAAAAAAACTGATACCCGTAGTTTTTTGATTTGACCAATTCCACCTCGCTTTCACGTATATCAATGTTTGTAGGAAGATAGGGTGCTCGGTAATCAACAATCAAGGCTATACCTTCATTAAACCAAACGGGAATCGAAATTAACTGCGTTAACCAGCCAATTCTACTGTGCACTTCAGCATGTACCAGCTCATGAGCAAAAACATCGACATTTCGGCCTTCCGGGCCAAAGACTAAGCACTGACCGAAAGCGGATAAGTGCGAGTGAGCCGTTGCATTAGAGCCAAGGCTATCTGCTTCGGCACTATTTTGAGTAATGATCATTTTGGGGCTAGAAGTGAGCTTGCCGAACGTCTCCTCAATGCGCTTCTTAGCGTCTAGGATCGAAGCCTCAATCCTGCCGTACTCATACTCTTCAATAAGCGTGCTAACATATAAGCCATCTGAAATTTCAACATAGGCTGGAGACCCAGCGATCTTACACGTCAGCACTTCATTTTGGCTGGCGATGACCAACGCCAAAGCGATGCAAGCAAGTGTAGCGCCCATACGCTTCCAGTTTTTCCTCGGCGATATTGTAAAGCGACTCTTTGTCTGTCTTTTCTGATTTTTATGTTTCATCTGTGACTCAGGCCCTATAGTGCGGCTACTAGTGGATAGGTTGTAAATTTCTGGCCAAATAATACCGATTCATGTATCTGTCGTGCGATTTTCGTTCTATTCATTTTTACGTTGTCTTATTTATATTTTGACTTAATTCGGCCTGACTTAAACGTTAAAACGGTTCTCTAAAGCGATTTTTAAAAAGCTCTAAAGGCTTCTCCAAAACAACTTCCAGAATAGTCTCCAAAATCATTTCGTTGTCATTAAATTATTCGATCGGCGTGAGCCTGAACAAAACCTGCTGTCGCGTAAAAAAGTTTTTTGAGTGTTAGGTTAAAATAGCTGGGAGCACTATAAAAAGAGTCCGGTGCCAAAATGATTTGATTAACATCTCAACCACTCAAAAATCTTAATCTCCTGTTGATTTAATAGGGTGATTAAGGTTGAATTACTTCGCTGTTAATCCGTACAAGCGCAGCGACTTTCATTATAAGGTCTTGCTCTGTCCGGTAGCGTATCTCGGTAACGTTACAATTAACGTGATAGCGAAACAGCATTGATCAAAACAAACGATTCCATGTCATCCGTAATTACGAGCTTTAGCTTACAAAGCTCAGATGAAGAATCACAAACAACAACGCACAAATAGCAGTTTAAAAACGAGGAGGCACACACCAAAACGTTAATCTAAGTACCTAAAAAATCGCAACCCCCGAGTGTTGGAGCACCCAGAGGTCGCTAACCCTAATAGACTATAAGAGAGTCCAAAATGGCTGATTTCGATCATACGCTAGAGTTTAGCTCGGCCCAAGAAAAACCTTCCTATACTACCAATCTAATCGTTCAAAACGTCTGCGCTAGTACCCCTTCAGGTATTGGGAGCCTTGCTCATTCCGTAATTTCAGGACAGTACAATCCCTACATTGTTTTGCAGGGGAAATGGCTGCGGGAATTTGGGTTTGAAGTGGGTGACCGAATCCGGGTGTTGGCTGAGTCTGACTTATTGCAAGTGATGCCGGGTTTTCGCTTCTCTGAAGCGAACACGAAGGTAAAGGTTGGTGTAGGTGGAGCAATTTCGCATGTAGATTTCAAGGAAGAGGTAGACGGCATTAAAGCGGAGAAAGGCTGCATTGTGGATACGACGGGCAGCGGTAAGGAAAGCGACACGGATGTCGGTCAAAGTGGTGATAAGGACGTTGGTATGGATCTGAGAAAGGATACTGACAACAAAAACTACACGCATACCGCAAAGAGCGAAGATGTTAGTGACGTGTTGACTGGGGTGAAAAGCGGGCTTGATTATGTTTAACGCGCGCAAGTGGCGGTCAGTGGCCCCGCAAGCGCAACCGATGAAGGGCGCACTGAAAAAGGATGGACAAAAAAAGGACGTACAAAAAAAGGAAACAGTAATTAAGGGATTTTTTACGTGCAAAGTGTATCGGAGTTGTCATAAGAAAACGCGCAACAGCACGTCCATCGATGGAAGAATGAGACGGTACCCAGCGGTGCCGTGGATTCAACTGCGAGGGTATTGGTTAAATCACGTGGGTTTCCCAGTAGATGCAAATTTCTCTGTTGAAGCAACAGAAGACTGCATCACGCTGAGACCTATTCTGTCCGTTAAAGGAATAACGAAGTAGGGCAGACGCGACCGGGAGCGGGCAGCAAGTTTGCTGTGTTGTTCGCTTCCTTTTTGGGTTGTATAGGTCTCGGCGTAAGCGTGCGGATTTAAATCCGAACGCTACGAAAGTTCGTTTTAAGTCAGCAAAACCGGATGTCAGTATTTTTTGTTCTAGATTAACTTTTCTCTACACCGGACCTGCTTGAAGGAGGTGCCGTGATTCCGCTTTTGCGCGAAAAATAATGCGTGGCAGGGTTCCGCTTATCAGGTATAGTTGGTCAAAATCAGTGTTTTATCTAATGAAATCAAAGAGTTGGTGATTCCGTACTTGCGGATGATATCCGGCGGTGGAGCCGCATATATCCATAATTCGATATTCAAAAGGTCGGGTTTGATTCCGAGACCTTGACTGTGTAAGGCTTTGTGGTTAGTTTTAGGTTTTACAAATTAGAAATAGGCGTGGGCTGGAATATGCGGCCACAGGGCGTCTGATACAAATGTTAAATTCGCCGAGCAAGCTCGGGGAGCGGCCACCGAAACAAAGTGCTGTATTTAAACACGGGGTATCAAGTTAGCTCCA
>JAWSUY010000077.1:0-4193 GCA_033852175.1 Agarilytica sp.
TCACCTCCTTAACGATTCGCCTGCCTCTCATAAGCGTCCACACGCATTGCTTGCAACTTATTTATATCTACTGACACTGTTTATTCAGTGTCTATCTGTTTTTGTTGTCACCCTTTTAATCTATTATTAGTTCATCTTCTTCTATTTTTGGAATAACGTGTCTCTATGCCTTGGGTGAGTGATGAACGACTTCTTGTTCGCAGTTTGGAGCTTATGTTCTCCCAGTCGGCAAGTGCGTTGGTTTCCAGTGCGATAGCTGGTCTCGTTCTCGTATGTACATTCTGGTCTCAGGCTAACCCTTTCGTTCTCCTTGGTTGGAGCGTCTGCTTTACTCTTGTTGGTATCTACCGTATTTTTTTAAAAGCAGCATTCCTCAAGTCTCGGGTTAGTGATTCGGAGTCGAGAGGATGGTTTGTTCGCTTGGGTGGAGCTATCTTTGTTACCGGCGTCCTTTGGGGGGCATTTCTGCTTTATTTGGTTTCTTTTGCTAGTGGGCTAACCGCAGCGATTTTGATGGCTAATTTTGCTTTTCTTCTTGCTGGGTCGGTCACTGCGTATGCCATGTCCCTTCCTGTCTTCATTTTGTTTTCTTTTCCTATTGTTGTTCCGTCTGTGTTGTATTTGGTTGTTTCCTTGGATCAGGATCGCTGGATGTTGGCTGCTGTATCTTTGGGGTGGTATTTGTTTATGATCTCAACCGCTCGGCGTTTTGGTGAGTTTGCTATGCGTTCTTTGGGGTACGAATATGAAAAGAAAGAATTGGTGGAGGAGTTGGAGGAGCAAAACCGTCGTGCAGAGGTTTTGGCAAAAGAGCTGATGGTTTTGTCTAATACGGATAGTCTGACCGGTTTGTATAATCGGCGTTATTTTGACGAAAGTATTGATGGGGAGATATCGCGGGTTCGGCGAACTAATGGGTCGCTGAGCCTATTGCTCTGCGACGTTGATTATTTTAAGCGTTATAACGATTCTTTGGGGCATGTGGAGGGAGACCGTTGTTTGAGGTTGGTGGCGGATATCTTGCTCGATTCCGCGCGCGGTGGAACCGATGTCGTGGCGCGCTATGGCGGAGAAGAGTTCGCTATTGTGCTGGCTAATACCGAGATGGATCAGGCGATGGTGTTTGCAGAAAGGCTACGTAAGTCGATAGTGGATAATAAAATTACCCACCCTGACTCGGATGTGGCCTCATGTTTGACTATTAGCATTGGCTTGTCTTCAGTTGGCGATGCCAAAAGTGAATCTGCAGCAAGCCTAATCATGCGTGCCGATAAAGCGCTATATCGGGCAAAAGGATTGGGGCGTAATCAGGTTCAGGTTTAGAATTTCTGCTGAAATCCTTTTCTAATTTTGCGCTTGCTTGATTCTATGGTCGCCCTTTCTGCTTGGTTTTCGCGCAAAAATTTCAGGGCGATGTGATAATTCCTTCTGGCTTTATGAGAGTGATTTGATTTTTTCTATTATTGACGTTGTTGAGCAGCCGTCAACAAATGGCAGTATTCTCGTTTCTCCTCCGTTGTTTTTTACACAGTCATGCCCAACAATTTTTTCAGCAATATAATCACCTCCTTTCGCTAACGTATCCGGTAGGATCGTTGTGATTAATTCAAGGGGTGTGTCGTCTTCAAAGGGGACCACCCAGTCAACGCAGTTTAATGAGGATATGACTTCCATTCTTTCTTCTAGGGCTACTATTGGTCGCTGACTCCCCTTTAGTCTGGATATGGATGCATCGCTATTCATTCCAACTATTAACCTGTCTCCGAGCTTGGCGGCCTCTTTTAGGTAGCGTACGTGGCCGGCATGTAGGATATCGAAGCAGCCGTTTGTGAAGACGATTTTTTCACCTTTCTGTCGGCATAGTCTCGTTTGAAGGCTTAGCTCCTCTAGGGTGACGAGACCTCTAATCAAGTCTTTGTCATCGAGCTCTATGGCGTTGCGTAATTCGGATGTGCTTACGGTGGATGTGCCGAGCTTGCCAACAACAACTCCGGCCGCTAAATTGGCAAGGCGCATGGCGGATTGTATGTCGGCTCCTGAGGCGTATGCAGCTGCAAGTGTGGCAATAACGGTATCGCCTGCGCCAGTTACGTCGAACACTTCTTTTGCTGAGGTTGGCATGTGGTATGGAGCAGCTTTTTCTGAAATTAAAACCATTCCCTTTTCGCTCAACGTGACGAGTAGTCCGTCTAGGTTTAGCTCGGCGCGAAGTGCTTCTGCTTTTTCAAAGACCTTTTCGAGTACATCGCTTGAGCCAGCAGCTTCTTCTAGTTCAGACAAATTCGGAGTAACAAAAGACGCGTTTTTGTAGCGCTGAAAGTCAGCCCCTTTTGGATCCACGAATATGGGAGTGTTGTGCTTATTGCACAGCTCAATAATTTTGGCGGGGTTGGATACTGTACCTTTTGCGTAATCGGAAATAATTACCGCGTCAACGGAGCCGAGAATATCGCTAATTGAAGCAAGGAGGTCTTGGTCGTTTGCTCCTTTTAAGGATTCTTCAAAATCCATTCGAAGTAGCTGCTGGTGTCGGCTCATTACGCGAAGCTTTGTTATGGTGGGGGTTTTAGTGTTTGTTATGCTGGCGTCTTCAATAGAGGATTCGGCGAGTAGGGTTTTTATTTTTTGCCCTGGTTCGTCATTGCCAATTACGCCGCAAATAGTTGTTTTGCAGCCCAGCGTTGAAATGTTAAGGGCTACGTTTGCTGCTCCGCCTAGGCGATCATCGATATCGCCTATTTTTACTACAGGCACGGGTGCCTCTGGGGATATTCGAGATGTGGGGCCGGACCAGTACCGGTCAAGCATGATGTCGCCGATAACGAGCAGGTGCGCTTTTTCAAAGCTAGGTAGCGAAACGGTCATTGAAACTCCGGTTGTTCAGCTTGTTTAAAGCTTAGGGCGTTGATTGGATTTTTGAATGAGAGGCTTGATTGTCGTGAGGACTTTATCTGGGGTGATGTCTCGCATGCATTGATATTCTTTGTTGCAGGTGGGGTTTCTTCTGCATGGTGAGCAAAAGCGGTCCAAATATATAACTTTACTCAGCTCGCTGTCGACGTAGTCGTATGGGTAAGTTGCTCCAAACAGCGAAATGGTCGGTATGTTAAGGGCGTGCCCCATGTGGGTTAGGCCTGTGTCGACGCCGATTAGTATTGTGGCTCCAGAAATTATGGCGGCAGTTTCTTCTAGGGTTGTTTGGCCTGCAAAGTTAACGGCGCTTGTTAATCGAGACATTTTCTCGCCGGGCTCTTTGCCGTTTTCACCGCCTACAATAATTGTGCGAAGCTGGTACCGTCCCCTGATCCTCAGAATGATCTGTTCCCAGTAATCGCCAAACCAATTTTTTTGTGGATACTGTGCGAATGGGCAGATTACCGCGTAAGGCGTATCGCCGATCTTTTCTTTAAGTTTATTTTTTGCGTCAATTGTCGCTTGCTCGTTCTGTGGGAGGTGCATTTTCCATTTGGAGTCAGAGCAGCCAAGTTGATTGACTAGGTAGCGATATTCAGAACCTATTTGCGTTTGGTCACCTATGTTTCGGGATATGGTTTTGGTCATGAACCAGCTGTTCCCCCCGTTTGAGCCAAGGGCAATTTTGTGAGTTGCACCGGAGAGCCAAGCGATAAAGCCAGTTATAAAGTTACCTTGCAGGTCAATGGTTCGTTCAAATGTGCGGGTTCGCAGTTTTGTGCGCAGCGCCTTTGATTTTTTTATAAGGGTTGGGATATGTTTTTTTCGCCAGAGCATTATCCATTCATCTATATCAAAATGAATGACTTCGTCGATGTCTGGGTGGTCTTTGAGTAGTGGGGCGAATGCTGGGTGAACAATCCACGTGATGTGAGTGTTGGGGTTGTTTCGCTTAAGTGCGCTTGCTACAGGTGAGGACATGATGATGTCGCCTATGGCGCCGATGCGAATAATGAGAATTGATTTTTTTCGCTTGTTTTTGTTCATGTTTCGCTCGAATTTATACCGCTAGTAGCAATGTAAAAAATAATACCAAAATCCATTGTGTCAGGCTGTTGATATTTGCCCATTTGAAGGGCTGGGGGGCTTTTTTTGACAGTGAAGATCTAATTGTAGAAATCCTTAAAAAGGGCTTGACGATATTTCTCCTCGGTGTATGATACGCACCCTCTCAACACGGCATGCCCGGTTCGAGATTGCTCTTTAACAAGAAGAAAGAA
>JAWSUY010000021.1:0-64420 GCA_033852175.1 Agarilytica sp.
ATTAAGCCACATCACACCCGTCTCCCGTCTCCCGTCACCCGTCACCCGTCACCTAACTTCTCCCATAATTATCCACTGGCGTACCCGCCAAGGCAGAAATATTCAGTAGTCCACGAGCCGTAACGGAAGGCGGAACGATATGCGCCGTATTCCCCATACCCATCAGTATTGGACCAACTTCCAAGCCGCCAGCCGTCATTTTCAATATGTTTCGCGTCGAGTTCGCCGCATCGGCATTGCTGAAAATCAAGACATTGGCCGATTCACTAAAGCGCGCCTCAGGGAAAATTCGACTGCGTAATTCAGGATCTAGGGCCACATCAAGCGTCATTTCACCTTCATAGCTAAAGCATCGAGATTGCGCATCGAGGAGTCGCATTGCTTCGCGCATAGTGCGCCCTGATTTAGAGTCCATATTGCCGAATTGTGATTGTGAACACAGTGCAATACGCGGCGTGAGGCCAAAGCGGCGAACATGCCGAGCAGCAGCAATCGCGATGTTCGCAATTTGCTCTGGTGAGGGTTCTGAGAACACATGAGAGTCGGCAATAAACAGCGGGCCACTTTCAATTAAGGTTAACGATAATGCTCCGGAAGGCTTTAATTTATCCGTTCCCAATATTTGTTCAATATATTTAAGGTGCCACAGATACTGGCCAAAGGTGCCGCAAATCATGCTATCCGCATCACCTCGCTGGACAGCTATCGCCGCAATCGCCGTTGAGTTCGTGCGCATAATGGCTTTGGCCATATCAGGGGTTACACCTCGGCGCTGCATGAGATGATGATAGGTTTTCCAGTAATCCCGAAAACGCTCATCATGCTCGGGGTTTATCAGTTCAAAATCTTTGTCTATTTTTATGTGCAAACCTAAACGCTCGCAACGTCGTTCAACCACTTCTGGCCGACCGATTAGAATGGGTTTGTAGCCCATTTCTTCGCTCATTTCTTGAGCGGCCCTCAATACACGCTCATCTTCACCTTCAGCAAAAATAACCCGACGCAGTGCTGCACGTGCCGCATCGAATACAGGTTTCATAATGAGTGCAGATTTGAACACCGAACGATTCAGTTTTTCTTTATAGGCATCCAAGTCATCGATCGGCTTGGTCGCAACGCCAGTCTCCATGGCCGCTTTTGCAACCGCACAGGCAACGGTCGCCAACAGCCGAGGATCGAAGGGCTTAGGTATCAAATAGTCGGCACCAAACTTAAGACTTTCATCTTTATAAGCGGCTGCCGCCTCGGCGCTGGTAGAAGCGCGAGCAAGTGCGGCTATTCCTTCAACACACCCCACTTCCATTGCATCGTTGATCTCTGTCGCGCCGACATCAAGTGCGCCCCGAAAAATAAAGGGAAAACACAGTACATTGTTCACTTGGTTCGGAAAGTCCGAGCGACCTGTGGCGATAATGGCATCAGGGCACACTGCTCGTACTTCGTCGGGCATAATTTCTGGCGTTGGGTTGGCTAGAGCAAAAACAATCGGACGCGCCGCCATTTTCTCTACCATTGCCGGGGTTAAAATACCGGGAGCAGAAAGTCCAAGAAACAAATCTGCACCGTCTATCACTTGATCCAAATTACGCAGTTCGCTGTCTTGTGCAAACTCCGCTTTCTGCTCGGTCATTTGAGAGTTTCGCCCCTCGTAAACGAGGCCGTCAATATCACACAGCCAAATATTGCTGCGCTTAACACCGAGTTTCACCAGCATATTCAAACACGCGATGCCCGCAGCTCCGCCACCGGTCGACACCACTTTAATATCCGCAAAGTCTTTGCCTGCAACATGCACGGCATTGGTGACAGCTGCACCGACAACAATCGCCGTACCGTGTTGATCATCGTGGAACACCGGAATGTTCATGCGCTCACGGCAGAGCTTTTCAACGATAAAACAATCGGGGGCTTTAATATCTTCTAAGTTAATGGCCCCGAAAGTGGGTTCCAACGCGATAACAATCTCGGCCAGTTTTTCAGGATCGGTTTCGTTCACTTCGATATCAAAACAATCGATATTAGCGAATTTCTTAAACAAAACCGCTTTCCCTTCCATGACCGGTTTAGAGGCCAGAGGTCCAATATTACCCAAGCCTAAAACGGCAGAACCGTTACTCACCACGCCAACCAAGTTACCGCGTATCGTGTATTTACTCGCCGCTGAAGCATCTTCCACAATCTCTAAACAGGCTTCTGCCACGCCAGGCGAATATGCCCGCGCTAGGTCTCGACCATTCGCTAGGGGCTTAGTCGCTCGAATCTCTAACTTCCCTGGTTTGGGGAATTCGTGATAGTCCAAAGCAGGATGTCGTGGTGGTGTTTTCTGATCGTCGGTCATATTAATTCGAGTTCGCTAAAAGGGTGAAAAACGCTTTTTCAACGCTTGTTGTATTTTCATGGTACAGCATTTTGCTGCTGGGGTTTAGGGGATTCATTTCTGCGTGCGCTAATCACTACAGATATCCCGCTACGTTCTCAGAAAATGTCTCGTGCAAACCAGAGATATTTCTAATTATAGAACTAAACCATTGATTAGAAGATGACCTCAAAAAAAGACAAGGCCAATAAGACAGAAATATAGAAAAACCAAAGATATTTTCGTGTGAAATTTCACTGCCTTATGTTTTCAATTCAAAATCAATCCGGTGATTTATTGTTAGACGCCAGAGGATTGACCGCTTTTATGACTTTGAAAGCCGCTTCAACTTTTCAAACGATGGCTTCCCCGGCACATTAAGGGCCGTTCGATTATTGAAAATCAAACGGCCGAGACGGAGCTTACCACCAAAGACTTTCAAAATATTTTATGGGTACAAATACCCTGGCATTCCAGCCTTAAACTTCCGACTATCATCAATCGGGGTTAAAACATCGCCAAACGCTTTTAGCTCTGGCGAATTTTTCGACGCCACAAATGTAAGGTTAGGGCTGCGATCGATAAACAACTGCCTGTAATCATCGACCATCGCTTCTACGGTTATTCCCTTAAGCGAGTTCAGCGCTCGCTGAATTCGATCAAAGTCGTCATCATCATCCAAAATGCTATTCCAATACGCATCTGACCATTCAATTTGATTCTTAGGAAGCTCACTAATCTCCAATATCAAAGCTTGCTTGTCCCGCTCAAAATTTGCGAATAAGGACTTCTCTTCATCAACGAAAAACTTGCGTATTTTTTTGTACACGTCTTCAGCCGAGTGGTTAGGCGATTGCACAATAACCAATATTCCCGGTACATCTTTCATGGGGTAATTTGCGCTGAAAACGATATAACCCAGCTGCTGCTCAGTTCTTAACGAACGGTATATAGGAGTCGACAGGATTTTTTCCATTAAGCTCATTCGTACCCGTGCATCGAGCGAATCGTCTAAGCCTTGGTAATAGGTAATCACGGCACTATCGTTAGAATCGACCTGCCGGTGTTTAATAAAACTATCCGCTTGACTGACATTGGCTACACGACCTTTCGGCACTTCAGCGTCGCTTTTAACATCGATCAATTTTGCCAGTAAGGCAATTTGTTTTTTCGCCTGACGCTTCGTAATATTGCCAAAGACAAAAACCTCTAACGTGCCCTTATCGAATAATTTCGCCATCACATTCGAAAATTGAGTTTGTGTCATTTTTTCGAATGCCGCTTCAACCTCCTCACTCGTCCAATACGGGGAATATAAAGTCGGTGCTATATTGGCCAAGGCTTGAGAATAAACACGTCCATGTTTGCGATTACGCTGAACCCGTAACAATTCTTTACGAACATGAGGAAAAAACTCCTCCACCATTTGCTGACGCAAACGTTTAGATCGGTTGAGCCGACGAATCATCCCCAGCACACGCTTTGATAACGCGCCAACAGAATCACTGTAGCCATAAAAATCAATATCGATACCGCGAGATGTCGGCGCGACAGAATAAGACAGGCCAGCCAATGCAGCGTTATAACTGGTCTCATTCAACGAGTCTTTTAGCATTCTCGCGTATATTTTTGTCGCGACAAAGTTTTCCGCAGACTCGGCAACCGTGGGTAATTTTAACCGCGCACTAATCGAGGTTTTCGGCAGGTCATAAATATTGTCGTTAAGATACCAGCCTGTAACGTTGTTTTTTTCATAAACAATTTCGGGTTTCAGCTGTTTGGCTTTTATATCACTGGATTCGATGATTTTAAATTTCTTTGCCACAAAGGGGTTCTTTTTCGGTAAGCCCAAACCCTGACTGAGTGCGTTCGCAGTATCTTCATCGACGAAATGTTTGAGCAGGCTATTTTCACGTTTTACAATACGGTAAGGCGTTCCATAAAAATGGCTTTTCGTTCCAGCAGAAATATTGTGATCGCCCTCGGAATCACCACTTCCGCTCAATTCGTTCTCCACTTCTGGAGCAACGACTGTAACCAGTGCTTTGCTTTTCTGTAATTGATTCAAATACCCGAGAATCTCATTTTTATCAAAGGTCTTGAAATCATACGACTCCCAAAAAATATCCTTTGCGGGAGTTTCATGGAGCTGATGCGCTAAGCGACTCGCTTCGCGAACAGCCTCGCCACGTTCACCATAATCAAAGAAGGTTTTACTCAAGTCTTTCAGTTCTTGAAAGCGCCAACTCGCGACGCCCTTTTCCTTCATCAGGTCAATGGCTTCAAATACCAAAGCATAAATATAATCGATATGTTGATAACCTTTATCGGTCAGTAATATATTGATGCCAAACATCTCTCCAGAACGCCATTGAAAATGCGTTCCGGCGCTCAAAGCAGTAGCCCAGCCTTTATTCTTTAATATGGAAAACAGTGAACCTTGACCCTCATGGCCTAAAAAATTGCCAATATAATGTAAGGGTTTTTCGTTAAGTTTTGGGGCGGCGCTCACAATCGGAAAGGCAATCGATAATTTACGACGCATTTTTTTAGGCTGTATATGTATTTCAGCGGGTAAAAAATCTTCGGTAAAAAGTGCAATACGACTCTCTTTCGTTTTATCTAATATTTCATCTAGCGTTTTATCTGACAATTTCACATCCGTATTTTTAATCTCTGTAAAGCTCAACTCCACCATCTTTTTAAGTTCGCTAAGGGAATGAGAACTTGTGACCACTAAGGTCATCACATTGGCACTGTAATAACGCTGATAAAATTCAATTAACGCTTCGCGTAGTTTTTCAGGTTCAATATTCCCCAAGGTTTCGTCGCTACCTGTAGAGAACTTAGCCAGAGCGTGGCCGGGGGTTACTAACTCACGGAATACGTCTTTTTCTCGGCGAGAGCCTTGGTTCAGCTTTGATGTATATTCAGAGTGAACGGCTTGGCGTTCTCGCCCAACGTATTGTTTTAAGAATAAGGGGGAGGTAAAAAAGGAGGCGAAGCGGTCGAGAGATTGTTCAAATGAATCTGGCCCTACGTCAAAAAAGTAGTTGGTGTGCATAAGGCTGGTGTAGGCATTATGGCTACCGCCATGGCCTTCAACAAAGTCTTGGAATTCACCAGGAGTGGGGTATTTTTCGGTTCCAAGAAAAAGCATATGCTCGAGGAAGTGAGCCAGACCGAAACGTTCAACGGGGTCTTCTCCGGAGCCGACGAATACATCGAGCGCTGCGGCTGATTTTTCAGCATCGGGGTCGGATATCAATAGGACTTTGAGTTGGTTTTCGAGGGTGAAAAACTCAAAGCTACGCTCATCGTAGGGGTTGGTAATAATCTCGGTGTTCGCAGAAACTGCGACAATATTCAATAAAAACGCGAGTGGTAAAAACCGAATGTAATGCCTCAATGTGAATTCCTATTCTTAGTTATCTTTGACTTATTCCCGTCCGACTCTTATTTACTTAAGAGGTAGATAAGGGAGACCGCTTCAGCGATCCGGGAGGTATTTTCAAGACACGCCACAAGTACATCCATGTCGGCTCCCTATTGCCATCCATGGCAACAGAAGGTCTTAAAAATACCTCCCGAACCCCTGCAGCTATGTGCCGATAAATTAATATTTTCTTTTTCTCATTTACTTAGTCACAACATTAAACAATGCTGCCTTAATCGTTTCTGATGAGCCAATCAGAATTCCATTGCCTCAAATTGCGTTAGAAATAAAGACGGCCTAACAAAACGTGCCAACACTTTAGAGTGATAAAGACTGTATCCATCTCGACCTGCATTGATTCTTATACAATATGTATTAACCACAAAATTATCGAAACGAGAAATTATTTAGCTGAAACATGCACTGAGCGTTGGCTATTCGGAAAGTATGTTCAAGACCTTCTGTTGCCATTTACCACATGGATGTGGTGTAGTAGACAGTGCAGGAGCACACTGTCGAGGATGGCAACAGGGAGCCTACATGGACGTACTTGTGGCGTGTCTTGAATGTACTTACCGTGTAGACAATGCGGTCTAGAAAGCCAACCTTATTCAGTAACTACCCCTCAACAACCTCAGCATCACCCGGCGGAGCAGCATCCCCACCCGTCGGCCAAGCCGCAATAATAGCCTTACACAAAGTTGCTAACGGGATTGCAAAAAAGACGCCCCAGAAGCCCCATAAACCACCAAATACCAATACCGATAATACAATCGCAACCGGGTGCATTTTCACCGCTTCCGAAAATAACAGCGGCACCAAGACATTCCCATCCAAGCCTTGAATCACTACGTAAACAACAACTAAATATAGAAAATCATCACTCCAACCCCATTGAAAAAACCCGATAATCGCGACAGGGAGTGTAACAACAGCTGCGCCAATATAAGGAATTAGAACTGAAATCCCCACGGCAATTCCCAACAATAAGGCATAGTTAAGGCCAAGAAAACTGAAGGCGATACTGCTCACACAAGCAACAATAACAATCTCAATCACTTTACCGCGCACGTAGTTTGCGATTTGCTGATTCATTTCTCCCCAAATCTGCTGCATCACCGGGCGCTTACGCGGCAATAAGTTGGCAACCCATTCGGTCATTTGCTTACCGTCCTTCAAAAAGAAAAACACTAAGATAGGCACAAGAACTAAGTAGATAAGAATCGCGACGAGTATGGGAAGTTGTGAGAACGAAAACGAGACGAGAGTTTGTCCAGCTTGCCCCAGCTCTACCCGAAGGGTGGTAATCAGTTCCGTTACTTGGGCTTCGGTAATGAGGCTGGGGTATTTTTCTGGTAGGAGCAACAAAAGCGCTTGCCCATCTTTTAGCATTCGGGGAGCTTCGCCAAATAGATTCATGAGTTGCCGCCATAGAGCGGGTAAAATGAACAGCAGTCCGACAATAATGCCACCCGCTAAATGCAAGAAAGCAAGGGTGACAGCGACTATATGCTTCACACCCCAGTTCTCCAGACGTAACACCACGCCCTGTAAAAGAAAGGCGATGATTATCGCGGCGATCATTGGCGCGAGTACCACTCCCATGTACAACACAATCGCCAAACTCGCAGCAATCAAGACGACCACGAGTACGGCCTCTTCATCGGCGAAATAACGCTCAATCCAGCGATTAAAAATTCTTATCATAATAGTTAGCCCTTCCGGATAAGGTAAGTATAGGTGCCCTTTTCGTCCTTGAAATCGACCAAGACGTGTGAGGTGAGTTCCACAAAGCTATGGAAATCCTTAACAGAAGCAGAGTCTGTCGCCAAAACGGATATCAATTCACCTGCCTCAATTTTATTGAGGCCTTGCTTGGCCCGCAACAGTGGCATGGGACAAGCGAGATCGCGTGCATCAACAACGGTAATATTGGGGGTTTTATCAGTCACTGGCGTGAATATAAACTCTTTAGACTTAGGTTTTGCGCTTTATGCGCCGAATATTGGGATTTAGCTTTGTTTTGTTCGCATCACAGCATGTCTCATTTATTCTTTAGTCTTTCTCAACGTATTGCGTCATGTGCCCACTATTATTTCAGGTCAACGGTTTATGGCCTTCAAACGTTTAACATTTGAGCCCCGCCCCTATGCAGCATTCGATACCAACGATAAACTGTATGGAACGTTTACACGTTTGGCGCCTCAATAAAGGGGCATCAGTATAAGACATTCCGCTACAATCCCAAGCAGTAGTAAGCAAGAAAGACGAATGTAGGTGTAAAAACCAGGCTTTATTCACGCGATCACTCTGTTGATCACACATACTTAACTTGTTGAGAGTCGTAAAAATCTTGTTCTCCATTCGTAAAGCCCCTCTTGTTCTTGCGCTTATCGCGATTTTCAGCCTCATATTGCCTAGCCAACAACTGATCGCGGCAGATGTTTTACTCCCCGACCTCGGCGGCGCCGGGTCCGGCCTTATTTCTCCACGGCAAGAATACCAACTCGGTCAAAAATGGTTACGCATGTACCGCTCCCATGTAATCACCTCTTCGGACCCCTTTTTACAAATGTATGTTGAAGATCTTATTACGAAGATCTCTTATTCCAGTGAAATTAGCGATAAGCGCCTTGATATCGTGGTCGTCGAAAACGCCACGCTGAATGCTTTTGCCGTCCCCGGCGGTGTAATCGGTGTACATACAGGGCTATTCACCTACGCCGATGATGAAGATCAGTTTTCATCCGTATTAGCCCACGAACTTGCACATTTAAGCCAACGTCATTTTGCTCGACGTATTGCCGAGCAAAAAGACAATGCGATACCGACTATGGCTGCTCTGTTGGCCAGCATTCTGATTGCAGCAACTTCTGGCAGCGATGCAGGTATCGCTGCCATTACCGCTACGCAGGCGATTGCCATCGATGCTCAATTACGCTTTAGTCGGCAAATGGAGCAAGAAGCCGACCGTATTGGTATGGACACAATGGTTCGCGCCAATAAAGACCCTTTTGCCATGGGTGAGATGTTCGAGAACATGTTGAAAAATACACGCTTTTCCCATCGGCCACCGGAATTCCTCCTTACTCACCCGTTAACCGAATCTCGTGTTTCAGATGCTCAACTCAGGGCGCAAAAGTACGATAAAAAATACTATGCGCAAAATAAGGATTTTTATTTCGCAAAGGTACGCGCGGCCCTTGCTCATGAAAAAAATCTTCAATTCGCTATTCGCCAATTTAAAAATGAACAACAGGACAATAAATACAGCCAAGACATTTCAACTTACGGACTCGTTTTAGCCCTCACCCGAGCAGACAAGTTAGACGAGGCCGAAAAACAACTTTCTCCACTACTGAAGAAACATCCGGACAATATTCACTATATTGTCGCTCAAGCCGAAATTGACGCTGAGCGTAAAAACTTCGACGCGGCTTCTCAACGGCTTAAAGCGAAACTACTGGAACAGCCCAAGCATCACGCTCTTAACATTCGCTACGCTGAAATTTTAATGAAAGCCAGTCGCTATAAAGAATGTGAAACATTGTTGCTTGCCCATAGCAAACGCCGACCAAAAGACGATTACGTATGGTACTTATTAGCGGAAGTACACGGACTGGCGGGTGACATTTATCATGTACACACGGCAAGGGCGGAATACTTTATATTGAATGGTTTGTATAAAAAGGCCATTATCCAACTTAAAAATGCTAAAAACCTAGTCAAGAAAGACCGGCAACGAGTTGCGCGAATTAATCAACGCTTAAAGCAGGCGAGAACATTGCGGGATGAAGCAAAGTTATAGTCACGTAGTGACGAGGCTAAACCCAGTATTTTATTCGTGCTGAAAATAACACCTAGCATTGATTTCCAGAGAAAAACGTAAGGGTACTGTTCAGGTAAGGCCGTCTGCCCCATTCCCCCCATACATGGGGTGTATTAGATCGCACAGAACGCCTACAGCGAATAAAATAGGGAAAGAGATAGAGTGCGACCTTAAAGTAAAGACGAAGCCAGAATCGAGGGTGCGGCAGCCGAGCATATAGGAACGGATTTAGAGCGATTGCATTGAGTACAGCACATTTTACGCTAAGAGTACCCTTGTCTGAATATCATATCGAAGCCAATAGCATCCTTTAATATTGCCCCATTAGTAAGTAGCTAACGTGAAGATCCAACACAAACATTCAAACATAAGCCTTTCAACAAGAGGTTTTAACATGAGGCTTCGAGCCATTCGTCTTTTGTCAGCCAGTTTTCAGCTTCGGTTTTATTCATTGGTTTTGCAATAAAAAAACCTTGAGCTATATCACAACCGAGTTCATTTAAGCGTTGGTAGGTATTAAAATTTTCGACACCTTCCGCCACCACTGTTAAATCTAGATTGTGAGCGAGCTGTATCGTTGAATTCACAATAATTTCGTCGTGGTCATCGTCTAACATACTGCAAATAAACGAGCCGTCGATTTTGAGTGTCTGCACAGGTAAGCGCTTTAAATACGCTAAGGAGGAATAGCCGGTACCAAAATCATCTATAGATAACTTAACACCAAGTTCACTAATACGTTCTAATGCCAACTGGGCTCGTTTGGGGTCCGACATAATCATACTTTCAGTAATTTCCATTTCCAAGTGTTCACCACTGAGCTGATACTCATCTAACACGCGGCTCAGCTCACTGACAATACGATCGTCTAGTAAGTTACGTGCGGATAAATTCATTGCAATAGAGATATCAAAACCTTTTTTTACCCAGTCTGCACACTGGCTAACGGTCTGTTCCATAACCCACACCGTCATCGGATAAATCACATTAGACATTTCGGCTGAAGGAATAAATTCGTCCGGAGCTACGGCACCTAACTCTGGATGTTCCCAGCGCAATAACGCTTCAAAACCCAGAACATGATTATCACTTACGCGAACCTTGGGCTGAAAATGCAAACGTAATTCATTTTCACGAATGGCGCGTCCCATAGAACCCATTAGCTCTAGCCGAAAAGGCGAGTGAGAATCAAAATTTTGATCGTATACCGAAACGCCCTTTAAACCCGTTTTCGCATGATACATCGCGATATCCGCATAGCGCATTAGCGTCGTGACATCATCGGCTTGATCCGGTGAAATGGATACGCCAATACTGGCGCTAATTTCAGTTTTATATCCATCCAATTCGAATTCCTGGCAAATTGCATCTAAGAAGCGATGGCCCATCACGATCGCTTGCTGAGTATTGCGAATATTCAATAATAAAACCGCAAATTCATCGCCACCCAGGCGAGTAATGACTCCGGGGACATCGCCCATTTGAGACTGTAGACGCGGCCCGATCTCCTTCAAGACCTTATCACCGGCCAAGTGACCGAGCGTGTCGTTAATCTCTTTAAAGCGATCGAGATCGATCAACATGAGCGCTAACTTTTGATCCTCTTGCCGAGAACTCAGAGTTTCTTCCATTTGGCGATATAAATAGGCGCGATTCGGCAAGCTTGTCAAAGAATCATGATTGGCCAGATACTCCATCCGATCAAGGTAACGTTTTTGTTCGGTGATATCTCGACTTGACCCCCAGAAACGAACGAGAAAACCATTTTCTATTTCACCAATTGCGGTTGTTTCAATGAGCAAGCGATTACCGCTTTGGCTCAAGCCATAAAATTCACTGCACTCTAAACGGTAGCCATTATCGACAAAGTCTCTAACATCTTCTCGTTTAACAACAGATCCACGAACGTAAAGTGGTGTCCCGATAAGATCTTCGGGTGAATTAAAATCAAACATTTGCGCGAGTTTTTCGTTGCATTCCACTAAATGTGCACGACAATAAATTAAACTGACTTGCTGATCTGGCAGTAAACGTGTATCGACTGGAGGTCGAATTTCATAGTGCCAGAGGGCATCCGTACTGTTTTTAATTAAGGCTCGGTAACGAGACTCACTTTCCTTAAATGCTTTGTCTTGTAGAATTTTTTCAGACACATCATCCAAAATTAATAGCGCTCCTGTTACCTGACCCCGGCTGTCAGTGATCGGCACCTTGTCTACGTTAAACCATACTTCGCGCCCCTCTTCGAAACAACATTCCAGCGATTGATGCATCGCAATCTCACTGCGTATTACCTGCATAATTTCTCGTTGGCGTTCGAAGGGGTTATCCCACGTACTGGCAATATCGATAAAACTTCGGCCCATTAAAGAGGTCGTGTTACGCCATTCAAGCGCTCGCCGGTTGGAATGTTGAATTATGCACCACCGGTCCACATAAAGAACAACGGATCGAATGGAATCAAGTAGCAGGCGCAGCTCTGGGTTTCCCTCAATGTTGGCACCATTAAGGAAACAGCCTTTTTGTATTACGTTCTGTATCTGAGATTCAGACAAACTTTGGCTCCCGACAGTTATTATGCCTATCTGTCGCGGAAAAGATCCAAATAACTAAAATTCAATTACAGTCTCTTCCTGCGCACGTCCAGTATAGTTCAGGACTACGCTTTCCCCTGCTATTCAACGGACAGAAACAGCACTCTAAACTCATTGGACATTATTCAGAAGTACGAATGTTTTTGAGCTCATCATCTTGGCCTTGCTACTCCTCTCAGGGTTTTCCTTTTCTGGTATTGTACCTTGACGCTATACTCTGCACATTTTTATTCGAATCGTTAGCCATTAGTACCTATTTTTCAGTCGCGCTGTGCCTGAATGCGATATTGTTGTCAGCGACTCTAACCAGCCCTTTACGGGAATTCGAACGCAGTATTGCTGCTGAGCACGATGAAGAGAACATTCTATCGGCTGAGCTTGAAGCCAACGGAAATGATGAATTCAGTCGCTTGGTAAAACGCTATAACGAAGCGTCTTACAATATGCGCTCTATCGTCAAAGTACCTCAGGGCTGCCAAACTCAGGTCTTTGACCTATCTGAAAAGTTATCCAACTTAGCCAAAAGCTCCACCACGTTAAGTTCAGAGCAAACCGATGCGATTATCAATTTCGTAGGGCTTTTGCGAGGCACCTCTGAAGCTCTCTGTTCCATAGCTGACCACGCCCATGAAGCGGAAGAAGCTGTGGCAGAAATTAAAGCTGAAGTCGGATCTGTTCAGGTCAATCTAAAAGAGAATATCAATACGATTATGGAGCTAGTCGAAGATATCAAACAGATGTCGGCTAACATTCAAAATCGTGATGAATTAAGCGACGAAGTAAACATTACATTAGAGACAATTAAAACCATTGCCAAACAAACGAACCTGCTGGCATTAAATACTTCGATTGAGGCAGCAAGCGCTGGAGTTCATGGCAGAGGGTTTTCCATCGTTGCTGACCAAGCTCACTCACTCGCCAACAAAACCAGTGAGCCTGCCGAAAGCATCGATAGCGCACGCCACCCTCACACAAGAGCACAACCAATGAATTATGCGACATTCTGCACGTCTTAACGAATATCAACCGATGGGCTTTACTATTTGAAATCGATTTCCTTAATACTATTTTCTCCTTATTGCTAATGTCTACAGCTAACCCCTATAACGAAGTCCGACAACTAATGTCCTACAATTAAACTGAACCGTTTAATATAACAACCAACGTCCCAGCCCCCGCTATTACGATGGACCGCTAAGCAGTGAGTTGACCTTTTTTTCAAGGATATCGATATCCAAAGGTTTTACCACGTAACCATCCACGCCTTCCGAAACCGCTTCACGTATTTTTGCAGCGTCGGACATTGCCGTCACCATCATGAAGTGAGCGCCACGTAATGTATTGGACGCTTTCGCTTTACGGAACACCTCTAGCCCACTTAGGCCAGGCATGTCCCAATCACACAAAATTAGGGTGTAGGGTTTATCTATTGAGCTTTTTATACGATCGAATGCTTCTATCCCATCTTTCGCCAAATCGATTTGCTTGAGACCGATTTCTTGCGTTAGTATTTCAATTAATAAATTGGCAGAGTCAACGTTATCCTCTGCAACGAGAATTCTCGCCGTTGCCAGGGTAAGGCCTGCCGATTTTTTGTTAACGACTGGCGCACCTTCCCCACCATCGGATGAGGCTTTTTTCTGCTGTTCCGCGCCAACTTTAGCAAGCTTTTGAATCGCGCTGTCTAAGTGCTGTAATGTTTCTTTGTGTTCACTCAACACACTTTCATCCAAACCACCGCCTGCAATGGTTTTTTTGAGCAGCGAACGTCGCTTGGTCAGGGTTGAGAAAACGATTTTTGTTTCGTTGAAAGTAAACACTCACAATCTACCATTTATTTACAGGGTTAACGGGAAACTAAAAACACCATACAGATTCCGAGGTAATAAACGCCCCAACAAATCACAGAACAGTCCATACATTCAGAGCAGATAAGTATCAAATATGGAAAAGGTTTCAAATCAAAATCCATCCATACAGCTCCCGTACTCTTATTCAAGAATAGACTTCAGACCAGTGCTTATCCAGTACAGCCTAAGCAATATTTGCTCATATTTTGGCGCCATATCGAGAATCACGAAAAGGGTGAATTAACTTGACATAAAGGTCATCACTACATTTGACTATTTAATTTCTCTCAGGAGGGATACCTTTTTCTCAAGCTCTCGCCAAGTACAATAAGTGAACTACACTAACGTAGAGGCGAACCTTCATTCCATGCGACTGGATAGTCTAAAACCATGAGTAAAAGCAATCTGCAAATAATGATTGTCGACGACAACACCGATAATCGTGAATTACTTGAAGATATATTCGAAGAAAACTACAGGATTGTAAGTTTAGATAGCGGACAAGGTTGCCTTGATCAATGCGAGAAAGAAAAACCCGACATTATTCTGCTCGACGTCAATATGCCAGAGTTGGATGGCTACGAAGCCTGTACCCTCCTTAAAGGGAATCCCAAAACCGCGTTGATCCCCATTGTATTTGTCACCGCTCAGGCAACACCAGAACAACGCTTAACGGGTTATGAAGCGGGAGCTGAAGATTACGTCACCAAGCCCTTTATCGACGAAGAGATAGAAGAGATAGTCGATAAAGTTCTGGAACGCCGACACCAAGTCGTTGAGTTCGAAAAGCAAAATAAAGATGCGATGAGCACCGCCTACCAGGCCATGACCAGTGGTGCAGAACTTGGGCAAATCATTCAATTCTTGCAAGCAAGTTTTAATTTCAAATCAGTAGAAGCCCTGGCAAAAGGCCTGCTGGAAACACTTCAGAGCTTTGGCTTAACCTGCTGCGTTAATATTCGTTGTGGCTATAAAGATGAACTTTTTGGCTGCCCGGTGGGCTCGATAGAAGCCAAAGTATTCGCCAACTCTAAGTCAGGAAAACGTGTTATTGATTTTGGAGCAAGAACGCTTGTTAACGGAAAAGATATTTCATTTCTTGTTAAAAACATGCCATTAGATAGGCCTGATGTGTACGGTCGAATTAAAGACCATCTAATTGTCCTTATTAGTGGTTGTGAAGCCTGCGTTAGGTCTCTCGAAATTGACATGCAGCTCGAAGACGAACGTCGCAGCGGTATTGAATCCGTGGTGTTACGCAGTCATGACGAACTCATCGCTATTCGACGATTGATCAAGGAGCAAGAAGAGGCCACAGAACGGGTGCTGAATGTCTTAACCCGAAGAATTGAATCGCTGGTATTTAACTTAGGCCTGGAGGATGACCAAGAAAAAGCCATGATGGATGCCCTTGACGAAGGCAGTATAGAAATACGGAACCTCTCTGAAATGACAGCACGCGTCGAACAATCGTTCGATAAGTTTGTCGGTGAACTGGATAAACTGGTGGAATAGCCCTAATGGAAACCGTGCACCTCATCGCGAATAATGATGCTGAGTTAACCAAAAAAATCTGCAGTAGCCTGCACGAACTCTACCATATTAATTATTGCATGACTTGGGATGAGCTCCCCGGAAAAAACGACGACCCCAAGATATTGCTGTGCCCCACCACACCCGTTATCGCTTGCATAAAGACGGACAACATTGAAGAAGTTACAAAGGGCCTGGAATCTTTAGCTTTACCGGGAAGATCTTTGGACAAGCGCCACCCGGTGTTGATGTTAGCGGAACACGGGCTCGTTGGGACCTTAGACTCACTGGTTCATGCTCACGACGACTTTCTCAGCAACCAATTTTCACCCGAAGAATTACAACTTAAAATCAATCGGATTATCGATAGAACTCAATCGTTCAAAAAACTATCTCGCGACCTCACAGAAGCGAGCGAAATCGCACTACTTTCTATGTCACATAGTAGTGAACTCGGTGAAATATCACGCTTTATCCTTAAATCCTACAAGTGCAAAACCTACCCTGAATTATTTTTCGCTCTATTCGAAACAACCAATACATTTTTATTGGAATGCAGCGCGCTGATCATTGTTGACGATGCGGTAACGGTTGAATCTTCAGCGGGTGTCGTGTCGAAAGGCCTGAAAGAAACTCTATTGAAACATCACGGAAAAACCCGCGTCTCGAACTTCGGAAAATCTATTATTATTTCCTACGAGCATGGCTCGATTATGATTCACAACATGCCTGAAGATGACCTCGCTCGCCACGGTAGAATATCCGACAACATGGCAGTGCTCGGCAATTGTTTTGAAGCCCGAGTGAATGGCATTGAGGCCGAACAAAAGGCGGAATCAGCAGCCCGAGCCAAAACTATGTTTTTGGCCACGATGTCACACGAACTCAGAACCCCCATGAATTCAGTCATTGGCTACACCGGCCGATTACTCAAAAAATTAACGGGTCGTATTACAGAAAAAGAACTCAAACAATTAGAAACCATTCGGCGCAACGGCGATCACTTGCTTAACCTGATCAACGACATATTGGATATGTCTAAGATCGAAGTTGGCCAAATGGAAGTTTTCATTGAAGTTGTTGACGTTTCGAACCTGCTAAAAAATGTGTTTGACCAGCTCTACCCCATTGCCATGAATCATCAACTCGAGTTCGAGATTCACTTAGAAATTGAAAACCTAATAACTCAGGTCGATTCCAAGCGGTTTACACAGATTGTGATGAATCTCATATCTAACGCGATTAAATACACGAAAGAAGGAAAAGTGAGCATTAACCTAAGCCAAAAGAAAGATTGTGAAATTGGCGACGTAGTGGCAATCGCCATATCAGATACCGGCATTGGCATTTCACCTGAAAATGTTGAGCGCTTATTTGGCAACTTTGTGCAAATAGATTCAGCCCTATCCCGGACGGTTGAGGGTAGTGGACTGGGTTTGGCCATCAGTGATTTTTTTGCGAAGAAGCATGGCGGTCGTATCGATGTCGCCAGCGAAGAAGGAAAAGGGAGCTGTTTTACCCTCTTGGTGCCTATTGTAGCTTAATACAGACGACGCACTTACCGCCGAAAGATAACCCAAAACATAGACCACACACGACATAAATAGCAGAGCACTTTTGGATAACTGATATTTGATCCTTACTCACTGTGGTCATTTCCCCCAACCACGTTTCGTTTTCCCTTCCCCGTCACACCCGTCACCCACTCCCTTACCCCGCCTTTTCCATTCTTCAATCAAATTCAATAACCTTTTAAGAAAGATTAGGCACGATTATCACGTTTAACTTTTATTTCGTAGCTGACTGTAGCGCCGTCTATTTTGCAGGTGACATAAAAACGACTCAGAAACACTATTCCGCAAGACAAAAGTCAAAAATGACAGAAAATAATTCTTTTTGTCGCAAAAAAAGCTCACCACTTTCAGCTACAATGGAATAACATGACTGGATCGTCAGGTTTAAAGCGCCTACGAAGCTTTTAATGTGAAAACAACCCGGTCATTTTGGGTGTGAATGGGGTACCTATCAGCATATTGCTCCTATTCAACGCTCTTAAAGCTCGAGGCGCCATAACGTCGAGCCTCTCGATGCGAGACGGATTATCGGCACAAGACTAGAACCCAGCAACGCGCTAACGAACAGGAAGATCAATGAAAGTGTTAATCCCTTTCTACAATCGAACGATGGCTGCAGCCATTATATTGGTGATCGTTGTTTCCGCCATATTAATAGTCCAAGCCGTTCAACTATATTTTTTCCACACTTCAGGCCTGCAAGGCATCTCTAGTTCAGCCTTAAGTGCCATTCAGCAGGGCATTGTGGCCCAAACGCTCATATCCATCGCATTAGTCTCGGTCTGTCTTCTCGGCGCTGCACACGCCCTAAACCGCCACACTAAGCGAACCATTAACAGGCTATGTAATACGCTGATTCAGATTCGCGAACAAAATATTATCGATGAGGCGCATAAAAATAACGATTGCACTGAGCTAGTCCCTCTTACTGTCGAGATTAATGCAATCGCTCACGAACTGGACCAACTACGACGCGCCCATGATCAACAGAAATCCATCAAAGTCTCGGAGCATACTAGCCTAGCCGGTAGGGAGCTGAGTAACCTGTCTATTATTCAAAGCCTGACTAGAGATTTGCGGGGATTAATTGAGCAAACCTTTTCTGTTGCTGTAATGGTGACGCAAGGCAACGACTCACCCACAACCCAGGTATTAACAGCCAATATGGTTGAAGGTATTAGTATGATTGATGAGGTTTTGCTTTTATTGGAAAAAGACGAGCTGCCTACTCGAAGACGGTTTGCAGTGGACACACTCAGTAACCATATCCACAGTGTCGAACACATTATTGAAACATTAGCCAACGACAAGCCTTTTCCGATTCGCCTCGCTCTAGAAAAAAACATCACCGACGCTAACGGATTCATCGTAACGGATATTCATGCAACCATTCGTTTTTTGTCTTTGTGCTTAGAGTACTGGCCAAAACAATTACATACCCAATACACACCTTGGCATATCACCATCGGAATGATCACTCCTGCGGATAGAAACCCTTTACTATATTATGAATTTACTTCCAATCATGTTGATCCCAGCACTATTCGCAGCTTAGAAACTCAATTCATAAATGATGGTATTAGCAACTCTTTAGAAAAGAAACTCAACAACATCATGAAGCTATACGGAATGGACCGCACAATAACGCACCCAACCCCAGAGCAGACGGTAATTAAATATACTTACGATCTCATTATTGAAGAAAAAAAAGCCGATGTAGCACGATTATTCAAGGCGAAGTATGGCGTGCGTAAACAAATTTTACTGGTCGGTAATATTGAGTTTTTAGAATCAGTGGGACAACAGTTTGACGCCTTGCATATTGAGCACCGTAAACGTTTTTATCACGAGATCGCGGAAGACTCCCCAGGACTGGATAGCCTAACGGGGCTCATTATGGTCGACTGTATCGGCAACCCAGGGCAAGCCCGAAGAATTCTCAACGACTTCACTAACACGCAAATCAACCAGAACGTCATTCGGGTCAGTGTTGTCGATAAACATGCGTTACTACCCCCTTTAACGAACGACACTCTGATTCACGAAGAGTACCCTGCTGATGAGTTTTTGAATCACCCAGTTCTCCCTACCGATATCGCTCGTTTAATTCATGGGCTCAATGCACAATATGAAGTTTCGTCCATACTCGATAAGCTGTCACGAGAAACAAGCTAGTGCCTATCCAGGAATGGCTCGTTGCGAGAGCGAATTTAAAATGTTAGTTTTTCATCACAAGATATGGGCGCTTGGTTATTCCAAACAACTTTATCTTGTGGTGTGAAAGTGGCGTTTTAAATTCGATCACACGACTGCAAAGACGCAGAAGGTAGAGCAAGGACGATTACCAGGATGTAATTGGTAGGACGACTAAGGGAGACAAAGCAGAGCAGAGTCCTATTTCTGGATAGACAATAGCTAGCGCCCTCCAATAAATAGGCGCCCACTTCGAACGTGTTAAAATACACCCCACCCTCTTACAATAAAATATCACGGCGAAATGCCTACGGACGTTCGTTCTCTGGAAGCTCAGAAATCATTTTATGTGCCAGTTTTATCCAATCATCAGTCAGCGCCGTCGCAACGACAGACATACCGGGATTTATTGTCGCGTTAGACGGAGCCTTGCTCTGCTCAACTAAACTTTCGACAATGGCCCGCACCTGAAACGAATCCAAGCCAATCCTAAAATGGTCGGCATTTTTGGTGTCTAACCCTGACTCTAGCCGAGGCAGAGGCTCCCCACTCGCGATATTACGTACTTGCAGAGCCAAGCTAGGGTCAACCTTTCGGATAAGGTCGAAAGTCAGTTGTAGACTGCCCCGACTAAAGATGTCCGCTTCGCAGGTGTCATAGAGATCACTTTCATCCGACATAGAGATTGGCCCTTTGGTCATCAATTAAAGAAAAGGTGAACATTCATTTTCAGCAGACTCTTTCGAATCAACCGTTGTTACTTTCTTAGTATGGTGAGCATACCTTCACCTCGCAAGTTGATATTTACAGAGACTAGGAGGGAGGAACGTTCAAGTGACAGACCGCTAACATCGCATGCCACCCGAACATAAGGCACCACAATTTGGACGTTGGCGCACAAACACCACAGCACGGGAAGCACTGAACAGAAACACAACATTTAAGTAGGGAAACTCAGCGTAGATTCGACAGAATAAGAGCACAGCGGATCAATAAGTGACTACACTTTTAATAGCGATGGGGATGCTCACTCGCTTGCGTAACACCCTGCAAAAAAGCATTAAGCGTTAATTCTTAGAGCTTTACAGCAACTGTTATAACTGTGCGGACTAAAAAGGAAACCGGAAAATACCGGCAAACACTATAGGGAAGTAATACAAAACCCGATGTCGCAGCACGCATGTCACAAAAAACATAGAACTGTCGGACAGGTTAATTAGGTGCACTTTATATGAGCCAAGATTCACTCAAAGCCATTCAAAAGCACTATGACGATCTATTTATTAAAATATTTGGTGATTTGAGCGCCGACTTACTCAACTCCGTCCAATCTGCGACACAGCAAATCTTAGATATCTCGTCTGGCTTTTTAAACGATGACATTAGTAATGCGTTAAATGACTTTCACAACCTGTATTTTAACAACGCCGAGCTGGATACCCACAAGGAATCCATTGATAAAACCGTCGATAAGATTATCGATTTCATTCAGAACAACGAAGAGGCGCACCCAGATGAAGTCCAAAGGGTATTGTCTCAGATAGATAATGAGCAAGTCGCTGCGTCTCGCACGAGCCTAAGCAATTTACACAAAGATATGGAATCCCTTGTTGTTCTAGATGAGGACTTAAAAGAGCACGTCGTCCCTATTCTCCACAGCCTGCAATTTGAAGACCAGCTTAGCGCCAACCTCACAATTGTCACTACGGCTTGGCAGTATTTTATTGGGAAGATTTACTCAAAAGAAGAATATGACCCCAGAGCACTGCTCACATCGATTTACAATAAATTATCGTCCGAAAAATTACGGACTATATTTTGCCAACAAGTTTTGAAAACTCAAGAAGAGTTCGGCGCGATATTACAGGAAGAAACTATTGAAGCATTTACCAGTTCTTTAGATGCTGACGACCCACAACACGACTTTTTCGTACGCATGGAGAAGTTTTGCAACAATGTTCTCAAATGGGGCAGTGATGATTCGGCATCATCAGTCGACTTGATTATGGGCATTGTTGAGACGGTACAACAAAAAGCAGAGAATTCTGGTAATTTTACCGATACCACAAAAGAGGCATTCACGAACCTGGGTGAAATAGCGATGGGGTTTAACACGCCTCACAAACGCAACTCTACAAAAATAATGATTTCATTAATGCAGAATCGAATTTCTGCAAATGAAAATATTCACGACCTTGTTCAACCTATAATGACGGCCATGCAGTTTCAAGACAGAATTCGTCAAAACATGGAAAACCTATCGAGTATGATGGTGCTTTGGCTGAGCATTCGATCTGAGTTAAACGAGCAATCATGTTCCATTGATGATCAAACGCTGGAAGATATCGGCACACGTCTGCTCAACAATATGACCATGGCAAGCGAACGCGACATTATTAAATTGCATATCCCCCAAGTGGCCGACAAAGACGCCCCACCGGATGATGAAATAGAATTATTTTGATTTTATTTAAAACGCGGATTCAAACCTGAAACGCATCAGGACCTACACCAACAAGAAAAGCATTTGGAAATTACAATTTACGACTGTTATATTCCGCTACAAGCTCTGCAATTGCCGTCTCGTCATACGGTTTAATGCCCGAAACAACCATGTGCTTTTCGCCTCGCCCAACCACTTCATCGTTTTCAATCAGATCAAAGGGTAAGGTGATATTGCCACGTTTTCCTTCGTGCTCAAATTTCGGCTGAGCAAACACCAACTTTGGAGCGGTTAAATCCAAGCGGTCTAGGTCTATAGACATGGATTGATACATGACCATCGGTCTTGCGGGGTTGATCATGGCATCCTGCTCGGCCATTAACGGGACGATAACATGCGGAAAAGTCGTACCAGAAAATGCAACATAGCTTTTAATCAGGTTTTCAATCAGCGATTGACTCTGTGTTACTTCGCCGGATCGCTTTACGGATAAATACGACTTCACCCCATCTGTGATTATCAGCTCTTCCGAGGCTTCGGGTAAAACCAAGCGCGTTTTTTCAGTCACCATTCCCAAAAAGGAAAAGCTCATCTTTTTACTAATGCCGTACTTTTTTAATACGATAGAAAAAAGTAAATCGCCGGGGACACAAAAGCGTTTTGCATCGGTGTCGTGTAATGGATTAAAGTCATCCGCAAGAGTTTTAGCAAAGCGACTGCCCTGCTCACGGCTAAATGACAATATTCCAGATTCTTCCTGGCAGAACGAACTTAACATTTTTAACAACCCAACTCGTGAAGTGTGCGTGAAGACAACTATGCGCGAAGCTACCTATTAAATAGTCCCGATCTAGGGCTCAGCAACTGTTCAATCTCGACAGTTAACTATCGACTTAACCAGTCGATAATACTTAGTCTCGCCAGCCAAAGCCCATGCGTCAAAACAAGGCCGACACTATACACATAAGCCTGCCGTCCTTGAAGCCCACGCCAGTGTTCGCAGCCTACCTTTAACCTTAAATTCCCTAGATCCCTTAACCCAGCCAAGGATTCAGCTGCAGCCACACGTTATCGCCCCCAAACACTCCACCGTCGGGCTCTCAAAATGAATTTCGCGTCATTACAAGACTTCCCCTCTATATCACGCCCAGAACAAGAGCCCCTCCCACCCTCAATTCACTTAGCGACTACACTTAAAGAGCCATCAATAGAACCTAGACGCGCTCCAGCATGACAGCTCAAGACCAACTCGCCCTAATTATTGACCCAGACCCTGTCCACTTAGAAATAATGGAAGGCATGCTTCTGGATGATATGGAAGTACTTCTGGCTAGCACGGCAGAACAAGGCTTAGAACTGGTTGCCTACAAACAGCCGAACGTCATTTTGATGGAGCGAAAACTACCGGATATGGACGGCTACGAGCTGTGTAAAGCACTCAAAGCCAAGATGGTGGATACCCCCTGCGCCATCATCATTCTTACTGAATCGGATGATATGTACGACAGAATGGAAGGCTACCAAAGCGGTTGCAGCGAGTTTTTATCCAAACCATTCCAGGTCGAAGAGCTACTCACAAAAATCCAGCTCAGCGTTGAAGTTCACGCTATCCAAACAAGTTTAAAGTCACAAACCAACGAGTCCATGCAAGTCGCGATGAATGCGATGAAGCTGGGGAGTGAACTCGGGACTATTCTTGAATTCGTCGAAGAATCGGCTCAATCCAGCGATTACAGCTCTCTGGGAGAGCTTGTTATCTGCACCGTGGCCAACTTTGACATTCAGTGCAGCCTACTATTCAAAACCTTTCTCGGCCCCCAAATCGTCGGCTGTGAACCAGACTCCCCCGAAGAGCACGTACTCGCCATGTGCTCAGATAAGGAACGCTTTGTTGTTATGGGCGAAAAGATGATCGTTAACCATCATTCGGTTTCTTTGCTTGTCACCAATATGCCGCTCAACGATAAGACTCGTTACGGTGAATTAAAAGATACGCTCGGTATCGTCATCAACGCAATTGAGACCCGAATAAAAAGTCTGGATACAGAGCTAAAGCTGGTTCATGAACGACAAGGCGGTGTTAATGAGGCTATCCAATCCACGCAAGACTCCATCGCATTAATCAACACAGAAATGACTGCCCTCACCAATGAAATAACACAAACGACCAACGAGCTCCGGCTCGATGTGAGAGACTCCTGCTTTTCTCTAGATTTAAATGAAGAGCAAGAAGAAATGCTGCTGGGTAAAATCGATAATGCAATCGCTGACCTAGAAAGTTCTCGCACCCATATGACAAATGTGGACCTGCATTTAGCTGAAGTGACAAAAAATTTAACGCGTCTTTTAGGTGAAGGTTAACTAGACGATGAATAACGCTAACGCACTATTTATGGGAACAATCAAAACAAGCCCATAACCGTTAACTCTCTCGATTACTATCAATCGATAATAAACCTCTGATAATTGCCAACTAAAACCCAGTTCCTCCCTCCCATATTCATTTTAAGCAAACAATGATGTAGAATCTCTGCGCCTATATTCGTGAGGCATTGCATTCACTAAATATCCGCACCTCAGACGCTGGTGCTAAAGGAGTTTTTATGAAGTTCAACATTAACATCTTATTTGTTTTGGCCGCGCTAAGCTTTATCCCCACGCTTGCAAGTGCAGAAATTCGGAAAGGCGATACACTGCAAACATTAAGCAACATTCATCCCGATATGGTCAAGCGTGTTTGGTACACCATGAATTACCAGCAATCAGGCTTAATTCCCGCGTGTGAAGAAATCATCGTTAAAAAAATCAGCAGAAAGAGAATGGTCTTTACTTGGGAAGGTATTCAATACACTGTAGCTTATGACAAGCATACAAAAAAATCCGGAGTAAGCTTCCAGCAAGCAATATCAACTTATTTTGGTCCCAAATGTGATCAAGACAAAATCAATAAACTTTCTGGAGCCAATAAAGAAGGGTTTGAAACTGGCGTTCCACTTATTGGCATGACCCGTGAAGCGGTAATATATGCAATGGGCCGCCCCCCGTTTCACGCGAACCCCAATATAAAGTCACGAAGCTGGATGTATTGGCGCAACAAGTTCGCTCGCAGATCCGTTACATTTGATTCAAAAGGAATCGTTAAGGAAATTCGTTAACCTAGCGACGCTATATTCACGTACAATATAAGCCCCTTTATATCCAGGGGCTTTTTATTACTGCCTGCAACGTAATTGCTAAACCTTCTCCCCCCACTCCAACATATCCTTCATCAAAAAATTTCTTAAGGTGTCTTTTTCAACGTCATAAGCATCCAACAACCATTGCTCTTCCTTATGCCACTCGGTTGATTAAAACCATATTTTTTCAGGGATAATATCCCTATGGCTGGTTTCACCTCGGTAATTTGTATATAAAATTTTCGTTAGCTTATCTTATGCAGAGTTCATATTAAAACGTCCTTAGTCAATCACAAATATGAATTTTTAAGCCACCAAGAAAACACAACCATAGATTTAATAAGCGGCCTCAATACAATCAAAAACATCAACGACTTTAGCCCAGGCAGAATGGCTTAAATAGCGTTTCATATTTTGAAATAACGCTCGAAGCTCTTCCCCATATTGCTGCATAAACTCTGCGTTACCCATCGCAATTTCCACTTCATTCGCCGCCGTTAACTCACAAAACTGTTTTAACAGCTCATCAGAAAGATAATAGCGCTGCCCGTTAAATCGGTTCAAGAATTCAGGTTTGTTTTCCACACCCACTTTAGAAAAGAAGTCATCTCGGTCGCAGGCGCAGTATTGATATACAAGCTCTTCCGCTTTTTCACCTATAATCTTAGCTATTTCGTCACGTTGTTGCACAGAGACTAAACACTCGTCAAAACCTGCCGTACCGTACGCGGCATGATATAAACCTGCATCCTGTAAACTAGGCGAGGCCGACCATTCACGAAGAAGAGTACGCGTTCCATTAAGGTGATCCATCAAGGAACCGTCTATATGTTCAAAGCCTTCGGCGCCCAATTGAAAAAGCTTATGCCATTTATTACTTGCCTTATTATCACGGTTTACCTTATCAGCCTTATCTTTCATGTATATCACGTCAACTCCCCTTCCTTATTCACACCCATGGTGATGAAACCTGAACCTTAAGAATTCGTTAAGGTTCTTTTGCCATAATAACCATAGCAAGCTAGTCAAACTACCGATTCAACAGGTCTGAGCCAATAATTATCACCAGTGGATTCCGATATGCACCGTCCTATACACGCTTTCCTTACAATCACCACCGTCATAATAATGTTGATTATCACGCCTACGGCTATCGCAGAAAAGACCGACTCATCACACCTTGCAATGCTATCTGAAGTCGTCAGTCTAAAAAAAGGCGAAGTACTCTACGTTGATTTCTGGGCTTCGTGGTGCAACCCCTGCCGTAAATCATTCCCATGGATGAACGCCATGCAAGAAAAATACGGCAAGCACGGTTTTAAAATCATAGCCATTAACGTTGATCACGAACGTGCCCTCGCAGACGCCTTCCTGAACACCCAATCCATCAACTTTACTATTCACTATGACCCAGAGGGTGCCTTAGCCAAAGCATTTCAACTCCAAGGCATGCCTTCAAGCTTTATTCTCGATGACAGCGGTGCCATCCGCTTTTCTCACAAAGGTTTTTTTGAAGACAGAACAACTCAATATGAGCACGAAATTTCAAGCCTAATTCAGCCCCAGGGAATTTAACATGAAAGCAAACTACCGATCCTTAACACTGCTCTTACTCACTTCTCTGTTATTCACCCTATTAAGTGGCTGCAGCTCATTGGGCGCCTCCCCCTGGGAAAGAGATCTACTCGCTAAACCAGAGATGTCTCTCAACGCTAACAACTTGGACTTATCTTTAGATGATCATATCTATTTCAGTAAAGAAGGCACCAGCGGTGGCCGTGGATTTGCGGGAGGAGGCTGCGGATGCAACTAATCAAATCAGAAGGTAAGAAAAACGGAAAAAGAAAGACTGGGAAGAAAGCCAAAGCCGCTCATGTAACCTCAACCCTCTTAGCCGCTTCTTGCGCACTGCTGGGCAACCCCACGATTGCTGATGACTGGGAGTTTGACACTGCTATCATGTACTACAGCGAAGGAGATCGTGTATCCGCATTAGAAGGGATTGTGCAAGCGAAAAAAACTTTTAAAAATTACCGTGAGTTTAGTGCCAAATTTGTCGCAGACTCACTAACAGGCGCATCTGCAAACGGTGCCGTTCCTCAAGCTGAACCACAAACGTTCACACGCCCTTCGGGTAATGGGCAATACACCAGCAACGCGGGAGAAACACCTTTAGACGACACATTTAAAGACACTCGCTACCAACTTAACCTTCAATGGAGCCAGCCCTTATCTGAGCGTTATATTGGCTCCACCGGCATTCAGTTTTCAACGGAATACGATTACCTCTCTGTTGCCGTAAACGGAATGTTAGGCCGCTATTTCAACAATAAAAACACCACGATTAATATGGGCGTTTCATACGCTTCGGACACCATCGACCCCGTTGGCGGCAAGCCCGCCGCCCTATCGGATTTAGTCATCGATAACGGCCAATTTTCATCTCAAGAAGCATTCAACACCGCCTTTGCTGACAGCAGAGAAAGCAGCAGCGACACGAAAACCACTTTAGACTGGGTGCTAGGGGTAAGCCAGGTGATCAATCGAAAATGGATTACTCAATTCAATATCGGGCTTTCTGAAGTGAGCGGCTATCAAACCGACCCCTACAAATTCGTGAGCATTGTCGATGATGCGGGCATAGCCGTGAGGCACTTGCATGAATCTCGACCCGATTCTCGTACAAAGCAATCCTTTTACTCACAGTCTAAATACCATTTTAAAAATGGCATTTGGGATGCGTCTTACCGCCTATCGAATGACGACTGGGGAGTTCAAAGCCACACCCTAGAAACACGTTATCGGTTTTTACTGAGCCAGAACCGCTACATCGAGCCACATATCCGTCTTTACCAGCAAAGCGAAGCTGACTTTTACACGCCGTTTTATAACGAGCATGAAACGCTGACCGACTTTGCCAGTGCCGACTATCGTATTGGTAAACTCAACACTTATACCATTGGCATACGGTACGGGATGAAATTAAGTAAGGGGAGGGAATACGGGTTACGGCTAGAATACTATAATCAAACACCGCAAGATGCCGGAAAAACCGCACCCGGTGCTCTCAGCACTTTAGATTTGTATCCCAGTGTCGATGCACTTGTCGTACAATTTGATTATCATTTTTAAAACGGTACCGTCATCTGAATGACTGATTCGAGCAAAGTAAGCGAAACGGCTAACGATATAATGAGCGACGCAGCCGTCGACAAACTGTTTTCCTTACAATCGCACGGCGATTACTTCCAAGCTAAGTTTTCGTCTATGGCCAGCCCCTGCGAGTTTCTTATCGAAACGGAGGACGGTAAACTCGCCCGAAACCTTGCAAGACTTGGCGTGGCAGAAGTCAAACGCATCGAACATAAGTTCAGCCGCTATGCAAAAGGCAACCTGTGTGATGCGATAAATGATGCTCGCGGCAAAAAGGTTACGATTGATAATGAATGCCACCGCCTGCTGACCTTCGCCCAAACCTGCTACGAACTTTCCGATGGTTTATTTGACCTAAGTTCCGGCGTACTGCGCAAAGCGTGGCGCTTTGATGGAAGTAATCGAATCCCCCACCAATCACAAATTGATGAAGTTCTACCTTTAGTGGGGTGGGAACACGTTCATTACGACGAAACATCGTTGCAGATGAAGAATAATATGGAAATTGATTTTGGCGGTATAGGAAAGGAATATGCCGTAAGCCGTGTTGCCAGTATTTTTATCGCACAAGCAAAAAACACATCCACATTGATAAACCTTGGCGGCGACATTCAAATTACCACCCCAAGGGTAGAACAGAGGCTATGGACCGTCGGCCTAGAAAGTCCAAATCAAAATCAACAAAGCCAAGGCACGCTTACCTTACGATCTGGAGCCTTAGCAACCAGTGGCGATTCCAAGCGTTTTTTACTGCACAAAGGAAAACGCTACAGTCACATACTTAACCCAAAAACAGGCTGGCCTATTGTCGACGCTCCGGCCTCGATAACCGTCGCCAGCACTTTATGCGTACAAGCCGGTTGCCTAGCGACACTCGCGTTACTTAGCGGAAAAAACGCCGAATCATTCCTCGACGAGCAAAAGGTAAAATACTGGAGTATTCGACCATGAGAATACTCTTAATAGAAGACGATGAGTTATTAGGTGAAGGTATTAAATCGGCACTATCCCATTTTTCTTATACCGTTGACTGGCTGAGAAAAGGAAAACATGCACTGCCCGCTCTCTCGCAAAATGATTTTTCTTTAGTCATTCTGGACCTAGGATTACCGGATATTGACGGGATAACAGTACTCAAAAATATTCGCAGTCAAAGCATTGATGCTCCCGTTCTTATCTTGACTGCACGAGACCAAATTGACGATAAGATATTAGGTTTAGACTCCGGCGCAGACGATTACATGGTCAAACCCTTTGACGTGCGTGAACTCGCCGCCAGAATTAAAAGCCTAACGCGACGCAGCCAAGGCCGGTGCGAAAATGAAATTCACGTCGGCAATGCTTGTCTAAATATCGATAGGAGAACCCTTGCATATAATGATTCCACAATTGAATTCACCCGGCGAGAATTTCCTCTCATCAATGAGTTTTTTGAGAAGCCGGGAAAAGTTTTCTCTCGTGAATACTTAGAAGCACTCCCCTATGGTTGGAATGAAGAAATCGAAAGTAATGCATTAGAAGTACACATTCATAATCTACGCAAAAAAATAGGCTCCCCCGCGATTAAAACCGTAAGAGGCGTAGGCTACGTATTGATAAAGGAATTCTTTCAATGAACTCGATACGACGACGAACCATTGCCTTTCTCGTGTTGGCCCTATTGTGCGTGAATGCCGTATTCGGCATGTACATTTATGACCATACCCATGAAGAAATGGAAGAGGTTTTCAACGCCCAACAGGCGCAGCTCGCACGCACCATCGATAGTCTTATCACCAACACTCCGATAATTGAATCTGACCATTCCATTGTGAGTAAAGTCCCCTTTGTCGATGAATCCGCCTACAGTGCAACCATTGGCCATCATTACGAACGTAAAATCGCCTACCAGGTGTGGGATCTCAGCGGCAATTTATTATTGATGTCAGAGAATGCTCCTCTTCACCCACTAGCAGCAACAGCCCCAGGTTTCAGCCAAATTAATTACAATGAAACCAGCTGGCATATTTTCGCTTTATACTCCGTAAAAACGGAAATGTGGATCTACACCGCCCAACGCGAAGAAGCCAGAGATGAGCTTATCGAGTTAATCACAAAAGATTACCTTATCGCCATTTCTACCGTGAACATACTCATCCTCGCTATTGTGATTTTTGGTGTAATCTTTGGAACCCGCCCCATCACCCACCTGAGCAGGGAACTCACGGAGCGCAGCGGCAGTAATCTATCCCCCCTTACGCTCGATACAGGCCAAGAACTTGAACCCATAAAAAATGCCATCAACCAACTTCTCGAACGCGTGGAGCACACGCTAACGCAAGAAAAAAACTTTAATGCCGACCTCGCTCACGAGCTACGCACGCCTTTAGCAGCCATTAAAATCCACACTCAGAATATAGAATTAAAAGAACAGCTCTCGGATGAAACATCTCAGTCGCTAGGGAAGGTCGTAAAAGGCGTTGAACAAATGTCTCATACGATTGAGCAACTATTATTGCTTAATAAGCTAGAATCAAAAAAAAACAACATGACAAAAGAGGAGGTTGGACTTCACGATCTAGCAAAAGAAACCATTTCCCTATTACCTTCAAACATACTCGCTCAATATGACTTTGAACTAAAAGGCAGCAACCCATTTATTCAAGGCAACAATGCCCTGCTCGGAACAATGCTCAGAAACCTACTCGAAAACGCCTACAAATATAGCCCACCGGATAGCCACATATTGGTATCAACCGGTGACAGTGAAGGCTCAGCGTTTATGATTGTGACCGATAATGGCCCTGGCATGACCGACAAGCAAAAAGAAAATGCGATAGAGCGGCATTACCGCGTATCGGATACGCAATCGTATGGAAGCGGTCTAGGCCTATCTATTGTGCAAAAGATTGTCGCGCTGCACCGGGCAGAATTATCATTTCAAGATGGCGATAAAAACTCGGACAGCAATGATGAAGGAGCTTCCGGCTTGAAAGCTCATGTTAACTTTACGATATAAAAATGTCGGTAAAAAGTCTCTACCAATTTTTGAAGGGGCAATCCAAAAGACTAGAATTATAGTATTTCGGATCACCACTCACTTCAGACTCTACCCACATGGGAATTTCAAATTCTTCATTTTCACTAGCAAGCTCAATCTCCGCGACAACCAAACCATCGTTATCGCCATGAAAGATATCAACCTCCCAAGTATGACCAGCATGTACAACTAGATACCGCGTTTTCTCAACAACTGGTCCATTACACAGCTCTACGATGATTTGCTCTGCATCATCGACAGGAATCGCGTACTCAAACTCCGTTCGTGTTACCCCTTTATTGGCGCCCTTGAGTGTTAGGTAAGCACAATCTCCCGCGACTCGCGCGCGAACAACGGTTTTGTCAGACGTCGCAATATAGCCTTGTTTAATGGCGGTTCCATTTTCCAGCGCCCCGATTTTCGTCAAATCAATAAGGAACTTCCGTTCGATTTCTTTCGCCATGCAACCTTCTGTATACGATTTATGATTGGACGCGAATAGTATACGGCCCCGCTCCCGTTGGCGAGTAATGCCGAATGCGAACAAAGTACTGGCCTACAGACAACTGCCTGCGAATGAGTGAATTTAAGCGCATACCACTGTCATCGTCTTGAGCAATAACCGTTGTTTGGCTGTTCGGCCCGTATAACGTCAAGAAGGTATCTGTCTGACCCGAGGTTTCAACACTGTAAATATCCGTAATTGTCACGTCGAAGCGATACACGTCACTTTCGCGATCAGCCGTAATAGAACCGTTAACAACGCCACCATTTACCGGAAGTCGCGGAACGGATGCAGCCTCATTCGACTCTAGCGCGATACCAAAGGCTCCAGTGGTACTAGGATCGTACAAGCGAACTTCCGCAATATATTGTCCGCTGGAAAGCGTTTGAGAAATAAGCGCATTAAAGCCTTCACCACTGTCATCATCAGAGTCCACTTCAGCATTCGGATTATTCGGCCCAAATAAGGTCATTAATGTATCCGAATCCCCCGAAGTTTGAATGGTGTAGGGGCCAAACACAGGCACGTCAAATTCAAAGCGCTGCGCTTCACCAGGGGATGAAACCGTACTGGTAATGGCATTGCCAACAGTGAGTTGCGTACTGCGAGGTACGATAGTTGAGCCTTCGCGTAACTGGTCGTATTCAATACCCAAAGCCTCACTGTCCCACATATCGATCGGTCGATTACCCGGCGAAGCTTGCGGAGTACTGTCCATTGGATCTCGTAGATTCTGTCCAAAGGGACCATTGGCAATAGGTTGATACCCCTGGCTCGAAAAGCGTAACTGCCACTCGTACCACACCTTATCGACCATTGCGTGATGCATAAAGAAAACGGGATCGTTTGGTGAGGTCATTGGCAGCATAGAACCACCCACCCAACCATGACCTCGGTTATGTAAGTTCGGCCCCAGAAAACCTTCAACCTGATTTCTAAAACCCGCTGAAGCCGAATTCCATGGGCTTTCATCATATGGGCTTTGATTGATCACATCATCTATCTCAACTTCAGTTGGTAAGGTACGTGCCCAAGTCTCCTCACCAAAACGACGAACCAACGAACCCGCAGGGTTGCCATTCATATTGACCAAGGTCCACTGCCCTTGACGAAATGGCCCGGTAAGAACAAAACCGCTTTGCAGATCGCCATTTCCGCCGAGTAAATCGTCGTCCCACATCGATGCATTCGAATCGCCTTCAGGCCAATTCCAGTAAGGCACCCCTAAATCGGGATTACCCGAAACGCGCTGAAGCTCGCGCTCAAAATCCAGAACGAAACGGCGGTGCCAAGGTAAAAATGCAGGGCATCGATGAATCGCGCTCATGTTAGCGCGGGCATGCCTCAGTACAAACTGATCGTAAACACCTTCGCGTTTTAGTGTTAACACGGCACTTATAAATTCTGAACGTTGGGCTGACGTTAAGGTATTCGCATCTCGTCTAATGGACATTATTTCACCCTCGTTATTGTTCGGATTCATTTGGAAAATCAGCAGACTCACGAGATATTGCTTTCGACAATAAAAGGAGTGATTGATATTCAGAATAGGGAAGATAACAAGAGTGCCAGGTGTCGTTCACTTCATTATATTCAACGGGTATATGCTTACCATTAAGTGTAACAGCCTGATCTTTAATGACGATGATTATGTTTTTGTAGACTTCCTCATGATTAAGCATGGCGCATGCCTCCTCTGTGACACGTGGAAAAGGGAAAACCTTCTGCAATCCTACATAGGTTTAAGGCTAAGACAAGAAGATTTAAATACAATTATTCACATACGATGATAATTAAATAAAGCAGCATAGAAATTAACACGCCAATTAAACACCGAAAAACGCCCCCTTAATTTCTCAACAAATAAAATTCAGCGCCATACCTGAACGCCAAGGTAAGCAGCAATACTTTTTAACACCGGCAAATAAGGAAGGCAAACAAAATCGACAAGCAAAAACTTAAAGCGAAGGCAGAAATATCAGCAAATCCAGCGCGCCACCCAATTATGAGTCACAGCGTTCAACGCGCCATACGAATAAACAGCTGTGGTGATCGGCGATCATTGGTACCGACAACGGGGGGGGGGGGAGTTAGCTATCAATTTATATTTGGATTAAAAGACATTAGACAGCTAAAACAGATACTAGGGAACATGACTAAAAACGGTGACATTACTGATAGTGAACGCTATCGAAACATTTACACTATTAAAGAAAAATAACATACGCTATTAAACAGAAAAATCCACCGTTAAAAATCTAACGAAAGCAGTCATGGCGATAAAATCAGTGACAAGTTTTTCGATTCACTCCCATAACGCGATTGTACTCATTTCTCTCATCGTCAGCATTATAATCGACCTGCAATGCTCTTACAGAACAACGTCCAGAAACAAGGCCAAAATATATCTCATAATGCCCCCCCTCTTCCGGAATAAAAGATAATGTCGAGCGACAACTTTTAAATCCTGTAGCTGTTTTTTTCAAAAAATGACTGGCATATATACCGTCTTCGTTAGAAAGCGCATCATCTCGCCGGCGAACATTCTCATATGCCACCTGAATCGTTGCGACTTCGCCAGCACGTAAAACCGTTCGTTTTTCAACCTTATCGTCAGGAGCACGCTGCTCAATAAAATCTGAATTCAAAAACATTTTCTCGCAGCCGAAACTCACATTAACTTTCGGAACTTCTTTCGACAAGCTTGAGAGAGAAAATGTGGAAACGCGCCCATCGGAAGGTGGAACATAACGGTTAGTCGTACACCCAGCGATAGACGTTAGCATCAATAAAAGTGTTATCGCCAATATCCTACGCTTTAATAGAGCGATCATAAATGTGTGCATAGTGCTTGTACTGCATGCAATCTTCGAAGGCTTGAAACTATTCCATTAATTTTCGAAGAGAGAAACCCGTAATAACATCCTTACCAAAAACCGATAGGTATTAGGCCAACGAAAGAAACTCGAAACCGCCTTCAGCAAGGTTAAAAGTTAATGTCCTATAACACATAAACACTTACCCCAGAAAAACCCTCAAGCTGAGCGTCATAAATGTTAATTTACCCCTCGTTTCACCTTCTTCTCAAATTTACCAACCGCCAGTAAACAGCAGATGACGATTTTTAAGATGAATAAATTTCAAGCACGTATTTTTCGAAAGTTGGGGATAATCAGTATATTACCGCCAATATGGCTTACCACGATCATGACAGCTATGAACATTGGCACTTATCTTCTAGCTTCTAGCTTCTATTTTACAAAAAAGATTTCGGTAAATGCGAGACACAGCAAAGAAAAAACTACAGAGTAAGCGTAAAACACTTTTCAAACAGAAACTTCGCTATAGAGACAAGGTACCACTCCAACACCAAGAGTTCCGATTTTCAGAGCAATTCCGTAAATTTTTCAACACAGTTTTAACCTTTTATATTGAGAGAGAAGATAATCAATATTTCAAGAGCCAAAACCGTTTTCAAACAACACATCCTCCAATTTTAGCTGTCCACTCCGAGGTCGAGAAGTTTCGCGCTCCTTTCCGATCGCCAACAACATAACAACAATATGATCCTCTGGTAGTTGTATTAAATGTGCGACCGCCTCGGGGTCAAATCCGATCATCGGACAACAACCATAACCCAACTCTCCAGCACTCAACATGATATTTTGAGCCGCAAAGGCACAAGAACGTATGACTTCATCATGCTGTAAGTCTTGCTTCTCTCGGTAGAAATCACCTGACATAGCAACCATTTGTAGGGCAATAGAGGTATCCACATTACACCAATACCGAGACGGCTCTTTCTCCCACGCTTTGGTATCACCGGTAATGACCAACAACTCACTTGCTTCTGTCACTTTTGGCTGATCAAACGAGACCTTACGCAATCGCTCTCGCAACTTACTGTCCGTAATACGTACAAAACGCCAGTGCTGGATATTAAACGAAGTTGGAGCATGCATCGCCCTTCTGATCAATTCGAGGAAATCAGACTCGGCCATACAGGCCTCATTATCAAACTGCTTTATCGATCGACGGTCATATATAGCGTTATCGAGTTTCATTTGGCTTCATCCTCACATTCGCATGAAAAAAAACCATTTTAGTAAAAGGGCATGAATAACAAAATGGAAGGATTGAAACTTGAATCGTGAACATTATTCGTTAATGGTATAAAAATAGAGGGGGTACCGACTCAATACTCTAACGCCAGGCAAAAATTTGCTTCGCGACACCAGTATTACGTATTCTTAACGACAAAGCACAACTACTACCTAAATCGATATTATACAGGGGCATCACCCATAAAGTTATTGGTAACATTCAAGCCTATACCGACAGGAAAAAACTGATTAGGCCCCATCGCAAGCTTCACAGCCTCAGCGGCATGAATTACCGTCGTATCGTACAAAGGCACCCAAGTATGGTCCTGCGGAATCAACATGACAATCTCGGTCCCCCCCCCAAAAAACAATGGCTTGCGTACCATTACTATGGAGATTATCGATGATTCGTAGGTACTCACGCATTGAAGCTTCTAGGGTTTTCCGAGACACAACTCAGAGTAAATAACCCCAGGCAATAAGCACACCTCCCCCAATTAATTACTATACTAAAGGCACAAAAAACTGAGGAGCTACCCGTGCTTAGAACACAGGAACCAAGCCAAAGCCAATACAGCTCAAAGATGCCACTTACAGAACGCTATAACAGCCCTGTCGTCACCAAGATCATTCTCGATACATCCATGGCTCTAGCCGTATACGCTCAAATGGCGCCTAGCCAACCTGTCGAACACAGCCGCAACGTTTATGTTATCAGGAGTACTCATCGCCTCCAACTCAAGCGCAACCTTAATAAGCAGCCATTATAATGGACGCACATGACAATAAACCCCTCAGGCTTAGAGCGGCCTTCTTTTCAGTCCTGGTCTTCACAGCGGCCGTAATTTTTAGCTACCTCCTATCCAGTAAAATGAGACAGGAACTCCACAACAGGAGCACATTGGAACTCTCGATAAAAGGGGAGCAAGCCAGAATCCAAGTGCAAGACGCCCTCGATTTCGCGATGAATAGCTTAAGAGCTATGCAGGCCTTTTACCGCACAAACAATTCCGTCACTTTGGAAATGTTTGACAGCTTTTCAAAGCCTCTTATCGATGCCAGCCGAGGCCACGTTCAAGCCCTAGAGTGGATTCCCCGTATTGCTGACGAATCTCGTCAACAATACGAAGATCGGATGCAAAAACATTTCCCAGGTTTTCAAATCACAGAACGAAACAAAGAAGGAAATCTCGTCTCCAGTAGCCAACAAAAATATTATCACCCTGTGGGGTTTGTAATACCCTACGAACAAAATCGCGCTGCCCACGGTTTCGACCTAAGCTCAAATTCCGTTCGCCGAACATCGCTGGAACTTGCAAGAGATAGCGGCGCTATGACAACGACGGCTAAAATCCGTCTTGTCCAAGAAACCAAAAAATCCTTTGGTTTCCTCACCTTCGCACCGGTATACCATAAAGGTCAAAACCTAGATAATGCAACTCAGCGTAATCAAGCCCTAAAGGGTTTCGTTTTAGGCGTGTTTAGAATTGATAGCCTAATGCAAAATGCAGCCGCGCAAGCTCAAAATAGCAGCCTGCTAATTAGCCTTCACGATAATATTGGTGAACGAAAAGACCCGCTGTTTGGCAGCCCAATCACAAACAGCGATCACACCTTTGACATAGATGTTCAACAACGTCATTGGCAATTAACCATTGCACCCAATGAGACGTTAGCCTCCGACATCGACTCACCTAAAATCGCTAGCGCTTTGCTGTTAACCGGATTATTTGTCAGTTTTTTGCTGGCAGTATGCACCTACAGTCTTTTCCGAATTTCATCCACTGCACGCTACGAAAAAGTACTGAATGAAAAAATTAGCGGTCATAACAGTCAGCTCGAAGCCACCGTACAAGCACGCACAGTAGAGCTGGAAAAGAAAAATAAAGCACTTGAATGGAATATTCTAGAGCTGACAACAAAGAAAAAGATCCTCGTCAGTCTTACAGAAGACCTTCAGGCCGAAAAAGTCATCGTTGAAAAACATGTAGCAGAACTTGCAAGATCCAATCAGGATCTTGACGACTTTGCCTATGTCGCATCCCATGATCTGAAGGCACCTCTACGTGCTATTAACCATTTAACAGAATGGATAAGCGAAGACCTCCGATCAGGTAACCTCGAAGAAATACCCAGTAATTTAGATACTCTACGAAAGAGGTCTCTGCGACTGGAAACTCTACTCAACGACCTGCTAACCTATTCCAGAGCGGGCAGAGAAGACGAAAAAATAGCAACAATAAACTGTAACGACTTAATAGAAGATGCATTTCAACTCAGCTCAGCATCGTCTAAATTTCAAATCAGTACAACCAATGAGCTACCCATATTTTCGACGATACAAGCTCCATTTGAACAAGTTGTTCGGAATTTTATAAGTAACGCAATCAAGCACCACGATAAGGATACCGGCCACATCCAGGTCGGAAGCAAGGAACTTGACGAATACTACGAATTTTCGATTACAGACAACGGTCCCGGAATAGAGAGCCAGCATCATGAAAAGATATTCAAAATGTTTCAGTCACTCCAACCGCGCGACCAAGTTGAAGGTAGCGGTATGGGCCTGGCTCTTATCAAAAAGATTGTCGAAAACTATGGGGGGAAAGTGTATTTAGAATCAACATTTGGAGAAGGCACTACATTTTATTTTACCTGGCCAAAAGATATAACAATAACGGATCTATAGATTCAACGTTAACGAGAGTTAAGGTATCCAAACGTAATGGCAATGCTTCCACGGCCCCTAATATCGACAAACTGAAAACTCGTTATTACCCAAATATCAATAGCAAGGAAACGCATTTTTCCATGATACTTTTTTTCCCGGCAATGTTTATTATGAATATTATTACCGAGTTTCCTATCACTATCCCTTCCTCTATTTCCCCTCGATCGTTATCGCGCCTCGGTCACTGCTAATTTTAGTTATTCTCAGAATTCTCTAACCATTCCACTCTCTCGACCTTTTCAGCCATTAACCTATATCTACGTCAACCTTACGGTTTTCACATAAATATTCCATTACATCCTCTGCTTGTTTCTCTCCGAGAAGATGAAATGAAACATGACTATCAAGGTAGGCTAAAAGAAAAAGCGTAGAATACTGAACCCCTTTATCTGGGTCCGCGACCTCGAGTTCTTCATCCAATTGTTTGAGGACGTAATTGTAGGCCTCTTTAACAACACCGTCATCTCGAATATCACGATTCATGGCCGCGAAAGGCGTTGCAAATTTAACCAGCTCCATTTTCTGATCTTCCGTGGGAGCAGGAAACTCCTCCTTAAAGAGCATTAGCGCTTTCTCTAAGGAGACATAAGCCTCATCAGCCCACTCTTCTATTTTTTCAGGTTTTTCACTCATAGTTTTCTTGATAAATAATAGGTAAATTGAACGGAATCTATACTGGCACTTAGTTATTCAATGCTATCGAACAGATTTTTTATCAACACGGTAGCTTAATCGGGCCAGCCTCACCACTGCTATTGCCCGTACCACCTTATAATAATGGCCGTTGTTAGTAACACAAAGGACAAGGACCAGACGATAAACAAATAAAATTCCCAGAACCCCTGAAACACCATAACGATAGCTATACAAAATGAAAAAGCAGTAGACAAAAACAACAATATAGTAGACGGCGTCAATAATGCATATAACTTTTCGAATCGTACAACACAGAAAATGAATGCAACATTTGAGAACGGCAACAAGAAGCCGAACATACCAAGTGCACCTTCAGGGGATCGAATCGCCTCACTGCCAACAACGGCAATAATGATTACAGCTCCAAAAACCGAAGCTAGCATCATTATCGCACCGCCGAACCAAATTCCATGGATTGGAAGTAGTAACGAAACGACATATATAAATATTGAAACTCTGCATAGTTTTCGACTAATCATTGAATCCTAACGCTTCATTGCCCCTGTATATTTATTTTTCAGGAGAGTCTAAAGGGGCTCGATTAATGGACCCCATTGACCGGCAAAAAGAACTAATTAAAATCACCACAACTGCCGCCAGAACAAAGCCAGGTATCACATAAAAGAAAATATAGGGAGCATTATCCATTCGCTGATCTTCGTGTAAAAACGGGAATACAAGCGTCTTATACGCAACTAAAAATATTGCGATATTTAAACACGAGCAGATAACTATAGCGATTATGGAACGTGTGACATTCTTCAATGATTATTTAACCTCCCAAAACCACACTTCTTTACTTTCGTTTAAATCGGAGACCGCACCAAAAAACTCATAAATAGATCTCATCAACATTCCACTGCCCGTAATTTGATCTTTATTCCATAAATCAATGTGATCACCACTACGCGATTCAAAACTTTCACTACCTCTCTTCCAGTAATCTTTAAAAAAGATTACTCCGGTCTTGTCAGACAGCTCACCCTGAAATGACTCTGGCGTCACTTTTTTCATTTTAGCTAACCCTAATGGTGTATTTGACTCCAATGCCTTAGCAAATTGTTCAGCCAAAAGAATGTGTTTTTCACCCGAGTGAGACCAGCATCGTGTTGCGCTTAGATTGCCAATATCAATCCCTGACTTAATAAAACAATCGCTGAGCAGTATCGCGCAATAATCACTAAATGGACTATTGCTGTCCTTTTGTTTATTTGTACACTGCTTTTTTACCTCGTCCTTGACCGGGAAGTTTTTCCATAAGCTTTCAAAAGTAATCATGTACCGTCCTTAAAATTTGGGGTGGATGAGCGATTTATCGCAACTGGTGTCTTACCTGGGAATGATCGAGGAACAAAGCTCTCGGCAATTCGAACTATTCTCACGTTCTCTATTTTTATTCCTAGACGCTACGATCAGCCTGTTCTGCTTGGAATAGTAACTGATAATGGCTTTTGGAGGGATGAGTTCATGGATTACCCCCCAGATTAAAGGTCATGAGATCAGAATCATTGATTTGCGTGGATTGTATTCTATTCTGGGAAGGACATTATCCGCAAGCCCGCCTCTGAACCAGCCATAGTGGACATCAATGATGCCTGTTTCTTGGCACCATCGATTCTCCCATCTCCAGCTTCCCATCTCCAGCTTCCCATCTCCAGCTTCCCGTCTCCAGCTTCCCGTCTCCAGCTTCCCGTCTCCAGCTTCCCGTCTCCAGCTTCCCGTCTCCAGCTTCCCGTCTCCCGTATCCCGTATCCCGTATCCCGTATCCCGTATCCCGTATCCCGTCTCCCGTCTCCCGTCCCGTCCCCCCCCCTGTAGATTCAAATTTTTTAGAGCGGCATACCGCTCGTAGAATCAATAATAATCTCTTCAATAATATTAATCACTAGCGCACGAGAAGTGACGTTGCCCACAGGAGCGGCAAAAAATCGACCAAGGGGAAGTTTACTAATTTCGGCAAAACCTGGGTCTTCCACTGAACTAAAGTCTATCTCACTACCAATCGACTGAAGCTGCCCCGTACCCACGGTAAGCTCACTAGAACCACCATAAGCAAAGTGCACACCATCGTAATCACCAGAGCCGTTTAATGAGACAGATTGACACGTGGTTTGGGCAACTCCACCAATAACAGCCATAACACCGGCGAGAGTCTGCATAACAATTTCACGATTCCCATGATCGGGCTCAATATCGCCAATCGCTAAAGACCACTTATAATTATTACCCTGTCCCAGAGGATCGCCAGTTCCAGGCCCAGCGTCTCCGCCAACAATCGAAGCAGTATTCGTCGTTTTTGAAATTTCAATTATCATTTAGTAGTTCTCTTTGTTGGTATTATATTGTTTATTTTATTGGATGGAGCGTGGGATTTAAAAAAGACTTGAGGTGGATTTTAGAAACAAACCTCAATCCGTTCCTCAAGCCAATTTTTCAACATCACCTCAACCCACGTCCCATTGATCCTGTGTTCAAACAGCCATTCGCGCTAGGCAACCAGCCTCTTTGGATTCACGAAACTATTTACCAGCAGGGAACCAGCAGGGAACCAGCAGGGAACCAGCAGGGAACCAGCAACTAACGATCATCCAGAATCCGAGAAATTTCCAGCGCAAAAAAGATAAAACACACAAATAAAAATAGCTCTATAAAATAAAAAAGAAAGAAATATAAGCCTAGTTTCTTAGACAAAATATCGAGCAACCACTAAACACCTAGAGAGTATCGAAATATTAAACGCTTACAAAATAAAATGTGCGCCACCAAGAACTCCTTCACGCCACACCCCCCTATAACCCGATGAACAACCAAACCGAATTCACAACATTCCCTCTGAGTAAAAACTCCTTCCACAAGAATTCGGTAGTGGAGAATTCCGAACTATCATTATGAAACGCCTATTCACAGAGCTCCATATCCGAAGAATATCCTTGCTGGCATATCAAATAGATGCCCAAGTGTATCGATCATAAGTGCTCTTTTATCACTAATTTATTAGCGCGATTATTTCTCCCTATGCCCCACAGAATGCTCCACCAAATGATCCCGATGAACAATCCCCGCACCCTCCAAAATATCCTTTGGGATATATTCATATGTCAGGTTAACCGGATATTTCACCCCGTCTTGACTGTAAGGACAAATATCATAAAAACTGGGTTCAATAACATAATTATCTTTAAAGACAATATCGCCATAGGTGCGGCAACCGCCACTGTCCGCGCCATATGGTAAGCCATTAATGAGCGGTAAAATTCGGTTGGTGGGCAACGGATCATCTTTGTTCGGTTCAGGGCCAAAGTAAGCGATTCCCTTTAGGTTATCGTACTGGCCATTGTTAACCAACTTTATATAGCGGCTACCTCCATCGGTATAAAAGATATTTCCACCACCAGTGGGACGTTTATGAGCCGCCACGTTATCTTTTATCAGTAAGGCGTTGCCCATAGAAGTACCCTGGGAACCCGTTGTATAAATAGCTCCGCCGTCCCACACCACCTCCAAGAAATTTTCGATTCGGTTTCCAATAATTTTATTATGACGGTTGGGCGTGGGCGCTTTGTAAGTCCCCCACTCGCCCACAACAGCACCGCCAACCCCCGGAAAGCCAGGGTAGTCAAGTAAACCCCATCCCCACCCCATGGCAATGCCCGACCACGGCACATGCATAATGGTGTTATGTGTGATTTCAGTATGTTCGCTAAACCCGACAAAAATTCCCGCTGCATCGACATACTCCACGCCAGCGTAATGAATGTCGTTGTTGTGAATTTTATTGTGTTTACTGATCTGATATTTGCGATTTTTCTTTTTCGGGTGATGATCCGGTTTGCCAACACCACTTAACTGAATCGCTGCCGAGGCAATATCATGAAAGGCATTCCCTTCCACACGGTTATGCTGGCTTCCTGTAGCGAGGTACAAGCCCACCGCTCCCATATGACTAAACTTATTGTTCACAAAGGCAATATAATGACCGTAATTAAACTGAAGATTACCCGGCGTAGGGTTAACGTGTTCTTCATGACCGGTGATGTTCGGCTTGTGGCCATTCCCTAGCACCCGAAAACCACTTTGATCGGCAACATAACCATTAATACCACTCGGCTCCATCCAGGTTGTATAGGCGAAATGTAAGCCCTCAAAACGAATATGACTGACAGGATCACCCATTTTACCCGTTCCAAATATCAAGCGGTCACGTAAAGCCAACTCAGCTTTTAATGTATTCATATGACGCTTTTGTTTTAGCGTCGGCTTGTAATACAAATACCCTGAAGACTTTTCAAGATACCACTCCCCTGCCGTATCAAGAAATTCCAAAGCATTCTCAAAGTAAGTGACCTGCCAGAAACTCCACAAGCTGGGCTCCTCCTTAGTCTTGCCTCCCAAATAAAGATTAGCATTGCTCCATGCAGGCTCCTGCATTTTTATTAGGCCACGCTCATCATCCGGCTGAAAAATGGGATCTGGTTTATAAGCCAATACTGAATGTACAGGGACACGCATCATTTTCCATTGCGTAATAATAACCGCCTCTACATCACTTGGAGACTTCCATGTTGACGGGTCTTTCCATCCGCTTGCGTTTAAATCAGTACTGACAAATTCAATCCCCCCTTTTATGGGTAACATTGGGGGAACACCATCACGGCGTTTTGGGCCAATGGGAATGTCGACATAAGTCGGTCGAAAGCCCGCAGGGTAGTCTGCCGTTTTCGCTCGCTGCGCTCGGGCGTCATTAATGTACAACTGGCGACTGCTCACCTTTCCTACATGTGCTCGATATATTCCCGATGCAGTGTCATACAACTCCCAACCACTAACCGCCTTTGATCCCATAATCATCGGGTACTCACCCGCGACAGCCTTAAACACGAGTTCAGACCCCGGTCTTCCTGAATCTTTAGGTTCTAGGACTAAAGCTTCATCTAGTCGATATTCTCCACCATATAATTTCACGACATAATCTTTTTTGTGGTGACCAGCCGACCGATGGGCACGAATCACATCCCTAGCTTTATGTAATGTTTTAAATGGCTCATCACGGCTACCCTTGGCGTCATCACTGCCGGATGGGGATATCCAATAGTCATAGCTGAAACGAGAAGTATCAACAGCAAGCAATGAAGAACTGAAAGTCACTGAGACAAGGAATAACAGATAGGCAGAAAGAGGTTTCACAAATCTCATATACTTCCCTCATAAAGGTAAAAGCGAATAAACGTGGTTGTCGAGATTTTAAGCCTAGTCTCGCCAGAGAGAAAAGCGCCAAATATGTCACGACAAACTCCATGATGGCGTCAATATTTAATAATCAGGGCGTCAACGCGTTAACCTGAAGATTCCAAGCGCTCAATTGTTAAGTAATTACACGTTTATGATTCCAAAAGCGGGAGGCCGAAATAAAGAAATTACAGGAACAAAAAGAAGACCGAATGGACAACAGTACGAAAGAAAATAAACAACGGGAAAACGCACCGCAGCGACAGCCATGCGACGTAAGAGAAGAAACGGTAAAAAATAATAACCCTAACTGTTTTCAATCTCGAAAAGAAAGGCTTCAGAGCGTTTAACCGCAGCGTATTCTTCGTCAAGATTGGCTAGTGACATCGCGTGCACGTCTTGAGCAGCTTTAGGGTTACCATCGAAATAATTTTTCCCAAAGGTATAGCAAGCATCGCCTATGACGGTAACATAAAAGCCTAAATCACCCCCTGTACGCGCCGTGGATTCAACAGAGTTATAGGTCGCCACCCCGACGATAAGGATGTCTGAAATACCCAGGTCACGAATGTTTCTCACGTTGCTATTGAAGCACTCGATTCACCGGTCTCGCCAGACTCATAAGATTCGCCAGCACCGACCAGACTTTTTGACTCGCTAGTCGTCCGCCTAACGCGCTCTTCATTACCCGGCCAGATTCCATACTGGGGCAAGTCGTCGACGATTTTATACCAACTCGCCTTAGAAGCTGTAAAGATGTGCGCTTCGGGCTCTCTTCCCATATCCCCCTCAAGGCCTCCAAGCGGAATCCCCAGCACCTCGGGCTTGTTTTTATAACAACTGACGATAGGTGATCCACAGGTTTTGCAGAAACTTTTGGTGACATTATCGGAAGAAGCATAATCAGTAAGGTTATCTTCACCTTTTATCCAAATGAATTGCGAACGTTCAATCGATGCCCGAGTACGAAATGCAGCGCCATGAAACCTTCGGCATTTGGAGCAATGACAATGGTATATCGGTCCTAATTTTCCATGAATTTCGTAAACAACTTTTTCACAAAGGCATTGTCCTTTTAATATGCTCATAATTATTCCTTAATGTTAATATCCAAAATGGGAGAATCAACCCCCTATCAATTATTGACTGCAACGGCACATGTTACTCTTTTGTCTCTAATCGTTGAAAACGTTCAGCAGCGTCAGCCACCTCATGCAGGCTTTTCATAAGATGTAATATGGCAAAAAATACAACCCCGTGGTGAACGCCAAGACGGAACCCCTCGATCTCGTTAAATTCATCCAAGGATTCCGAAACACCGGAATACAGCAAAACCAAACCCACAACAATATTAGTGAATGGATTATCCGTTATCTTTCTAGAAGCTTTCATTAAACGACTGAACATATTGCTATACCCGCTCATCAATAGTTTCTATTCTTTAGCGCTCCACTTTTAACAATCTGCTACGTTAAACAAACACACAAGGCCGATTGTTCACACGGAGGCGCCATGGCCGATTTGCACATGCCACTTTTTTCACCATTCCCGACACACCAATCATTGCAATCGAAGGTATCAGGGTGTCCGGTATCATTTTCATGACTGTGCAGCTCGCCCTTACCTGGATTTGACTCAACTAAAATGCCTCCAGGCGAACAAGCCTCACCAAACATCCGTCCATTGGGCTTACCCTCCGCATCCGTACCAATGTGGCACCCTGCAACACCAGGGTTCACGCCATCAGTGTCTTTCCACCAACTCTTTTCTTTTGCAATCCAATCATTCGGCTTAAAGTCAAACACGCCCTGCGCGCCCGGCATTCCTTGTGCGCCGTTAGATGCATGAGCCGTGTCACTGTCGCCAGCCACACTGTCTCCGGCTACACTGCGCGAACAAGCCGTCGACCACGAAACGAAAAATAAAACACAAGCGACTAGGATACAACGGTAAAAGTTTGACATCTACACACCCCCAAGTTTCATTAATTGACTGTATTCAGTTCTTTACCATTTTAAGCGCCTTAATATTTTCGACGTTAAATTATTCACCTCTACTTAAAAACGTGACATTTAATTAATCTTTTTACAGCCGACAAACGACCCATTAATGGTGTCTTTCGGAAGCAACGAATCATAAAACGCCAGTACATAATTTCTCATGCCGAAAATATAGTAAAAACGCCGACAAAAGCGATTACCAGACGATAACATTTTGAAACACAAAGGGGGAGATCACCACGACTTTTTACGTGCCAATCACACGTCAATTGGATATACGCTTTAAATAGGTAAGCCTTCAGAAATGACTATGGATAGAAAAACAAAACTAACTCAACGTTCAACCTGGCCAAGATTCGCATGATAGACCGAGCCATTCACAACGGGATTTTCTGCACAAAAAACCACAAGCTTCGCTATTTCATCAGGCTCAACAAGACGACCAAGAACCATTTGTTTGCTCAAATCACGTAGACCCTCAGGGTTGGTTTCAAAATGTTGTTGCAGCATTTCCGTATGGGTAAAGCCAGGGCAAATATTTGCAGTGTGAATCTGCTTGGACACAAGATCCTGACAATTCGCGCGCATCATGCCGATACTGGCATGTTTACTCACCACATAAGAAAATCGATTGCTAACAGCCTTTTCGGCCAACGTTGAACCGATATAAAGAATGGATGATCCAGATGACAAGTGAGGCAGCAGCAAGCGATTAAGTCGCTGAGGAGCAACAACGTTCACCTCCAACACTTCTCGTAGCGTGTCTGGGCTGGCATCCTCAATACTATCCGCGACAAATTTCGCAGCATTATGAACAATGCACACCTGCTCGGCTTGATCCGCAAACTTATAAAGCTCTTTGGTCAGCTCACTTGACCATTCGTTTTCAGCTAGATCCCAGTGAATGTTAATCACATCGTCCAACGAGCATGGCGTTCGGGAAAGATTGACGACACTGTACCCGTTACTCAAAAACTTCTTCGCGATGGCTTTGCCAATACCGCGACTGGCGCCGGTAACAATTAATAGTTTTGGGATTACTCTATTCATATTCAACACTCCCAGCATACCGACTGGTACTCAGTAATTTTATGGTTGATAAACACTGATAATTCGCTGGCCAGGGCCAGAAGCCACGGCAATCGCCAGCGAACTAATCACCAGTTTTTCAAACAATCCATCTTCAATTAAACGCTGAATAACGTAGTAGCCCAGTTCTTCGAGGGTAATATTATGCAGGGGCAACAATAAACTGTCTGATTGCAGTAACAGCATTTTTTGGTCGTTGAACGTAACGGCGTAATACTCACCTTCTTCGGTAATGTGCAAATGCGGCGAGTGACCAGCAATCAACGTGTATTCATCTAGGCTATCGCAAATATCGCGTAAGCACTGTTTGAGAACTTGATAATTGAACGTTAAGCCATCTGCTTGTAATTCAGACTGTGCTTTTGCGCTTACCGTAAAATTATGCCCATGCAGACGCTCACGTTCTGTCGCTGTAAATATAGTAAAATGCGCCGCCGAAAAATGCAGGTATTGATTATCAACCTCTATACATACCGAACGACTCATAGGTAACTCGCTTAGTTTTATTTAAATCAAACAAATAAAATAATTCCAATCAACCCAGCCTAACCCTGCTGGTGCCTTTTAAACTCTAGATAATCTTCACATAAATTCCATATTTTCGTATTTCATGAATATCACACCGGATTACCATTCACCTGTTATTTACAACTATTCACAGCCATATCACCCTCTCATAAAAAAACGCTATCGATATTTAACCTTGTGAAGAATCACGGACTCCTAAGCGCGTTAAACCGAGGGAGATCAACAACTCAACATCTGAATTTTTTTTCATATGGGCATTCAACTGCCCAATAATTACCTGTTTAAAATCGTTAGTAAAATCACAACCCTCAGATAACTCCAAAGCCTCGAACACCAATAGCCATTCAGGTTGTTCCTCTCCCCTATTGGCTTCAAGTTTTTCAAGGTCATCCAATACCCGCTGAACATCCCGTTGAGAGAGATCGACACATTTCCGAAAAGTGCGAAGCTTGCTATAAAGCTCAAATAACCTTTGGTGGTACTCATCATATTCAGAAGGGAGTGAGGAGGGGGGCGAGGAGGGGGGCGAGGGAGTGAGCAAGGGAGGAGGCGAGAAAGCTCCAGCCCGAGACGGCACCGCATAAAGGGGGCAATGACTCGGGTCAGCGGAGCCTCCAAAAACAGAGCATACCGATTCACCCACCGCCATATCATAAATTCCCCAGGCAGGCTTAAACAGCTCGACGCCTGCTACCGTAGTAACCGTACAATCGGAAAAACTAAACAGAACATTTTTTTGATTTTTCCGTAATACCTGTTTCAAATCACCCCTCACCCGAATACCCGACAAAAAAACCAACTCTGCTTGATGGCCGATTTTAATACCATGACGCGCTAATTCATCGATCGTGTAGCTAGAAAGACAGCGTTCAAACCCTTGCAACTTGCCAATTGCAGTACCAAATCCGGCGCTATGGTATTCACTTCCCTGCCCCTCTAATTGCGCATCATCGTAGCTTAATTGAGTAGGGCCCTGGACTTGCAAATAACTAATATTACCCACTGCATCGGTATGAACACTGGAAAAGACACCACTTATCTGCACCCCACTATCCAGCTGCGCCGTATTGATACATTCACTGCTAATCGCTTTTTCAATTGCGACCAGACCGCCAACATTGCAACACATTTGCTTGCCGAACTCCGCCAACACTTGACTCAAATGACGGCAATTTAAGGTGACAAAAAGCTGGGGCTGCTCGCAAGTAATATCATAGGCCGTTTCGATTGCATCGACGGTTAAAGGTATTTTTTTAACTTTTTCATCATCAAGGCAATTTATGCTCTCCCCCAGAGACGACAAAAGGCCAGCGCCAAATAAGTAATAGTTATCAGGCTTTCCGACCAGACCGTACTCAACCGTCCACCAATGCAGGCGCGATAACAACGCCATTTCTGAAGGCGGATTATTACTCTCCACGGCAATAGTCAAGCATTCAGACGCATCCTCGATATCCTGCGCGGAAGATTTCGCTGACTCTTTAACAATTGATAAACGACGAATTGCTTCATAAACATCAAAATCCCCTTTACTGGCAACAGCACGCATACCCAACTCACCCACCGCCTGCAAAAACTCTGCATAATCCACGTCCACTAAAAAAGGAGCATGGCCTGCTGACTCATGGACTATATCGGGCGCAGGGGTGTAAAGCATATGTTCAAAGCTGCGCATATTGACTGCAATTACCAATACACGTATGGCTTGAAACTCCATAAATATCGCAGAGGGTATAAAGCCATCCACCACTACCGCCCGCCAACCTAGAGCACTGAGCTTATCGTTGATGTCTTCTATTTTCGGAATAGAGTCCAGCGATATCCCCGTTTTATCCAAGCCTTCCAAATAAACCGGCAGCGCTGTTTTCGATAAGTTTTCGCGTAATTGCGCGAGCAAAAAACGCCACGCCGCATGATCCCGAGCGGTATATAAACTGTAATCCTGAAAGGCGACAAAAGGCTGTAAATGCCGAGGCAATGTATTTATGGTTTCTTGCTGGCTGGATTTATTGTCTTTCACGCTCATTACTCCAACCGAACCTTCGAATCGATTTGCGATTCAGGGTGCGCACGCTTAAACGCAGACAACTGGCAACAGTGCCGATCAATAGCCTGGATCAAAGGGTAAGGTTCTAGATCACAGCCAAATCGACGGGCATTGAAGACCTGAGGAATCAAGCAAACATCTGCCAGTGTGACCGTTTTTTTCCAACAATATTTTACCTCGTTATTCTTAACCTCATATTTTTCAGAGCCTATTTTTAGATTGATTTCAAGAGTCCGTTCTAAAGCGCTAAAGCCTTCGGCTATCCAGTGCTGATACCAGCGAGTCTTGTCAGCCTCCGAAACATTCAATTCATTTTTCAAATAGTTAAGTACGCGCAAATTATTAAGCGGATGCACATCCATCGCAATCTGCTGGGCCAAGCCTCGCACCTGGGCACGTTCTATCGCGTTACCCGGCAACAGGCGATAATCGCCGTAGACTTCCTCCAAATATTCAATGACCGAAAGTGACTGGTTTAAGACTAAGTTCTTATCCGCTAAAGCCGGCACAAGCCCCTGAGGATTAATTGACAAATAATCATCCGATCGTTGCTCCCCCTCCGCAAGATTGATAGGGATAATATCAACCGGAAGATTTTTGATCGCAAGCGCAATTCGCACTCGGTAAGCCGCCGAAGAGCGAAAATAGCTGTATAATTTTACGGGTTCATCAGCGTTCATTACTCACGTTACTTTCCATAATTTAGTTCTCATAATTTAGTTTTCACAATTGGCTTTCAACAATCAGTTATCATAAAACCGTACACGCTGATCAATACAGCCAAAAATTGACTGACCTTCAGGGCTTAACATATCAATCTGAATACGATCACCGAATTTCATAAACTCGGTTGAAGCCTTCCCATTAGCTATAATTTCTAACATTCGAATTTCAGCCAAACAGCACGACCCACTTTTCCGATCACTATTCGAAACTGTACCGGAGCCAATGATTGTCCCCGCACACAAATCACGTGATTTCGCCGCATGGGCAATTAACTGCGGAAAATTGAACGTCATATCCACACCCGCATTGGGAGACCCGATAAGCTGTTCGTTCAAACTCGCACGCAACGGTAAATGTAATTTCCCGTCACGCCAACACTCGCCCAATTCATCCGGCGTAACCGCAACGGGCGAAAACGCGCTTGAAGGTTTCGATTGATAAAACCCAAATCCCTTGGCCAACTCACCGGGAATTAAATTTCGTAACGACACATCGTTGACCAACATCACTAATTTAATATGAGACCCAGCATCCACGGCATCGATTCCCATCGGCACATCATCCAGAATAACCGCGACCTCCGCTTCAAAATCAATACCCCAGCTTTCGTCCGCTATTCGGATGTCTTCTCGTGGGCCTAAAAACGTATCTGAACCCCCTTGATACATTAATGGGTCCGTCCAAAAACTGCCTGGCATCTCTGCATTACGGGCCTTACGCACCAATTCAACATGGGTAACGTAGGCGCTGGCATCGCACCAGTGGTAAGCCCGTGGTAGCGGTGAGTGGTAATCCAGAGGATCAAACTTTTGCCCTGTATTATCACCGTTCTCCAAAGCCTGATACCGCGCATTAAGCTGATCTTCGCAGGACGCCCAATTGTCCAGAGCCGCTTGTAAGGTCGCGGCAATATCCGTAACGGGCCTACAAAGACTCATGTCGTTATTCACCACAACTAACTGGCCATCGCGTCCGCTATTAAATGATGCTAATTTCATACCCACTCCGGTGAGTGTTCAGTGTTGGTTTTGCGTTAGCCATACCTACCTGATCCTGGGTTAATCCGGGTTTGAATCAGGCTTAACGCTAAGACGGCCCTTCACCTGAAGTTTTAATCTCGGGATCTGTGTGTCATGTCAATTCCCATGAAGCCATGCGGCATGCTTCGGAGCCTTCTTGGTTTTATCCCATTCTTCCAGCATATCCGGTGCCACTTCGTGCAATTTGTCTAACATTCCTGATTTTGCACTGTTAACCGTCAGTTCCAGGCGATGTCCATTCGGGTCATGAAAATAAATCGACTGGAATATCGTATGGTCGACAGGGCCGAGTACATCAAGCCCTTCATTTTCCAAGCGTGTTTTAATGGCTAATATATTTTCGTCATCATTCAATTCAAAGGCGATATGCTGCACCCATGCCGGGGTATTTTCATCCGCTAGCATAGGGGGAGAATTGGGAACTTCAAAAAAAGCCAGCACATTGCCGCCGCCCGCATCTAGAAATACGTGCATGTAAGGATCATCCGCTTGGGTCGAAGGGACTTTATCTTCGGAAATAGCTAATTGAAAATCCATGCCCAAAACACGTTGGTAAAACGCAACCGTTTCCTTTGCGTTATGGCAGCGGTATGCAACGTGATGGATTCTTTTTAGCATTAATCTGCCTCTTTACATTGATATGTTAGGGGTATCAATGTTGACTCTAGACCGTACCGCCTATTCGTCGAAGTAAACTCACAAGACACGTCGTACACAAAGCCCCATAACGGGATTCAAAGCCACTAATCATCGCCCGAAACAAACCCTCGCTGTATCTGGTCCCGCTCTATCGATTCAAACAAGGCTTTAAAATTCCCTTCGCCAAAACCTTCATCTTTTTTCCGCTGAATAAACTCAAAAAATACCGGGCCAACCAAAGGCTGAGAAAAAATCTGCAACAACAAACGCGGATCATTATTATCCGTGCTGCCGTCCATCAAAATACCCCGAGGCTTTAACTCATCAACAGACTCACCATGGTTCGGCAAACGCTCCTCCAGCATTTCATAATACGCATCCGGTGGGGGCTTCATAAACTCTAAACCACGCGCCTTTAATTTATCCCAGCATGCAACAATATCGTCACACGAAAAGGCGATATGCTGAATGCCTTCCCCGTTATAGGCCATTAAAAACTCTTCAATTTGACCTGCGCTTTTAGGAGCTTCTTCATTAAGCGGAATACGAATTAAACCATCGGGTGCTGACATAGCCTTAGAAAGAAGCCCTGTATGCTCGCCTTTTATGTCGAAGTAACGAATCTGTCGAAAGTTGAATATTCGCTCATAAAAAGAGGCCCAAAACCCCATCCGGCCGCGATATACATTATGGGTCAGGTGATCGATCAGTTTGAATCCACAGCCTACCGGATGACGATCAACGCCCTCTACGTACTCAAAATCGATATCGTAAATTGCACTGCCCGGTAAATAGCGATCAATCAAATAGAGCGGCGCCCCCCCAATACCCCGTATCGCAGGCAGACGCAGCTCCATCGGCCCGGTTGGTATCTCAATTGGCTGTGCGCCTAGCGATAAAGCGCGCTCATATGCTTGGTGGGAATCTTTAACCCGGAAGGCCATACCACAGGCCGAGGGGCCATGCTCTTCCGCAAAATAAAAGGCGCTACTATTAACTTCGTAGTTAATAATAAAATTGATATCCCCCTGACGATAGAGGACAGCATCCTTTGAACGATGGTGGGCGACAAGACTGAAACCCAGCACCTCGAATACTGGTTCCAGAACGCCGCGCTCCGGTGCTGAAAACTCCACAAACTCAAAACCATCCAGCCCCATGGGGTTATCAAAATCTTCCGTCATACAGCCTCCAGAAAACAATTCCCAATCGCTGTCATCAACAACGAAATCCCTTAGGAATTCATAAGGATCATCCTTTAAGTATAGCCTCTTAAAGGCTGCTTAGAGGAAATACCCGTAACGAATAAGCACACACCTAGATAAACGAATTACGTCTAAGTAAAAATAACCCACCCCATTTACCACTTAAGGTGTTGAGTCGCACAATGCGAATCAACACGCAACACTTTATCAATATGCAATCGTTTAATTACCAGAAAATATTAAACAACCGAAATAATAACCCACAAAAATTGATTCCGAAAACCCTAACAAACTGATAAGAAACGAAATATTTCCCATGTACAAAGTAAAAACATCATTAAACAGTAAATGGCGCATGCATTGCATATCTACTCTCTCTACTTCACTCAGTATAAATTTCGACAACATATTATAAAACGGGTTTATTCAAGCTAGGAGGAAAGTACGAACCATGAAAAGCATACGATCATATTTTTCTGAAATTGTTTTCAACTTAATCGTTTTTTCTCTAACCCTAACAATTCTTATATCCTGCGGTGGAGCAGAACAAGCCAACGAAAGCGCCGACATAACATCAGAGATTAACGTAAGCCCAACACCAACGCCATCAGGACCCAGCCAAGAGCAGATAGAGGAAATGGCCATTGAGTCCATTTTGATCGTCAAGGTATATAAGGGCTTCGAATTCGATAGCCAAAGAAACGTGGCCATTAACCTTCAATTTTCAAACACACAAAACGAGCACGATATCGCGATTTACACAGATATGGATCAAGACACCAAAACCCCCATCAATCTTATTGAACGCGGTCACATTACAAGTTCAAACCGTTACCGAGGCGTGCTCACCGTCGCAACTGAATTCTCCACGTTATACATTGTGAGAAACGAACAATTGTCCAGCCTAATCGAAATACCGATTTCCCAAAGCAATACCCTCTCCTATTATTTTGAGGAATAAAAATGATGAGCGCCCAACGTACATTTGTTTACCTTGTATTTGCAATGACAATTTTCATGCTGATAATGACAAGTCCGCCTACACACTCTCAATCCGCTAGCCCTACATTTCAAAGCCAGCAGTCCTCAATTGACGGGGGACTGTATGAACAATTTGGAACAGCCGTCTCTATATTCACCAAGACAATGGTTATCGGCGCTCCCGGACAAGCAAATAGCAACGGAGAAGCGTGTGTCTACCAACACGAAAACCAAGAATGGCAATTGAGTACCTGCCTGTCGGCCACTCCCACCTTCGCCACCAACATACGACAGTTTGGCTCTGCAGTTTCTATATCAGAAAATTACATTATTGTCGGGGCCACACAAAACAATGCAAGCAGCACTGGCGCAGCCTACATTTTCAACTTTCAAAATAATGCCTGGATTCAAGACGCGGAGTTATTGAATCCCGACTCCGTCAGCAACGGCACATTCGGCGAAACAGTGAGTACCTCAGGCGATTACGCAGCAGTAGGCTCGCAAGGGTTAGGCGCATCACGAGATGGAGCCGTGTACATATTTAAAAGAGGCGACACTGGTTGGGCACTAGACACCACGATATCCCCTGAGTCTGGAGAAAATAACCGGCGTTTCGGTTCGTCTGTTTCGCTGTCAGGTGAATATTTAATTGTTGGTAATTATGAACACGGCCGTTACCGCGAAGGCTCAGCTACCATTTACAAACGTAACGACGATACGTGGAGCCGTCAAGCTAGCCTTAAAGGAGGCACGATTACACGGAACGGAGAATTTGGTTATTCCACTGCAATTTCCCAAAACTACGCAGTGGTCGGCGCGCAAATGGAAAATGACCCAAAGGTAAATAGAACAAAGAAACGAGGAGCAGCTTACGTATACCGACGTGAAGGCACTCAATGGCACCACCAAACAAAACTGCTGGCCAGCGACGGGCTTAAAAACGATCAGTTTGGCTCATCGGTTGCGGTATTCGGAAATCATATTATTGTCGGTGCGCAAAAAAAAGATAACGCATCCGGTTCCAGCTATATATTTGAAAGCATAGACGGCAGCTGGTCTGAACTCGAAAAAATTACTGCGCCTGACAGCAATGCAAATGATAATTTTGGCAACGCCGTTGCACTATCCGATAATAATTTCGTTATCGGCGCAGACAAAAAGCCCATGCCCAATAATTTATCAGGCGTCTCTTATACCTTTGACCTGAACATCAATACGGCACCAACACTCAGCGAAATCGCGTTAGAAAGTACACTAATTACCTTAAGTAACGCATCAATAACATCCGGCTACACCGATAGCGACAACGACGGACTGAGCGATATTAATGAATCCACCCTGTTGGGCACCGACCCCATGCTAGCCGATTCAGACAATGACGGGCTTACAGACAAAGAAGAAGTGGCGATATACCAAACAGACCCCACAGTCGCGGACTCGGATAACGACGGCCTAAGCGATTTCGAAGAGGCTGTAATTTACAACTCCGACCCACTTGCGATGGATTCGGATAACGATGGTTATACTGACTATGTCGAAATAACCGAACTCAACACAAACCCCGCATTAATCGACTCCGACAGCGACGGTTACACCGACCAAGAAGAAATCACCACAACCAATACCAACCCCACACTTGCAGACACAGACGGCGATGGCTTATCCGATAACGAAGAATTAAACATTTACAACACCAACCCCAATCTAGCAGACTCAGATAGCGACGGATTTAGTGATGGCAACGAAGTCAATTACTATGCAACAGATCCTTTATCACAAGCTGACACCCCCAGCACACCAACCACCAGCACCTCATATTCGCCCGCATCGGGAGAGCAAGGCACCATGGCCTTTGAAGATGAATGGCCAATTATAGGTGACTATGACTTCAATGATGCCGTTTTTAATTACAACATAGAAGAAAGTAAAATCGATGGACTCGTAAAACATTTTGTATATCGTTTACTTCCTACAGCACGTGGCGCTATCTACGCCAACTCTCTTCGATTGCTGATCAACACACCAATCAGCAACATTGAAAGTTCGACAATTAAAACCACAGGAAAAACCAGCCCACTACCAGCAATAGCCGACGGAAATAAAACACTGTTTATTCTTATCGATAAAATCGAAGATGCCCTTCCCCCTCCCCCAGGGTTTAAATTGTCCAATACACTCTCGGGAAGTCCGAAAGTTGACGGCAACTTACACACAATCACCATTACATTTAAGTCTCCCATCGACCCTCTTGTTATGGGTGCCCCGCCCTACAATAGTTTTATTTCACGGGTACTCGATAATGGCGAATTACTGGAAGTCCACTTTCCCGGTCGCTTCCCAACCTCAAAAGCGTCAAAACGAAAATTTGGCCTGCACGATGATGATTCGGATTTAACGCAAGACCGATACTACCAAACCGAGAGTAATTTACCTTGGGCCATGATTATGCCGTCAAAGTGGCACCATACGAAGGAGCATGTAGATTTATCCAATGCATACCCCGATATTTTAAACTGGGCCGCAACAAGAGGGAAAAAGAATAAAACGTGGTATAAGAGCAAACGGAACAGTAAGTTTGTGTTTGATGATGTGTCGGATATTTAACGAGAAATATGGCGCTTACGCCAGTCAGGAAAAGGGGCCATTAACCGCCCCTCTCAATCCGCCTTATCAAGGCTCAGTAATATGTAACTTCTTAAAATCTTCCACCATCTTAACCCTATCTTCCGTAGCGGGGTGAGTCGATAAAAAGTCAGAAATATTTTTCCCATAGCCGCGCTTTTCATTTTTCGACTGATTCTCAGCCTCGTCAATATAGTAAGACTCAAGGTTCGTCATAGCGCGAGCGAAAGCATCTACATCAATATTGGCCTTGTGTAATTGCTCCAAAGAAAACTGATCCGCTTCGCGTTCAAAGTCTTTCGAATATGACAAGTCTAATAGTATGGTCGGCAGACCAGTAACCAAATCAATTGTATCAAGGTCACCCGTCACCAAAACAACCAATAGGGTAACCATCGAATCTTGCAATACTCGTCGCATCATATGCTTGTACTGCAGATGGCCAATTTCATGAAGAAGGACTGCCAGCAACTCATCGTCATCATGGATTAAATTGACAAAATCATCCGTAAAGACCATATGCCCATCAGGCAGAGCAAGTGCATTAGCCTTCATCCCCGACCGAAAAACGAGTCGAGCACTTAAATGTTCATACTCTTCAAGATACGGAGCCACAAGTTCTTGAATATGCTGTTGGCGTGCTTCATCTAGTTCACTGGAGTCCAACAGCGTCTTATCTAAGATCGTAAGACTGCTACCAAAATGTTTCTGTGTAAAATCAGGGAGTTTATAAGCAATATATTCAGCCGACTTTGGAATTCCAAAGACAACAGCTGAATATATAACCGCAACCGTAACGAGAGTTGCTAGAGCAATAAGCCCCAGATTTTTCTCTAAACGGTACACTAAACCCGTTTGAAAATTCGGGCCATTATTCTGCTCAATCAGCTCATCAACCGCGTCATTATCGTCGGTGATGAAAAGCTTCTCATCACCGAGATTAATTTCCCTTGGCGTGTCCGCCAAACGAGATTCGATATCTAATTTATCAAATTGCAGGTGCACATTTTCAACCGCTTTGTCTTCATGACAGATACGAAGCATCAACGGAGAATTTTGCATCGCCTGTAATTGCGCAGCAATACGCTTAGAGGAGATACCATCAAAGTAGGTCCCTGCAATAATCATAATCAGTTATATCGCGAAGTCGAAGACTTGACCAAGCTCTTCACCAAGAGCACTGACGTTTTCTTTTTCTGCTGCTGTAAAGGTATCCAACGAGCCATTAGCGTTCATCGTAATACATGAACAAATATACTTAGTCGCACGGACTTTAGCCGCAGGAAGGTATAAGCCAAGCGTAACAGCCGTTAGCAACATGTTTGTCAATATAACCTGAAGCAAACCTTGAATCGTAACATTGGATTCAAAACCATGATCCGCCAAAGCAACGCTACGATAAAATAAATTGGTCGTTTGCACGGTAAAATACAGAAATCCACCGGCATATAGCAAGAAAATTAAAATCGAAGAGATAACACTGAGGCTCGGCGCAAAATTCATAATCAGCATAGCTGGCAAACCAAGAACCAATGCCATAGCAAGGCAGACTAAAAATATTTTCCCATAATCTGAGTAAGTCGCATTAAATGTAAATTTCTGGGTTCCGTAGGCGCTATTATTGACAACGTACTCATTAGCTTTTAGAAATGCCAACGGGTATAGAATGCCCAAAGTTATCATTCCCAAAAACGGCCAAACGAATAAGGCCATAAATGCTTCACCATAGGAAGCTTTGAAGCGAAATTGAATATTATTGTAAGATGACATGCGATGATTAAAAGCCAGCGATTGGTTGACCAAATAAGGAATAGCAAAAACCAACACTATCCCAAAAATAATTCCGGCAGGTGGAAACAGCGCATTAACAGCACCAACACCTATGAATACCGCCATTGCAATAACGCGGCCTTTCAGTATCGTAAGCGGTTTTGCGAGATATCGGAAATTGCTGTCGTTGAGATAAAGATTAGAATGAAAATATCGATTGTTGCGTACCGTAGCCCAAGCAGAGTAAATACCGAGAGTAACGATGCTTAAGAGTATATTAACAATCCAGATTTTGAAGTATTCCAATCCGTCACCGCGGAATTCGAATGTTAACTTCTGAGTTTGCTGTGATGATGCCGGAGAATCAATGGCCGAGTCGTTCATGGAGAGTTCCCTGTTACGTATATTTTTATAATTAATAACGGTCTACTTGGGCAAAAGGCAGTAGCTAACGCCTAAAAAACACCCAAGGCGGCTAAATTAACATTTTTCACTTAGAAGAGATAGTACGAACGGTCCAAATTTCTGACTTTAAAAACAGGTCTAACAGTTGTTTATTCAGCCAGCTGTTTATATCCATATATCCAAAAATCATAAACCTAGCGTCTGCCCCCAAAGCCGTAGAGAACAACCCGTACCTCCCAGCGCCACCAATCATCTTTAGACGCTTCAACCAAAACTAAAAACAGTCTGCAATAGAAACCAACTGCACCTCACGATAAACCACTCACCCACGCAAAAATTTGCTAAAATCCGCCGCCACAAAACTCAACTATCCAAGTATTAAGGTGAAGTAAATGACCTACAAAGGCGCCTGCCTATGCGGTGAAGTCGAATTTGAAATTACCGGCGAGCTAGGCTCATGTACACACTGCCATTGCAGCCAATGCCGAAAAGCTCACGGCTCCGCCTTTGGTAGTTATGCCAACATCAGAAAAGATCAATTACGCTGGGTCAAAGGCCTCCCTAAAATCAAGTACTTCCCATCATCGGAAAATGTCTTGCGCGGCTTCTGCCAAGGTTGCGGCTCTAACATGCTGTGGATATCCAAAACTCACCAAGAAGCCATCAGCATGTCACTCGGCAGTATTGAACTGGATGCCTCACAGCACGTAAGCGTCGACCGCCACATATTCGTCGGCTCAAAGGCTAGCTGGTTCGAGATAGGTGACTCTCTACCCCAAAGTGATCAAAGCGGATAATTACGAATAACCTTAGATATACAAAAAACTCGAGATAGAACAGTAGGAGCAATATAGGAACACCCCGATTAACGCGTTAACTGAAAATACAATTAAGAGAGACACGTATGCCTGCTATGCCGCTGGCATGAGTGACAACTTAAGTAAACCCATCAATCAAGACATACTGGAGAAATTGCTAAACCCCGATCATAAGTTAAGGCATAAAAGTATTACAGAAGGCGCGTCGGGAAATAGCTAAATCCAGTTAGCTCACACATTCATCAGTTCAATATTATTCTGAAATTTAATGATCTCGATCGAATGATTACCTTACTGAAAAAGAGAATGAAATACATACATCAATATAACATGCGCCACGCCCACGCCAAGGAATCCAAGCGAACTCGCACCGCCCGCCATCACACTTCCAGATATAAACATCAAGCCTATAAATGCCACGATAACCAACAGTCTTTTTCTTATACCGTTTCCGGCGTTAACATTTTTCGATTCACGAATTGAGGATGCAGACTGCAACAGGTTATTCATTATAAATCCTTTTATTAATCATATAGGAAGTTTTTTAGTGGTTGCTGTTTGGGACCGGGATCTTATACAGACAGCGGCGCTTTTAAAATGTTGGTTCCCGCCACAAACACACATACGGCGACTTATTTATGGAGCTCCAAACATTTTGTCGCGAGTATAATCATAGAGATGAATAAAAACATTTTTTAGCGTGTTACGTTATTAACTCGCTAATCTATTTTCCATTGAACAACGCCACAAAAATAACAGACGCAAGAATTTACGTGAGACAACTCTAATCAGATCAATATATTTTAAATAAACATTACCAGAGTAATAACCAAGCGTAATCTTCTCTAACGACCTATTGATGTTTGATTCTATGCGGCGGATCCAATGGCGTATATTTCCTATAAAACAGCGGCTTCATGTAGCATTTTGCCAAAACCAATATTCCTGGCTCCATTCCACTTGATGTGATTTTACTGTGACCGCTTAAAACGCCACACATAATGGTTCGAACGCCATACCCAGCAGCAGATCATGGCGCCAAATTAAAAACCAGCGCGTTAAATGGTTGAATTTTATTTTAACCGTTGCTCCTCATCTAAATCACCACTCACATACCCCTACAGTTTTCATCCATGTGGATAAAAACCAGTACAAATTAGAAATCAAATTCTGTACAAGGAAACCTCGGCTAACTACACTCAAAATGAACGGCTAAAGAAGTACGAAACATGAGCGAAAATCCCAGCTATATGGTCCACTGGAAAGCACGCGTGATAATCTCCGACCGCACGATGCATGAAGGTCTGATCACTCAGGTGCGAAAAGGAGGATTCGGTATGGAGTTTACTCAAGCGGTTTCCACGGGTTCAACGTTATCTGTCGAGTTTCACGTCAAACACGATGGTCAATTACGGCGTTTGCGTGCCAAAACAAAAGTTACCTATTGCATGGTTAAATCCCAGAGCATCGGCGCCTCCCTCAAACTTGCGACCATAAAGATGAGTAAGCAAGATAACCATACAATGAACAATATACTTCAGGTGCTCGGCAACTCTGATGAGTTTAATTTGCAGGCGTAGATAACACTGCGCTCTCGATCAATAATTAATAGAACCATAATGAAAAGGCTTGTAATGAACAGGCCTTCAGTCAAAACCGATATTCATGGCGCCTAAAAAGTCATACTGGCATGGTATGCTCCCGCCTCTCCGAGCACCAAACAATGTCCTGAGCAGCGGCTTTGCGCCTCTAAGAATACGACATTAGGAAAAACACTCCGCCTCGCAATACTCGCGGGACAGGTTCTCTCTATATATATACGCTCGTTCACCTCAAATAGTGTCCGCACATAACTACTGACAATGAATTTAAAAGACAATTTTCACACCATAAGATATCGTTACTTGGAATGAGCAAGCGCCCATTTTTTTGGTGCAAACCTGACATTTAAAAAACGCGCCCCCTTCGATCCCGTTTATGGATGGCCACACAATAGCAAGGGAGACTTGTCTCGGTGCCTGAAGCGTGACAACTGACTCTTGAGGCCCGCATTCACGTTCGAAATCTGTACAAGCCAACCTCTGCTAACTACACTGAAAGTGAACGAGTAAAGAAACACAAAGCATGAGCGAAACCCACTGTTATATGGTCCACTGGAAAGCGCGAGTGTTGATCAGTGACCACTCGATACACAATGGTCTGATTACTCAGGTGCGGCCAGGCGGGTTCAGCATGGAGTTCATCCAAGCCCTTGCCACGGGCTCAAATTTGTCCATCGAATTTCACGCCAAATATAAAGGCATCCCTCGACGTTTTCGGGCTAACACAAAGGTTACTCGGTGCACGATAAAATCCCGCACTGTGGGTGCCACCCTCAACCTTTCTATCCTAAAAATGGCCAAGCAAGACCACCATGCGATGAACAATATTCTCCATATACTTGGCGATTCTGATGAATTTGATTTGCGGTCTTAGTCCGTAGCCTTTTCCATATCCATATCCATATCCATATCCATATCCATATCCATATCCATATCCATATCCATATCCATATCCATATCCATATCCATAGTCACAGTCATAGCCGAATGATTAATGATTAATGATTATCACCCTACGCTCAGTAATATACTCCCGCTCTTCTGCAGTTCATTTGCGTTTGATTTGAAAGTCTAATCACGCCGCCCTCACCTTACGCATAGCCATTGACGATCAAAAGGAACGCTATGAATTACCGATTTTGTTTCTCGTTGGGCTTAGCCTCCCTATTACTTCTTTTGTTTATTGGCTGCGAACCAGCCTCTGTGCGCCCCGAAGCATCTGAAGTACCCGAAACACCAAGAGCCGCACAGGCAATACAACAAACGGCTGAACGGTCTAAGGCATGGTGGTTACCTCGGCATCACTTAAAGATCGAGGAGGCCAAACAAGGTCCAATCGACCTTGTATTTATCGGGGATTCGATTACCCATAGCTGAGAAAAAGAAAATTCCGGCTTGCCCGTATGGAACCAACACTACCGTCATATGAATGCGCTCAACCTTGGTTTTGGCGGAGATAGAACAGAACATGTGCTTTGGCGACTACAAAACGGGGCTATCGATGGCATCGCTCCGAAAGTGGCTGTGCTGCTAATCTGCACGAATAACACCGGCCAACGGTTTGATGACGCTGATGATACGGCCTTGGCGATCAAGACAATTCTGGCCGAACTCCAACAACGCCTGCCACAAACTAAAGTGCTCTTGCTGGCGATATTGCCGATGAAGCTGTTACCAGACAATAACCATCGAAAACTAAACGTCGATATCAACCGCCGGATCGCTAAGCTGGCGGATGGAAAGCGGGTCTTCTTTTTGGATATGGGCAAAGCTTACGTCGACGACAAAGGAGTGCTCAACACCCGCCTGATGCCGGATCGGCTGCATTTAAGCACAGAAGGCTTCCAACTTTGGGCAAAGGCCATGGCGCCCCTTTTGAATAGGCTGATGCAGTGAAAACGCCAGCTTTCTATCACCGGACAGGTTTGTCTGATAGAGAGAAAGCCGAAAACAGGGTAACATCCGCCGCAGAATCACTAGCTAACGAGTATCCCGATGATTGAAAAGTTTAACGACCTCCTTAAGATGTCTGGCGAGCAAGATCAGCCCCAGCGCTTTATCCTCCTTTTTGCCAATGCAGAAGTCCAGAATCCTAAGAAGAGTAAAAAACACCAACGCGGCACCATCACCCCGGTTATGTGTGTCGACAAACTACCAAGTGAGATCCCCAACTTTAAGTCCTTGGTGACAGAAGCTGACTCGGTCAATAAAGACTGGCACTTTGTTTTTATAGCAAGCCTTAGTGGCCACAACGGCGTTGCTCCTACAACGGAAGAAGCCGATCCGTTTTTAAACAGCATGACAAACGATGTCGAAACAGGAAATGTTAGCCGATATATTGTGTTTGATCGCGATGGTAATCCGATAGAATTACAATCAAGTTAATTTTATTTAGGGCTTTTAAAAGCCCTAAACATTTCTTCCCGCATAGAACTAACCATTAGCTTTTACCTCAGTATCCCGTCTCCCGTTCTCCCGCCCCCCGTTTTCCCGTCTCCCGCTTTCCCGTCTCTGATGTGGTCAAGCTTTTCC